>PNHW01000001.1:0-125329 GCA_002871995.1 Gleimia europaea
GGACCTGCCGAAGTATGTAACGGTTGATGGTGAAAAGACTGAGATCGTTTACACGGTTGTTGAGGTAGAAGTTCCTGGCTACACCTCCTCTATTAGCGGTAGCGCAGCTGACGGGTTCGTGGTCACCAATACCAAGGAAGCTCCGCCCGTTACCTCGGTGCCTGTGGAGAAGAAGTGGTCTGGTGATGTGGAGGCTGACCGTCCTGACTCTGTGACTATCAAGCTGTTGGCTGATGGTAAGGAGACGGATAAGTCTTTGGAGCTGACCGCTGAGAACGGCTGGAAGGGAACATTTACGGACCTGCCGAAGTATGTAACGGTTGATGGTGAAAAGACTGAGATCGTTTACACGGTTGTTGAGGTAGAAGTTCCTGGCTACACCTCCTCTATTAGCGGTAGCGCAGCCGACGGCTTCGTGGTTACCAACACAAAGGACACCCCGCCTCCGTTGGTTCGCACCGGCGTGGCAGTTCAAGGCCTGGCAGTAGTGGGCGTGGCCCTGCTCGTTGCGGGAATTTGGGCTGTATCCAAACGCCGCCGCGCATAAGCAAGTGCGGGTGGGCCCGCTAGACGGCGGGCCTACCCGGCTAGCAGTAACTGGCTTCCTCATTATTTAGGTAGCTAGTTCACGCAAAACATTTCACCTCCCAGCTAATGCTTGGGAGGTGTTTTGTTATTGCTATCCGGTCACATTAACTCTGTTCGATTAGTGCCCCGTCACAGGGAACCAGCGCGCACCAATAAGAACCATCACGGAGGAAAGGATGACGCGTGAAGCATCCGAGGATATTAGCTACAATCGATGCTCGTGTATACCGCTAAGAATCTTGACACTCGTGCCCGGCGAATCGTTGCTTGGGTTGCCATCCTAAACCTCATCGGCTTCATTATTGAGCTGGTGATCGCCTCGATCATTGGCTCAGCCGCACTCTTTGCAGATGCCGCCGACTTCCTTGAAGACTTCCTCATCAACATGCTTGTGCTCACCGCCCTGGGCTGGTCGGTAGCCAGCAGGAGGAAAGCCAGCTACGGCCTTGCCGGCCTCATCCTGATTCCCGCCGTGGCAGCATTTGGCACCGCGATATGGAAGATTATCTCCGGGGAGCCGCCAGAGCCACTCACCCTGTCGGTGACCGCCATCATCGCAATGCTAATCAACCTCGCCAGCGCGCTACTGCTGCTGCAACTGCGTAAGCACGATACAGCGTTAGTGCGAGGTGCCTGGCTGGCGGCGCGCAATGATGTGCTCGCAAACCTTTTAATCCTTGCCGCTGGCGTTGTCACCGCGTTTTGGTTCAGCCCCTGGCCAGACATTGCGGTTGGTCTTGTTATCGGCGTCATCAATCTCTCGGCAGCGGCAGAAGTGTTTGAGCAAGCTCGCGCGGAAACTCCGGAGCTTGAACTCGACGATGATGACTAGGTGCGAATAAGCCTAGGTTATATGGGTAAAGTAAACCCCCGGAAGGAAGCTGAGTGATCTCAGTTGCCCTCCGGGGGTTCTTTGCAACTAATGCCTGTGGCAGGCTGCGTGTTGCTTGTTGGTTACATGAACCTGCGTGCGGTTAGCGCGCCACCTGCAAGAAGCAGCACTGCGGAGAGGCCAACTAGGGAAGCGACCTCAACACCGGTTGTAGCAAGCTTTTTCTTCGGCTGAGCCGGCTTACATGCTGGGTCCATCGCAGTATCGTGGCTATCCCAGGTCCACGCAGTTACAGCGTCTTCAGCGAAGAAGTAACCCTCTAGCGCGGAGGCCTTTACTTCTACCTTCGAGTTGTACGGGTAGATGTACTTGCCGTCCTTGTTAGCCTTCAGCTCAACACCGTTTGCAGTAACAGTGTAGGCAACGCCCTCGGTCTCCTGGATCGTCACGTACGGTTCGACGGTGCAAGAAGAAGGATCGTCAGCAGAAGGATTGATCAGCTTCGGAGCCGCAGGAGTTGCCAACTCTTCAGCTGGAGCTATCGTGCACGGCTTGGAAGCCACGTTGAACTCCCACTCGGTGTCGCCCTCAACCTCGATCTTGCTCTTGTACTCCTGCTTCACTAGAGCTGCTACCGAAACTGCGGTCCCTTCGGTGACAACTTCATAGTCAAAGTACTTGGACTCGGGAAGCTGTACCGTGCCCTCAACGCCGCACTCATTAGCCTCTACTAGAGCTGGCGCCTCGGGAGTCATCGTACGAACAGCCGAGCTTACCTTCACGGTCCAGCCATCGTCCTCGTTTCCCTCAACGCTTTCAATACGGAAGAGCTTGGCCTCCTCGGGATCGTCAATGGAAGCAGTTAATTCGTATTCCTTATAACGACCTAGGTAACCGGAGAAGAGATTCAGATCGTTGCCGATGGATGCCCGAGTAATGCGAGTGTCTACGCGACTGTCATCTATTTCAGCGGAAGGTCTGTAGCTTTCTCCATCAGCGAAAACATAGTTGTTTACCGCAGGTTCGCTGTTCTTAAGTAAAAGAGTGGTGGTCTTACCTTCCTTAGTCAACTTTAGTCCGATGCTTACTTTCGGAGCTTTGCCATCAGGTATTACCCCAAGGTAGGTTTCCCCATCCCACTCGCCTTCAACCAACTCGAACTTGAAATCGGTGTTGGCCTGCTGGTCCATAGCCAGTTCTTTCACGCCATCACTATAGCCGGTTGAAAAAGAGAACTGGCTGTGTCCATCGCGCCCGGCGCGATACTGGTAACAGTCCCTAACACCAATCTTGTCAACGCCCTCGTACTTGGGGTCCTTGAGGTTCACGTCGAGTGGAATCTGCTCATCTTTGCCAACGGTGAGCGTTAGCCTTGGCCACTCGTAACCAAGCACCTTACCCGTTGCTTCACCGTCTTTGAATTCGGAGACCGGACAGTATAGAAGCACGTCAACCTTGGTGCCTTCAAGCGCCGGGTCGTACCGCTTGACGTCATCACTCCAAGTAACATTGAAGGCCTTGACGTTGCTACCGTCATCCACGCTGTTTGCTGCTACAGCGGCAACAGCGCCTCCCAGTGTCAGTGCTGCCGCTCCTGCAAAAGCAGTTGTGGCGCGCAACCATTTCTTCATTATTCCTCCTGTATTCGATGGAAATACCATATTGACCGTATCAAGAAAGAGTTGAGTCCTCCAGGATTTAAGGGATACAAGCGTATTTGACGCACCTGTACACTGCTTACAAACTGTCCCCGGAATGAACCAATGCATCCGGTTCATTCCGGGGATAAGTATTTGAAGATCTCTTTAGGCAGGCGCCTCTAGTAGTGAGACATCACCGAGGTGCCAAGGTCAGCCCAATGGTAGACCCATTCCGCGTCGGACGTTGGCGTATTCACACAACCATGTGAGCCGCCCGGTCCCGTCCAACCGAACGTGCGTTGCCAAGGAGCCGCATGAATCGAATAAGACTCGTGGAAATAAGATACCCATGGCACATCCGGTTCAACGTAGCGCGAACCATCATCATTCAGCCCACGCATTGTTTGGCTCTCATACTGCAAATACACGTTGAAATGTCCGTCCACAGTTGGCGAGGAAGGCTTGCCCGGCACTACAGGAATCGGGCCGCGCACAACCTCCGTACCCTCGTAGCAAGTCATTCGCGCCGTGGTGAGGTTAATGTCAATCCACTTCTCACCCGGAGCTGCAGGGTATGGAAGATTCTCAGCTCCCGGAGCAATCTTGCGCTGCTCATAGGTGGGTGTTACCTCGTCGTAATCAAACGACCCTGCAAACGCTTCACCTGCTTGGACAGCCTGCACCACC
Source organism: Gleimia europaea (assembly GCA_002871995.1). GTDB lineage: Bacteria > Actinomycetota > Actinomycetes > Actinomycetales > Actinomycetaceae > Gleimia > Gleimia europaea. The sequence continues at coordinate 3,748 of PNHW01000001.1, forward strand.
TGGTTGGCAATCGCGCCAAGGTTATTCACCTTCCAGCCCTTCTTGCCTTCACGCGCGTTAATCAGCACCTTGCCGTTCTCATCAACATTTTGAATGCCCGGCTGGGCTTCCTCGTTTGTCTTATCTGCAATCTGCGAAACCCACCCCTCAATCGATGCCGCATCAAACGAGGGAGCCAAACCGTCGGCAGGGTCAAAAGCAATCCACTTCGCAATGTCATCGGCCGTAGCCTCAAATGATTCGATGCCGTCACCCAACTCAACGGAGGCGCTCATCAGCTCGTTGGCCTTTACAGCCGCGGCTTCAGCCTGCGTACCGCTGTTTTCTGGCTCTCGTTGCATAACTGAAAGATCTGCCAGCGCCGAAGATTTCAGATCCTTCGAAGCACTCTCAACAATCGTGCGCACCTGATCCGCATCAACAGCCGTGCCCGCCTGGCCAGGGGAGGCTACAAACTGTTCGCCGTTCCACGACACCGATGCCTCTTGAGTAGGAGAAGGAGTTTTTGCGTTCAACGACTCAACAAACTTGGCGAATGCCTGCTCATCCACATTCATCGAAGCAGGAATGTGGTGGGATGACAAGAGGCCTGTAGCCCGGCTCCAAATCGAGGAGGAAGGCTTAAGAGCCACCTGCGCGCTCTGCGCTGCGTCAACACTAAAGCCCGTATCAGCTAGGGGAGTACTAATAGTCTGGCCCTCAATAGTGAGATCCACGGTGCGTTCGCTCGCGGCAGCCTCAACCTGCTGTTCGATCTGGGTTGCCGTCTTGCCACTCACGTCGATACCCGCAACTGTCGTGCGGGGTAGGGCCTTAGCACTGTACGTTTGTGCAAACCCGAACACCCCTGCAATCGCAAGGACAAGTACCACTGCTAAAGAGATGAAAACTTTTGACACTGTGCGCATAATTTGATCCTACGATATGCGCATGTCTGTTTGTGCTTTAGCCCGCGAAATACAAGGGAGATCACGCCATAAATGGCGCAGAGTGATCGCATGATCATTTTGCCACGATAAGAAGGGAGGCTTATTTTCAAAAATGGCGAATTTTGCAAATAAGAGCCTCTTAATCGGGGTCTATTTCGCAAAAAATGCAAATTTTGCAAAATAGGGTTTAGTTGAGCGTATGCTATTTGCTAAAGATCTTGTTCTTTTGAAACTTCAAAACATGGTCACTGAAGCGTTAGGCATAAGATGATGGGAACCTACAAGTCGCTACGTGTTCTGTTCCATAAGACGAATCTGGACGCTAGCAGTGTTGTCAACGTGGCACTCGAAAACCGTCTAAATGGTCCTGCGACCGTAAAGTACCCGTACCACGTTGGGAATAACCCCCTATTCGCTGTTATCACTCGCGCCATCTATGAGTTGTCGGAAACCATATGGAAAACCGAGCAGGAAATCCAGAAAGCGTGGAATGTGTTGCCCGGCGTGGCACAAAATCACTATTTCTACACCCTCCTGGTTGAAGAAATACAATCCACAAATGAGATTGAGAATGTTAAATCAACTCGGCGTGAGGTAACTGAGGCACTCAACGTGGCAATAGATAAGAATATGCCCGGACAGCCGAAGCGCTTTCAAGAAATGGCTAGTACTTTCAAGCTACTCATTGGTGATAGCGGCGGCGAAACGATCACCTTTCCCCAAACGCTGACTGATTTGCGTGCGCTTTACGACCAACTCCTTGGTGCCGAAGTTTCCAGCGAAGATAAATTGGATGGTAGCCTGTTTCGTCTCGGCGAAGTGCACGTAACAGACGGTTCGAAATCCATACACAAAGGCGTGTTGGGGGAAGAGGAAATTAAGAGTCGGCTAAGCGTTGCGCTTGATGTCAGTAGTGCAGAGAAAAAGCCCATGCTCGTGAATGCCCTGGTCGGTCATTTTATGGTCGAGCATACTCACCCGTTCTACGACGGCAACGGGCGGTTTGGGCGCTTCTTGCTTGCGTTGAACTTACGGAACATCCTGTCTGCGCCAACGGCTTTATCTCTTTCTGCAGAGGTTATGCGGCAAAAGAGGAAATACTACAAAGCATTCCTCCAGGTAGAAGATCCCATGAATATGGGCGAGGTAACGTTCTTTATCAGCGACATGATGGATATATTGCTAGCTGCTCAAATGCGATTGGTGGAATCATTGCGTATACGGCTGGTGAATCTTGAGAATCTTTCGCAACGCATCGATGTGATTGATAAGGAGTTCAAGAGCCTTACGCCATATCACCTACAAACATTGTTTATGCTCGGCCAGATTCTTCTGTTCGGTCCAAGAAGGGGTGGAAGCCTCGATGAGATATCCAAGTTTCTCAAAAGATCGAAGAGCACCGTGCGTCCGATGCTTAAAGAGTTGACTGAAGCAGGATTGATCGAAGAAGTCAGTAGGCGTCCGCTAGTATTCGCTTTGACACCAAAAGGTGAGGAGTTCTTAGAACTGGAGAAACCTTCCTTCGACTGATTTGATGCGGCTGTCAAACACGATTGCCTTGGGATTTGGGAGCGCGCAAGACGGGCCGCCTTGTTACGTTCTTCACCCGCTCGCGGATATCGATACACTTGGCCACGTGACTGAACTGTTTGAAGGCGTACGCCGCCGCACCCGCCCAGAGGTCCTCGCGCCAGCCGGAAACCTCGCCACCCTTAAAACCGCATTCGATTTTGGAGCCGACGCCGTCTACCTGGGCGGCAAGGACTTCGGCATGCGCTCCGCGCCCAAGAACTTCGCCCTAGAAGACATCGAAGAGGCCGTGAGCTACGCACACGAGCGTGGTGGGCGCGTGTTTGTCACCTGCAACATCCTGCCCAGCTCTGGCGAAGTCGAAGCCATGAACAACTACATGGGACAGCTGGGGGACATCGGCGTGGATGCCCTCATCGTCACCGACATAGGCGTGCTCATGGCCGCCCGCGAGGTTGCTCCCAACACTGAGGTGCACATCTCCACCCAAGCTGGCGTCACCAACTACCAGGCTGCTAATGCCCTTGCTCAGCTAGGCGCAAGCCGTGTTGTGCTCGCCCGCGAACTATCCCTTGAAGACATTCGCGAACTGCGCAAGCACACGCCAGATGAACTCGAAATTGAAGCGTTCGTACACGGATCCATGTGCATGGCATTTTCTGGCAGGTGCCTCATTTCGCAACACACCACCGGCCGCGATGCTAACCACGGTGACTGCGCGCAATCATGCCGCTACAAGTACCACGTTGTGGAAGAGCGTCGGCCCGGTGACTTCATTCCCGTCGAAATCACCGATCAAGGCACCTTCCTGTTCAACTCTAACGACATAAACACCATCGAACACATGCACGACATCCTTGACGCCGGCATTACCTCTCTTAAAATCGAGGGGCGAGCCAAAAGCGCCTACTACGTTGCCGCCATGACTAACGCCTATAAGACAGCGGTGAATGAATACATGATCCAACGCGGCTTCGAAGACTTGGCCGGTAATATCCTCACGCCATTCCATGACCAAATCCACCTGCCCGAAAACCCGCGGCCCGTGGTGCCTGTTGAATACCCGGGTTGGTTAGCGGACGAGCCCTACAAGGTTACTCACCGCACCTATTCCACGGGCTTCTACTACCCGGAAAACCCGGCTAGTGAAGACGTGAACCGGGGCGGCTACATCAACGAGTGGGTGCTGGGCGGCATTGTCACCGACTATGACGCGGCCGAGCGCAGACTTTACCTGCACTCCAAGAACAAGCTTGCACCCGGCAAAGAAATGGAGATTCTATTCCCCGGGCGCGCGCCCGTAGTCATGGAAGTTCCTGCGCAGGGGTTGCAAGATGACAAGGGCCGCGCGGTCGAAACTATCAACCACCCGGCGCGCATATTCTCCATGCCCTGCGACATCGAGATACCCAAGGGAGCGATGATTCGCGTGCACGCCCGCCTATACCACGGGGGATAGGGGGCGATGCCCGGCGCAGCGCAGGAGATCGTGCGCATGCGCGTTTGGTGCCCGCTTCGGACGAGGCCCCGCAGGCTGAGCTTGCCTGCAGGCTGAGCTTTACTTTCCTACCTGCCAAGCCACGAGGGGCACCTCTGAATGCTCAGGGAAACCTGGCTTAGCAATACCCTCGACGAGTGCGAATGGAACTGAGAATCCGGGTGTAGAACCTAGATACTGGGCCGTATCTGCGGCTAGGTCCCACACGTACATATCGCCATTAACGTTGCCTGAACCATTGCCCCACGCGTATACGCCGGCTGTTAATGACGCAGCCACGCCGTCAGCGCGGGTGTAACCCCAAGATTTGAAACTATTGGAACCACGGTCAAAAGCGCCCGTCCATGTACGAGCCGAGCAGCGATCCTGCAACGTAACAATCAGGTTGTTCGCATCAGCGGCGAGCCACTGCACCTTAAAATAATCTGCCAGCTCGAGCTTCACCGGATCACTGGAATCATTCCAGCGGATTGTGAACACATCGCGATCGGCATCCAAACCATTATTCGTAGTGTCCTCAACCCAAGCCACCTGCTCGCCAACCGCAACTGGAAGGCGTGCAGGCTTGATTATCTCGACCTTGGAAGGATCATCCACCTTGGCTTTCACAACCGCTTGGGTCCAAACGTCCCCTTCATGAACGTAGGTTTCTGCATATACGTGGCTGGATGTCGCCACTGGGGCAAACCATGGGGTAGGGGCAGGAACTGTTTGCTCACCCGTCAACACCCAAGACGAGGTCACCTCGCGGGCCGTGCCACCCGCAGAATCAGCCGTCATGATTCGCCAGGCCATCTCGCCTGCAAAAGGAGGCTGCTTCGGATCAACCAACTGCTCAATCCAAGTAGCGCGTCCATTGTTCAAAGTGCCAGCAAGAGCCGCCGGCGCCGCGGCTTCTGGAAGTTGCTCGCTGAGCAGCTCGGTGTTCTCGAAGGGTTTGAAAACACCAGCCTGCCAAATCCCTGCATTCGAAGGCGGGGCTGGTCGGGGCTCGGGAAGAATCTGCAAACTCGCTACCACACCGTCCACACCCGCTCCGATGAACTGCAGGCGTTGCCCGTCAGCGCTACTCGCACTGAACTCTCCAGACCAATCAGCCGGGCGGTTAGCCGCAAAATCGTGGATCGACCCTGAAACGGGCGAGCCGTTAACCGCGACCACAGCTTTTGCAAGATCAGCTGGCTTATCCGCGAAGGCAGCGCACTGCTCTGGATCCCTAAAATCCACCTCGCCAATCTGCTGCGAGGCAACTTGAGAATCAGAAGGGACGGGGTTATCCGTGCCCTTTTCAACACTGCTATCAACTGACGTGGTGCACCCGGCCAGAACCAATGCGGCAATAAGGGCGCAGGGGAGAGCGCTTCGGTTCATCAGTACACCATGCCGTGCCCGCCACCGCCGTAGTTGCCCAGGAAGTTGTTCCCAAACTGCACGGCGTTGTGGTAATCAAAGTAGCGATTAGCAGAATACCCCGAAATCGCAGAGCCCGGACCGCCCGGATCCACAAACCCAACCGTTCCACTCGAGTGGTACCTGTACGCAACGATGATGTGCGAAGAGGTCCCCACATGGCCGTTGTAATGCGGCCCGCCATAGTTCTCGATCGTGTCTACGAGCACGGGGCGACCGGTATAGAACGAGTTCTTCACCTTCGCGTCAAAATCGCGTCCAGACGGGAACGTCCACTGCTGATAATCATTGGTTCCGCGCCAGCGGTTCAAACCGACTGACAGACGCTTACCTTCCCACGAAGTGCCCCCGGTATAGCCCGAACCCACATTCGCGTAAGAGGGCCCGGCCAGATTCCAAACCGTCAAAGGCTTACCATCATATCGGGAGTTTCCAGCGTCCAGATACCGCAGCGTCATGTACATAGAGGTAGGGCCACAAGTTGACCCATCGGGCTGGCCAGTCCAACTAATTGGATGAGTCAGCCACGATCCGTTCACCTGCACCCTAGGCGCATAACCAGCAGGCGTGGAAAAGCCGCGGTTCGAGCCCCTATATGTTGCGGTGTACAAGTAGAGCGTGCCATCTTCATGCACTGCATAAACCTGTTTGGAGGAGGCAGAGAAGGCCCCTGGATGCAACGAACGCATACGGTGCCAACCCCAACCGATAACCTGAGGCTCACCAAAACCACCCGCCGATAGCTGCGGTAGCATAACCAGGTTCCCATTACTTCTGATTACCAGCAGGTCGCTCCGCCCGTCGTTATTCCAGTCATCACTTGCAAAGGCGCGAGGCATATCTGAAGCTATCGAAGCGGGGATTGTGGTTGGAACTACCGAGTAGAACGTGCCCTTTCCATTCGACTTTGACACGCCTACAGTTCCATCAGGATTGCGAACATAAATAGCAGGGGATCCTCCCGGCCCTTGCCGGACCAGCCACATGTGGGTGAAGTTCTGCCAACCATAGCCAATAACATACGACGAGCTGAACCCACCCCGGCCGGACCCAGGATAAAGAAGCAACTTGCCGGAGGTCGTACGGGCAATCACATCGGGGGTACCATCCCCGTCTGCATCAACACCTGACAATACTGTTAGAGAGCCCCAACCCCAACCTATCTGGGGATACGGCGAGCGGAAACCTCCTGTTCCACTCCCACGGTAGAACATGAAACTGCCGTCACTCTTAATGATGCCGAGGTCAGGATTGTCATCGCGATCAAAATCGCCAAGCCCATATACGCCAGAACCTGGCCAGCCACTGCCAGCTCGTTTGCTAGCAGAGAAGGAAATGTCTCGCGAACGCGGTAGCGGCGGGGAATCCTGATCGGCTGGTTTTACTTTGCGTGTCACCTCATACTGCAGGAAATCACGGTCAGAATTAACCACATTGAGGTAGCCTGACGCGCCCGATGAGAACCCGTTAATAGCTGCGTACTTAACCGGCAAGCCGTTCAGCTTAATAGGCTCCATAGCGGAAAAAGATTTGTAATCGGTTGTCGATAACACCTCTAGATTCGAGCCGTTCACCCTCATCAGCGTTGAATATCCAGTTCCGGCTAGATCTCCCGCACAAAACGTATATGAGGTAATTCCTCCCGGTAGCTCGACCGTATACGGAGTGCCCCACGTTCCAGACCCGTTAGTTGGGTAAACCCAAGTGGTGTCACCTCGCTGACCAATCAGAGCAGGGTTGCCTCCCGGGCCTTTCGGCACCATTACAACTGACTGAAATGCGTGCCAACCGTAGCCGATTATCTTACTGCTTTTGAAGCCTCCATCGCCGTTACCACGATAGAGGTAAAGGTCTGCATCGTAGCGAATCGCCAGAATGTCTGTGTAGCCATCGCCGTCAAAATCTGCACCCGTCATTAAGATGCGCATATTGTTCCAGCCACGGCCAATCTTGCGAGTGCCATTAAACCAGGTGGCTTCTGTGCGCGGGTAAAAGTGGAGGTCGCCGTTAGGGCGAACAAGGAATACATCATCGGCGCCGTAACGATCAAAGTTGCCAGCGTTGTAAATCGAGCCGTTCCAGCCAAATCCAATGCGACGCGGTGAGCCGATCTGCCAGGTATTTGAACTTTCCGGTGCGCCAACCGCTTCGGGGATTTCCTCATCGGACAGCTCAAGCTCCTCAGTAGGCGCACCATCCTCACTCTCTGAAGGAGCTGTGGTCTGTTCATCTGCGGATGTGCCCTCATCGCGCGAAGTCTCAGTGGTTTCGCCCGAGGGAGCTAAACCTGGTTCCGGTTGCTCATTTTGCTCCGTAGACTCGGGCTGCGTCTGTGAGGGGGAACCGAACTCGCTACCAGAGGTAGGTCCCGCGCCATCAGTGTCAGTTGCAACGTTTCCATCGTTCAACGATTCTTCGGCCCACGCTACCTCCTGGATTCCCAGGAACGAGAGGGCAACACCGAGTGATAAAACTAAACCTAGAACACGCCGCATAGCGAACCTCTTAGAGCGCAGAAAACAACTGTGGATAGATGAATACAATTATATATTGTGCGAGCCCTGCCTTGATTTAGGGCGCCCGCGCAGGCTCAAGATAACGGTCTGCATTTCGACTAATAGACGCATGCCGTTTCAAGCAAAATTTGCACTAGGATGACCCATGTACAAACTGGACGGGCTAGCAAGGCTGTCATTATTAAGGGGCACGTGTGGATCCATACCTCGTTTTTCGCGTTGTTGACCTCGTTGGTGTACTAGGAAACGGGCTCCTTGGAGGCGTCCTTGCACGCACCAAGAACTATGACCTCATCGGCTTCCTTTTCTTAGCCGTATCTTCTGCGCTCGGAGGGGGCATGATCCGCGACGTCCTGCTCCAACAAGGATTTCCCATCGCCCTCACCGACCCGTACTATCTTGCCTTTGCTGTGCTTGCCGCCGTCGCGGCATACATCTTCCCGTTCAAATCACGCTTCGCGGTAGCCTCAATCGCGGTCTTTGACGTGCTCGCCCTTGGCTGCTGGTCTGCAACCGGGGCATCCAAGGCACTGTTTGCGGGCCTAGACTGGGCGCCCGCAATCCTGCTAGGAGTCACCACTGCAACGGGTGGAGGAGTTATTCGAGACCTCCTAGCCCGGCGCCAGCCCCTAATCTTCGGAGGGGCACCCCTGTACGCCACCTGGTCAATCGTCGCTAGCCTGCTAATGGTAATCATGCAGACCTCCGGCCACTACAACCTGGGCATGGCGCTCGCGATCATCTTCTCAACCGTGTTCGGCCTGGTAGCACGCCGCTTCAAATGGATCCTGCCCGGCGCCGTCACACTGGGCCTGCGTAGCGTTCGGTTCCGCTCCCTCTTGTTCCGCCGCCGCCCAGCGGGCGCGCCCCGCGACGCACAAGTGCCTGCGGATGCGCCTGCATCGAAGCCATCCGCGGCCACGGAAGAATAGGCGCTTACTCGCCCAGTAGGTCCTTCACAATGTCTACAATCACCGGATCGTCATTTATGGGAGCCACTCGCTGGTAATGCTGGCCGCCGGCTTCCTTAAACGCGTTCTGATTCAGCACGTCCAGCTCGTCAACCGTCTCAATACAGTCTGAAATAAACGCTGGGGTCGCAATCAAAACCGAAGTGATTCCGCGGCCCGGCAGGCTGGCCATCGTGTCGATCGTAGCCGGTCCAAGCCACTTTCCCGGCCCGAACTTAGACTGGAACGTGGTCAAAACTGGCACGTCGACGCCCAACTGGCGCAGCTGCGATTCGATGGCCGAGGAAGTCTCTAAACACTCTTGCCGGTATCCCTCCGGCTTGTGAGCCGCCCGCTGGGGCACCCCGTGATAAGACAACAAAATCATCTGCGGAGCAGGACCTTCTCCGCGGACCCGATCCGCTATCTGCTTCGCATGCCAGTTCACGTAATCGGGCTGAGTGGGCCACTTGCCCACAATCCGCAGATGCGGGTGGTGCTCCTGACTGCGATAAAAGTCGAGCACCTGATCCACCACGGCGCCAGTTGAAGACGGCGTTGTCTGTGCGTAGAGGGGGAGCACGGTGACGTCGTCTACACCCTCATCTTCAAATGCGCGCAAAGCCGAATTTATCGAGGGTCTGGTGTACGTCATCGCGTACTTTACATTCCAGTCCGGCAAAGCCTCTTTTAACAACTGGTGCTGGCGCTTTGTATAAACCACCAGAGGGGAGCCCTCGGGCGTCCAAATCGTTTTATAAATAGCCCCCGACTTGCGTGGGCGCACGCGCAACACAATGCCATGCAAAATCGGCAACCACACCGCGCGCGGGAAATCAACCACCCGCGGGTCGCTTAAAAACTTCGCTAGAAACGTTCGAACATCGCTCGGAGCCGGACTGTCCGGCGAGCCTAAATTCACAATCAAAAGTCCGCGCACACGCCACATCCTACCCGAAAATTCCGGCTGCGATGCCGCGGCCTAGCGGATAGTGCGAGCTTTGCCAGTGCGTTTAACGCGCACGCCAAAACAATCGCTCAGTTTGAGGAGGAGTATGGCTTAATGAGGAACTAAGATTCCTCTAATATGCGTGGCAACTGCTCGTAGGTTACCTGCAGGTCAGTATCTTGCAGAACACCCTCAAAAAGAGACTCCGTACCTGCTTGGAGACCGTCAGCCACGTCCTCGCCCGCAGACCACAGCTCCAACACAACCTGATCATCTGCCTCGCTAACTATACGAACCGCCCAGCCGCCAGCGCCCCAAGTTGATTCTTCAAAAACTAGGAGCGTGTCCAACCAGTTATGAACCAGATCGGGTAGCGAGGAGTCAGCAGCCCCGTCATCAGCCGGGCGCAACGTTATGCGCAGGCGCGCCTCCGAGCCATCATTGTGAGGCGGGTACGTCCACAGCCAGTCGTAATCCGGCTCGTACAAGCGGTCATCATCAGGCAGGCAAAAGCACTCATCATTTTCAACGCTCATACAAAAATGCTACTTCAAAGCTTTAGGCCGGCAAGCTTTACGCGGGAAAACTGTAAATGTTCGGCCAAACCGATACAAGACATGCAGTAAGTCACCTTTTACTCATTGCAGTTCCGCAAAACCCGTTGCCTTGACGTAGTATTTACATGTTGTAATCGGCCAAGTAGGCCGTCAGAGTCTAGATATACGTTGGAGTGCGTTTACGTGAAGAGCACTGTCGAAAATCTTGAACCCACTAAGGTGAAAGTTACCGTTGAGGTTCCCTACGAAGACCTCAAGCAGGATATGGACGCGGCCTACCGTGACATCGCGAAGAATGTTGACGTCCCCGGCTTCCGCCGCGGCAAGGTACCCGCGCGCGTCATCGATCAGCGTTTTGGTCGCGTAGCCGTCATCGAGCAGGTAATCAACGAGGTCCTGCCCCGCTTCTACGGCCAGGTTGTCGCCGAGAACGAGCTTCGCGTCATGGCTCAGCCAGACGTTGAAGTCACCGAAATTCCAAACGCCACCGGCACGCCCGGCGGCCAGCTTACCTTCGTAGCTGAAGTTCCGGTTATCGCCCCGTTTGAACTGCCCTCGCTTGACGACGTCGAACTTGAAGTTGACACCCTTGAAGTCACCGAAGAGGACGTAGAGAAGGAACTCGAGGAGCTGCGCACCCGCTTCGCTACCCTAAAGCCCATCAAGCGCAAGGCTAAGAAGGGCGACTTCGCAACCATCAACATGGTTGCCAAGATCGGTGAGGAAGAGATCGACTCCGTCTCGGACGTATCTTATGAGATCGGCTCCAAGTCCATGCTCGATGGTATGGACAAGGCCCTAACCGGCATGAAGGCTGATGAAGAAACCACCTTCACCACCAAGCTTGCCGGTGGTGAGCACGCCGGTGAAGAGGCCGAGGTCACCATTAACGTAACCGCAATGAAGGCTCGCGAACTGCCCAAGGCGGACGATGACTTCGCCCAGATGGTTTCCGAGTTCGACACCATCGACGAGCTGCGCGAAGACCTCAAGACCCAGGCGGGCACGCGCAAGCGCGCAGACCAGGCCCTCCAGGCTCGCGACCGCCTCCTCGATCACATCATCGACGCTGTGAAGCTTGAGCTGCCGAAGTCGGTAGTTGAAGAGCAGGCCAAGCAGGGCCTTGAAGAAGGCGCTTCCGCAAAGAAGAAGAAGGAAGCTAAGGAAAACGCGATTCGCCGCATCAGCGAGCAGGTTGTGCTTGAAGAACTTGCAGCCCAGGTTAAGCCGAACATTGGCCAGCAGGAACTGTTTGACTTCATGATGCAGACCGCCCAGATGAACGGCATGGACCCCAGCCAGATGTTCTCTGACCAGGGCCAGATCCAGTTCATGGTTGCAGAACTTACCCGCACGAAGGCCCTTGCCCTCACGCTAGGCAAGGTCACTGTAAAGGACACCGCAGGCGAGGCCGTTGACCTCTCCGAGTTCACGCGCGACCCATCCGCCGAGGAATTCGCCGAGGCCGGCGCTGACGAAGCAGACGAGTCGGCATCCTCTGCCTCCTCCGCTTCAGCTGAGTCCGCAGAATAATCACACATAGTTTGAGGGCTTGGAACAGTTGTTCCAGGCCCTCAAACTGTTTATTAATCGCCATCAGCGAAAAACAGGCTCCGGCGAAGAAAATGCGCGCGAGTCCTACTAAGCTGAAGAAAGCTTAAGACAAGAAGTAGGAGAAGTAATGACCACCACTTCAACGGGCGTCAGCATGGACCTAGACACTAAGCCCGCCGCGATGGGAGACGCCGTATACGGGCGTCTACTAAAAGAACGAATCATCTGGCTGGGCGGGCCGGTCACCGACGAGAGCGCCAACCAGATTTGTGCGCAAATGCTACTACTAGCAGCTGAAGACCCGGAAAAGCCCATCTACCTGTACATCAACAGCCCCGGCGGCTCTGTCACTGCAGGTATGGCTATCTACGACACGATGCAGTTCATCCAGCCTGACGTTGTCACCGTTGCCATGGGCATCGCAGCCTCCATGGGCCAGTTCCTCCTCACCGCGGGCACGCCCGGCAAACGCTTTGCAACCCCGCACGCGCGTATTCTCATGCACCAGCCCTCCGGTGGCGTGGGCGGCACGGCCGCGGACATCCGCATTAATGCCGACCTCATCTTGAAAATGAAGCGTGAACTAGCCGAAATCACCGCTGAACGCACCGGCAAGAGCGTAGAACAAATCAACCTCGACGCAGACCGCGACCGCTGGTACACCGCGGAAGAAGCCCGCGAATACGGGTTCTTTGACCACATCGTCACCAACGCGTCAACCGTGTCCGGCACCGAGAACGCAGGGGCCTAGGAGGAACCGTGAGAACACCATTTGAATCAACTATGAGCAACCAAATGCCTAGCGCCCGCTACGTCCTGCCCCAGTTTGAAGAGCGCACGCCCTACGGCTTCAAGCGCCAAGACCCATACGGCAAACTGTTTGAAGACCGCATCGTGTTCCTTGGCGTGCAGGTAGATGACGCCTCCGCTGACGATGTCATGGCTCAGCTACTGGTGCTTGAATCGCAAGACCCGGACTCGCTGATCACCATGTACATCAACAGCCCCGGCGGTTCCTTCACGGCCATGACCGCAATCTACGACACGATGCAGTACATCAAACCGCAGATTCAAACCGTGTGCCTTGGCCAAGCTGCTTCAGCTGCAGCCGTCCTCCTTGCCGGAGGAACACCCGGCAAGCGTCTCGCTCTTCCCAACGCGCGCGTGCTCATTCACCAGCCCGCGATGCAGGGCATGCAGGGACAAGCCTCGGATATTGAAATCGTGGCGGAAGAAATCGACCGCATGCGCACCTGGCTGGAAGACACGCTGGCCAAGCACTCTGGCCGCACGCCCGAACAGGTACGCCGCGACATTGACCGCGACAAGATCCTCACGGCGCAAGACGCCCTCGAATACGGACTAATCGACCAAGTACTGACGTCGCGTAAAGGCAACTAGCCTGCGCGTCTGCTCGCAGCTACGCCCAACCTCTTCTAAAGTAGAGCTGTTGGGCGTAGCTTTTTCAGGCACACAGTGCCAACAAAGGGGGATCATCCTTGACGCGGTTCACGGATTCAACTGAACTACTCAAATGCTCATTCTGTGGAAAGAGCCAAAAACAGGTTGTCAAGCTCATTGGCGGACCTGGCGTATACATCTGCAACGAATGCGTAGACCTATGCGCCGACCTGATCCAAGAAGAAGTTCAAGAAACCAAACAAGCTGAACTAACCCAGCCGCCGCGCCCCCAGGAAATCTACGAGTTCCTCAACGACTACGTCATTTCTCAAGACAAAGCTAAGCGGGCCCTAGCCGTAGCCGTGTACAACCACTACAAGCGCCTACACGCCTCCATGCGCACCGGCGAACCGCTGGACATGGAAATGACCAAGTCCAACATCCTCCTGTTAGGTCCCACGGGAACAGGTAAAACCCACCTGGCGCGATCTCTTGCAAAGCTACTATCCGTGCCGTTCGTCATTGTTGACGCAACCGCATTAACCGAAGCCGGATACGTTGGCGAGGATGTGGAAAACATCCTTCTGAAACTCATTCAAGCTGCGGGCGAGGACGTTGAAAAAGCCCAGCGCGGCATCATTTACATCGATGAGATCGACAAGATTGGACGCAAAGCCGAGAACGCCTCCATCACCAGGGATGTATCAGGTGAGGGCGTGCAGCAGGCCCTACTTAAAATCATTGAAGGCACCGTTGCGTCTGTACCACCGCAGGGCGGGCGCAAACACCCGCACCAGCAGTTCTTGGAAATCGACACGTCCGGCATTCTATTCATCGCAGCGGGTGCCTTTGCCGGCCTGGACGACATCGTCAAAGCCCGCCTGGGCAAGCGCACCACGGGGTTTGGATCCGACCTCAAATCGGCTTCGGAATACGGTGACCTGTACGAGCAAGTAACTCCGGAAGACCTGCACAAGTTCGGCATGATTCCCGAATTCATTGGCCGCCTGCCCGTTGTTACCTCTACCAAGCAACTGGATGAAGCTGACCTCATCAAGGTTCTAACCGAACCGAAGAACTCCCTCGTTCGTCAATACCAGCACCTGTTTGACCTGGACGACGTGAAGCTGGAGTTCACCAACGAAGCGCTACACGAAATCGCGAAGCTAGCTAACGAGCGGGGGACAGGGGCTCGCGCGCTTTCCTCAATCCTCGAAAAAACGCTTTCGGACATCATGTTTGAAGTCCCATCCATGCCCCAAGTTGGCCAGGTAACCGTCACCTCCGCGGTTGTCACCGACGGTGCAGACCCCGAATACGGGCCCCGCCAATACTCCGACAAAAGCCAGAGCGCTTAATTGCACCTCAACGAAGGACAAACATGAGCGACATCCCTGAAGAACTCGCGCAAGCCCGCGCTACTATCGACAACATCGATGCCGCCCTCGTTCACATCCTTGCCGAACGCTTCCGTTGTACCCAGGCCGTTGGACACATCAAAGCCCAACACAACCTTCCGCCCGCGGATCCCGCGCGTGAACAAGAACAAGTGAGGCGCCTGCGTGCCCTCGCTGAAGAGTCGGGACTAGACCCCGTATTTGCCGAGAAATTCCTGCAATTCATCGTCACCGAAGTGATCCGTCACCACGAGGACATCAAACAGGGATACGAAGCTCGAAACGAGTAGACCTCATTGCCCATAGGGGAAATAAATAAAAGAGTGGCGAGCACCGAAGTGCTCGCCACAACTGTCTCAAGTGTTACTCGCCCGCCTCGTGTACGGGACCGCCATAAATCTCGTCGATCTCGTCCTTAAACGTTTCCAAAACAACCGGGCGCTTCACCTTCATCGACGGGGTCAGCATTCCGTTAGCCTCGGTAAAGTCCGTAGACAACACCTTGATCTTACGAATCGACTCCGCGCGGGATACAGCCTTGTTTGCGCGTTCAACCGCGCGGTTAAGCGCCGCAAGAATCTCCGGATGATTCATCGCCTCCGAGACCGTCATCGCAGGCAGATTATGATTCTTCAACCAGCCTGGAAGCATCTCCGCGTCCAAAGTTACAAGAGCGGCCACAAACGGGCGCAGATCGCCAACCACAACCACCTGTGAGATCAGAGGATGGCCGCGCAACTTATCTTCCAAAACGGTAGGAACAACGTTCTTGCCGCCAGCAGTAACAATAATTTCCTTCTGCCGTCCACTGATCGTTACGTAACCATCGCGGTCCAAAGAACCAATGTCGCCCGTGTGGAACCAGCCGTCCTCATCAAACGCTGCTGCCGTTTCTTCCGGCATGTTGTGGTAGTGAGAGAAAACAGTTGGGCCCTTAATCAGGATCTCGCCCGTATCTGAAATGCGCACACCCACGGTTGCAACCGGCGGGCCAACCGTGCCGATCTTTGAAACTGTAGGCGTATTAACCGACATGGGGCCAAGCGTCTCGGTTAGGCCGTAGCCTTCAAGAACCGTAATACCGGCACCGCGGAAGAAGTGCCCCAGCCTTTCGCCCAGCGGGCCGCCACCCGAAATGATGTATTTACAATTCCCACCGAGCAGGGCGCGAATCTTCCGATACACCATGGCATCAGCCATCTGGTGTTGAGCCGACAACGTGCGTGATGGCCCCAAGGTAGTGTCCAGAGCCTTCGAATACTGGATGGCGGTCTTGACAGCCCAACGGAACGTCTTTAGCGCAACACCGCTACCTGCCGCCGCATCTGCCGAGTTGTAAATCTTCTCCAAGACTCGGGGGACCGCCAACAGGTAAGTGGGGCGGAAGCTCTCTAGATCAGAAAGTAAGTTACGCGTGTTCGGCGTGTGCGCCATGATTCCGTGACCGGTAATCTGGAAAACTTCCAGCATGCGCGCATACACGTGAGCAAGCGGCAGGAACAGCAGTAGGCGTGAAGAGCGCCGGTATGCGATTTCCGGCATCCACTTGTGTCCGTTCTTGCACAGGGTCACAAAGTTCCCGTGGGTCAAAACGGTTCCCTTTGGCTTCCCCGTTGTACCGGATGTGTACACAATCGAGGCTGGCTTATGGATGTTAAGGCCAGCAATACACGCGTCAACTTCCGCCTCGTCGACCTCGGCTCCGGCCTCCGTAATCCGCATAATCGCAGAGTTATCGAGTGATAGAACTTGAACGGAGCGCTCAAGTGTTACTCGCGCTGCCTGCACCAGTTGGGCCATGACCATCGTCTCGGTCACAACCATCTTCACGTCAGCATCTTCCAAGATGTACTTGATCTGATCGACTGAAGACGTCTCGTAGATGGGCACAACCACTAGACCTGCGCTCCAAGCGGCGAAATCAACAAGCGTCCACTCATACCGCGTGTGCGACATGATTGAAATTGCATCGCCAGGCTGCAGGCCTAAACCAATAAGGCCTCTTGCAACAAGGTTCACTTCGTCCAAGAAATCCTGCGCGGAAATTTCTCGCCAAGTGGAACCCATTTGCGCCTTACGAGCGATCATAGGCTCTCGCGGACCTCTTTTGACACGCTCGCGAAACACTGTAGGAACAGACTCGTGCTCCTCAGTTTTCACCAGCACCGGGGCGTGCCATTCCAGGACCTCTGGCGCAGAATCTGGCGCGGGCTTAGGAGCGTTACTCTCAGTACTCATGCGATCACCTTAGTTTCGCGGCTTGCGAGCAGGAGGTTCCCCGAGCTCGTAATCGACTACCTCAACCTCATCTTCTGCCGATGGGCTAATGACGAACTGGCCCTCAACGTGAGTTACAAGCGAGAGATCATCACGCGTGAGCTCAAGCAAATCAACCATGCCGGCCGGAACCTCAAGAGTTGCATGCAAGAACGGGGTGCGCGGTGAAACCTTGTTTTCTGACTTCACGCGGCGAAGCTTAACCAGAGCCTGGGATGTGGCCTCCAAAATGTGCGGGTTACCGTCAACGTTTTGCAGATCTAGCGGGCTTGGCCACTGCGCGTTATGAACCGAACCGGGGCGGTACCAAGACCAAACCTCTTCGGCCGCAAACGGCAAGAACGGAGCAAATAGGCGCACTACCGTATCAACCGTGATAGCCAGAGCAGAGCGGGCAGACATCGCCTGACTCGGCGTCCACTTACCGTCACGGTTGTAAGCGCGTTCCTTCACCAGTTCCAAGTAGTCATCACAGAACGTCCAGAAGAACTTCTCCGTGGCTTCAAGTGCGCGTGTGTGGTCGTAGTTCTCCATTGCCTCGGTAGCGGTCTTCACAACCTCATGTAACTGCGCTAACACCGCGCGGTCCAAGTCTTCCGTAACGTTCAGCGGACGCAGATCAAGATCCGCGCCCTGGCCCATCGTGAGCGCAAACTTCGAAGCGTTCAATAGCTTGATCGCAAGGCGGCGGCCAATCTTCATCTGGCCCTCGTCAAACGCCGCGTCGGTGCCCAGGCGAGCCGATGCCGCCCAATAGCGCACCGCATCTGAACCGTGCTTGTCCAACAAGCCCATGGGGGTTACCACGTTGCCCTTAGACTTCGACATCTTCTTGCGATCCGGGTCGAGGATCCAACCCGAGATTGCAGCGTGCTTCCACGGCAAACCGTCAAACTCCAGGTGCGCACGAAGCAGGGTGGAGAACAGCCAAGTGCGGATGATGTCCTGACCCTGCGGGCGCAGATCCATTGGATAAACCCGCTCAAACAGCTCGTCATCAGACAGCCAGCCGCCAGCAACCTGGGGGCTTAGAGACGAGGTTGCCCACGTGTCCATAATGTCGATCTCAGCGGCAAAACCGCCCGGCTGGTTGCGCTGGGACTCCTCGTAGCCTTCCGGCACATCGATAGTGGGATCAATCGGCAAACGTGACTCATCCGGAACCAGCACGTCGTCGTAATGTACCTGCCCGTCCTCATCAATGCGGTACCAAAGGGGCAGGGGAACGCCGAAGAAACGCTGGCGCGAAATAAGCCAGTCAGAGTTGAGGCCCTGCACCCAGTTGTCGTAGCGCACCCTCATGAAATCAGGGTGGAACGCCAGCTCTTCGCCGCGCTCCAACAGTTCCGTGTTCAAATTCGCCTTCGCGCCGGGGCGAGTGAAATCCTTGCCACCGTTGCGGATGTACCACTGCCTGGACGTCACAATTTCAAGCGGCTTATCGCCCTTTTCGAAAAAGTTAGTGTTACGCATCGTTGGCTCAGGCTCGCCAATCATCTCACCCGTACTGGCCAGATGCTTCACAATAACTTCACGCGCTGAGAACGTAGTCTTCCCCTCGATCTCGTGGAACAGCTGTGCACCAGCCTCATCCTCAATCCACTCGGGAACGCCAAGCTGGATGCGGCCATCCTTTTCCAAAATCGAACGCATCGGCAGGTCGAGCTCGCGCCACCACTGCACGTCAACGAGATCGCCAAAAGTACAGCACATCGCGATACCCGAACCCTTATCCATCTCCGCCATCGGGTGCGGCAGGACGGGAACCTCAACATTGAAGCCAGGGGACTTCACCGTGGTGCCAAACAGGCCGGAGTAACGCTCATCATCCGGGTGAGCGATCAGCGCAACACATGCGGGTAAAAGCTCGGGGCGGGTGGTCTCAATAACCACGTCGCCGTCCTTACCGTGGAACGCAAATGAGTGGAAGAAACCGGGGTACTCGCGCGCCTCCAACTCGGCTTGGGCCACAGCGGTCTGGAACGTCACGTCCCAAAGGCCAGGTGCTTCCGCCTGATATGCCTCGCCGCGAGCGAGGTTACGTAAGAAACCAGCTTGGGCAACTCGCTGCGCACGCTCACCAATGGTCTGGTAGTTGTGATCCCAGTCAACCGAAAGGCCGAGCCGGCGCCACAGCTCCTCAAAGCCCTTCTCATCCTCGGCCGTCAGCTTCAAGCACAGCTCAATAAAGTTCTTCCGCGAGATCGGTACCTGGTCGCGGTTCTTCACCGACTTCGCATTACCCTCAAATGGCGGCTTAAAGTCTGGCTGGTAGGGCAGTGACGGGTCACAACGAACACCGTAGTAGTTCTGCACGCGACGCTCGGTGGGCAGCCCATTGTCATCCCAACCCATCGGGTAGAACACGTTCTTGCCGCGCATCCGCTGATAACGCGCAACCGTGTCGGTGTGGGTGTAGGAGAACACGTGGCCTACGTGCAAAGATCCTGAAACCGTAGGTGGGGGAGTGTCAATCGAATACACCTCTTTACGGGTGGTTTCGCGATCGAACGCGTAAACGCCGCGCTCATCCCACTTAGCCATCCATTTTTCTTCGAGGCCGTCAGCGCTCACGCGATCCGGAACAACCGGTGCTGGCAGCTTGTTGTGTCCGGTATCTTGCGCAGATGGTGACATGCTTTAGTCTCCTGGTGATAACGATAAATAGACGAGTTTACACGTCTGTTTTAAGGCTATCGCTCATGCTATCAGCTACGAAATTCCCAGGCGCGATTCGCCGCCTTTTGGGTGGGAGGGATCACGTTAAAGAGTTTGGATCTCCGCGCGCAGTACAGCCACAACCTCATCAATGTTCGGTTCGGTGAGAGTGACGATGGCGAGGGCGGTGGGCTCCATGTACGTGCCCCGTACGGGCACGGCAACGGAGGTGAGACCCGGGATTACTTCATCTTTAGAGTAGGCCCACCCGCGCCGGCGGGCGCGTTTGACTTCCTCAAACTTGGACCCGGCAAGCTCTTTGAGCTCTGCCGATCCCATTCGGTCTCCCATTGAGACGAGGAGGGCTATACCAGGTGCTCCCACTTGCAAGGAGTGAACAGTTCCGGGCCGCTGTACCAGGGTTGCGCCCTCACGCGGAATTTCTGCGCATGCCAACGTGACGCACATTTCGTTGCGTGCGTGGACGAGGAACGCCGTCATATCCAGGCGATTCGCGATGCGCTTAAGCACATCCGGGGTCTCATCAACCACCTGCGACTTGGTGTCGGCTAGCTTGTGAATGCCAGCACCGATTCGCCACCCCTTGGAAGATCCAGAAATGAGGTCGTGTGCTAGCAGCGTGTTTAGTAGCCGGTTAACGTTGGTGCGCGGTACATCCAGGTAGTCGGCCAGGTCTGTGGTGGACAGGGGTGCGGGGGACTGGGCAAGTACTTCGAGAATCGATATACCGCGAGACAGCGTTTGGGTGATATCTGCGCGTGCCGCCATCGGTAGCCTCCCCACCTGTGAAGTAGCGGTGTCCACATTGGACACACCTAAATCCGGTCTAAAAAATCAAGATCGTATACAAATCTACCAGGTGTGTGCGGTTGGGCTGGAACCACAGGTGCTAGAGCCCCTCGGGGTGGACGTTCCGAGGGGCTCTACGGCTTTAACGGTTAGTATCCAGCGCCGTGCTCAAACGTTGCTGGCGTACCGGAAACCTTCTGCGCCGCAACCGCGGCCTCTAGCTGCGCATTGCCGGGAATGTCGTTGGCTTCCTTACCCAGCGGTAGCCCCGTGCGGTCTTTGATAGTTGATACCGCGATCAACCCAATGGCCGTGAAAGTAAATAGGTAGATTGAGATTGCCGTGGAGGTTCCGAACTTGCCGTACAAGAAGGTGGAGATGAGCGGCGAGAACGCTCCGCCTAGAATCGCCCCAATCGCGTACGCAAGGCCCGCTCCTGAGTAACGGACTCGGGCCGGGAAAATCTCGGCAAACATTGCAGACTGTGGTCCGTAGGTGAGGCCTAGGCCAATCGTCAACGGCAAGACGCCAAGCATAATGTTTGACCACTCGCCGGTATTGATCAGCATAAAGAGGGGGAATACCCAGACCAGATTTAGAACGAAGCCGATCTGGAAGGTGCGCACGCGGCCTATCCTGTCTGAGATCCAGGCCGCAAACAGGGTGGTGACAATCCAGGAGGCGGAGGCCAGCGTGATGATGTTCAGCATCTTGTTTCCGTCAAGGCCCATGCCGTTGGGTCCGGAAGTGTAGGCCAGGATGAACCCTCCGGTGATCATGTAGCCAACCACTCCGTTACCCATGAATGCGAGGGCGCCCTGTACCAGTTGCTTGCCGTTGTACTTGAACATCTGCACGATGGGCAAGCGCAGCTGATCGGCGTCCTTCGAGACCTCCTCGAAGATGGGGGATTCGGCTACGCCTAGGCGGATGAACATGCCGATGGCGATCATGACGATTGAGAAGAGGAACGGTACTCGCCATCCCCAGGTATTGAAGGCATCGCCAGAAATAGCATGCACGATAGCGAGGACGCCCGTGGCAGTGAGCATGCCCAGTGGCACGCCAACCTGGGGGAAGCCGCCGTACCAGCCGCGCCTGTTGGCAGGTGCGTGTTCTACTGCCATGAGGGCGGCTCCGCCCCACTCGCCGCCGGCCGAGAATCCTTGAACGATTCGTAGCAACACAAGCAGGATCGGAGCCCAAATACCGATTGTTTGGTAGGTGGGCAGCAGGCCAATCAATACGGTTGCAAGACCCATGAGGATCAAGGTTGCTACCATCATCGATTTGCGGCCAAGCTTGTCACCGAGTGTGCCCGCCACCATCGCCCCCAGTGGGCGGAAGAAAAAGCTGATGCCAACGGTTGCAAAACCAATGATCTGTCCTAGGAAAGCGTTGTCCTGTGCCAGGGGATCAAAGAACAGCGGGCCGAAAATCAAGGCGACTGCGTTGGAGTAAATGAAGAAGTCGTACCACTCAACGGTGGTGCCTACAAGGGTTGCGACTGCAACCTTGCGATCTTCCTTCTTCTTTGGGCTAAGAATGAGGCGATTGTTTGCCACGGTGGCCTCCTGTGCGTGGGCGGGACGATTGGTGGGTGTCCGACAAGCGGGTAGGTGTCTTAAGCTACGGCATTGCAGTACTCAAAACGGAAAACATATACATCGTCGTATACGATTTACAGTTTAGTTGGGCTACGCATCTTCGCAATGCTTCCCGCCCGCAAATATGGCCGACACTTAGGAAAAACGTGCAACGTCGCCGAGGGCGCCTCAAAACCCTTCTACATCAAGGAAATCGCCAAGGCGTCAAAAACCCCGATGTAGCTCTTTCGTAGCAGAGCGAACATCGGGGGCTTAGCTTTGTGACCGAATAGTGGTCACGTCCCTATAGTTGGAGACCTCGCTAATAGGCGGGCTTGTGATCTGTAGCGATGTACTTGCGCATCGTGCGCATCTTGTGTTCGCGAACCAAAAGCTCTACATCAACCGAAGGTGAACCCTCTTCAATCAACTTCAAGATCTCTTCATGCTCGTCCACTGACCGCGTCGAGTAGCTTGGGTCAAATGCAAATGCAGATCTGCGAATGATCGTAATGCGGTCCCATTCGCGCTCAAGCAAATCAAAAAGCCTGTGGTTAGGGCAGCGCTGAGTCAAGATTCGGTGGAACCTGTTATTGAGCGTGGTGAACTTGCGCGGATCAAACTCTCCAACCAGCAGTTCGCGCATTTGATCGTTAAGTTCGTGAGCCTCTTTCAGGTCTTCTTCAGCCAGGTAGGGGATGGACAAAGCGGTGGCGTAGCCTTCCATAACCGCCATCGTTTCCATCGTTACCGCATAGTCCTTTTTATCCACACCAGTAACGATCGCGCCAACATTTCGCTGGAACTCCACGAGGCCTTCAGCCTCTAGACGGCGAACAGCCTCTCTTACAGGGACAGCAGACACCCCAATTTCGCGAGCAATACGGTCAAGAACCAGACGATAACCAGCCGAATACCGACCGGAGAGGATTCCTTGGCGCAAAGTCCGATAAACCCTTTCGGACTTCGAAATAGATCCCCCAGCATGTTCCGTCATCGTGCCTGCTTTCTAAAGTGCCAGAAGCACCAAGACCCTTAGATTTCTTAGCGTTCTCTTTATTTATCATATCTAAAGAATCCATAAAAAATAAGTTAATTATTTGCCGGCCCAAAGCTAAAGTGCTTTGGGCCGGCAAAACTTTTGTTCGTTCTAGAGCTGTTCGCCTACCTTGAAGCCCTTCTCCGTATCGCCCTTACGGGTGTATGAGAAGCCGTCGGCTCCAATCGTCACGTCCATCTCCTTCGGCGCCTCCCGCTCGATAAGCGGAACGAGGTTTCCATCCAGGTCTGCAACGCGGGAAGCCTCGGTGTACCAGGACGGCACAACCTGGTGGCCCCACCAGTCGCGACGCTGGTTATCATGCACGTCCCACGTAACGAGCGGGTTGTCCGGGTCACCCGTGTAGTAGTCCTGCGTGTAGATCTCCACGCGGTGACCATCCGGATCACGCAGGTAGAGGTAGAACGCGTTCGAAACGCCGTGGCGTCCCGGGCCGCGCTCAATCTGGTCCGACATGCGCATTGCGCCCAGCTTGTCGCAAATGTAGAGAATGTTGTGCTTCTCGTGGGTAGCGAAAGCAACGTGGTGCATGCGCGGGCCCTTGCCGCCGGTCAAGGCGGTGTCATGAACCGTCTGCTTGCGAGCAAACCAAGCTGCGTAGGTTACGCCGTCCTCATCCTCAATATCCTCGGTGCGCTTGAAGCCAAGGCCATGCTCAAGATACTTCGCACCAGCTTCCACATCGGGGAACACCTGGTTGAAGTGATCCAGGCGCACCAGGGCGCCCGCACCCTGCTTGTCGTAATCCCAACACATGCGCCTTTGATGCTCGGTCTCGTAGAAGAACTCGTAAGGGAAGCCCAGCGGATCGAGCACGCGCACCGAGTCACCAACGCCCTTCACAAAGCCTTCCTTCTCACGGCGAACGTCACAGCCAAGCGCCTCGTAGTAGGCAACGGCCTTGTCTAGGTCTTCGGGCGTGCGCACGCGGTAAGAGAACACGCGCACCGCAGCCTCGTTGCCCTTACGAAGGATGAGGTTGTGGTGGATGAACTCTTCGAAGCTACGCAGGTAGATGACCTCATCATCTTCGTAGGTGACTACCAGGCCGAGAGCGTCAACGTAGAACTCGCGCGACTTGGCAAGGTCGGTGACGATCAGCTCCATGTATGCACAGCGCAAGATGTCAGGTGCGGGTAGATCAGGTAGTTCAATCGGCTTGATTTGGGACATGTTAGGCTCCTTTGGCTACGGGGTGGTTAAGGGTTTCGTCATTGAAATCTGCTTTGCCGACCCCGGTTTGAAGGCCGGCAAAGCTGGTGGGTTATGCGCTGGGGCCGCCGAGCCCGAGGTCGTTATCGGCGTATCCTGTTGCGCCAAACCTGGTGGTGTGCACGTCACCGAGGGTGAGGTGGATTGCCTGCTGGTCAGAGTAGAAGTCCAGCGAACGGTATCCGCCTTCCTGGCCAAGACCGGAAGACTTCACGCCGCCAAACGGGGTGCGCAGGTCACGAACGTTATGCGAGTTGATCCAGACCATTCCGGATTCAATGCCGTGCGCGAAGTTGTGGGCGCGCGTTACGTCCTTGGTCCACACGTATGCGGCGAGGCCGTATTCCACTGCGTTGGCCAGTTCCAGGGCTTCTTCTTCCGTGTCGAATGGCGTGATTGCAACGACGGGGCCGAAGATTTCCTCCTGGAAGATTCGCGCGTCGCGCGGCACGTCCGCAAATGCGGTTGCCTCAACGTAGTTGCCCTTGTCAAGGCCCTCGGGACGCTTACCGCCGGCAATCAGGCGAGCTTCGCTCTTGCCAATCTCGATGTAGCTCATGACCTTGTCGTAGTGCTCGGGGTGTACCAGAGCGCCGATCTCGGTGGTCGGATCTGCCGGGTCTCCCACCACTACCTTCTTGGCGCGCTGTGCATATGCCTCTACGAACTTATCGTAAATGGGGCGCTCAACGAGGATGCGCGAGGACGCGGTGCAGCGCTCACCATTCAGTGAGTAAACGCCAAACAAGGTGGAGTCGAGTGCGGCCTCGAAATCTGCATCAGCAAAAATTACGGCAGGGGACTTGCCACCGAGCTCCATGGACATGGACTTCATGTTTGGAGCGCAGTTTCCGTAAATGATCTTGCCGGTTCCAACTTCGCCGGTGAACGAAATCAGGTTCACGTCCGGGTGCTTCACCAGCGAATCACCAGCGGTTTCACCAAAGCCGTGCACCATGTTGAATACGCCCTTGGGAAGGCCGGCACGTTCAAAGATTCCCGGCCATAGCGAGGCCGAGGTCGGGGTGAACTCAGCGGGCTTCAAAATGACTGTACAACCGGAGGCAAGGGCCGGGGCAAGCTTCCACGACTCCTGCATGAACGGCGTGTTCCACGGGGTAATGAGGCCGGCAACGCCCTTGGGCTTGCGGTTAACGTAGTTAATCTGGCGGCCGGGCATTTTGAACGCGTTGTCGTGCTGGGCAACGATTAGGTCGGCAAAGAAGCGGAAGTTCTCCGCCGCACGGTTGGCCTGGCCCTTGGCCTGGCGGATCGGTAGGCCGGAGTCAAACGACTCGATTGCGCCGAGCTCCTCGTTTAGCTTAGAAACCTCATCTGCGATGCGGTAGAGCACCTGGGCGCGCTGGCGAGGTAGCATGCGCGGCCATTCGCCCTCGTCGAACGCCTTGCGGGCAGTCGCGGCCGCGAGGTCCACGTCGGCCTTGTCGCCGGACGCACACTTAATGTAGGCCTCGTTGGTGGTGGGTTCGATTACGTCGAAGGTTTCACCGCTTACCGAGTCCACGTTCTGGCCATCAATGTAGTGCTGAATGCGCTCGGGTAGGTTTGCTGGACGCTTCGTCATGTTTCTCCTTTGAACGTGAGGTTACTTTGACTCGCGAAGCGAGGACGGCAGCGGATTGTCTTGCAGCCATGCCTCGTAGCGCGTCTTCCATTCGGGTTTCTTGATGGGGTAAAGGCCGTCAACACTGGCGCCCTCGGCAACCATCTGGGCGATGAACGTTTCGCGGTGCTCTTGGTCTTCTGCGGCCGCAACCACCTCTTCCACGAGGTGGCGGGGAATCACGATCGCGCCGTCGTCATCTGCAACGATTACGTCGCCAACCATGACGGTTGCGCCGCCGCAAGAAATGGTCACGTCGTGCTCGTAGGGCACGTGGCGCCGGCCGAGTACGGCCGGGTGCTGGCCCCCGCA
The DNA here is from genome assembly GCA_002871995.1 of Gleimia europaea. GTDB lineage: Bacteria > Actinomycetota > Actinomycetes > Actinomycetales > Actinomycetaceae > Gleimia > Gleimia europaea. Next base: position 29,978 of record PNHW01000001.1, read on the forward strand.
GAACACGGGAATACCAACTTCTGCTACGGCTGCCGCGTCTCGTACCGAACCGTCGGTAATGACGCCGGCCGCTCCGCGTACCTTGGCACGTAGGGCCAGGATGTCACCGAGCGTGCCTGCAGTGTTGTCGCGGCGCGCCTCCATGACGAGAACTTCGCCTTCACCCACAGAGTCGATTGCCTGCTTCTGATGGTTGAAGCCGCCGCCCATCTTGTCGAACAAGTCTTTGCGGTAGGGCAGGTAGCGAAGCGTGCGGGCGGTGCCAACGATCTTCATACCGGGACGTAGCGGCGTCACGCCGTCGAAGGAAACCTCGTTGAATCCCCGCGAGCGTAGCTGTACTGAAAGGGTAGCTACCGCAACATTTTCGAGGCGGGCGCGAAGCTGCGGGTCCAAAGGTGCGGTCTGGGCGGCCTTCTCGGCCTCTTCGCCGATGGGGTAGCCCCACGCGTCAGAGCGCTGCTTGTCATCAACCTTGGGAGGATTACCAACCTCGGCCAGAGCGGGGCCGGACTTCACTTCGGTGCGCAGCTTGCCCGTGGTTACCTCGGGGCGATCCAGGTCGAACACCTCAACTTCGATCACCTGGCCGGGTTCGGCAACGGATGCGCCGGCCGGAACGCCGGTGAGGATCACGTCGCCCTCTTCTAAGGTGAGCAGGCGTGAAAGGTCGGCAACCATCGTGGAGATCGAGAAGAGCATTCCCGCTGTGGAATCATCTGATACCAACTGGCCATCCAACCACGTGCGTACGCCAATGCGATCCTCGCTCAGCTCGCTCGCGTCGAGGAGGGTGGGGCCAACCGGCGTGTAGCCGTCGCCGGACTTGGAGCGCACGTTTGAGCCCTTGTCCGCGTAACGCATGTCATGCAGACCGAGGTCATTGGAAGCCGTGATCCAGCCGACGTGACCCCAAGCGTTAGCAACACTTACATTGCGCGCTTCTTTCCCGATTACGACCGCAACTTCGCCCTCGAAACCAAGAAGCTCGGTGCCTTCTGGGCGCACGACAACGTCAGAACCGGTCAGCGACGATGGAGCCTTAAAGAAATAGGAGGGGTATTTTGGAGTGCGGCCGCGCTGGTTGGCGCGTGACTTGTAGGAAAGGTGGACGGCAAAAATCTTGCCCGGTCGCTTTCCAAGTGTTTGAGTAATAATGTCCATGAAATGAAACCTTCTTACTGCTCTTCAGCGGCTATCCACTTGAGGCTTCGTTGCCCCTTTTAGTCAACACTTACAATATCGTATATGATCTACGCGAAACAGTACGGCAAAGTGTGATGTGCGTCAATAGATTTTCTAATATTGAGAGACTTTGGCAAATAGTCGGATCTGTTTGCAAAAACGTATATGATTTTAGTGTTGGTTTCAGTTCGTGAAAACCAGGCCTAAAAATGGGCGTTACCCACTCGCTTTGCAGAGAGCTCGAGTGGAAATAAGAGCAAAGGAGCTACCCGTGGCGAATATTAAGGTCGACGAAGTTATTGGAAGAGTTCCAACTCGGTTGTACGTCAATGGCGAGTGGAGAGATTCCTCCAACGGAGAAACCTTCACCGTTATTAACCCGGCTACCGAAGAAAAGCTTGCCGACGTGGCTTCCGCAACTCCCGAAGATGGGATGGCTGCACTTGACGCTGCGGTTGCCGCCCAACGTGAATGGGCCCGGACCCCCTCGCGAAAGCGCGCACAGATTCTGTGGGACGCGTTTGATCGCGTAGTCGAGTTGAAAGATGACTTTGCGGCCGTGATGACCGCCGAAATGGGCAAGCCCCTGGATCAGGCGTATGGAGAGGTCGCCTACGGCGCGGAGTTCCTCCGCTGGTTTGCAGAGGGCGCTACGCGCACCATGGGGAACTACTATCCGACGCCGGAGGGCAACATTCAGGTAGTCACGATCAAGAGGCCGGTGGGCCCGTGCTTGCTGGTGACGCCGTGGAACTTCCCCCTCGCTATGGCTACCCGAAAAGTGGCTCCGGCTCTTGCCGCAGGTTGTACCACTATTTTGAAGCCGGCCGAGGCAACGCCCCTCACCTCGCTACTTTTTGTACGCGTGTTGGAAGAAGTAGGGGTGCCCCGCGGCGTAGTGAACATTGTTCCAACCTCGTCAACGCCGGCTATGACCGGCCCGATGATCCAAGATTCGCGTCTGCGCAAACTGTCATTCACCGGTTCCACCCAGGTTGGGCGAGCGTTGCTGCGTGAGGCTGCGCAAAATGTTTTGCGCACCTCCATGGAACTGGGTGGTCTGGCGCCGTTTATCGTATTTGAGGACACCGATATTGACCTTGCCGTTAAGGCGGCTCTTGCAACAAAGATGCGTAACATGGGAGAGGCCTGTAACGCGGCCTCGCGCTTCTACGTGCACGAGTCGGTAGCCAAGGAGTTCACGCAAAAGTTTGCTGCGGGCATGAGCAAGATGGTGGTCGGCAACGGTATGGAAGAAGGCGTGGACGTAGGGCCAATCGTGTCGGCAAGGCAGCTGGCGTCGGTTGAAGAGCTGGTGGAAAGGTCCGTGGCTGCAGGCGCGAAAATCGAGGTTGGAGGCAAACGCCTGGACCAGCCCGGTTTCTTCTTCCCGCCCACGGTACTTACGGTGGAAGGCGCCGGCAACCCACTGCTGGAAGAAGAGGTGTTTGGCCCGGTTGCGCCCGTCTACTCGTTTGCGAGTGAAGAGGAAGTACTTGAACTGGCCAACAAGTCCCAGTACGGTCTGGCCGGATATGTTTACACCAAGGACATGCAGCGGATCATTCGCCTGGGTGAAGAGCTTGAGGTGGGCATGATCGGCGTAAACTCGGGCACAATCTCGAATGCGGCCGCTCCCTTTGGTGGGGTAAAGGCCTCCGGGCTTGGTCGTGAGGGCGGTGTTGAGGGAATCGAGGAGTACCTGGAAACCATCTACCTCGGTACTCCGCGCGCATAGCTAGCCGCTTTAAAAGAGGGCGTCCGCCAAATGCGGACGCCCTCACTGCGTGTTGACGCTTCTTTGCGGGACGCTAGTTTCTGGTCGTCCCGCACTCTCTGTTGGCCCACATGGACGTGTGCAGCAGGGGGGCTAACGCAGTAGCCTTCTGCTTGAAATCACGCGGCAACAGCCTCGGAAGTCGAACGAGCTTCGCGATGTAGTGACGCTCGTGCGCGCAACGTGGACCAAGCGTATACGAGGGCAAAAACGAAGCCGGAGACGGTTACCACGGTTGCGCCCGATGCCATATTGAACCAGTAGGACAGGTAAATGCCTATGGTTACGCATATTGCGGAAATCAGGGGTGATACCCATAGCTGGGTGCGGAAGCTATCCGTGAGCAAGAATGCGGTGGCGCCCGGAATGATCAGCAGAGCCACAATCAAAATCATGCCTACCGCCTGCATAGCAACCACAACCGTGATCGCAAGGCAAGAAAGTAGCAGTGCGGAAAGTCGCTTGGTGGACAGGCCGATTGTGGAGGCGTGCGCCGGGTCGAATGCGAACAGGGTCAGGTCACGGCGTTTCAGCCACACGGTGATGCCGGCCAGCGGCGCTAGAATCATAACCTGCAACATGTCCTCATTGGTTATGCCAAGCAGGTCGCCAAACATGATGTGCTGCAGATCGATGTGGCTTGGGAATATCGATATGAGAGTGAGCCCCAGTGCAAGCATGGTGGTGAACACGACGCCCATCGCTGTGTCCTCTTTGATTTTTGACGTGTGTTTCAAGGCGCCGATCAGGCCAACGCAGGCGAGGGCAGCGAGAAAGGCGCCCAGTGAGAATGGGATGCCAACAATGTATGCAACCACAATGCCGGGAACAACGGCGTGAGAGAGCGCGTCTCCCATCAAGGACCATCCCACCAGAACCAGCCAGCATGACATTAGTGCGCACACCATGGCAGCCAGCAGCGTCACCGCATATCCGCGAACCATGAACGAATGCGTCCACATCTCGCCAAACGTTAGCCACAGCCAGGTACTTATGTTCATTTTGTCTCGCTAAAAACGTGGAGCAGATTTTCTTCCACGAGGGCGCGCTCGGGAGTGTCTACGGTGTAAATCTTTCGGTTAAGCAGAGCTACCTCGTCTGCGAACTTATGGATTGAGGCGAGGTCGTGAGTGGAGATCAGCAGGGTAGTGCCCGCGATGGCCAGCTGTTTAAGTAGGTCGGTGATCAAAGCTTCGCTGGTGTAGTCCACGCCAGCAAAGGGCTCATCGAGGAGTATCACGTGCGCGCCCTGGGCTACGGCTCGCGCTACAAAGGCACGCTTTCGCTGCCCTCCAGACAGTGCCCCAATGGGGCGATCAGTCAGGTCGGTAAGCCCCACAATTTCGAGGGCGCTCGCTACGGCCTCCACGTCGGATGGCCGCGGCTTTCGACGCCAGTTCATTTTTCCGTAGCGGCCCATCATCACGACTTCTCCTACAGTGATGGGGAAGTCTTTGTCTATGCCGTCATTTTGGGGAACATAGCCGATGAGGCCGGCGCGGCGGGCCTCGTAACTACTTTTTGCGCACACGCGGATTTCGCCGGACCTGGTTGGCACTAGTCCCATGATCGAGTTAAACAGGGTAGATTTGCCCGAGCCATTCATGCCTACAACCGCCATGATCGTGCCCTGCCTTACGGCAAGATCCACGCCGGTAAGGGCATGAACCTTGCCGTAGGAGACATGCAAATCGCGGATGGTAAGGGCAACGCCCGGCTCGACCGAAGGCGTGCTTTGTTCCACCTGCATTGCTGTCATTGTCACTTGCTGAGTCCCTTCGTGATCAGCTCGGCATCGTAGCGTAGCAGGTCGAGGTAGGTGGGCACGTCCCCGTCCGGGCCGGTTAGTGAGTCAACGTAAAGAGTGCCCCCGTACTCGGTGCCGGTAGCCTGCACGATTGGTTTCATCTTGTCGCCAACCGTGGACTCGCAAAATACGGACGGGATTTTGTTGGTCCTAACAAAATTCTCAACATCAGCCACGCGAGCGGGGGTGAGCGCCCCCTCAGCATTTACGGCCCACAGGTACTTTTCTTGTAGACCTGCGTCCCGGGCAAGGTAGCTGAACGCTCCCTCGCAAGTCACCAGCGCGCGCTGGTCGGGCTCCAGGGTTTGCAGTTCTTCTTCCATCTGCTTGCCCACAGCCTCGATCTTGGCGGCGTATTCCTTGCCATTCTTTTCGTAGTAATCGGCACCCTCCGGATCGAGCTCGCTAAAGGCCTTCACGATGTTCTCAACATATTTCACGCCGGCAGCGGGGGACATCCAAGCGTGTGGGTTGGGGTGGCCCGCATAATCGCCCTCAGAAATAGGGATGGGTGTGATGCCTTCGGAAAGCACTGCGGTTTGCGCGTCGGTGTTGGCCACAAACTTTTCAAACCAGCGTTCGAGGTCGAGGCCGTTGTTCAAGATTAGGTCCGCGCTCTCGGCCCGTTTGATGTCATCGGGAGTTGGTTGGTACTCGTGGATTTCCGCATCGGGTTTGGTGATGGAGTGGACGTCGAGGCGCTCGCCCGCAACGTTTTGAGCCATGTCTGCAATCACTGTAAATGTGGTTAGAACCTGTGGCTTTGCGTCTTCGGATGTCTCTGGCGAGCATGCGGCCAACGGAATGGAGAGCGCTATAACGGCGCCAAGGGCAGCGAGTTTCGCCGCAATCTTTTCTTTTCTTTCGGTCATGTAAATAAGATATTTCGGTCGCCCGAAAAATGCAAGACGGTTTAAATCGTGTCACAATTCGCGAAGGCGCGTTCAGCGCGGGCACGAAACTACATTGGAGAGAACACGTGAGTAACAAGACGGCGCGAATCCCGGTTAACTGGCCGGTGTTTGCCGGATCCGCAATAAGCATTATCGCGATCGCGCTTTGGGCAGTGATCTCGCCGGCCACCGCCGGTAGCGTGCTAACCGTCGCAGTAGACTGGATTGCCACCTGGTTCGGTCCGTTCTACATCCTCATGGCAACTGTCATGGTGGTGTTTGTGGTCGCGCTAGCTATCTCTCGATTCGGCAAAGTTAAACTTGGCCCACCCAACGCCAAACCCGAGTTCTCCACATTTGCCTGGGCCTCAATGCTGTTTGCTGCCGGCATTGGTACCGACATCATGTTCTTTGCCGTTGCCGAACCTGTCGCTCAGTACATGAACCCTCCCATCGGCGAGGCCCAGACGATAGAAGCGGCAAGGCAGGCAACCGTGTGGACGCTGTTCCACTACGGTATTACCGGATGGGCAATGTATGCCCTCATGGGCATTGCCCTAGGATACTTCGCATACCGGCGCGGCCTCCCGCTTGCCGTGCGCTCGGCGCTCTCTCCAATCTTCAAAGACCGCTTGAACGGCCCCCTCGGCCACGTGGTTGACGGGGCGGCCGTCCTTGGCACGATATTTGGTATCGCAACCACCCTGGGCATTGGCGTGGTGCAACTGAACGTGGGGCTTGAAATTCTGTTCGGCATTGGTCAAGGACTACCTGCACAGATCGCGCTGGTGGTGCTAGCCGTTTTGGTGGCCACGATCTCGGCTACCTCGGGAATCAATAAGGGCATCCGCTTCCTCTCCCAACTCAACGTTGTACTGGCCGTGGCACTGTCTGGGTGGGTGCTGATCACCGGACGCACCGACTTCTTGCTAAACGCAATCATCATGAATGTGGGGGACTTCGTCACTCGCTTCCCAGCGATGAGCCTGGAAACCTTTGCCTACTCCGACGCCTCGGCGTGGAAAGCTGCATGGACACTGTTCTTCTGGGCATGGTGGGTTGCATGGGCCTCTTTTGTGGGAATGTTCCTCGCCCGAATCTCGCGCGGGCGCACCATCAGGCAGTTTGTGGCCGGAACGATGACCATCCCGTTCCTGTACGTTCTCATGTGGATCTCTATCTTCGGTAATGCTGCCCTGGACTACATCCGCACAGGCGGCAATCTGGAATACGCGCAAAAGACGGTTGAAATCCCCGAATACGGGTTTTACACGCTGCTGCAGGAATTTCCGCTACCAATGCTCCTCGTGGCTGTGGCGACCTTTGTGGGCTTGCTCTTCTTCGTTACGTCAGCGGACTCGGGCGCACTGGTCATGGCAAACCTGTCATCATTCCTACCTTCGGTACAAGACGATGCGGCCGGCTGGCTACGCGTATTCTGGGCCGCGGTCACCGGCGTCCTCACTATCGGAATGCTACTTGTGGGCGGTATTCCAGCTCTCCAAAACGCTACCATCGTGATGGGGCTACCATTTAGCGTGGTTATGGTTCTGGTCATGTTTGGTCTGATGAAGGCGCTTCGTGAGGACGACCGCAGCGTTCGGCTGCGGGAACGCTCATTGCGAAACACCATAACGGGGGCGGGTGCGGAGCTGGTTAACCCGTCTTGGCGAGATCGTCTGGCGCGCACGTTCGAACAGGTCTCACCGATCCAGGCAAAGAGGTATCTGGACCGCGTTGCTGAACCCGCTCTACGTCTGATTGCGAAGGAATTAGCCGCGCAGGGTTATCAGGCAGAGGTCATTCGGGGCGGCGATGAGCCAGTTGAGGACCTCGACGAGTCGATCTGTATTCACGACCGCCTTAAGTTTGTTGCGGGAGTTGGGCAAGAACAGTTTGTGTATCGCATTCTGGCAGTTGACGCTCCAACCACCGTGTACGGCGGTCAGATGAGCAGTGCAAGCCACATGTCGACCAGGCTGGAAGTGCACATGCCCCAGGGCGAACAGGATTACGACGTGATGGGCTATTCCACCGAGGCGCTAATCCATGACGTACTTGACCAGTTTGAGGTGCACCAAGACTACTGGCGCGTTCAGGAGCTGGATGAGACAGCTCGCCAAACGCGCCAGGATCACTAATAGTTGCCTCGTTTTAATTTCAGAGTGGCGCGGCCAATCTAGTTACTGGTTTCGAGGAACTTCTCAGCCAGAGCCTCGCTGCCGCGTGCGAGGATGGTGACATCTGCTCCCACGAGGACGAAGTCTGCACCCGCATCGATGTATTCGCGAGCAATAGCCGGGTCAAAGGCGTTGGTGCCAACCGGCTTGCCCGCGGCTTTCGCAGCTTTAATGCAGTGGATGACGCGGGACTTGACTGACTCATCGCCGGCCTGTCCGATGATTCCTAAGTCAGCTGCAAGATCTGCAGGACCAACAAAAATGGCGTCTACGCCATCAACACCGAGGATACTCTCCACGTCCTCCACAGCCTGGGCAGATTCGATCTGGCAGATTAGCGTAATCGTTTCTCGTGCACGCTCCAGATAGTTCGGGATTCGATTCCACATAGACGCACGTGCGAGGGCGGATCCAACACCGCGCACGCCCTTGTCAGGATAGTTAACGCGGGCTGCGGCAAGCTCAGCTTCCGCGGCGCTATCGATCATGGGGACCAGCAGGTTGCGCACGCCAAGATCGAGGTACTGCTTGATCAAACGCTCGTCATTGATTGGTACACGCACGATCGTGGACGCCGGGTATGAGGAGGTGGCGTGTAGCTGGTGAAGCAGACTGGTCAGATCATTGGGGGAGTGCTCGGCGTCAATGAGCACGTAGTCAAGCCCGCAGGAGGCGCAGATTTCTGCGGTAATAGGCGAAGCAGCGCACGCCCAAATTCCGATGAGGGCGCGGCCGGCCTCGTCAATATGCTGAATGAGGGTGCGGGGTGGGTCTAGTTGAATTGGCATGTGATTGTCCCTAGCAGTCCGTAGTCTGCGAGCACCGAGTCGCCCTTGTAGACCCACATGGGCCTAGTGAATGACCCGGCGAGGATGATTTCGCCTGCGCCCAGGTATCCCTTGTGCTGGGCGATTTTGTTTGCCAGCCAGTGTACGCCTGCGGCCGGGTGGTTCAACACTCCGGCGGCCACGCCCGTCTCTTCGATTTCCTGGTTGCGGTACAGCACGGCACTGACCCAGCGCAGGTCCACTTCGTCAACGCGCACGGGACGTCCTCCGATAACCATCGCCCCCATAGCCGCGTTGTCAGCTATTGTGTCTACGATTGTGCGTCCCTTCATTTCGATACGCGAATCGAGAATTTCGAGGGCTGGCACCACCCACTCGGTGGCGTCTAGAACGTCAAAAATTGTGGCGCCCGGGCCCTTAATGTCCTTGCCGAGGACGAATGCAAGCTCAACTTCGATACGCGGATGCGTGTACTCGTCCCACGCAAATACGGAACCGGTTTCGAAGATCATGTCGTCAAAAATGAGGCCGTAGTCGGGCTCGTCAATGCCGGTTGCGTCCTGCATCGCTTTAGATGTGAGTCCGATTTTGCGGCCTTTTAGCACGCATCCGGCCGCCTCTTTTTCTGATCTCCACAGGCGTTGAATAGCGTAGGAGTCCTCTACGGTCATCTGTGGGTAGCGAGCGGTGAGCAGGGGGATTGGGGTGCGTGTTTCTTTGGCTTTAACAAGCTCTTTAGCGATAGATTGGCGGATTTTCTGGTCCAGCATGACGCCTCCTTGAGTCTGTATTGCTGCCAGGTGCCGGCGCGCGTGCACGCGGAATCGGTACCGTTAGGCAAAATCGTACACGATTTGGGGAAGGGGAGGCGGAAACTTAGCCGAGCTCACCATCTCGGGCCACAGCCGCGTCCACCGCAAGGCCCAATACGGCGGACAGTCCGCTTTGCTGCGCGGCCAGTAAACCGGCAATCGTGGTACCACCCGGGGACGTCACCCGGTCTATCAAGTTTGCCGGAGTTGCACCGTCAGTGGCGGCCTCGTCAAGAATCATTTGTGCCGATCCCAGCATTGATTGGGCAACGATTGCAACTGCCTGGTGTTTTGTAAGGCCGTGGTTAACGCCTGCGCGGGCAAAGTCGTCCACGATTTGATACATCCACGCGGGGGAACACCCGGCGAGAGCAGAAAAAATAGGGAAGTGCCCCTCATCTATCACGAGGCAGCGGCCCACGGGCACCATTATCTTCTTGGCCATCTCCACGTGTTTTGAAGAGGCGGCCGCGCCGCGCGCGATACCGGTCATGGACTCGCCGATGGCCGCGTTTACGTTAGGCATGACGCGCACAATAGGCACATTGGTTTCGGTTGCCTGCTGCAGTGATGTCAGGCTCTTGCCTGCCGCAAGCGAGATAACGAGTTTGCTGCCGTCGCTGATTTCTGGCGTGATTTCTTTGAGCACATCTTCAACCGCGTGTGGTTTCACACCTAGCACGATTACGTCTGCCGTTTGGGCTAGCTCGCGGTTGTCGGCCAGTGCGTGGGCACCAACCTCGGTTGCAAGTGCAGGAGCAGACTTTCCTGATTTGTCCGTCAAGTAGATTTCATCTGCATCCAAACCCGCAGCTACCACGCCACGCACAATCGCGCTCGCCATATTGCCGGCGCCAATAAAACCGATTTTCATAGCGTTCCTTTCCTATCCACAAGCCTAACGCGCCGGAGGTTATCCACGCCCGCGCTAGAGACCAGAATGGTAAGGCTTTCTTAGCGGCACACTGGCGTCATGAAGCATGCAATCTCGCCGGCCCGGTTAAGGCAGCGCGCTTTTGATAACGCGGTTAGTAGAAGCGCCAAAAAGTCGAATCCGCCTATTCTTAGACTTTTGCCCTCTCCTTTTGCCATGGTGGCTCTCGCCGTGGCACTCGTTGCAGTTGCATCGTTCTCACTCTTTCGGCTGGGCATTGCGGCACCCGCGACTGATGCGATTTTAGAGGATGGAACTTCCCAACTACGCGAACGTATAAAAGCTGAGGGGGAGGACCCGCGCGCCCTGCAACCAAGCGAGGCTGAATCGGAACCTTACCCCAGTAACGGTGGCGCAATTTTCGTGCAGGTCACCGGAGCGGTCAATAAGCCTTCGGTGGTTCAGCTGCGCGTCGGCGCTCGTGGAGCGGACGCCGTTCAGGCTGCTGGAGGAATGACCGCGGATGCCGCGTTGGCCTCGGTAAACCTCGCGCAGGTCGTGGCGGATGGGCAGCATATTCACGTCCTCACAAATGAAGAACTAGAAAAGGGTGGCGCAGCCGGCGGCTTGGGCGTACCAAGCGCGGGCACGGCTGGGGCAGGGGGTTCCACAAATGCTGGGGCGGGCGCGGGTGGGTGTATCAATCTGGCGGTGGCAGATAGTCAGGCCCTCCAACGCTTACCTGGAGTTGGCGCCGCGCTCGCCGAACGCATCATCGCTTATCGCACCGAAAACGGCATCACTAAACCCGAAGATGTCCGCGCGGTTTCTGGGATAGGTCCAAAAACGTTCGCGGGGTTCAAGGACCAGCTGTGTCAGTAGCTCAAAATGTGCCCAACGAGCAGTTAGATCGCGCGCCACTCGACCTGCGTCTAGTGCCGGCCGCGATACTGGCATGGCTGTCCACCGCGCTTGTTCTGCAGGTAGCGAACTCTTCAGGCAGCACGCTTGGCGTGCTCCTCGTATCGTTGGCGTTCACGTCTGTTCTCGTGCTGCTTGGAATCGTGCAGAAGACGCGGCGCGCGGCGCACGCTCGCCAAGACCCGGGCTCGTTCGTATCCGCAACGGCACTGCTCTGCCTTGTCCTTGCTATTTCGGTTATTTCTGCTGCCACCCACGCGCACATGTTTGCACGTCACGACATGAAAGAAGCATGCAAAACCAGGTGTGTCATTACCGCATCCGTTGAACGCCCCAGCCGTGAGGCCACACAAGGTCGCTGGATCACCCACCTCGCGGTTCCAGGCGGCAAGATCCTTGTTGCCGGCAGTCGGATCGAGGCACGCGCGGGGGATCAGGTTATACTCTCAGGCCGTCTGCAGGCCGGTCTTACCCCGCCCATGCTTGGCGTATTCAAACCAGCCAATATCGAAACTTGCGAGGCCACCGGCTGGCGCGTGGCATTTCGTAAAAACCTCCACTCCGCCCTCGCGCCCCTCCCGCCTGAGTCTCGCGGCCTCATTGCAGGAATGAGCATTGGTGACTATTCCGATTTACCGCCACAGGCACGCGACGCCATGGTCACAACAGGAACCAGCCACCTAACCGCCATCTCGGGACTTCACCTGGCTATCCTGATAGGCACAATCAATGTGCTACTGCCGGGCAGAGGGACCACCAAAATAGCGTTGGTCAGCACGATCGTGGCCGGCCTGGTTGCGATAGTTGGGCCCACCCCCTCCATAATCCGAGCCGTTTCAATGGCCGCAATCCCAACTTGGAGCGGCGTTTTAGGACGACGCGGCCAGCCTTTCAACTCCCTCGCACTCGTGGTCTTAGCTTGGATCATCTGGAACCCGTGGCTCGCCCTCTCCGTAGGGTTTCTACTGTCCACCCTCTCCACGGCCGGCGTGCTCATCGCCACGACAGGAAGGCAAAGAAACCCTCCACCAGGCTGGCCCAAATTGCGTCGCTTGGCTCAAAAGCTGTGGAATACCGCCTCCGTTCCGCTCGCGGCCACGATAGCCACCAGCCCTGCACTCCTATGTTTAAACGGAAGCGTTGCACTCTACGCAGTATTTACAAATGTTGCACTGGCACCTCTAGTTGCGCCCACAACCCTACTTTCGCTGGCAACCGCTGTCCTCGCACAAATCGGAAAAGCCAGCCAAGTAGCTTTGCTCGCCGCGTTGTTTGCGCAAGGGATCATTGCGATCACCACCTGGTTTGCAAAGCTCCCGGGCGCACAAATCATCGGCCCGGGAGCAATCGCTACAGTTTTGGTGATGCTACTTATTACAGTCACCTACATCGGGTGGAGACTTTTACCACTCCTCGTGGCTCATCGGATCCCACACAAACCGGTCTGACGTATCCAGGAGATCCAAAGCCCGCATGTGATCATCACTGAGTTCAAAATCGAACACCTGCAAGTTCTCGGCATTACGTTGTGGTTTTGAAGAAACCGGGATGGGAAGAATCCCGCTTTGCACCGCCCAGCGCAGCACCACCTGTGCCGGCGACTTTCCGACCTCACTCGCAATATTTTCAACGAGCACCTGTCCCAGCAGGTTCTCCACCGGTCCGAGGGGGCGCCACGCCTCAGTCACTATTGCTTTACTGGCGTGGAAACTGCGCAGGTCCTTGCGCGCAATGATCGGGCTGAGCTGAATCTGGTTTAACACGGGAAGCACGCCCGTTTGCGCCTCTAGTTCTTCAATCTGGTGGGGCAAGAAGTTCGAAACTCCAATGTGCTTAGTCAGGCCCCGCTCACGTAGCTTGATGAGCTCTTCCCACGTCTGCAAATAGAGGCCGCGCGAAGGGTTTGGCCAATGAATCAGCGTCAGATCAACGTAATCAACGCAAAGCCTTCGCAGTGATCCTTCCAAACCGTGCGTGGTTGCACCCGTTCCTTGATCTCCGCCCGCGATCTTCGTGGTAATAAAAAGTTGTTCGCGTTCTACCCGCGAGTCTTTAACACCCTGACCCACGCTAAGCTCGTTGCCGTACTGCGCGGCCGTGTCAATCAGCCGGTAGCCGTCTTCAATCGCGCGAGCAAAAAGCGCCGCGCCCTCCACGCCCTTGTGTTTTGAAGTGCCCAGTCCCATCGCGGGAATACGGCCGCCGTCAAGTAGTTCCAATGTTGGAATATCTGCCATTGCTATCCCTTTCTTCATTTCTAGACTAGAGGTCTATGCGTGGCGGCGAAACCGGAGCGGGGCAGGCGGATGAAAATTGTCCGTCCCCTGTGGCACTCTGTACGTATGGCGCAAAATCGTAAGGCCCCCAAACAGTGGTTTGAGGCAGCTCTGGCTCCCGTGGTGCTTATCCAGTCCAAGGAGCCACTTCTTGCTGAACGCGCAGTTTCGAAGCTTCGTGATCTGGCGCGTAAAGCGGATCCTGCTGTAGAGATGATCCGTCTAGAGGCAGGTTCTTACGAATCGGGCCAATTGGCTATTCACACGTCGCCAAGCCTGTTCGGCGAGGCTCGCTTTGTGTACATCCCCGAGTTAGAAGCCGGATCACCTGCCCTGTTCGATGACCTCGCAAAGTACATGGAACATCCCGAGCCGGACGTGACTTTGGTGCTACGTCACAACGGAGGAAACGCGGGACGCAAGGTGCTCACCGCCGCGCAAAAACTGAATGTGGCAACGTTTGTGGCTAATGAGGTGAAGCGTCCGGGCGACAAAATGGATTTTGTGCGCGAGGAGGTCCGCCGGGCAGGGCGCCGCATCGAAGCCGAAGCTGTGCAGGCCCTAGTGGACGCTTTGGGGTCAGATTTGGCCGAGCTTGCGGCTATGACTTCGCAGTTGCTTGGTGACGTTGAGGGAACTATCACCAGCCAGCATGTGCACCGGTATCAGTCGGGCAGGGTGGAGGCAACTGCGTTTGCGGTTGCTGACGCAGCCGTTTCGGGCCGGGCTGGTGAGGCCCTAACGCTCTTGCGTCATGCTTTGGCCACAGGTGCAAGCGCTCCCGCTTTGGTTGGAGGTATTGCACTTAAAGTTAGGCAGATCGCAAAAGTTTCTATTCGCCCGCCGTTGCCGGCTTCCAAGCTGGGGATGCAGAGCTGGCAGATCGACCGTGTGCGCCGGGATGCTCGCGGCTGGAACGAGGCGCGACTTCGCCGAGCGGTCATGGCTGTTGCAAGTGCGGATGCCGCCGTTAAAGGCGAATCAGATGACCCAGAATATGCCCTTGAAAAACTCGTCCTAACGGTAGCAGGGAAGTAGTTCTCCTCTTGCTCGCATTCCTGGCAGGAAACAACATTTTCGGTCAATCCTTGCCAAGAACCCTAGTAGCTCTGACGGACCCTTTTGGATGAAACCCTGATCTAGATATAAAAAATGGAGGCCGTAGCCTCCATCTTTTGGTCGATCCGCTAGTCCATCTTCGCTACAGCTTTAGCGAGCTTGGACTTACGATTAGCAGCCTGGTTGCGGTGAATAACACCCTTGCTGACTGCCTTGTCAAGCTTGCGGCATGCAGCCTGCAGTGCCTCGTTAGCCTTATCGCGGTCACCGGCAGCAATCGCTTCACGAGTGCGGCGTACGTACGTCTTCAACTCCGACTTAACGGCCTTGTTGCGTAGACGACGCTTCTCGTTGGTCTTGTTGCGCTTAATCTGGGACTTAATATTTGCCACAGTTTTACACTCTCTTTTTCGATTACAAGGTCGGTGAGGGGTTGCTGAGCCTTGGACAAAAGTGGGGGACACTCGACTGCGAACAGCTCAGCGTTGGAACGCCCCGACCAGGGCGAACCAACTAGTCATAATACCAGGTGTTTCTCACTCAAACTAGGCGTGTTTTCACCGTGTCAAGGTGATGATGCACACGGTTCGCTCTTGCCGCAACTAGAAACTCCTTAAGTGCAGAACTGGCGGGTCGAACTATTAGCCTGCCAGTAGCAGGGCCATTGCCGTTACCACAATCAGGAATCCTCCAATGGGAATAACAAGGACAGTCCCAAGAAAAGCCGCGAGAGTGGGGCGAATATCGATCTGTAACCAAACCGCGTCGTAGCTGGGGTCAACCATTTGCCGCATGGCGCGTTGTAGCGCTTCAATGCGCGGAAAGAACCGGGCGCTACGGGAAGAAAACTCTTCTCGCGCACGCTTAATTTTTGCGCCTTCCTTAGCCGCCATATCTTGTAGGTCCGCATACGCATCGGCTTTTGAGCCAGGGCGGCTTACAACAGAACTTTCTTGAAGAACCTGTTTGGGGCCAGACCTCGCAAATGCTTCTTGCAGTTGCCTGCGGCGCGCCGCGAAAAACAGAGTCACCCCCAGCCCAGCAAGACCGAGGATGGCGGGGATCCAAAATCCCCATGATCCGTATGCAAATATTCCAATGAAGCCCAGCAAGGTAGTGCTCCCCGCAGAAAGGAGCGCGAGATCAACCAGGATCCTGCCTGGAACAGTCACGATGTTTCGTGTCATTCTCTCGGTGCGAGCCACGTTGTCCTCGCCCTCATCCTCACTGACATGAAAACTACCGTCCGGGGCTTGCTGAGCCTCGTAAATGTGGGGGCGGGAGCCACGATCGTCACTATTTGGCTCCCAATTGTGGATCCAACCCTCGGGGCGATTTTGATCGGCCATTGTGGTTTGTACTCCCGCTTCGCAAATGGTTTAGATTGATTGTGTTGCCTGTATTTTAAGCCCTCTTGTCTGGGAGGACACTTGGAGAACCTGAATCTAATCTCAATGTCGGCAGTGCGTTCGGCAATGAAAGTGATTTACACGCCGGCCATTACGCTGGCGCGCCCAATCGGCCTGCGCAACGATCCACATACGGCCACCATCTTGCACATGGGTTCGCAGTTTCGCACAGATTTTGAGGGAGCGGTGGCGCAAATGACGCCGTTTGAGCGCCGTGATTTCGAACAGTGGCAGCAGAGTGAGGGAGGAGCGGCATTTCGGGAGTGGAGTGATCGCGCACTACCTCTGGCCGCAGCTTTGCAGATCGTCGAAGAGGCGTTCGAACAAGACGAAGCAGAAGACGCCCCGGTTGATCCAACTTTGCAACGAATGGTGGACCTTAACTGGACCTTTGAAACCCACGGCCAGTGGTTCTTAATAGTGGCGTTCATGGTTGGATTCCTCGCGTTCTTCTCAACGGGAGGGTTGACCGGGCCGGTGGCTTCCACAATCAGACTGGTTGCGGGCGTGGTGGCAGCTATCCTCGTGCTCGCATGGATTGGAACCAAACTGATGCCGTCGGTGATAGCCGTGCGGGCGCGCCGCGTGGGTGTAGAAGTTCCGAACCGTCACGCCAACTTGGAAGAGGCTGAACTTCCTATTTGGCAGGAGGAGCATTTCACCTCCTCGGCAAAAATCTTGAACTACGCCAACTGGGTGCTCTTGGCGCAGCCGGGGCCAGGTGGCCTCATGGACCTAAATGCCCCTATTCCGGTGGCACCTACCGCCGCGTACAACGAGCGCCAGATCGAGATTTTGAACGCAGCGAAACGCTTTCGCGAGAACAGTCCGATGCGCGGCCCGGGTAACCGCTAGATCGCGGCGGGGAATGCCGCTAGTTTAGTGATGTTCGCCCGATAATTCGGCTGGCGCCCCCAATAGTGCGACAATTGGGAGTAACTGCAGTTCAGAAAGGTTAGGTCCGGGTGGCCAAGATCTTAGAAGCCCAAAACAAATTGATTCAGCCGGCTCACACCGATCCGTCTCGAATCCGCAATTTCTGCATCATTGCGCACATTGACCACGGTAAGTCCACGCTTGCCGACCGCATGCTTCAAAACAGTGGCATTGTGGAACAGCGCGTGATGCGAGACCAGTATCTCGACCGTATGGATATTGAACGCGAGCGCGGCATCACCATTAAGTCGCAAGCCGTGCGCATTCCGTGGCAGGTTGATGGAGAGCCGTATGCGCTCAACATGATTGACACGCCCGGACACGTCGACTTTTCCTATGAGGTCTCCAGGTCTCTTGCGGCGTGTGAGGGAGCTGTGTTGCTAATCGACGCTGCGCAGGGCATTGAGGCGCAAACTCTGGCAAATCTGTATATGGCAATGGGTAATGACCTCACCATTATTCCCGTGCTAAATAAGATCGATTTGCCGTCCGCGCAGCCGGAAAAGTACGCAGCTGAAATCGCTGGACTTTTGGGCGTGGATGAGAGCGAAATTTTCCGCGTGTCCGGAAAGACGGGCGAGGGCGTTGCCGAGCTGATGGATGCGATTGTCGAGCAGGTTCCTGCCCCCTCAGGCGTTGAAGAGGCGCCTGCTCGCGCCATGATTTTCGACTCTGTTTACGACACCTACCGCGGCGTGGTCACGTACGTGCGAATGGTGGATGGGCGCTTGTCGCCGCGCGAGAGAGTCTCGATGATGTCCACGGGCACCAACCACGAAATCCTCGAAATCGGCGTAATCTCGCCAGAACCTATCCCAACTGAGGGGCTTGCCGCGGGCGAGGTAGGCTACATCATCACGGGCGTGAAGGACGTGCGCCAGTCGAAGGTTGGTGACACGGTCACAACTGCTATCCGCGGCGCCACCGAAGCTTTGGAGGGCTACGAGGATGCCAAGCCGATGGTGTATTCGGGTATTTACCCGATTGACGGCTCGGACTTCACAAACCTGCGCGAGGCCCTTGAAAAGCTCCAGCTAAATGACGCTGCTTTGACGTTCGAGCCAGAATCTTCCGCCGCTCTCGGGTTCGGCTTCCGTTGCGGCTTCCTTGGCTTGCTGCACTTGGAGATCGTGCGCGAGCGCCTTGAGCGCGAGTTCAACTTGGACCTGATCGCTACAGCGCCGAACGTAATCTACGAGGTCACCGCTGAAGACGGCACCGTGATTGAAGTGACCAACCCATCCGAATACCCTGACGGCAAGGTGCAGGAGACGCGCGAGCCCGTGGTGCAGGCAACGATTCTCACCCCCTCGGACTACGTGGGGCCCGTTATGGAGCTGTGTCAGGAGCGCCGCGGCCAGATGGGTGGCATGGACTACCTGTCGCAGGATCGCGTTGAGCTTCACTACAAGCTCCCTCTTGCCGAGATCGTGTTTGACTTCTTCGATTCGCTCAAGTCGCGTACGCGTGGTTACGCTTCCCTCGATTATGAGGCGGCAGGCCAGCAGGCTTCGGACTTGGTGCGAGTAGATATTTTGCTGAACGGCGAGCAGGTTGACGCTTTTTCTGCGATTGTGCACCGCGACGCTGCTTACGCTTACGGCGTGCAGCTCACCAAGAAGCTCAAGGAACTGATTCCAAGGCAACAGTTTGAGGTGCCGGTTCAGGCGGCGATCGGTTCGCGAGTTATTGCCCGCGAAACGATCAAGGCGTTGCGCAAGGACATGCTTGCCAAGTGTTACGGCGGCGATATTTCGCGTAAGCGAAAGCTGCTTGAAAAGCAGAAGGAAGGCAAGAAGCGCATGAAGTCGATCGGGCGCGTGGACGTTCCGCAAGAGGCGTTCATCTCTGCTCTTACTTCCGAGGCGCCGTAGGAGAGCCGATGGCGCAAAACACGCCTTACATGGCGCGCACTAAGTCGTTTGCCCGCCGTGGTCGCACGTTGCACGCATCCACCCAGCGCACCCTCGAAAAGCATGCGGATAAGTATGTGATCGAGGTGCCGCGCGATGGGGGATACACAACTATTGACGAGTCCTACCGCCTTGACGTTGCCGGCGAGTTTGGGAGGCAAGCGCCTCTGATCGTTGAGATCGGCACGGGCAATGGTGAACAGATCGTCGCCTATGCGAAGGAACATCCGCAGGTCAATCTGTTGGGTGTGGAAGTGTGGGCGCAAGGCATTGCGAAAGGTATTTCACGAGCCGTTTCGCAGGGTGTAGATAACATCCGTTTTATCGAGGTTGACGCCGCGCAGGCTCTTCCCATCATGATGCCACAGGCGAGCGCTACTGAGGTATGGACGTTCTTCCCTGATCCGTGGCGGAAGGCACGACATCGTAAGCGTCGCCTGGTCAATGACGCTTTTGCTTTGACCATCGCGAATCTGCTGGCAGACGGCGGAGTGTGGCGCCTGGCCACCGATTGGGATGACTACGCGTGGCAGATGCGTGACGTGATCGAGGCGTGCGAATACTTCGAGAATCTCTACTTGGGTGAGCGTCCGGATCCAGAAGATCCACAGCCGGAAAGAGGCGGTTTTGCTCCTCGGTTTGAAGATCGTGTCTTAACGCGTTTCGAGGAACGTGGGCAGATGGAGGGGCGCGGCGCCCACGACCTCGTGGTACGTCGCTTGCCGCGCGAGGAATCCAATTGAGCCCGCAGCTACCCGACGGTGTTGCATGGCCAAGCGATGGTTACCTTGACCCGCATCTGGTTGGGACGCCGAGTAAAAACTTGGCCCTCTACATTCACGTACCTTTTTGCACGGTTCGTTGCGGCTACTGTGATTTCAACACCTACACCGTTGGATTTGGTCAAGGTGCTGACAAGGACAGTTATCACCACTCGGTAAATAAAGAAGTAAGGCTTGCCGCAGATCGGCTCCGCCCTTTCAACCACGAACCGGTAAAATCCATTTTTCTTGGTGGAGGCACCCCAACACTGTTGCGGGCAGGCCAAATCGGTCAGATCCTGCAGGATGTGAAAGACAACTTTGCCCTTGACCCAAGCGCGGAAGTGACCGTAGAGGCTAACCCGGACACAATCGACCAGGCCGGCCTCGAACAGCTTGCCCGAGCCGGCGTTACCCGCGTGTCTTTCGGAATGCAATCAGCGGTCTTGCACGTGCTTCGAACCCTGGACCGTAGCCACACTCCGCAGCAGGTTCCGCGCGTGGTCAAATGGGCGCGTGAGGTCGGCCTAGATGCCTCCGTCGACCTCATTTATGGCACTCCGGGCGAGTCGCTTACCGATTGGAAGACATCGCTTGAAGCCGCTATTGAACTGCAGCCCGATCATATCTCTTGCTACGCCCTCGTCATTGAAGAAGGCACGAAAATGTGGGCTCAAGTGAGGCGCGGCGAACTCGCCATGCCCGACCCGGATGACGAAGCCGAAAAATACGAGCTTGCAGACGCTCTCTTGGCGCAGGCCGGATACGCGTGGTACGAGATTTCAAACTGGGCAAAGCTAGAGGATGGCGAGGCGGCGGGAAGCACCAACCTACGACACGCTTCGCGTCATAATCTGGCCTACTGGTTCGACTGGGACTGGTGGGGGATTGGGCCCGGAGCGCACTCGCACGTGGGTGACGTTCGCTGGTGGAATCGCAAGCATCCACGCGCATGGGCTGATGCGCTCGCGGGCGGCTCTGCAAATCTTGGGGCGCGTTCCGCTGGCGCGGAAGCGGGCATCGCTGCAGGTTTAGACAGCGCAGCCGCACCCCGCCCTTTGGCACCACTCGCATCTCCTGCGCAGGCAGGGGAGATTTTGGAGGAGTCTGATCGCGTCCTCGAGGCCGTCATGCTGCGCATCCGCACCGCTGATGGGATCCCAATCTCGAGCCTTTCCCCGCAGGTTCGTGGGCGCGTGCCTGTCCTCATAGATGAAGGTTTGATTGAAGAGGCGGCCGCGGGTGCAGGGATCGTGAAGCTAACGCTCCAAGGTCGTTTGCTGGCAGACTACGTGACGCGTGAGCTCACGGTTTAGGTTTTCCGGCTACCTCAGATCTGTTCGGCGCCGCCAACAGTGACGAAGTCAATCAACTCTTCTACGCGGCCAAGTAGTGCGGGTTCGAGGTCGCGATAATCTCGCACGCGCGCCAAAATCGCCTGCCAACCCAGGCCAATGTCTTCGCGGGTCTCGTGCGGCAATCCCAGGGCGCGCAACGTTCCCACTTTAATATCGGTGCCGCGCGGAATGTTCGGCCAGGCTTTCAGCCCTACACGCGCTGGTTTCACCGCCTGCCATATGTCCACAAATGGGTGTCCAACCACCAGGACATCGCCCGGCCAACGCTGCATAGCGGCACTCGCAATGCGTGACTCCTTGGATCCGCTCACGAGGTGATCCACTAGCACGCCTGCCCGAGAAGTAGGTGAGGGGCCAAAAACCTCCAGCACATCCTCTAGGTTGTCCACGCCCTCGAGGTACTCCACGGCCACGCCCTCAACGCGTAGATCATCGCCCCACACCTTCTCCACCAGTTCGGCATCGTGCGTGCCCTCCACGAAAATACGTGATGGCACAGCCACTCGAGCTCTCTTTAGCTTCACTGCTTTCGAGCCCGAGGCGGTAAGTTTTGTTTCTGGAGCCGCTTTGGGCGCGGGCGCAACTAACTCAACTGGCTTGCCGTCAACCCAAAAACCGCCGCCGAGGGGGTAGGAGCGGCGCGCTCCTCGCCTGTCCTCCAGTTCCACAATCTGCATTCCGCCAGACTTCTCCACTCGTATAACAGCACCTACAAACCCTGAAACGGGGTCTTCTACTACCAGGCCGCGCTCGGCCGGCATAGGAACTTGTCGAGGGCGGGTCGCAAACGGTCCCTCACGGTGAGGGTCGGAAGCTAAAACATTGGATCCATAGCGGTCAATCACACCGGCAGACTAAGCGAAAATCACTCAGAATTCGCGGAAGGCATGCGCGCGGCGCTAAGGAAGAGCTAAAAGGTGATCAACACCAACATAAAACAAGTGTTTTTCGATTGAGAGAAATACATTTACATCGGACAATAAAGAATGTTTGTGGAAAATTGAGTGAGGCTTCGTGAGGTTTCGTTTATGTCTCGCACGTTGAAGTGGGTTCTTGCCGCGGTTGCGGCCGTTCTTGTGGTTCTAGGAGGATCGTCGGCGGCTTACGCTTCCTATTACGCTGATCGTGCGGTTCCCGGCACCCAGGTGGCTGGCAAGTCGGTGTCGGGTATGACCGCTAAAGAGGTCGCCGAAGACGTACAGAAGCGTTTCGATGAGTTCAAGACGAACATCACGGTTGATGGTCGGGATCATGAGCTTAGCCTTGCGCAACTGGGCGTATCTCTCGACGAGGATGCTACGGCCTCGGCTGCGCTTACTCCATCGGCCACCGTGTGGTCGCGTATTCAGGGCCTCTTTTCTGCTCCAAATGTCCCTCTCAGCGTTGAGGTGAACCATGACAAGATTGCGCAGTTCACCGATTCTTTAATCGCAGAGCTGGGGGATCCGGTGCAGAATGCTTCCGTAAAGTTCGATGAGGGTGCCGAGAAGTTCGCTTCGGTACCGGCGGTCGAAGGCCATGGCATAGATACCCAAGGTATTGCCGATCACGTCCTCGCAACTGCAAAGTCACTGAACCCGCAGCCAGTATCCTTCGAATCTAGTATTGAGGCCCCCAAGATTGCGACGGAGCGCGCACAGCAGGTGGCCGATAAGGCTAACGAGATGATCAGCATTCCGGTTGTCATTTCCACTGGCAATCGCGAGATTCTTCCGGAAGCCAAGGAACGTGCCGCGTGGGTGGACATCGAGGCCGATGGGGAGCAGATTCAGGATCCGGTATTGAACGATCCAGCGGCGCGAGAGTGGCTGGTTAACACCGCCGCATCTACCAACGATGAGCCGGTTGAAGGCATCCACAACGTGAACACTCGCGGTGATGTGGTGTCTACCGCCGAAGAAGGCTCGCCCGGCTACACCGTGAACAATCTGGAAGCGATTGCCGATGCTCTGATCGAATCGCTGAAGGCGGGTCAGCCCTACGAGGGTCTGCTTACCTACGATGAGACGCCGCAGCAGTTCTCTACGCGTCTCATTGCTCCGGGTGCGGAAAGTTTGGCATACCAAGCTGCTCCAGGAGAGAAATGGGTGGATATCAACCTTTCGAACGCCACGGTGACAGCGTTTGAGGGTGCTACTGTGGTGCGCGGTCCGGTGCCCATGGTTCCCGGCGCTCCGGGGCTTGAAACCGTAACCGGTAAGTTCCGTATTTACTTGAAGTACGAGTCGCAAACTATGCGCGGCCAAAATCTAGACGGAAGTAGGTACGAAACCCCAGACGTACCGTGGGTTACCTACTTCGTTGGTAGCTACGCCTTCCACGGAGCCCCGTGGCGCAGTAGCTTTGGATGGAGCGGTCCGGGTGGTTCGCACGGCTGTGTGAACATGCCCGTTAGTGAAGCCAAGTGGCTTTACGACTGGGGTGAGATTGGCAATGTAGTGGTCAGCCACTACTGATTCGGAAACGTAGCGAAAGCCCACTTCGGTGGGCTTTCGCTGTATCTGTAAGAGGATCCAGAATGACGAGGGCAGGGTGAAATCCGCCTTTGTCTAGTGCCGCGATTCACCCGCCAGCTGTGGAAGATGAACGCTGAAAGTAATAGAGTTAGCACTCAGATAGTTCGAGTGCTACAAGCGGCGGGCGACGGCGAGAGGAGCAGGCATGGCAACAGCGGAAAGGCGCTTTGACGTGCTTCGCGCAATCGTGTCTGATTACGTTGCAACTCGCGAGCCCGTTGGTTCTAATGCGCTTGCCAAGCGTCACGATTTAGGCGTTTCGCCAGCGACTATCCGCAACGACATGGCCGCACTTGAACAGGCGGGTCTCATTTATCAACCGCACACGTCCGCTGGTCGTATTCCAACGGTTGCAGGATATCGCGTATTCGTTGATTCACTCACGCAGATTAAGCCGATGTCAGGTCCAGAAAAGCGTGCTGTTGAATCGTTTCTTGCCGGAGCAGTGGATGTTGAGGATGTAGTTGAGCGAACGGTTCGCCTACTGGCACAACTGACTCGGCAGGTGGCTATCGTGCAGTATCCGCACTATGACTCTGCGACGCTGGTACGCGTAGAGTTGGTTGACCTTGGGCCTGACCGCACGCTTGTTGTAGTCATAATGAACGATGGCACTATCGAGCAGCGCGTAATTTCTGATTTTGGGGCTACGAGCGCTGAGATTGATGCGGTACGCGACCAGATCAACGAGGTGTGCCACGGCCAGGACCTACGCGATTTGCCGAGTCTGCTTTCACCGCTGTCTGTTCTTGGCGGCCCAACTGAGAAGCAGTTCCGCGCCGCTGTTTGCCAGACGGTTGCGGACCTAACTAACCGAACTGGTGAAGAACGGATCCTTGTTGCCGGCATGGCAAACTTGGCCCGCTCCGACGTGGATTTCACTCGTTCTATTGTGCCCGTCCTGGATGCGTTGGAAGAGCAAGTTACGCTCTTGCGCCTATTCTCTGAGGTCCCGCAAGGCAACGTAACAGTGTCGATTGGTGAAGAGAATGCGCACGTGGGCCTGGCGGAAACCGCTGTGATTGCAGGAGCCTACGGATCGCAAGGAACCAACGCCCACTTGGCAGTGGTGGGACCAATGCGTATGGACTATCAGAAGGCGATGACAGCGGTGCGCGCGGTAGGTGTGTACCTCACCCACTTTTTGCACAGTAATAATTAGTCGAAAAGATTAAAGGAATTTTGGTGAACGAAGACTACTACGAGATCCTCGGGGTTTCGCGCGACGCCGGTGCAGACGAGATTAAGAAGGCGTACCGCAAGCTTTCCCGTAAATACCATCCGGATATTGCGGGAGTTGAGCATGAGGAAACGTTCAAGAAGATTTCCGTGGCTTACGAGACCTTGTCGAATCCGCAAAAGCGTCAAACTTACGACATGGGCGGTTCTGCCAATGCCGGCTTTGGAGGCATGGGCGGTTTTGGTGGCTTTGGTGACTTGTTCGAAACGTTCTTCTCTGCCGCTGGTGCAGGATCAGGCCCGGTTCCGCGTGGTAGGCGCGGTCAAGATATTCTGACCGCGCTCGAGGTAAATCTTGAAACGATTGCATTCGGATCGCGCGAAGAAGTAACGATTAACACGGCCGTTCGCTGTCCTACGTGTGATGGTTCTTGTGCGAAGCCCGGCACTTCGCCGCGTACGTGTTCTGCGTGTCACGGGGCGGGCACAGTTCGCCAGGTGCAGCGCTCACTCCTTGGCGAGATCATGACGCAGGCGCCGTGTTCGGCTTGTGGCGGATACGGCACGATTATTCCTGAGCCCTGCGAAGAATGTAACGGTGAGGGCCGCGTGCATTCCAAGCGCACTATCGCTGTGGATGTGCCGGCTGGTATCGAACACGGTACGCGTATCCGCATGTCGGGTCAGGGTGAGGCCGGTCCGGGTGGAGGAGGCTACGGTGATCTCTATATTGAGATCCGCGAGAAGCCACATCCGGTATTTCGCCGCCAAGGCGATGACCTCGTGGCCGATCTGTATGTGCCGATGACGTCCGCCGCTCTTGGAACAACGATTTCGCTTGAAACCCTTGATGGCGCTCACGATATTGAGATTCAGCCGGGCACGCAGCCGGGCCAGGAAGTCAAGGTTGAGGGGCTTGGTGTGGGCCGTATCCATAGACGAGGACGCGGCGATCTTCGCGTACGCGTGAATGTGGAAGTTCCAACCGGTTTGACCAGCGCGCAGCGAGAGCTGTTGGAGCAGCTCGCAAAAATGCGCGGAGAGGAAACCGTGGAGGCCAAAACCGGATCTTCTCAGCAGGGCTTTTTTAGCAATCTGAAAGAAAAGTTCAGTAAATGACCGCACCGGTTTTCTTCGTCAGTGACCTAAACGACGCCCGCAAGGCAGAGCGGTTTGAGTTTACCGGGCCGGATGCCAAGCACGTGATGGTGAAGCGCATTGAAAAGGGGGAGCGTCTAGATCTAGTAGACGGAAGAGGTACGCGGGCGCGTGCGCGTTTGGTAGAAGCCTCATCTAGCTTGGCGATCGTTCAGATTGATGAGGTGACGTTTGAACCAGAGGGCAGCCCACGCATCACCCTCATCCAGGCGCTGGCAAAGAATGGGCGAGACGAGCTGGCAATAGAGATGGCTACCGAGCTTGGTGTTGACCGAGTGATCGCGTGGCAAGCAGAGCGATCGATCGTGCGCTGGCAGGGCAAGAAGCAGGAAAAGGGGCTGCAGAAGTGGGTAAACGTGCTTCAGGCTGCAACCAAGCAGTCTCGGCGTGCTCGCGTTCCCGCCTTGGAGTTTGCCGCAAATGCGGCTGCCGCTATCGCCCAGGTGGAAGGAGCGCAACTGATCGTCATGCATGAGAGCGCTACCGAGCCCATAACTGGCCTTACCGATCTGGGTGCTAAAGAGTATGCCCTGGTTGTTGGCCCGGAGGGTGGAATCACGGATGCGGAACTCGAACAGTTTAAACAAGCCGGGGCGAACATAGTGCTGGTGGGCGATATCGTTATGCGCGTATCCACAGCCGTCGCCGCCGGCCTCACGTCGCTTAACGTTGCAACCGGTAGGATTTGAAACGAAAGAGCTAGCAAGGAGCCTCGTATTTCAAACATGCAACAAACGGATGAGCAGACGGCCTTGGCGAACACGATAACTATCCCGGAACATCTTGATCCGGTGACGGTCCTTGGAGCCCAGGATGAGGTTTTAAGAAGTCTGGAACGTAGTTTCAGCGGGATCCGCGTATCGGTGTTGGGCAATAAGATAACGGTTGAAGGGGAGGCCGAGTCGGTAACGCTCGCATCAGATTTGGTGCGCGAACTGGTTTCCCTAGCACGTTCCGGGCAGTATTTGAATGCGCAAACGGTTGAACATGCGGTCGGTTTGTTGGCGAAAACAGGCACGGCAAGTGCAAGTGCGGAAACAATTTTGAATGTACGCGGCCGTGATATCCGCGCGAAAACGCCGGGGCAACAGCGCTACGTGGACATGATTGTGCAAAACACTGTGGTGTTTGGGATCGGTCCAGCGGGTACAGGCAAGACCTACCTGGCTATGGCGATGGCCGTTAATGCGCTTCTTACGGGTGAGGTAAGGCGCATTATTTTGACGAGGCCGGCTGTAGAAGCGGGAGAGTCACTCGGATTTTTGCCCGGTACGCTGACTGAGAAGATTGATCCGTACCTGCGGCCTTTGTATGACGCGCTGAACGAGATGGTCGATCAGGAGGCACTTCCGCGTCTGCTGGCTGCTGGAACCATCGAGGTTGCCCCTCTTGCATACATGCGCGGGCGCACGCTTAACGACGCGTTCATCATTTTGGATGAAGCACAAAACACCACGCCCTCGCAGATGAAAATGTTCTTGACACGTCTTGGTTTCAGATCAAAAGTTGTGGTGACGGGTGACGCTACGCAGGTGGATTTACCTAACCGAGCGGCATCGGGGCTCGCAAGCGCGCGTAGCATTTTGCAGGGCATTGAAGGAATCGAGTTTTGTCAGCTAACGTCGGCTGATGTGGTTCGTCACCGTTTGGTCGGTGAGATAATCGACGCATACCAGCGTTTCGACGAAGCAAATGAGCAAGTTAGGCGGGGCAGGCGTGAGCGTAGAAGTCATTAACGAAACCGGCGTTGATATTGAAATCGCAGAGTTTCGCGACATAGCAGAGTACGTGCTGGCCCAGCTACACGTCTCTACTGATGCTGAGCTTTCGATCATGTTCATTGATCCAGAGCCGATGGAAGAACTTCACGTTAAGTGGCTGGATCTGCCGGGGCCAACGGACGTCATGAGCTTCCCAATGGATGAGCTTCGCCCCGGTAAGGAAGGCCAGGAAACACCGCCGGGAATTTTGGGTGACATTGTTATCTGTCCGCAGGTTGCGCATAAGCAAGCGTTAGAGGCGGGTCATTCCTCCGTTGAGGAAATGTTACTTCTGACTGTGCACGGTCTTCTTCATCTGCTCGGTTTTGACCACGCGGAGGAAGAGGAAAAACAGGTGATGTTTAGCTTGCAGCGCAAGCTCTTGCTGACTTTCTTGGCAACGAACCCAGTGGGACGTGCTAATGGGTAGTATTCCAATCGGACTGCTAGCTTTTTTAACAGTCTTTTTTGTTATTACTGCCGCGGTACTGGTGGCCGCAGAATCTTCTGTGGCGAGGCTTTCTCGGGCAGCAGTGGATGATCTGCTTGAAGATGGACATAAGAACGCTAAACGCTTGCTCGCGCTTGTGGAGGAACGGCGTCGTAGCGTTCTAGCTGCACGTGCAGGACGTATTGCGATGCAAACCGGCGCCGCCGTGGCTATTACCATCGCGTTCGCGCAGACTGGTTGGCGCTGGTGGGCTGTGCTACTCGCTTCGCTAGCTATAAACTGGCTGATCGCGTTTGCGGTCATCTCTGTGTTCCCGCAACAGGTAGCGTGGCGCAATCCGGAAAGAACGGCTTTGCGCACGGTTGGACTGCTAGAGCTCACCACCTCGATTGGACGTTTGGGCGCGCCGGCCCTGCGTTCACTTCGCAAGTTCTTCCCCGCTCCCGAACAAACTGAGGCGCAGGCTCGGGCGGAGATGACCGAAGAGATGCGCGAGGTGGTTGACCAGGTTGGTGAGACCGAAGGATTTGAGGACGAGGATCGCGAGATGCTCCGCTCGGTTTTCGAGCTGGGCCACACCTTCGTGCGTGAGGTCATGGTGCCGCGTACCGATATGGTTACTATCCAAGCGGACACCACACTTGAAAAAGCCATTCGTCTATTCATTCGTTCGGGCTACTCGCGCATTCCAGTAATTGGGGAGTCCTCCGACGACATCGTGGGCATACTGTATTTCAAGGATTTGGTCACCCGCGTTGTTGATAGGCCGGAGAATCGTGAAAAGCCAGTGCGAGACGTTGCTCGTGAGGCGCATTTTGTTCCCGAAATGCTGTATGCAGATGACGAGCTTCGCCATATGCAGCAACTTCGCGTTCACATGGTGATGGTTGTTGACGAGTGGGGCGGCATTGCCGGCTTGCTCACAATCGAGGATCTGATTGAAGAAATCGTTGGCGAAGTGATGGATGAGCACGACCGACGGGTCGTGGAGCCTGAAGAGGTTGAACCGGGCGTTTGGCGCGTGCCCGCCAGGTTCCCAGTGATCGAATTGGGTGAACTCATGGGGCTGGACATCGAGGATGAAGACGTCGATTCGGTGGGCGGCTTGCTTCAAAAGGCGCTTGGAAAGGTTCCTCTGCCCGGAGCGAAGGCTGAAGCGCTTGGCCTTGAGCTTGAGGCGGAGGAAGCGATTGGTCGCCGGCGACAGGTGGGCACTATTCTTGCCACTAGATTAGAAAATGAACCAGAAGAAGAGAGTTAAACGTGCGTTTCCCCTCTGATGATGAGCTAATGGATGGCCCGAACGCGTTTGAAGGCTTCGAAGATGAAGACTTTGAAGACGCTGAGTTGATTGAGGATGATCCTAACGAGCAACGCGACCCCTCTGATACTGATGAGCGCGATGCGGGACTTATTGGGGCTGACTACGACGAAAAGTTTAGGGCTGGTTTCATCGCCATTGTGGGCCGTCCTAACGTGGGTAAGTCCACGCTCACGAACGCCCTTGTTGGACAGAAGATTGCGATTACGTCGATGAGGCCGGAAACCACGCGCCACGCTGTGCGCGGCGTTGTGCAGGGGGAGGATTACCAGCTTGTCCTGGTGGACACTCCGGGGTATCACCGCCCGCGCACACTTCTTGGCCAACGCTTGAACAGCGAGGTTCGTGAAACGCTTTCTAGCGTGGATGCGATCTTGTTCTGTTTGCCGGCGGACCAAAAGGTGGGACCGGGTGATGATTTCATTGCGCGCCAGCTACGCGGGATTAAGGCGCCAATCATTGCGGTGGCAACGAAGGTGGATGCGGTTTCTGACGAGCGAGTCATGAAGCACCTGTTGGATATCGACAAGCTGGGTGATTGGGAAGAGATCATTCCGGTATCTGCAATCAAGGGGCATCAGATTGATAGGTTGAAGCAGTTGCTTGCCCGCCGTATGCCGCTGTCTCCGCCGTTGTATCCGCGTGACATGGTTACGGACGAGTCTCGTGACACCATGATTGCAGAGCTTATTCGCGAGGCCGCTTTGGAGGGGGTGCGCGAAGAGCTACCGCACTCGTTGGCTGTTCAGGTTGAGGAGATTGTCGAGAGGCAGAAAAAGCCGGGACAAAATTACCCGGCGATGCTTGATATTCACGTGAACCTGTTTGTGGAACGAGATTCGCAAAAGGCAATCATCATCGGCAAGGGCGGATCTCGTCTCAAGCACGTTGGGATGCGGGCGCGCCGCGGGATTGAGGAATACCTGGGGCGCCGGGTATACCTGCACCTGCATGTTCGTACTTTGAAGGATTGGCAAAAGGACCCGAAGATGCTGGGACGGCTAGGGTTCTAGAGCCAGTCGTTTAGGCCGTGGTTGGCGCGGTTATGGGATAATAGAAGGTGTGAAGACTTACCGTGATGAAGCCATCGTTTTGCGTACGCAAGACCTTGGCGAGGCCGACCGTATCGTCACGGCGCTCACCCGCTCGAACGGTCTGAAAAGAGTTGTCGCCAAAGGCGTTCGCCGCACGTCGTCGAAGTTTGGTGCCCGCCTCGAGCCTTTTACTATCGTGGACGCGCAGTTCTATAAGGGGCGTAGCCTTGACGTATTAACGCAGGCACAAACGCTTCGGCCATACGGTCTGCAAATCGCGAGTGATTTTGAGCTTTATACTCGTGCCAACGTGATGGTGGAAACCGCGGAGAGGTTGTCGGAGGACGAAGCGCATACCTCTATGTACCTGCTCCTTTTGGGGGCTTTGCACGCCCTCGCAAATCGGCGCCATTCGCCGGATTTGGTGATGAACTCGTTTATGCTCCGCGCGATTTCGATGAGTGGTTGGGCTCCCTCATTTTGGGATTGCGCGGTGTGTGGCAGGCCCGGCCCGTCATTCTCGTTCAATGTGGTGGCCGGAGGCGCGGTGTGCGAGGCCTGTAGGCCGCCCGGATCGTTAGCGCCTTCGCGGGAAGCGATGCAGTTGCTTGGAGATTTGCTTTCGGGTGATTGGCAAAGCGCAGATGCGGCGCCTGATTTTGCGCGGCGTGAGGCTGCGGGGCTGGTTGCCGCGTGGGTGCAATGGCATGTTGAGCGGCGTATCAAGTCATATAGTTTGATCAACTCACATTTGGGGGACGTATGAAGGTTGCACCGCCAGGGGCTGGCAAGAATCTGGCTCCAACGATTGACGGGGTGCCTCGTCACGTTGCGATCATTATGGACGGCAACGGAAGGTGGGCGAATGCGCGTGGCTTGGCGCGCACTGAGGGGCACCGGGCCGGCGAGGTTGCGCTAATGGACACGATTGCGGGCGCCCTCGAAATCGGTGTGCAGCACCTGACCGTGTACGCGTTTTCTACAGAGAACTGGAAACGCTCACCCAAGGAAGTTAGCTTTCTCATGGGTTATTCGCGCGATGTGCTTCGCCGGCGCCGCGACGAGTTGAACGAGTGGGGTGTGGCAATCCACTGGTGGGGGAGGCGGCCTCGTCTCTGGAAATCGGTGATCACCGAGTTGGAAGTGGCGCAGGAACTCACCAAGGCCAATTCGAAGCTGCATTTCAACATGGCTGTGAACTACGGGGGAAGGGCCGAGATTGCCGATGCTATGCGACAAGTTGCGAGTGAGGTCGAGGCGGGCAGACTGAAGCCGGCTGGCATTACGGAAGACACGGTTGGGCGGCGTTTGTATGCACCTTCGTCGCCAGATGTGGATTTACTGATTCGCACGGGTGGTGAACAGCGCATATCGAACTTCCTGCTATGGCAGTGCGCCTACGCCGAGTTTGCGTTCAACCCCGTGCCGTGGCCGGAGTATTGTCGCGAGGAACTGTGGAACGATGTGCTGGCCTTCACCGGCCGTGAGCGCAGGTTTGGTTCCGCTGTGGATCGGGTGGAGAGCTAATCGGCAACGATTTCTGCGGCCCGGTGGCGTCGCTTCAAGATGGTGAGGCCCATGATGACCACCATCGTAGTGCATAGTACGAGCGCCCACGTTTTCCCAGCAGTTGCGGCTTGGCCGGTTTTGAATAGTCCGATGCCGATGGATGCGTAGAGGCAACCCCATGCGATGTAACCGGGGATTGCCGCAAGAGTGTAGGTTAACCAGCGCAGGCGAAGTACTCCGGCACCGGCGTGAACCACGGTTTGGAAACCAATGGTGAGGAAGGACAGAGGAATGATGAGCAGTCCCCACTTGTCTACAGCGTCGATGCCTTTTTGAACAGAGGCGCCTTCAAGCCATGCACGAACTTTACGCACCCACGGTTTGCTCGAATGCTCTGATTTAGCGAGAAAACCCCAGGTTCCGAGGCGGCCAAGCCAGTAGGTGCCCTGCGAGCGTAGAAAAACCACGATGGTGAGGAATAGAGCGATTCCAATGAATGGCCCATCCGCGATCCACTGGGGAACTCCAGGCATTTTTCTACTTACCTTCCTTGGCTTGGCATTGGGGGCAGAGCCCAAAAATCTCGATTGAGTGTTCCACGTCAGAAAACCCGTGCTTTTTGACGAGTACTTGCAGTATCGACTCTAGGTCGGATTCGTGGATTTCGATACTGGATAGGCAACGCCTGCACACGATGTGGTGGTGGTGTGATTCGTGGCCGCATGCGCGGTACAGGGATTCTCCGTCAGGGGCCATGAGGGTGTCGATCGAGCCTTCTTCGGCGAGGGTGCGCAGATTTCGATAGACGGTGGCAAGGCCAATCGATTCGCCGGCAGCAACCATGTCGGCGTGAATTTTTTGGGCGGATCGAAACTCGGTTGCCTCGCTCATCGCTTCGATTACGGCTTGGCGCTGGCGCGTGTTGCGTCTGGGCTTTTCCATGGGTCTACCTTTGTTGTTGGCGTTCGGGGTGCATGACGGTGGGCGGCTTGGCTACGGCTTTGCGTTTGCCGTGAACGCGGTCGATGAGGGGGCGGGCAAGGAAGACGATGGCGTAGATGAGGATTGCAAGTACAACGATGGCTGCGCCGGGAGACAGGTTATAGAAGTACGTGATCGTAAGTCCACTGACCGTTGTGAGCATGCCTATCACCATTGCTAGAGCCATTGTTGACCTAAATGAGCGTACCAGGATTTGCGATATTGCAACAGGAACGATCATGAGGGCGGAGACGAGCAGTGCTCCCACAACTCGCATGGCCACGGCCACGGTGGTTGCGGCCATGATCGCGATGATGAGGTTGAGGAGATTTACCGGTAGACCTGTGGAACGCGCGAACTCTTCATCGTTGCATACGGAGTACAGTGCGGGAGCTAGGCCGATGCCTACCAGGAGCACGATGATGGTGAGGATGGTGATCGCCCAAATGTCAGAGTTGGTGACGGTTGCAATGGAGCCAAAGAGGTAGGAGTTTAGCTGTGAGGATGTTCCTCCGGCTATACCCATGAGGAGCACGCCTCCGGCGATACCGCCGTAGAAGAGCATGGCCAGCGCCACGTCGGATGAGGTGCGTCCGGCGATGCGGATCACTTCGAGGGTGACGGCTCCGAGTATGGAGATGATGAAAGCGCCTGGTAGGGCGTAGCTTTCAGGCTCCATGGCGCCCATTGCCGTTCCGGCAAGCCAGCCGAGAGCCACACCGGTAAGGGCGATGTGACCGATGCCGTCACCAAGCATGGCCAGGCGCCGGTGCACGAGGTAGGTGCCAACTACGGGGGCGGCAAGGCCTACGAGAATAGCTGCGATGAACGAGCGTTGCATGAGTGGTGAGGACAGCATGGTGCCCAGTTCGCTGATGAGGCCGGGAGCGATTGCACTATTCATCGTTGCCTCCACTGTAAATGTCGATCTCGATGTCTTCTGGATGCGGGAAGTGGTGGTGTTCTTCAGCGTGTATATGAGGCGCCTCGCCAACGGGACCATCAAAGGTGACGTGTCCGGAGGCAAGGTTAATGATCCGCTCGATGTGCGGTTCGATGGGGCCGAGCTCGTGCAGGATTAGCACGATGGTTTTGCCGCGTTCTTTGGCCTGCCCGATGAGCCCGGCAAGTTTTTCTTGAGAGTGCCGGTCGATGCCGGCTAGAGGCTCGTCAAGGATTAGTAGTTCAGGGTCACGGGCGAGTGCTCTTGCGATACGCACGCGCTGGTGCTGGCCGCCGGAGAGCTCCTGTACGGGGGTTTGTGCCCGGTGCAAAAGGCCGACGCGTCGAAGTGCATCCTCGGCAATCTTCTTGGAGCCGGCTGCATACCACCATTGTTTAGGCCCAAGCAGTCCGGATCGCACAACTTCAAGGGCGCTGGATGAGACCGCAGAGGCAGCAGAGGGGCGTTGCGGAACGTATCCGATCCGGTTCCACGGTACGGCGGCTCGACTAAACAGGCCTTTGCCCCGCGCGTTCTTGCCAAAAATTTGCAGATCGCCTTCGGTTACGGGAGCCGAACCCATAAGCGCTTTCACGAATGTGGATTTGCCGGATCCGTTTGCTCCCGTGATTGCTACACACTGGCCTACGGGGATTTCGATATCGAGGCCGTGCAGGATCACGTTCGTGTCATACGCGACGTGCAGATGGTGGGTATATACGGCAAGAGCCGCACCTGGGTGGTGCGACTCTTGCGTGGTGTTTTGCAAACTCACTTGCAGTCGAGGCCTTTCTTGAGGTTTTCAAGATTCTTGGTCATTATCTGCAAGTAGTCTACGTCCGGATCGTTCTGTGTGGCACCCGGGTCGAGCACTAGAGTTTCAATGCCCAGGTCGTGCGCCAGAACTTCAATGGCTTTCGGGGATACATTGGCTTCGGCGTAGATAACCTTCACGCCGTTTTCTTTCACAACGTCGCTGATTTCTTTCAGACGTTGGGGCGAGGGGGTTACTTCGGGCTCAAGACCAGAAACACCCACCTGGTGTAGTCCCGTTTTGGCTGCAAGGTATCCGAATGCTTCGTGTGAAACCACGAAGGTGTCGAGGGCACAGTTTCCGAAGCTATTCGTCACGGACTTATCCAGATCCTTCAGCTTGGAAACTACTTCGTTCGTGTTCTTCTCGTATTCTTGCGCGTGCGAGGGGTCGGTTTCAGCTAGGAACTTGTTGATCTGCTTGGCAACTTGCTCCATACGTGCCGGGTCCAGCCAGAAGTGCGGATCGCCAGCCATATTGTGTTCGTGATCGTGGCCTTCGCCCTCATGGTCATGGTCGTGCTCTTCGTCTTCGTGACCGGCTTCGTGATCGTGATCAGCTTCGTGCGGCTCTGAGGCGTGGTCGTGGTCTTCGCCTTCATGGCTTTCAGCTTCGTGGTCGTGCCCCTCCGCCTCGTGGTCATGATCCTCGCCCTCATGGTCGTGGTCGGCTTCATCATCGTGGTGGTGATGGTGGTGCGCACCCGTTTCCATCAGCTCGGCGCTTTCGGTGACATCGAGGACGTGGCTTGGCTTCGCCTGGTCTACAGCCTCGTCAACTGCGGTCTGGAAGCCGCGCAGGTACACAACGGCGTCGGCGCCGGATAGCTCGGAGACGGTTTTTGGAGATAGCTCGAGGGAGTGAGCGTCGGTTCCTGGGGGAGTAAGCGAATCGACGGATACTAGGTCGCCGCCAATCTGCTCAACCAGGTACTGAAGCGGATAAAACGATGCTTTAACAACTAGCGGGTCGCCGCTTTCTTTCATGCCACTGTCCTTGGTCGCGCTGGAGGAACAACCAGCAAGGGCCAGTGCGGACGCGGCGCCTACTGCAATCAAACTCTTACGAATGTTCATGACAACCATTATCGCTATCGCTTTGTTGTGGATCAAGCGCGAGCGCCCAATGTGACACAATGCAAGTCCGCCCGGAGTTGGTGCTTTCGATATTTCAGCAAACCCAACTAAACTTGAGATGATTCGTGATTGCGAATAGTGAAACGCACCAGCCAGGTGCGCATGACTCAAGGAGAAAAATGGCAAACCCGTCGCGTCTAGATTCCGTAATCAACCTTGCTAAGCGTAGAGGCTTTGTGTTCCCTTCCGGTGAGATCTACGGAGGTACGCGTTCAGCGTGGGACTACGGCCCGCTCGGCGTCGAGCTCAAAGAAAACATCAAGAGGGAGTGGTGGTCGCGCATGGTTCGCCAGCGTGACGACGTTGTTGGCTTGGATTCCTCGGTAATTTTGCCAACGGCAGTGTGGAATGCTTCTGGCCACGTGACGGCTTTTACCGATCCACTTGTAGAGTGCCTTTCGTGCCACAAGCGGCAGCGTGAGGATCAGCTGATCGAGAATTATGCCGAGAAGAACGGCGTTGAAGAGGCTGACGTTACGCTCGACATGGTGGCGTGTGAAAGCTGTGGTAACCGGGGTAACTGGACGGAGCCGAGGGCATTCTCGGGCCTCATGAAGACTTACCTGGGTGCCGTGGATGATGAGACTGGTCTGCACTACTTGCGTCCAGAAACCGCGCAGGGCATTTTCGTAAACTTCGCGAACGTCATGACTACTTCGCGCATGAAGCCCCCATTTGGTATTGCGCAGATTGGTAAGTCGTTCCGTAACGAGATCACGCCGGGTAACTTCATTTTCCGCACTCGCGAGTTTGAGCAGATGGAGCTCGAGTTCTTTGTAGAGCCGGGCACGGATGAGGATTGGCACCAGTACTGGATTGATGAGCGCATTAATTGGTACGTAGATCTTGGTATCAACCGTGATCACCTGCGCCTTTACGAGCACCCGAAAGAGAAGCTGTCGCACTATTCAAAGCGCACTGTAGACATCGAGTACACGTTCGGCTTCAAGGGCTCGGAGTGGGGCGAGCTTGAGGGTATCGCAAACCGCACTGATTATGACCTTGGTACTCATTCGAAGGAGTCGGGCGCGAAGCTTGACTACTTCGATCAGCAGAAGAACGAGCGTTGGACACCCTACGTCGTTGAGCCGTCTGCTGGCCTCACCCGTTCGCTTATGGCGTTCCTAGTAGAGGCCTATTGCGAGGACGAGGCTCCTAACACTAAGGGCGGCGTTGACAAGCGCACGGTGTTGAAGCTGGATCCGCGTTTGGCTCCAGTGAAGGCAGCAGTTTTGCCGCTTTCGCGCAAGGAGCAACTCACGGAGCCGGCTCGTAAGCTCGCTATGCAACTGCGTCGCCGCTGGAACGTTGAGTACGACGACGCGGGCGCAGTGGGCCGTCGTTACCGCCGCCAAGATGAGATCGGGACACCTTTCTGCATCACCTACGACTTCGACACGCTTGACGATAACGCGGTGACGATTCGGGACCGCGACACCATGGAACAGGTTCGTATTCCGCTAGACGAGGTCGAGGCATACCTCGCGCAGCGTCTGCCGATCAGCTAACGGACACAGGTTTGGTAGCAAGTACGTATTCCGGTGGTCTACAGATTGGTCCTATCAATCTGTGGACCCCGGTTGTTTTAGCCCCCATGGCCGGCGTCACGGATGTTCCGTTTCGCCGGCTGTGTCGGGAGTACTCTGAGCGCGGGCTGAGTGAGGCTCTGGCAAGCAAGCTTGATGAGGCAAAGAAGGGCGTTGAAGCCCCTGCAGGACTGTTTGTTTGCGAGATGATTACCGCGCGTGCCCTCGTGGAAGGTTCACCGAAGACTTGGCGCATGGTTGAGCCCGACCCGTCCGATAGGGTGCGCTCGGCTCAACTGTACGGGGTTGATCCAGACACGATGGGTAGGGCCGCGCAGATGATTGTAGAACGCGACCTTGTGGATCATATTGATCTGAACTTTGGTTGTCCGGTGCCAAAGGTTACTCGCAAGGGCGGGGGAGCAGCCCTACCGTGGAAGCGGGACTTGCTGGAAGACATTTTGAAGGCAGTTGTGGCCGGCGCTGAAAGAGGGTCGAAACTGGTTGGCCGCCACGTTCCCGTGACTATGAAGATGCGTATCGGTATTGATGATCAGCACTCGACATACATGGATGCAGGCATTATTGCCCAGCGCAGCGGCGTGGCCGCAGTTGCTTTGCACGGTCGCACACAGGCCCAGTATTACGCGGGCAAGGCTGATTGGCAGCCGATAACCGCCCTCAAAGAAGCGGTCTCGATTCCAGTCATGGGCAATGGAGATATTTTCAAGGGCGAGGACGCGCGCGCAATGATGGAACAGACGGGGTGCGACGCAGTGGTGATCGGCCGCGGTTGTCAGGGCCGGCCCTGGCTCTTCACAGACATCACTTCGGACTTAACGGGCGCGGGTATTCCTAAGATGGCCCCGGATTTGCGTACCGTTGCACAGATTATCCGTGAGCATGCGC
This sequence comes from Gleimia europaea, assembly GCA_002871995.1. Taxonomy (GTDB): domain Bacteria; phylum Actinomycetota; class Actinomycetes; order Actinomycetales; family Actinomycetaceae; genus Gleimia; species Gleimia europaea. Next base: position 68,164 of record PNHW01000001.1, read on the forward strand.
TGTTGATGACTGAGCATCTTGGTTCTGAGTTTGACGCGTGCAGGAACATGCGCAAACACATTGGCTGGTATTTGCGCGGCTACAAAGTAGGTGGCGAGTCCCGGTTGAAGCTGGGGCGCGTGAGTAGCTTGGATGAGCTCGATGAGCTTTTGAACAGCTTGGACTTGGATCAGCCCTGCCCGAAGTCAGCGGAGGGGCCGCGTGGCCGGAAGGGACACGAACGGCGTCCTCATCTGCCGCACGGTTGGCTGGATTCGCAGGTGATTCAAGACGCAGAACGTGCACAGGTTGTAGCTGATGAGGCGGTTGCAGATGGGGGCTGAGATGGCGCAAATGAAGGTGCGTGCCGCAAACGTTGAATTGGGTGGAGATCGGGCGGCGATTATCGCGCCGCTGATGGGCAAGAATGCATCCGAGCTTGCGCAGGAAGCCCGTGCTGTTGCAGACAGTGGTGCGGACCTGGTGGAGTGGAGAGTAGACCACCTAAGCGATATTTCCAACCCGGTAATCGCAGGGTGCGCACAGGTCCTTCGCCGCGAGACAGACTTGCCGATCCTCGCTACATTCCGTACTGAAGAGCAAGGAGGACGCGGAGCGGTTGCAGACTATGAGCGCGTGGCGCTCGCGGTCTTGGAGGCCGAGGCGGCGGACCTGCTTGACGTGGAGTATGGCTTGGAGCAGCCTCGTCGCGTGGCGTTCAGCGCTTTCGAAGCGGGGGTTCCAGTGGTGATATCAAACCATGATTTTGGGGCTACGCCAGGTGCAGACGAGCTTGTTGCTAGGATGCGCCAGATGCAGGGTGAGCTGTTGGAGTGGTTCGAGCAGTTCCTAGATGACGCTGATGAAGATGCAGATGTTCGCAGTCGCGGCGCCGGCTTAGTGAAGGTCGCATACATGCCGGGTTCGGTGATGGATTCATTGCGACTGGCGGCATGTGCGCGTCATTTTGTGGATACGTTTGCGCAGGTGCCCGTGATTGCGGTTTCGATGGGGGAGCCGGGCGTGTTCACTCGGGCGTTTGCTGCAAAGTTTGGGTCTGCAGCAACGTTTAGCTCCCTGGGTGATGATTCCGCACCGGGGCAGATCGGCTTGGATGCGCTGGTGGTGTTCGATAAGGCAACGGGGTGCTTGAGCGCACATTAGTGCGGCCTCGCCCTATGATTTAGGCGCTCGCGTTCTTTGTCCTACCTGTTGGAGGCTTTTACAACGGGTGGTATAAACCACGCGGTGGTGCCGGGTGTGAGGGTGTTTTGCTCCTCGCGTTCAGCAGTGGAGAAAATTTGCGGCGGTCCGGTCCTTAGAACGGTTTCGGCGCCGGGCAGAGCCCACTCGCGAGTGGAATCCGAGCGGAGCAATAGCTCGTTTTCTAGGGGCACGAACACGTCTTCGTTTGACGTGTTGAATACACACATGACGCTACCGCTGGTGAATATGCCGACGCCTGGAGTTTGCCATGGCAGTCCGCTGACCCACGCGAGGTTGGCGTTGCCCAGGTCGTATTTATTTCGTAGCCGTAACGCCAGCTGTGTATAGGCAAGGCGGCGTTCTTCGATGGAGTTAATCGGAGGTAGGGGCCGCACAGCTACACCCTTGTATGTAACGTGCCCGCCAGAAAAGCCGAAAGGCAGGTAGATAGCACCGGGCAACGACGCCATGATGATGCGCATCGAAGAGCGCCTTGTGGTGTTGGTGCCATCTTCCCAGGAACCGGGGTAGTTGTTGGGCCGGTCGGGTTCCATGATGAGGCGGGAGTTGATGGCTTTCCAGACAGGGGGAACACCAATCTTGTCTCTTTCAAAGAGGGATTCTTCGATTGCCTCAATGATGGCTGCATCCGAGAATGGCGCGCGTTGAAGACGGTTATCTATGAAGTTGTGGATCCAGTCTTCCTGCAAGTGGTACTGGTATTGCTCGTGCAGTTCGGTGCGCGCTTCCGCAACAAGGATCTTTTCTTCAGAGAAATCTGCCAGTTCGAACATGAGGAGGCGAACGAGATCGGAGAACTCTTTATCACGCTCTTTCGCGCCAGGTAGATTCGGGTTTTCTGCGATACGCCCCAGATCGATGCCATCCGCACCGCTCTTGAGTGCTTCGCGGGCTCTCGTGATGGTGGTGGCGGTAGACTCTTCGGCTCCGTAGAAGGGTTTGAGAGACGGAGTCAGGTCAGGAGCGTAGTCGCCACCAGAGAGGCGCACAATGACGCGCAGTCCGGCTTGCTTGCCAGCTTCGATGATCTGATCCAGGTAGACCTTGGACGTGTAAAAGTCGAGTAGAGCGGGGCGAAACACTACGCCGTCGAAACCGGTTTCCTTAATGGTGGGCATGATGGAGGCAAGAGGTTTTGCGCCGGCTTTGTCGATGATGCCGGGAATTTCGGCTATGACGGGAGCGTGCCACCAGGAGCCGGGTAGAGGTGAGCGCCTGTGAATGAGGTGCGTGCGCACATACCGCGAGTTTTGAACCGCTCTCGCGGTTTCTTTCTGAATATGTGAAGGTGCCTGCTCAGTGCTCATGGCTCTATTGTGCCAAAGAAGTACGTTGGTTAGAAAAGGTTGCTTGTTGTTGTCGATATGATTGGTCCGTGAATGTTACCAGACATGCGTATTCTGACTTTGATCGCGAACGCTTTGTGAAAGAGCGTCCGAAGTCGCCCAATCGAACCGATTTTGAGCGCGATCGTGCGCGAATCCTGCATTCAGCTGCGTTTCGTCGGTTGGGCGAGAAAACCCAGGTTCTTGGCCCGGCTTCGGACGATTCTGTGCGCACCCGGCTTACACATTCGATGGAAGTAGCACAGGTTGGTCGAGAGATCGGCAAGGAGTTGGGGGCGGATCCAGATATTGTGGACGCTGCATGCCTGGCGCATGATTTAGGCCATCCACCATTTGGACACAACGGGGAGAGTGCGCTCGATTCAGTTGCTGGTGACGTGGGCGGTTTTGAAGGTAACGCGCAAACGTTCCGCCTGGTGGTTCGCTTGGAGCCGAAGGTTGTTGGCACAGCCGGCGAGCCACGCGGCGTGAATCTAACGCGTGCTTCATTGGACGCGATCTGTAAGTACCCGTGGGCCCGCTCAGAAGGTCCCGATCCGAAGTATTCAACTCGTAAGTATTCGGTGTACGAAGATGATCGCGAATCATTTGACTGGATGCGTTCGGGCGCGAAGGGTCGCTGCTTGGAAGCGCAGATTATGGATCTATCAGATGACATCGCATACTCGGTGCACGACATCGAGGATGCAGTTATGACCGGCAAACTACCCCTCGAAGAGTTGCGCGATGACGCCGCGTTCGCGAACGTGGTGGAGCGTACGCGCGAGTGGTACGACAAGGATTTACAAGAAACGCACCTGCAGGCGGCGCGCGAACGCTTGTTGGCGATGCCGTACTGGCTCACTTCGTTCGATGGAACGTATGCGGACAGCGCGCGTTTGAAGGACATGACGTCACAGCTGATCGGAAAGTTTTGTTCCGAGGCGGTTGAGGCCACGCGCGGCGCGGCTGGCCGTCAGCGCGGGGAGAGGCTGGGAAGGTATGACGCGGATCTGGTTGTCCCCAACGAGACGGCAACCGAGATCATGCTGCTGAAGGGGATTGCCGCGCACTACGTGATGGCTCCGCGCGAGATGGAGGGGTCATATCACCACCAGGGCGGTGTGCTGGTGGACCTCGTGCACATTCTGTATGAAACATCGGGGCGCCACCTGCAAGAGCCGTTTGCCTCACTTTGGCGCCAGACGCCGGATGATAACGCTCGTTTGCGCATTGTGATTGATCAGGTGGCCTCACTCACGGATCTTTCGGCGGCACGCATGCACGCTTCACTTTGTGGCATGTTCGATACGCTTCACCTGTAAGCGCCCCTCCGCGCGAATGATTAGGATATAAGGCATGGCTGGGCTGATTCGGAAAGAGGACATCGCGAAGGTTCGCGAGGCCACCGCAATTGAGGACATCGTTAATGATTACGTGACGCTTCGCCCCGCGGGAACCGGATCAATGAAGGGGCTGTGCCCGTTCCATGATGAGAAGACGCCGTCATTCCACGTCCGCCCCCACCTGGGCCTGTGGCACTGTTTCGGGTGTGGCGAGGGCGGTGACGCCATCGCGTTCTTGCAAAAGGTTGACCATTTAAGCTTTACCGAGGCCGTGGAACACCTTGCGCAAAAGACTGGCATCACGCTCCACTATGAGGAAGGGGCGAAAGGGCCGGGCGAGTTCGGCAGGCGCCAGCGGCTGATTGATCAGCACAAGATCGCAGAGGAGTTTTACATCCGCTCCCTGTCCTCTCCGGAGGCTCAGATTGCCCGCGAATTCTTGGCCCAGCGCGGCTTTGACCAAAACGCGGCCGCTACCTTCAGCATTGGCTACGCACCTAAAGGCTGGAACAACCTAACAAATCTGCTTCGCTCTCGCGGATTCCAAGATCAAGAGATAGTGAAGGCAGGCCTTGCAAGTAACGGCAATCGCGGGATTTATGATCGCTTTCGCGGGCGCCTAATTTGGCCAATCCGGGACCTAACAGGTGCGACCATCGGATTTGGTGCGCGTAGATTGCATGAGGACGATCAGGGGCCGAAGTATCTAAATACGCCAGAAACTCCCATCTATCACAAGTCGCAAGTGCTGTACGGGTTAGATCTTGCTAAGCGCAATATCGCGAAAAAACGCGAGGTAGTGATCGTGGAGGGGTACACGGACGTAATGGCCGCGCACCTAGCTGGCATTGATACTGCCGTGGCTACCTGTGGCACGGCTTTTGGTGAAGAGCACGTGAAGATCATTCGCCGCCTACTGGGCGACGTGGCTAATCCGGCTGCGGGGGTACAACTCTCATCGGGCCTAAGCCTGGGGGGAGAGGTGATCTTCACCTTCGATGGGGACGAGGCAGGTCAGAAGGCCGCTCTGCGAGCATTTGGCGAGGACCAAAGTTTCGCTACGCAAACGTTCGTTGCCGTGGAACGCACCGGAATGGATCCTTGTGATCTACGCATGAACAAGGGCGATGCGGCGTTGATCGAGCTGGTCGAATCGCGCGTGCCACTGTTCGAGTTTGTCATTCGCTCAACGCTTGCCTCGGTTGACCTCACTACTGCGGAGGGGCGTGTGCACGGGCTTCGTGCAAGCGCTCCGATTGTGGCGGGCATTCGCGATCGCGCCTTGCAACGTGAGTACGCGCGTCAGCTGTCCGGCTGGCTGGGCATGGATGTGCGCGAGGTTTTGCACGCCGTGTCGGTGGCTAGCAGGGGAGCCCGCCGGGCTAACCCGCGGCTAGAACACGGCCATGGCGCGCCCGTGCAAGGCGCTCCGGCACCAATGCGTATTGGTAATGAGGCTGATCCGATTGTGCGTCTGGAGAGACAGGCATTGGAGGCAATCGTACAGTACCCGGGCTACGTTTCGGGTTCAGGTTTCGACGAGCTTGATGGAGATGCTTTCTCAACGCCCGCCTACCGCGCGGTTCATGACGCGATCCGAGCAGGCGGTGGGCTGGCCTCCTATATGGACTATCTGCAAATCACCGAGGCCGAGGTCGGGGTTGGCGATGAGGCCGCGCGCAGAGCCACAGCGCATTGGAATCAGAGCCTGATCGAGTCGGGCAGTGAGGTGGTTGCGAAGGTAATCACGCAGCTTGCGGTGGCGCCACTACCGCAGGATGATCCGGAACGCCTGCGCGACTACTGCTTTGGCGTGGTTCGCGCGTTGGTACGCAATGGGCTTAACCGTCAGATCGGTTCACTGAAGGCTTCGCTCGGTCGCTATTCGTTTGACTCCGACGAATATCAGGCGGCGTTCAGTGAGCTACTGCGTCTGGAAGAAAAGCGGCGCGCGCTCGCAGAGGAGCTGTAACCGATTGCCTTGTTAGTAGTCATCCCCGCCGAAAACTCGCGATGTAGCTCGGTGATTAGGAAGACTGCGTTCTCGTAGCGATCGGTCATAATCAGGCAATAGTAAAAGCCCGCCTTTTGGGGCGGGCCTTTGTTTGCTCCCGCGGCTGGATTCGAACCAGCAACCGTTCGATTAACAGTCGAATGCTCTGCCGTTGAGCTACGCGGGATTGCTTAGCGCGAGATACACTCTACATACTTTTTTGCCCCGTGCCAAATCGGGATTGAACCGGTCTGTTTACCGCTCTAATCCAACAGATTCACGCAGGTTTCGTTCCAGTTCGAATGCGAGCTTTTCGCCTTCGTTATCTAGATCACCGCCGGCGGTTAGAGTTGAAAAAAGATTGCCATCGCTAGAGCGTCGAATGGATGCACGAATCCACGTTCCATCTGCAGTTTTACGCGAGGCGGTAGAAATATAGGTGTACTCGATGAACTCCTCGAGCTGCGACATGAATCGGCGAACATCTTCTTCCAGCGTAACGCCGTGCCATGGCTCACGGGTGGGATCTACCCAGCGGATGATGAGCATCTGGCTACCCGCCTCCCAAACGGCGTGCTGGATCTCGTGCCAGTGCGCAACAAATGCCACGTCCTCGTCGTTAATTACTACGGGACCAAGTTGTGCGAGTAGTAGCCAAGCTCCTCCCTCAAGCTCAATGGCAGGCCGTTTGCTGTCCGCCTTCGTTAAGAAGCTCGCTTGAAGTGAGCTCGCAATGGATTTTGGAAGCTTAAATTTCGTAGCTGAAGTCATAGCCTTCACTGTACGATAACCGCGCTCTCCTCACATCAGGGCTCGTGAAAGGGTGCGCGGTGGATGCTTAGATTAGTTTGATTCACATTCGCCTAGCTGGCATGATTTACCCAGGCCCTGATAGCTCAGTCGGTTAGAGCAGCGGACTCATAATCCGTCGGTCCCGGGTTCGAGCCCCGGTCGGGGCACTTTTGTAGCCGCGCCCCGCGCTTACTTTGTTGCTCCACTGCTGTTGTAGAACGGGGCAAACTGCGTGGGCTCCGTGGGCGGTTCTTTTGGAACATCGGTTTTCGTGACGCCCGGCGTTGTAGGCACATTCCCTATGCTCACCCACGCCGTCAGCTGGGCGGTGAGTGCTTCGAACGCAAGCGGATACTGTGCGTCATCCTCGCCAGGCAGGACGAGGTAGGGGCGGTCAACCAAGAACGCCAGGTTAGTGGCAAATAGTTCGTTCTCCGCGCCGCTAAGCCCCGTCTCATCCCCGTCGCTAGCAGGCGTTAAACATGACAGGGTGCGCTGATCCGGCGCTCCAGCGTTGATTGCGCGCTGAGAAAAAGCAACGAGGTCGTCTACTTGCGCGCGGGCCGTTACCTCGGTAGCGGAAGGTCCATCCGCGTCGTCGCCGGCCCCGTAATAAGCGATCAACTGCGCAGCGCAGTCCCATTGTGCGGCAACTTCACCAAGATTCTTGAGGTCGGAGCGGCCTGCTACGTCTTTGCGAGGTTCAGCCTTAGGGGTGGTAAAAGCCGGGAGGGTGGGTTGGACTTCAAGCAGGTTCGCCAATTTGAGGCCATCGGCCAGCCTTCCGGCGGCCACGGAGGCGGCGGCCAGCTGATCGTCTTTGGTATCGAGTTCGGTGGCGGCTGCGAGATCGGCGGTGGCGGTATCGATGATGAAGTCGGTGAGTTCGGCCCACGTGCTGCTTGCCTGGGGTACGGGATCGGGCAGGGGAGCGCCATCTGGCACATTCTCTCCCCACGGATCCCATAGCCCGCCCAGTAGTTCGCTGCGTTGCTTCGATTTTTCATCCAGCTCTGCGGCAAAATCCATGCATGCCTTGCAGTCCTCGCCTGGTTGCGCGAGGCTGTCGAGTATCGCGGTTTCGTTGCGAACAAGCTGTTGGAACACCTCTTGGGACTCGGGAACGTTCGGTAGTTGCGGTCCGTCTTGCTCGATGTAAACGCCCGTGCAGCCGGTTAGGGACGCGGCGGCGATTGTGGCGGCGAAGATTGGGACTACAATTCGTTTCGAAGCGAGAGCTTGAGTTTTCGTGTCGATCTTCGCGCCAGCCGCGGATTCGTGCGTTATTGAAGGCATGTGTGCATAATAGTCTGATTGAGGGCTCAGGCTCGAACCAGTCCCGCTCTTTAAGGAGAATGATGTCAAAAGCCATCGAGGCTCGGATTGAGACGCTCGTAGCTCCGATTGTGAGCCGTGCAGATCTGTTCTTGGAATCGGTAACTGTAACTAGGGGTAAGGAACCCTTGGTGCGGGTGACGGTTGACTTGAAGGAGGGCGCGGGGTCGGTGGATGCCGACGACGTGCTCCAGGTCTCGCGTGAAATCTCGGCGGCTATGGACGAGGCCGATCCGATTGAAAGTGCCTACACGCTTGAGGTTTCAACACCGGGAGCTGAGCGCAAGCTTGAGACTCCGCGGCACTTCTCACGCTGCATCGGTCACTTGGTGGAGATCAAAACGCAAGATGGTGAACGCTTAAAAGGTCGAGTGGTCAGCTCCGACGATCAAAGTGTGACGCTTAGCATCGCGGGTAAAAAAGGTAAGCCTGAGCGCGAAGAGACCGTAGCTCTTGATAAGATCACGAAGGCGCATTCGCGCGTTGACTTCGGTTCGCTAGGTAAGTAGGAGGCTCCCCGTGGAAATCGATATGCGTACACTCCGGGAAGTGGGTGCCTCGCTTGAAATTGATGGCGACACGCTAGTTGCCGCGATTGAGGAAGCCTTGCTGAAGGTTTATCACAAGATGCCCGGGGCAATGGATCAGGCCCGCATTGAGATTGATCAGCGTACCGGCAAGGTTGCCGTGATGGCAACCGAGCTTGATGAGGAAGACAATCCGATCGGCGAGTTTGATGACACTCCTAAGGAGTTTGGGCGCATCGCTACTGCCACCGCTCGTTCAGTGATTGCACAGAGGTTGCGCGAGGCCGAGGATTCGAAGGTGCTCGGCGACTTCCGTAGCCGCACCGGTTCGGTTGTGGTTGGCACCGTGGAGGCGCAGCGCAATCCGGCTTTCGTAATGCTACGCGTGGGCGAGTTTGAGGCTCGCCTTCCCCAGTCCGAACAGGTCCCGGGTGAGGTTTACAACCATGGTGACGTGCTACGCGCTTACGTGGTGGATGTTTCTCGCGGAGAGAAGGGGGCTGCGATCACGGTTTCGCGCACCCACCCCGGCCTGGTTGAAGGCTTGTTTGAGCGCGAGGTTCCAGAGATTCAGCAAGGTCTTGTGCAGATCAAATCCGTTGCGCGCGAGGCCGGCCACCGCACCAAGATCGCGGTTGCGGCCACACGTGAGGGTGTGAACGCTAAGGGTGCTTGCATTGGCCCCATGGGTAGGCGTGTGCGTGCGGTGATGACTGAGTTGCAGGGCGAGAAGATCGATATTGTCGATTACTCTTCTGATCCGGCTCGCTTCGTTGCTAACTCTCTGTCTCCCGCGCGAGTATCTTCGGTCACAATTACCGATCTCGAGGGTAAGAATGCAGAAGTGATTGTGCCTGACTTCCAGTTCTCCCTCGCTATTGGCAGGGAGGGCCAAAACGCGCGTCTTGCCGCCCGTCTGTCCGGCTTCCATATCGATATTCATTCCGATACCGAGGCCGGCCTGGGGGTCATGACTGGCGACATTTCGCGTCCTGACGTGAGGCAGGGCTCAGAAAATATCGAACCAACGGACTGAAAATAACGATAGGCTTAACAGGAAGCATGCTTATGCGTAGCCGTTTTGCGGATGCACCGCGGCGAACGTGCGTAGGGTGTCGGGAAGTAGCAACTCCTAACGAGTTGCTTCGCTGCGTTTACAGTGAGGCCCTTGGAAGTGTTGTTAGTGACCCGCGCCGGAGCATGCCCGGGCGAGGAGCCTGGATTCATCCTCGGCAATTCTGTCTAGATCGGGCAGTGAAGAAGAAGGCGTTTAACCGCGCGCTTCGTTTGCCTGGGAGTAGAAGCCGTGTTTCCTTCTCGATAGATATTTCCGCTCGAGAAGAAAACCAACCAGCGCGCAGGGAGCGCGTTGTGGACGAGTAAATGGAAGCGGGTTGGAAGCTGATGGGCACCCGATGAGTACCCAGCGATGAGCTGCCAGCAGAAATAGACGTCCGTCCTGTTCGGGGCGGACCTGAACAGGAGAGTTGTGGCAAAATTGCGTGTACACGAGCTCGCGAAAGAGCTCGGAATCACGAGTAAAGAACTTCTTGCGCACTTGAAGGAAAATGGTGAATTCGTAAAGTCGGCCTCGTCGACTATTGAACCTCCGGTTGTTAGAAGAGTTCGCAAGACCCTTGGCACTAAGCTCGAATCTGAGCAAAGCAAGGAGTCAGCTAAGGCCGATAAGCCGGCAAAGTCGGCAAAGTCGGCAAAATCGACTAAATCTGCGCCCAAGACTGAAGCCAAGGAAGAAAAGACTAAGAAGGCTGAGGCAAAGCCCAAGGCCAAGACTTCAAAGACCGAGAAGGTTGAAACGCCGGCGCCAAGTCCAGCAGATGTCATTCCCGGTCCGGCAAAGACCGCTAAGCCGAATGCGAAGAAGGCAACGCCTGAGCCTGCAGAGTCTGAAGTTGAGAAGAAGACGGAAGAGGCAAAGCCTAAGGATGAGGTAACGCCGCGCCCCGGTAATAGTCCGTTCGCTTCGCAGCAGGGAACGCCCCGTCCGGGACCGCGTCCGGGCAATAACCCGTTTGTAACCCAGCAGGGAATGCCCCGTCCGGGACCGCGCCCAGGCAATAACCCATTCGCTTCGCAGCAGGGAATGCCCCGTCCGGGTGGTGGCCGCGGCGCAGACCGCAATGATAAGCCGCAACGCGGTCAGCGGGGCGGACGCAACGCATCCGAGGCGGCTCCGGCACGCGGTGGTAAGAGGCGCGGGCCTCGTCCATCGCCCATGATGATGCCGGGTCATTCCACACTGGGACAGCCGGGCGGAAACAACCCTCCCGAGCGTGGAAACCGTCAAAGCAGGCGTTCTAACCGTTCCGGCTCGCGCCAGTCGCAGGCTCCTAGCTTCGGCCAGCAGCCGCCAATGTCCGCGCCTCCGCGCGGTGGTCGTGGTGGCCGTGGGGCAACGCAGGGCGCATTTGGTCGAGGAACCGGTAAGCGGGGACGCAAGTCGAAGCGCGCGAAGAGGCAAGAGTTCGAACAGCAGAACGCGCCCGTCATTGGCGGCGTGCAGATTCAACGCGGCAACGGCCAGACTATTCGCATCCGTCAGGGTGCCTCGCTTGCCGACCTAGCGGAGAAGATCGATGCGAATCCCGCATCGCTGGTAACCGTTTTGCTTCACCTGGGCGAGATGGCAACCGCAACGCAGTCGCTGGATGAAGACACCTTCACACTTTTGGGTGAAGAGATCGGCTACAAGGTTGAGGTTGTTTCCCCAGAGGATGAGGACCGCGAGCTACTTGAGTCGTTCGACATTGATCTTGAAGCTGAAGAGCTTGACGACGTGGAGCACCTCGCCCCGCGTCCGCCGGTTGTAACCGTCATGGGTCACGTTGACCACGGTAAAACCAAGCTCCTTGACGCCATCCGTCACACGGATGTTGTGGACCGCGAGCACGGTGGCATCACCCAGCACATTGGCGCGTACCAGGTGCACGTGAAGCATGACGACACCGATCGTTTGATCACGTTCATTGATACGCCCGGTCACGAGGCTTTCACGGCAATGCGTGCCCGTGGCGCTCAGGTAACGGATATTGCGATCCTGGTTGTCGCAGCCGACGACGGCGTTATGCCGCAGACCGTTGAGGCGATCAACCACGCGCAGGCCGCTGATGTGCCGATCGTTGTGGCGGTAAACAAGGTTGATAAGGATACTGCGAACCCGGATAAGATCCGCCAGCAGCTCACCGAATACAACCTCGTTGCTGAAGAGTATGGCGGCGACGTCATGTTCGTGGATGTATCCGCAAAACAGCGCAAGGGGATTGGCGACCTGCTTGAGGCGGTTCTACTTACCGCTGATGCGGCCCTCAACCTAGAAGCGAATCCGGATACGGATGCTCGCGGTGTATCGATTGAAGCGAACCTTGACCGTGGTCGAGGGGCGGTTGCAACGATGCTGGTTGAGCGTGGAACGCTACGCATTGGTGATGCCGTTGTTGCAGGCTCGTCCTATGGGCGCGTGCGTGCGATGTTTGACGAGTGGGGTAATGAGGTTCAGGAGGCAGGTCCGGCACGTCCGGTTCAGGTTCTTGGCCTAACGTCCGTGCCGCGAGCTGGTGACTCGTTCCTAGTTGCACCGGATGACCGTACGGCGCGTCAGATTGCGGATAAGCGTGAGTCTGCAGAGCGTCAGGCTCAGCTGGCTCGCAGGCGTAAGCGCGTTACGCTTGAGGACTTCGATAAGGTGCTCAAGGAAGGCAAGGTTGACACGCTTAACCTCATCATCAAGGGTGACGTTTCGGGCGCTGTTGAAGCGCTTGAAGATTCGCTACTCAAGATTGATGTGGGTGAAGAGGTCCAGTTGCGCATCATCCACCGCGGTGTTGGTGCGATTACGCAGAACGACGTTAACCTCGCAACGGTTGATGACGCTGTCATTATTGGCTTCAACGTTCGTCCGAATGAGCAGGTTGCAAGCCTGGCCGATGAAGAGGGCGTGGAGATCAAGTACTACACGGTCATCTACCAGGCGCTTGAAGAGATCGAGGCCGCGCTCAAGGGTATGCTGAAGCCGATTTACGAAGAGGTTCAGCTGGGTACTGCCGAGATCTTGCAGGTGTTCAAGTCCGGTAAGTTCGGCAATATTGCTGGTTCGATCGTTCGTAAAGGAATCATCAAGCGCAACACGAGCGCACGGCTCGTCCGTGATGGCGTTGTGGTTGCAGAAGACCTCAAGATCGAATCGCTTCGCCGCGAGAAGGATGACGTCACCGAGGTCCGCGAGGGTTACGAGTGTGGTATCACGCTTGGCTACAAGGACATTCAGGTTGGCGACACCATCGAAACCTGGGAGATGCGCGAGAAACCACGCGACTAGCGCCATTTCCAAGTAGTGCCGGCTCCCGCCTAAAAGGTGGGAGCCGGTTTATTTTGCTAAATTTGAGGCCGGTTCTATTTTTGAGGAGGCCGCAGTGGCTGATATTAATCGCCAGCGTAAGGTGGAGGATCGGATTCAGCAGACGGTAGCTCGTTTGCTTGAACGCCGGATTAAGGATCCGCGTTTGGGTTTTGTGACGGTAACTGATGTTCGAGTGACGGGCGATTTGCAGCACGCCACGATTTTTTACACGGTGCTCGGTTCGGCGGACGAGGCGGCGAAGAGCGCAAAGGCACTGGAGTCCGCTAAGGGGCTGATCCGTTCGGAGGTTGGCAAGGCCCTCGGTATCCGCCTCACTCCAACTATTGATTTCCAGGCTGATAGTTTGCCGCAGGCGGCAGCCGATATTGAAGAGGCCCTGCTAAAGGCGCGTAAGGCTGACGAAGAGCTTGCCCGAACCGCTAAGAACGCCAAATATGCTGGCGAAGAGGATCCGTACAAGAGCGCTGAGGAAGAGTGAAACCGCGGCTGGATATGCCTCGCGCCCAGGTAAGCGCGGCTGATGGGCTCCTCATCGTGGACAAGCCCCGGGGCGTAACAAGTCACGACGTGGTTGGGGCGGTGCGCCGCTTGGCAGCAACGCGCAAGGTCGGGCACGCTGGCACTCTTGATCCGATGGCCACGGGCGTCCTCGTACTTGGAATTGGGAAGGCAACCCGTTTACTGACGTTCATTACCGGGGCAGACAAGCAGTATCGCGCGCGCGTGTTGCTTGGCGCAGCAACTGATTCGGATGACGCTGACGGACAGATTATTTCTGCGCAGGGGGCTCGCGATCTGAGCGCCGAGAGGGTTGACGAGGCGCTTGCCTCCATGCGTGGCGAGGTCATGCAGGTGCCGGCTAAGGTATCGGCGATCAAGGTTGGCGGCAAGCGTGCTCACGCTCTGCATCGCGAGGGCAAAACTGTGAAACTACAGGCGCGCCCGGTTGTGATTTCGTGCCTGCAACGCACTTCGGATTTGATGCCAACCCGGCTTAGTGACGGCACACCCGCTTTGGAGTTCGATCTGGTGGTTGAATGTTCGAGCGGCACTTATGTGCGGGCGATTGCCCGGGACCTCGGAGAAATACTTGGAACCGGAGCGCATCTAACCGTGCTTATACGCACCAGGGTGGGGAAGTGGACGCTCGATGATGCTGTCACGTTAGATCGGCTCGCCAGCTTTGTCTCCAACCAGTGCGAAGAGGACCCGCATCCGATTGACGTGCTTTCTTTGACAAAAGCAGCAAGTCAGCAGTTTGAGAGCATCGAACTTACCGAATCCGAGGCCGAGGCGATGCGCCACGGTAACGCGACAAAGGTCGAAGTGCGCACTCCCGACGGACAGATAACTGCTTGCACGTGGAAGGGAGAAGTGCGGGCGCTTCTGAAGAGAAGTGGAAAGAAGTATCAACCTGTGCTTGTATTTTCCACGGACCCACTGTGAAAACTGATGGAGGTAAACCCATGGATAATCCGATGAACGAGCTGGGGCTACGCGACATCTCTGCCGCGGACCAAGAGAAGAAGACCTGCGGATGCGGTGGTAAAGGCCACGGTGGTGGCGGCTGCGGATGCGGTGGTAAAGGTCGCGGTCATGGGCATGGCCACGGTGGTGGACACGGTCATGGTGGCGGTGGTTGCGGATGCGGACGTCGCAAGCAACCAGAACAGGCAAAGTAGTCTAGTTTTCCTACCATTTTGGGGAGTTGGCTTTAACTCATGGTGATGAGTGTGTGGCGTGGTCTTGCACAAGTACCCGAAGGATTGCGCACGGTTGTAACGATCGGAAATTTTGATGGAGTTCATCGCGGCCATCAACAGCTGATTCGCATGTGTGCGGATCTGGCAGGCAAGAAGGACGCGCTCGCAGTGGCTATCACCTTCTTCCCACATCCGGTGCAGGTACACTGTCCGGGGCGTAATCTGAAGCTCATCACTACGCTGGTAGACCGCCTTGACGCGCTTGCCGGGTACGGTATTGATGCAACGCTGGTGCTTGACTACAACGAGGCTCTCTATTCACAAACCCCGCGTGAGTTCATCTCGAACATAAGCAAGGCTCTGGGTGTGCAGGGCATTGTGGTTGGCGAGGATATGAAGTTCGGTGCCGGTAATTCCGGCAGCATCTCAACCCTGCGAAGTCTGAGCGAAGAGTTTGGCTTCGACGTGATAGGGCTTCCCGACATCGTCGATGAGAACGGCACACGCTGGTCTTCATCCTGGGTGCGTGAGCTGTTGCAGGAGGGCGAGGTGGCCGAGGCCGCTCGGGTTCTCGGGCGTCCGCATAGAATTCGAGGCGTTGTGAAGCATGGGCATAAGCGAGGCCGCGAGCTGGGTTTTCCAACTGCAAATCTGGAGGAAGACTGCGATGGCGTGATCCCGGCAGATGGGGTGTATGCTGGCTGGCTTACTCGTCAGGTGGCGGATGCGCCCGCAGGCGTGTTCTTGCCGGCGGCTATCTCGGTGGGCACGAATCCCCAGTTTGATGGGGTTCATCGCACCGTTGAGGCGCATGTGCTAGGCCGTTCGGATTTGAACCTGTATGGCGAGAAGATCGCGGTTTCGTTTGTTAAGCGTTTGCGCGGCATGAAGAAGTTCGATTCGGTTGAAGAACTCCTTGAGCAAATGGATGAGGACATTCGCGAATCCGCATCCGTTTTGGGTGTAGCGGTTGCGGGCCGGGTGGATCCAAGTGCTGTTACGGCCGGTTAGGTGTCTAATATCACGACGTAAAAGACACAGAGCCTGAGGCCAACTCCAGATGTTGACCAGGCGCATGGTATCCTAAAGGTTGCCGTGAATCGGCCACGGACGCGTTATGCCCGGGTGAACAGGCCCCGGAGCGCCGTGCAACGAGATTATTAAGGAGAACCCATGGCCCTTTCTAAGGATGTCAAGGAACAGATCATCAAAGAGTACGCAACTCACGAGGGCGACACGGGTTCGCCCGAGGTTCAGATTGCGCTCTTGACGCAGCGTATTCGTGACCTCACTGAGCACTTTAAGACGCACAAGCACGATCACCACTCCCGCCGCGGACTTATGCTGCTGGTTGGTAAGCGTCGTCGTCTGCTCGGCTACCTAGCCGATGTTGATATTGAGCGTTACCGCGCGCTGATTGCCCGTTTGGGTCTGCGTCGATAGCGTTTGGTGGCCCGACTCCCGCTGGGAGCCGGGCCATATTTTCCGTATTAGGATGTTTTGGCGCGCCTAGCGCCCTACAGTTTGAAGATGGTTGGACTGCCGCTTGGAGCGCGGTCCTCGGTAGTGGCTTCCGGAGATTGTTTTCCGTGGGTCTCAATCGAAGGCCGGTCCGGGGCAGTCTCTAATGAAAAGGA
Organism: Gleimia europaea; assembly: GCA_002871995.1. GTDB lineage: Bacteria > Actinomycetota > Actinomycetes > Actinomycetales > Actinomycetaceae > Gleimia > Gleimia europaea. The sequence continues at coordinate 84,406 of PNHW01000001.1, forward strand.
GATTTCCCATGATGGAGGGAGATGACATCACCGCAGTCGAAACCGTGATTGATAACGGTAAGTTCGGCAAGCGCGTGATTCGTTTTGAAACGGGTCGTTTGGCTCGCCAGGCCGCAGGCTCCGCGCTTGCGTACTTGGATGATGAGACCACGATTCTTTCGGCCACGACGGTTGGTAAGCACCCGCGTGACCAGTTTGATTTCTTTCCGTTGACGGTTGACGTGGAGGAGCGCCAGTACGCGGTTGGTCGTATCCCGGGTGGTTTCTTCCGCCGCGAGGGTCGCCCGGGCGAGGAGGCCATTTTGGCTTGTCGTCTGATTGACCGTCCGCTTCGCCCCGCGTTTGTGAAGGGCCTGCGTAACGAGGTTCAGGTTGTAGGTACCGTGCTGGCTGTGAACCCGCAGGATCCGTACGACGTCCTCGCGATCAACGCCGCTTCGCTGTCCACGCAGATTTCGGGTCTACCGTTTTCTGGCCCGATCGGTGGTACGCGCCTGGCTTTGATTGATGGCCAGTGGGTTGCGTTCCCGCGCTATTCCGAGATGGAACGTTCCACTTTCAACATTGTGGTTGCAGGCCGCGTTGTTGACGGCGATGTTGCGATCATGATGGTTGAGGCCGGTGGCGGCGACTCGATGATTGACCTCATCGAAAATGGTGGCACTACTCCGACGGAAGATGTTGTTGCTGACGGCCTTGAGGCCGCGAAGCCGGTCATCCGCCAGCTGTGTGAGGCCCAGCTTGAGATCGCGCAGAAGGTCGGTAAGGAAACCGTTGAGTTCCCGCTGTTCCTCGACTATCAGGATGAGCACTACGATGCTGTGAAGGCCGCTGTTGAGTCTGATCTGTCCGAGGCTCTCACGATTGCAGAGAAGCTTAAGCGCGAGGATCGCATCGACGAGATCCAGCAGAAGATGCTTGAGGACCTTGCAGAGAAGTTCGAAGAAGAGGAAGAGAAGGATCTAAAGGCTGCCTTCCGCGCGATTGAGAAGGAGCTCATGCGTGACCGCGTGCTCCGTCACGGTCAGCGTATTGATGGACGTACTCCAACGGAGATTCGTTCGCTCGCAGCCGAGGTGGAGGTGCTTCCGCGCGTTCACGGTTCGGCTCTGTTCCAGCGTGGTGAAACCCAGATTATGGGCGTTACCACGTTGAACATGCTCCGCATGGAGCAACAGCTGGACAACCTGTCACCGCTACAGTCCAAGCGCTACATTCACCACTACAACTTCCCGCCGTACTCCACGGGTGAGACAGGCCGTGTGGGCTCGCCGAAGCGCCGCGAGATCGGTCACGGTGCGCTTGCGGAGCGCGCCCTCGTTCCGGTTATTCCAAAGCGTGAAGATTTCCCGTACGCGATCCGTCAGGTGTCGGAGGCGCTCGGCTCGAACGGCTCGACCTCGATGGGTTCGGTTTGCGCGTCCACGCTGTCGCTCCTGCAGGCCGGTGTGCCGTTGCGTGCCCCGGTTGCGGGTATCGCAATGGGACTTATTACCGGTGAGGTAGATGGTGAGCAGAAGGCCGTTACGCTAACCGACATCCTCGGTATTGAGGATGGCTTTGGCGACATGGACTTCAAGGTCACTGGTACTCGCGACTACATCACGGCCCTGCAGCTTGATACCAAGCTTGATGGCATCGATTCGCAGGTGCTCAAGGAAGCATTGGCGCAGGCTCGTGAGGCCCGCTTCGTGATCCTTGATCTCATCAACCAGGCTATTTCTGAGCCGGATGAGATGTCGCCGTTTGCACCACGCATTATTTCGGTTCAGGTTCCGGTTGAGAAGATCGGCGAGGTCATTGGCCCGAAGGGCAAGATGATTAACCAGATTCAGGAAGACACCGGTGCGGACCTCACCATTGAGGACGACGGCACGGTTTACATTGGCGCCGAGACCGGCGAGGCTGCAAATGCGGCTCGTGACATGGTCAATGCCATTGCAAACCCGCAGCTTCCAGAAGTTGGCGAGCGTTACGTCGGTACGGTCGTTAAGACTACTTCGTTTGGTGCGTTCGTTTCGCTCACCCCGGGCAAGGACGGCCTGCTCCACATCAGCCAGGTTCGTCGCCTCGTAGGTGGCAAGCGCATTGACTCGGTTGATGACGTACTTTCGGTTGGCCAGCAGATTGAGGTTGAAATCGCTGAGGTTGATGATCGCGGCAAGCTTTCGCTACACGCGGTTATTGAAGGCGAAGCGGCTGAGACTGCTAATGAGGCCGAGGAAGATGGCGAAAAGCGCGAAGAGAAGCGCTCGGAGCGTCGCCGCTCGAACAACAACCGTCGTCGCCCCCGCACGCGTACGCGTAAGGGCCAGGACGACTAATAGCATCTAGCGAAGTGCGGGGAGTGCTGTTGCATTCCCCGCGCTTTGTTTATGCCTCTTTTTATTCCCTATATGATTGGGTTTGTTGTCTTGTTTGGGAGGGCGAAATGCGCCGCTATACAGATTTGTTCGTGATGCTTGCACTGCTGGTACTTGATTTCTTGATTGCGGTGATCATGTGGAACACCGTGGATGATGCGTTGAATCCTGGTTCGACATCGCTGGCGTACATGATCATGAGCCTAACGTTGATTGCGATTCCAGGTATAGCAATGGCCGCTGGGCTGGCTCTTGGAAGGGCCACGTGGAATTTGGCGCCACGCTCGTTCTATTTGGTGGTGCTGGTGGGCGCGGGTCTTGCAGCAGGCCTAACATGGGTCGCCTCGTTGGCACTGGCAGGCGCAGATGTGGTGGTTTCTCTTGGCAACGCAGTTTTTGCGATGGTGGTACTGGCGGTCGCATCTTTGGTTGGCTTGATCTTGGGGCTAACGGGGGCAGTTCCAACCGCGAAGGTGCTGGGCGCGTCGCTGAAAGAGTCCACTAAGAGTAACGGGACTGCGAGCTCGGTTGCGAAAACGCCTGCAGCTTCCCCGAATCACGAGGTCGATGACCCGGCAGGTCCAAATGAGGGCGGCGCCGCGCCGCGCATGCAAACTCCGGGAACAGCTGCGAGCGCCTCGCCGCGCAAGGTGACTGGCGGGGATGACGAGGCCGTCGATCCAGGCGAGGACAATCCGGGCCTGTAGACGTTGAAGTAGTAGTTGTAATAGTTGGATAGGATTTCGCGGGTGCTTGAGGTTTCTGATCTTCCGCTGGTTTCTTCTGCTGATGAGCGCGCAGCGATCACGTTGCTTGATGATGAAACTTTGATTCAGCGAACTATTTTGCCTGGTGGTGTTCGAGTTTTGTCGCAGCACGTGCCGGCGCAGCGTTCCGTTTCGCTGTCTGCGTGGTGTCCGGTGGGCTCTCGTGATGAGCAGCCTGCGCAGGCTGGCTCTACGCATTTCTTGGAGCACCTGCTATTCAAGGGTACCCCCACACGCTCGGCGCAAGATATTGCGAACGCGTTTGACGAGGTGGGGGGCGAGTCCAACGCGGCGACAACGAAGGAATACACGTACTACTGGGCGCGGACACTGGCTGAGGATTTGCCGATGTCTGTGGCAGTTCTGATGGACATGATGTCCTCATCATTGCTGGACGAGGCCGAGTTTGAGCGCGAGCGGGGCGTGATTCTAGACGAACTCGCTATGGGTAATGATGATCCGGTGGAGATCGTGCATGAGAATTTTGCGCAGGCGATTTATGGCGATCACCCTCTGGGCCGTCCCATAGGTGGTTCGATTGAGACAGTTTCGGCTGCCCAGCGTGATGCCGTGGTGGGTTACTATCACGAGAAGTACAGGCCCTCCTCGCTTGTGATCGTTGCGGCGGGAGCTGTGGATCACGCGGAGCTGTGTGAACTGGTTGGCGCGGCGCTAGCTGGGGCGGGCTGGGATTTGGATCCGGCCGCGGTGCCGGTATCTACGCGCATCGGCAATCAGCCGGCACCGGTTTTTGATGTTCGTGAGGTCCAAAAGGAAAAGCCGGGGGAGCAGGCTCATGTTCTTCTGGGGGGCCGTTCAATTACCGCTAATGATGATCGCCGCCCGGCGATGGCCGTGCTACTGAGCATTTTGGGCGGGTCGATGTCCAGCCGCCTGTTCCAAGAGATCCGCGAGCGTCGCGGGCTTGCCTACACGACTTATGCGTTTGACACGGCGTACGTCGATTATGGCCATTTTGGGATGTATGCGGGATGCGCGCCAAAGAATGTGGATTTAGTTGAACAGTTGATGCGTGAGCAGCTGGTGGATCTTGCCACTGCCGGCCCAACTGATGCAGAGCTTGCCCGAGTGAAGGGCCAGTTGCGCGGGGCTATGGCACTTGGATTGGAAGACTCTGGTGCTCGCATGGCGCGTTTGGGGCGCGCAGAGGTGGTTCACGGCAGGTTTATTCCGCTGGAGCTGACTCTGTCGCGTATTAATGCGATTACGGGCGCTGATGTGGCTGATCTTGCTCAGTTCTTGCTTGATCAGCCCGCGTGCAGATCCGTTGTGATGCCCATTTAGTGACCTGTGGTCGAGGAAGTTTGGGCGCAAAGATAGGGTGTTGTCATGGTTAAAGTTGCGGTGATTGGTGCAAAGGGCCGGATGGGCTCTACTGTGTGTGCGGCGGTTCAGGCTGCCTCCGATTTGGATGTTGTTGCCCGGCTTGATGCGGGTGATGCGATAAATGAGCAGTCGTTGGCTGGTGCCAGCGTCGCCGTTGTGTTTACGGTTCCGAGCGTGAAGTTGCAAAACGTTCTTGACTTGTTGGCTGCGGGTGTTCATGCGGTGGTGGGCACGTCTGGTTGGACCGATGACGAACTAGACCAGGTGCGTGCGGCTCAGAAGAAGAGCAACGCAAACGTGTTTATTGCCCCGAACTTCGCATTGTCGGCGGTGCTGGCGATGGAGTTTGCCGCCAAGGCAGCGCCCCTGTTTGAGTCCGTTGAGATTGTGGAGATGCATCACCCGAATAAGGTAGACGCTCCCTCCGGTACTGCGGTTGCAACGGCGCAGAAGATTTCGCAGGCGAGGAAGCAGGCGGGCTGTGAGCCAATGCCAGATGCGACGGAAACTGACCCGCAGGGTGCGCGCGGATCGCGCTACAGCGGCGTGCCGGTGCACGCTTTGCGTTTGAGAGGAATGACGGCAACTGAAGAGGTCCTGCTAGGCAATCCCGGTGAAGTGCTAACGATTAGAACCGACTCTTTTGACCGTGAGTCATTCATGCCGGGCGTGTTGTTGGCGGTGCGTAAGATTGCCGATACCCCGGGCGTAACGGTTGGCCTGGAACATTTGCTTGACCTGTAGATTGGGTACGAATTTTGGATAGGTTTCACCACAAGAGCGCGCTCAATGCGGACCGGTCGGTGCGTCCAAGCACTGTGGACGACGCCCCTGCTATTGCACGCATCCAGACTGAAGGGATGCTGGAGTCGTTAGCGCAGGGCGTTGATGGGAAGCTCGATCCCCAGATTGGGGCTACGTTGGATGAGGGAGCAATGGCGGCCTCATGGCAGGAGTCGATAGCGTCTCCTCCCGCGCCCGGATTTAGGATCCTCACGGCGCTGGATGCCCATCTCGTGGCCGGTTTTGCAGCGGCTGTACCTGCCGAGCCTGTGCCGGGTGTAGAGGGCTTGGATGAGCCGGGCACAGAGATCATAGCGCTGGAGGTGGATCCTGATCATAGGGGAGAAGGCCATAGGTCGAGGCTCCTGGCGGCGCTTTCAGATTTGGCACAAGAGGAGGGCGCGAAGAACATCCGCGTGTGGATTGTGGCCGGAGATGGCCAGAAGATTCGTTTGTTCCAGGAGGCCGGTTTTGGGCCGGCCGGCATTTTGCGCAAGCTGGAGGTTGGTCCACACCGCGTGGTTGAACACCTATGGTGGGCAAAATTTTAGCCAAAAATTGTAATCTTTGGTTCAAGTAGCGGACACCTGCTGGCTTTCGAAACCGCGATGGCTAGCATGGCATCATGAGCGAAGTTAAGCACCCGATTGGTCAGCAGTCCGTAGCGATGGTTACGCCGTTCCACGAAGACGGCTCTTTGGATATAGAATCCACGCAGCGCTTGGCAAAGCATCTGGTTGATTCAGGCACCGACTGTGTTCTCATTTCCGGTACTACCGGCGAGGCCCCCACAACGTATCAGCCGGAGAAGAACGAGCTGACTGACGCGGTTGTTGAAGCCGTGGGTGAGCGCGCATTTGTGCTTGCAGGTGCGGGCTCAAATGATACGGCTCACGCGGTGCGTATGGCGGTGAATGCGCAGGAACACGGTGCGGATGGGCTGTTGGTGGTTTCCCCGTACTACAACCGTCCGTCGCAGAGGGGGTTGCGCGCACACGTTGATGCAATCCTTAGCGAAACTACGCTGCCCGTGGTCCTCTATGACATTCCGGGACGCACAGGCCTCGCGTTTTCAGATGAAACGCTGGACTACTTTGCAGACAATGAACGTATCGTAGCGGTGAAGGATGCCACCGGTAAGCCGGAGCAAGCGATTAAGCGGATGAACCGCACTGGGATCGCCTACTATTCGGGTGATGACGGCTTGAACTGCATGCTGATGGCACAGGGCGCTTCGGGCATTATTTCGGTGGTTGGCCACGTTGCAGGTGCTTTCTTTAGGCAACAGATTGATGCAATTAACGAGGGCGATATTGATACGGCAAGGAACATTCAACGCTTGCTGACGCCGCTCATTGATTCGATTATGGGTGGAGGTCAGGGAGCCGTGATGGCGAAGGCCGCGGTGCACATGATGGGAATCATTGAAAGTGATCGCCTGCGTTTGCCGCTCGTCCCGGCCTTGGATGAAGAGCTGGACCGCATGCGTCGCGTTATGGAGGACCTGGAGCTTTTGTGAGTAGATAGCCGCCTCGGCTAACTCGTGGCACAATTGAAGCATGATGTCTTTATACGATGCTCTGCCGAAGCCGCCGAATCTCGAACCTGATACTTTGCGCGTTGTTCCTTTGGGAGGGCTGAAGGACATCGGCCGTAATATGACGGTTTTTGAGCTGAACGGGCAGCTCTTGATCGTTGATTGCGGTGTGCTGTTTCCCGAAGAGCTCCAGCCTGGCGTGGATCTGATCTTGCCGGACTTCAGCTACATTGAGGATCGCCTGGATGACGTTGTGGGGATGGTGCTAACTCACGGGCATGAGGACCACATTGGAGCGGTCCCGTACCTGCTGAAGCTACGCAACGATATTCCAATTTACGGCTCTGAACTTACCCTTGCTTTTGTGCAGCCTAAGTTGGATGAGCATCGCATTGAGGGCTTTGATTTGAACGTGGTTGTTGAGGGTGATCGCGTGCAACTCGGCGGATTTGACCTCGAGTTTGTGTCTGTGACGCACTCGATTCCAGACGCCCTCGCGGTGTTCATCCGCACAGTCGCAGGAACCGCCTTGATTACCGGCGATTTCAAGATGGATCAGCTTCCTCTCGATGGTCGTTTGACGGATTTGCGCGCATTCGCCCGATTTGGCGAGGAAGGCGTGGACCTGTTCCTCGTTGATTCAACCAACGCGGAGGTTCCTGGTTTTGTAACTCCGGAGCGTGAGATTGGTCCGGTTTTAGAAGATGTTTTCCTGCACGCCACGGGACAGATCGTGGTGGCCTCGTTCGCGTCCCACGTGCATCGCGTACAGCAGGTGTTCGACGCCGCTGTGATGACGGGCCGCAAGGTCGCGCTGATCGGGCGGAGCATGGAACGCAACATGCGGATCGCCTCGGAACTTGGGTTCTTGGATATTCCCGATGATGTGATCGTCACCAGCAAGCAGATTGCACAGCTTGAACCGCAACAGCGGGTGTACATGGCTACGGGATCGCAGGGTGAGCCGATGGCGGCCCTGGGGCGGATTGCGCGTGGCACGCACCGTTTTGTTGAGGTAGGTCCCGGCGATACGGTGGTGTTTGCCTCCTCGCTTATTCCGGGTAATGAGAATTCTGTTTACCGCGTGATCAATGGGCTTACCAGGCTGGGCGCAAAGGTGGTGCACCAGGCAAACGCTAAGGTGCACGTGTCGGGCCACGCTGCGGCAGGTGAGCTCCTGTACTGCTACAACATCATTCAACCGAAGAACGTTATGCCGATCCACGGAGAGGTCCGCCACCTGGTTGCCAATGGTGCCTTGGCGGTGAAAACCGGCGTGCCGGCCAGCAACGTGATGCTGGCTGAGGATGGTGTGGTGGTTGATCTGAAAGATGGGGAAGCAAGCGTGGTTGGAGCTATCCCTTGCTCCTACATTTACGTGGATGGGCGTAGTGTGGGCGACCTGGACGAGTCGGAGCTACAAGATCGCCGCGTCCTCGGTTCTGAAGGTTTCATCTCAATCTACGCGGTTGTGGATCTGGAACACGAAATGATTTTGTCTGGTCCAACTATCAAATCGGTGGGTATGGCCGAAGAAGATTCCGTGTTTGAGGAGATCGAACAGGACGTTAGGGACGCGTTGGCTAGGGCGCTCGAAGATCCTGAGGCGGACACGTACTCGTGTCAGCAGGCCATGCGCCGCGTGATTGGCCGCTGGGTGGGTCGTAAGTTGCGTAGGCGTCCAATGATTGTCCCCGTCGTAGTAGAACAGTAGGAGGGGAGTTGGCGCGCTTTTTATCAACTGAACCGGTGGTTTTGAACCTGCCGATTGCTATTGAGAAACTGCCTGAACGCGGCTCCATGATCCCCGCGCGTTCCGTGCTCTCCAGTCCAGGTGGAGGCTACCTGGGCATGGTTGCGGTGGCGAACATGGGAGTTGCTACAGGCATGTTGTCAATGCTTGGCACAGGCCCGAACTCCTACATGATCCGTAGAGATCTTGAAGAAAATGGGGTTCAGATTCTGACCAGCGAGGTGATGGGTGACATTGGCGTGTCAATCCAGCTGGTTGAGGATGAGGGCGACAATACCGTTATAGTCTCCGCAGGCGTTGAATCTGACTTGCTGCTGGACCAGATTGAGCAGATCGAGCTGGAAGATGGGGACGTCCTTCTAGTGCACGGATCGGTGATCAGCAGCGGCGAAGCCGGGCAGCGTTTTGCAAACTGGGTGAACAGTATTGATCCGAAGGTAAAAGTGGTGCTGGCGCCCTCGCCAATGATCGATACGATTGAGCCGCATTTGTGGCAGCCGTTGCTTCAGCGAGCTGACGTTTTGACCATGAACTTGCGCGAATCTGGCCTCCTGCCACGTATCTTGAAGCAAGTTGATCCTGCGCGCATGCTGGAAGACTACTTGAAGCCGGATTGTGTTCAAGTCACGCGAATGGGTTCGCTCGGTTGTCAATATCGCGAGGGCGTGACTGGTCAGCTGAAACAGGTACCGGCATACGCAACGCAGGCGGTGGATACCTCCGGTGTTGGTAACGTGCACATCGCAGTGATGTGCGGCGCTTTGGTACGCGGCCAGGACATGCACCGCGCACTATCAATGGCAAACGCCGCTGGTGCCGTGATGGTCTCGCACGCCTACGCCTTCCCTGTGCCAACAATGCGTGAGATTGCCGACGTCATGACGTTTGGTGGGCATAACGGCGGCGAGTCGTCATAGCAAAAACCGTCGTTGCGATAGCGTGGAATTACTATGCCTAAGAGTCCAGCATCAAATCGCGGGGGCAGTTCCGCGCGCAAAACAAGTAAGGCTACGAAGTCAACGGCTTCGAGTCGTTCGCCTCTGATGGAAATGTTCGTTTCGATGGGGCGAGGTGTGGCGAACGCGTGGCGCGGTTTCTTGTCGATTGATGCGCAGTTGCGCCGCGACGGTCTTGCGTTTGTGCTACTTGCTTTGGCCGCGATTTTCGCCCTTCGCGAGTGGTTCCACATTTCTGGTAGCGCGGGTGCCTTCCTCCACCACGCTGCGGCGGGTGCCGTGGGTATTTTCTCGGTGGTAGTGCCGATTGCGCTCGTGTGGTGGGCCGTTGAGCTTTTCCGTGCCCGCACGCATAACCGCTTGCCGCACCGGTTTGCAGGAAGTTTAGGAATATCGATTGCTCTAACCGGCCTCGTGCATGTAACTAGCGGAAATCCGCGGATACAAGATTTTAGTTTGATTGAAGAGGCCGGCGGCGTGCTCGGCTGGTTTATGGGCTATCCGCTGGCAACACTGCTGTCTGCCTGGGGCGGGGCAATCATGTTGCTGTTGCTGTTTGCCTATTCGATCTTGGTTTATACGCAAACGCCGGTGAAGGAAGTTCCGCAGCGGATCCAGGCCCTCTTCGACCGGATTTCGCGCCGGAGCGAAGGTAACAAAAAGAACGGCCGAATCGACTCTTACGACGCGGATGAGCCGTTTGTTAGCCCCAACGTTTCTTCGCCGGACCTTGAAGCATTTGAGGAACCGCAAGAATCTGACTTCTACGAGGAGTCCCCGTCTTACGAGACGCAGCTCATCGAACCGCAGGCCTACGAGAGCGCAGATGAAACGACCCTCATGCCAGCTGGCTCCAGTGATCTTCCCACCACAATTGCGATGGAGCTGGAAGACGGTGCGGTTTATAACCTTCCCCCTGATGATCTATTGATTAAAGGCCCACCGCACAAGAAGCGTTCGGCTGCGAACGATTGGGTTGTGGGCGCTCTGCAAAGCACGCTGGACGAGTTTGGCGTGGACGCGAAGGTCACCGGTTTTTCGCGCGGTCCAACGGTTACTAGGTATGAGGTGACACTGGGCGCGGGCGTGAAGGTGGAGCGCATCACGCAGCTGGAGAAGAACATTCGCTACGCGGTTGCTTCCTCGGAAGTACGCATTCTGTCGCCTATCCCCGGTAAGTCAGCGATTGGCGTGGAGATTCCAAACACGGATCGCGAGACCGTGGCGCTTGGTGACGTTCTCCGGTCTGGCGCGGCCCGTAGTGATGATCATCCGCTGGTTGTTGGCGTTGGTAAAGACGTCGAGGGCGGATACGTGGTCACCAACATTGCCAAGACTCCGCACCTACTGGTGGCAGGTGCTACTGGTTCGGGTAAGTCTTCGTTTGTTAACTCCATGATCACGTCGATCATGATGCGTGCAACTCCTGCGCAGGTGCGCATGATTTTGGTTGATCCTAAGCGCGTGGAGCTCACTATTTACGAGGGTATTCCGCACCTCATAACTCCCGTGATCACCAACCCGAAGAAGGCTGCCGAAGCCCTCGAATGGGTGGTGAAAGAGATGGATCACCGCTACGACGATCTGGAAAAGTTCGGATTTAAGCACGTCGATGACTTCAACAAAGCAATATTGGCCGGTCAGGTGGAGCTTCCCCCAGGTTCAGAGCGCAAACTCGCGCCCTACCCGTACCTGCTTGTTGTAGTGGATGAGCTCGCCGACCTCATGATGGTCGCCCCGCGCGACGTTGAGGCCTCCATTCAACGAATAACACAGCTGGCACGCGCCGCGGGTATCCACCTTGTTCTGGCTACGCAAAGGCCGTCCGTGGATGTCGTTACTGGCCTTATCAAGTCGAACATTCCGTCACGCCTCGCGTTCGCCACGTCCTCAATGCAGGATTCGCGCGTTATTTTAGACCAGGGTGGCGCCGAGAAACTGATCGGCAAGGGTGACGCCCTCTATCTTCCGCAAGGGGCGGGCAAGCCAAAGCGCGTGCAGGGTGCGTGGGTGACTGAATCGGAGATTCGCGACGTTGTTGAACACGTCAAGGAGCAGATGAAGCCTGTCTACCGCGAGGACGTGATTGTTCCGGCGAAGAAACGCCAGATTGCGGACGACATTGGCGACGACCTCGAGGATTTGTTGCAGGCGGCAGAACTGGTGATCTCGACTCAGCTTGGTTCTACTTCGATGTTGCAACGCAAGTTGCGGATTGGCTTTGCACGCGCTGGCCGTCTGATGGATTTACTGGAGTCGCGCGAAATTGTGGGGCCTTCAGAGGGGTCAAAGGCGCGTGAGGTGCTGGTACCCCCAGAAGAGTTGCCTCGAGTGTTGGCCATGCTACGCGGCGAGGACGTTCCTACCGATACTATTGAAGAAGAATCAGAGGATGCCTGGGAATTGACAGGTAGAGCGTAGGAGTCACGATGGATAGGGCGCAGATGGATGACAACGTCTCGCGTGTACACGAGGGCGAGAACATTTGGAATCTGCCAAATGTTTTGACAATGGTTCGTCTCGTTTTGGTGCCGATTTTTATCATTCTGGTTCTGAACGGCTCGGTTGGCGCCATGTGGGCGGCCCTGGTGGTGTTCGTCGTTGCTGCATTTACCGACCTGTATGACGGCAAGATTGCGCGCGAGCGCGGCATCGTGACTGATTGGGGCAAGATTTGGGATCCGATTGCCGATAAAGCGCTTACACTCGGCGCTTTCGTGGTTTTGTCAATCGCTGGTCTTGTTCCTTGGTGGTTCACGGTTGTAGTGGCGGCGCGTGAGCTTGGGATTACATGGATGCGTTCCAGGTTGTTGAAGCGCGGCATAGTGGTTGCCGCGAATTCGGGCGGTAAGGCCAAGACCGTGTCGCAAATGTTCCTGATTGTGTTTCTTGTGTTCCCTTGGGATTCCGTATGGGGGGTTAGCAACGCCCTATTTGATGTGACGGGTCTTGCGGTGGTGCGCTGGGTTTTGATCGCTATTGCTCTGTTCCTAACCGTCTGGTCAGGCCTACAGTATGTGGTTGCTACGGCAAAGATGAAGAAGTAACTCGCGTTTCAAACTGCAAAGAGGTATACGCCACTTTTAGGTTCGGAATATATTTTCGCGCCATCTGGTTTACCTTGATATGACGGTAAATAGTCGCTTTTTGCATTCGATGCTTGGAGGTAGTGTGGGCAGTACCGCATCCACAATGAGGGATCCCTTACTGCGGGAGGGGGATGAAGCAAGGTACGGTACAGGTATGCAGAACAAAAGTGATACCAAGCCGCTCCTGAGGGAGCAGATTGGTGACGTTTTGCGCCAAATTCGCCGCACCCAAGGACGCACCCTTCGGGAGGTTTCCGCGGATGCGAAAGTCTCACTCGGATACCTGTCAGAGGTTGAGAGGGGCCAGAAGGAAGCCTCTTCGGAACTCCTGATTGCGATTTGCGGGGCTCTTGGCGTACCACTTGCACTGGTGTTGCGCGAGGTTGCCAGCCGTATTGCTGCCCTGGAGTTCGTAGACGTTCCAACGGCTACTCCGGCTGCGTTGGTGGATGGTAGCTTGAGTGACCGGATCACGTTGTTGAGTTGATTACATGACTGTCTCGGAGTTTTGGAAGAGCATCGAAGCCGTCTTTGGATCCTGCTACGGCAGGTCTATCGTTGGTGACCTTTTCCTGCCAAAACTGGGTGGTACTGCCGAGCAGGCGCTGATGAGCGGTTTGGATCCTGAAGTTATTTGGGATGAGTTGATCAGAGAAACTGACATGGGCGACGAAGCCCGCTGGGTACACAGGCGTGAGAAGGTCCTAAGGTAACTAGCCCGAGCTGTACTCGAAAGGGTCCATAGTTGCACGCTCCACAAAACAGGTCGTGGAACCGCATTGAGTTTATTTACAATCCGCAGGCCGGCAATCGGCTAATTCGGCGCAATGTTGGCGTTGTTGCTAGTAAGCTTGCTGAGATTTTCCCGTACTCACATGTTCGTATAAACCCAACTACTGGACCGGGAGATGCAACGGATCTTGCGCGCGCGGCAGCAAAAGAGAGCGGAAGTGACGTTCTCGTTGTGGTTGCGGGTGGCGATGGCTCCGTATCTGAGGCCGCTAATGGCCTGATCGGCTCCACGGCGTCCATGTTGGTCTTGCCTTTCGGATCCGGAAATGACCTCGCCCGCACGCTTTATGGCAGGCGGACGGTGACGCCAACTATGATCCTGGATGCGTTCAAACAAGAAGGTGCGTTTTCGGCTCCAATGGACGCCCTGCACGTTTCGGGAAGCGTGAGGGATAGCCGCGGGGCGCAGGTGCCTAAATTTTCTTACTTCAGCGTGAATGTGATTTCGATAGGGCTGGATTCTAAAGTTGCAATAACAGCGGATAAGATCCAGCGAAAGATCCCGAACACTTTGGGCATGAGTTACATGATCGGGGTTGTGAACGCGCTTTCTTCTGACCGTTCTTGGCGCATGCGGGCCACAATGGAACGGGATGGAAAGCTAGATACGGTAGAGCGTGATTACGTTCTGTGCGCTGTCGGCAATGCGCGGTATTACGGCGGCGGGTTCTTGCCGCACCCGGGTGCAAAGATAAATGACGGCCTTGCGAATATCCTGACTGCGCGTCCGTTAAAGGTTCTTGAGATAGCGAAGTTGCTGGGTAAGTTCCGGCGTGGAGAAACGATCCCCGCAGACATCGCCACGTACGAGCAGGCTTCGTCTGTCTCGATCGAGGCTGTGGATAGCGAACTGGTGCTAACGCTGGATGGGGAAGGCTACTTTGCGGATAGTGTTCGTGTAGACACTGTGCCAAATGTGCTGTCTGTCGCGCTGCCATGTAGCTGGGGACTCCCACCGGCTTTTCAAGCAAACTGAAGCAGTTTTGGCTGGAGGAATCCTGCAACGCAGCCACGCGTCGGGGTTATGAAATAGTGGGATAGATCCCAGTGCCATCTCGCGCGTCGAAGTGTCGAACACGTGTTCGGCGGTTAAGCTTGTGCACAGGTCATGTTCGCTTGGATGCATCCACATCCAGGTGCCTTTCAAAAAGGATGTCCGTGGTCGGCCATAGCATGATTTACGTACCCGGAGAGGGAATACGTTTTTTTCGACCAGCCCGGTAAAACGCGCGGAGAGCGCAGGATCTTGAAGGAGCTTAAATGGCCGTTGCACCCGATCGAAATAAGGCATTGGAACTTGCCCTGAGCCAGATTGATAGGCAGTTTGGTAAGGGTTCAGTTATGCGACTGGGGGACGATAATCGTCCGGCAGTCAAAGTTATCCCTACGGGTTCGTTGGCGCTCGACGTGGCGCTTGGTGTTGGCGGTCTTCCGCGGGGCCGTGTAATCGAGATTTACGGTCCGGAATCGTCTGGTAAGACCACGGTGGCGCTACACGCGGTTGCTTCTGCGCAGAAGGCCGGTGGAAACGCCGCGTTTATTGACGCGGAGCATGCTCTGGATCCCGAATATGCCAAGAAGCTTGGAGTAGATACCGATGCGCTCCTAGTGTCGCAACCGGATACTGGCGAACAGGCGTTGGAAATCGCTGACATGCTGATCCGTTCGGGCGGTATTGACATCATCGTTATTGACTCTGTTGCCGCTTTGGTCCCGAAGGCAGAGATCGAGGGCGAGATGGGTGACTCGCACGTGGGCTTGCAGGCTCGCCTCATGTCGCAGGCGCTACGCAAGATTACGGGTGCGCTATCTGCCACGGGAACCACAGCTATCTTTATCAACCAGCTGCGCGAGAAGATTGGCGTATTCTTCGGGTCGCCAGAAACCACTACAGGTGGCAAGGCGCTTAAGTTCTATGCGTCGGTGCGGATCGATGTGCGTCGTATCGAGACACTCAAAGAGAAGGGCAACCCGGTTGGTAACCGTACGCGCGCAAAGATCGTGAAGAACAAGATGGCGCCGCCATTCAAGCAGGCGGAGTTCGACATCCTCTACGGCCTCGGTATTTCGCGTGAAGGTTCCATCATTGATATGGGTGTGGAGACCGGCATTGTTAAGAAGTCGGGCTCTTGGTTCACATACGGTTCGGATCAGCTTGGACAGGGTAAGGAGAACGTTCGTACGTTCTTGAAAGATAATCCGGAACTTGCTGACGAAATTGAGCATCGCATCCTTGTGGAGCTCGGTATCAGGCAAGAGGAAGTCCCCGCATCTTCAGATGCTCAGTCTGATGACGCGCAGGCTGATAAAGGTGGTAAGAAGGCCAGCGCAAAAATCGATCCAGCTGAAGACGCCGGATTCTAATGGTCTCTTTTTACGATCCGGATGAGGGTCGCAAGAAGAAGCGTGTGGACCGGGAAGCGGCCCGGAAGCGTCGCGAGAAGCGACGTGAATGGGCCGCGAACCTGGAAGGCGAGCATGCTATTTCGGCGGCAAAAGAGGCCGCGCTAAAGCAATTGGATAGGCAGGATCGCTCTCGAGGAGAACTGGTCAGCAAACTTAAAGAACGCGGTTTTCCACTTGAAGCCATAGAAGTTGCTATAGACCGGCT
The DNA here is from genome assembly GCA_002871995.1 of Gleimia europaea. Classification (GTDB taxonomy): domain Bacteria; phylum Actinomycetota; class Actinomycetes; order Actinomycetales; family Actinomycetaceae; genus Gleimia; species Gleimia europaea. The sequence goes on from PNHW01000001.1 coordinate 100,404, forward strand.
GGAAGAGGCCGGTTTGGTGGATGACGAACGTTACGCGAGGATGCTGGTACGCACCCGGTTCAATGAGCGTGGCCTCGTTGGCAGAGCTCTTATTGAGCAGCTACGCAAGAAACAGATCCCGCCTGCGATTATCGATGCTGCGCTGGAAGAAGTTGAGCACGTTTCACTAGAAGAATCAGCACGTGAGATAGCTGCTCGTCGCGCCCGGGCGATGTTAGGTTTAGAAAAACAAAAACAGGTGCGTCGCCTCACTTCCATGTTGGCGCGTAAAGGCTACCCATTGAATGTGTGCTACTCCGTAGTGAATCAGGTTTTGCAGGAGCTGAATGCAGATGGCGATGAATAACGCAGAACTCCACAAGGGCGACGCAAGTACCCTTGCAGAGCCAGATCTACTAGATGTAAGTGCGATTAGTGGTACGGATGGCGTTCTCGCGGACCTATCAGGTGATCACCTAGACAGTATGGCGTTTGCCTCTCAGATAGTTGAAAAGCTCACCTCGAAAGGCCATTCGGTAGCTACTGCCGAGTCACTAACAGCGGGACTGGTTAGCGCGGCGATTGCAGATATACCAGGCGCGTCCAATTGTTTGAGTGGGGGCGTAACCACCTACCAGACGCATACTAAGGCAAGCGTTCTTGGTGTTGATGAGGGCCGGTTGCAGACTAGCGGCCCGGTAGATCCGGATGTTGCACTCCAAATGGCAGCTGGAGTAGCGCGCCTCTTCGGCTCCACCTACGGCGTAGCAACAACCGGTGTTGCCGGCCCCGGGCCTGCGGAAGGGCACCCGGCCGGAACCGTGTACGTCGCGGTGTGGTCACCCGCCCGGTCTAACGCAGTCTTGTATCACTTCGAGGGAGATCGAGCGAGCGTAAGAGCCCAGGCCGCAGAGGCCGCTCTAGCAGAGCTTTTGAAGCTCCTTTAGTCTGACGTTCCGGGTACGTCCTTTCCCTTAATGAAAGCAAGCCACTGACCGTGGAAATCATCGGCCAGGTTCTGCCGGGGAGTAGTTCCTACCAGCGGCGTAGCCATCGGCTCCTCTAACAGGTCGAACGCGAAGGCCATATCAATGCAGTGCCTAGACCACTGCTGCACCTGATCCACACTTGGATCGTCTAAGGCGGGGCACCAGTCAAAAAGGTATAGGGCGGTATGGGCCGCGCCGGTCTCCTTACGGCGTTGCAAAATGCTTTGCGCTGGCCAAACAAAAATTGCGTCGCTAACCAACTGGCCCATGATGAGCGACGTGGTGTTTGCCCGTGGGTGTTCCCGTAGGTAGTTACGAGCGTCTTCCAGTCCGCCTTCGACAAGCACATCAGTTGCGTTTAGAGGGTTAAGCTCGCTGGCCATGGGGGCCAAAATGTCAGTAAATTCCTCGCTTGTCACTGTGAGAAGTAGCGGCTTGTCTGCGCCCACTCCACGATCCACACCTTCGTCGATCGTGTACGGCAGTACAGTTTCTTCTTGCCAGGGTGTAAAAGGCAGGTCCGACATAGGCTTGCCGGCCAGACGGGCGGCAACAAACTGAGCCGCCCCTGGCCACTGTTCGTAGATTCGACGCTCAGCTTCTATCTCAGCTTCAACAAGTCGGTCCTTGGCGCTTGTAATCCCTGCGATAGTTGGCTCGACGCCCAGGTAGTCGGTAACAAGTTTGGTACGATCTTGCGCCATCGCTTCGCTCATCGGGGGAAGCACACCGGACTCGCTGATTGCACGGTCGAAAAATGCCTGTGATGACGGGGCCGTCAGATGGGCAAGAACAGATCCACCGCCCGCGCTTTGTCCCGCAATGGTTACCCGGCTGGGATCTCCACCAAACGCGGATATGTTCTCGCGGACCCATTTCAATGCAGCTTGTTGATCCAAGAAACCGCGGTTAGGGACAGCGTCTTTCAGCCAACCAAATCCTTCGAATCCGAGTCGATAAGAGATCGAGACTACAACTACTCCTCGCGCAGCAAACTTTCGTCCATCCGTTATCGGCGAAGCGGCAACGCCAGATTTGAACCCGCCCCCGTGAATCCACACCAGAACCGGGAGATTGCGCGCGTTTTTAGGAGTGAAAATGTTGAGGTTCAAAATCTCGTCGCCCGCGATAGATGGGTCAATCAAAATTGCGTCGGCGGAGTAGGGCCGCTTTTGCGGTGTAGGGGGAAGCGCGGTGCAGTCCCGTACGCCATCCCAGCCTGGGTGAGGCGCGGGAGCCTGAAGGTAGAGATCGCCAACAGGCGCTGCCGCATATGGAATGCCTAAAAACCGGTATACATTTTCATCAAGTGGATGCGGGCTACCAGCAACCTTGCCGTATACAGTTTGAACCGAGTGCATGTCTCTCCTTTATGATTCGAACCAATCCTATCGGTATTCTCGTGTATCTCTGGGCGACTTTGAGGCCAATCACGCAGGCCTCGGTTCGTTACTTTCATGCTGATTAACTACAATCTTGAACGATGAATACTACGCCACGCACTTATTTGATTCGTACACTCGGATGCCAGATGAATGTCCATGACTCAGAGCGTATGGCCGGCCTGCTTGAAACCGAAGGGTACGTTCCAGTTGAGACCGTTCCGCAGGCGGCGGCGCGCGCCACTGAAGCGGGTGATGGGGGAGCCGATGTTGTTGTGATTAACACCTGCTCAGTTCGTGAAAATGCGTCTAACCGGCTGTTTGGTAATCTCGGTCAGCTTGCGCAGGTTAAGCGCGAGCGCCCCGACATGCAGATTGCTGTGGGTGGATGTTTGGCGCAGCAAATGCGCGAAAAGGTAGTTGAGCGCGCTCCGTGGGTGGACGTGGTGTTTGGCACGCACAATATTGACGTGCTTCCTGCGTTGCTGCGCCGCGCTGAACATAACCGCAAGGCTGCGGTGGAGATTGAAGAATCGCTCAAGGTGTTTCCATCCACACTGCCCACTAAACGCGAATCGGTTTATTCAGCATGGGTTTCGATCTCGGTGGGTTGTAACAACACCTGTACTTTCTGCATCGTGCCGCATTTGCGCGGCAAGGAGCGTGACCGCAGGCCGGGGGAGATTTTGGCGGAGGTCGAGGCGGTAGTAGCCCAGGGCGCGGTTGAGGTAACGCTTTTGGGACAGAATGTGAACTCTTACGGCGTTAGCTTTGGTGAGCGCGGTGCGTTTGCTGATCTGTTGCGTGCAGTTGGGCGCGTTGAGGGATTGGAGCGCGTGCGCTTCACAAGCCCACACCCTGCGGCATTCTCTGACGATGTGATTGCGGCTATGGCGGAAACTCCGACGGTTATGCCGAGCTTGCATATGCCGTTGCAGTCCGGATCAGACCGTGTGCTGCGAATGATGCGTCGCTCGTATCGACGCGCAAAGTTTGAGGGAATTTTGGAGCGCGTGCGTGAGGCCATTCCTGACGCGGCGATCACTACGGACATCATCGTGGGTTTCCCCGGCGAGACGGAAGATGACTTCCAGCAGACTCTAGAGGTGGTTGAAAAGGCGCGGTTCAGCTCGGCCTTCACCTTCCTTTACTCGCCGCGCCCCGGCACTCCGGCAGCCGATATGGAGGATCAGGTGCCTCACGACGTGATGCAGGACCGTTACGAGCGCCTGGTGGCGCTACAGGAGCGAATCACAACCGAGGACTCGAAGAAGTTTGAGGGCCGCGAAGTTGAGGTATTGATCGTAGAGGATGGCGGCCGTAAGGATGGGGTGCGTAATCGCGTGTCGGGTCGCGCCCGCGATAACCGTCTTGTCCACCTATCGCTTCCAGATGGCATTAAGTACGGCAGGGAGCTACGTCCGGGAGATATGGTGCGCGCAGTGGTGACGCACGCGGCTCCACACCATTTGGTTGCAGATTCGGGCGTACAAGGTGGCATGTTTGAGATCATTCCAACTCGTGCGGGTCAAGTGTGGCATGAGCGGCAAGAGAACCCTGACATGGCTAATCGGGTAAGCCTGGGCATTCCTATGTTGCGATAGGGCGAGGCTGTGCTGATAGGAATTGTGGGCGCTACGGCGTCGGGCAAATCTGGTTTGGCGCTGGACCTTGCTCGCGAGCTGGGAAGAGCGGAGATCGTGTCAATGGATGCATTTTCGCTCTACAAAGGCATGGATATTGGCACCGCGAAGCCTTCAACTGTGGAGCGGGCCGAGATCCCGCATCACCAGATCGATGTGCTAGACATTCACCAGGAAGCCTCGGTGGCGCAATATCAGGTCTGCGCGCGTGAGGACGTGCACGCGATCGAACAGCGAGGTAATAGGGCAATCGCAGTGGGTGGTTCCGCGCTCTACATCCACGCCCTTTTTGACAAGATGAAATTTCCAGGAACGGACCCCGTGGTGCGCGCACGAGTGGAGGAGAGCCTGGAGGAGCACGGGCAGGCGGCGCTATACCGCAAGCTGCGCGAACTTGACCCGAAGGCAACCGAATCGATCCACCCGAACGATCAGCGCCGTACAGTGCGCGCGTTAGAGGTAATTGAACTGACCGGTAGGCCGTTCTCCGCAACCATGCCCAAGCGTGAGTTTGTGCGCCCTTCGATTTTGTTGGGAGTGCGTAGGAGTCTGGAGGAACTCGACGCGCGTATCGCCACAAGAACAGAAGAGATGCTCGAGGCTGGTTTCGTGAGCGAGGTCGAAGAACTAATGCGTCAAGGCCTTGCGAATACGCCAACCGCGGTGAAGGCAACCGGGTACCAGCCGATTATGCGCCACCTGGCCGGCGAGATAACGCTGGATGAGGCGCGCGAGGCAATTGAGCTCTCAACCCGCCAGTTGGTGCGAAAACAAATGAAATGGTTCCGCAGGGATGAGCGGATTCAATGGATCGAGGGTAGTTCTGGTGAGCTCCTTGAGCAGGTGCTGGATGTAGCGCAGGAGGGTTAGCGGCATACGCGAATGATGCGGTAGCCCTTTTTCGAGTGAGCCTTCTCGGCTTGCCAACCCTGCTCGCTAAGCCACTTGATAAGTGAGTCGGCGCCCAAGTTGCGTGCCACTACCAGCCAGGCCTCGCCCTCATCGGACAGCAGGCCAAGCCATTTGGTGAGCATTTCTTGAAGCGCGGGCTTGCCAATCCTGATGGGCGGGTTTGACCAGATGAGGTCAAACTTAATGCCGTCACTGGTTGCTTTCTCAAACGCTTTATCAGCGAGCTCGGTATGTATCTTGACGTGGTTGCGCCCCGCGTTCTTACGGGTGAGGTCAAGGGCCCGTTGGTTAATGTCTACGGCCCAGATGGTGGCCTTTGGACTAAGCTTTCCAAGCGTTACGCCAATGGGTCCCCACCCGCATCCAAGGTCAAGGAAAGTGCCGGTTTCGGGCGGCTCTGGAGCTTCGAGCAGTAGCGCTTTGGTGCCCAGGTCCAGCTTGTGTGAAGAGAACACCGCATCTGAGAGGACCATGTCAAGGTGTATGCCGCGCACGTCCAGGGTCAAGGGGCGCAACTCATCGACGGTTGCTTCGGGGCTGTTCGAAAAATAATGCTTAGTCACGCTTATAGCGTAAGGGACGGGGGTGCCTTGTGGAAACTGCGTAGCATATTGGCGGGCGTAATGGGAAAATGGCGGTGAGGCTAACGGGAGAACATGTGAAAGAACGCGATCAAGATCTGGATGTGCAGCGCGCCGAAGACGTTGTGGCGAGGGTGCTGGCGCGCAGTAAGCGGCGTCCGGAGATACAACGGGTTGAGGGCACGAGTCTCGCGGAGCGGGCAACATCGCTGCAATCCACGCGGGGCCAGGCAGAAAGCAGTGCTGGCTCCTTAGAGCGTGAGGCGAGGGCAGGCACGCGTAGGGTGGCGTCTTTGTCCACGGAACTTGAGGACGTTTCTGAGGTTGAGTACCGCCAGTTGCGTCTGGAGCGTGTGGTACTAATAGGTATTTTTGATTTTGATGCGGGTGAGGCGGAAAACTCTTTGCATGAGCTTGCTGCACTTGCGCAAACAGCGGGATCGACGGTGCTTGATGGCGTGCTTCAGCGCAGGGCAACTCCGGATCCGGCAACCTATTTGGGCTCTGGTAAGGCTAAAGAGTTGGCTCGGATAGTGGAGTCGGTGGGTGCAGATACGGTGATTGTTGACGGCGAACTTGCCCCGTCTCAACGCCGCGCTCTGGAAGATGTGGTGAAGGTCAAGGTGGTTGACCGCACGGCGTTGATTCTCGATATCTTTGCCCAGCACGCCAAGTCCCGGGAGGGTAAGGCCCAGGTTGAGCTCGCTCAGCTGGAGTATTTGCTTCCGCGTTTGCGCGGTTGGGGCGAGTCGATGTCTCGCCAGGCTGGTGGACGCGTTGCCGGCGGTGAGGGAATTGGCTCGCGCGGTCCGGGTGAGACGAAGATCGAGCTCGATAGGCGTCGTATTCGCACGCGCATGGCAAAGCTGCGTCGCGAGATCAAAGAGATGAAGCCATCTCGTGAGACTCAGCGCCATTCGCGCCGCGCAGGCGGGGTTCCTTCGGTTGCGATCGTGGGCTACACGAATGCCGGCAAGTCGACGCTGCTAAATCGCATTACGGGCGCTGACGTGATGGTCCAAGATGCCCTGTTTGCCACTTTGGATCCAACCGTGCGGCAAGCGATCACCCCGGATAATCGCGTTTATACGCTAGTGGACACGGTTGGTTTTGTGCGTAATCTTCCCACCCAGTTGGTTGAGGCGTTTCGGTCAACGCTTGAGGAGGTCGCTGAGGCGGACGTGATATTGCACGTGGTGGATGCGGCGCACCCCGATCCGATTGGTCAGGTTCATACCGTTATGGAAGTCCTTAGCCAGATCGAGGGAGCTAGTGACATCCCGCAGGTTTTAGCCTTGAATAAGGCGGATCTTGCAAGCCCGGAACAGGTTGCAGTTTTGCGTTCAAAGTTTGCAAACTCCGTTGCAGTCTCCGCCAAAACTGGCGCTGGCATTACGGAGCTTGAACAACTCATTTCTGCCACCTTGCCGCGCCCAAGCAAATACGTGGACGTGGTTGTGCCATATGCCGATGGTGACCTCGTGAATCGTTTCCATGAGATGGGCGAGATCGAAAAAGAGGAGTATCTACCTGGCGGCACTCATCTGGTTGGACGCGTAGATGCGGATCTTGCGTATGAGCTTTCTCTTGTTGATGTGTCGTGAAACAAGATATTGAGCTCCTGTCTCGCGTCATCGAATCGTTTGGCGGCGACGTTCGCGAGGGGCAAAGAACCATGGTCGAAGCCGTCGCAGATGCCCTGCAAGATGATGCAACTTTGCTAATCCAGGCGGGCACGGGAACGGGTAAATCGTTGGGCTACCTGGTTCCCGCAATGCGGCGTGGGCGGGAGAATGATGAGCACATCCTGGTATCCACGGCAACTCTTGCGCTTCAACGCCAGATTCTTACAAAAGATGCTCCGCAGGTAAATGGTCAGTTGGACGGTGAGGTTCGCGTTGCGGTGCTGAAGGGGTGGCGCAACTACCTGTGCTTACAAAAGGCGCAGGGCGGTTACCCCGATGAAGGGTTGTTTGACGAGGCTGACGTGGCTTCTGATACCGGGGCCGAGGTGGTGCGGTTGCGCGCGTGGGCGGAAGAGACCGAAACGGGTGACCGTGACGACCTTGTTCCGGGCGTGTCTGATAGGGCGTGGCAGCAGGTTTCTGTGGATACCCTCGAATGCTTGGGACAAACCTGTCCGATGCGCGAGGAGTGCTTCGCGGCGCGTGCTCGCGCGCAGGCTGAAGAAGCGCACGTCGTGGTAACAAACCACTCGATGCTGGGCATTCACGCGGCCACGGAGAACCTGGTGTGCGGCGAGTTTGATGCGCTAATCATTGATGAGGCCCACGACCTCGCGCGCATTATTAGGGGGCAGGCAACTCTTTCATTGTCGGGCGCTATGGTGAATTATCGAGCTCGTAGAGCAGCGCGGTACGCCCAGATTGATACGGGACGGTTGGAAGAGGCCGCGCACAGTCTCGAGGCAGTACTGGATGGCCTTGACGAGGGGCTGATTCGTGCTCGTCCAGAGCAGTTGCTTGAGACTATGCGGGTGTTGGACTCGGGGATTCGCGGCGCACTGTCGGATTTAGAACAGTCAACGGTTACGGGAGCTGAACGCAAGCTGGCGCTGGCCGCACTGAATGACTTGTCGCAGTTTATGGACCGTTGGGACATGGATCCGCAGGCGGTTATTACATGGATTTCGAGAAATGATGACGCGCGCACGTTCTTGAACTGTGCGCCCTTGGACGTAGCCGGTCCAATCGCAAGTCGGTTGCTTAGTGAGAAACCCGCGATTCTCACTTCGGCTACGTTGGAGCTGGGAGGATCTTTCGACGGCATTGCGTATGAGACGGGCGCGGCATTTGCGGGCGGGGATCTGCGTAGCGAAAACGTTGGAAGTCCTTTCGATCCAGCGAACCAGGGAATCTTGTATGTTGCCGCGCACTTGCCACCGCCTTCGCGAGGTGGAGTGAATAGTGAGGTTTTGGACGAGCTGGTGGATCTGGTAAAGGCGTCCGGGGGAGGGGCGCTCGCCCTGTTCTCGTCGCGCGGGGCCGCGATTGAGGGTGCGCGCGTGCTACGCGAACAAATCGACCAGGAGGTGTTTTTGCAGGGTGAGGACCAGCTGGGCACTCTCTTGCAGAAGTTCTCGCACGATGTTGATTCTTGTTTGGTAGGCACGCTATCGCTGTGGCAGGGCATTGATGTTCGGGGACGTGCTTGCAGGCTCGTCACGATTGATCGGATTCCCTTCCCGGTTCCTTCAGATCCGGTTGTTCAGGCAAGAACTGCACATGTGGCGAAGGCGGGTCGAAATGCGTTTCGCGAGGTTTCGTTGAACCATGCGGCACTGTTGCTTAGCCAGGGCGCCGGCCGGCTGTTGCGTTCTGCTGATGATAGGGGAATGGTGGCAATCCTCGATTCGCGTATTGCAACGCGCTCGTATGGCAGCTATCTGATGCGATCCTTGCCGCAGATGTGGCCTACCCGCGATGGGGAGATAGCGCGAAAGAGTTTAGAGAATCTTCGAACATGCCAATAGGTTTTACGCCCAATAAAGGGTGAGAACTTGTGTGCCGTTAGGCTCACTCTTATTGGTTCTTCTATCAGGTTTGAATTAACTGTGTTTGAATATTGGCTAAGAAGAGCTTTAAAGGAAGGTACTACCTTGAACGCAGCGGTTGAATCCCTTTACCCCACTTCAGGTGGCGGGCGTCCTTCGAAGATCGCGATTATTGGTGCCGGCGCGGTGGGCACCGCGGTTGCGTACGCTTGTGCGATGCGTGGCGATGCGCGCGATATCGTCCTGTATGACATTGATAAGGCGAGGGCGGAAGCCGAGGCGCTGGACATTGCGCATGGTATTCAGTTCACGCCTGCCGGATCGGTTGAGGGCTCGAATGATATTGAGATCATTCACGGCTCTGACCTCGTCATCGTAACTGCCGGGGCAAAACAGAAGCCGGGCCAGACCAGGATTGATTTGGCTGAGTCCACGGTTAACCTCATGCACACAATCGTTCCGCAAATCCTTGAGGCCGCCCCGGATGCGTACCACATGTACATCACCAACCCGGTGGATATCGTGACTTACGCGGCTTTGAAGATTTCTGGTCTGCCGCGCAATCGTGTGTTCGGTTCGGGGACAGTGCTTGATACTTCCAGGCTTCGCTACTTGGTGTCTAGGCGCACGGGCGTGGCCATTAAGAATATCCACGCTTATGTTGCTGGTGAGCATGGCGATTCTGAGGTCGCTCTGTGGTCCTCTGCAGAGATCGGCAACGTACCTCTTCGTCATTGGGGGCCAACCGTGGACGGTAGCCTGTTTGATGCTGATCTGCGCGATGAGATCGCCCATGAGGTCGTTAACTCCGCGTACCGCATTATCGAGGGTAAGGGCGCAACGAACTACGCGATTGGTCTTGCTGCTTCGAATATTGCTACTGCGTTCTTGCGTGATGAGAACCGGGTTTTGACGATCTGTTCACTACTTGAGGATTGGCACGGTATCTCTGATGTTGTGATGGCCGCCCCAACGCTGGTTGATCGCAATGGTGCTGGCCGCGTGCTTGAGCCGCCGCTAACACTTCGGGAGCGTGACGGGCTGACGGCGTCTGCAGAGCAGCTTCGTTCGGTAGCCAAGAGCTTGGGACTCTAGCTTGATGTTGCGTTGCATGTGCGGCGATAACGAATGAAAGTGGGCGGATCTAAATGATCCGCCCACTTTTCGTAGTCCGTACTTGTTCGCTAGATGGCGCGAATGACTGTTACTACCTTGCCCAGGATTGTGGCACCGTTGCCCGGGATCGGATCAAAGTCTTTATTTCGAGGTAGCAGCCAAACATTAGATTTGTCGTGAGACAGCACTTTAACGGTGGCCTCACCGTCGATCATCGCCGCAACGATTTCGCCATCTTCCGCCGAAGGCTGCCTGCGCACCACCACGAAGTCGCCGTCACAAATAGCGGCCTCTACCATCGAGTCGCCGGATACCTCAAGGGCAAAAAGTTCACCGCGTCCGGTTAGTCGTTCCGGCAGAGTGAAGATGTCGTCCACGCTCTGTTCGGCGGTGATTGGGGCGCCTGCTGCGATGCGTCCAACCAGGGGAGCGGTTGTAGTGTCGCCATCGGTTGATTCGGAAATCGGGATGAACAAGGTGTCCGCATTCGTTGGCGTAGCATCGTCGTCTTCGTCGGTGATGATTTCGATCGCACGAGGCAGTCCGGGGGTGCGGCGAATGAATCCGAGCTTTTCAAGTGCGTCTAGCTGGTGCTTTGCAGATGAGGGGGCCGATAGGCCAACCAGTTCAGCAATTTCGCGTACCGAAGGCGGGTAGCCTCGCGTAGCTATGGACTCTTTTAGCACCTCAAGAACCTGACGCTGACGATCCGTAATAGCCCTTGATTTGCGGGTGTTCTCGCTAGTCATGGTTCTCCTGTTCAAAATAAATGTCCGTGCCGCCTGTTCGAATACTTGTAGACAGTTTAAACAAAAAATAACGATTTTGAAACATATGTTCGAGCGCGTCTCGACACCGCTCTTGTTTTGCGGTATCGTACAAGTGTTCGACGAACAGATGTTCGAATGGAAGGTTAGTGACATGAGCGCATTGCAGATCCAGCCCGAGCCGATTCTCGGTACTGAGGCCCCAAAGCGGCCTCACCTATACGTTGTGCCAGATCTTCCTCAAGAATCTGTCCAGTCTTTTGATAGTGGTGTTGAATCTTCCGCTAGGCCCGGGGCAATGCGATCCCCCAAGGCAAGCGCCACGGGTCTAGCGGACACTCGTTCGGTGGGTGTCATTAAGGCAGCAGCGTATTTTGCTGTAGCTACGTTGCTCGCAGGAATAGGTGCGGGTGTTGGGGTCCTGTTTCAACCGTCGGTTGATCCTGCAGACACTCGGGTCGCTGCGGTTCAGCAGGGTGATTCGCTTTGGTCTATTGCGGGCGGGCTGGGCATTTCCGATCGCTCAGTTGAAGATGTGGTCACCGACATTCGCATGTTGAACGGTCTTGAGACAAATGTGGTAGTTCCAGGGCAGATGCTAACCGTACCAACCAAATGATGGCGCGCGGGGTGGTGCGTCTCCAAAGATGAGCGGCTGAGCGTTTACACTTGCGTGTTATATGATCAGGGGCAAGTAGTTCTACTGGTCTAGCTGATAGGAACACGCCTATGCACTGCCCGCTGTGTCACCATGACGACACTCGAGTGGTTGATACTCGCGTCTCAGAGGACGGTGCTTCGATCCGTAGGCGCCGGGAATGCCAGCAGTGTAAACACAGATTCTCAACTCTTGAAACATCCAGCTTTCTGGTGGAAAAGCGGTCTGGCGTAGTTGAGCCTTTTTCTAGAGAGAAGGTTATCGTTGGGGTTCGTAAGGCTTGCCAGGGGCGCCCGGTAGATAGTGACGCACTTGCTCTTCTTGCGCAAAGGGTTGAGGAGCAGCTTCGCGAATCGGGTCGAGCCACGGTTAAAGCATCGGAGGTTGGCAAAGCAATCCTGCCGTTCTTACGGGAGCTCGATGTTGTTGCCTACCTGCGTTTCGCGTCGGTTTACTCGGGGTATCAGTCCCTAGATGACTTCCAGGAAGCTATTGATTCTCTTCGCGCTGAGGGTAAGTAGGGATTACGCCGTCATCTTAGGTAAACGGATCTGATACTTGCTGCTTCTTCATGTTGCTGGAGTCCTAGGCCGCCAGCAACAACTGTATTAGTCTCGCTTAGTTTCCTTGGTTTCGCCCTCTGTTTTTGCTTTAGGCTCATCGGTGGATGGAGAAGTCAGGTTCTCAACGCGTTCACGCAGGCGATCCGCGGCTTCTTTAGTTTGGGACTCCAAACGTTCTGAGAGGGCCTTCAGCTCCGTTGAGGCAACGGCGGCGCCCTCCCGTAGTTGTCCAACTAGATCCTGGCTGGGAAAGTCGAGTTTTTCGCCTGCTTCTTCAAGGTATTCGCGAACTTTGCGACGCATGACCTTGCCGATTTGCGAGCGGGGTAGCTCGCTCATTACTACGATGCGACGGGGGAGCGCGTAGTGCGCTAGTGATTTTTCTGCCCATTTGCGCACGTCGTCGAGCGTGACGGTGGCGCCGGCTTCAAGAATGAGCGCGGCAACTACTTCCTCGCCGCGTTGAGCTTCTGGCAATCCCACAACGGCAACGTCATCAACGCCTGGCATTCCCCGCACCGCATCTTCTACTTGGGATGGGAATACGTTGAAGCCGCCGGAAATAATGAGTTCTTTTTTGCGATCGGACATGACAATGAAGCCGTCTTCAACGCGGACCAGGTCCCCGGTGCGTAGCCAACCGTTATGGAAAGCAGTTTCGGTTTCTTCTGGGTTGTTCCAATAGCCTTTGAACACTTGCGGTCCGCGGATGAGCAGCTCGCCAATTTCGCCTTCAGCAACGTCGACGTCGAGATTGTCTTGGTCCGCGATTCGCACCTGCGTCGAGGGGAAAGGCAGGCCGAGCGTGCCGGGACGGCGCGCTGAAGAGAGTGGGGAGCCTACGGCTACGGGTGATGATTCGGTCATACCGTAGCCTTCAATCATGTAGCCACCGGTGGCCTGCTCCCACTGCGCTGCAAGTTCCTTCGATAAGGGCATGGCTCCAGAGAGCGTGAATTGGATGGAGGTTAGGTCAGCATTAGTTTGTTCTGCTTTGGCAAGAAGCCTTGAAAACATGGGTGCAACGCCAACGAAGAACGTACAAGGAAGGCGCTTTTGGGCGTCTAAAACCATGTCCACGTCAAATTTGGGGAAGAGTGCAAGGGTCGCGCCGAGTAGTATTCCCGAGCACATCGCAATGGTGAATCCGTAGGCGTGGAATAGGGGGAGAATAACGTAGAAAACTTCGGAGCCGTCGTGTAGAGGGGTGACCCAGGCTCGTGATTGCATCATGTTGGAAACGATCGAGCGCTCCGTGAGCATTGAGGCTTTCGGTACGCCCGTTGTGCCTCCGGTGTGCATGAGGACAGCGACGTCGTCGATCTGAGCTGCAGGAGCTGAACGGAGCGGAACAACATTGTTAACAGTAGCGTCGAAATCTTTGGTCCAGCTTGGGGTTTTAGCACTCATTTGCGCTTTCTTGCGCTTGGCGGCGGCGATCGGCATGTTGATTAGCATGCGCGGCCCAAAAGGTAGTGCTTTGGTTAGGTTGACGGTGAATACGTGGTGGGGAGCAACACTTTCTATGTCGATGGACTTGAGAGAGTTCTCCCAAATCACCAACACGTCGCATCCGGCGTCGCGAAGTTGGCGAGATAGCTCCGCTTTGGGGGCAAGCGGGTTGGTCTCCACAACGATCGCGCCAATGGTGAGGGCGCCAAATACTGCTATGACATGCTGCGGGCAGTTTGGAAGGGTGATGCCTACACGGTCGTTGCGCCTCACGCCGCTACGGGTGAATACCCGTGCGGCCTGGCGCACTTTACGAGCCAATTGAGCATAGGTCATTGTGGCGCCGAGGAAGTCGAGGGCAATCCGGTTCGGGTATCGCGCAGCCGTGGCAAACAATACCTCGGGCAAAGTTTGGGTCGCTTCGGGTACGGTGTAGGCGACGCCTGCCGGATACCGTTTACGTAGCTGTTCAGTCAGATTCATTATTGCTCAACTTCCTTGCCAACACTGTCTCTACTTACGTTACCGTAACTTTGGGTTGAGCTTGAGATGAAACGAGCAAAAGAACAGCGGAGCGGGAGAATAATCCCGCCCCGCTGGTTTGTCTTCTAAGCGTTTGCCGTAGGTGCTACATCTTGCGTTGGTCTACGCAACACGCGCATGCGGATCGTGTCGTCCATTTCATCGATAGACCGAACAGCTTCGATTGGAAGTTCGGAAGAAATGTCGGTAATCGCGTAACCGATGCCTGCGTTGGTGCCAAGAATCTGACCGTTGATGTTTGCGCCGTGCTCGGCAAATGTTTGGTTCACCAGGGCAAGCACGCCCGGCGTATTGCGGTGAATGAGTGCAACACGGTAGCGGGAGGACTGCGATGGAGACAGGACGAGGTTCGGCATGTTTACCGACATGTCGGTGGATGCAGACCTCACGTAGTCCACGATCTTGTTGGCAACAAAGCGGCCAATGTCTAGCTGTGCCTCTTCTGTAGATCCGCCCACGTGCGGCGTGAGGATAACGTTATCCATGCCTACAAGCGGGCTTGAGAATGGGTCACCGTTCTTTTTGGGCTCAGCCGGGAAGACATCCACTGCGGCTCCGGCAAGATGGCCGCTTTCCAGGGCCTCTACAAGGTCGTCAATATTGGATACGAAACCGCGCGACAGGTTGATGAACAGGGATCCTGGCTTCATCATGTCGAATTCGCGTTTGCCAAACATAGCGGTGTTTTGCGGCGAACCATCCACGTGCAGCGAGACGATATCGGCTTCGCGAAGCACCGCTTCCATAGTGGCCATAGGTTGGGCGTTGCCAAGGGCAAGCCTTTCTGCGATGTCGTAGAAAATGACTTTCATGCCCAGAGCCTCAGCAAGTACCGAAAGCTGCGTGCCGATGTTTCCGTAGCCAATAATGCCGAGCGTGCGGCCGCGAATCTCGTGGGATCCCGTGGCTGACTTATCCCAAACTCCCTTGTGAAGCAGAGAGTTGCGAACGGTTAGTCGGCGCGTGAGGGCAATGATTTCCGCGATGGCTAGTTCAACTACCGACCGCGTGTTTGAATAGGGCGCGTTGAAAATGGTGACGCCCTGTGCAGACGCTTGCTTGACATCTATTTGGTTAGTGCCGATGCAAAATGCGCCGATTGTGCACAGCTGCGGGTTTGCTTTCAGCACCTTTTCAGTGACGTTGGTTTTGGAACGGATGCCCAGGATTTCGAAGTCTTTGAGTGCGGATGCGAGTTCGTCCTCATCCATGGCTCCGGTGTGGAAAACAGCTTCAATGTCGTGGGCCGCAAGAATTTCTTTGGCCACCGCATGGGGGTTTTCAAGTAGAAGTGCGCGTCTCATGTTCCTATCTTGACACTTTAAGAAACCGGTTGACAGAAAGTGCCGAAAGATGGACGTTATACAAGTGCATTTGGAAGTGGCGAGGATGAGACTGCGTGCAACCGGTAGGTTGGGCGCGTGAGGGCCACATAGATGTCTCCGGGGGAATCAGCGATGATCTCGTTTGGTTCCCACAGGATCACGGTGTCGAACTCCAGGCCTTTGGACTCAACCGGGGTGATTAGGCAGATGCGCTCATCCAGGCTCGAGCCCCATCCACAGGCTTCGCGCAGATGGCGAATACTGGTAGGGGAGGCAATGACTGCAATCCGACCGTTTCCTGCGCCTACCCGTTTGCTAAGCATCGCGTCCTCGGCCTTGACAACGGCTTGGAGTTCTTGGACGCTACCTCCGGTCGTTGTTTTCGCGTACGCGTCAACCACGTCTCTTGCAGCCACGAGGGGATAGTGCGCAGGCGTGCCAAGCTCATCCATTAACGCATTGGCGCGGTCGAGGATTGCGGCCGGAGTGCGGTAAGACACCGTGAGGATCTCTTCGCCCTGGTATGCACGCATGGCGGGGCCAAGGACGTCGCTCCAAGACTTTGCGCGGCCTGCGGAGGATCGCTGGTCGAGGTCTCCGGTCACGGTAAAAGAACGTGAAGGACAGCGACGCAGGAGTGAGTTCCACGCTAGCGGGCTTAACTCTTGGGCTTCGTCTACGATCACGTGGCCATAGGCCCACGTGCGGTCACGTAGGGCGCGTTGGCTGAGCGTAAGGTCGGAGCCTTCGCCGGCTGCACGTTCGGCAAGCATGGAGGCAGACACCATCCCGTGGCCAAGTCCCATGGCGGCGATGGCTTCACCGGCCGCATCGATTTCTCGCTTGCGTGCCTGTTCGCGGGCGTTCGCACTCGCGGAGGCTGACGGCAGTGCTCCAAGCAATTCTTCTAGCTCGTCGAGGATGGGAATGTCGCTTTCGGTTAGCGCTGATCCTCGAAGGCGACGAATCGTGGCTCGCTCACTTTCGGTCAGCTCCGGTGCCATTTGTTCAAGGAATGTTTCGTTCGCGTACAGCTTTTCTAACACTTGAAGGGCGGAGACGGGGAGCCAGGCAAGGTTGATTGCGCGGCGCGCTTCCTTGGATCCGCGAATGTAGTCGTGATACCACGAGAGGTGCTCGCTCGCACCCACCTGCTCGTTCATCTGGCGGGCAAGATCATCCATCAGTTCGAGTGCAAAGCCCTCCCACGCCTCGTTGTGGGGTTTACCTGATCGGCGGGCAGATGCGCGGGCGGCTTTAACAGTTTCGGATCGCAGGGTCACGCGGTAGGAAGCAATGCTAAGCGGAGTGTCGTTGGGGACGCGCTCGAAGCTGCGCACCGCGCGTTTTGCAATGTCCACCCACGCCATGCGTCCCTTGATCTCACGCGCTTGGGAGGAATCTTGGGCGATCGCGGAATAACCGGGCAGGAGACGTCCGATAGTGGTGGACACAACGCCATTTTCGCCAAGAGAGGGCAGTACCTGGTCTATGTAGCGCAAGAAAATGTTGGAGGGGCCTACGATGAGCACGCCGGAGCTTTCTAGACGGGCGCGCTCAGCGTAGAGCAGGTACGCTGCGCGGTGTAGCGCGACGGCGGTTTTGCCCGTGCCCGGGCCGCCTTGGATCACGAGCAGGCCGTCTGATCCTCGCCTAATGATGGCGTCTTGCTCGGCCTGAATGGTGGATACAATGTCGGACATTTGTCCATCTCGCGCTTCAGATAGCGCTTGCA
Organism: Gleimia europaea; assembly: GCA_002871995.1. GTDB lineage: Bacteria > Actinomycetota > Actinomycetes > Actinomycetales > Actinomycetaceae > Gleimia > Gleimia europaea. Next base: position 117,563 of record PNHW01000001.1, read on the forward strand.
TGAGGGCGCCTTCGCCTTGAAAAACTAGCTTGCCATCGGGTTTGGAATCTGTGTTTAACAGTTCATCTTCAACGCCTATCACGGCGCGGCCACGGGTGCGGATGTGACGGCGCCGTACCACGTCCTGCGGGTTAGCGCCGGTGGCTTGATAGAAGGGACGCGAGGCTGGGGCACGCCAGTCGATAAGAATTTGGTCCCCGCCCTGGTCACGTAGCCCGATGCGTCCAATGTAGTGAGTGGAATCATCGGTGTTGTCGATGCGTCCAAAAACGAGTCCGTCTACGATGGATTCGAGGCGGCTGGCTTCGTCTCCCCAGTGCGCGGCAAATGCGTCGCGTTCGGTAAGGGCTTGTGGCGTGTTACGCCATTTTGAGGCTTCTGCAGTGCGCTGGTGTTCGCGGTAGCGTTTGCGCAGTTCGTCGAGAACTTCGTAGGCGGTGTCTACGAAGTCTTGTTCTTTGCGAAGTTCCTCGTTCAAGGCATCAGATTGCAACGCGATGTCCTTACCTGGTGCTGATTTGGGCGTTAGATAATTATCACTCAATTTGGAGCTATTTTCGACTTAATTCCCTCTGTTGAGGCGTGGGCTTCGTCATTTACGCGTTTAGCTAAACTTGTGTGTCAGTTATCGGGGAATATTCGCGGGCGAAACGCGTTAGTAGTTTGTGGAAACGATTTTTGGTGGCAGTTGCTAGGCTTAGGTCTAGGGTCGTCAAGAAGGAAGGAGGGCAATGTTGGGTAATAGGGATTTTGAGTTGCTGAATTTTGAGCCGGATGTGAATTTCCATGCTCCGATTTTGCTCAGCCACCTTGTTGGCTCAACGGATGCTGGGGATGCCGGCGGTCTGGTGGTTTCTCAGATGCTTGCGTCTTTGCCGGTTACGCGCGTTGCTACGTTTGATGCGGACAGCTTGCTGGATTACCGCTCTACCCGTCCGACGGTGACTATAGACAATTGGCATGTTAGCGCTGTCGACGTGCCCCAGATCGCCATTGACCTTGTGCAAGATGACAAGGGAACGCCCATTTTGCTGCTGCACGGGCCGGAGCCTGACACGAAGTGGCAGGCGTTTGCGGGTGAGGTCGCAGAGTTTGCGCGCGAGGCCGGGGTGGAGATTTTGGTTTCGCTAACGGGCATGCCGGCGGCGGTGCCACACACCCGCCCAACTATGGTGCACCTGCAGTCTACGGATGCTGATTTGGTTGGAGGGCAGCCAAAGCTTGCGGGCGGACCGATGCAGTTCCGGTCGTCGATAAACACGTTCTTGCAGCATTCTTTGTCTCAAGAGGGGATCGAGGGCGTGTCGTTCCTCGCGGCTGTGCCTTACTACATGGCGAACATGGAGTACCCGCAGGCTTCCCTGGCTTTGCTTGAACGCATGTCGTCAGTGTTTGGTCTCACGTTGCCTACCGGAAATATTGAAGCTAGTACCCAGGTCGTGAATGACCAGCTCGCTAATCTCGTAGTAGAAAGCGAGGAAGTAGTTGGCTTGGTAGGTCAGCTAGAGCAGCAATATGACGAGGAGATTGACGACTCGGTGAAGAAGATCGGCAGTTTCCCTACGCCGTCTGACTTTGTGTTTGGCTCTGGCGAGTCGGTCACGGATTCTGACCAGGTTGTAGATGCAGACGCATTAGCGGCCACTATCGAACAGTTTTTGGCGCGCACCGAGAACATTGATGCGCCCGTGCAGGTAGAGGAAGATACGTCGGCTCCAAAGCCGCGGCATCGCGCCCCGAAACCGTGGGAGAAAGAAGCGTAGTTTTCGCGGCCTGTAGCCTGCGTGCGAAACGCGATGTTTATTTTGATAGTTGCGGTAGGGCTGGGCCCTACCGCAACTTTAGTATTGGCGCGTTGCGGGCCCAGTGCGCGCTGTCTTTCTTGCTGAAGAAACGCGGGGTGAGGGGGAGGCGGCGGATGAGGCGCTGTAGTTCGCTCCATTTCAAGGCGACGTCCTCGTCCGGATCCGCGGGTTTGTAGGCAACGATGACTACGTTTCCACGCCTGCCTCCGGTGAAGATGCGCCCTTCGGTGATGGTAGAGACGTGGCTGAAAACTGCGAGCGCTGCGGAAAGGTCGTTGCGCGCATCATCTCCACCGCCCCCGTGCACGCAGTTGACAAGAAGGAGACCGCCGGGCCGAAGTACCTCGTGGGCTTTTTGATAGAACTCTAGCGTGCGTAAAGGCGTGGGGGTATGCGCGCCGGTGAAAACGTCGCGCACGAGGACGTCGAAGCGTTCGGGGCGCATGGTTTGAAGTTCTTGGAAGGCTTCACCCTCGCGAATTTTGAGGTGCGGGGCGCGCGGAAGGTCAAAAAGCTCACGCATAGCGGTAGAGAGCTGCCCGTTTAGTTCCACCACGGTTTGTTTTGATCCGGGTCGCAGGTGATGCCATGCGAGTGGAAGGGCGCATGCGGCGCCTCCCAGATGGAGGGCTTCGAGAGGGCGGCCGGACAAAAATGCGTCGATGGCCGCGGTCATTTGCTGCATGTATTCGAACTCAAGCAGTGTTGGATCGAGTAGGTTGATAGAAGAAGATTCGTAGGTGTCCAGGTAGACGGTTGCGAGTTGTTGGTCGACAACGATTTCAACTTCGGTTCCGCCAGCCTCGAAAGTTAGTCCATTCTTGAGAGTGAGCTTTTCGGCCTCATGGTTTTGGACGCCGCGTTTTTTCGCCATGCTGTAGACGTTACAACATTTTGAGGGAGGGCCATGTCGAAGGCGCCACGTTCCGCCGCTGCGAAGCGGGACTGGGGTAGTGATGATACTGGTTGCAATATTTTGCACGTTGACATGGATTCCTTTTTCGCACTGGTGGAGGTATTGGAAGATCCCGCCTTGCGGGGCAAGCCACTCATTGTCGGAGGTCGGGGTAATCGAGGCGTCGTTACCTCCGCAACGTATGATGTGCGAGCTCTTGGGGTGCATGCGGGAATGCCGATGGCGCAGGCGCGTCGCCGGGCGCCCGGGGCGGTTGTGGTGCCCGGCCGCAGGGAAGTGTATTCGCAGTATTCGGCTCGGGTTATGAAGATTTTGCGTTCCGTCACTCCGGCTGTGGAGCAGATTAGTATTGACGAGGCGTTTCTTGATGTCTCCGGGTCGGTTCGCCGGTTAGGAAGACCAACAATGATCGCGGAGCTGATTCGCGAGCGCGTTCGAGGCGAGATCGGTCTGGTAGCTTCCGTAGGTATTTCCAATATCAAGTCGGTTGCAAAAATTGCGTCGAGTCATGCTAAGCCCGATGGTGTTTTGCTCATTCCGCAAGATCGAACGGTTGACTTCTTGCACGAGCTACCAGTTGGCGCCCTGTGGGGTGTGGGAGGGCGAACTCAGCAGGTGCTTTCCCTAAACGGCATAGACACGGTGGCTGACCTTGCGAATTATTCCCTCACGCGTTTGGATAAGCTTCTCGGTGTAGCTTCATCGAGGCGGCTACATGACCTCGCGTGGGGGATCGACCCGCGCAAGGTGCACGTGCACCGCCCAGAAAAGTCGATAGGTACAGAAACCACCTTTGGGGAAGATATTTCAGATCCTGAGATCTTAGAGCAGATTCTCCTCGAACAATCTCACGACAATGCGAGGCGTTTGCGCGCAGCCAAAATGGTTGCGTGGACTGTGGCTATCAAGGTGCGCGCAGCTGACTTCCACACGGCCACGAGGTCACAAACTTTATCGAGTCCAACAGATGTAGGCATGGACATAGCGAGGGCGGCGCGCAACCTGTTTCGCGCATATGGAGTACCAAATGGAGGTGTGCGCCTGATCGGAGTGCGTACCGAAAACCTGCAGGAGAGGGCGCAGGGAGTCGCGGTCACACTAGACGATGATGGCAAGGCCAGAACAGCGGAGCGAACCATGGATGCGGTTAAGGAGAAGTTTGGAATCGATGCGTTGCGCCCCGCCACTTTGATTGAAAAACGACCTCGCGGGGATGATACTGGCGGCCCTAAAACCGAACCGTGAATAATCGTTGCCCGCAACTTCAGTTAGTAAATGCCGCGGTCACACTTTAGTATTGGACTAGACAATCAGAGCTGATCGTTTTAGCGATGACACGGAGGTGAAAAATGGCACTTTCAGACCAGGAACGTCAGATCCTCGAGCAAATGGAACGCGAGCTTCGCATCCAAGATCCAGATCTCGCATCGACCATGTCTTCGCAGTCAGCGCCTAAGGCTATTCGAGTACGTAAAACGTATTCTCCTCGCCGAGTTGCTACGGGCATAGTTTTAGCCATGGTTGGATTGATCCTTCCGTTGGTAGGCATCTCGGTTGGTCCCACGTGGCTAGCCGTTTTGCTTGGCGTAGTTGGCTTTGCCCTGATGCTTTTCGGCGTACTCATGATCGCCATTCCTACGGAAGCAGGTGGCGCATCACCGGGCGAAGCAGTGAAGTCAAAATCCAATTTTATGGATCGCCAGCAAGAAAAGTGGGATCAGCGCAAAAAGTAGCCGGGCTTATCTGATAGGACGATCCACATAGCAGCGGCTGGACCCTCATAGGCGGCCCGCATATCAAGACATAAAAGTGGTGGAGAGCATTTCGCTCTCCACCACTTTTACGCTCACGCCTTCTTCTTGATCACATAGCCCTTAGGCACCACGGTGATACCAGACTCTGTAACTGTTAGGCCGCGCTCGCGGTCATAGTCCAGATCGACGCCCACTTCGGCTCCATCTTCGACGATGACGTTCTTATCCAAGATGGCTTTCGAAACGATAGCGTTGCGGCCGATGCGACATCCATCCATCACCACGGAGTCCAGGATTCTGGCCCAGGAGTGTACGTATACGCCGGGGGAGAGAATTGAGTGAATAATCTCGCCACCGGAGATGATTACGCCCGGCGAAATGAACGAGTCGAGGGCGTGTCCGAGGCGGCTTGTTTCGGAATACACAAACTTGGCCGGGGGAAGGTGGCCCTGGATTTGCGTCAGGGTTGGCCACTCGAGGTTGTAGAGGTTGAATATCGGGTGAACCGAAATCAGATCCATGTTCGCGTCATAGAACGCGTCGAGAGTACCAACGTCTCGCCAGTAGTCACAGTCACGTTCAGTGGATCCGGGAACCACGTTGTCGATGAAGTCATAAACGCCGCAACCGCCGTTCTTCACGAACCAGGGGACGAGGTCACCGCCCATATCATGGTTGGAGTCGGGGTTTTGCGCATCCTCGCGCAAGGCTTTCACCAGCGCTTCGGTGGTGAACACGTAGTTGCCCATGGAGGCCAGGAAGCTGTTCGGGTCATCCGGTAGGCCCTCGGTGGTCTCAGGCTTTTCCAAGAACTCGGTTACGCGACCATTTTCGGATTTGATTACGCCGAAAGAGGGAGAGAGTTCGAGCGGCTGGCGAATACCTGCAACGGTGCACGGAAGGCCAGACGCAATATGGTGATCCACCATCTGGGAGAAGTCCATGCGGTAAATGTTGTCCGCACCAACGATCACCACATAGTCGGGGCGTTCATCTTCGATGGTGTTGAGGGACTGGTAGATGGCGTCAGCCGAGCCCTGGTACCAGTGCTCGCCACGTCGCTGTTGGGCGGGGACGGGTGCCACGTAGTTGCCCAGAAGAGTGGACATGCGCCACGTTTTGGTTATGTGACGGTCCAAGGAGTGAGACTTGTACTGAGTTAGAACCACGATCCGCAAGTAACCGGAGTTCACAATATTCGACAGTGCGAAGTCAATGAGGCGGAAATGTCCGCCAAAAGGTACCGCCGGCTTTGCGCGGTCGTCGGTGAGGGGGCGAAGTCTGCTACCTGCGCCGCCAGCAAGAACAATTGCAAGTACGTGTTTAGCCATGTCTTAAGAGTATCCGTGACGAACCGCTCTCGTCAGCACATTCGCTTCGATATTGTGGGGATAGCGAATGTTGTTCACTCGTTTCGTTAAATCTAAGGGATGGTTAATATGCGCGTTGATTTGCTTACCCGCGAGTATCCGCCAAATATTTACGGTGGTGCTGGTGTGCACGTGAATGAACTAGCTCGAGTGCTAAGGCCGATGGTGGATTTGCGTGTCCACACGTTTGACGGCCCGCGCACTCCCGGCGAGCCTGGTGGTGAGGATGGCGTTACCGGTTACAGCTACCTTCCTGAGTTAGAGGGCGCGAACAGCGCGCTTCGAACGTTTGGCGTAGACCTGCAAATGGCCAGCGGTGTGGAGGGTACTGATCTGGTGCATTCGCATACGTGGTATGCCAATCTTGGCGGTCACCTCGGCAAACTCTTGCACGAAGTCCCGCACGTGATCTCAGCGCACTCGCTTGAGCCGCTCCGTCCGTGGAAAGCAGAGCAACTTGGCGGTGGATACAACCTGTCGTCCTGGGCAGAAAAGACCGCGTATGAGGCCGCCGATGGCATCATTGCGGTTTCAAACGGTATGCGAGCAGATATCTTGAGGTCTTACCCGAACATTGACCCTGATCGCGTGCACGTAATTCACAACGGTATTGATTTGGACGAGTGGGCAAAACCGAAGACGGATGAAGAAAAGGAGGCGGCTCGCCAGACGCTTGAGCGCCTGGGCATTGATCCGTCAATTCCTACCGTGGTATTCGTGGGCCGTATTACGAGGCAGAAGGGTCTTCCGCACCTGCTTCGTGCACTGCGCGACATTCCTAAGGATGCACAGATTGTGCTCTGCGCTGGAGCGCCCGACACTCCGGAAATCATGAATGAGGTCACCGGTCTGGTAGATAAACTACGGGCGGAGCGCGATCGAGTTTTCTTCATTACGGATATGCTCCCGCGCGCTGAACTCGTAGCGATTCTCGACGCAGCAACAGTTTTTGTGACTCCCTCGATTTATGAGCCGCTTGGCATTGTGAACCTGGAGGCCATGGCTGTGAACCTCCCCGTGGTGGGTACCGCTACCGGAGGCATTCCAGACGTGATTGTTGATGGTGAGACGGGATACCTCGTGCCAATAGAGCAAAAGCAGGACGGTACGGGAACCCCGCTCAATCCGAAGCAATTCCACGCTGATCTGGCTGAGCGGCTAACGAAGCTACTGGAAGACCCGGAGCTGGCCGCAAAAATGGGGCAGGCCGGTAGGCGCCGGGCAGAGGAACAGTTCGCCTGGACAACCATCGGTGAGCGCACCGTTGAGTTGTACAAGAAGATTTTGCAAGGCTAGCTTCTAAGCCCTTTTGCCCGGACCGAACGCTGTATCGGTCCGGGCAATCTCGTGCCGCGCGCAGAACCGTTGCAAGGTAAGATTTATTACATGGAACACGTTGTAGATTTGCATAATGTCGAAGTGCGTCGCGATAACAATCCGATTTTGAAGGATGTCACGTGGACGGTTAATGCCGGTGAGAACTGGGTTATTTTAGGCCCTAACGGCGCTGGCAAAACGACGCTTGTGAATCTACTTACTGGTCGGGTATTCCCTTCCATTTCGCCAGATTCCGAGCACACTGCGAAGGTGCTTGACTACCGGCTTGGCCGCGTGGATCTGAAGGATCTTCGTACGATCGTGGGGATGGCGAGCTCGGGGGAAGAACACCTTGTGGGTAGCAAGCTCGCAGTTATAGACCTGTTGCTTTCCGCGCTTTACGGCAAGATTTTCCGTGGTCGAGAAGAGTACGAGGAACAGGATCTGAGCCGCGCTTCGGATCTGCTTCACATCATGGGAGTGGGCTATCTGGCAGAGAGGCGCTTTAGCACTCTTTCCGAGGGGGAGCGCCAGCGCGTATTGATTTGCCGTGCGTTGATGGCAGATCCGGAGGTTCTTATTCTTGACGAGCCAACGGCGGGCTT
>PNHW01000001.1:125589-628185 GCA_002871995.1 Gleimia europaea
CTCGGCGTTCGGATTGCCGCTAAAAGTCTCTTCTACTGCTGGTCGGTGGAGTGCTAGGGCAGATTACTAGATAGCTAAGGATTGCATATGACCCTTGCTTGGTGGCTTGTTATCGCGCTTGGTCTTGGCGTGGTCGAAGTTCTAACCGTCGATTTTATTTTTATAAATCTTGCGTTTGCAGCCGTTGCTGCGGGCTTGATTTCCTACGCCGGTTTTGGTTTGGTGGGGCAGCTGGTCGCGTTTAGCGTGGTGGCCGTCCTACTCCTACTGTTGGTGCGGCCGTGGGCCAAGTCGTTCATGGAGCGTCACACTCCAAATATTCAAACCAACGTTCGCGCTCTGGTGGGACAAACCGCTACAGTGCTGGAGTCTGTTGATCATCACGATGGCAGGATCCGCCTGGACGGTGAAATCTGGTCGGCGCGCACGAATGTTGGGGAGATTCCCGTTGGTACGAGCGTCATCGTCACTGAGATAGATGGGGCTACTGCCGTTGTAGATTTGAAATCCTGATCTTTTAGGAGGCACCCATGCCTTATGCGGCTATAGTTTTGCTACTGCTGGTGGTCGTGATTGTCGTGCGGGCAATACGCGTTGTCCCGCAGTCGCGCGCACTTGTAGTTGAGCGCCTCGGTCGTTTCCATACGGAAATGTACGCAGGTTTACATCTGATTGTTCCATTCATTGATCGTATTGCTTCACAGGTTGATTTGCGTGAGCAGGTCACCTCGTTTCCGCCGCAGCCGGTTATCACTGCGGATAACGTGGTCGTTTCGATTGACTCTGTCATCTACTACCAGGTGACCGATCCACGTAGCGCAACGTATGAGATTGCGAATTATATTTCCGCCATTGAACAGCTTACGGTTACAACGCTTCGTAACGTGATTGGATCGCTGGACCTCGAACAGACGCTAACTTCCCGCGATGACATTAACTCGCGCTTGCGTGGTGTGCTTGACGAGGCCACCGGTAAGTGGGGCATTCGCGTTAACCGCGTTGAACTGAAAGCGATCGATCCGCCACCCTCGATTCAGCAGGCAATGGAGCAACAGCTTCGCGCGGAGCGCGATAAGCGTGCCGCTATTTTGACCGCGGAGGGTGTCCGTCAGTCGCAGATTTTGAAAGCCGAGGGAGAGAAGGAGTCGGAGATCCTTCGTGCGGAGGGTTTCGCGCAGGCTCGCGTGCTTGAAGCTGAGGGTGAGGCCCGCGCTATCCAGCAGGTGTTTGAAGCTATTCACCGTGGTGATGCTGATCCGAAGCTACTTGCGTACAAGTATTTGGAGATGCTTCCAGAGCTTTCGAAGGGCGAGGGCTCGAAGGTGTGGGTTGTGCCCACCGAGCTGACAGCTGCGCTAAGCGCAATCTCTACCGGTTTCACGGGGAAAGAAAGCTAGTTTCTAAGAAGAAGGTTATCTTTAGGAGGATAATTGCGTCTCGTTTTGGTCCGTCACGGCCAGACTCCTTCCAATATTTCGCATGCTTTAGATACCGCGATGCCCGGTGCTGATCTCGACGAGGTAGGAGCCGTGCAAGCTCAGGAGCTTGCGGATAATTTTGAGCAACTCGTAGGCTCAAAACCATCTGTCATTTACGTTTCGCCGCTGAACCGGACTTTGCAAACAGCAGCTCCGCTTGCAAAAAAGTACGGGCTGACCCCGCTGGTGCGTGAAGGTATCAGAGAGGTGATTGCTGGCGACATCGAGATGTCTACAAAGGGCGAAGATATTCGCACCTATTTGAGTGCGGTGCTCGCGTGGATTGATGGAGACCTCGACTGGCAAATGCCAGGCGGTGAGGACGGCTGGCAGACGCGGGCGCGGTTCGGTTCGGTAATTACCGAGGCACTGAGCTTTGCGCAAGAAGAGTTTGGATCCGAGGCAACAGTGGTTTTAGTAGCTCACGGGGCTATTATTCGCGTGATCTCTGCAACGCTGTCGGGGGACTATAACCGCGAGCTGGTGGCCCGCTATCCTATGGCAAACGCTGCAACCACAGTGTTGGAATGGAAGGGCACGGACCAAAACTGGATGCAAGATAGAGCCTCATGGCAGGCAGTGACCTGGTCGGATAAGCCTTTGGACTCTTATGAGTTGACCGGTGGCCCGGTGGTTCCAAAGGAATCGGGGCTGCGATCTAACTAATCAACAAAAACCCGGTGGCACTTAGGTTTGAACTAGCCACCGGGTTTTTGTATTGCATCACCCTTGGGTTTAGAGGACTTTGCCAAAGAACTCTTGCGCCCTGGGGTGCTGCGGATTTTCGATGATGGTGCGAGCATCGCCTTCTTCAACGATCTTGCCGTCATCCATGAACACGAGGTGGTCCGCCACCTCTTTGGCGAAGCCAATTTCGTGGGTGACAACCACCATCGTCATGCCGTCTTTTGCGAGGTCTTTCATAACTTCCAAAACTTCGCCCACAAGTTCGGGGTCGAGGGCAGAGGTGGGCTCATCGAACAGCATGAGCTCAGGTTTCATTGCGAGAGCGCGAGCAATGGCTACGCGTTGTTGTTGTCCTCCGGAGAGCTCGGCGGGGTAGTGGTCTGTCCGGTCGGCCAGGCCAACGCGCGTAAGGAGCTCCAGAGCTTCAGCTTTTGCCTGCTCTTTTGGTACGCGCTGAACCTGCACGGGGCCTTCCATGACGTTTTCGAGGGCAGTCATGTGCGGGAACAGGTTGAAGCGTTGGAAAACCATGCCGATGCGTGAGCGTTGCGCGGTCACCTGCTTGTCGCGTAGCTCGTGGAGCTCGATTTTGCCGCGGCGCTCAACCTCGCGCATGCCCATGAGTTCGCCTTCGAGGTAGACGCGGCCAGCGGAGATCTTTTCCAGCCCATTTATGCAGCGAAGAAGCGTGGATTTGCCGGACCCGGAGGGGCCGAGAAGCACGCACACTTCGCCTTTGTCTACCTTCATATCGACGCCTTTGAGCACGTGGAGGTCGCCAAAAAATTTGTGTACGTCTTTGATCTCAATCATTGCTGTCATGGTGTCACGTCCATAAATGGGTTGTTCTGCGTGGTTTTTGCACTGCCAATGAGATCTTGCTTGGTTGGCTTCCCTTTTGTGTTCTTGCTAGCTTGCTCGTCGAAGCCTCTGCCGAAGTAACGCTCCAGATACATCTGCCCGATCATGAGGACGGAGGTGATGAACAGGTACCAAATGGCGGCTGCTACGAGCAGTGGAACTGGGGCGAACAGCTGGATTCCCTTGTCGCGCGCTGCCCAGGTGAGTTCGAGCGTGAACGGGATAGCCGCCACCAAAGAGGTGGTTTTCAGCATGGAGATAGTTTCATTGCCGATAGGTGGAATGATTACCCGCATGGTTTGCGGCAAGATGATGCGGCGCAGGATCCGGCCGCGTTTCATGCCGAGTGCAGTGGCTGCCTCCCACTGTCCCTTGTCCACAGCGTTTAGGCCGGAGCGGATGATTTCTGCCAGGTAAGCGCCTTCATTTAGAGAGAGGCCTACGATGGCCATCCAAAACGCGGTAAACACAGTTGCGGTCTCGAAAGAAACGAATTCTGGACCGAAAGGAATACCTAGTGATAGGCGCGGGTAGAGCGTGGGAAGGAGGGACCAAAAGATCAGCTGCGTGTAGATCGGGGTGCCACGGAAGAACCAGATGTAGAACCACGCGACGTAACGCAGGATGGGGTTTGGTGATTGGCGCATGATTGCCATGGTGATCGCCAGAATGGTGCCAACCGTCATGGAGATAATGGTGAGGATCAGCGTGTAGAACACGCCCGTCATGATCGTGTTAGAAAAGAGCCATTGTCCAACAACGGGCCACTGGAAATTAGGGTTTGTAACCAGGGAGTTGATCGCCATTGCGGCGAGGATGGCTACTACTGCTGCGGATAGCCAGCGCCCCGGCCGGGGTACCGGCCGGGGGTGGATTAGGTTTACGTTCTCCATGGATTACTTACCCGGGTTTACCTCGGCCTTAGAAAGTGCCGCGTCGCCGGCTCCATAGAGGTTCAAGATGTCCTCAAGAATGCCATTGTCCATGAGGTATTGCAGTGCTTTCTGCACAGCTTCGGTAAGAGCGGCGTCGTCCTTATTGATGACAATGCCTTGCGGCTCAGACTCGATTACTTCGCCTATCTGCTCAAGCTGGCCGTTCGTTGATTTGATTGCCCAACCGGTGACCGTTGAGTCTGACAGCACCGCATCGTATTGACCGCCCACAAGCTTCGTCACGTTATCGGTGTTGAGGTCGTGAGGCATGATCTTGATAGCGGCTTCGCCCTTCGCCTCGCACTCGGCGGACAGGTCGGTTACGTAGGTTTGCTGGTAGGTGCCGGTTTGAACACCGATGGTTTTACCACAAGGGGTGTTCGGATCAAATTTGGACGGATTGCCGGTCTTCACGGCGTAGGAGGATCCCACTTCAACGAAAGAGACCATATTGACCTGCTCCATGCGCTCGGGCGTGATGGTGAAGGACGAGGCTCCAATATCAAACTTGGTGCCCAGCGCGGGGATGATGGTTGCGAACTCAGCGTGGGTAGTGGTTGCTTCTTTCAGGCCCATTACTTTGGCTAGTGCCTTAACGAGTTCAATATCGTAACCGATAGGAGTTTGACCGTCGGTGTCGCGGAATTCGGCGGGCGCATAGTCGGTTGAAGCGCCGTTGCGGAGCTCGCCACGAGCCTTGATTTCTTCGGGCACGAGAGCGGCAATGTCAGCCTGCGTTTCGATCGAGTCGATGTCGTAGAACTTGGCAACCGAATCGGAAGGCGCGGTCGCTTCTTCGCTGGGCTGGTCTGGGTCAGAGCAGGCTGCAAGGGAAAGAGTAGCAAGTGTGGCTACCGCAACCATACTGAGCATCTTTTGTGTCTTCACGGCAAAACTCCTAAAGGTGGAACTTTCAACATGTATAAGTATTGCCATTAGTGAATGAATATGCAAGCTGGTGAATGTTTATTGATATGTGACTTGTAATACGTACCGGGAATGAAAACTGCCGCCGAGAACCTCGACGGCAGATAAGAAATATTCAGTTATAGGAAAAATGACTACTTTCCCCGCAGTGCGCGCCGAGACATTTTTACCTTCGTTGGATCTACGCCGTGAGGCATGCCGCCTTGCTTGGCAATAGAGGAGACGGCTTGGATGCGGTTAGCAACCTCTGGAACTTCCTTACGGTGTAGCGATTTGGGGAGCTTACGCAGTTCAGCCTCAAGCTTCTCGAGCTTCACCTGATTCTCGCCCTCGCCTACGTGAATCACGTGCACCGGAACGTTGGTTACAACCCTTTGAGCCAGCTTGCGCTCGCGCTCAACAAGATCGCGAACACGCCCGTTTGGCCCCTCGGTAATGAGGACAACGCCGGGCCGTCCAACCAGACGCCAAACGATATCTTGGTTTCGGTTGGCGGCGATTGGCTCTTGCGTAACTATCCAACCTCTGCGAATCTGTGAGAGCACCGCATAAACGGAGCCAACAGTACCGGAGACCTGCCGGTACATCGCCTTCTTCACGAGTGCCGCAAGGATGGCCATTGGCACGAATGCGACGAGCGTGGCGGCCAAGAAGATGAGAATATAAATATTCATCTTCGTCCAGATGCCCAAAGCCACGAATAGGGCAATCACGCCAATGGTTGCTCCGAGTATCAGCCAGCTTACCCACGGGAACGTGCGTTTGGTGATCTTGTAAGCGTCGTAGAGGTTGTGATACCACCGGCGCTTTTTCGGTTTACTCTCCGCAACAGGTGTGCGTGATTCGTTTTCTTTTTTAGCCATGATGGCCCCAGTTTACCCTCTTTTGGATAGCTGACGAATGTTCAGGATAAAGCCTACCAACGCAACCAAGATTCCCGCTCCAGCCGAGGCTAAGAATGTCGGTTTGTCATGGAAGTTTTGGGCGATAATGCCACCCAAGCTGGACCCGATGGAGACGCCAATTACTACTGATGATTGCATCGACGTCATCGCTATCGCTATGCCCCCTCGGGGAGCAAGTGATTCCGCCAAGGTGAATGCGGTAACCATCGCCGGGCCAATAAAGAAGCCTGCAAGGGTTAGTAGAAATGCAGTCGATAAAAGGTCGCCCGCCAGTGCCACCAGACTCATCGCTGCCGCAATGCCCAGGCCACCTATAAGCAGGCGAGTGGGCAGGTTTATACGTTCAGGGATGGCAACGGTCAAGATGGCCATGATGGCAGAGCCGACTCCCATTGCTGCGTATACGAGGCCAGCGATCCCTTGGTGTCCCAGCAGTTCGGCCCGAACCGTGGTTGCAGCTTGGGTGGTGCCAAACAGCATTCCAATACCGGTCATGGCAATGATGGCGGGAGTGACGGCAAGTATCACCCTGCCAACTCCATGGCCCTGTTTGTCCGCGGCCTGCACGGCCGGCTTTGTTTTTGGAGCAAGGAGCGCGAAGGCGATTCCTGCGGTTGCAACCAGCAGGAATGCGAGGAATAGCGGTGCGGACTCGAATGCGGCTGTGGCTGCAATACCAACGAGGGCGGGGCCAAGTACGAATACGAGCTCATCCGCCATGGATTCATACGATAAGGCCGCACCGAGTTCTCGTGGCGTGTTGGTCTGATGGATCCAGCGGGATCGGGTGAAAGATCCGATGGGAAGAGACGTGAATCCTACTGCCATGCAGGCAAGGAACAGGGGAAGCCCAGCGGTAGCGGTTTGTACCGCGAGAAATAGAAGTAGAAGCGCCAGCGCATTAATAGGAGTGAGTATCCGTAGCGGCAAAAACTGACCTTTACGGTCAGCCCATTTACCGATCAAAGGTCCCGCGATTGCGGTGGAGATTGCGGTGGATGCCGTGGCGGCGCCGCCTTGTGCAACGGATCCGGTGCTGGCCGTGACTGCGGTCATGACACCCAGGGGAAGCATTGCGTAAGGGGCTCTTGCTGCAAAAGCGATTACGAGTGTTTTCCAGCCCGTTAGCTGGGGGAGTACCCGGTAATGTCCGAGCGCTCTAAAAGGGGATGAATGCATTGTTCTAGATTTCGAAGTTGCTTACCCACCCGGGTTTTTACTCATCCAACCGGCCAAAGCGGCACTCACTAAAACAGTGGGGTCCCCATTGAGTAAAAAGCAGATAGGCGTCACGCTTTCGCGTGAGCTTTCCAAGCTTACCGCAAGTAATCCACAGGCGCGCCCCTGTGCGTGAGGGGATTGGCGTAATGTGGTTGAGTTATCTCATGAGCATCAAGGGCTATGAAATTATTCAGCCGTTCACCGTGTCGTCCTCGGGCACGATATGGCAGGCAACTACAAAAACCGGTGAAGCCTGCCTGATCCGTTTTGTTGCACGGGATGAGGCGGACTCTCTTGCTGACCGTCTGGAGACTCTCTCGCGCTTGGAAAGTCCATTTGTTGCGCGATTGATTGATGTTGTCCCCGACGGGGCGCGAGTTGGGCTTGTCACCTCGCTGGTCGAGGGCGTGCCACTCAACCAGTGGATACAACTGCCGGGAGCTAATACAAAGAATCGGGTGCGCACACTGCTGCGTAGCGTCGCTTCAGGATTGAAGGATTTGCACGAGGTGGGATTGGCTCACGGTGATGTTTCAAGTGCGAACGTGGTTGTGGGAACTGCAGGGGCTGTGCTGGTTGACCACCTGCTGGGTACCGGTTTCACGCCCGGGTTTGCTGCGCCGGAGAAGCTGGAGGGTCAGCAGGGTACAGACCCGTTGGCAGCCGATGTCTGGGCGTGGGGAGCTCTAGCTCGCGAACTGGGATTTTCTGGAGCGGTTGTGGAGCGGGCGTTGGACGCAAATCCCGCTACTCGGCTCTCGATAGAACAGATTTTGGAATCGCCGGATCTTAAGGGATACGACGGAGGCGCTGTGCTTGCGGTGGAGTCCGATGCGTCCATGCTGGACGCGGGAGATCTGCTACGCCAAGAGACCTCTATGGCGCAAACGGTGCTAAATGAGCGTCCGAGAGGGAGGCATGCGCGGGCGCGAAGAAAGGGGCGGGTGCGAATTGCGCTTGCTTCAGCGCTTGTGATTGTGGGTATGGCCACGCTTGGTTTTTGGTGGCTCCGGCCGGTGGCACCAGTGCCCGTGGCTACATCGGTGGAGGAAGCGGAGACCTCCGCGGTCCATTGCCCTTCGTCTGGTGAGGCGCAGGCGGTCGTCTCGGATCTAACTACAAAACGAAATAGGGCGATAGCGACATCTGATAGAGCACTACTAGAGACCGTGGTCGATACCGGCAGCAAGGTTTTTGAAAAAGATGCTGAGCTGATTGAGAGCATCGAGCAGTCGGGAATAGAGATCCGAAACCTAGCAACTGCGGTAACAGATGTGAAGGTCGTGGAATGCTCCCCGTTAGAAGTGCTGGCAACCTTTACCCAAAACGAACATGAGCGGTGTCAGGAAGACATCTGCGAGGTGGTTGAGGCCCAGCCAGCTAGTCGGTTGAAGCTCACGTTCACCGGCCCGCCTTGGCGTGTAAGTGATGTTACCTCAATGGATCCTGAACAGCTCTAAGTGGTGAGGGGGAGGCTTCTCAAATGCGCTTTGGCGCAATCAACACAAACTAGTTCTGGCATAAAAATGGGGCAGCCCGATGATAATCGGACTGCCCCATAGCTAGTTGAGGTTAGAGACCAAGTTCGGCCTCAAACTCAGCTTCTTCGAGGCGGTTCTTGATCGCGGTGAGGAAGCGGCCTGCGTCAGCGCCGTCGATGAGGCGGTGATCGTAGGTGAGGGCAAGGTAGACCATGGAGCGAATTCCAATGGTTTCGTTGCCGTCCGCATCCTTGATGACCATCGGACGCTTGACGATGCGGCCAACGCCAAGAATGCCAACCTGCGGCGCGTTGAGTACCGGCGTGTCAAACAGCGCGCCGATCGCACCGGTGTTCGTAACGGTGAAGGTTGCGCCAGAGAGCTCTTCCGGCTTGATCTGGCCGTCACGCGAGCGAGCAGCGAGGTCGTTGATCGCGCGGGCAATGCCCGAGAGCGTCAAGTCGCCAGCATCCTTGATAACTGGAACCATTAGGCCGCGTTCGGTGTCAACTGCCATTCCGATGTGCTCGTAGTTGAAGTACTCAACTTCCTTGCCCTTAATCTCGGCGTTGACCTTCGGGTACATCTTGAGTGCTTCCGTGGTCGCCTTGATAAAGAACGGTAGGAACGACAGCGAGGTGCCTTCGCGAGCCTCAAACGATGCCTTCGCACGCTTGCGTAGCGCCGCGATGCGGGTCACGTCAACCTCTACGACGGTGGTTAGCTGAGCCGATCCCTGCAGTGAGCTCATCATACGATCGGCAATAACCTGACGCATGCGAGACATCTTCTGCGTGGTGCCGCGTAGCGTGGTGTCTTCAACCACCTTGCTCTTCGCAGTAGCAGGTGCTGGCGCAGCGGCGGCGCCAGCGCGCTTGTCTGCCTCTTCCTTGGCAGCATAGACATCTTCCTTGCGGATACGGCCGCCAATGCCTTGACCTGCTACATCAGCTAGATCAACACCGAGGTCCTTTGCAAGCTTACGCACAATCGGGGTGACGTATTTGCCGGAGGCGGAAATGTCAGCGCGAGCAGGCTGGGCTGGTTCGGGCTTCTTCTCCTCGGCAGGTGCAGGCTGTGCTACAGGAGCAGGGGCCGGAGCTGGAGCCGGAGGAGCAGGTGCAGGTTCTGGCTTGGGTTCTGGGGCCGGTGCCGGAGCAGGAGGTGCAGGTGCAGGTTCTGGCTTGGGTTCTGGGGCCGGTGCCGGAGCAGGCTCAGCCTTCGGCTCGGGTTTACTTTCCGCATCTGCCGCCACAGGCGAGCCGGTGGAGATGACCGCAACAACGGTATCAACGTCCACCGTCTCGTCCTCGTCCACCTTGATTTCAGCGAGGAAACCAGAGACGGGGGAGGGAACCTCAGAATCGACCTTGTCGGTAGAAACTTCCAGTAGGGGCTCGTCGGCCTCAACCTTGTCGCCAACTGCCTTTAGCCACGCAGAAACGGTGCCTTCGGTTACCGATTCGCCAAGGGCCGGCATCTTAACTTCGATAAGTTCGCCATCTGGAGACGGGGCCGGGGACTCCTGCGCAGCTGGTGCGGCCGGTGTCGGCTCAGCTACCGGGGTCTCTTCAGCCGGTGCTTCTTCAGCCGGAGCCGGCTCTTGTGCGGGAGCCTCTGCTTCACCCTCGTCACCGATTAGGGCGATGACGGAGCCAACTTCAACAGTCTCGTCCTCTTCAACCAAAATCTTGACGATCTTGCCCGCGTAGGGGGAGGGAACTTCAGAGTCAACCTTGTCGGTAGAAACTTCGACGATGGGCTCGTCTACCTCAACGGTGTCACCCACCTGCTTAAGCCATTCGGTTACAGTGCCTTCGGTGACGGACTCACCGAGAGCTGGCATCTTAATCTCTTGTGCCACTTTACGTATCTCCTTAAGTAGTGGGTCTTAGGCTGAGTGCAACGGCTTGCCAGCAAGTGCCAGAGCCGCCTCTCCAATGGACTCGTTCTGAGTTGGGTGCGCATGGATAATGCTGGCCACGTCCTCAGCGTACGCTTCCCAGTTTACAATCAACTGGCCTTCGCCAATCTGCTCGCCCATGCGGGCGCCAATGGCGTGGAAGCCAACGATAGGACCGTCTTTGAGTGCAACGAGCTTTACCAGGCCAGCGGTATTCAGGATCTGGGACTTACCATTGCCGGCAAGGTTGAACTCTTGCGTGGCAATCTTGTCGCCGCCGTACTGCTCCTTAGCCTGTTTTTCGGTTAGGCCAACGGAGGCAATTTCAGGCTCGCAGAAAGTTACTCGAGGAATACCTGATTCGACGATTGGTTCGGGGTTCAAACCAGCGATCTCTTCGGCAACGAAGATGCCCTGTAGGAAGCCGCGGTGTGCCAGTTGCAGGCCGGGGACGATGTCACCAACCGCGTAGATCCCTTCAACGTTGGTGCGCAGACGCTCATCTGTGATCACGAAGCCGCGCTCCATGTTGACACCCTGCTCCTCGTAACCGAGGTTTGCAGTGGCCGGGCCGCGCCCGATGGCTACCAGCAGAATGTCGCCGTCGTAGGTGTTACCGTCATTCGTCTTTACGTGAACACCGGACTCATCTTGAGTGACGGATTCGAACATGGTCTTGGTCTTGAAGTCAATGCCACGCTTGCGGAACTGGCGCTCAAGGTTCTTCGAGATGGCCTCATCTTCAGCAGGAACGAGTCGGTCCAAGCCCTCAATGATGGTTACTTCAGCGCCGAAGGATGCCCATACGGACGCGAACTCAACGCCAATGACGCCGCCGCCAAGCACGATTGCCTTAGACGGAACCCAGGTCATCTGCAGGGCCTGCTCGGAAGTAATCACGTTACCTTCGATTTCGAGGCCGGGAATGGTCTTGGAGTAGGAGCCGGAGGCCAGGACAATGTTCTTGCCGCGGTATTCCTTGCCATCTACGGTAACGGTGTTCTTTCCCGTGAGCCTGCCCCAGCCCTGCACGTAGTCGACCTTGCGCATCTTAATGAGGCCCTGCAGACCCTTGTGGAGCTGGTTAATGGTCTGGTCACGGTATTCTGCGACGCGGTTCATGTCGATTCCGTCGAAGTTAGAATTCACGCCAAAGTAGGCGGATTCCTTAACTGTGTCGGCAACTTCTGCTGCGTGCAGGTATGCCTTTGTCGGAATGCAACCGCGGTGCAGGCAGGTGCCGCCAAGCTTGTCGCCTTCGATTAGAGCTACTTTTAGCCCAAGCTGGCTAGCGCGCAAGGCGGCTGCGTAGCCGCCGGAGCCGGCGCCGAGGATGACCAAATCGTACATTTCTTCACTCACGTGATTCTCCCCTTATGCGAGTTTTGACCTAGAGTCATTACTTACCGCTCATTCTCGCACTGATCGTCTACGATTACCTCTTTTGTGATCAAATTTTCGGCCCTTGTTTTGTGCCTTATGCAACAAGAACGGAGCGGGGTATAGACACGTAAAAACCTCGCCCAATCGCGATTAAAAAGAAGTTAATCTAGATTGGGCGAGGTGGAATTTTAGGGTCGTTACCTTAGGCGAGTGACTCAGCCCAGTTGACGAGAGTGAGCATGCTCATTCCAGTTGCGCCCTTGTTGTTGGCGCCCCACGGGCTGCCGTCGTTGTAGGACGGGCCAGCAATGTCGATGTGAGCCCATGGCTTGTCGGCTACGAACTCCTGCAGGAATATGCCCGCAACCATCATTCCGCCTGCTCTTGTCCCCGAGTTCGCAATGTCAGCTACGTCCGACTTCAATGAGTCGAGCAGATAAGACGGAAGTGGGGCGCTCCACATGGCTTCACCCACCTTGGCGGCGCTGGATACGATCGCCTCGCGCACGTGGGCGCTACCCATGACGCCGGCGGTGCGTTCGCCTAGGCCTACGATCTGCGCTCCGGTTAGGGTAGCGACGTCAACGATTGCGTCGGTGTCCGTCTCTGCCGCAAGCGCGAGGGCATCGCCCATCACCAGACGGCCTTCGGCGTCAGTGTTGATCACTTCAACGGTCTTTCCGCCGCGCATAGTGATGACATCGGAAGGACGCTGGGCGCGACCACCGGGCATATTTTCTGCGAGGGCGAGGTAGGTGTCGATCTTAATGTTCAGACCCAAAACCGCGGCAGCAACGGTGGTTGCGAGTACTGTAGCCGCGCCAGTCATATCAGACTTCATGGCTTCCATGCCCTTGGCAGGCTTAATGGAAATACCGCCGGAGTCGAACGTAATGCCTTTGCCAATCAGAGAGATCTTCTTGCTCGCGGCTTTCGGCGCGTAGCTGAGCTTGACCAGTCGGGAGCCGCGATCAGAGCCCAAGCCGACCGCGAGGATACCGCCGCAACCTTCTTCAGCAAGCTTATTTTCATCCCAAATCTCAACCTCGATGGGCAGGTCTGCAACGGCGTCTTGTGCGTAAGTAGCAAACTTTGCGGGGTAGAGATCGTTGGGGGCGCGATTGACTAAGTTCATGATCATCATCATGGAAGAAGCAAGAACTTTGATGCGCTTTGCTGCGGCGTGGGTGTCAAGACCTTTGGGCGCCAGGATTGTGAGTTGCTCGAGTCCGCTTACCTTGTCAGCTCCGTACTTTTGAATGGTGTAGCTACCCAGTAGCGCACCGATGCCCGCCTGGATGACATCGTCCTCATTTTCATATTTTCCGGCTAGAACCACGTTTTTTACATTTTCGCCACGGGTGCCAATTGCGGCAAGGTGGCGGTGAATGCCGGTGCCTTCAAGCTCTATGCCATTAGAGAAGTCGGAGTTGCGCCGTGAGTGAAGCTCGTCGGCTTTAGCACCTACAAGGGCGATCTTGCGCGCCTTGGTTCCACTGCCTGGAAGTACGGTCTTTGCTCCGGTAGAAGACTTTGCATCTACGGCTTTGGCCGCCTCGTTAAGGCCGGGAACCTCAATGCTGGTCCCATCCTCAAGGTAGTAGGCAACCAGGAGGTCAGTTTCAACGTCTGTTGCGTTGTCAAAAATGAATTCGATATTTGTCATGGCTCTATCGTATCTACAAGGTAAATCGACGCAAGAACTTGGTTTTCGCTAAAATAGCACCGAAAGACGAGGTGTTTTGGATGCGTAATAGTGCGCGGGCGGCAGAAACTGGGCCGCGGCCAGCAACGGATAACCGGGGCGCTTCCTACGGGGGCGGACGAGTTGTTATGGCCGTGTTTTGGGTATTCGCCATCTATTTCACTTACACGTCTTTCGTTGATTTCGTTAGCTTTTCAAGTCAACCAATTGGCCCGCGCGTGCTGTCCCTTATTGCGGCACTCGGCTATGTTTTGATCGCTACAGCGATCACTCACAACGGCAGGCGTATGCGCATCATCGGTTGGACGGCCTTGCTAGTTGAGCTCGCCGGTGCTCTATCCACCGGCATCATTGGTCTTGGCGTTGCTGATATTGGTGCTATTCGAAACATGTGGGCGAACTTTGGTGCCGGCTATTATTACGCGCCACTGATCCTTCCTGTGATTGGTATGGTGTGGATTTGGTTTACGAACCCGCGCAGGATTGTGGAGATCGCGGAGCTTTTTGATCGCAAGTAGAGAGCGCCTGTCCGGTAGGGTGCGAAGAAGCCTATCCGTGTGCAGGGATGCGGGGGTTACATTCCCCCCGGGAAGTCGAGCTGGCGCCAAGCTTCATAGAGTCCGATAGCAGCCGAGTTTGCAAGGTTTAGCGATCTGGTTCCCGGCGTCATTTGAATGCGCACGCGTTCAGTTACGCGTGGGTGATCCATGATCTCTTCTGGCAGGCCCGTTGGTTCGGGGCCATACAGTAGTCCGTCCCCATCTTGGTATTGAACGTCGTTGTAATGCGTGGTGGCATGCCCCGTGAAAGCGTAGATCGAGCCGGGCACGTGCTCCAAGGCTTCATCAATAGTTTCGTACACGCGAACATGAGCCAGATCGTGATAGTCAAGTCCAGCGCGCTTAAGCTTCGTGTCGTCCATGTCGAACAGCGGATCAACTAGGTGAAGCATGGATCCGGTACACGCGGACAGACGTATTGCGGCGCCAGAGTTTCCCGGGATTCTGGGTTCAAAAAATATTACGTGGAGCACGCCCATCATTTTAGGTGCGTGCTCCACGATAGGAAAGCCGGGGAAACTTACTGCTTGAAAGTCAAAGTCAATGATGCTTTTGCAAGCGCGTGGAATAGGGCGTTAAACGACGCCGTGGTAATAGTGGCGTCGTCGTCCAGTCCTAGAGAGGGGGTATCGAGCGCATATACGGTGAATACGTATCGGTGCTCGCGGTCACCTTTGGGCGGGTTGGCTCCGTAATAGCTGGCTTGCCCCGCGTCGTTTAGCAGATGGAAAGCCGGCCCCTCTAGATGCAGATCGGATTCTCCCGCGCCCTCATTAAGCTCGGTGATCTCAGCGGGGATATCAACAATTCCCCAATGCCAATATCCGGCCGGAGTAGGCGCGTCGGGGTCAAAACAATAGAGGAAGAAAGACTGGGTTTGGGCAGGAAATCCGCTCCAGGAAAGATGGGGTGATACGGACCCTCCCGGGGCGGTTTGGGCCGCGGGCATAACCTGCATGTCGTTCGCAGCGTTGGACTTGAGCGTGAAAGTTGGAAGTTTTGGCAGGGCCTCGTCGGGATGGGGTGCTATTGGGCGTGAATCAAGGTCCATTTGGAACTCCTATTGTTGTTGCCAAGGTCACTTTTAATTTATCTCTACGGCCGCTTTTGTGCGATAAATATGGGCTGTTGCGTCAATTTTGAAGTTTGTCGAAACCGAAATGAAGTATCTCCACTTTTCTTGTCCCACCCCTGCAATACGCTATCGAACAGATGTTCGAAAACTCTTGGGGGAGGAAGCGAGCAAACGGTGGAGGCTCAAACACTTGAGCGGAAGCAGCGTTTAGAAAAAGCGCGATTGAGTCTTGTTAAGGCGGAAACTGCGGTGGGCGTTTCGCCTGCGCCTTTACGCGCGGGCAACGTGTGGCATGTGCGTGGTGGAAATGAGGCCTTATTTGAAGCGATGCTAAGCCTTCGCAAGGGCGATCAGTGGACAGGCATTGTTGGTATTAAAAACGTTGGTTGGTGCGCGGCTTTAGAGAAGGGGGTCCCGCTCGAAAAGGTTATTTTTGTTCCGCGGGTAAAAGAGAAGCCTCTTAAAGTGTTGGCGGCTTTGATCGATGGGGTTGATCTGGTGGTTGCAGGGCCGCTTCCGTTGTCAGCCCAAAATCAAAGAGCACTTGCTGGGCGCGCTAGGTCAAGAAGGTCGTCTGTTTTGACTACCGTGCCCTGGTTTTCGGTTTCTAAACCCTGGTACGTGCAGTCGAGAAATGGCGAGTCCGGTGGCTCTCTCGGTTTGGTCAGGAGGGCAGTATGACTCGTTTAGCTGTGGTGTTTTTCCCAGATTGGGAAACGGGTGCGCTGGCAATCGATTGTCCTCCGGGGGCGCCGGCTGCTTTGGTGTCTGCCTCGGGGAGAATAACTCGCGTGACTCGCGAAGCTCGTGCGATGGGCGTAGCAGTGGGAATGCGAAGAGTCCTTGCAGAGCATTTGTGTGACGGACTTTTAGTTATGCCAAGTGATCCGGGGCGTTCACTACGGGCATTCAACGTCGTGCTTGATGCTTTGGGAGAAGTGTCGGCAACCGTTTGCATGGTGAAGCCCGGAATAGCTTGGATTCCGGCTTCTGCGTCGCGCACTTTTGGTAGTGAGGAGGCGCTGTGTGAACGAGTGGTCGACGTGATCGCGGAGCAGACAGGAAGTGAATGCTATGTGGGGATTGGTGAAGGGCTGTTGCAGGCCTGGGTAGGGGCTCTGCACGGCGTTGTAGATCCCGGTGAATCTCGCGTGAGCGATTTGTCGCTAAGGCACTTAAAGCCACTTATGTCCCAAAAGGAAAGCAGTCTGGATCAAGCGTTGGATTCTCTCGCTGCCCTGGGGGTTAGGACGGTTGGTGATTTGCGAGCCCTTGGCGCGGGACATGTTCTGGCTCGTTTTGGCGAGGTCGGACAGAGCTTGTACAGGTTGCTGTGGCAGACTGACGCGCTTCATAAAGCTGATCGTGCACCCGAAGAATTTGTCGAGCAAACTGTTGTGTTTCCGACCCCGGTGGCAGATTTGGGGGTGGCTTTGGGGTATTTGTTGGAGCAATCCGCAAGTCTGGTTGAAAAACTGGTAGCAAAGCAGGTAGCTACAAATGAGGTAGATATCACCGCAACTATTTTGGGGGCTACGGGAAGAGTTGAGAGAACCAGGCGTTGGGCAATAGTGGATTTCCCGGCGCCGCGCGATTTGGTTGATCGAACTCGTTGGCAAGTCCAATCTTGGATTGATGAGCTGGCTAGATCTGGAGCATCCACGGAGGGCGAGTATTCGCAAGAACGATTTGGGGTTGAAAAAATTGTTCTGACCGCCCAAGATCTGGTTCCGATAGATCATCTTGCGAAGCAGTTGTGGTCAGACCGTAGTGAGGGCGATGTTCGCGCTGGTGCGGTGGCCTTCAGGCTTCAGGCGTTAGTTGGTTTGGATGGGGTGCTACAGCCGCGAGTGCGGCCAGGATTTGATCCTCTTAGCAGGGTGGCGCAAACCGAGTGGGGCGCCGCCCTGGAAACAGCTGCGTGGGAGCAGTGGAGTGTGCCTCAAAAATGGCAGAATCACGCTTCGTTCCAAGATGCGTGGGTCGGGGGTTTGAAAGAAGAGTCTCCCGCTACGGTGCTTGAAAAACCTCTGCCTGCGCGTCTGTTTGATGAAGGTGGAAGAGCGGTCAAGCTGCGGCCGGATGGAACGCTGAACGCCACGCCTCGAAGCATGGTTATTAATGCTGAGGAAGTAGCGGAATTAGATGTTGGGTTGCACGCGGCAGAGGAGGTCGTTCTCTCTGACGTGCGCGGCCCATGGCCCATCCTTGGTAGGTGGTGGGATGGGCAGGATGAGGTGTCTGCACCTAGGGCGTGGCTCGTGGCGGTGCCCCTAGGGGCGCCGCGTGTGCTTATTAAATGGGGATCGGGTGAGTGGATGCTCGCTGCATTGTGGTATTAGTTCAGTAGAGGAAAGAGGAAGGTGCGTGCTGTGGCTAAGCTTTATTTCAGGTATGGGGCGATGAACTCCGGAAAGTCAACCGCGTTGCTGCAGGCCGCCTATAACTATGAAGAGCGCGGACAAAGGGTAGTACTTGCTAAGCCGTCGGTTGACACCAAGGGGGATGCACAGATCGTTTCTCGGCTAGGTGTTACGCGCGAAGTAGACATGCTGGTTGGGAAAGATGAGAATCTGCGCCACGTTTTCTTGAATATAGCCTCAGGGGTTGATCCTAACGCTCTGATGCAGAATTTGGCAGCCAAGCCCGTGTCGGCATTACTTGTTGATGAAGCTCAGTTTTTCACACCAAAACAGGTTGACGATATGTTTCGCATCGCGGTGCTGGATAACGTTCCAGTTCTTGCGTACGGCATTCGAACTGACTTCCAAACCATAGCGTTCCCAGGGGCTCGGCGTTTGCTGGAGATCGCGCACTCGGTTGAAGAACTTAAAACTATTTGTCGCTGCGGTAAAAAAGCAGTATTTAACGGTCGCAAAGTGGATGATCAATTCGTTTTCGACGGAGACCAGGTAGCGATTGATGGGGTAGCGGTTACTTACGAGTCGTTGTGTGGAAACTGCTATTTGGAAGAGTCGAGGGGTCGCCTCTCTTCCGATCATTAGGTGAGACAAGATGCGAGTGTCGAACATTTGTTCGATATGATTGGTGGGTGGCATCCTACGCAGAACTTCACGCGCATAGCGCATTTTCGTTCCTTCACGGGGCAAATCTGCCTGAAGTGATGGTTGAGCGTGCAGCGCAACTGGGTTTGGATGCCATTGGAATCCTTGATTATGACGGCATGTTTTCGGCAGTACAAACTAGTGTTGCCGCCAGAGAAAACAGGATCGCGAGCGTACAGGGAACAGAAATCAGGATTGCAGGCGGATATCATCTGCCAATCCTCGCTAATAATGTGCAGGGCTATCACGAGCTTTGTGATGCCATATCGGCATTCCAACTGTCTAAAACAGGGCGCACGGACACGGTCTTAACCCTTGATGAGCTCGCAGAGTTTTCTTCGGGAAACTGGACGATCCTTACAGGAACTGCGCGAGGCCCAATCCGTCAAGCTTTGAACAGCCGCGGTATAGATGAAGCGGCCATGCTGGCAGGTAGGTTTCGTGATTTGTTTGGGAATGTGGTCATAGAGTCAGCTCTTTCAACTCCGGATGAAGAAGAACGCGAAGCCCATTATCTGGCGCGTATTGCTGAGCGCATGGGACTGCGGTTGGTGGCAACAACAGGAGCTCGAGTCGCGGACGTTAGTTCTTTGAAACTTGCTCACGTGCTCCGCTCGATACGACTTGGAGCCACGTTAGAGCAGGCGCAGCCTTACCTAGAGGCTTTCCCTCCGGTTCTTCGTTCAGCTAGAGACATGCTGCGAATTCACAGGCACCATCCGCAGGCGGTAGAGAATGCGGCCGAGCTAGCGCAAGAGCTTGCTTTTGATCTGCGGCTAGTTGCTCCGCACCTGCCGCGCGCAAACGTTCGCGATGGGTTTGATGATGACAGCTGGTTGCGCCACTTAACGTATGAAGGTGCGAAAGAAAGATACGGCAGTAGGGCACGCAATCCGCAGGCGTGGCAGAAGATTGATTCCGAACTCTCTTTGATCACAAGGCTGGGGTTTTCAGGCTATTTCTTGATAGTTAAAGAGATCGTTGATTTTTGTAGAACTGAAAATATTTTGTGTCAAGGTCGCGGTTCGGCAGCTAATTCAGCTGTCTGTTTTGCGCTCGGCATTACGGCTGTGGATGCGGTTAAGCACAAGATGTTGTTCGAGCGATTCTTATCAGAGGGGCGTAGCGGACCTCCCGATATTGATATCGATATTGAGGCGGGTAGGCGCGAGGTGGTGATTCAACATATTTATGAGCGTTACGGGCGTCGGTATGCAGCTCAGGTGGCGAATGTGATCTCTTATAAGCCTCGCTCAGCGCTTCGAGATGCGGCAAAAGCGTTTGGGTATCCGGGTGAGGTGGCAGCTGTTTGGGTGAAGAATTTAGAGGGGGTTAAGCCGGATCCAAAGGTGGTAGGTATTGCGACGCAGATGTCAAAGCTGCCCCGTCATATGGGTATTCATCCTGGAGGGATGGTGCTTACTCGCGAGCCGGTTTCAAGAATCTGTCCCGTGGCCTGGGCCAGTAAAGAGGGGCGAACCGTGCTCCAGTGGGATAAGGATGACTGCGGGGAAGCTGGGCTCGTGAAGTTTGATCTGCTCGGTCTGGGGATGCTCACGGCGCTGAGGAAAATGTTTGATTCACTTCGCGATGCAGGACACGTGGGAACTGATGGGAAACCTTTCAACCTGTACAACCTGCCGAGCGAGGACCTGTTGGTGTATGACCTGCTGTGCAACGCGGATACGGTTGGAGTGTTCCAGGTTGAATCTCGCGCCCAAATGGGTACGCTCCCGCGAATGCAACCGCGCTGTTTTTACGACATTGTGATTGAGGTGTCCTTGGTTCGCCCGGGGCCAATCCAGGGTCAGGCAGTGAATCCGTATCTGCGGCGCAGGCGGGGCCTCGAACCGGTTACTTATTGGCACCCACTTCTTAGACCGGCGTTGGAGAGGACGCTGGGGGTTCCAATTTTTCAAGAGCAACTCATGCAAATAGCGATAGACGCTGCTGGGTTCAAACCTTACGAGGCCGATCAATTGCGCAAAGCGATGGGGTCTAAGCGTAGCGCTGAGATGATGGCGCGCCTGCGGCCGGCCTTATACGAGGGGTTTGCGAAGAACGGGATTGCGGGGGAAGTTGCAGATCAGATTTTTGACTCGTTCCAAGGTTTCGCAGAGTTTGGTTTTCCCGAATCTCACTCGTTTTCGTTTGCTTATATCGTGTACGCGTCGGCGTGGATAAAGGTGCATTTCCCAGAGGAGTTTTACGCTGCGATAATCTCGTCGCAACCAATGGGCTTTTATTCGACTTCTTCGCTGGTGGAAGACGCGCGCAGGCACGGCGTGTTGGTGGAGCGCGCAGATGTCAACTATTCGCTGCGGGATACCGGTGTAGAGAGATTCGAGGGCACAAATTCGACCCGGAGGATCCCTCCGGTTACCCCGCAGGCGGGTAAACGCGTTCGTCTGGGTCTTGCAACTATTAGCGGCATGT
The DNA here is from genome assembly GCA_002871995.1 of Gleimia europaea. Taxonomy (GTDB): domain Bacteria; phylum Actinomycetota; class Actinomycetes; order Actinomycetales; family Actinomycetaceae; genus Gleimia; species Gleimia europaea. The sequence goes on from PNHW01000001.1 coordinate 146,212, forward strand.
CCGATGTGAGTATTGATCGGATTGTTAGCGCCCGCGAGCAGGGAGACTTCGCGTCGGTGGAGGATTTGGCAAGGCGGGCTACGCTCAGTTCGAAGGAAGTGGAGAGGCTCGCAAAGGCTGGCGCGCTTGGGAGGATTGCGGATTCGCGCAGGCAGGCCATGTGGGTGGCTCCGTTTGTGGGGCAGGAAGCCTATCAACCTACATTGCCGCTGGAGTGGGGAAGCGTGCCAGATTTGAAACCACTGACATCGGCGGAGGCAGTGGTTGCGGACTATCAGGCTAGTGGCGTGAGTGTGGATTGTCATCCGATGGAGTTAGTCCGCCAGAATCTGGACTCAGCTGGCGTGTTGTCGTGCGGAGAAATCGCGGGCGTGGAGGCAGGACGGCGTATTCGCATTGGGGGATTGGTGACGCATCGGCAGCGTCCCCACACGGCTAGGGGGACGATTTTCTTGTCGTTGGAGGACGAAACGGGTTATGTGAATGTGGTTTGCGCGCCGGGGCTTTGGAAGAGGTTCCGCAAAGTTGGTTTGACTGAGGCCGCACTGGTGGTGCGTGGGGTTGTTGAGCGGGCACCGGGCGGCGCGTCCGCTTTGGTGGCGGACAAGCTTGAGGCGCTACCTGTTCCAGTGGCGGACAGGTCCCGCGATTTCAGGTAGCGCCTCGAGTGTTAAGTCCGGTTAGCTTGCAGAGGGTCCTTCAACGATTTCTTTGGGGCTTGGAAGATCCCCTTCAAGGGGTGGGTCTTCTTCGTGGAGCTGTTGGTAGATAGCCCACGCCGAAGCGATTAGTGGAATGGAAAGTACAGCACCGAAGATGCCGGCGAGTAGGGTTCCCGCGGTGACGCCGATGCCCACAACCACTGGGTGGAGCGAAACCTGTGCGCCCATGATGAGTGGTTGGAGGACGTGGCCTTCAAACTGTCCGATGAGGGCGATTCCAATGCCAACGGCGATCATCATCCAAACACCCTTAGACGCAAGAGCCACGATCATGGCTATGCCCATGGCGGTGGGTGCGCCGATCAGGGGAATGAATGAGCCGATGAATACCAGTACTCCGAGCGGTGCGGAAAGTGGAATTCCGAGAACCGTTAGGTATACGAACGCGAATATGCCGTTGGTTAGTGCAACCATCATGATGCCGCGAGCGTATCCAGAGAACGTGTACCACCCGGCGGCTACGGCTTTGTGTGTAGATTCGCGGTGCCTTGCGGGTAGCCGGTTAAGGAACCAGATCCACATGCTTTTGCCGGAGTAGAGGAAGAAGATTGTAGCGAACAGCGCGAGCGCCATGATCGTGAATCCGATTGCTATGGACCCAAGGTTTGAAAGTGCTCCTTGGAGTATTTGGCCCGCGTTGGTTTCGATGTAGTTGCGTGCTTGTTCAATGGTCTGATTGATCCAGTTGTAGATCTCGTCGGAGGTGAGGTCTACGGCCCACGGCCCGGTTCTTACAAACTCGATGATCTGGTCTATGCCATTGCCAAACTGTTTGCTAAGTGAGTTCCACTGTCCGGTAACGGATGTGATGACGTAGAAGATGAGGCCACCAAAAACTGCTGTGCTACCCAGTAGGGCCAGTATTTCGCCTAGCCATCTTGGCATGTAGCGCTCGAGCCAAGTGACGATGGGATTCAGGATCGAGGTGACTACGAGTGCAACGAAGATTGCAACTACGACGGCGGCCACTTCGGCTAGGCTCCACACGATGAGCGCTACGATGACGAGGATGCCGAGGATCATCCACGCGGAGGTGCCGGCCTTGCGTAGCCAGGTGGGAATGTCGTCTGAGTTTCCACGAGCGTGGGCTTTGGAGAATCGTGGGGGAACGCCCCTCGACGATCCGCGCATTTGGTTTCTGCGGTGCTGTCGCGGCAGGACCTCTTGGGAGAGGGGCCGCGGTGTTTCTGACGGTGTTCCAGCGTGATTTGCGGCAGTGCTACGTGACATGATTGAGCGAGCGGTTGCCCCTGCTCTGGATGCTAGTCGCCTGATTTTGCCGCTGTCTTCGTCTTTACTCACGGTTTCAGCCTAGTTCGTTTTGGTGATTATTTCTTTGCTCGCTCGATGATTGTTTCAACTAGCTCTGCCGGTGTGCCAACCGCTGCGGTCGCTGTTTCGAATTCGCGCTGGTCGGTCCCTCCCCATAGGACGCCGATTACGTCGAGATTGTTCGCGTGCGCACCCTCAACATCGTGGATTCGATCGCCAATCATGATGGCGCCTTCACGATTGTAGCCGTCGGCTTCTAGTAGGTTTAGCGCATCTGCGATGACTGCCGCTTTGGATTGGTGGGCGGAGTCGTTGGTAGAACCGACGACGTATTTGAAGTAGGGGTCGAGTCCGGCATGGGTAGCTATGGGTTTTGCCATGGTTTCGGTTTTTGAAGTTGCAATGGCCAGGGGGAAGCCAAGTTTGTGAAGCTCTTGAATGGCTTCTAGAACGCCGGGAAAGAACGGGGCGTCGTACATGGTTTGACGATAGTAACGGCGGTAGGTGGCGATGGCGTCGTCAATATGGGCGGGGTCTACTTTCGCGAAGTCACGGAAGGAATGAAATAGGGGAGGTCCAACCCAGGCTCGTAGCTGCTCACTTGACTGTGGCGGCAGGCCGAGCTCGTCTAGTGTATCTACTACTGCTTGCATGATGATCGGGGCGGAGTCTACGATCGTTCCATCAAAGTCAAAAAGCACGATGTTAGTGTTCATGCTTTAACCCTATCTAAGCGCAGTGGTTTGTTTAGTACGCTAACGCGCGGCGTGAAAAGGCTTTATTTGGCGTGCAAGGAGGTGATTTGACACCGCATGTGGATCTCATGCTAGAGTTTTCCTCGTTGCTCTAAAGAGCCCCGATGCGCGGGTGGCGGAATTGGTAGACGCGCTAGCTTGAGGTGCTAGTTCCCACTTATTCGGGAGTGCGGGTTCAAGTCCCGCTTCGCGCACAGATAGTGAGGCAGCCGAAAGGTTGCCTCACTTTTGTATACGCTGGCGCGGTCGTTATCGCGTACAACCTGGAATTTCGGAAGCATTTGAGGCGATTCTAATGCGACGTATCTCAATTTGTGCCGGGACACATATTGCTGTATCTACCTCTGCTAGCATGATGGAAAGTTCTTGAGATGCCTTGCGTGCAGGGTCTATGCAAGGACTATGTCCCTATAGCACAAGGTTGTGTGCATTACGTTGCCCTGCAACACGGTGTCGTTGCAAATGTTTCCGAAGGGGAATAACAGTGAAGATGACCAAGCGCCTTGCAGTTGCCGTTACTTCCGGCATGCTGATCGGCGGTTTGACATTTGGTGGTATTGCCGTGGCTGCTCCAGCAGAGTCTGCGCCCGATACGGATGCGAAGACCGCTGAAGTGGTTCAGCTGGAAAATGATTTAGCTCAGGCACAGGAGGCGCTCAAGCAGGCAGAAGAAGAGCTTGCAGCGCAAGACGCGGAGGCTCCGGCTAAACTCGCGGCGGCGCAGGAGGATGTTGACGCCGCGCAGGCTGCCGTTCAAGCCGCTGAGGAAGCTTTGGCAAATACCAAGAGCACGCTTGACGAGGCTACTGAGAAGCAAGAAGCGGCTCAGAAAGATCTTGATAGCAAAACTGCTGCGGCAGAAAAGGCTACCTCTGAGCGTGACGCCGCGAAAAAGGCGTACGACGATGCCGTCGCCGAGCGGGCGAGCGACGAGCAAATTGCGGCGTTGAAATCGGATGTTGATGCCAAGCAGGAGGCTTTGGATTCCGCAAAGAAGAAGGCGGAGGATGCTAAGGCCAAGGCTGATAACGTTAAGAAGGACGCCGCAGCGGCTCAGGTGGCTGTTGACGATGCTCAGGCCAAGGCCGATGCCGCTAAGAAGGCTGCTGATGAAGCGGCCGCTAAGCAACAGGAGGCAGAGAAGCAGCGTGATGACGCGCAGCAGGCTGTGACTCAGGCCGAGGGTGCTCTCCAGGCAGCTGAAACCAAGCGGACTGAGGCGTGCGCTCCTGTGAAAGACGATCCTGCAGTGAAGGCAGCGCAGCAGAAACTCGACGAGGCGCGTAGCCAGCAGGATGAGAAGCAAAAGGCTGTTGACACTGCACAGAAGAATGCCGAGCAGGTACTCAAAGATGAGCAGCAGGGAACTGCGGGATTCTTCCGCTGGCTTGGAGTCGAAAAGAATGACCCGGATGCCACGCGTGCCTATGAACTTCTAACCACCGGCAAGTACACGGACGCAAGTGGAAATTCGTACGACGTCAGCACGAAAGTTGACGACTATGGTCCTTTCTTCGCTGAGACGGAGCTAAATAAGACGGGCGATGCGACCACCTTGAAGAATCTCAAGGCAACGCTTCCGCACATCGATAGAGGCAATGAGCTACGTCGTAACGACGACATCTTCCCCGGTCGTGCTGATTTGAAGATCAATTCGCTGCTCATGGCGGGATCAGAGCTTCAGACGAACGCGGCGAATACTGTTATCGGCCATCGGCCAGAGGTCATTCAGGCTGAAAACCTCGCCTGGGGACACTCTGACCCTTATAACGGTTGGTACACCAAGGAAAAGAATCTTTACAAGCAGGAGCCCGTCGGCCACAAGTCGGGCACGGGGCATTACAAAAACCTCATGAATGATACCTACGCTTTTACGGGTTTTGCTGTCGTTGACAAGCAAGGAACGCTACACGGTATCGCCCACGGCCAGGTCTTTGACCTCGATGTTCGCTACTATACAGACTCCACAGCTCCCTCTTACACTACTGCGGAGTACGGCGCGCTGATCGGCGAGTATGAAAAGTACCTTGAGAACGGCAAGAAGGAACTTCAGGATGCGCAGAACGCGCTGAATGAGGCTACTGCAAATGTCGAGAAGGCACAGAAGGCTCTTGAGGAGGCCAAGGCTGCGGCTAATGAAGCTTGTGCTACCGCTACAGCGCAGCGTGCCCAAGCCCAGGAGAACCTGGACGCTGCAAACAAGACGCTCAACGAGCTGGCGGCGCAGGCAGAAGCGGCAAAGCAGGCCGCTGAGAATGCTTCGCAAAAGAGCGATGACGCGCAGAGGGCTCTGGAGGCTGCCCAGGCTGATAAGGCCGAAAAGGACGCTGCGGTGACTGCTGCGGAGGAAGAAGCTGAGAAGGCCAAAAACGCTATCGAGACTGCTCAGTCCGCTCTTGAAGAAGCTCAAGCCGCACTGGCTGCCGCAACCACAGAACTCAATGATTTGAGGGAGAAGGCTGAGGCTGCGCAGAAGAAGGCGGGTGAGGCTGCAGATGCTGTAGCTGACGCGACGACGGGGTTGGCGGAAGCTGAAGGAGCTGCAGAAGCTGCAGCTCAGGCGGTTAAGGATGCTGAAGAAGCGCTGCAGGCCGCAACCGAAGCTTTGGAAGCGGCAGAGGCGGCTCGTGACGAGCTGGTGGTTCCAGCGCAGGCCTACGAGGACGCTTTAGCCAAGGTGAAGGAAGCGAAGGAAGCTGTCCGCAAAGCTCAGGCCGCATTGGACGCTGCAACTGCTCCAAGCGAGCCGGGTGAATCCGGTTCGGTGCTAAAGCCGAAGAATCCGAAGGATTCGGCGAACAAGGCAAATGGTGGCAAGTCGCTAGCTAGCACTGGAACGGCTACCACTTCACTCGCGTTGACCGTCCTAGCTCTTGCAGCAGCGGGCACCGCGATGGTGAGGGTACGCCGCATGAAGGGCTGATCCTCTTCAACCTAGATTAAGGTCGGGCAATCATTCACTGCGAATTATATTGACCGACCTTTTCTGCTCCCTCTGTCAGTTCAAACCAATGGCGTTTGTGGCACAGTGTGCGGGCACGCTTCAAGATTGAAGTGTTGCTCAGGGAGCCTTGCATGAAGTCTTTACTTGAAAAGGCGGGAGAAGAAGCCGCGGCGTTCGGATTTTGCCGCGGCAATTTCTTCAGCGCTGTGTTTGCCGTTGCACCACTGGCCTGCGGGCACTGAAGCCTTGACCTGCGCAACGTGTTGTCCACAACCAGCCCACGTGGTTTTGTGGCAGACCTTGCATTCAACTGGACGGCACATGCTATCTCCTCTTGTTTTGTAGAAATGAACGAAAGTTACGCTCAAGAAGAACATACCCCGAGGGGTATTATCTGGCAAGTGGTTGCAGTCGTGCTATCCGAATGAATTGGTGTGTTCGCGCTCCTCGGCAACACCGGTAAAAGTAAGCGTGTGAGCGGGTCTGTTAAAGGTGTCGTTAGTACAAACCGGCATTTGGGAACGCCATCGGTTTGAAAATCGCCCCACGGCTGCCGCTGATAACTAATGCTGCTTTCATTGACTTATAGCGCATTGTCGCCGGTCCTACGAGGCGGTTTCTGAGAAAACTCCGATGTCAGATAAGTTGAGATGCAACTTTGATCAACAACGAGGTTTTGCTCCATGCTTATGCCGCTGGCGGGAACTTTTATCCCGTCTATCACTGCGATCGGTGGGTCACTGACGATGACTGCCCTGGTCAGCCTCCTCCCACTTATCTTTTTCTTTGTTGCGCTAGGAGCTTTTTCGCTACCTACCCACTGGTGTGCCGCTGGTGCGCTAGTAATCGCGCTGCTAGTAAGTATCGTTGGGTTCAACATGCCGCTTTCTATGGCGGGCATGTCAGCTGTTGAAGGCGCAGCGTTTGGCCTCATTCCAATCATCTATGTCGTTGTGATGGCAGTGTGGCTGTACAACCTGACGGATCGCTCGGGCCGCGCAAAGGACGTGCAGGCGGTCTTTTCTGCCGTTGGCAAGGGAGACATGCGTATCCAAGGCCTACTCATCGGATACGCATTTTGTGGCCTGCTTGAGGGGCTAGCGGGATTCGGCGCTCCGGTGGCGATCGCATGCACGATGATGTGGGCACTGGGGCTGCATCCCATCCGCGCGGCAATCGCGGTGATGGTGGGCAACGCCCTCAACGTCGGTTTTGGGGCCATGGCCATTCCGGTGACAACGGTTGCCAAGCTGGGTGGCGACGATGCCGCCTTGGTGGGCGCCACGATGGGGCGTATTACTCCTATTCTGCTCAGCGTAGTTCCATTCCTGATGCTGTTCATCCTCGATGGCTGGCGCGGAATAAAAGAGGGATGGTTGGCCGCTCTGGTCGCCTGGGTCGGTATGGGGACGGGCGTGTATCTGACGTCCAACTTCCTGTCCTACGAGTTGGCTGCCGTTGTGGGCTCGCTACTTTCATTCGCGCTATTGGCGCTACTGCTTCGCTTCTGGACGCCAGCAACGCCGGAAGAATTCCGCTCGCCTCAGCCGACTGAAGCGCTGTCTGGTTCCCGAGTCGCACTTGGCCTGCTGCCGTACTGGCTGGTCGTAATCGTTTTTGCGGTCGCAAAGCTGTGGAAGTTCGGCGTGAACATTCCAGCAGCGCTGCGCGCAACCGATATTAAGTTCACCTGGCCAGGTTTGTCTGGCGTGTTAGGGATGGACGGTCAGCCGAATGCATCTGTAACGTTCACCCTCCCATGGCTTTCCTCGCCGGGCACAATGTTGCTGCTTACCGGAGTGGTAGTTGCAATTGTGTACTCGCGTAGGTCATCGGGCGGACGTTTCAACCTGCCCTTCAAACAGGGAATGAGGACGTTGCTATCCACGGTCCACAACCTGCGCATCGCTATATTGACCATCTGTCTGGTGATGGCTTTGGCCTACGTAATGAATTTCTCGGGCCAGACCGTAGCAGTCGGTGCATGGCTTGCAACCACAGGTGCGGCTTTCGCTTTCCTATCGCCGTTCCTGGGCGGTATCGGCACGGCTGTTACCGGCTCGGCTACCTCGGCTGGTGCACTGTTTGGCAACTTGCAGGCAACCGCTGCACAAACCGCTGACCTCCCCGCTCGTCTTCTCCTGGGCGTAAACGAGGTAGGCGGTGGAATCGGCAAGATTGTTTCACCACAAAACCTTGCCATCGCCGCTGGTGCTGTGAAGTCGGAGGGCTCTGAGTCTGAGATTTTAAGAAAAGCCGCTCCTTACTCGTTGGGCCTGCTGGTACTCCTAGGTCTTATTACTGTTCTCGCTTCCAATGGAATCCTCGGATTCCTTATCGCAAGTTAAAGAAAGGAATCCTTAATGAAAGTCGCGATCTTCGCAACCTGCATCAATGACGCGATGTTCCCGCAGGCCGCGCAGGCAACCGTTCATTTGCTCAGGCGTCTTGGGCATCAGGTGGTCTTCCCAAAGAACCAGGCGTGCTGTGGACAAATGCATATCAATACGGGCTACTACCCGGAGGCGTTGCCTCTCATTGAAAACCATGTTCGCACGTTTGCGCCCGTTCTTGACGGGACGTGGGATGCGATAGTTGTTCCATCTTCGTCTTGCACTGGTTCCATTCGTCACCAACAGGCAATGGTGGCGCGCGAGCTGGGCCATGAAGGTTTGGCGCGCAAGGCTGAACAGATTGCTGAACGCACGTATGACCTGACTGAGCTCCTCGTAGACGTGCTTGGCACCACTGATTTGGGCGCGTATTTCCCGCACCGCGTCACCTATCATTCAACGTGCCACTCGCTGCGGATTACCAAGGTGGGGGATCGCCCGCTCCAGCTGCTCAAGGCGGTTGAGGGCATCGAGTACATTCCACTACCAGAAGCCGATGTCTGCTGCGGCTTTGGCGGAACTTTCTCGGTAAAGAACCCGGAGGTTTCGTCCGCGATGCTTGCAGACAAGATGAGCAACATCAAATCCACCGGCGCAGAGATTCTTGTTGCTGGAGACTATTCGTGCCTGATGAATATCGCCGGCGGACTTTCTCGAACTCGTTCAGGTATTCGCGCCATGCATCTTGCGGAAGTTTTGGCTGGTAGTCAGGAAGATCCGTGGATTGCTCCCGCTACGAACACGAAGGTAGGTGCCTAGATGTTTGACAAGATTGAACAGCTTGGGTCGAAGTTGGGTCTGAACCCGGCTGAATGGTCTAAGAATGATGTTGAAGAGCAGGAGCTGGGTTGGATACCGGGACACCCGCTACCGCAGGATCCGTTGCGCTGGGGGAAGAGCTTTACTGACGGCTCAAAAGAGACGCTACGCAATACGCAAATGCGTCGCAATCTTGGTTACGCAACAGGAAAGATCCGCGCCAAGCGAAATGTGCGCGTTTCGGAGATGCCTGATTGGGAGGACTTGCGTGAGTCGGCCTCGAATATCAAACGCAACGTGGCGGCAAACTGGACGGATCTGCTCGAAGAGTTTGAAAAGAACGTAACGGCGCGCGGAGGTATCGTGCACTGGGCCCGTGACGCTGCTGAAGCGAATCGGATTGTGTACGAGATCGTCAAATCGAAGCAGGTTGACGAGGTTGTCAAGGTTAAGTCCATGGCAACGCAGGAGATCAACTTGAATGAGTACCTGGGCGAAAGAGGTATTCAGGCGTGGGAGACGGACCTGGCAGAAATGATCGTGCAGCTGTCTGAAGACATGCCGTCTCACGTTGTCGTGCCTGCTATTCACCGCAACCGTGCTGAAGTGAAAGCTATCTTCGAAAAGCGGATGGAGGACGTGCCAGACAACCTGACACATGAGCCGCGTGTGCTCGCAATGGCTGCTCGTGCGCATCTGCGCAAGAAGTTCCTTTCAGCCAAGGTCGCTATCTCCGGTGCGAATATTGGTGTTGCGGAGACCGGCACGGTTGCAATCTATGAATCCGAGGGCAACGGCCGCATGTGCCTCACCCTGCCGGAGACACTGGTGACAGTGATGGGCATTGAGAAGCTGGTTCCCTCGTACCAAGACATTGAGGTGATCTCCCAGCTGCTTCCACGCTCGGCTACCGGTGAGCGCATGAATCCGTATACCTCATTCTGGACCGGTGTAACCGAAGGCGATGGCCCGCAGGAATTCCACATTATCTTGATGGATAACGGCCGCACTAATGTGCTTCAAGACGAGGTTGGTCGTGAAGCCCTCAAATGCATTCGTTGCGCGGCGTGCATGAATATTTGCCCCGTGTACCGGGTCGCTGGTGGACATGCTTACAACTCGGTATATCCAGGTCCGATTGGTGCGATCTTGACGCCGCAGCTGCTCAATGCGAAGGATCGCAGGGATCCGGCTGCATCTTTGCCGTTTGCGTCGTCACTGTGCGGCGCATGCTTTGATGTGTGCCCTGTGAAGATCAACATTCCCGACATTTTGGTGCATTTGCGCCACAAGTACACCGAAGCTAATCGGGGCGGCATACCTGATAAGTGGGATGTGGCTATGAAGGTGAGCTCGAAGGTCATGTCTTCTGGTAAGGGCATGGAGATGGGTGGAAAGGCCGCTAACGCTGGTCGCGTTGTAGCCGGACCTGATCGCAAGATTGGCTTCCTGCCGTTCCCGGTGGTGAAGGATTGGACTCGTACCCGTGACGTGCCCGCACCACCAGCACAGTCATTTAGAGACTGGTGGGAAGCCGAAGGCAAGAATGAAGGAGAAGGCAAGTGAGCGCAAAAAGTGAAATTTTTAGGCGTATCCGCGCCGCAGGTAGCATTGATGCTGCGCAAATCCCGCGCGATTACCGTTTCGGTAGTGACGCCCCGCGGTCTGAGGTTGTTGATGAGATGGTTGATGCCCTAGTCGATTACACGGCGCAGGTTAAGCGTGTAAACGAAGATGGCATTGAGGACGCGATTGAGCAGTTCTTGGCTGATACGCACAGCGTTGTGGTTCCTGCCGGTCTACCTCAGGAATGGGTGGAAGCAGCTGGCCGAGATGGTCGTGAAGTGAAGGTGGATGATCCGGCCCTCACAAATGAGGAACTGGATAAGACCGATGCGGTTGTAACTGCCTCCCGAGTGGCGGTGGCTAACTCGGGAACCATTATTTTGGATGGCACCGCAGATCAGGGACGCCGCGCTATCACCCTCGTGCCGGATACGCACGTGATCGTGCTTCGCAGTGATGCGATTAAGGCCACGCTACCCGAGGCTGTGGCTGTGCTGGCCAAGAATCCAACGCGCCCTACCACGTGGATTGCTGGTCCCTCGGCGACTTCGGATATTGAGCTTGTGCGTGTCGATGGCGTGCACGGCCCCCGCAATCTTCGGATTGTGCTGGTAGAAGACTAGCCTTAAGCGCTAACGCTCCCCGAAAGCTAGGTTCGCGCAGGGCCCGGCCTTCGGGGAGCCCACTTGTATCTCGCGGGCACGGTCTGCCCGGGTATTATTGGTGGTGCTTGACAGGCGTTTTCTTTCTGTTGTCTCACGCGGTGCCCTTGCGGCATTGACCCGTGCAATAGGGCAGGAGGGTAGCCCTGAATCTATAGAAAGGGTTTTGTGTATGCACATCGACGTTTGGACAGATATTGCATGCCCCTGGTGTTATCTAGGGGTGCGGCATTTGCGGCAGGCTCTTTCGACCTTTGAGCGCAAGGAGGAAGTCTCTGTACGTCTGCATGCCTACCTCTTGCAGCCGGAGCTGAATCAGACGCTGGATGAGTCAGAAACCGATTATTTAGCGCGGACAAAAGGAATGTCCCGGGCGGAAGTGGATCAGGTGCTGTCTTCACTTACGGAACTTGCCCGCAAGGACGGTATTGATATTGATTGGGAGGGCGTGAAGGTCGCTCCCACAACGTCAGCGCATCGTTTGGTTGGTCTGGCCCGTGAGATTGACATGGAGCGCGACACGACGGTGGGTAGTGACACATTGGAGCTGAAGGTGCATGAGGCGCTGCAGCGTGCCCGCTTCCAGCTCGGCATGGACGTGTCTAATCCGGAGTCTTTAATCGCAATCGCTCGTGATTTCGATATTCCTGGAGACCGCGTGCTCGCCACGCTCGAATCGCAAGATAGCGCGGGAGAGGTATTTTCTGATTTCCAGATTGGTGTGCAGATGGGCATCGGCGCGGTGCCGGTATACATTTTCGATAAGGCGTTGATGATGGAGGGAGCCCAGCCGCGTATCGCCTTTGAGAACGCTTTGAAGGCCGCATGGAATCACGCGAACCCAGATATCCCGGTGGGAGAGTAGAGATGAACGTTTTAGAAGGTAAAAAGGTTGTGCTGCGCAGGCCCCAAGCTGCTGACGCGCAGCAGTTGGCAGAGGTTTTAGATGATCCTCTTATCGCAAAGTACACCACGGTTCCGCAACCATATTCGCTAGAGGATGCAAAGTGGTGGATTAATACTTCCAGGCAACTTGAGGAGCCTAATGCGACGTGGCTGGTGTGGGCCGATTCTGACCTGGTGGGTTGTGTTGGACTCGAAGATTACAATGAGGCGCAACGTTCGTTGAAGCTTGGCTACTGGGCCAGTGCGGCTGCACGCGGGAAGGGTTATATTTCCGAGGCAGCGCGGTTAGCAATCCAACACGTATTTGAAGGATCCCGCGTCGATAAGATCGTGTGGCATGCACACGTGGGTAATGACGCTTCATGGAGACTAGCGTGGAAGCTCGGTTTCATCTTTGAGGGTGTTGAGCGACGCGTAAGGGAACGAAATGGTCGTGTGGTCGATATGTGGGCGGCGAGCCTTCTGCGCGGCGAATCCATGGAGCCGGCTTGTGATCCCAACCTGCCGCACTACTTTGATCTTTCTGATCATTGCGATCTGCCTGTCGCCAAGCGCCCGTATGACCCGCGACGACCGCAGGCTCTGGTGCGTCAGTTCCATGAGGTCTACGGCTTACCCGTCAAGCTTGGCGAGAAGCCGACTGCTGACACGGAGCGCGTACATATGCGCATGAGCCTCGTGTCCGAAGAGTTCACGGAACTAACGACCGCCCTCTACGGAGGCGAGGCAGGCCAGATCATTGGACGAGCCGTAACCGCCGCGCGTGAGGCGGATGACGGCACTCGCGACACGATTGAGGTTGCGGATGCCTTGGCTGACCTCGTGTATGTTGCCTACGGTATGGCGTTGGAGTGCGGCATTGACCTTGATGAGGTGTTGCGTGAAGTTCAGGCCTCGAATATGTCCAAATTAGGCGCTGATGGTAAACCGATTTACCGTGAAGATGGAAAGGTCTTGAAGGGCCCCGGCTTCTTCAATCCGAATATTGCCCGCGTTCTCGGGCTAGAAAGCGAAGATGATAAATGAGCAAAATCGAAAAGGTGCTTCCTGATTTCAGTAAATACAACGCCGCTGAGTGTGAACGTGTAGCGTTTGAAGCTATCGACACGTATCGCGCTACGATAACCGCGTTGGAGGAAGCGCCCGCTTCGATCGAAGACTTTCTAAACCCATTTGACGAGGCGGAATTTGAGTTCGACTGTGCTATTGGCCCTGTGTACACGCTTATCAGCGCGGTTGGAGGTCCCGACTTTGACGCTCTGGAAGAAAAGCTTGATGAGCCGCTAACCAAGCTCCAGACGTGGATGATGACCAATGAGGCGCTGTACGCGAAGTTCGTAGAGCTTTCGAAGCAGAACCTGGACGAAGAGTCGGCTTATATGGTCAGTGAGCAGATTAAGGAGTTCAGGCTTGGCGGTATTGACCTTGACGCGAATGGACGCAAGGCGCTTGAAGAAGCTGATCTGAAGATCTCACAGCTTGCAACAAGGTACGGCCAGATTGTCTCGAAGATGCTAGCAACGCCTGTGAATGTTGCCGGCCGAGAATATACGCTGAACAACTTCACGAACCAGCTTGCGCTTGCCCAGTTGGATGATCCGACTGCCCGCGCCCAGCTGTTGGCAAAGTCGATGGAGCGCGGCTTTGGCGGCGAGTTTGACACTCGGGGTATTGTGACTGAGATGGCGAGGCAGCGTAATGCGCGAGCTAAGCTTCTAGGTTTCAACAACCATGCCGAAGTTGTGCTGGAGACAGAAATGGCTCCCTCCACCAACGCGGTTTACCAGCTGCTCTCCGACGTATCAAAGGCGGCTGTCCAGGCCTCCAAGGGCGATGAAGAGGAGCTTACCCGCCGCGCGCAGGCCGACGGCTTGGAGCGTTTCACGGCTTCGGATTGGCTCTACTACCAGGAGAAGCAGAAGGCCGACGTTCTCGGTCTGTCCTCGCAGGCGTTAAAGCCTTATCTGGAGATGTGGAATGTGCTGGAAAACGGCGTGTTCTTCGCGGCCAATAAGATTTACGGTGTGAGTGCAAAGCGCCGCGCTGACTTATCCGGTTGGGATCCGTCGATGCGTGTCTATGAGATTGAGGATGAAGCTGGCAAGTCGCTCGGTATATTCCTGATCGATCCGTTTACGCGTGCAGGTAAGAGCGGCGGAGCCTGGATGGACTCGCTGGTGCAGGGCTACTTAGCAACCGACTACGAGTCGATTATTATCAACTGCGCGAATTTTGAGCCGGTGGAGGATGGCCCGAAGTTCCTGGTGTGGGATGAGGTTGAGACCCTGTTCCACGAGTTCGGCCATGCCCTGCACGGTTTCTTGTCGAAGACTCGCTACGCTTCGACTGCGGGCACGGCTGTGCCGCGTGACTTTGTGGAGCTCCCCAGCCAGTTGAATGAGATGTGGGCTTACAACCCGACGGTTATCGAAAATTTCGCGCGTCACTTCGAGACCGGCGAGGTCATGCCAGAGCAGATGCGCGCCCAGCTTCGTGATTCAAAGACTTTCGGGCAGGCTCACGCAACCGTAGAGTTCTGCGCTTCAGCGCTACTGGATCAGGCCTGGTATTCCTCCGAAATTAGCGAAGATGAGGACGTTGCTCAGTTTGAGGCCGAGGCACTTGAAAAGGCTGGTGTTGCTTCTGATCTGATTCCGCCGCGCTATCGTTCTACCTATTTCCCGCACGCTTTCACGGTGGGATACGACGCTGGCTACTACTCGTACATGTGGGCGGAGGCCCTGGTTGCTGAGTGTGAGAACTGGTTCCGTACCGTGGCCGCCATTGACGGCGACGGAGGTTTGAACCGTCAAGCAGGTCGCCAGATTACGGACGCGATCTTGTCGCGTGGCTCCTCGCGTGATCCGCGCGAATCATTTTGGGAATTGATCGGTCACGAAGCTTCGGCTAAGGCTATTCTTTCTCGTCGAGGCCTGTAGAGTATAAGCATGGGTATGAATCCGACAGACGCACTGAATCGTCTTATCGCAGCGTTCGAAGCGCACGCTCAGGCTGCGCGTGCGGCCGACATGGCCGACTCGAGCATTGTTGAGGCCGCTGAGGCGCGCCTGCGCGATGCTTTCTTCACGTATGACGACGTGTTGTTCAACAACTACGGGGTCGATTTGCCGTTTGACATTGTCGATTCAGATTTTGATGACGACGATGACGATTTCGACGACTATTACGATGACGAAGATGATGCGTCTGATGAGGATGATCTAGATTTTGTTGATCTAGATGACGAGGACGATTAGATTCCTTCCGTTTCGGGGTAGTTGCGCCTCAGCGCGGATACTTCGTTAAGTGCATCAATTATTGGCTGGGGGAGTGCGAACTGCATTCCCTCAGCTATTTGTTTAGCTTGAAGTTCGCTACGCGGGCCTACTAGAGCTGTGGTGACACCGGGTTGGCTGGTGAGCCATGCGAGCGCCACGGTGGTTGCAGACACGTCGAGTCCGGAGGCAGCGGCCAGGACAGCTTCGGTTATCGCGCTGTATTCGTTGCTGAGGTAGGGTTGCACGAATCCGGACAGAATTGGCGAGGCCGCACGGGAATCTGGTGGAGTAGTGTGGCGGTATTTTCCGGTGAGGACGCCGCGCGCCAGCGCTGACCAGGCAACGAACCCGATGTTTTCCCTGCGCAGGCCGGGTAGGAGTTCTCGTTCTACGCCGCGTTGTAGCAGGGAATATTCTGCGCTGACGGTAGCTAGTTTTGTGCCAAACTCCTTGGCAAGAAAGTGCGCTTTGGCCGTGTCCCACGCGCTGAAGTTGGATACTCCGATGTAGCGGATTGCTCCGGAGCGCAGCGCCATACTCAGCGCTTCGAGGCTTTCCTCGAATGGTGTCTCAGAGTCGGGGCGGGCAATGAGATAAACGTCGATATAGTCGGTTTTCAGTGCCTCAAGCGAGCGGTCGATAGAACTAAGAATTGCGCTCTTCGAGGCGGAGTAGCGAAAGCGAGTTTCGGAGGGGATGTAGCCGCCTTTGGTAACAATGACTACGTCATCACGCGCGGTACCGGTGGCTTCAAGTACGGTTCCAACTGTGGATTCCGCGCCTCCTTCGCCATATGTGGGTGAGGTGTCGATTAGGTTTATGCCTGCTTCAACCGCGGTATTCCAGATGTTTTCAGCTTCAGTGACTGTGGTGTCGCGCCCCCAGGTGAGTGTACCGATTCCAACGGGGGATACTTTCAGGCCGGTGTTACCTAGTCGATGTCGCATGTCTCATACAGTAGCGCACGTTGTTAAAAGATAGTGTTTGAAACTATGAACTGGCTTGAAGCAATAATTTTAGGACTGGTGCAGGGGCTTACGGAGTTCTTGCCGGTCTCTTCATCGGCACATTTGCGTATTGTGGGCGAGTTACTTGGCATGGATGATCCAGGAGCAGCCTTCACTGCAATCACACAGCTCGGCACGGAAACAGCCGTACTGATTTTCTTTTGGAAGGACATTGTCCGCATCATCAAGAAGTGGTTTGGCTCGATGCCCTGGGTTGGTGCGCAGCGCCGTATATCCGCGGGAGACTCGGATGTACGTTTAGGCTGGATGATCATTGTCGGTTCAATCCCCATCGCGCTTCTTGGCCTGCTTTTGGAAGACTGGATTGATACATCATTTCGAAATCTGTGGATCACGGTGACGATGCTCGCTGTGTTTGCCGTGTTCCTTGGCGCGGCCGATAAGTGGATGCCACAACGAATGACGCTTGACAAGATGCGGTGGTCGGATGCGATTTTGTACGGTTTTGCGCAGGCACTGGCGCTGATACCGGGCGTATCGCGTTCGGGTGGAACAATCACGATGGGTCGTTTGTTGGGGTATACGCGCGAGGCAGCCGCTCGCTACTCGTTTCTGCTTGCAATGCCGGCGGTGTTCGCGTCCGGGTTGTACAAGGTTTACCGGGTAGCTGTTGGTGGCAATAGCGTGGATGTGGGGCAAACGGTTGTTGCTACGCTGATTGCGTTTGGTGTTGGTTACGCGGTTATCGTTTGGTTCTTGAAGCTCGTTTCAACTAAGTCTTACCAGCCGTTCGTCATTTACCGAATTGTGATTGCAATCGTGATTGGTGTTTTGCTTGCGGGAGGGATTTTGAGCCCGATGGGTACGGCCGTGATGTGACGGGTTAATTCCCAAAACCTTGACGCGCTGTTGGGTCCTATTGTTGTGGCCAGGTGAGGAATCACCTGGCCACAACCTATTAGGTCATGACATCTGAAGAGTTAATGCAGGCGGGTGCTTTTACCCCTTAATTTCGAGTAGTCTTTCCAGTCCTTCTTGCGATATCTCAGGTGGATTAGATGAATAGAGAGGACAGAGATTTTGCACGCCACACCAGTTACAAAGGACCTGTTTTTTGGGTGGAAATAGTTTTCGGTGAGCCGCGGTTTCGATGTCTTGCCAGATGCTAACGAGTTGGTGTTCAAACGCTTCTATTGATTCGGGCGTTGGATCTAGCGTGAGGGTGCGTCCGTCCCCAAGGAAAACGAGTTGAGTACGGGCGGGCAGGCCTAGGTCTGTGTTGCGAAGAAGTAGCGAGTAGAACCTCATCTGAAAAAGCATGTCTTCTTCGAAACGCTTTTGTGGCGATTTGCCGGTTTTATAATCTACGACGCGGATAGCTCCATTGGGCGCCTTATCGATGCGGTCAATGAAACCGTGAATGGCAATCTGATCGGTAATTTTCACGCGAACAAACCTTTCGCGTGCATATGGCTCCAGGCGCGTGGGATTTTCCATGGCGAAGTACTGACGCACGAGCGCGCGGACTTCCTCTTTCCACTTATCCAGCAGAACGTCGTCTTCGAACAAGGATAAGAACTGCTCGTCCTGAGCCATGGTTTTCTCATACAGTGGCCCAATCATTTCGCTTGCCGTTTCGGCGGTGCGTTGCTCCGCAGGAAGATCAAACAGGTCTTCAAGCACGGCATGCACAAGCGTTCCCCGGGTGGTGGCTGGCGAGGGTGGCTCTTTGAAACCATCTACTTGCGTGAGCCTAAATTTCATAGGACATTGCAACCACGTTTTTGTGGAGGTTGCAGATAGGGCTTTGCGGCGTTTGCTTGTCTCACTCATGTGTCTACCGTATCGCGGGGTGCGGACAATGTTTGTTTTGTTCCCCAAGTCCTATGCAAAAGAGGCTGGACTCGAAGATGGTCGCCTGCGCCAACTAGACTGTGCATGTGACTTCTTCCCTTGAGTATCCGATTCCAAGCCAAGTGGCCCACCCGATGGGCATGGCGTCTCGCCGTGGTCCGCTACAGGCGGGCGAATTTGTTCAGATTACAGACCCAAAGGGCCGGTTGCATACGGTGATGCTGACCCCTGGTGGATATTTTCAGACCTCGCGAGGCTCATTGCACCACGACGATATCATTGGTCAACCGGAAGCTGTGACCATGTATGACGGGGAGCGTGAGTTCCAGGTCGTGCGCCCTCTTCTGGCCGACTACGTAATGTCAATGCCTCGCGGCGCCGCCATTGTGTACCCCAAAGACGCGGCGCAGATCGTAGCGTTTGGCGATATCTTCCCCGGTGCTCGCGTGCTGGAGGCGGGAGTTGGATCTGGTGCTCTTTCAATGTCGCTGCTTCAAGCTGTGGGATCTACAGGTTCGTTGCATTCGATTGAACGGCGGGAGGATTTCGCGAAGATAGCGCAGGGCAATGTGGATCTTTGGTTCGGCGGACGCCATCCTGCGTGGCAGGTTTCGGTTGGTGATTTCGCTGATGTTGCGATGAGTCTACCCGCGGAGTCAACAGATCGCGTGGTGCTTGACATGTTGGCCCCGTGGGAATGTATTGAGGCGGTGGAACACGTTCTGGCTCCTGGTGGCGTATTGACGGTGTATGTGGCTACGGTGACGCAATTGTCTCGAATGCGCGAGGATTTAAATACTTTTGGAAGGTTTACCAGGCCGCAGGCGTGGGAGTCTGCAATCCGTGATTGGCATTTGGATGGGTTGGCGGTGCGGCCAGAACATCGCATGGTGGCACACACCGGGTTCTTGATGACCACCCGTAAGGTGGAGCGTGCTTCAGTTCCGCAGCGCCGCGCTGGACGCCCGGCTAAGGCTGCCGAGGGGCTGGCGGGCCAGTGGGACGAAGAGACAGCGTGGGAAGAAAACGGCGAGTTAAACCCCGTTGTTTCGCCAAAAAAGGTGCGTCGCTCTATTCGAGATGTGGCGGGGAAAACGAGGGTTTGGCTGGCTCACGATGAGGATGGAGAAAACGTTTAGTGTCGTATTCACCTGAGGATTTGAAGGTCGAAATCACCGAGCTACGCAGCGCTAATGAACGACTCAAGGGCACTCTCATGGTTGCGCGCGAAGAGATCGCTTCGATGCGCGCCCAGATCGAGGCGGCTAGTAAACCACCTGCGCAGGTGGGCACAGTGTTGTCGATCGATTCTCAGGCGCGCGAGGCCGAAGTCTCCCTCGGCGGCAGAATAATGTGGTTGTCGGTTGCAAGTTCGGTGGATCTGCTTGGTTTAAGGGTCGGGCAGGACGTGCGGGTGAGTGAGAACATGATCGTGTCCGCGCCGCTGTCCACGGCCCGTGTAGGCCAGATGGCCTCGGTGGTGCAACTGGTGGGTGCGGACCGGGCGCTGGTTAGCGCCGATGCGGGCGTACTTCAGATGGTGCTACTTGCTGGTTCATTACGGCACGGGGGAGTCCGGCCAGGTGATTCATTACTCGTTGATACGAAGGCTCACATGGCGTTGGAAAAGGTTGTGCGCTCCGATGTGGAGCAGTTGTTGCAACCCGAGATTCCGGGCGTTACCTACGACGATATCGGCGGCCTTGATGAACAGATCTTGAAGGTGCGTGACGCCGTCGAATTGCCGTTTAAGAATCCGGATTTGTATCGCGAATACGATCTGCGCGCCCCCAAAGGTGTTCTTTTGTACGGCCCTCCCGGATGCGGTAAAACGCTGATTGCGAAGGCAGTGGCAAGCTCCTTGGCAGGGGCTACTGGCCAGCCGTACTTCCTCTCGATTAAGGGTCCCGAGGTCCTAAACAAGTACGTGGGTGAAACCGAACGCCATATTCGTGCGATTTTTGGTCGGGCCCGCCAGCTCGCTTCTGAGAATGTTCCGGTGGTGATTTTCTTTGACGAGATGGAGGCGCTGTTCCGCACGCGTGGCTCGGGAATATCATCCGATGTTGAGACGATGATTGTGCCGCAACTCTTGGCGGAGATGGATGGCTTGGAGGCACTCGATAACGTCATTGTTATTGGCGCGTCGAACCGTGAGGACATGATTGATCCCGCGGTGTTGCGTCCCGGTAGGTTGGATGTTCGCATCCGGATTGATCGTCCCAATCGCGCCGGAGCGCTCGATGTCTTTGCAAAGTATTTGGTTCCGGATCTGCCCTATTCAAAGTCCACGCTCAGCCGGTTCGGTTCGCGAGAAGAGACAACTCAGCATTTGACGAAACAACTGGTAGATGCGCTCTATGAAAATAGTGGACAGACGGCTCTGTTTAAGCTTTCCCTCGCTAATGGGAAGTCAAGGGTCGTTTACGCTTCAGATCTGGTATCTGGCGCGATGATTGCCTCTATAGTTGAGCGCGCAAAAAAGTTTGCCGTTAAGGACGCGATACACGGACGCCCGGGGCTCACGCCAGAGCACCTGCAGCGAGCATTCGCGGAAGAGCTGATGGAGACCTGGGATTTGGCGGCAACTACCACGCCGCGAGAGTGGGCGAGAATTACAGGCTTGCGTGGTGATGACGTGGTTGCGGTACGTTCGCTTCAGTCGAGGGAGGTAGCGAATGACTAACCGGGTTTTAGGTACAGAAACCGAGTTCGGGATAACGGATGCGAATGATCCGGGCGCTAATCCAGTGGTACTTTCAGCTACTGCTGTTGAGGAATACGCCGCTTCGATATCTATTGGCGAGGTGGTGCGTTGGGATTATTCCGGTGAGGATCCGCTAAATGATGCGCGCGGATACCGATTGGAGAGGGCGGCGGCGCACCCTTCGATGCTTACGGACGATCCCTACCGGTTAGCGCCGCCGGCAGGCGTGAGCTTTGAGGATCGTCCGGGCGAGTATGAACGCTTTATGCAGCGTGCAACTTCCGTGGTGCTCTCAAACGGCGCGCGGTTTTATGTGGATCATGCGCACCCGGAGTATTCGAGTCCAGAAACTGCCTCTGCGTTGGATGCGGTGCTTTATGACAGGGCGGGTGACCTACTAGCAACTCGCGTGATGGAGGTGTGCGCGCAGGCGGGTACGGACCTGGTTTTGTATAAGAACAACACGGATGGCAAGGGCGCGGCATACGGCACTCATGAGAACTATCAGGTGAGCCGCGACGTTGATTTTGATGACATTACGCGCGCCATGATTCCTTTCTTGGTGACGCGCCCGGTGATTTGCGGAGCGGGACGCGTGGGCCTGGGCCAGCATTCACAAAAGCCTGGTTTCCAGATTTCTGCCCGTGCAGATTTTGTTGAGAATTCGGTTGGTCTTGAGACCACGTTCAACCGTCCGATTGTGAATACTCGCGATGAGCCGCACGCCGATCATCACCAGTTCCGTCGTTTCCACGTCATTAATGGAGACGCGAATCAGTTCGACGTTTCAACGTATTTGCGCCTGGGCACTACGTCGTTGGTTTTGCGCGCACTCGAGGGCGATCTTGACCTCACCATCGATTCGCTTGCACTGGATCAAGATGACGTGCAGACAGCGTGGGATGTTTCTCACGATGTTTCGATGACCCGGTTGATTCGTTTGAAGTCGGGCGAGGCGGTGACTGCGCCACAGTTGCAACGCAAGTATTTAGATTTCGTGCGCTCTCATCTTCAGCTAGATGAGGGAGACGAGGCCATTTGCAGGGAATGGGAACGCATTCTGGATGGCCTGGAAACGGATTTGGAAAGTGTAGCTACTGACGTTGAGTGGGTTGCGAAGTACCTCTTGTTTGAACGACAGATGGAACGCTTAGGCACCACGTGGGACGATCCGCGCCTTCGCGCGATGGATTTACAGTGGGCGGATTTGCGTCCGGGAAGGTCACTGGTGGCTGCTTTGGATCGGGCGGGCCGCGTACGACGGCTATTTTCCCCTCATGACGTGGCGCGTGCTTTGGTTGAGCCTCCGCGTAATACCCGCGCTTGGGTTCGCGGCAAAGCGATTAGTTTGATTCCAGAGGTTGTGAAGGCTTCGTGGACGTCGCTGGTGGTAGATCAGGCAGGCCAGGATCGTTTGGTACGGATCCCGTTGCCAGATCCAAATCAGGCTGGCGGTGAGGATTTTATCCGTGCGTTACATGAGGGCGCGCGGGCTTTTATTAGTTTATTTGATGGTGGGAAGGAGTAATCATGGCACAGAAGTTCGCGCCAGCGGGCGGCAATAATGAGGATGAGATTCAGGAGGCTGGTCAGGTGCAGGCTCAGGGCACTAGCATTGACGACCTTTTGGATGAGATCGATTCGGTTTTGGAAACGGATGCGCAGAAGTTCGTGCAGGGTTTTGTACAAAAAGGTGGCGAGTAGGCCGGGTCGGCTGGAGCTGTTTTGAATCGTAGAATTTTTGGGATAGAGACGGAATACGGTATTACTTGTGCTTCAACGGGAAGCGGTGATGCTCCGCTGTCTGCCGAGGAGGCCGCGCATCTCCTGTTTGAACCGCTGATTAAGGCGGGGCGGTCAACAAATGTGTTTTGGCGCAATGGAGGCAGACTGTATTTGGATGTGGGCGCGCATCCGGAGTTCGCCACGGCGGAGTGCGACCGGGTTGAAGACCTACTTTTGCAGGTGCGCGCGGGTGAATCCCTGTTCGCCGAGTTTGCCGATGTAGCAAACGGGGTTCTTGAGCAGCGGGGGAGGGGTGGATGCATTCATTTGTTTTCTACGAATGAGGACGCCGCGGGCAACTCGTTTGGCTGCCATGAGAATTATCTGCTTCGCCGTAATCGCAACTTTAGGGATGTGGCCGATGCATTGGTGTCGTTTTTCGTGACGAGGCAGATTGTGACGGGTGCCGGTCACGTGCATCGCGATGGAGTGCCGCGGCTAGGGTATTCACCGCGTGCGCGGTTTATGGATGACCCGGTTTCTGCAGCTACTACTAATTCTCGCCCGATTATTAATACGCGAGACGAGCCACTTGCTAACCCCGGCGAATACCGCAGAATGCACGTGATCGTGGGTGATACGAATGTTGCGGAGTGTTCAACCGCGGTAAAAGTAGTGATGACCCACCTCATTTTGTCCGCGGTTGAGGCGGGCGTGCGTATCGCCGATTTAGCACTCAAAGATCCGATGAAGGTGATCAGCCAGATTGACTTCCAGCTGGGCTCGAATATCGAGGTGGAGCTGGTTGACGGAACAAGGATGAGTGTGGCCCAGCTTCAGCGGGAACTGAAGCGCAGGGCCCTTGCGGTGGTTGATACGGCGGATGCCTCCCCGCTTACTTTGCGAATGCTGGACCTGTGGGATCGCGCGCTCGATGCGGTGGAGTCCGGCGATCACAGCAGCGTAGCAACGGAACTGGATTGGGCCATAAAGGAGCGCCTATTCACACGGTTTATTGAGCGTTCCAACTGTGGCCTGGATGATCCACGAGTGGCGCGCCTAGAGCTTGCTTACCACGACATCACGGCGAATTTTCGCAGGCGGTTGGAGGAATCGGGCCAGATGGTTCGTCTTACCGATCCCAGCGAAGTGCGAAAAGCGATGTCGGTTCCTCCCGAAACTACACGCGCACATATTCGTGGCCAGGTGATTGCGGCCGCCGAGGACGCTAAACGACAGCTTGGGGCGGACTGGCTTCACTTGCGCTTGGATGACCACCGCGCACCTCACGTGGTTTTATCCGATCCGTTCGCGGTTGCCGATAGGGACGCGGATAGGATTTTGGAGTTGATCGCCGAGCAGGACACCGGGTTAGCGAGTTTCGCATGAGTAAAGACCAAGCTGAAAAAGCAGCACCTTCGAAGCATCTACCGTCCCGTATGCAGCAGCGCAATAAGCTACATCGGCGCATCTTGCGTTATTGGCGTGAGGCACTGGGCGTTCTTGTTCTGCTAGTGATCGCGTTAACCATTTTCATCGTGCAGCATTACCGGACCGATGAAGACGCTCAGCCCGCACAGACGTGGCGCGACAAGATTCAGGTGTCAGGAACGGTTGGGCGCATCCCAACACTTTCTATATCCGGTTCAGTATCGGTCTCTTCGGAAAAGGTAGAGCTGTTGGAACAGGGATCGGGACGGGAAATCACTGCTGATTCACCGCTTATCGTCGCGATCTGGTCATTCGATGGTGCAACGGGAAGAGCGGTGGATCAATCGAGCCACCCATCGGTCCAGGTTGGACTGGCTTCGCCAGATTCTTTCGACGAGGCACTCTTGGCTGGCGTTGTGGGCAAGCCGGAGGGCTCACGAGTACTTTTTGTCCGGCCCGTTTCACGCGGCGGTGAGCTGGGAACGGAAGTGAATGTGGTGGACGTGCTCCATTCGGCCGCGTCCGGTGAAGTGGTAGAGGAACAGGGCGGTCCTCTCAAGGTGACAATGACCGACACCGGTCCAAACATCTCACACGATCCGGGTGATCCGCCGGATGATTTGAAAGTCCAAATGCTGGTACGCGGCGACGGAATTCAGGTTAAAAATACGGACAGTGTTTTGGTTCAATTTGTGCGTGCTAACTGGACCGATTCCGTGGTGCAAGATTCAACCTGGTGGAAAGGCATCCCAAAAGCCATTAATTTAGCCGAAGCCATGCCCGGGGTGCGGGTTGCACTAACCGATCAGCGGGTGGGCTCGCGTCTTGCTCTGACCATTCCATCCGAGATGGCGTTAGGGGACGGTGCTGTAACTATGGTGATCGACATTATCGCGGCGCAGCGTGAAGGCGGTACACTGACGCCGTCAACTACCGAATCAGAGGAGGTCACCTCATGAACGACTTCATTAAAGTTATTCCTTGTCTGGATGTTAAGAACGGGCGCGTGGTGAAGGGCGTTAACTTCGTTCATCTGAAGGACGCTGGTGACCCCGCGCAGCTTGCGTCGGCGTATGTTGATGCGGGCGCCGATGAGCTTACGTTCCTTGATATCTCGGCTACAACTGAGGGCCGTGACACGATGGTCGATTTAGTTGCCAAAGTTGCGGGTCTTGTTTCAATCCCATTCGCTGTGGGTGGGGGTATTCGCAATGTGGAGGACGCTCAGCGTCTGTTTGAAGCGGGAGTGGATAAGGTTTCGGTCAATTCTGCAGCGATTGATCGTCCGGATGTATTGGATGAACTGGCGCAGCGTTTTGGCACCGAGAAGGTCATTTTGGCTTTGGATGCGCGCCGCTGCGCGGACGGTGTTTCTACCCCGTCTGGCTATGAGGTAACTACACATGGTGGTTCAAAGTCCACCGGAATCGATGCTGTGGGTTGGGCGAAGGACGCCGCGGCTCGAGGTGTTGGTGAAATCCTTCTGACCTCAATGGACGCAGACGGTGTGCAGACCGGGTTTGATCTGGATTTGCTGCGCGCGATTCGTGAGGCCGTGGACGTGCCGATCACCGCTTCAGGTGGTGCCGGCGAAGTGGAGCACTTCGTGGAGGCCGCACGCGCGGGTGCTAACGCGGTTCTGGCAGCGTCGGTGTTCCACTTCGGCAAGGTCTCGATTGCGCAGGTAAAGAGCGCCTTGGCCGATGCCGGTTTCAAAGTTTCAGGAAAGTTCTAGGGACAAGTGAAGGCACCATCGCAATCGCAGCTCGATCCTGCTATCAAAGCAAGATTGAAACGAGACGAGAACGGTTTATTTGCCGCGGTTATTCAGCAGTTTGATACCCGGGAAGTCCTCATGGTCGGGTGGATGAACGACGAGGCTTTGCACCGTACAATGACGGAGGGGCGGGTTACGTTCTGGTCTCGCTCTAGGGGCGAGTACTGGCGCAAGGGAGACACCTCTGGGCATTTCCAGTTTGTAAAGCGGGTTAGTCTCGATTGCGATGGCGATGCCCTCCTGGTGGAGGTCGATCAAGTGGGCGCCGCGTGCCATACGGGTAAGCGATCATGCTTCCTTGAGGGAGGCACCTTACCGGCCATCCAGGGTTAGAACTCACGTTTAAGCAAGAGCGGGCAGGGCTTCGGTCCTGTCCGCTTTTGTAGTCAAGTCGGTGTCTGCTAGGTGAACGGATTTGGTGATCGGCGCCACGGTTTGCGACACTCTTGGTGGGAAGGAGGAGACCATGAGCGTCCTGAACTCTGTGCTTGCGGATGTGCGGGCAGAGCTTGCCCATCGCGAGCAGCGCGTCAGTTTGGATGAGATGAAGCGCCGCGCCTTGAAAGCCCCGTCGCCACGTGATGCTCTTGGTGCCCTCAAAGGTCCTGGCGCGGTAACGATTATGGCGGAGATCAAGCGTCGCAATTTACGCGATGGTTATATTGCTCCGATCCCGGATGCTGGTGCATTGGCGCGCCAGTACGTTGATGGGGGAGCAACCATGGTTGCTTGCGTCACAGAGAACCGTCATTTCGATGGTTCGTTGGCAGATTTGCAGGCTGTAAGGCGCGCTATTGACCTGCCAATACTGCGCAAAGATTACATTATTTCGCCGTATCAGATTCACGAGTCTCGGGCCTACGGTGCCGACATGGTGCTCCTTTTCGCGGCTCTATTGGATCAGCCTCATTTGCGAGGATTCATAGAACGCATCGAGTCTTTGGGAATGTCTGCCCTGGTGGAAGTAGATTCGCGGGTTGAGGCGGTACGGGCCCTGGATGCGGGTGCGAAGGCGATTGGTGTGAATGCACGCAATCTACACAATCTGAAGATTGATCGTTCGAACTTTGACGAGATTGTTGATGTGATCCCCTCCGATGTGATCGCGGTTGCTCAGTCTGGCGTTGGTGATCCGCGGGATGTCTTCGTGTATGCGAGGGCAGGAGCGGATTCGGTCCTGGTTGGAAAGTCTTTAGTCTCAGCTAGTGACCCGCGCGCTTTGGTGGCCGAAATGGTTTCGGCAGCTCAACACCCGGCGCTACTTGCAGATCGCAAAAAGCGTATTCAGCAGGGAATTCACGAGCGTCAAGCCCAGCTTTACCAAGCGCACTGAGTTTCTCAACTACGTATCGCAGTAGGTTCTGGATAAACTTGTATCCATGAGTGTTATTTCCCTGCTCCCGGTTTCAATACCGTCACCGCCTCAGGGCGTTTGGTATTTGGGGCCGGTTCCTCTTCGTGCGTATGGAATTATTATCGCCTGTGCAATGGTGGTAGCGGTTTTACTAACCAAGAAGCGTTACGAGGAACGCGGTGGGAATCCAGAACTGGTTTACGACGTGGCCCTGTGGGCAATCCCGTTTGGGATTGTGGGTGCTCGGCTGTATCACGTGATTACTTCGCCGTACAAGTATTTTGGTCCGAATGGGCAGTGGCTGGAGATTTTCCGGATTTGGGAAGGCGGAATAGCCATCATGGGCGCCGTTATTGGCGGCGTGATTGGTTCTGCAATTGCTCTTCATCGCGCGGGTCAGCGTATGGGACCGTTTGCGGATGCGGTGGCGCCTACGTTACTTATTGCTCAGGCAATGGGGCGATTTGGTAACTGGTTTAACCAGGAGCTATTCGGCAAAGCTACGACGCTGCCGTGGGGTTTGGAGATTGACGATCGGCATCTGCCCGCTGGGTATGCGTCTGGTACGTTGTTCCACCCGACTTTCTTGTACGAGGTCATCTGGAACCTCTCGATGGCCTTCATCATTATTGCCCTTGATAAGAGGTTTAAGTTCAAGGGCGGTCAGCTGATCTTCCTGTATATGAGCTTGTACGCAATTGGCAGATTCTGGATTGAGAATCTTCGGATTGATCCCGCGAAGATTATCTTGGGTATGCGGTTGAATGCATGGTCGGCACTTGTAATCATTATTATTGGGATTGTTGGATTCTTAATAGCGGGTAAACGGGGAGCATCGACTCGCGTGGAAGCTCCCGAACGCACTGAGGAGAACGTAGAGTAGTTATATGCGTAGAGCTAAGATTGTTTGCACTATTGGCCCGGCAACGGAGAGTCCTGATCAGATTCAAGCCTTGGTGGATGCCGGCATGGATGTGGCTCGTATTAACAGGAGCCATGGCGATGTAGAGGGCCACGAAGCAGTTATTAAACATGTGAGGAAGGCTGCGCGCGCTTCAGGCCGTGCGATCGCCGTGCTGGTTGACTTGCAGGGCCCGAAGATCCGTTTGGGGCGTTTTGAGGATGGCCCGCACTACTTGAACGTGGGTGATACTTTCACTATCACCACCCGCGACGTGCCGGGAACAAAGGAATTGGTGTCAACCACGTTTGCAGGGCTTCCAGGTGACTGTCGCCCTGGTGATCGTCTGTTGATTGACGACGGCAACGTGGCGGTTCGTGTTATTGAGGTAACTGATACTGACGTGAAGACTCGCGTTGAGGTTCCCGGTAATGTTTCGAACAACAAGGGCATTAACCTTCCGGGTGTGGCTGTTTCGGTGCCCGCACTGACGGAAAAGGATGAGGAAGATCTTCGCTGGGCGCTTAACATTGGTGCCGATTTCATTGCCCTGTCTTTTGTGCGTGACGCAAAGGATATTAACGATGTTCACGCGGTCATGGAAGAGGTTGGTATTTACCGCCCGGTAATTGCCAAGATTGAGAAGCCGCAGGCCGTTGAGCATTTGCTTGAGATCGTGGAAGCGTTTGACGGCATCATGGTCGCCCGTGGTGACTTGGGAGTTGAGGTGCCGCTCGAGACGGTCCCGCTGGTACAAAAGCGTGCGATTGAGCTTGCTCGCCGCCGGGCGAAGCCGGCCATTGTTGCAACGCAGGTGATGGATTCGATGATTAAGAATCCGAGGCCAACGCGTGCTGAGGCATCTGACTGTGCTAACGCGATTTTGGACGGGGCTGACGCGGTGATGCTTTCTGGTGAGACGTCGATTGGCGCCTACCCGATTGAGGCCGTTCGTACAATGGACCGCATTATTGAAAACGTTGAGGAGAACGGCGGTGAGCGTATTGCTCCGATTGGCGCGTTTAACGTTGCGAACTCTTCGGTCTTGACTCAGGCAGCTGCGCAGATTGGTGAGCGTTTGGATGTTAAGTTCCTGGTGAACTTCACCCAGTCGGGTTCAACAGCGCGGCAGATGTCGCGTTTGCGTTCACCTATCCCGATGCTCGCGTTCACCCCGCTTGAAACCACGCGTAACCAGTTGGCCCTGTCCTGGGGTATTCAGACCTATCGCGTGCCGGAAGTGAAACATACGGATGACATGGTGTGGCAGGTCGACCAGGTCCTGCGGCTTTCGCAGTTGGCGGACGTGGGCGACGTGCTGGTGATCGTGGCTGGTATGCCGCCGGGCACGCCGGGTTCTACTAACTCGCTTCGTATCCATACGATTGGCGATGACGTCGATTATTCGATTGGTGGCGGAATCTAGTCCAGTTCGCATTCGAATATTAATGCCGGGGTTGCCACTTGCAGCCCCGGCATTAATATGATTTACTATATTATTCGCCGTAAATGGTTAAGGCGTTGTAGCGCACTTGCTACAGGCCGGTTTCTCCGGTTTCCCAGACGCCTAGCGGATGAAGCATTTCAGTTTTGTGGGGCTGGATTACCTGCGCTGCCGTTGCGCATATCCGGCCGGATAGTAGGAAGGAGATAGCTATGCAGATGTTTAGCATTTACGACATGCACACAAGCCGTCAGGCCCGCAACCTTAGCGAGATGAACATTGCAGAGGCTGTGCGCCCATGGTTTAAGGATGTCGATTCGATGCAGGTAAGGCGCGCTATTGACGCGTTGGCCGTACCGGCAACGCGTAAGCAGGCAGCTGATTACCTTGGCATCAGTCTTGTCCAGGTTGCATGAGGGAAGACAGCGCCTATTAGAACATCTGGTTCTGTAGGTGTTTTCACGGGAGCTTGATAGATTATGAAGAGCTATCAAGCTCCCATTTTCTCTATATGACTGCGCATCTGATGAGGATCAGAAATTAAAAAGTACCCCGGGTGGGATTCGAACCCACAACATGCCGATTTTGAGTCGACCGCCTCTGCCAGTTGGGCCACCGGGGCATTGTTACCGTTTGAACGGAACCAAGGTCTAGAATAGCCGTAGTTTTAAGTTGGACCAAAATTTAGGAATGTTATGAGTGACACTGAACGTAAAACGCGCAGGGTTGTTGTCGCTGAAGACGAAGCTCTAATCCGCTTGGATATTGTTGAAACCCTTAAAGGTGCTGGATACGACGTAGTTGCTGAGGTAGATAATGGCGAGGACGCAGTTGCGAAGGCGCTTGAACTAGAACCTGATCTTTGCGTGTTTGATGTGAAGATGCCGAAGATGGACGGCATTACCGCAGCGGAACGCATTTTGAAGGAGCTCTCTTGCGCCGTGGTCATGCTAACCGCATTTTCGCAGGCTGAGCTTGTTGAGCGTGCACGCGATGCAGGAGCGATGGCATACGTTGTTAAGCCGTTCTCGCCTACGGACCTGCTTCCTGCTGTGGAGATCGCCGTTTCGAGGCAGGCTGAGATGCTCGCCATGGAAGATGAGATTGCCGATCTGACCGAGCGTTTCGAAACGCGTAAGGTTGTTGACCGCGCTAAGGGCTTGCTCATGGAGCGCATGGGGATGACGGAGCCGGAGGCATTCCGCTGGATTCAAAAGACGTCTATGGATAGGCGCCTTTCTATGCGCGAAGTCGCTGACGCGGTTGTAGATCAGGTGGGAGAGTAGCCCTCACGGTTTCTTAATGATCTGGTTTGAGATCAGGGCGGTGGATATTAATCTGCCGCCCTCATCTGTTATATCTACCCGGTGTACGCAGCGGGTGCGCCCTAAATGCATCGCGGTTGCCGCGGCGGTAACGTAGCCGGCTTTAGCGGGTCGAATATGTTGGATGGATAGTTCCACGCCAACCGCAACGAAGTCATCGCCAATAGTGCGGGCATGTTCACGCGAAGCTAAGGAGCCCGCAGTTTCTGCTAAGGCAGCACTCGCGCCCCCGTGCAGTACACCCGCTGTCTGCCTGTTGCCATCTACCGGCATGCGCATCACGCAGTTTGTAGGCGAAAGCTTGATAACTTCCATCTCGGTGCGCGCCATGAGGGTCTGCTTATCGAAGTGAGGCACCGTCGTTCCTTTCTTAAATAACTAGTTCTCACCTTACGTTCCTCCTGGCTTGCACGTGTACCGAGGGGTGTAATAGGCGTTCGGTTATGTCTTGCCAACAGCGTAGGTGCTGTGAATTGTGCCCCTCTGCTCTAGGCTTGAAGGCGTGAGTGAAAAACGACTTCTAGTACTAGATGGCCATTCGATGGCGTTTCGCGCGTTCTACGCGCTTCCCGTGGAATCTTTCATTACGAGCACGGGGCAGCACACTAACGCGGTCTACGGTTTCGTTTCGATGCTTGTGAAGATGCTTGCCGACTACGAACCAACGCACGTGTTGGCAGCTTTTGATGCCGCTGAGAAGTCTTTCCGCTCCGATGAATATCCCGAATATAAGGCGGGGCGTGCGAAGACGCCGGATGAGTTTAAGAGCCAGGTTCCGCTCATTCAAGAGGTGCTTAAGAAGCTAGGCATCCCCGTGGTTGTCAAAGAGGGCGTAGAAGCCGATGACGTCCTCGCAACGGTTTCTTCAATGGCAGAAGAAGCGGGCATGGAGACGTTTTTGGCATCTGGAGACCGCGATACCTTCCAGCTGGTTACGGATTCTACGTTCGTGATTTATCCGGGACGTTCAATGTCTGATTTGAGATTGATGGATCCGCAGGCGGTGACGGATCGGTACGGCGTAGTGCCGGCGCAGTATCCGGAGATTGCCGCGCTGGTGGGGGAGTCGGCTGACAACCTGCCGGGCGTTCCCGGTGTGGGTGATAAGACGGCAGCACAGTGGTTGAAGAAGTTCGGCGGCCTTGATCAGCTGATCAAGAATGCGGACAAGGTCGGCGGTAAGCGCGGCGAGGCGCTACGCGAGCACTTAGAAGATGTGCGTCGTAATCGCCGCCTAAATGCACTGCTTCGTGACGTCGATTTGGCAGTGGAGCTTTCGGATTTAGAACGTAAGCCGTTTGACCGCAATGGGGTTGAGGAGCTCTTCGATTCCCTTGAGTTCGCAACGCTTCGCTCCCGAGTTTTTGCTGTAGATGTAGCTGATCAGGACAAGGCTCCCACACCATCGGCAAGTGAGGCCGTGCAGGTTGAAACATCAACGTATCCGCAGGTTGGAATCGAAGCGTGGGCACAACCGGTAGAGGAGGGTGACCTCTTGGCGGTGCTGCCGGCGCTGGCTGGTAGCGATATCGAAGTGTTTGTGCTGTACACCCCTGGAAGGGCGTTGGTTGTAGATCCAGTTGATCTTGATGAGGCCGCTGCGAATGAACTCCAAGCTTTGTTTAGCAAGGCACGCGTGATCACTCACGAGGCAAAAAAGTGGCGTCACCTGTTTGGCCAGCGAGGTATTGACTTTGGAAATATTTGGTTTGAGGCTGAGCTAGCCGCCTATCTTTTGCGCCCCGACCAGCGAGGCTATGAGCTGCCGGCTCTAGCGCGACGATATTTGGACCGCACTGTTGCGGCCGAAGAGTCTGACGGGCAGTTGTCTTTGCTCACTGATCATTCGCAGAAAGTGATCCTTGCGCAAGCTCTGTACGATTTGGAACCGCCAATGAGGGCAGAGCTGAACAAGCAGGACGCGTGGGAGCTATTCCAGCAAATGGAGTTACCGGTGCAAAACGTGTTGTGGAAGATGGAACACGTGGGCATTGGTGCGGACATGGACACTTTGCGGGCGATGTCAGATGAGCTTGACAGCATGGTGGGCCGCGCCGCCGATGCCGCTTACGAGGTGATTGGACACGAGGTGAACCTGTCCAGTCCAAAGCAACTGCAAACGGTACTGTTTGACGAATTGGATATGCCCAAGACCAAGAAGACTAAAACGGGATACACCACAAACGCGGATGCTCTTGAAAAGCTGTTCTTGCAAACGGAGCATCCCTTCCTTGCACACCTGCTGGAGCACCGCGACAAGATTAAGCTGCGCCAAACGGTTGACGGCCTGATCGGTTCGGTGAGGTCCGATGGGCGCATTCACACCACATTCGAGCAGACGAAGGCCGCCACGGGCCGTCTGTCCTCAACCCAGCCGAACTTGCAAAACATTCCGGCCCGTACGGAAGAGGGACTGCGGATTCGCGAGGCATTTGTTCCGGCGGATGGTTTCGACGCCCTTCTCACTGCAGATTATTCACAGATCGAGATGCGCATCATGGCGCACATGTCTGAAGACGCGGCATTGATCGAGGCTTTCAACTCGGGTGAGGATCTGCACAAGACCATGGCCGCCATGGTGTTCCACGTGCCCGTTGATGAGGTCGATTCGAATCTGCGTAGCCGAATCAAGGCAACTTCCTACGGCTTAGCTTATGGCCTGTCCTCCTATGGCCTGTCCCAGCAACTCGGCATCAGCGTTGCCGAGGCCGGAGAGCTACGCGATAAGTACTTCGAACGTTTTGGGGGAGTACAGGATTTCCTCGCAGGGTTGGTGGAGAACGCTCGCAAGGTGGGGTATACCACCACTCTGTTTGGGAGGCGTCGCTACCTACCGGACCTCACTTCGACTAACCGCCAGCGAAGAGAGATGGCCGAGCGCGCTGCGCTCAACGCGCCAATTCAAGGATCTGCAGCTGACATCATCAAGGTTGCGATGATTCATCTTGATAGTGCCCTAGCCGAATCGGGTTTGAGTTCACGCGTGCTACTACAGGTGCATGACGAACTTGTGCTTGAGATTAAGAACAGTGAGAAGGACGAGATTCAAAAGCTCGTGAAGCATGCGATGTCTAACGCGGTTGCCTTGGATGTGCCCCTGGACGTGTCTATGGGTATTGGCGATAACTGGCGCAGTGCCGGCCATTAGTCCCAAAAATGTGGCGCGAATGAGAGTTTGGCCCAAAATGCGACCAAACTCTCACGCCCAGAGTCTCGAATTTATTACGTGTGGGCCAGAGCTTCACTGATAGCATTGCCTTTGGTGCTCTTTGTGGTTACAGTTTGAAACTGTGCGCATAGGCGCCAAATTGTCCATATTCACTACTATTTATCCGTATTCGGGGATTTAAACTTTATGACCAACTCAACCCCGCAGCCCGAGCAGGTTGCAGTCAACGATATTGGATCCGAACAGGATCTACTCGCCGCTATTGACGAGACCATCAAGTACTTCAAGGAAGGCGACATTGTCGAAGGCTCTGTCGTCAAGGTTGACCGCGATGAAGTCCTGCTAGATATCGGTTACAAGACCGAGGGCGTTATTCTTTCGCGCGAATTGTCGATCAAGCACGACGTCGATCCTGATGACGTTGTAGAGGTTGGCGACAAGATTGAGGCTCTTGTTCTTCAGATGGAAGACAAGGAAGGCCGTTTGCTTCTGTCGAAGAAGCGTGCCCAGTACGAGCGTGCCTGGGGCACGATCGAGAAGGTCAAGGAAGAAGATGGCGTTGTAAACGGTACCGTCATCGAGGTCGTCAAGGGCGGCCTTATCCTCGACATCGGTTTGCGTGGCTTCCTACCGGCCTCCCTCGTGGAGATGCGTCGCGTTCGCGACCTGCAGCCGTACATTGGTCGCGAACTTGAAGCTAAGATCATTGAGCTGGACAAGAACCGAAACAACGTTGTTCTGTCCCGCCGCGCTTGGCTTGAGCAGACCCAGTCTGAGGTTCGCACCAACTTCCTCAACACCCTCCAGAAGGGCCAGGTTCGTTCCGGTGTTGTTTCCTCGATCGTTAACTTCGGTGCGTTCGTTGATCTTGGCGGTGTAGACGGTCTCGTCCACGTTTCTGAGCTGTCTTGGAAGCACATTGATCACCCGTCCGAGGTTGTTGAGGTTGGCGACGAGGTCACCGTTGAGGTTCTCGACGTCGATATGAACCGCGAGCGTGTTTCACTTTCGCTCAAGGCCACCCAGGAAGATCCGTGGCAGGCATTTGCCCGCATCCACGCTATCGGTCAGGTTGTGCCGGGCAAGGTCACCAAGCTCGTTCCGTTCGGCGCGTTTGTTCGCGTTGAGGATGGTATCGAGGGCCTCGTTCACATTTCCGAGCTCGCACAGCGTCACATCGACGCTCCGGAGCAGGTCGCGAAGGTGGGCGATGAGGTCTTCGTTAAGATCATCGACATTGATCTTGAGCGCCGCCGCATCTCGCTGTCGCTGAAGCAGGCTAACGAAGGCGTGGACCCGAACTCGTCGGACTTCGATCCGTCGCTGTACGGTATGGCCGCCGAGTACGATGAGAACGGCAACTACAAGTACCCTGAGGGCTTCGATCCGGAGACCCAGGAGTGGATGGAAGGCTACGACGAGCAGCGCGTTGCTTGGGAGTCCCAGTACGCTGAAGCTCACGCTCGTTGGGAGTCCCACAAGGCTCAGGTTGCTCGTGCGATGGAAGAGGACGCCGAGGCTGCTCCGAAGATTGAGGATCAGGCATCCTACTCGACCCCGGTTGAGTCGGAAGGCACCCTCGCTTCTGACGAGGCGCTCGCAGCTCTTCGCGAGAAGCTGACGAACAACTAATAGTCTTGTTGCCGTTAGGCGCTTGAACTGGACGTTCAGGAGGTGGCCGAGTGGGAAACCACTCGGCCACCTCCTTATTGCTCGCTATAGTCGAACTGTTCAATCGGGTTTGGGCTAAGTGGAAAACGGGGAGGTCTATGTGGCTTGGGATGAGATCCAACGCGGGGGAGCGCGCGCTCTTGTCAAACTGCCGTTAATGAAATCTGTTTCGGTCCCTAGCGCTGAACCACACGAAGCGCGCCCGCTTTGGATCGGACTTACGGGTGGTATTGGGGCGGGTAAGTCTGCGGTTACGAACGTTTGGCGCGAGATGGGCGCAACGATTGCTGATGGCGATGTGATTGCTCGCGAGATCGCCGGGCCGGGCACGGAAGGTCTAGCGCACATCATTCAGCGTTTCGGATCCGAGGTTGCTCCGGACGGCGTGTTAAACAGGGCAAGCCTAGCCAGCATTGTTTTTCACGATGAGAAGGCCCTTGCAGATCTGAATGAGATAACCCACCCGCTCATCCGCGCGTGCGCATTAGAGATCTTAGAGGCGGCGCCAAGAGACGGCCTGGCAGTGTATGACGCAGCTGTTTTGATAGAGGCAAATATGACGCACATGGTTGATGCAGTTGCAGTCGTTGTGGCTGATGAGCAGGACCGTGTAGCGCGTTTGACGGGTATGCGAGGAATGGACGAGCAGGACGCCAGGCGACGGATTGCGAACCAGATGAGCGATGCGCAGCGGCGTGAACATGCCAGCATCATCATCGAAAACGAGGGGTCATTGGCAGATCTCGATTTCGTGGCCCGCGAACTCTACCAAATGCTTACTGCAGGTCGTGAAGCTTAGACTAGAGGATATGGAAAACCAGACTGTTGTTCGCCAAGAAGCGCCTTTCGAGGTTGTCTCTGAGTTCTCCCCGTCGGGTGACCAGCCGACGGCTATCAAGGAGCTGGCCGAGCGGATCAACGCTGGTGAAAAAGACATCGTCTTGCTCGGCGCCACGGGTACCGGTAAGTCTGCTACAGCCGCGTGGCTGATTGAGCAGATTCAGCGCCCCACGCTGGTGATGGCACCAAATAAGACGCTCGCCGCGCAGCTCGCCGCAGAACTACGCAGTTTGCTACCCAACAATGCGGTTGAGTACTTCGTGTCCTACTACGACTACTACCAGCCGGAAGCGTACGTGCCCCAAACCGACACGTACATCGAAAAAGACTCATCGATTAATGATGAGGTCGAGCGGCTGCGTCATTCAGCAACAAACTCTTTGCTTACTAGGCGCGACACGGTTGTCGTAGCATCGGTTTCATGCATATATGGCTTGGGTACGCCTGAAGAATATGTTGCGCGCATGGTAGAACTGAGCGTTGGCATGGAGGTCTCGCGAGATGACCTTTTGCGCGCATTTGTGAACATGCAGTATTCGCGCAATGACATGGCGTTTACGCGCGGCACTTTTCGCGTGCGGGGTGACACCATCGAGATCATTCCCGTTTATGAAGAGCTTGCGATTCGCATTGAGATGTTTGGGGACGAGATTGACGCCCTAGCGTACCTGCACCCGCTTACCGGTGATCTGATTCGCGAAACGGATCACGTGTACCTGTTCCCAGCCTCGCACTACGTTGCTGGTGAGGAACGCATGAAGCGCGCCCTTAAAACCATTGAAGAGGAACTTGATGAGCGCGTTCGGTGGTTTGAAGGACAGAACAAGCTTCTTGAGGCCCAAAGGTTGCGTATGCGCACAACGTACGACCTGGAAATGATGCGCGAGATTGGCACGTGCGCGGGCATTGAGAACTACTCGCGTCATATTGATGGGCGCGGGCCGGGCACGCCGCCGCATACGCTGCTGGATTATTTCCCGGATGATTTTGTGCTGATTATCGACGAGTCGCATGTGACTGTGCCACAGATTGGTGCCATGTACGAGGGGGATATGTCCCGCAAGCGCACGCTTGTTGATCACGGCTTCCGTCTGCCCTCGGCAATGGATAACCGACCGCTCAAGTGGGATGAGTTTCTCGAGCGGATCGGCCAAACCGTGTACATGTCCGCAACCCCCGGCCCGTATGAGCTCTCCCAAGCTTCGGGTGTTGTTGAGCAGATCATTCGCCCCACCGGCCTCGTGGATCCGAAGATCGTTATTAAACCAACGGAGGGGCAGATTGATGACCTGCTTGGAGAGGTCAATGCGCGCGTGGAGCGGGGCGAGCGCGTGCTTGTTACGACTTTGACCAAGCGTATGGCTGAAGACCTGACGGATTACATGTCGGTTCGCGGTGTACGCGTGGAATACCTACATTCGGATGTGGATACGCTTCGCCGGGTAGAGCTTTTGCGCGAACTACGCCAAGGCAAGTTTGACGTGCTGGTCGGTATTAACCTCTTGCGCGAGGGCTTGGATCTGCCCGAGGTTTCACTGGTTGCGATTTTGGATGCAGATAAGGAAGGATTCTTACGCTCCACTACCTCGCTCATCCAAACGATTGGGCGTGCTGCCCGAAACGTTGCCGGTGAGGTCCACATGTACGCCGACAACATTACAGATTCGATGAAGCGTGCGATTGATGAGACGGAACGACGTCGCGAGAAGCAGATTGCTTACAACCAGGAACACGGCATCGATCCGCAGCCACTGCGCAAAAAGATCCAGGATGTCACCGATATGCTTGCGCGTGAGGACATTGATACCGAAGAACTATTGGAGGGCGGCTACCGGAAGGCGGTTGCGGATTCACGTCGAGCAGGCGAGGTGAATCTGTCGGCAAGAGCTCGTTTGGCGGCTGCCGCAGAGGACGATCTGGCCGGTCTGATTGATGAGCTGACTAAGCAGATGCACCTGGCTGCTGAGGATCTCCAGTTTGAGGTTGCTGCCCGGCTGCGCGATGAGCTGAAGGAACTTAAGCAGGAGCTTCGCCATATGCGCGATGCAAACTAGCCGGTGAGAAGAACCACTGCAGGCATCTCGGCGCAGTGAGCGATTTTGGATAGAATGGCCTTGTCGAGGGGGAGTACTCCCAGAATCACAGCATCGTCAGCACGGTGAAAACCCGGTGTTGTGGCCACTAAGGTGGTGGAGAAGACCTTCGGATAAGCCCTGTTTGGACTACCGAAAGTTTTCAATTGCACGTTCATGCTCTTGGCTGGATCATGCTGGCCATTATTATCCTTGCCTTGATTATCATCGATATTGTCGGGCACGTCCGCACCCCGCATGAGCCCACACTTAAAGAAGCGGCGGTCTGGTCGATTGCCTACGTCCTTCTTGGCGTAGTTTTTGGGTTTGTAGTCTGGTTCTTCTGGGATTTGCAGTATGCCGGCGAGTATTGGGCCGGTTACATCACTGAAAAGTCGCTGTCTTTGGACAATCTGTTCGTGTTTGTGCTGATCATTTCGGCATTCCGAGTGCCGCGCAAGTACCAACAGAAGGTTCTCCTTTACGGCATTGTGATGGCCCTGGTCTTGCGGCTGGTCTTCATTTTGATCGGTGCTGCGATTATCGAAAAGTTCGCGTGGGTCTTCTACATTTTCGGTATTTGGTTGTTGTACACGGCCTACTCGCAGGTGCGCGAAGGAATCCAGGGGGACGAGGAAGAGGACGAGTACAAGGAGCCTGGATTCGTGCGTTTGGTGCGCAAGGTGTTCCCAGTTACCGATGGGTTCCTTTCGGATAAGATGCTTCACCGCCACGCGGGACGCACTTATCTGACGCCGATGCTTCTGGTCATCATTGCTCTTGGGTCTACGGACATCATGTTTGCGTTCGACTCGATTCCCGCTATCTTTGGTCTTACTAAAGAGCCGTACTTAGTTTTCGCTGCGAACGCGTTCTCGCTACTCGGATTGCGCCAGCTGTACTTCTTGATCGATGGCCTGCTTGAGCGTCTGGTTTACTTGCACTTTGGTCTCGCTGCGATTTTGGGATTCATTGGCGTGAAGCTGGTTTTGCACGCTCTGCACGAGAACAATCTGCCGTTCATCAACTCGGGTATGCCGTTTAACGTTCCCGAAATCGGTATTCCTGCCTCGCTCGGATTTATTGGCGGCACCCTGCTCATAACGGTGGTGGCATCAATGTTGAAGACCCGTGCGGATAATCGTGCGGACTCTTAACTCGCACCCTAAAACTAATGTCGAGGCAATAATCAGGGTTCGCCATTAGGATTTAACCGTGAGTGAAACAGCCGCGACCAAAGACCGCTACCTGGGCCATGTGGGAGTCAGCACGCAAGATGTTGCCCGGGCTAAGCAACTAGGCAAAACCAACTGGGTTGAGAGCACTACTTCCCGGCCAATCAAGGTCATCATTAAGTCCAACCTTTTCACGCTGTTCAACGCGATTTTAACTACGGCCGTAGTGGTTGTATTGCTGGTTGGCAACTGGCGTGACGCGGTGTTTGGCATTGTGATGGTATCCAACGCGGTGATTGGTATTTACTCAGAGATCCGCGCAAAGTACGTGCTGGATAGTTTGGCAATATTGGAGTCCCCAAGGTCTTGGGTGATCCGCGAGGGTAGACAGGTCCAGGTTCCATCGGCAGAGCTGATTTTGGGTGACCTGGTGCTACTGGGCTCCGGTGATCAGGTGCCAACTGACGGCACGGTCCTAGAAAGCTACGGATTGCGTGTGGACGAGTCGATGCTGACGGGGGAGTCGGTGCCCGTACGCAAGCGCAGGGGCGATTCGGTGCTGTCCGGTACTGCTGTGGTTGCGGGCGAGGCCCTGTTTGAGACTTCAAAGGTGGGTGAGGATTCCTACGCGAATCGGCTCACAAAAGAGGCAAGACAGTTCAAGAAGGTTAAGTCTGAGATCGGGCAGAGCATCAACACGATTTTGAAATGGATTTCGTGGGTGATCCTGCCGGTTGTACTACTTCTGGTGGCCTCCCAGTTGCGTTCCGACGAGGGCACCACCTGGCAGCACGCAGTGGTGCTCGCCGTTGCCGGTGTGGTGGGCATGATCCCGCAAGGCTTGGTACTGCTCACATCGCTTAACTTTGCGCTTGCCGGCGCGGGTTTAGCCAAGCGTAACGTCCTGATTCAAGAACTTGGTGCGGTTGAGGTTTTAGCCCGCGTGGATCGACTTTGCCTCGATAAGACAGGTACGATCACTACGGGAGAAATCGCGCCGCAGCAGGTGATTTGTCTGGATGAGTCGATAGAAGAGGACGCCCAAAGCGCTCTTGCGGCAATGGTTGCGGGCGGGGAGAACCAGACCGCGAAAGCCACTATGGCGGGCCTCAGCGGTGTTGAACCGGCGAAGCTACTGCAGGATGTCCCGTTTGATTCGTCACGCAAATGGTCGGCGGCAGTCACCGACTCGGGTTCCTGGTATTTTGGCGCGCCCGATATTGTGGCAAGCCACGCGGTGAATGCGGCTCAGACTTTAGAGCAGGTTTCGACCTTCGCACAGCAGGGGGCCCGAGTTGTTTGCCTAGCTCATTCCCCTTTGGATCATATTGATGAGGATAATCCTAGCCTGCCTAAGCATTTGCAGGCTGTTTTGATCGTAGTTCTGGCAGAGCAGATTAGAGGGGATGCTGCGGACACGATCTCTTATTTCTTACGCCAAGGTGTTCAGATCAAGGTGATTTCGGGTGACAATCCCAGTACGGTAGCTGCGATTGCTAACCGCGTTGGTGTAAGACGCGGCGAGCCGGTTAAGGTGTTGGACGCGCGCGATTTGCCGCAGGTCGAGGAGGACTTTGTCGAGGCAGTCAACGAGTTTGACGTGTTTGGGCGTGTGACTCCAGAAACTAAACGCAAGATGGTAAAAGCGTTGCAATCGCGTGGACATACGGTTGCGATGACGGGTGACGGAGTGAACGATGTCCTCGCGTTAAAGGATGCGGACCTCGGCATTGCGATGGGATCAGGAGCGCCCGCAACGAGAGCGGTAGCAAAGCTTGTCCTCGTGGACGGTAAATTCTCGAAGTTGCCTCGCGTTGTCGCTGAAGGTCGCCGCATCATTGCGAACATGGAGCGTGTCTCTGCCCTGTTCCTCACCAAAACGGCGATGTCGGCCTTGCTTGCGGTACTGGTTGCGATTTTTGCGTGGCGGTACCCGTTCTTACCTCGTCACTTAACGATCATTTCGAGTTTAACAATAGGCATTCCCGCGTTCTTCCTGTCATTAACGCCGAATTACCGCAGGTATCGGCCCGGCTTCCTGGAGCGCACGCTTCATATCGCGATACCCTCGGGCATAGTTTTGGCAGTTACAGCGCTGGTAGCGCAGAGGTTCTACGCAGCGCAGTCACTAGAGGTTGGGTCTACTGTGGCCACGTTGGCCGTGCTCATGGCAGCGCTCTACTTGCTGTCTGTAATGTCCCGTCCCATCGTTGCGTACAGAGCGGTTATCCTGTTCGCAATGCTTAGCGCTGGTGTGGCAACAGTACTTATTGAACCGGTGCGTACGTTCTTTGCCCTCACATGGCCCACGCCAACCCAGTGGTTGGGTGTCCTGGTGTTAGCGGCGGTGTGCTCATTCTTGATTGAGTTGGTATTTCGGAACTACTCACGCAAATTCGGCGATCTTACGCGCATTGTCGGTGACGTAGACGAGTAGTAAGCGAGCCGTGTTCGCACGTTACCAGGTGTTCTCGCCCGTCTGCTCGGTGCTTGCAGCCAGGCGCTTCGCAATTACTGCGGCGGCCATGAGCTGGAGCTGGTGGAAGACGATGACGGGAACGGTCACGGCCGCCACAATGTGGGGTGGAAATATGATTGCAGCCATGGGCAGGCCGGTTGCCAGGGATTTTTTCGATCCGCACATGAGCAGGGCGATGTTATCGCCGCGGTTCATCTTGAGCAGGTGACCAGCCTTCCATGAGGCCGTCATCATGATTGCCAGCAAAATGCCAGATGCAATGACGAGGCCAATGGCATCACCCCAGGTGAGCGTGCTCCACAGGCCCCGAGCTGTAGCGCCGGCGACGGAGGAGGCAACGACGATGAGGATGGTGCCACGGTCAACGGTTTTTGTGAGCCACTTGTTGGCTCGTACAACGCCGCCGAGTTTGGGTTGAAGTAGCTGCCCGATGATGAATGGGATGAGTAGTTTGACGAGGACATCTACGATTGATCCCCAGCCAACCCCGGTGGATGCGCCCATGATGATCATGACGAGGAGGGGAGTGATTGCCATGCCGAGGATGTTGGAGATAGTTGCGGCACAGACGGCACCGGCTACGTTGCCTCCGGCGATGGAGGTAAACGAGATTGAGCTTTGCACGGTTGAGGGCAGGAGCGTTAGATAAAGCAGGCCAAGGGCAAAGGTGGCGCCAAGCCAGGGCCGAAATAGGGGTTCGGTTAAAGCTCCTAGAATCGGGAAGACAAGGAAGGTGGAGGCAAGCACACTGGCTTGTAGCTTCAGGTTCTTTAGGCCTTCAATGATCTCACTAGTGCGAAGCCGCATGCCGTAGACGAGGAATAGGATCATGACGGCTACGGTGCCCATAATGGTGAGGACATCAATCCATTGCGCGGGAATCGGAACGAGGATGCCGATAACCAGGATGGCAAGGATGCTGACGATAAACGGATCAATGTAGCGCAGTAAGACCTTCACGCAATGATGGTACGCCATTGGACCGCATTCGCAGTATCGTGGGAATACGACGACACTTAGCTATGACGTTTCTGGACCGGCCGACGCGCCGGTCATTTTCCTCGGATCTTCACTGGGATCAGACCGCAACATGTGGAATGAGGTTGTGCCCGGCCTCGGCGAGTACCGTGTGGTTCGCTTCGATTTCCCCGGCCATGGCCGGTCGCAAGTACCGCAGATTCAGGGGGAGTTAACTCCCGCAATACTGGGGGATTGGATCCTGGAGGTTGCAGACGAGCTCCACTTGGATGGCTTCCACATTGCGGGACTTTCGCTAGGCGGCATGATGTCGCTTTGGATGGCGATTAATCATCCCCAGCGGATCCAGAGCGGGATCATGATGTGCTCTGGCCCGGTCCTGCTACCTTCTAACGCTTGGACAGAGCGTGCTGGCGTGGTTCGCGAGCAGGGGACGAAGGCTTTGGTGGAGGCTACGCTCCAGCGTTGGTTCACATCCTCGTTCTACGAGGAGAATGGGCCGGGCGTGCAGCGAACCCGGAAGACCTTCTTGGATTGCGCCGATGAGGGGTACGCCCAGTGTTGTGAGGTAATTGCGAATATGGATAATCGCTCT
Source organism: Gleimia europaea (assembly GCA_002871995.1). GTDB lineage: Bacteria > Actinomycetota > Actinomycetes > Actinomycetales > Actinomycetaceae > Gleimia > Gleimia europaea. Next base: position 189,934 of record PNHW01000001.1, read on the forward strand.
GGCCTTGGTGGGTTGGAACAACCGATTACGGTTGTGCGCGCAGAGTTTGATGGGACGCTACCAAAGGATGCCGCGCTTGATCTGGTTGCTTCGCTCCGTGAGGGAGGTAACGAGCAAGTGAACTTGATCTGCGTTGAGGGCGCGGCTCACCTGGCGGCTGTAGAACAGCCCGAGCAGGTATTGCAAGCCGTCCTCGCGCATTTGAATAAGTACGCCTAACGCGCGGCTACAACGCCTTAGGAAAATAAGAAGTGCGGGGTGTGGCGAATACCAACCCCGCACTTCGCTTTTGTCTCTACGGATTTGAGATGGGGAAGTCTGAAACGTTAGAGAAGCGCTCGGCCAGATCACCAATGGTTGGCTTCCACTCTCGAACGATGATGTTAGTTACGAGGCCGTGCTCAAAGAACGGGTCTTTTTCGAGAAGGTCGCGGGCCTCTTGGGCGGTTTCAGTACGCATGATTAGAAGTGCGCCTGCGTGGCTGGCCTCGCGTAGGTGGCCAGAGGTGAATAGCTTGCCCTGCCTGTGCAACTTGCGAAGGTATTCGCGGTGCGCAGCGCGCCAGTTGTCGATCAGAGCGAGGAGTTGCGGCTCATATTCATAAATTACGGCGTATGTGTGCATGGCTACATTATCTCTCGGTGTCGAGACTTTTTCAGCTGGACAAGCCGCAAATGTCACATTTTTGAATGATGGAAGCGGGAGCGCGCCCGCCGGAGGTGTAAGCAGCCGGTTAGTTTTGCTGTAATCGAACAAATGTGCGCTTTTAGTCTGGGGTATTTAGGGTAGAGGTGTGAATGATTCGCTAATTGTCCGCGGTGCGCGCCAGCATAATTTGAAAAGTGTTGACCTGGATCTGCCCAGGGGTTCGATGATCGTTTTTACGGGCTTGTCAGGTTCGGGTAAGTCATCGCTGGCTTTCGACACGATTTTCGCGGAGGGACAGCGCCGCTACGTGGAGTCGCTGTCTTCGTACGCGCGCCAGTTTCTGGGCCAGATGGATAAGCCGGACGTAGATTTCATTGAGGGCCTGTCTCCCGCGGTTTCCATTGACCAGAAGTCAACGTCGCGCAACCCGCGTTCAACGGTTGGTACGATCACGGAGATTCACGACTATTTGCGTCTGTTGTACGCCCGAGCGGGTGTGCAACATTGCCCACAGTGTATGGCTGAGATTACAGCCCAAACTCCGCAGCAGATCGTGGACTCGGTATTGGAGCTTCCCGAGCGCACGCGGTTTCTGGTCCTCGCTCCGCTGGTTATAGGACGGAAGGGCGAATATCAGGATCTGTTTGATGAGATGCGCCAAAAAGGCTTTGCGCGAGTTCGCGTAGATGGTGAGCAGCTTCGCCTCGATCAAGATATCCAGCTGGATAAGAATCTAAAGCACACCATCGACGTTGTAGTGGACCGTCTGGTGATTAAAGATGGGCTCCGCCAGCGCCTCACGGATTCGGTTGAGACCGCCCTGGAGCTGGCAAACGGCATCGTGGTGATCGAGCGAATCGATTTGAACGATGACGACCCGCACCGCTCGCGCCGTTATTCAGAGGCCCGGGCGTGCCCGAATGGTCACCCGTTGATGCTCGAGGAGATTGAGCCACGCACCTTCTCATTTAACGCTCCTTACGGTGCGTGCCCGGAGTGCTCTGGTATTGGTTCGAAGCTGGAAGTGGATCCGGATCTGCTGGTGCCAGATGAGGACGTTTCGCTAAAAGATGGCGCGATTGCCGTCTGGACGGCTAACAACAAGTACCACGCGAACCTGCTGAAAGCATTGGCTAAGCAGCTCGATTTTTCGATGACTACGCCGTGGAAGGATTTGCCAAAGAAGATCCAAAAGGCGGTTCTGTACGGCAATGACTACGAGGTGCACGTTCGGTACAAGAACCGGTGGGGAAGACAGCGTTCTTACACCACTGGGTTTGAAGGCGCAGTTAACTACATTGAGCGCAAGCGTTCAGAAACGGAGTCAGAGAACCAGCTGGAGCGCCTGGATTCATTTATGAGGGAGGTGCCCTGCCCGGTTTGTGAAGGGGCACGTCTTAAGCCTGAGGTTCTGGCCGTCACGATTGGTGATCTGTCGATCGCTGCGCTTTCAAATCTGTCGATCTTGGAAGCTCGCGACTTCTTGAAGAATGTACACCTACAGGGCAGGGCTAAGCAGATTGCAGCCCCGGTGCTGACCGAGATTTTGGTGCGCCTAAACTTCTTGGTGGATGTTGGGTTGAACTATTTGACGCTCTCACGCTCCGCGGGCACACTTTCGGGAGGTGAAGCGCAGCGCATCAGGCTGGCCACGCAGATCGGCTCGGGCCTGGTAGGCGTACTGTACGTGCTTGATGAGCCCTCCATTGGCTTGCACCAGCGCGACAATAGGCGCCTTATTGACACGTTGATTCGCCTGCGCGACCTCGGAAATACTCTGATTGTTGTCGAGCATGATGAAGAAACAATGGAGGCCGCTGATTGGATTGTTGATATCGGGCCAGGCGCCGGCGAGTACGGTGGCCAGATCGTTCACTCTGGCACTTTGAGGGAACTGAAGGCGAACAAGAAGTCAATTACGGGAGACTATCTTTCGGGGCGTAAGTCGATCGCTACGCCGAAAGAACGACGCGCTGTTGATCTGCAACGCATGTTGACGGTGCGAGGAGCGGTGGAGAACAACCTCCAAAACCTGACGGTTGATTTTCCTCTCGGGCATTTTGTGGCGGTAACGGGTGTTTCGGGCTCGGGTAAGTCCACTTTGGTCAATACGATTTTGTACCGTTCCCTAGCCTCGAAACTGAACCGCGCGCAGATTGTGCCGGGCCGTCACCGCACTATTTCGGGTGTGGAGGAGCTCGACAAGGTCGTGCACGTAGATCAATCGCCAATTGGGCGAACGCCGCGTTCAAACCCGGCCACGTACACGGGTGTGTGGGATCACGTGCGGACGCTATTTGCTGAGACACAGGAGTCGAAGGTGCGCGGCTACAAGCCGGGCCGCTTCTCATTTAACGTTAAGGGAGGGCGCTGTGAGTCCTGTAAGGGCGATGGCACCATCAAGATTGAGATGAACTTCCTTCCCGACGTGTACGTGCCCTGCGAAGTCTGTGGCGGTAAACGCTATAACCGCGAGACCTTGGAAATCGAGTACAAGGGCAAGACTGTTTCAGATATTTTGGACATGCCCATTTCAGAGGGTGCGAAGTTTTTTGAGCACATCCCGCGGATAGCGCGGCATTTGAACACGCTAGTTGAGGTAGGTCTGGGGTATGTGCGCCTGGGCCAGTCCGCAACCACACTCTCGGGTGGGGAAGCGCAGCGCGTTAAGTTGGCTGCGGAGCTGCAGAAGCGTTCGCGTGGCCGCACGGTGTACGTTTTGGATGAGCCCACCACGGGTCTTCACAGTGAGGACATCCGCAAGTTGCTCCTCGTATTGCAGGGCCTGGTTGATAAAGGCAATACGGTGATTGTCATTGAGCACAATCTGGACGTGATTAAGTCTGCTGATTGGGTTATCGATATGGGGCCTGAGGGAGGCTCTGGTGGCGGCAAGGTGATAGCGCAGGGAACCCCGGAGCAGGTCTCTGAGGTAAAGGGCTCTTTCACCGGCCAATATTTGGCGAAGATCCTCGCTAAATAGCGTTGTTCCTCTCCAAATATCGCGCCCTCTAATCTGATACCGCTTCGTCTAAGCGTGGCTTGCAATCCGCGACGTTTAGATTTGGTGAACCGGTCGCACAGAGATGACTTCAACTGTGGCGTCCTCAGTTGTTTCGAGGGCGAGTCGCACGGCTTTTGCAATCGACTCGGGGCGCACGTGATCGCTCGGATTGTAGTCACGGCCGGCCTGCTCTTGAATTTCCACCTGCATGTCGGTATCTACCCGGCCCGGATGCACAGAACTGACGCGAACCGCGGCCCGTTCTTCTTCGCGGAGCGCGTCCGTCATGGCTCGAAGCGCGAATTTGGACGCGGAGTACAGGCCACCACCCGCCTTTGAATTGAAGCCGGAGCCAGAGTTGATGGCAACCACCTGGCCGCGCGCATTGCGCAGTGCCGGTAGCAGGTACTTCACTAGACTCGCCTGGGCTATAACGTTCACGTTTAGGATCGTCTCCCAGTCTTGGCGCGTGGCTTCGGCAATAGTTTTACCCATGGAGATGCCGGCACTCAACACTAGTGCATCGAGCTTGTCGATCTTGGCGCATGCTTCGCGCACGGCCTCCTCGTCGGTAATGTCAACCGCCCAGGGTTGTGCGGATTCGAGGGCGGAAGCTACGCTCCCGGTTGCGTCCGTGCGTCCTCCCACAAGAACGTGCCAATCCTTAGATAGGTCTTCACAAATGGCGCGACCAATCCCGCGACTGCCGCCGGTTACAAGTACGGTTTTTCTGCTCATAACTCCAGCCTAGAGGATCATCCGTGCCCGGGCTCTACTTGGTATAGAGAGCTTCGATCTCATCGGCAAAGTCCCTCGCGACGTCGGCTCGCTTCAGTTTCATAGAGGGCGTTAGGTAGCCGTTGTCAACGGTGAACTCCGCGTTAATGATGCGGAACTTACGGATCGATTCAGCTTTCGAGACGGACTTGTTAGCCCGAGCGATTGCTTTGTCTAGGGACGCGATGACGCGCGGATGCTGGGCCGCCTGCGTGACATCCATGTTTTCAAGGCCGTGGTTGGTCAGCCAGGTGGGAAGCATTTCGCGGTCAAGGGTGATAAGTGCACCAATGAAGGGCTTTTGATCGCCAACCACGATCACATGGGAGACGAGCGGGTGGGTAACCAATGATTCCTCGAGGCCCGCGGGCGCTACGTTCTTGCCGCCTGCAGTGACGATAATGTCTTTCTTACGACCGGTAATGTAGAGGTTCCCACGCCTATCCATGTGGCCAATGTCGCCGGTGTGGAACCAGCCGTCCTCGTCGAATGCTTCGGCGCTGGCTTCTGGGTTGTTCATGTAACCGGGGGTGATGGAGACACCTTTGACGAGGATCTCGCCTTCGTCGTTGAGCGTGATGGTGTTGCCGGGCAGAACTTGGCCGACGGATCCCATGATCGGGTTGCGCGGGTCGGACAGGCTGATCGGGCCGGTACTTTCGGATAGTCCCCATCCTTCGTAGACTGTAAGGCCCATGCCGCGGAAGAAGTGTCCGAGTGTGGAGGACAGGGGCGCTCCACCGGAGACAACGTACTTCATGTTGGGGCCGAGTAGACGGCGGATTTTGCTGAGCACAATCCGGTCTGCCCACGTGCGCTTGCGACGTTGCGCAACGGTTGGGCCAAATGTAGTTTCCATTGCTTTGGAGTAGTCGATTGCCGCCTGTGCTGCCCAGCGGAACAGTTTGCGCTTGGTTCCCTTGCCGGCCTTGGCTTCGGCGGCGTTGTAGATCTTCTCAAGTACTCGCGGGACGAGAAGCAGCAGTGAAGGCTGGAAGCTCTCGATGTCGGCAAGCAGGTTCTTGGTGTCAGGGGAGTGACTGAACACGCCGCGCCCAGAAAGTACTGCAAGTTGGACAAAGCGGGCCAAAACATGGGCAAGGGGGAGGAATAGGAGGAAGCGCGTCTGGGTAGAGTAAAGAATGTTTGGAACTACTTGCGCGATGGCTTTGGTGGTGCCCACGAAGTTTCGGTGGGTGAGTATTACGCCCTTGGAAACGCCAGTGGTGCCGGAGGTGTAGATGACCGTTGCAATGGAATCTACGTCGACTTCTGTCTGCATTGCGCGCAGCGTGTCCTCGCTGATGGAGGTGGCTGCCTCCAGGATGGTTCGGATGGCGCCGGATTCGAACGTCATGATTCGCCCAACGGTTGGCGTGTTTGCGTGTTCGATTAGTTGAGCGCGCGCATGGGTATCACAGATAGCGATGCGCACGTTGGAGTCTTTGCAGATCCATTCGATTTGGCTTACGGAGTCGGACTCGTAGATGGGAACCACGATCACGCCAATGGAGAGGGCCGCAAGGTCGATGAGAGTCCATTCCGGCCTCGTGGATGACATGATTGCTAACGCGTCGCCCTGTTTTAGCCCTAAGCCCAGCAGGCCGCGAGCTATATCGTCAATTTCTGCGACGAAGCGTTTTGCTGATACCGCGTACCATCCGCCTACTTCGCGACGGCGTTCCATGACAACTTCGTTTGGTCGGCGGCTTGCGCGTTCACGCAGCGCGGTGAGGATCGTTTCGTTTTGGTCGATTGTGTATTCGGCCTTGTTGGTGTGGGTTTGCGTGATTAGGCGAATCATCGGCGCTCCTTTGGAAACTTTTAGTTTCGTTAATGATTCCAATAGGTTTTGTAGGCGTCGAATACACAATTGTATGTTTAAGAAACCAGATGACGGCCGGCGTGTTTGCTTGCGTCGATTATCCGTTTAATGCAGGCTGATAACTTTCATTTTGAGGCGGGAGGGGAGCTGGAAGTGGTTTTGCGGCACACGTTGACGGTAACTCCCGTTGGTGAGCTGAGCTTGGTTGCGCAGGGCGAATTCTTGGTGGGCGTGTATTTTCCGGATCATCATCCAGCGCCGGGAGTGCAGGATTTGGGGGTATGGGTGTCGCCGGCAGATAGTGTGCTGAGCGCGGCTGCGGATCAGATACACGAGTATTTGGCAGGGGAGCGGCTGGAGTTTTCTGTGCCGCTCCGGTTACCAGATTCGGGTTTTTACACGGAAGTTTGGCGGTGCTTACAAAGGATCCCTTACGGCGCTGTTTCAACTTATAAGGAAATTGCGCAGGCCGTGGGAAGGCCGCGCTCGTATCGGGCGGTGGGCACGGCTGTGGGACATAATCCGTTGTCGATTGTTGTGCCGTGTCACCGGGTAATCGCGTCGGACGGCACGCTGTCGGGTTACGCGGGTGGTGTGGAGCGTAAACGCATGCTTCTGCAGTTGGAGTACCGCGTGGCTCGCGCCCGAGGGCTGGACGCGCAAGAGCCGGACTTGTTCACACAAATGTGAATGCGATTCTGCTCGGATCTGACATGACTGACTACGAGGTTGAAGTTGCTTTTGAAGCGAATGCATAGGATACATAAGTTTTAGAAGTAGCCCACAAGGACAGGATTCTTATTCGTGTGCTTTGTAAAGTTAAGAGCCGCTCATTTGCAGGTGCATTTGAGCGGCTCTTAACTATTTGGTTGTGCGTGGTTTAGAAGCGGTTTTTCCTGCTCCGGATGGCCACTAGTAATCCACCAGTTGCTAGCAGGAACAGCGCGGCATACAGCGGATAAGCTGCGTTGAGCCCCGTTTTTGCTAGCTTTTGCTTTGCACCGGACTGTGTGGGTGTAGATCCGGTTGGCGTTGTCTGTTCCGTTTCTACTGAGGGTATCGTCTCGGATGACTCTGTTGTCTCAGATTCCGTCGGCTCAGTAGTTTCTGGCTCAGTCGGATCCGTTGGTTCCGGCTGCGGAGTAGGCTCCGTCTGATCACCGGTTGTTTCGATAGTGGTAGGAGTCGACTCCGTCTCATCACCGGTTGTTTCGGTAGTGGTAGGAACGGTCTTGTCCTTCCACACGGCCGTGATGGTCGTGTCCTCATTCACCGGGATCTCACTACCAGCAGCAACCGTCTTGCCATCAATCTCCCAGTGATCAAACTCCTTATTCTCCGGAGCCTCAAACCCGTTGTCCAAGATCGTGTAGTTACTGCCCTTGTCCACGGTCGCACTATCCATAGTGCCGCTACCACCATTAGCGTCATACGTGACAGTTACCTGGACAGGCTTCCACACGGCCGTGATGGTCGTGTCCTCATTCACCGGGATCTCACTACCAGCAGCAACCGTCTTGCCATCAATCTCCCAGTGATCAAACTCCTTATTCTCCGGAGCCTCAAACCCGTTGTCCAAGATCGTGTACGTCAAGCCCTTATTCATCTTGGTGCTGGGCATCGTGCCACTACCACCATTAGCGTCATATGAAACTGTTGCGGTTTCCAACGTCACACTCACGGGATCGGAATCAAGCGGCGTTTCCTCCTCGACCAAGCCGCCCCTATCCGTTGCGATCGCAGTAATGGTCGCGCCGACGGACAAATCCTTAATTTGCAGTGTCACGGTACCCGTGCTCGAGTCTACAGAGCCTTCACTCGAAGACCAGGATCCGGTAGATCCCGACGGTTCAGTTCGAGCTAGTACAAATGGGACCACCATTTTCAAGAAAGCGCCGGCGGCCACAGATCTGGTGGACGTATTAGGCGCCGCAGAGTCCGCAGGTCGGGTTAGGGTAATGGTTTTGCCATCATAAAGGACCCTGTAGGAAGCCAAATCTGTATCATCACCCGGATCCGTATAGGCGGGAGGAGTGATGGTGACTGTGCTGGAATCGTAATCAACAGTGATCTTGGGCGATCTTGGCTTGATATTCGTAACTAGGTCTTTCGCGGCGATACTCTTGACCTGTTCCGGGTTCTTGAGTTCATATCTACCGTCTTCGTCCTGTTTAGGGACAAAGGCCCAGTTTTGATCCCAATCCCCAACACTGTTTGAGGGGTTCGCAATTCTCGCGTCGCCATCAGCATTGAAATCAATTAATGCGGGGGTATCTTCCCAGTCTCCGGTACCATCCGGCATTTTTGAAATGCCAGTTACGGTCGTGTAAGCATGTCGGATGTTCGGATCTATTCTTTTCTTGTCATCTTTAGTTAGTTTCTTCGGATCCCTAACCGGAGTTTTCTCCGGCAACGGTCCCTCCGGAACAATGACTTTGCACGTTGGGAGTTTCTTTGGCTCTTTAACTATGATTCCGATCTCGCCCTCGGAAGACCCCGGCCAATTTAGCTTCAAGGTCTCATAGCCAACGTCGACGGAGAACCTGCCGCTCTCGGCATCTACATCGGCGTACGTTGCCTGAGATTTAACGACGTTGCACCTAGCTCCAGGCTCAAAATTCTCACGATCATCGGCATCGATCCTCGTGACAACCTTTACTTTCGTGCCCGGCGTGACTTGCTGTCCATCCTCGGTTTGGAGGGTGCCAGCGACTATATTTCCAGTGACCAGTAGCTTATCAACTAAAGCCTCAGCAGAGCGTTCCGTGATCAGTTTGATGTTGATGGGTTTTGTCGTGCCTTTAGAATTGTCGTTATAAATTATCTCAGCTGAGAGTTGCTCTTGGGAAACGTTATAGAGGTTTATCGCCTTCATATAGCCCGCGATAGCCGGATTACTTGTTTTGAACGCCTCGAAGATCTCACTAATTTCCTCGTCGCTCCGGGTGGCCTGGTCTTCGTGCAAGAATGGACCCTGAGGAACATTTAGACCAGCGTCATACTGATCAGCCAAAGATAGCGAGACTGATACCGATATAGGATCGGATTCAACTCCATCCGGAATCCATTTACTGCCTTTTTTGTTTTCTTGTTTCAGCACGATGTAAAGTATTTGGCCGCTAGCTAGTGGCTCCTGCAATTTCACAGTGAATTTACCGTTGCCTTTACCGGCTGTGCTTTCCCCCAGTGGAATCTGATTAGGCTCCGATTTCGGATCTTTCGCATATACGTATGCCCTAAGTTGCCGATTTCTATCGTTAGTTGCCTCGGCCTGGCCCTTTACTTCTTTCGTACCCGATATTGCAACTATGTCTGTCGGCGGCGCTAGCTTTGCGTTTGGCTCAGCGACGCTTTCACTGACGTTTTCAGGCCCGATCTCCAAGCTCTCCGCGGGAGCAGGCTGTGCTTCGAGCTCCTGATCGTTTTCAACTACAGGAGCTTCTTCTGTGTCAGCTGTGCTTCCAGCTTCCTCTTCAACTCCCGCATCTGCAGTCTCCTCTGATGCAAGAATCTCTTCAGCATTTGCTACATTTTCAGGCTGCTGAGTGGTTGCCAGTTCCCGGGACCCGCTTTCATCCGTTCCTTCATCCTCAGCGTGCACTAGAGGAGGTCCGGAGAACACCAAACCAAAGGTGCAAAACACGATCACCATCAGTCTCAACACGAAACTGAGCGGTTTCTGCCTCGCGACACTAGATTGATCTGCTAACAAAGCTCCGGGCTTTTGATTCAAGCCAAGCATGAGGACCTCCCAATACATGCGAAAATAAACGAGTCCTGACTCCCGATCATACCATCGGCAGCCCCGAAAAGATCCGGAAAATCCGCATTTGCTGTAGCGCGAGATGCAGAGGTAAGACCGGCATTGAGGCAACTCAAAATGACAGCACAACAATATGGGAATTAATCCTCAGAGACAGCCACAAATGCCGTCATCACAGAACCGCTCTACTCGCTCCTCGTGTTTAAAGTTCGTAGAATCGAGGCGTGGCTGACCCTGTAACTTATCGTCCGAAGACGTCTGAGATCCCAACTGAACCTGGGGTGTATCGTTTTCGTGACGCTGAGGGCCGCGTCATTTACGTGGGTAAAGCCAAGAACTTACGCAACCGCCTCACCAATTATTTTCAGGACCCAGCGGGCTTGCATCCGCGCACCCAACAAATGGTGTTCTCTGCAGCATCAGTGCAGTGGACAGTTGTCGCCACAGAGGTTGAAGCACTCACCCTGGAATACTCGTGGATTAAACAGTACGACCCGCGCTTCAACGTCATGTATCGGGATGACAAGTCCTACCCCTACCTCGCAGTATCAATGGGGGAGGACGTGCCGCGCATGCAGATCATGCGAGGAGCCCGGCGTAAAAACACCCGCTACTTTGGGCCCTACTCGCAAGTGTGGGCCATTCGCGAAACCGCTGACCAGCTCCAACGGGTGTTTCCTATTCGCACCTGCTCCAAGGGTGTTTACCGTCGCGCCGAACGCGCCGGGAGACCCTGCCTGCTCGGCTACATCGAACGCTGCAGCGCACCGTGCGTTGGAAAAATCTCCCAACAAGACCACTACGAACTAGCCGAACAACTATGCCAATTCATGTCCGGCAAAGTGGGCCCCTACATTCGTGACCTCAAAACCCAGATGAAGCAAGCCGCCACCGAACTCGACTTCGAGCGCGCCGCGCGCCTGCGCGATTCTCTGGCAGCGCTCGACAAAGTCCTGGAACAAAACGCCGTTGTGCTCGGTGACGGCACGGACGCGGACGTATTCGCCCAAGTTGTTGACGAACTCGAAGCTGCAGTCCAAGTGTTCCACGTGCGCGGAGGCCGTATCCGCGGCGTGCGCGGCTGGGTAGTAGACCGCCCGGACAACACCAGCGAAGCCGAACTCATGCAGCGCCTGCTCCAACAAGTTTATGCCGAAGCTACCCGCGAAGACGTGCACGAACGCGTTGCCGCAGTCTCCGTTGACGATGTGGAACATGCCCCAACATCCGCTGTTCCACGTGAAGTACTCGTATCAGTCCTGCCCACCGACGCCGATGCCGTTGCCGCGTGGCTCACTCAGATTCGTGGCGCCAACGTAGACCTACGTATTCCTCAACGCGGTGAGAAGCGCGCCCTCATGGACACCGTTCAAGCTAACGCCGAGCACGCCCTGCGCCTACACAAGACCAAACGCGCTGGCGACCTCACGCAGCGTAGCCAAGCCCTCGAAGAACTGCGCGACTACCTTGACCTCTCGTCCGCACCGCTACGCATCGAATGCTACGACGTGTCCCACACGATGGGCACAAACCAGGTGGCGTCCATGGTCGTGTTTGAAGACGGAGCGCCCCGCAAAACCGACTACCGCCATTTCACTATCCGAGGTGAGGACGGTGAAGGCGTACCGGACGACACAGCTGCCATGCGTGAAACCCTAACCCGCCGCTTTAAGAGGCTCTTGGCCGAGGAAGCGGGGGAGTCCGGCTACGACGAGGACGGCATCGAACTCGCCTCCGGCCCGGTAGATCCACAAACCGGCCTTCCTCGCAGATTCTCCTACCGGCCCGACCTGGTGGTGGTTGATGGGGGCCTGCCACAAGTAAACGCTGCCTCGGCAACGCTAGAAGAACTCGGCATTACCGTACCCGTAGTGGGGCTAGCAAAACGTCTGGAGGAAGTATGGATTCCCGGTGACGACTTCCCGGTCATCCTGCCACGCACCTCACCCGGCCTTTATCTGCTTCAACATTTGCGGGATGAATCGCACCGCTTCGCCATCACCCACCACCGCCAAAAGCGTTCTAAAGCGATGAGACGATCCGTGCTTGACCAAGTGCCCGGCCTTGGCCCCACCCGGCAGGCTGAACTACTGAAGAAGTTCAAATCCGTAAAGAAGATTCGCGAGGCTAGTGTGGAAGAACTCCAAACGGCTCCAGGTGTGGGGCCCATGTTGGCACAAACCATTTTTGACTTCTTCCACGCCCAGGTGAACGAGCCCGGTAACAAAGAAAGCGAGACGAGCGGCCAAAAGGCTGGCAAACTAGACACATGAGTGAAGACACGAAGTCGGTGACCGAGAACAACCCGCCAACTGTGCCCGCGGGCATCCCGCTACTTGATGAAATGGCGCGGCTTCCTAAAGCGAGCGAACCCGAGCTGATCATCATCTCTGGAATGTCTGGCGCTGGACGTACGCGCGCGTCAATGGCACTGGAAGACCTGGACTGGTACGTGGTAGACAACCTTCCGCCGACGCTCCTGCCGGCGCTGGCCGGCATGATGACCGTGGACGGCTCGGGCGTGCACCGCCTGGGCGCAGTGGTAGACGTTCGCAGCCGCGAGTTCTTTCACGACCTCGAGGACGTCCTCGCCAAACTCAATGAAGACGCGGTTACTTACAGGATTATTTTCCTCGAGGCAGACGAGGCCACGCTTGTGCGCCGGTACGAGTCCAACCGGCGTCCGCACCCTCTTCAGGGCGACGGGCGAATCCTCGACGGGATTCGTAAAGAGAAACAGATGCTCGCTCCGCTTCGCGCCCGTGCAGATGAGATCATCGACACCTCAAAAATGTCGGTACATGACCTCACGCGGCACATGCGCGACATCGTTGCGGGTGAAGCCGACACGCAGCTGAAACTCACCGTCATGTCTTTCGGTTTTAAGTACGGACTGCCGCTTGACGCGGACCACGTGCTGGACGTGCGTTTCTTGGCGAACCCCTACTGGGTTAGCGAACTTCGCCACCTAACTGGCCGTGATGAGCCGGTTGCGAAATACGTGCTGGAGCAACCCGGAGCTCGCGATTTTGCTATCAATTACGCCAAACTGCTTGCGCCCATGATCCGCGGTTACGTGAATGAACTAAAACCCTTCACTACCATCGCGGTAGGATGCACCGGTGGTAAGCACAGGTCGGTTGCCATGACCGAGCTGATTGCGGCCACGCTGCGTGATGAAGGGTTCCCTGTTCGAGTGCTTCACAGGGACTTGGGTAGGGAGTAACCATGGCAGGTCTACTGGATGCAAACGGCTGGCCGCGCAGGGGAGAGGCTGGCACGCGCGTGGTTGCTTTTGGCGGCGGCCACGGTCTTTCTGCAACCCTGCGGGCCCTCAAACACATAACGCATCAGCTCACGGCAGTGGTAACCGTTGCTGACGACGGTGGTTCCTCGGGCCGGCTGCGCGAGGAAATGGACGTGCTACCTCCGGGAGATCTACGCATGGCACTGGCTTCGCTGTGCGATGACTCCGAATGGGGCCTAACCTGGCGCGATGTCATGCAGCACCGTTTCAACACCGATGGTCCGCTGAATGACCACGCCCTCGGAAATCTGCTGATCGTATCCCTGTGGCAACTTTTGGGTGACCAGGTGGACGGCCTGGACTGGATTGCTCGGTTGCTGGGCGCTCACGGCCGCGTTCTACCAATGGCACAGACCCCACTGGAGATCGAAGCCGACGTGGAGGGCCCCGATGGGCTAACACGGGTAGTGCGAGGTCAATGCGCCGTAGCCACTGCCGAGGGGCAAACCCGCGCGGTTCGCCTAAATCCTGCTGACCCACCGGTTGCCCCCGAAGTTCTTGATGCGATAGCCGAGGCCGAGTGGGTGGTGCTGGGCCCAGGCTCGTGGTACACGTCCGTGCTCCCACACCTGCTGGTGCCAAAACTGCACGATGCGCTGGTTTCAACGAAGGCGCGGCGAGCCCTCGTGCTGAACCTTGCGGAACAAGAGGGCGAAACAGAAATGCTCTCTGCCGGTGATCACGTTCGCGTTCTGGCTCAGCATGCTCCTGATTTTGCGCTTGATGTGGTGATTGCCCAGCCCTCCACGGTTGACGATATTGAGGACTTGGAGAACGCTGCCCGCGAGGTAGGCGCTAGACTACTGCTTCGACAGGTGTCGATCGGTGGAGCTCAGCCCTTGCACGATCCGTTGCGTCTGGCGGCAGCGCTACGTGACGCATTTGATGGCTTCTTGGGTGAAGTCGGACGGCGCGAGGCCTGGCTCGCTTAGATTGTGGAGAAAGTTTAATGTCGCTGACGCTCGCTCTGAAAGAGGAACTGGTTAGGAAACCCGTTGCCACCCCATCTGAAATGGTGGCGGAGGTAGCCTCAATGCTCCGTTTCGCGGGTGGTTTACACTTGGTTTCAGGCCGCGTGATTATTGAGGCCGAAGTTGATCTGCCGGCCACGGCTGCTCGCCTGCGCACGTTCATGGCGAAGCTGTTTAAGGTGAACTCTTCTGTGGTTATCGTCTCTGGGGGAGCGTTAAAGAAGGGAGACCGCTACGTTGTGCGCGTGGTGGAACGAGCCGATCATCTGGCTCGCATGACGGGACTAATTGATGCGCAGGGCCGTCCGGTGCGAGGTCTTCCCACCCGGATTGTTGCTTCGGGCGACGCCGAGGCCATCGCGGCGTGGCGCGGGGCGTTCCTAGCGCGTGGCTCGCTGATGGAGCCCGGCCGGTCCTCGGCGATGGAAATCACTGCTCCCGGTCCGGAGGCCGCGCTTGCAATGGCTGGTTTTGCGCGCCGAATGGGTGCACAGGCGAAGGTGCGTGAGATTCGCAGTGCGCAGCGGGTTGTGGTGCGCGAAGCTGATGGGATCGCCTCGATTCTGCAGGCCCTGGAAACTCCTGAAACCCTGGAGGTGTGGCAGGCGCGCCGCAAGCGCCGCGTAGCCCGAGGCAGTGCTAACCGATTGGCTAACTTTGACGACGCTAATCTACGCCGGTCCGCGCGGGCCGCAGTAGTTGCAAGCGCGCGGGTAAAGCGTGCGTTCGACATCTTGGGAGACGAGGTTCCCGAGCACCTGCGTGAGGCTGGTGAACTTCGCGTTAGCCACCCGCAGGCCTCGCTTGAAGAACTTGGCAAGCTCGCTAACCCGCAACTGACGAAGGACGCGATTGCGGGACGTATTCGCCGACTTCTTGCCATGGCTGATAAGCGCGCCCATGAGGACGGGCTTCCCGACACGGAAGCAAGTCTCAGCGCCGATTTACTCGAAGGTTAAAGAAAACAGCGGATTGATAGCTAACGCCGACGCCATATTTGCTTAGCTTTTACCTCTAAAAACCTTTCCAAAACCTGGAATTTTCCTAGTAATAAAGTAAATGCCGCCTTCGAGCATGCTAAATCTATCGAAACGGTGTAAATTTAGAAGTGCTGGAACCGCAGAAAACTGCGGACTGCGTGCCCGCGTTTCTGGGCATTCAGTTTCATCAGACGAAAATGCGCCGTAGCGCATTACAGGAGGACATTGTGACTTTCCGCGTCGGTATTAACGGCTTTGGTCGTATTGGCCGTAACTTCTTCCGCGCAGCTCGTGAGCAGGGTGCGGACTTTGAGATTGTTGCCGTCAACGACCTAACTGACAACGAGACCCTCGCACACTTGCTCGAGTGGGATTCCATTCTTGGCAAGCTTGACGCAGACGTAACCTACGATGACGAGTCCATCACCGTTGGTGGCCACCGCATCGCAGCTTTCGCTGAGCGCGACCCCGCCAACATTCCGTGGGGCGACCTCGGTGTTGACATCGTGATTGAGTCCACGGGCTTCTTCACGGATGCAACCAAGGCGAAGGCACACATCGATGGTGGTGCTAAGAAGGTCATCATCTCCGCACCGGCTAAGAATGAAGACGCTACCTTCGTTGTTGGTGTAAACCACACCGACTACGATCCGGCTAAGCACAACATTATTTCGAACGCATCGTGCACCACTAACTGCCTTGCTCCGATGGCTAAGGTCCTTGACGAGGCCTTTGGCATCGAGCGCGGCCTCATGACTACGATCCACGCTTACACTGGCGATCAGCGCATCCACGACGCTCCGCACAAGGACCTTCGCCGTGCACGCGCCGCTGCGGTCAACATTGTTCCGACCACCACCGGTGCTGCTCGCGCTGTTGCTCTCGTGCTCCCGCAGCTCAAGGGCAAGCTGGACGGCTACGCACTTCGCGTTCCGGTAATCACCGGTTCGGTCACCGACCTCACCTTCACCACGAAGTCCGAGGTTTCGATCGAGTCCGTCAACGCCGCCATGAAGGCAGCTGCTGAGGGCCCGCTCAAGGGTGTCCTGGCATACTCCGATGGCTACCTCGTTTCGACCGACATCGTAACCGACCCGCACTCGTCGATCTTCGACGCGCCGCTAACCAAGGTTATTGGCGACCAGGTGAAGGTTGTTTCCTGGTACGACAACGAGTGGGGCTACTCGAACCGCCTCGTAGACCTGACCAAGTACGTTGGTGAGCGTCTCTAATTAGGAGTCGAGCGTAAAAGTTGGACGCCCGCACATGCTGACGCGTGCGCGGGCGTCTTCTTTAGGCCCGAACTATTGAACTTCGAGAGGAAGATTTTATGAGAACGATCGAAAGTCTAGGTGACCTCAAAGGAAAGCGCGTCCTGGTTCGTTCGGACTTCAACGTGCCGCTAGATGGCACGACGATCACCGACGACGGCCGTATCCGCGCGGCACTACCCACTTTGAACAAGCTTGTAGAAAGCGGAGCCAAGGTTATCGTCATGGCACACCTTGGCCGTCCGAAGGGCGAGTTCAAGCCAGAGTTCAGCCTTGCACCGGTTGCAAAGCGTCTTGGCGAACTTGTTGATGCCAACGTATCGCTTGCCAAGGACATCACCGGCGAATCCGCAAAGGAAGAGGCCGGAAAGCTAAACGATGGCGATATTCTTCTGCTCGAGAATGTTCGCTTCGATCCGCGTGAAACCTCAAAGGTTGACGCCGAGCGCGAAGAGTTCGCTTCCGAACTGGCGGAACTTGCCGATGCTTTTGTCTCGGACGGCTTCGGCGTTGTACACCGCAAGCAGGCTTCGGTTTACGACATTGCAAAGAAGCTTCCGTCCGCTGCGGGCCTCCTCGTGTTGAAGGAGATCGAATCGCTGTCGAGGGCTACCGACAATCCGGAACGCCCCTACGCGGTTGTGCTTGGCGGTTCCAAGGTTTCGGACAAGCTTGGCGTTATCGCTAACTTGCTGAAGAAGGCCGACATGCTCCTCATTGGTGGAGGCATGGCCTTCACATTCTTGAAGGCAAAGGGCTACGAGGTTGGCAAGTCGCTGCTAGAAGAAGAGCAGCTTGCAACGGTTAAGGGCTACATCGATGAGGCAAAGGAGCGCGGCGTTGACCTCGTCCTTCCTGTAGACATCGTGGTTGCTCCCGAGTTTGCAAAGGACGCAACCCCATCCGTAGTTGACGCGGACGCGATTCCTGCCGACCAGATGGGCCTCGATATTGGTCCGAAGTCGCAAGAACTTTACGCTTCGAAGATCGCTTCGGCGAAGACCGTTGCTTGGAATGGCCCGATGGGCGTATTCGAGTTTGAGAACTTTGCTGGCGGCACGAAGGCCGTTGCTCGCGCACTATCCGAAGGTGACTGCTTCTCGGTAGTTGGCGGCGGCGACTCTGCGGCTGCTGTGCGTCTGCTCGGCTTCGATGAATCCACTTTCTCTCACATTTCCACCGGTGGCGGTGCCTCCCTCGAACTTCTTGAGGGTAAGACGCTTCCGGGTATCGCAGTTTTGGAGGACTGATTTACATGGCACGTACGCCACTTATGGCCGGCAACTGGAAGATGAACATGGATCACCTTGAGGCGATCCACCTGGTCCAGGGCCTAAACCAAGAACTGACTGACGCTAACTTCGATTTCGCGGCTGTTGAGGTTGCTGTCATTCCGCCGTTTACCGACATCCGTTCGGTTCAGACGGTTGTTGAGGGCGACGAGATGAAGATCAAGTACGGCGCTCAGGATGTTTCCACCCACGAGAACGGTGCGTACACCGGCGAGATTTCTGCTTCCATGCTGTCCAAGCTTGGTTGCAGCTTCATCGTTGTGGGCCACTCCGAGCGTCGTGAATACCACGGCGAGAGTGACGCGCTGGTGGGCGAGAAGGCGCGCGTTGCCCTCGCTGCTGGAATGACGCCAATCATCTGCTGTGGTGAAGGCCTTGACGTTCGCAAGGCTGGAAACCAAGTTTCACACGTACTAGCGCAGATCGATGGCGCTCTGAAGGGCATGTCCGCTGACGACGTCAAGAAGAGCGTTATCGCGTACGAGCCTATCTGGGCCATTGGCACCGGCGAGGTCGCAACCCCTGAAGATGCACAGGAAGTTTGCGGCGCAATCCGCGTTCGCGTAAGTGAACTGTACGACGCCGAGACCGCTGATGCTGTCCGTATCCTCTACGGCGGCTCCGTGAAGTCCTCGAACGTTGCAGACATCATGGCTAAGGAGGACGTCGATGGCGCCCTCGTTGGCGGCGCATCGCTGAAGGCTGACGAGTTCGCGAAGATCGCGCGCTTCAACGCCTAACCTCTTTATGTGTCTCCACCGGAACAAAATCCGGTGGAGACACATTTTTAGTGAAAGCCACCATGCTTGCGCGCCCGGCTATGAACTTTCGCGATGCCACGCTAGAATCTAACAGGTTAGAAAGTTTGTTTAAGCGCCGAGGCGTGAAGGAAAAGGATTAGCGTGACAGCTGTAAAAATCATCCTGGACGTGTTGCTCGTGATCTCGAGCCTGTTCCTCATCCTCACCATTTTGATGCACAAGGGTCGCGGTGGCGGCCTATCGGACATGTTCGGTGGTGGCTTTTCATCCACTGCGGGCTCATCTGGTGTTGCCGAGCGTAACCTTAACCGCATTACCATCGGCACCCTCATCGTGTGGGTAACCGTAATCGTCCTGATCGGTATTTTGACGAAGTTCGCCTAGCTTGGATGCGATAGCAAACATCGAATACTTCTGCGCGCGTGGCCATGTCACGCGCGTTTCTTTTTCTGCAACCGCATTGTTTGACGTTCCGAATTCGTATCCTTGTCAAACGTGCCATGAGGCTGCCTACCGTAATCGCCCCCGAGTAGAGGCAAGTGCTGCCTCACAACGCCAGGAATCCTCGCTTACAACTAGACACTTCGCAGAGGTCGAGGCGCGGCGAAGCTCCGCCGAGAGAGACGCGATCCTCGAAGATGCACTCAGGCGTCTACGCGAAGGGGAGCGCTAGAAGATCCTGTCGATCCTGCTGGCTGCAGCTTTGTCCACCCACCACTGCGTTCCCACCTGGTTCATTGCACCTGCGGGCACCTCTCTAAAGTTGGCGCCCTGCAATGCCTGCGCAAAAACCGTAGCCTTTTCTTTACCCGCAACCACAAACCAGGACGCCCGTGAACGCCGCAATAGAGGAATAGTCATTGAGATTCGCTGCGCTGGAAGCTTAGGGGACTGCGGTTCTGCAACATACAGCCCACCTGCATCCAAGGTTTGGTGAGAGGGAAAAAGGGACGCAAAGTGGCCGTCCTGGCCAATTCCTAAAATACTCATATCAAGAGCTATTGAACGCGGATCCAGCAGGGCGTGCAACGAATATACCGACACCATTTCTTCCGCATACCTGTGTGCCGCCGCCTCCAAATTCTTACTATTCGAGGGGGTGGGTGGCCGGTGGAGCTGAAAAATAGGGAACTGGGATGAGAGGGCCTCATCAACATGCGTGTCGGCGCGGTCTGCATCCTCATATTCCACGTAGCACTCGTCAGCCATCCAAATATGAACGGGTGACCACTGCTCCACAAGATCAGGGTGGTGGCGCATGATGTCGGCAATTTTCTGCAACAGCGTGGTGCTTACATCGCTAGCGATCCCTACATGGATACGACTGCGCTGCTGTGAAAGCTCAGTGATCTTGCGAACCAGTGAGAGAGCCACCTTCGCGTGGAGTTCCTCTACCGTTCGGTGAACTTTCAAATCTGTTTCAAGCATTGCTCCGCCTTGCAATCGACTGTGCTCAGTTTACGAGATTAGGGGTAAAAAATCTGGAGGCCAGCTCAGCTGACCTCCAGATTAGTTGAACGTTAGGCTAGAACCTCACGGGCAACCTTAGCCACGTTTTCCGTGGTGAATCCGAACATCTCCATGAGATCATCGCCCGAGCCAACCTCACCGAAACGCTCTAGCGAAACCGCGCGGCCCTTAATACCGAGGTACTTGTACCACGGTGCAGCCAAACCGGCCTCGACACTAACACGTGCGGTAACGGCCGAGGGGAGTACCGATTCCTTGTACTCCTCAGACTGCTCATCGAACCACTCCATACAAGGAACGGACACAACGCGCGCCTTCACGCCCTCACTCGCGAGGACCTCCGCGGCGCCAAGCGCATGCTGGACCTCCGAACCGGAAGCCATCAGAATAATGTCCGGCGTGCCCTCCGTGTCACGCAGCACGTAGGCTCCGCGGGCGAGGCCACTTGCGGGAGCCAGGTCGCCTCCACGCTTCGGGTTAGGCAGGTTCTGACGGGAAAGAATCAGGCCGGCCGTGGCGTCACGCTTCAAGATTTCCTTCCATGCCTCCGCCGTCTCAGCGGCATCGGCCGGGCGGACGATCGAGAGGTTTGGAATAGCGCGGTAAGCGGTCAGGTGCTCCACAGGCTGGTGCGTGGGGCCATCCTCGCCAACACCAATCGAATCGTGGGTCCACACGAAGGTCGTAGGCAACCCCATCAGAGCGGCCAGACGCACCGCACCACGCATGTAGTCAGCGAACACGAAGAACGTGCCACCGTAAACGCGGGTGAGTCCCTCAAGCGCGATACCGTTCATGATGGCCCCCATCGCGTGTTCACGAACACCAAAGTGGAGGTTGCGGCCGTACTTGTTGCCCGAGAACATTGCAGAGCTACGCTCTTCCGGTAGGAACGAGGGCTCGCCGTCCATAAAGGTGTTGTTCGAGCCCGCGAGGTCAGCCGAACCACCCCAAAGCTCAGGAAGAGCCGGAGCCAAAGCGTTCAGCACCTTGCCCGACGCGGCGCGGGTAGCAACGGCCTTGCCCTCTTCGAACTTCGGTAGCGCATCTTCCCAGCCCTCGGGTAGTTCGCGCTTTGCAAG
Organism: Gleimia europaea; assembly: GCA_002871995.1. Taxonomy (GTDB): domain Bacteria; phylum Actinomycetota; class Actinomycetes; order Actinomycetales; family Actinomycetaceae; genus Gleimia; species Gleimia europaea. The sequence goes on from PNHW01000001.1 coordinate 211,086, forward strand.
ACGATCGTAAAGTTTTGCAAGTTCGGGGTTAGCCTCGCGCCACTTAGCGAACTTCGCGTCCCATTCGGAGCGGGCGGCCTCGCCGCGCTGCTTCATATTCGCCTGTGCGTGTGCGACGGCCTCCTCATCCACATCAAACATCTTCTGCGGATCAAGGCCAAGTGCTTCCTTCAAGCCTGCAAGAGCATCGGAGCCAAGCTTCGAGCCGTGTATAGCGCCCGTGTTCTGCTTGCCCGGGGTAGGCCAGCCGATGATGGTGCGCAGTCCGATTATCGACGGGCGGTCAGTCTCAGCTAGCGCGTTCTGGATCGCCTCTTCAACGGCCGCAACGTCCTCCTTGTATTCGCCGCCCTTGGTCCAATCCACGTGCTGGGTGTGCCAGCCGTAAGACTCGTAGCGCTTCATCACATCTTCAGTGAACGCAATCGAGGTGTCATCTTCAATGGAGATGTGGTTGTCATCCCAGAACACAATCAGGTTGCCAAGCTTTTGCGTTCCAGCCAGCGAGGAAGCCTCGGAAGAAATGCCTTCCTGCAAGCAGCCATCGCCCGCGATTACCCAGATGTTGTGATCGAACGGCGACTCGCCAGGAGCGGCATCCGGGTCGAACATGCCACGAACACGGCGCTGCGCCATTGCCATGCCAACAGCGGAGGAAAGGCCAGAGCCAAGTGGGCCCGTGGTGATCTCAACAAAGTCAGTGTGCTTGTACTCGGGGTGGCCCGGCGTCTTTGACTTCAGGCTACGGAACTTCTTCAGATCCTCAAGGTCAAGGCCGGCGTCAGCCAGGTACAGAGAAATGTACTGGGTCAAAGACGAGTGGCCCGCAGACATCACAAACCGGTCCCGACCAAGCCACAGGCTATCTTGCGGGTCCATCTTTAGGTGCTTCTGGAAGATTAGGTACGCGAGCGGTGCGAGAGAAATCGCGGTGCCCGGGTGGCCGGATCCAGCGTTTTCGACGGCGTCTGCGGCAAGCATCTTTGCTGTTTTAACCGCGCGATCGTCAAGTTCGTTCCATGAAAATGTCATGAAAATAGCCTTCCCTTGTCGTTAATTTAGAAATCGGTCACAATTGTATCTGTTCGGTCGTTTTAACGCGTTCCGTGTTTATTTTAACACGAAAAGAGAGAACATTTAAGATTATGATACCTTCACGCAACAGTGTTTTACAGCAGTATCTAGTCGATTTTTTAGACTATTTGAGTGTTGATAGCGGCGCGTCAAAGCACACCATCTCGGCATACCGTTCAGATATCTCCCGGTTCCTCGATGACACGCACCTAGAGTCGGCCAATGAACTAAACGCCAAGGTCATTAACGACCACCTAACTAAACTTTCAACGGGGGAGCTTGGACGAGCTTTTGCACGGTCCTCGATTGCGCGCGCTCGTTCCTCAATCTCGGGCTTCATAAAGTTCTTGATCGATCGCGACGTGATTGCAACTGATCCCATGGACGACGTCGAGTCGATGGGGACGCCCATGCGACTACCGAAGGCGCTCACGCTCGACCAGGTCACGCAACTACTCGACGCCGTATCTGAAACACCCGGCCCAATCGGCCTACGCGATACCGCGGTGATGGAGATGCTTTATGGAACAGGGGCTCGCATTTCTGAAATAACCGGTCTCTACCCAGAAGACCTTTTGCTGGATGGAGACGTGCCGGTGGTTCGCCTTTTTGGCAAGGGCCGTAAAGAGCGCCTCGTTCCCCTGGGCAGTTACGCCCGCGATGCGGTAATGAAGTATATGAGGCAGGGCCGTCCCGAACTCGCAGCTAAGAAAGGCAACGACAAGCACCTGTTCTTGAACACGCGCGGGGGAGCGCTATCGCGCCAGTCAGCGTGGGAAATCATCAAGAGTGCGGCAAAGAAGGCAGAGATTGAGGATGTCTCTCCCCACACTCTTCGCCACTCATTTGCCACCCACCTGTTAGAAGGTGGCGCTTCGATCCGCGATGTCCAAGAGCTCCTCGGGCACTCATCGGTGGTAACCACCCAGATTTACACGAAGGTTTCGATCTCAACGCTGCGTGAGGTTCATGCAACCACGCACCCACGAGCCACCTCTGACTAGCGTCGGGGCACTATTTTGGCCCGGCGGCGCAAGAGCAGGCCAGATGACATATTCTAGGGGAGTGAGTGAGATGCAACCAGGATTAGTTCCCGTACCCCCAGAAGGCGGACGCGACAACGACTTCCCCGTACCGTCCCCGCTATCATCGCACGGCCCTGCCCGCGTTATTGCGATGTGTAACCAGAAGGGTGGGGTTGGTAAAACTACCACCACCATCAACCTGGCCGCAGCGTTGGCGGAATACGGCAGGCGGGTCCTCATCGTGGATTTCGACCCGCAAGGCGCCGCATCTGCAGGCCTTGGCATCAACTCGCAAGACCTTGACTTCACAATCTACAACCTGCTGATGTCTTCCAAGGTCTCTATCCGAGACGCCATCGAGCACACCAAGATCGAAAACCTAGACCTAGTGCCCGCAAACATCGACCTGTCAGCAGCTGAAGTCCAGTTGGTAAATGAGGTTGCGCGCGAGCAAGCATTGACCAGGGCTTTGCGCCCCGTCATTGATGAGTACGACGTTATCCTCATCGACTGCCAGCCCTCGCTTGGACTTCTTACCGTCAACGCTCTGACGGCAGCCCATGGGGTTATGGTTCCCCTGGAGGCCGAGTTTTTTGCGTTGCGCGGTGTTGCCCTCCTCATTGACACGATCGACATGGTGCACGACAGGCTAAATCCTCGCCTAAAGATTGATGGCATCTTGGTCACGATGGTTGACCTGCGCACGTTGCATGCGCGTGAAGTCCTCGAGCGTCTTCAAGAAGCCTTTGGGGACAAGGTTTACGACACGATCATCAGGCGTACCGTGAAGTTTCCGGACGCTTCCGTTGCCACTGAACCCATCACTACCTATGCGCCCTCTCACAAGGGAGCGCAGGCTTACCGCCGTCTAGCGCGCGAAGTGATCTCTCGCGGAGACGTAGCGTAGTGACCACAACCGAGGGCGGCGGGTTCACCGTTTCGTTAGAGAACTTCGAGGGGCCGTTCGACCTTTTGCTCGGCCTTATCTCTAAGCGAGAAATGGACATTACTGAGGTTGCCCTCGCCGCTGTGACAGATGAGTTCATCGCTTACATGCGCGTAGACCCCGATCTTTCGCGCACCTCTGAGTTCCTGGTTGTAGCGGCAACCTTGCTGGACATGAAAGCCCGTTCCCTCCTGCCCGTCGAGGATGAACAGCTTGAAGCAGACCTCGAATATCTAGAGGCTCGCGACCTCCTATTCTCCCGGCTTTTGCAATACCGCGCCTTCAAGCAGGTGGCGAATATTTTTGGCCAGTTGTGGGAGGTAAACAGCGGCGCGCATCCAAGGCAAGCGGAGATGGAACCCAAGTTCGCTGCTCTTTTGCCGCAACTACGCTGGTCCACAACCCCGCTTGACCTGGCCAAGATCGCGGCAGAGGTAATCTTTGCTGCGCCGCCGGAAGTTACAACCACCCATTTGCATGACCCGCTGGTGCCCGTACGCCCGCAAGCTGAATACATTTTGAAACAACTGAAAGTGCTTGGCGACGCTAGCTTTGAGCAGCTCTGTGCAGACGCGCCGGATGTCAACACAATAGTTTCTCGTTTCCTCGCCATCTTGGATCTGTACCGTGAAGGCGCAGTGTCATTCAAACAAGAAGCACCCCTCGCGAAGCTCTCAATCCATTGGACGGGTTCGGACACCAACGTCGCCGACATGCGAATGGAAGACGAGGAAGGCGCAGTGGTAGCACCACTTTAGGTACAATGACTTCAGTATTGACGGGAGGTCGACATGCAAGAGGCAATACCCCAAATCTTTAGCGATAAAGAACTAACCAAAATAATCGAAGCAATCCTCATGGTTGTGCCCGAACCTGTAGCATCGGTAGACATTGCGAATGCACTTAATATCGCGGACGACCAGGTGGAGGTAGCACTTACTCAACTTCGCGCCGAGTATGACCGTGACGAACGCGGATTTGAACTCCGCGAAGTCGGTGGGGGATGGCGCTACTATTCGCGTCCCTCATATGACCCCTTCGTGTCTCAGTTTGTCAGTGGTAGCCGCATGCAAAATCTTTCCCAAGCCGCCCTAGAAACTCTTGCCGTTATTGCTTATCGCCAGCCTGTCACCCGGCAAAAAGTCAGTTCCATTCGGGGAGTCAACGTGGATTCAGTTGTCCGCTCCCTGCAAGCCCGAGGCCTCATTGAAAGTGCTGGTGAAACCGCAAGTGGAGCGACACTCTTTCAAACTACAACTGAGTTCCTTGAACGAATGGGGCTACGCTCACTCGATGAGTTAAGTCCTCTTGCACCCCACCTTCCGCACCGAGACGAACTTTCTGAACTAGCGCAATCTTTGGAGAAATAATGAAGAACGATCCTCACGTAGATTCGGGAATCCGCCTGCAAAAAGTTATCTCGCAAGCCGGCGTGGCATCTCGCCGTCACGCGGAAATCCTCATCACCTCGGGTCGCGTTCGCGTGGACGACAAAGTGGTGCGGAAGCTCGGCACCAGGGTTGACCCCAGCCGGCAAGTGATCCACGTCGACGGCGAACGCCTGCTATTAGATACCGAGTCTCTAACCATTGCCCTCAACAAACCTGTTGGCGTCGTTTCAACCATGGACGATCCAGAAGGACGTGCGTGCCTAGCGGACTACACCCAGGACTACAACCAGCGCCTATTCCATGTGGGACGTCTTGATACCGACACGGCTGGTCTGATCCTACTGACTAATGACGGGGAGCTTGCACACCGCCTCATGCACCCCTCGTTTGAAATTCCAAAAACATACGTCGCCACCGTTCCGGGCGAGGTGCCGCGCGGCCTGCGCAAGAAAATGCTCCGCGGTATCGAACTTGAGGACGGACCCGTTCAGGTTCAAGATTTTCGCATCAAAGACCAGTACGGCGACCTCACCCTAGTGGAGCTGACGTTGCACGAGGGGCGCAATCGCATTGTCCGCCGGCTGCTCGAGAGTGTGGGCTTCCCAGTGGTTGAACTGGTTCGCACCCAGTTCGGGCCGGTTAAGATCGGGCGACTACACCCGGGGGTTACGCGTAAGGTTGATGGCGCCGTGCTTCAAGAGCTGTACAAAGCCGTAAACCTGTAGGAATTACCGTGCAGATTTCAACCAACCCGGACGGCCGGCCCATCCAAACGACGGGGCCGGTGCTTGTGATTGGCTCCGGACTGCTGGGAGGATCCGCAGCGCTGGCTCTAAAAGCTGCGGGTGTGGAAGTATTCCTCCAAGATACTTCCCCCGTGTCACTAGCCTTGGCTCGCGACATTGGTGCAGGCGAGGAATATGCGCCATCTAGCCCGCAACCTGCACTTGTTATTGTTGCAGTACCCCCCGATGTGACTGCAGATTGTGTCGTGAAGGCGCTGAAGACACACCCAAACGCGGTAGTGACGGACGTAGCTTCGGTGAAGTCGATTATTTTGGAGGAAGTCGAAGCCGCTGGTGTTGATGCGTCGCGATACGTCCCGTCGCACCCCATGGCAGGTCGGGAAAGATCTGGCGTTGCAGCTGCGGACCGGGACCTGTTTGTGGGGCGCCCGTGGGCAGTGATTCACCACCCAACCTGCTCTCCTCAGGCGCGCGTAGTTGTACGCAACCTTGCGGTGGACCTTGGCGCCACAGTGTTGGAAATGAACGCGCAAGAGCATGATCGAGGAGTGGCTATTGTTTCGCACGTGCCACAGCTAGTCTCGTCCCTACTCGCCTCCCGGCTTCGCGATGCCACCGAGGATGAGCTCAGCCTAGTTGGCCAGGGCCTGCGTGATACCACTCGCATCGCGGCCTCAGACCCGCGGCTGTGGACATCGATCGTGTCTGGTAACTGCGGCCCCGTGGTGGAAGTATTGCGCGAGTACCAGCGGGAACTGGACAGCCTCGTTCGCGGACTTGAATCGGGTGCTACCGCAGGCTTTGGCGCTACCGGATCCGTTGCCGCTATAAACACCGCTATATCGCAGGGCAACGAGGGCGTTTCGCGGATTCCCGGAAAGCACGGGGGAGTGCAGCGGCGCTGGGCGATCGTGGAAGTACTCATTCCTGACAAGCCGGGTGAGCTCGGCCGACTTTTCACCGAACTGGGTGCGGCCGGAATCAACATTGAAGACCTCACCATGGATCATTCCGCACACCAGCGCGTTGGTCTGGCCCAAATTTTTGTAAACCCAACTGTAGCTAAAGAAGCCGAGAAAGAACTTGAAATGCGCGGCTGGCGCATCGTTAACCAGTGAGCTGGGAGGAAACGTGGAAGAAACAGCAAACATGAGCGTAGAGCAAATGAAGGCGCTGATTAGCGAGCTTGGACTGTCTGTTGCTATCGATGGACCCTCCGGATCGGGCAAATCAACCGTTGCTCGTGCATTGGCGCGCGAGCTTGGCATCGGCTACCTCGATACCGGAGCGATGTACCGTGCGCTCACCTGGTACTGTCTGGACGCCGGTCTACCCCTGGACGATCGCGCCGCTGTAGCTGGTGCGGCAGACTCGTTCCCCTTATCCATCACCACCTCACCCGATGATTTCCGCGTAACCGTGGGGAATACTGACGTCACGGAACAGATCCGTGAGTCCCGTATTTCCAAAGAAGTCTCAAAAGCTGCCACAAATCTGGACGTGCGCGAGTCGCTTGTGCGCCAGCAGCGCGAAATCATCAATGCGGCCCGCCAGTGTGGCAACGGCATGGTTACCGAAGGCCGGGATATCACCACCGTGGTGGCACCGGATGCGGATGTGCGCCTGCTACTTACCGCTTCGGCTGAGGCGCGCATGAAACGTCGCGCTGCGCAGTTGCTAGGTGAGGGCGTAGACGAGGCCGCCATTGAATCCATGCGCAGCGAGGTTGTTGGACGAGATGCTAAAGATTCTACGGTGGTCAACTTTCAGGAGGCTACTGAAGGCCAGATCCTGGTTGACTCGTCCGCTCTTGATGCCCAGCAAACTCTTCAGCTTGTACTTGACTACGTGGGGCAGAATCTTGCCCAACGAGCCGAGCAAGCTGAAGCTGACAATGCCCGCGTTCGCGCTATGCGCGCTGCCCTCTCAAACTATGAGCTTTACGAGGAAGACCAGAATGTGCTGGAAGGTGAGGTTCCCTTTGAAGAGTTAGAAACCTCGACCTCCGGCAATCCTGTTTTGGCCATTGTGGGACGCCCAAATGTTGGTAAATCAACACTTGTGAACCGAATTTTGCAACGCCGGGCCGCGGTAGTTCAAGATACTCCTGGTGTCACGCGTGACCGTGTTTCTTACCCCGCAAACTGGAACGGACGAGACTTCACGCTGGTGGACACCGGCGGCTGGGAAGTGGACGTGCGCGGTCTGGACCGCTCCGTTGCGCAGCAGGCTGAAATCGCAATCGAAATGTCAGACGCGGTGCTGTTTGTTGTAGACGCAACTGTTGGCATCACGGATACGGACGAGCGTATTGTGAAGATCCTTCGTCGTTCCGGCAAACCCGTGGTACTCGCCGCCAATAAGGTTGATTCAGCTGCACAAGAACCAGACGCCTACGCGCTTTGGAACCTTGGGCTCGGCGAACCTTTCCCCGTATCAGCGCTACACGGCCGCGGAGCCGGTGACGTGCTCGATGCAGTTATGAAGATCCTTCCCGAAGAATCCGCTGTCGCGCAAAAACTACCCGAGGGAGGGCCCCGCCGCGTGGCACTAATTGGGCGTCCAAACGTTGGTAAATCTTCTTTGCTGAACCAGTTGGCCAGGGAAAACCGCGTGGTTGTTGATAACACCGCAGGCACAACCCGAGACCCTGTTGATGAACTTATCGAGATGGCCGGACGCCAATGGTGGTTTGTTGACACTGCTGGTATCCGTCGCAAGATGCACCGCACGTCGGGCGCTGACTACTACGCCTCCATTCGTACCCAGGCCGCGATTGAAAAGGCCGAGGTAGCCATGGTTCTACTCGATGCCACTGAGCCGCTATCCGAGCAGGATGTCCGCATTGTGCAAGCAGCGCTTGATTCGGGGCGCGCTCTGGTAATCGTTAACAACAAGTGGGATTTGGTTGATGAGGATCGCCGCCTTGACCTTCAACATGAGCAAGAACGAGACCTTGCACACGTGGCGTGGGCTCCGCGTATAAATCTATCTGCACTCACCGGCTGGCACACAAATCGAATCGTGCGGGCACTGGATACGTCGCTACGCTCTTGGGACATGCGCATTTCTACGGCAAAGTTGAACTCGTTCCTGGGGGAGCTCGTTGCTGCCACGCCCCACCCGGTGCGCGGTGGAAAGCAGCCGCGCATCCTATTTGCAACGCAGGTATCTGCCCGTCCGCCCAGGTTCGTGATCTTCACAACCGGGTTCCTTGACCCTGGCTACCGCCGATTCATTGAACGCCGTTTGCGTGAAACCTTTGGGTTCGAGGGCACCCCAATCAAAATCAGTGTGCGGGTGCGTGAAAAGAAACGCCGTTAAGCCTCCAGTTAGTTGGTTTGGGCCGCGCTATTTCCGTTCCATTCATTCGGAATGGGAATAGCGGCCGCATCAGGCGCGCCCGGATCCACCAGCGTGTTCGATGAGGTTTTACGGAATCTGCGCCAAGAATGCGCCTCATTCTTGGATTTTCGAGGCCGCCGGCGTCGCCATGGGCGGGCTGCGGGCACAGCCCAGGATTTCCTGCGCATAATGGCACGCACGCCATCCAGGCCAAGGATTACCACAGCGAGCCAAATCCCGATGTAGGTAACCCATTCGAGGCCTTCAATGCGCTCGCCCAGCAGGGTTGCAACGACGGTGACCAAGATCGGTTCAACGTAAGACAGTAAACCGAATACCGCGTACGGCAAAAGTTTTGCGGCCATCACGTAAAAGATTAGGGCAAATACGGATAATCCGCCCAGTGTCAAAAGTAGGATTGCGGCAGGAAGGTGCGAAAATGCAACGCTCACGCCGTTTTGTCGTGATGCTGCATAAATCGCGAGGGGCATCGCCAGTGCCATTTCCCAGGTGAGGGCGCCCACGCCATCGGTTTCAAAAATACGGCGAAGCACAAAGTAGATTGGGTATCCCACTGCAACATAAACCGTGACCCAGCCTAACCCGCCACCTCGGACCACTTCGAACACCACCGCGGCGCACGCGACGAGGGTTGCAATAAACGTGATGGTAGAGAGGCGTTCCTTAAAAATCACTCTGCCAAACAGAACCATTACCAGGGGCATCAAGAAGTAGCCCATTGATAGAGCCAACGTGTTACCGGTTTGGGGTGCCCATCCGAAAAGGAACATTTGGGATGCCAACATTGGCACATTAAACGCGTATGCCAGTAGCTTCTTTGGGGTTGCTATGGTGCGCTTAAACTCGCCTGAAAACCAGAACCAGCGTCCGCTTACCGCGAGGAGGAAGAGGATTCCTGGAACTGTTAGTACTATGCGCCACGCCCATACCTGCGTGCCTGACAAGGCTGGTAGTTGTCCGGCCACAAATGCTATTGCTGCAAACATGACCGAGGAAAGAAGCGAAACTACTACGCCGCGACCAGCCATTTAACACCAATCTAAAAGGACGCTGTGGGAGGGGATAGGTATAAAAAATCCCGAGACATGACTGCATTGTCGCGGGATTAACATCGTCGGGCTGGCGGGATTTGAACCCACGACCCCTTGACCCCCAGTCAAGTGCGCTACCAAGCTGCGCCACAGCCCGTGCTTTTCAGCAACAACGATTCTAACCGAATGATTACTCACATGCCTAATCGGCCAGTCGGATGTGGGCTACTCCCCACATTGCCAATCCCGCTGATGTTTGACGGGGTGATTGATTCATGTCGGTAACGGTTTGGTGGCCGCCTTCGATACACTGAAGCAGTGGAGACTTTGACCCGTGAAGAAGCGCTGGAACGAAGCGCCAACGTAATACCTGACGAGATTGATGTTTACATCGACCTCTCAAATGCGAAATCTGATGAAGAAGCGTTTTTCTCAAAATCAACAATTCGCTTTGAGACAAAATCCTCATTCATTTTTGTCGATCTTGTGGCGAAGAGTGTTGAGGCCGTGCGCGTTGATGGCGCGCCAGCAAACTACGAGGTAACGGATACGCGGGTTTTGGTGAAAGACCTTCCAACGGGCCGCCCGGTGAGTTTAGAAATAGAGTCGCGTTGCTACTACTCAACAACGGGCGAAGGCCTGCATCGCTACATCGATCCAGAGGATGGCGCTACCTACCTCTACACGCAGTTTGAGCCCACGGATGCGCGTCGCGCATGGGCCTGCTTTGACCAACCCGATTTGAAGCTCCGCTGGCAGTTTAGTGTTAAGGCTCCCTCGGATTGGATAATTCTATCTAACCAGCCCGAACAGTCCCGTAATACGGTTGGTGAGCTGGCGGAGGTAACGTTCCAACGCACGCCACCGCTGTCGTCCTACATCACTGCGGTTGTTGCCGGCCCATACGCCCGCGTTGATGGAGGCACCTGGAGTGGGGGAGCCGCAGACGGTGGCCACGCCGACATTAGTTTGGGTGTTTACTGCCGCGCGTCTCTTGCGCAGTATTTGGATGCCGAAGACATCTTGACTGTGACGCGCCAGGGTCTTGATTTCTATCACAAGCATTACGGCTTTACATATCCGTGGGGCAAGTACGACCAGGTTTTTGTACCCGAATATAATCTTGGGGCGATGGAGAACCCGGGGTGTGTGACCTTCAACGAGAAGATGATTTCTCGCGACACGCCCACGAGGGCCGCACGCCAATCGCGTGCCAACGTCATTTTCCACGAGATGTGCCACATGTGGTTTGGAGACCTTGTAACCCCGAAGTGGTGGGACGATCTATGGTTGAAGGAGTCCTTTGCGGACAACCAGGGGTCAATGGGATTAACAGAGAATACCCAGTTCGACACCGAGTGGGCCACATTCGCTTCCGGCCGGAAAGAATGGGCATACAAGCAGGATCAGCTCCCCACCACCCACCCAATCGCAGCCGACATTCCTGACGTTGAAGCGGCAAAGAACAACTTCGATGGAATTACCTACGCTAAGGGTGCGGCTGTGCTTAAACAGCTGGTTGCCTATGTAGGGAAAGAAGCTTTCTTTACCGGCGCTCGTGAATACTTTCAAAAGCACGCGTTCGGAGCAACCCGGATGCAGGACTTTTTAGAGGCACTCGAGGAAGCCTCCGGTCGCGATAACCTCCAGCATTGGTCTAGGGCATGGCTAGAGACCGCCGGCCCTTCAACTCTGCATATTCGCCGAGGTGAGGACGGTTTCAGGCTCGAGCAGGATTCGATGGACGCGGTCACTGGGCGGGGGGCCCTCCGCCCTCACCGGTTAAATGTTGGCTTCTATGAGCTGACGGGCGAGAATTTGGTGCGCGTGGCGATCGAGGAGGTCACGCTCACTGGATCATCCCTCCCGCTCGAGACTGCCGGAAACTACGATCTCGTCCTCGCAAATGATGATGATCTAACGTACGCGCTTGTTGAACTGGATGAGAACGAGGTAACAACCGCGCTTCGCTTCGTCTCTACGATTGCAAATCCAACCTCACGCGCAGTCGTTTGGTCAGCGCTGTGGGCGGGCGTGCGAGCAGCAAGGATAAATCCACGCGACTACGTCAATGCGGTGGCGAGTCAGGTGCCGTTCGAAGAAGATGACGCGGTTGCCGGTGACCTGATCGGCAACGCTCTCGAAGCTCTCCTGCACTACATGGCCACGCCAGAGCGAAAACTGGAAGCAAATAGTTTTGTCAACCACGCGATCAACGCCATTGGACGCTCGGACACCCAAGATCGCAAGCGCGAATGGGCACTTGCCGCAACTCGTGCTTTGAATATCGCCGGTTCGCCGGGTGAGGATCAGATGCAGTTCTTGCGTGACCTTGCCGCCGCGAATTCGCCCCTTCTAACGGTTGGTCCAAATCTTGCGTGGCGGGCCCGAATTACCCTCGCTGCTATAGGGGCAATTTCTAGAGAAGATGTGGAGGCGTATTTGAAAACTGATCCTTCCGGTGAAGCTGAAGTGTTTGCGCTACAGGCAATCTCAGCGCTTCCGGGTCGTATCGAGCGCCAGAAGACCTGGACGCGGATTCTTGAGGAAGATCTCGCCAACGAAAAGATGAGCGCTATGCTGGCCGGTCTGAATGCAGGATCGCTGGGTCACGGCGCAACCGGTTTCGCGGGCGACTTTTTTGATCTTGCAGCGCATTATTGGGACTCTCACACGATCGGTATGGGAAGACGCTTCATTGCGGGTGCATACCCTTCCGTGATCGATGCGGGCAGTCCCGAGGAGGCGGCAGCGCTACGGTACATGACTTCGTGGTGGGTGAGCGCAAACGAGAACGCGCCGGCAGCTCTTGTACGTCTCATGCGCGAGGCAGCCGATAATTTGGAACGCAGTTTCAGGATCCAAACCAAATGGCTGACGAAGTAGAATCCGTAGATCACGCAGCCAAGGATAATCGGGCATTAGCGCAGCCGTCGTCCCAGCTAGGCGACCTCCTTTTTGACCCGCTCAACTATGACGTGGGCGGATCATCCGAGTCTCGCAAAACGCCGCGCCGCCCATTTGAGACGGTCATCGCCCTCTTGCTCGCGATCGTGCTTGCCTTCTGCGTAACCATTGCGACGAAAAACCTAATTGGCCATAAAACCACGCAGGAAAAAACGCGTAATAATCTCAGTGAGCAGGTTGCTCGCCAGCAAGACATTGTGAATCGGCTAGAGGTTGCCAACGCGGAGGACGCGGCTCGAATAGCTCTCTTATCCGCTGACTTAAAGAACACCGTTACTGCAGACCAACCAGCGGCACAGAACGCGCAGCTGGAAGAGATCGAAGGAAGTGGCATCCTCGTCACAGTTAGCGAACGGGAGGGGTCCGAATCTGTCGAGAGAGTTTTGGATACCGACCTGCGCTACATCATCAACGCCCTTTGGGCAGGTGGCGCAGAAGGCGTGGAAATAAATGGGGTTCGCGTGGGACCGACCACTGCTGTGCGCACCGCCGGCGGCGCTATCTTGGTTAATTTCCAACCCGTAGTGGCGCCATACAGCATTCGCGCCATCGGAGACCGTGAGTCACTCGAGCTCCAGCTAAAATCCGGTGCGACAGCGGCCTATCTGTCTACACTGGACTCAAAATACGGCATCAAAACATCAATTCAGGCGGAGGAAAAAATCGCGTTGCGCCCAGCTAGCGTTCGTGGCGCGAGCCTTACCGAGATCGTTCAACAGGAGCAGCAATGATCGCAATACTTGGTCTAGTCCTTGGAATCATCCTTGGTATTCTTCTTGACCCGACCATTCCTTACGCGCTCCAACCGTACCTTCCCATCGCCGTTGTGGCGGCCATGGACGCGCTCCTCGGCGGTGCACGTGCCTGGTTTGAGGGCAAGTTCTCTGATCGCGTGTTCATCACCTCGTTCTTTTGGAACGTACTCATCGCCGCCCTGCTGGTGCTGGTAGGCGCGCAGCTGGGCGTGGGAGCCGCAATGACAACGGCGATCGTGGTTGTTCTAGGTATCCGTATTTTCTCTAACGCGGCAGCGATACGTCGCCACATTTTTGGGGCGTAACCGTGAGAGAAAGAGACTTATCAAAGCGCCGCCTACGCGACCTCCTAACAGTGAGGTTTCGTCCCATTCACCTGCTTATCGGCTTGCTACTGTTCAGTTTGGGATTTGCGTTTGTGGCACAAATTAAGATCCAGCGATCGGATCCACTTGACGGCCTAAATGAAGACGAGCTGGTGTTGCTGCTTGACCAACTAACCGCTGCAGAAAGCCAGCTACGCGACGAAAAAGCTGAATTGACCGACCAAATCTACAAACTGCAATCCGCCCATTCCCAAGGACAAGCAGCCGTGGAAGCCGCCGAGAAGGAGCGTGAACTTGCTCGCATCCTTGGCGGAACTACACCCGTGCACGGGCCCGGGCTCGAGATCGTTGTGAACCAGGGGAACAGTCCGATTCCTGCCCAAAAGTTCGTCACTATGCTGGGCGAACTGCGCAACTCGGGGGCGGAAGCTATCGAACTGAACGGGAATCGGATTGTGGCCACCTCCTTCATCACGTCGGACAATGACGGCGTCTTAAGCCTTTCTGGGACCGAGCTGAAGGCTCCATACACGTGGAGGGTGATTGGCGATGCGGACACGATACAGCCGGCCCTAGACATCGCCCGCGGCGCCACCTCGCAACTTCGCGCGTCAGATGCAACCGTCGAAATCACGCGTGTAGATGACATCGAGATAGATTCCACGGTTGCCCCCAAGACATACCACTACGCTAAGCCCGTCGAGTAGCGCCACCGTGTGGTGGATAACTTCTTCCAACGGAACTAAACTTGAAAGATAGATATTCGATCCCCGTCGACGAAGGAGAAGGCGATGTCCCTAAACAACACGCCAGATCCCAATGAAACCGCCATTTTTGGCGCATTGGACACGCCAAGTGAACCCACAGAACCGTTTACTCGCCGTCCGCTTTCGGCCGCCGATCAAGCCGCGGTAGACGCCCTACCGTACGGTTCGGCTCTCCTTATCGTTCAACGTGGTCCAAACTCCGGTGCCCGTTTCCTTCTCGACAAAGAGGTAACTACGGCAGGGCGAAGCCCAAAGGCTGATATTTTCCTTGACGACGTCACCGTCTCGCGCCGTCACTGTGAATTCCGCGCCGTTGACGGGGGCTTCGTTGTGCGCGATTCCGGCTCTTTGAACGGCACCTATGTTAACCGCGAACGCACTGAGAGTGCCGAGTTGCACACGGGCGACGAAGTACAAGTTGGCAAGTACCGCCTTACGTACCACCCATCGAATAAAGCTTCATGAGCGCAAAACGACTCCGTTTAGAAAAAGAGACACCAATATCTTGGCCTCGTGATGTTTCTCATGAGGCAAGGTTTTCTATTGGTCAGGTAACCGAACAGGTTAAACCCGAGTTTCCTGCACTCACGGTGTCTAAAATCCGGTATCTAGAATCGGAAGGCCTGCTTGAGCCTGAACGTACTGATTCCGGGTACCGGAAATACTCCAGCGCAGACATAGAACGGCTGCGTTTCATTCTGACGGAGCAACGTGACTCTTACCGCCCGCTTCGCGTTATACGCGAGCAACTTGCCGCGCTCGACGCGGGTCACGAGATCGACCGAATGCCTACCGCAAGGGTTGTGTCGGACAAGGGCGTCACTAAGGCACCTTCCCGCGAACACGTTTCGGTTCGGGAGCTTTGTGACCTTACGGGCGCTTCAAAGGCAGAGATCGAGGAGTTCACCACCCTTGGCTTGCTCTCTCCGGATCTTAGTGGGTACTTTCGCGCAAAATCTGTAAAGGTAGTTGAACTTCTGATGCAGATCCGCAGCGAGGGGATCAGCCCGCGCAACCTTCGTACGGTGCGCCAAGCTGCCGAGAGACATGCGGATATCATCGACACTACGGTGCAGCCACTTCGAGCACGAGGTCGCGCCTCAGATATTGAACGGGCACGAGCCAGGAGTGCAGAGATTGCGGAACTGACAGCCGATCTACATCGCGAGTTTTTGCGCATGGCAATCTGTAAACTTTCAGATAGTTAGACAAATTCGATAACAAAATAGTCTCAAGTTAAACTTGAAGGTAAGGCGCGCCGCGCGTTTCATTGACGACGCGCTTATTCCGTTCTAGCGTTGATCTCAGTTTGACCATCAACCTAATAGTCGCGAGGAGATATTCAGTTGGTACCAGATAATGGAGCCGCTACGGCCCGGCAGGGCATGCTGTTCGGCGACGTCCTCGCACGCCTCACCCCCGAAACCGGCTACCGTGGTCGCATCGCCTGCCAGGCAGCTAGCATAACTTACCGCCAGTTGGATTACTGGGCACGCACCGGCCTCGTGGAACCGTCCATCCGCACAGCACAGGGCTCGGGTTCACAAAGGCTTTATTCGTTCCGCGACATCCTCGTGCTGAAAGTGGTAAAGCGCCTTTTGGACACCGGCGTCTCGCTGCAGCAGATCCGTACTGCTGTCACGCACTTGAAAGACAGGGGAGTGGACGACCTCGCTTCAATTACGCTTATGAGCGACGGGGCTTCGGTTTACGAGTGCCGCTCGCGTGACGAAATGATTGACCTAATCGAGGGCGGTCAGGGCGTGTTTGGTATCGCAGTTGGTCACGTTTGGCGCGAGATAGAGGGCTCGCTAGCTGAGCTTCCTAGTGAGGAGGCTGAGCCGGTTCTTCCGGTTGAAGATGAGCTTGCCAAGGCAAGGCGCGCTCGCCGTAACGCTTCTTAAAATATCTTCGAAGTTTTGGGGTGGAACAGATCAAACTGTTCCACCCCAAAGTTTTAGCTTCTATGCCGGCTAAGCTTCTGCATACTGCCGGCGCAGTTGGGCTACGTCTAGCCTGCGCGCCTTCCTAGCAGCAATCGCGCTAAACAGGAATGAGACCAGGCCCCAGAGCAGGAGGGGGATGGCCGTAGCCACGATATTGGTTAGGTTTCCGCCAACTACGGTGTGGGTCAGACCATTCATGATGGCGGATAGCGGCAGCAATCCAGAAATCATTTGGAACGCACTAGGCGCGGTCTGGATCGGAATAAGTCCTCCAAGCGAGACCACCTGCACCACTAGGAACAGTAGCGCCACTATGCGCCCCACGCGCGCTCCAAAAACAGCGAGGAGCGCCTGATTGATCGCGGTGAAAGAAACCACTCCAGCAACCATCATGATAGAGGTTAGAGCGATGTTCTTTGGAGAGACTCCGAATAGACCCGCGATAATTGCAACACCAACAACTTGTACCAATGCGAACACCAGTGCCGGGCGAAGCGAGTTCCATGCCACGCGTACGGGCGCCAGTGAAGAAGCTAATTCACGACGGCGCAAACCGGGCATAGCTAGATACGTAGCAAACGCTCCCAACCATAGCACTATCGCTGCGGCCCATGGGAACAGAGTGTTGGCCTCACTCGTCTTGTAAAGGGCAGCATTTTCAGACCGGATCGGAATCGCCCCAACATTCACGATGCGCGTACGCTCTGCGTCCGTGTAGCTTGGCACCTGATCGACGCCGCCCTCAAGCTCGGTGGCGAAGCGCGAGGTACCCTCTATCAGCTGGCCGATACCTGCGTAAAGCTCGCTAGTGCCCCCGGCAAGCTGATCGGTGCCTCCTGCCAGCTGGCTTGCTCCGCTTGAGCTTTGCCCCGCGCCCTGCGCCAATTGCCAAGTTCCGTCTTCTAGCTGAATAAGGCCGGGATTTAAGAGCCTCAGGCCGGCGGCAAGCTGGCGGGCACCATCTACCAGGCCGAGCTGGCCGGGGGTTCCATCTAGCCCTGCTTGAAGCTTTGCCGCGCCTGTGGAGAGCTGGCTAAGCGCCTGAGACATTCCGAGGCTACTGGGCGTACCGTTTACCCCGTCGCGCAGCTGGGCAATACCTGCGGCAAGCTGGCTCGAACCTTCGCGCAGCCTTTCTAAATCTGTACTAATACCGGCAAAACCTCCGGCATCTTGAAGCTGTTTCACTAACTCTTCTATGCGGGCACTGACTTGCACTATCTGATCGACGAGCTCATTGATCCCGGACTGGGTAAGCAGCTCATTGAGCTGGGCAAGCGCCTCATCCAAGTTGGGATCGTTCTGGGGAATATTTGCAAGGGCCTGCTCGAGGTCGCTCACAGTCTGGGTAAGCGCTGCGCAATACTGTGGGGTCTGCGTGGCATCGCACTGGGCAGCCAGCTGCTTAAGGCGGGGGAGAGCGCCTATATTCTGGTCCGTACCGTAGACGAGGCCGCGTACGTAATCGAGCAGGTTCTGTGAGTCTTTGATGACGTTACGGATCTTTTCCACCTCAGCGGTAATCTCAGCGGAGGAGGGGAGGTTATCGAACGCTCCATCTGGAATTGACTCCTCAATGCGTGCAAGGGGTTCGAGCACCTGGTTTAGACCATCTACCAGCTGATCTATGCCTTCGCTTAGCTCTTTGGATCCGTCGGCGAGCTGTCGGGTTCCTTCGGCAAGTCCGCCTGGCTCGTTGACGCTTCGCTCCAACTGGTCGATACCGGATTTCAGCCCGGGGGTAGCGCTCGTCCCTACGAAACCATCACGTAGCTGTTTCGTGCCCGAAGCCAGTTGATCAGCGCCATCGGCAAGCTGTCCCACGCCTGCGCGCAGTTCGCTTACGCCATCGGCAAGCTCATTCGCGCCGCCGTACAGTTGGTTCAATCCAGCCGCCAGCTGTGCGGTTCCATCAGCAAGTTCACGCGCGCCCGAGGAGAGCTGGCCGGCTCCCTCGCCAAGCTTGTTTACACCATCATCTAGCTGCTTCGCACCGTCTGCAGCCTGCCCCAGTTGATCCTTCATGTCGCCAAAACCAAGGAAGATCTCATCCAGCATCGTCTCGGTTAGGGTGTGCCCCATTGTGGTGGCAGCGACTGCCGCAATCTGGGCAGAGATGCGTCCCATGAGCTCAGATGATGCGTCATTAGACGTCACGGTAATAAGTGCGGGAGTAGCCGCGGTAGTCCCAATGGACGTCACATTCTTAGAAAAGTTTTTTGGGATGGTGATGACCGCTTGGTACTGTCCAGATTCAAGCCCGCTTCTCGCAGTTTCTTCCGTGACAAGTTGCCAATCCAGGTTCAGATCGACCGGCTCTTCGGGATACATGAGGCCCCCGGCCAGCTCGCGCCCGATGGGCACCATAACCTCTTCGCCATCAACCACCATTTTGGCGCCCTCGTCCAAGTTGACGATCGCGGCGGGAATCTTGTTGAAGTTGTTCGGGCGGTCTGGAAGCGACCATAGCGTAAGCGCCGTTGCCAGGATGGGCAGTAGCACTACGGCCACGAGCGCCCGTATATCTCGTCCGGTAAGTTTCATTACCCATTCACCGCCAACTTAACGCGTACTTCATATGAGTCTTCATTTGCGAATTCATCCGTGTTATCCGGCCCGAGCAGCAGGGCGCCGCCCACCTCAAGGTTTTCTTGGACCCTGGCCTTCTCCACCTCGCGAAGAGGGCGATTGACGAGCAACAACATGGGTTTAGAAACGTACGGGATCTGTGTTGCCGGGTCATCAAGGAAAACGCTGCGTGCGATAACTCGGCTGGCCTCGTCGCGACTCGAAATATCGAACACGTAGATCGATCCGGTGTGGGGAAGGAGCCTGGCGCCAAATGCGGCAAGCATCGCCGTACACGCCACCGGATCGCCGGTGAAGCGGATAATGTCGCCCGGGCGCACGGCCAGTTCTACGCCGCTTACAAGGTCACCACGCCGGTCTCCGATACTCACATTCTCAGCTCTGGCGACAACCTCGCCGTATTGGCGTTGCCAATCCACGTGTTTGAAGTGCAGGTCCATGCCGGTTCCCTCAACGTCTAGGCGGGGGAGCATCCGATCCAGCCACTTCGGCAAGTACCACGCCTTGTCGCCCAGAAGTTGCAGGACGGCGGGCACCAGCGTCATTCGCACCAGGAATGCATCCACACCAACGCCAACCAACAGGCCGAATGCGATTGGTTGCACGTAGAACGAGCCGTCGGGGATAAAGCCGGAGAATACGGACATCATGATGAGGGCCGCGGCCACAACCACCGGAGCCGAGCCCACGAATCCGGTGCGAATCGACTCTCGCGCGTTGCCACTGTGCGCATAGTCTTCAGCCATGCGTGAGACCAAGAACAGCTCGTAGTCCATTGCCAATCCAAATAGAACGCCCATGAGAATGATTGGCATGAAGGAAATAACGGGGCCTACCTGCCCTATTCGTAACAAGTCGTTGCCAACACCGTCGATGAACACCCACGTGGTCATGCCAAATGCTGCGGCCACAGAGAACACGTATCCAAGCGTGGCTTTGATCGGTACCCAAATCGAGCGGAACACAATCAGCAAAATAACGAGGGAGAGCCCTACAACAACCGCTCCAAATGGCAGTAGCGCAGAGTACAGCTTCTCTGATACATCGATCGCTACGGCCGCCGAACCGGTGACCATCACGTTAGAGATGTCGTATTTACCCTCCCAATCCGGCGCTGCATCCCTAAGGGCATGCACTAGCTGTTCGGTTTCTACGCTATCTGCTCCGGTCTTGGGGATCACCACGACAACGCCTAAATCAGCGCTACGGTTAGGTGTAGAAAGCTGTACCTGATCAACGCCGGGCATCTGCTCGATTTCAGACTTCATGCTCGCCATTAGGCCCAGCGGATCCCTCGAAGTAACGATGTCACCGATCACAACCAGCGGCCCGTTAGCTCCCGGTCCGAACTCTTCGGCTACGAGGTCAAAGGTTTGCCTAGCCATCGTGGATTCATCTTCAACGCCATTATCTGGCAGAGCAAGGCGCAGATTTAGCGCGGGAATAGTCATGACTACAACCAAGGCAGTAACGCTCAAAATGGTGAGCCAGGGGTGCGAGGTTACGGTTTTCACCCACCATGCAGACAGGTGTCGTTTACGCCCGGAATCGGCCTCGTCCTCGCCGTTCTTCAGCTTTCGCCGCTTAGGCCGTAGGCGATCTCCAAGTACGGCAAGGAGCGCAGGCAGGCCAGTTATTGCCATTACCGCCGCAATAGCAACAGCCAAGGCCGCTGCTAGACCCATAATTGTGAGGAAGGGAATGCCCGCTACAAACAGCGCCGTCAGCGCAATAACCACTGTCATCCCCGCAAAAAGCACGGCGGCACCCGAGGTGGCGATGGCACGCGGAATCGACTCTTCGACGGTGTAGCCCTCAGCCAGCTGATCCAAATGTCGCGAAACAATAAATAGGGAGTAATCGATTCCCACAGCCAAACCAAGCATGATAGCAAGCGTTGGGGTAGTGGTAGAGATTGGCACGAAGGCCGCCACTATCATCGTGATTGCCATTGAAATACCAACGCCGAAAAGGGCTGTAATGATCGGCACCATGCCCGTCTTAAACGAGCGGAATGCCACCGATAAAACCATAAGGGCCAGGGCTACGCCCACTGCTTCAAGAGGGGAGAGGGGGATCTCGGTGAGCGACATAATCTGGCCGCCAACGTGCACACTCAACCCGGCTTGCTCTGCCTGTTTCGCGATGCTCACCAACTCAGATACGGAGTTATCATCAATCGAGTCGAGGCCAAATGAGAACTGTACCTGCGACATTGCATAACGATTATCATCTGACACCAGGGGAGCCATTATTGAGTCATCGAATGGGTCAGCTACAGCGGTCGCATACTTAATGCTCTTTGCCTGATCGAGGACGGTAGTAATCTCATCCTGATAATCCCAGATGTTGCCGCCCTCTGGAGCTCCGAAAATAACTTGCCCTGCGGTTCCAGACAGTTCAGGGAAACGCTCAGCCATTACGTTCAGGCCATCTTGCCCCTCGGTGCCCGGGATGGTGAAATCATTAGTCAGCTTGCCGCCCAGACCGAACATCGCAGCTATAACCGCGGCCAGGATCAATATCCAGGCAAGCAGCACCGTTTTTGCATGCTTAACCGTGGAGGTGGCTAGCCGAAACAGAATCGATGACACTATGGTTCCTAAACACGCGATACGTTGTTTCTTCGATTCTATTATTTATTCGCCGCGCTTGAAGACCCAGAACACTCTAGGCGCCAACGCTGAGTGGTTTCGTAGTGGGCACGGCTCATGACAAGCGCCACGCGCTCGCACTCCTCAGGATTGAGAGGGGTAGAGGCACCTCTCTCGAGTTACGCAGAACCATATTTAATAATGACATAATGTACATTATCGGATACGCGTATTAGATTGAGACCTTTGTGGTCGAGGGTCTTTTGCCCTAACGCCGCTCGATTCGCGCACGCAGTTGAAATATTTACCAAAGCGGTGGCGTTTATGCGTTTAGACTAGAGCCAAGTTTGAAGAAAGGAAGACAGATGGCAGATCGCGCACTACGCGGAATGCAGATTGGCGCTAAGTCGCTAGAGACCGAAGATGGCATCGTTTTTGCTGATCGCCAGCAGCGTCGCTACCAGTGCGAAAATGGGCACGTTTTTGCGGTGACGATGTCGATCGATTCTGAGCCGCCAGCAAACTGGGAATGCCGCTGCGGTTCGCCCGCCGAATACCTTGGCGATGCGGAACCTGAAGAAGAAAAGCCAGCAAAGCCACAGCGCACGCACTGGGACATGCTTCTTGAGCGTCGCAGCGAAGAAGAACTCGAAGTGTTGCTGCAGGAACAACTTGAGATGCTTCGCCGCGGCGAGTTACGCAACGGCGTTGCCTACAGGCGCTAAGCAACGGTAAAGATTAAGTAAAGCGCATATCAGGCTTTGTGGCCAAGCAACGGGGCGCCTCACAGAGCCCCTCTTGACCCCAAAACGCGCAGATTTGATCTTGCCCGCCCCTCCCCCGCGATCGTATAGGATCGCGGGGTTTTGCTTGCACCTCGGTTTTGTTTACACGGAGTAATCGAAGCCGCTGATATCTTTCTTCGAGGCCACGTCGTCCTCGCGCAGGAAGTCCATCTGTTTGATTCCTCGAATCGCTGCCACAATCGAGATTGGGAAGGTAACCACCATCTGGTTCAGCAAACTGATGTTCGAGTTCACGATCCGTTTAGAAGCAGCGAGCTGGTCGTTTTCCTTTGCAATCTCACTTTGGAGATTCAGGAACTGCTGCGAAGAGAGCATCTGCGGGTAGCTCTCCCCCACTGCAAAAATATTTCTTAGCGCATTGTCTTGAGAAACCATTGCATCGTTCATCTCTGCAACCGACGCACCGCGGCGCAGTTTCACGATGTTCACAAAGAGTTTCTCTTCATGCTGCGCGTAAGACTTCGCCACCTTCAGCATCTCCAAGATAGTGTCATACCGCTTAGCGAGAGCAATATCGACGTTCTTCTTCGATTCTTCGATAATGACTATGTAGCGCGACATCTGGTTACTTTTTGAAATAAACCAAAAGACGATCAGCATTAAGATGACCGCAACAGCGATCCAAATATACAGGTCAGAATTCATTGATTCTCCATTCACAACTGCGAATTAACTTTGTCTAACAACGTGTAAAACTGGCCAAGTTGATTTTGGACCTTCTTGTATTCACCGCTAAGAGAAAGGCTTTCAATCTCTTTTCGGCTAGAGGGACGCTTCAGAATATGGGAGTCCGTGTAGAACGAGACTGCAACCCGTTGCCCATCCATTGTCACAGTAACTGGGCAACCTTCCCTGTACTCCACAAGAGTTCTAAGCAGGTATGGATTCAAGAGCGTGCGGCTGGAGACCTCATCAGTGCAATAGACATTGAAGGTCTCATTGAACCGAATGTCTTCCGTCTCGATCTTCAATTCACCGTCCTGGGCTTTGGCATAGCCTTTTTGTTTTTCTCGGCCAAACAGCCCGCGGGTTGTAGGCACAATGCGGATATGGCCGCGCAGTCCCGTGGGATACTCGGCGGTCAGCACCTGCCCATTAAAGTCCTCCACGGTACGCGTGTTACCGTCGGAGTCCTCGTACGTGTGATAGGCCCACAGATTACAAAACTCCGTGCGCCGTTCATCATTGAACATAATGTGGCAGTTTGGCGAGTAGCTCTCCGCTCTTGGAGTAACTACTTTCAAAATACGCTTCTCAATGCCGCCGTTGTAATCAACTTCCGCGTTTGGAATAACCTCGTGAAGCACTGGGAGTAAAAAGTTTTCCACATAAGACGCCGTAGTTTTATTTCGGATTGCCGTGCGCTGCTTATTCCAAAAATAGATGAGGGCTGCAAGCGCCACCATTATGACGGTTTCATTTCGGAGCCAGAACACCAGAATAACCAGCGCAGGAATCCCTATCCACAGCATCTTGTACTGCTCTGACACGCTGGAAACCATGCCCGCCTTGATCTCATTCAACACGGCTTGTTTCTCTGGTGAACTTTCGATTTGTTCGATCCGTGCAAGCACCGTGGAGTCCGCGAAGAATGGATGTTGCTCAGCCATATTGCGACTCCCCCTTAGTTTCAGGCGTACTAGATCATCATGATTGCTCCGTTGGCCTAAGTAAACATGGCGCCAAAGTTACACCGCAACTGCAAGCGGGTTACGATTTGTTGAACTTAACGGGCGTACCTTATTTCCCCACGTCTGGAAATAGTCCGCACAAAACCCGTAAGCAGCAAGAGCCCACCCAGTGTCATAACCGCATAATTCAGGTACTCGCCCCACCTTGCACTAAATGTGAGGCTGGTACGTAGGGGCACGTCCTGGGCAATCCAATCGGCGTGGTAAAGGTCAGTAAATTTGAGCACGGTTCCGTTGGGTCGCACGATAGCCGATACTCCGTTAGTGGAAACCTGCATGGCGGTGCGGGACATCGACATGGCCCGCAGTCGCACCATCTGTAACTGCTGCGTGGACTCCGGGGTATAACCAAAAGATGAGTTGTTCGTAGGAACAAACAGCATCTGCGCGCCAAGTTGCGTGGCCTCGCTGAAAATGCGTTCGTAAGCGGCCTCGAAACATATTCCAACGCCCATCGTGAGCTGGCGATCCACCAAATCAACGTTCATGATGCCCGGCTTGGTGCCCGGGAGCATATCGGTAGATACCTTTGCGGTCTCCTTTGACAAGATCGACAGGTATTCGCGCATCGGAATGTATTCCCCAAAAGGTACAGGCAACTGCTTTGTATAAATGTCACCTACAGAACCATCGGGATACCAAACCAAGGCTTCGTTCCAGCGAGCCCCGTCCTCATACCGCAGTACACCAACCACAATAGGCACACCGGCACGCTTTGCCAGCCGGTCCAGCATTGCCCGCGCTTTAGTGTCGCTGCGCGGGTCGCGGTCCATCGAGTTCTCGCCCCACAAGATCATGTCCGCTTTCATACCGGAAGCCAGAGCCTCCTCGGTGGTCTGTACGTGATTCTTCGTGACCTTCAAATACTGCTTGAATGTAGCATCCGCGGGTAGATCAATATTGCCCTGGATCACGCCTACACGCAGAGTACCCGCCTCCGCACGTCCATCGAGGGTGAGCGCAAAGGGTGATGCCAGTAGCAACGCGGCAACAATTATCGCGCCCACGCGTTGAAGTGGCCTGGCGTCTAGTGCCGGCACCAGAGAGATGGAGCGACGAATCAACACTGACGAGGTCACTATAACGAGACCGATTGTGACCTCCGAGCCCCAAGGGGCAAGCGTTTGCAAAGGCCCATCAACCTGCGAATACGCGAGGTAGCCCCAGGGGAAACCGCCAAATGGCACACGGCCACGTAACTGTTCGACTGCCACCCAGAGCACGCCTACGCTTACGGCATACAGCAAGGCAGAGCGTTGCACCGCATTAATCTGGCGCACCCACGCCACCGCCAGCCCAAACAAAGCAAGAAACAGAGCCTGCACTGTTGCCAGCGTAAACCAAGGCAAATAGCTTCCCACCGAAACCGTAGCCCACCAAATATGGGGTAAGAAAAATCCCAGCCCAAACACAAAGCCGTACCAGGCGGCTCGGCCTGCCCTCGACCTATCCAGCGCCGAAACTAGGAGAATTATGGACGGGAATACCAGGAACCAATACGAAAGGTCTGGAAATGCCGCCCACATTAGTGCAGCCGCGGCCACGATTTGTGTGTAGTCGAGGAAGCGGCGACGTTTGGGAAGATATCCGCTCATGCAGAGCCCTCAGCCAACGCAACTACCGAACGCCGGATGGAGTCGGCGGCCGTATGCGCATTAGTTCGCAATGGTTCGCTAGCACTCGAAGCAATCTGCCCAAGCGCATCGATCACCTGGCGGCACCAGCGCACCCAGTCCCCGGGCGGCAAATCCGCGCTGCGCACAGCAGATGCGAGGTCGTCCCCCATCACCCACCAGTAGATTGCCGGCATGATGCCGTATTCCAGCGGTCCCGTGGTGGGCGCGTGCGCGTCGTTTTCCGCCCTGTTCACATCTTTCAAAATCCGCTCCAAGTCGCGTAGCGCCCGGGCCAAAGCGCTGGACGGACCACCGGGGATGTCCGCCTCGGGATCGTGATCTTTACGCGGCTCAAAAACGCACGTTGAGACAGCTGCGGCCAGCTCCGCCGGAGTTAGCTCATCCCATATCCCGCCGCGAATCGCCAAAGCCGTAACCAGATCGTGTTCGCCATAAATACCACGCAGAATCTGCCCAGCTTCAGTAACCTCTTCCCCGTGCAATGCGCCCACTCGATCCAGAACATCCACGATCCGATCAAACCTATCCGACAGTGAGGAGGTATCTGCCTCGATCTTGTCTGCCAGACGCAGGTAATCTCGGCGCGCGCTCAGCCAAGCCCTCGCTACGCGGGCATGTTCATCACGATCCGGGCAAGAGTGCACCGGATGGTTGCGCACCTTACTCTCCAGGCGGTCAATCTCAGCTTGAACCGCACGCGGGATACGCATCTTCTTGCGTTTGGGCTCAGCGAGACGGCCCTCTTTACGCATGGCCCTAAGCTCGGAAGAAATTGCCGCCTTGAAACGTGAAGGCCGGCGAATATGGTTCTTCTTAATCCGCATGTGGCCAAGAACAGAGATTCCATGCGGGAATGAATCGGCAGTGACTATCTGGACGCGCCCATCCGCGCCAATTACTTGCACGGACGGCCCGTTTCGGCCCGGCCGCGGATCATGCACCACAATCGCATCAATACTCCGTTTGCGCCCCGGTAGTGCTACCACTTCACCCACGCGCAGTTTTGCGATTGCGCGGGCAGTGTCAGCCGACTGGTTTGCCACCCGCAGTTTTGCTGAATCCTTCTGCAACCGGGTCAGGTCATCGCGCGCAATAAAGTAGGAGTGTGCATCACCCAGCTCGCACTCGAAACCATGATCGAGCTCTTTCATCCGCTCCTTTGCTAGACGCGTTTCGCGCGCTACCCCTACCAGTTTTCGGTCAGCCTGGAACTGCGCGAAGGATTCATCCATAACCTCGCGTGCCTGTGCCAACGTTCCCGCAGCCGCCAGGTTAACCACCATGTTGTAAGTGGGACGGAATGCAGAAATCAGTGGGAACGTGCGCTTAGAGGAAAGGGATGCGACCTCCTCGGGCACAATATCGGAGCCGTGCACCACCACCGCGTGGCCCTCAACATCGATACCTCTCCTACCCGCACGGCCAGTCAGCTGTGTGTATTCCCCCGGCGAAAGATCCACGTGTGCAATGCCGTTGAACTTACGGAGCGAATCAAGAACCACGGTTCGCGCCGGCATATTTATGCCCAACGCCAGTGTTTCCGTTGCAAAAACAACCTTTATCAGACCAGCGGCAAAAAGTTTTTCAACCGTTTCTTTCATGACCGGTAGCATTCCCGCATGATGAGCGGCAATACCCGCTTCTAGCGCGGCGGCCCATCGCGCAATACCTAGAACCCCGAGATCCTCAGCCGACAGTGAAGATACGGCCTCATCCACCACCGCCGCGATTTCTTGTGCCTCCTGCCGAGTGGTGAAACTAACCCCAGCGCTGTAAACCGCGTCCAGGGCGTCCTCGCACCCCGCACGTGAAAAAATGAAGAAAATCGCGGGAAGCAGATGGGCCTGCTCAAGGGAAATCACTATCTGTGGCTTGGATACGCGGCTGGCTCTGCGTCCGGCTCCACGCATTCGCCGCCCGCCTGCGAGACCGCGGGCAACCTCATGTGGTGAACGCGATTGGATGCCCTGCGACCTAGCGATGGCGTGACGTAGCTGCGGATTAATCTTGCCGCGCAACGCATGTCCACCTTCACGGGTGGGCTGATACAAGTCGTAAAGCTTACGCTCTACCATCATGTGCTGGTATAGCGGGACGGGGCGCACCTCAGACACGATTACGCTACAACCACCGCGCACCTGATCTATCCAGGCGCCAAACTCCTCCGCGTTCGACACGGTTGCCGAAAGAGCGACGATTTGGACGTGGCTCGGCATGTGAATGATTACTTCTTCCCACACCGGCCCGCGGAAACGATCAGCCAGATAGTGGACCTCATCGAGCACTACCGCACCAAGATCGGTTAGGTCTGTGCCCGAATAGATCATGTTGCGCGCAACCTCGGTGGTCATAACCACCACGGGAGCATCTGCATTAAGCGAAGTGTCGCCAGTTAGTAATCCAACATTTTCACTGCCAAGCTCGGCCACGAACTCGAGATACTTCTGGTTAGACAGAGCCTTAATGGGCGTTGTATAGAACGCGCGCTGTTGCCGGCGTAGCGCCATGTGCAGGGCGAACTCCCCCACCACGGTCTTGCCTGAACCTGTTGGAGCCGCAACAAGAACGCTACGCCCCTCCTCTACTACTTCTAGAGCAGCGCGCTGAAAATCGTCCAGCTCAAAATCAAACTGACTGGCAAACTGGGCGCGCGCAGTTCGCGCATACTCGTTTCGTTTTTTCGACGCCCGGTAGCGTTCGGCAGCGGAGAGTTCCTGATTCATTCCGCGCTCTCATCCTTCGCGTCCAGCCGTGCCAAAGCGGCATCAAGTTCAGCCTCTTCCTTCGCCATCTTCCTATCATGTCGCCGGTCATGAATATAGGAAATCCCCACAGCTACAAAGTAGAGAGCCAACATAGCTAGCGCCTGGAACGTCATATTCCAAGGGTCAGGCAGCGGATTAGCAAGGGCTGTAAACACGAATGCAGACACTACCGCCCAGCGCCATGCCTTTAGCATCGAAGAGGCGCGTAGCACGTTCATCTGGTTCAAACCAACCATCGCGAGGGGCACCAAAAACGATATGCCGAACACAATCACGAGCCGCATGTAGAAGCTGAAATACATCGAGGAGCGCATAAGCATGACAGCTGAGTTCGGCGCGAACGATGTGAGGATACTAACCGCATGCGGCATGATCCAAATGCCAAAACCTGCGCCCGCAGCGAACAGGATGGCACCCGCGATCGTGAATATCACCGCGTAAATCTTTTCCCGTCTCTTCAATGCGGGTGCGATGTAGGCCCAGATCTGGTAAACCCACCACGGCGTTGTGAGTACAAAGCCCGCAAACAACGAAA
Source organism: Gleimia europaea (assembly GCA_002871995.1). GTDB lineage: Bacteria > Actinomycetota > Actinomycetes > Actinomycetales > Actinomycetaceae > Gleimia > Gleimia europaea. Next base: position 240,043 of record PNHW01000001.1, read on the forward strand.
TTTTCAGCTTCAAATCAAAAGCGGCCGAAACCGTCTCAAAGTTAAGATCCGCGCTCACACCACGGGCACGCAGATCACGCAAAGGCTGCGACATAAAGTCAAAAATGTGGGGGTAGAGGAACCAGCCGGCCACCGCCCCCACCGAAATACCTAGAAGGATGTATATGAGGCGGCGCCGAGCTTCCCTTAAATGATCAACGAGGGGCATTCGCCCCTCGGGATCACGTTTCGTAAGCTTGGCCATAACCTGTAGCGTTATTTATCTTCTTGATCCGAGTCGGAAGGCTTTGGAGAAGGCTGCTCTTCGTCCGTTAGCTCCTTCATTTCCTTCTTCAAAACCTTCGCGGACTTACCGAGGTTCTTTGCAATCTCAGGTAGCTTTGACGCACCAAAAACGATGATCAAAATAATCAGAAGCACAATGATGTGCGAGGGTTTAAATGCGCCCATGTTTCCTCCAAAATACGAAATATTAACTTCATTCTACTTTACTGATTCCATTCAACGCGAAAGAAGTCACGGTTGGCACGCGCCGTCTTTGCCCGCTCTCTCGCCGCCTCTAAAATGTCGGGCCGGTTCGTATCTTCAATCCACGGAGCTACCATCAGCATCTGCGTTGCCATCCACTGCTGGTCGAAAACTTCGAATACCGCGCGCATTTTCTTGTTGTACTGCTTGATAGTCGCGTTTGTCTCTACACCGGCCTGTGCCTGCGGCTCGATAAACATCCAAACTTTCTCACCTCGGTCCTCCCCGCCGGCTTCCGTGGATGCGATCTCTTGACCAGCGCGAATGTTCTCCATCCGGTCCAGGCGGAACGCGCGTTTTTCAGCCTTATCCAAATCTATTGCTTCCACGATCCAATTTGGCCCAGCTTGTCGCAGGCTCAAAGGGTACACATTTCGTTCACTCAGATGATTTGCGTTGCTCACGTATTTGAACTGAAGTGAAGCGCTTTCTCTAATCGCCTGCTGGATGGTTTCGCGATGGCTTGCAATCTGCTCATCCTCAAAAGAAACCAGTTTGGAAAAGTCCAGTTTTAGACCGCGCGGGGCAAGCAGCTTAAGCGCCGCGCTGAAAGTGGTCTCGCGCATGTCAGTGGGAAGAAGGTAAGACAAAAAGATAAGGCCGGTTACGAAACCGATCGTTTCATCATCAGACAGACCAATCTTTTCACTCACCCGGTTCATGTCTTGGAAAGTGACGTAGTTACTCTCTTCAAACATGAACCAGTCCAGGCCGAGCTCTTCATCCGGTGCCCCATCACCAAACCATGCTTCCCCTAAGGTCACCACCGCGGTGCGGACTGAACTTTCGCTCACTCCAAATCGGCCCGCAATTTCGCTTACCTCTGCGCCACCGACCTCTTGCAACCAGGCGAGGATCGTGAACATGAGCGTGTCTTTGCTTGGATTAGCCACTACTCCCCCAATGCATCGATCCTGCGGTCCACTGCGCTCACTAGTGCGGGCGGCCCAAGGACCACGATATTGTCGATCTCGCCCAATAGGCGCTCTAACCAGATTCCGAGGGAACCAGCTCTGCCCTCATGGATCTCCCAGCCCTGCGGAGCCTCCACTTCAGTAAGACTGGTGTGCTGCCGGGTCAGCAAGGCCGAGCCCTCTTTAATCGCAAGTTCTGGCGTAATAAGGAAGAGGCCGCGGTCATCATCTGGTGAAGGGGCTGTAGTGATGGATTCGTCCAAAATCTCAATGTTGTCCTCGTCGACGCGAGAGAGCCTAAAAGTACGCTTCTCCTGTCGCCCGCGATCAAAACCGCACATGTACAAGTTGCCGTCTTGGAGGAACAAGTACCACGGTTCAACCGTTCGTCTAACGGTTTCACCATGTGGTTTGTTATAGGTGAAAGCCACCGGTTTTCCCTCGGTCACTGCCCGAGCGAATGCGGCCACGGCTCGCAGTCCGCTCAAACTGGTTTGCGGCATGCTTCCCGGATTATTCAAGATCGCGTGCAGGCGAGCGGAGAAGTTTGGCTCCCTTTCTTTTGACCAAAGTCCCCCGGCTGCGTGGACCAGAAGCTCTTCTGTAGGCGTCAAATCTGCTTCGAGGCCCGTGCCCTTTTCAAGAATGTAAATCTCATTACCCTCGTGATTCACGCCGGTTTTCAGATTGAACCCCATGTCTTTCAACGTAGCCTTGTCGCGAGTGAACAGGCGTTCACGCGCCGAGCCCTGCACCTCATACCCGGGGACGAGATCAAAAATCTGGGTTGCGGTCAGCCCGAGCTCACGCTTAGACAAAGCCAATACTAGGCCCAGAAGGCGCTGTCCTCGCGACGTATCAACATTCATGCTTTCACCCTAACCGCTATGCTAGGCGTGTGTTGCAACGAAATGCCAAGGTCTTGAAACTCGCGCGTTCCTGGGGCCGCGCAACCGAACTCGACGCAGAAATTACGGCTGCGCCCGAAGGCGCTACATGCTTTCTGCCTGGCACAACCGTCCGCGCCGTCGCTCTTACTGAGCTGGTTGGACAAATCGGTTTAGGCGATAACATTCGGATCGACTGCTCCGCACTGGCAAAGAACCTTGGCACGGGAGGTTATGCCACTGTCTTATCTGGCTCTCGACTACCCGCTGATTCCTTGCCCGCCGCCGGCCACATCGTGAAGGCACGCTACATGCCCCACCAGCACGTTGTGCAAAGCGTTGAAGAGCCGGACTCCCCGCATCATCAGATCATGGCTGAGGCCACCTGCCTTGAAGGAGCTCCCGTACTTGTAGCGGACCTGCATTCCGCTGTTCCTGCCGTAGTGGCAGGAATTCGCAACCAAGACCCTACTTCTCGCATCGCATACGTCTGGGATGACACAGCCGCTCTCCCCCTCGCGTTCTCCATGAGCATCGCAAAAATGAGAGAGTGCGCAGACCTCGATTGCACTATCACCAGCGGGCAAAGCTTTGGAGGTGACCTCGAGGCTGCCTCCATGCCATCAGCCCTCCTAGCCGCTCGCCACGTGGCGAAGGCCGACTACATAGTGGTGGCTCAAGGACCCGGCAATCTCGGAACCGCCACCCGTTGGGGCTTTTCTGGCACGGCCACCGCCCAGGCCCTCCACGTGGCGCACGCTCTTGGCGGCAAACCCATCCCCGTTGTGCGCGCCTCGCAGGCAGATCCACGCCCAAAACACCTGGGGATCTCCCACCACACGCTCTCAGTGCTGAACCAGCTGGTGCTCATTCAGCTTGACGTGCCCATCGTGGATAGCAATTCTCTTAACCTATCCGAGGTGGCAAAAACCGCACTTGAGAATGGCGCCCGAGCGGTCGCGCAGCGTCATATCGTGCACCGCGTGAGCAGCAGGAGCGCCCTCGCCTGTCTCAAACACGCAACTGTTCCACTTCGAACGATGAGTAGAGGATTGAGCGAGGACGCGCTCGCATTCGCCGCTGCAAGTGCCGCTGGGATCTACGCCGCTAGTGGGCGGCAATCCCGCTAACTAGGCCACAGGTGCTCTAGAGGCGCGAGGCTGAAAGCTCTGTAACCAGGATGCCGCGGGCACCCGCGTCATACAGCTCGTCCATAACGCGGTTGATGTCGCCGCGTGGAACCACCACGCGCACTGCCAGCCAACTCGAGTCAGCAAGTGGCGAGATCGTAGGCGATTCAAAACCTGGCGCCACCGCAACTGCCGCAGCCATGTCCCGCTCGTGCACGTTGTAATCGACCAGCACGTTTGCGTGGGCACGCATCACGCCATCCAGCCGGCGCTGGAGGACCTTTACCTGCGGATCGTCGCGGTATTCCTCACGCCCAATCAAGATGGCCTCGGACTGCAACAGGATTGGACCGAACACTTCCAATCCCGCGGCTCGTAGCGTTGAGCCAGTTTCCACAACATCGGCAATCACGTCCGCAACGCCCAGCTGAATGGAGGATTCTACTGCTCCATCTAAGTGCACGACCTCGGCGTCAACGCCCTCTTTTTCCAAGAACTGCTTCACAAGATGGTCATACGAGGACGCCACACGCTTACCCTCGATGTCGATAAGCTCGCTCATTTTGCCCGCAGGAGCCGCAAAGCGGAACTTTGACTTGGCAAAACCAAGCTGTTGGAACTCAACGGCAGGCGCACCGGAGTCAAGCAGGAGGTCGCGTCCGGTAATACCGACGTGAATCGTGCCTTTACCCACGTAAACCGCAATATCGCGCGGGCGCAGAAGGAACAGTTCGACGTCGTTGAGGTTGTCAACAAGCACGAGCTCCTTACCTCTGCGGTTTACCTTGTATCCAGATTCGCGCAGCATCTCTACTGCGGCTTCGTGTAGCGAGCCCTTATTGGGAACAGCAATTCTTAGCATTAGAGCTTCCTATAAATATCTTCTAGGGAAATACCTTTTTTAACCATCATTACTTGCGTGTGGTAGAGCAGTTGCGAAATCTCAAGCGCGGCGTCATCATCCGACTCGTATTCACAGGCCATCCATACCTCGGCAGCCTCCTCAACGATCTTCTTCCCGATCGCATGGACGCCCGCATCAAGCTCCGCGACCGTTCCAGAGCCTTCCGGTCTCGTTACCGCTTTGGTGGATAGTTCGTTGAAAAGTTCCTCAAATGTCTTCATGAAATTGATGATAACGAAAAGTGGGCGCGGAACGAGTCCGCGCCCACCAGTAGAACACTGAGCCAACTACTTAATGAAGTCGTTAGTCACCGTTTCATCGAGTTTAACTTCAGATGCTAGCAGGCCATCCTGCGTTGCCAAGAAGTCCAGCATGGCCGCCCAAGTATCCAGATCCTGGCGCATCGTCACTTCGCCGTCCTTCTCAAACAGCTTATTGGTAGCAACGAGGGTTGCCTTTGCCGCGTCCGTTGCACCGGGAGCAGACAGATTCGGATCGTACCCCTTGGTCACTTCAACAGCTTTATCCGGGTCATCAACACACAGTTGCTTAGCCTGGCGAAGGCCTTCCAGAACTGCCTTGACCAAGTCGGGATTCTCACTAGCAAACTTCGAGGTCGTAACAACGTTCGCACCGATAAGCGGTAGCCCGCCTTCTGGCGACATCTCAAGCTCACGCACACCCACATTCGCAAGTCCAAACTGGACCGTATCGTTATTAGTGAAGCCCACAACAGCCTCTACTTCTCCTGCCTGGAGAGCAGCGAGCTGGGTGAAGCCAATCGAGGTCAGCTCGATGTCATTCACGCTCATGTTGTGCGCGGCCAAGGCAGACAGCAGGCCGTACCAGTTGGAACCGAACTCGCCCGGCAGGCCAACCTTACGCCCGCGCAGGTCCTCGAAGGTCTTAATATCCGAGTCTTCCTTGACGATCACCACCACCGGGTACTTCGCGTAATACTGGCCCACAGATATCAGGTCCATACCCTGTGACCTCGCAATAGCCATCTCATCACCAGTGGCCACCACCATGTCCTCTTCACCTGCAAAGAGGGCGGTGAACAAGCCCTCGTCAGAACCGTGGTGGCGGATCGTCACATCGGCGCCCTCGCCGGCAAAATATCCTTCTTCAACACCTACGTATGCGGGAGCGAACTGGACGTTTGGGATGTAGGTAAGGCCCAACGTGACGGGGCTGGCGGTATTCTCACTACCCTCGGTTAGAGCTTCATCCGAATCTCCAACGGGCGACGAACACCCGGCAAGAACGAGCGCACTAAGTGCCAACGCTGGTAGTGCAAGCCGCTTCAAAAACATTATTTTCCTCTCCAAGACTATCGACGAGATGTATTAACGAGCTTCGATTTGCGCTCCACCGTGTAAATCAAGGAATAAACCGTCATCGCCATTACGCACAGAAGTGAGATAGTCACAAACATTCCGCTGGTATCTAAACTGTTACGTTGCACGGTGAGGACCGTTCCAAGTCCGGCCCCTCCCATAACCATCTCTCCAACGACAGCGCCGGTCACCGACAGGGTGAAACCATTGCGCAGACCAGCCAGGATTGAAGGTAGGGCGAGGGGGATTTCCATGTAGAGCAGTAGAGTAAGCCCGGATGCTCCGTCAAGTCTGGCGGCCTCCATGACTTCCACGTCAAGGTGGCGCAGTCCGACCGTGGTCGAGACCAAAATGGGGAAGAAAACCATCAGCGTGCACAGTGCAACGATGGCGCTCGTGCCGTAACCGACCCAGAGGACGAGTAGCGGAGCTAGCGCGATCGCGGGGATCGCCTGCGTAGCGCCGAGGAATGGTTCCACCGCAGCTGAAAACACCTGGGACCTGTAAATCAGGTAAGCCATGGGAAGCGCAATGAGGGCGCCGAAAAATGAGCCGAGTGCGGCTTCTTTCAACGTGCCCCAAAGCGCCTGCCACAAGGCGGTGCTAGACAGTGATGAGATAAGACGCGTAGCGAACTCGGCCGGGCTGGGAAGCATCCAGCTCGGGGTGCCCTCTTGAATGGTGATCAGCCACCAGCAAAGGAGCAAAAAGAGCCCAAACACCAGGGGAGCTCCAAAAGTGAGCACCGCTGGGCGTCTGCGGGCTGGCCGGGTTGACACGCTATCTTGTCCGTTCCTCGATTAACTCGTCCGGGCAGACAAGGCACAAGCCAGCTTAAAATAAGCGAGCTCCTCCCATCCGGACTTTAACCGTCGGTGCTGGAGTTTCACCAGCTCAACCGCCGAAGCGGCTCGCGGACTTTAACCGCCGGCTCGGAATTACACCGACCCCGGAGCACACCCCAATACTACACGGCAAGCACAAAAAATACTTGCCCAGCACATTTTCTCAGTGAGCGTGCATAGCCTCGGACGCAATCCGGCGAAGCTGCTCGACCTCCTGGTACGCATCTTCCGCGCGGAATACTGCCGAGCCTGCAACGAAAACGTCAGCTCCAGCCTCGGCGGCAATCTGAATGGTCTCGCGGTTCACGCCGCCGTCCACCTGGATCGCGATTTCTACGCCAGCCTGCTTCGCAGCTTCGCGTACACGGCCGATCTTCTTCATCTGCGAATGCAAGAACGGTTGCCCGCCGAAACCAGGCTCTACCGTCATAACTAGAATCATGTCGAATGAAGGCAAGAGATCCACGTAGTCGTGGATGTCCGTGGTTGGTTTTAAACCCAATCCGACTTTGGCACCCTGCTTGTGGATCTCATTTGCCAGGCGCAGCGGTGCTTTGGCGGCTTCGGCGTGGAAGGTCACTGAGGCCGCACCCGCCTCGGCATATGCGGGCGCCCAACGGTCCGGGTCTTCAATCATCAGGTGGCAGTCCACCGGCATGATGTCCTTAGCAATCACGGCCTCCACAACGGGCAGACCCCACGTAAGGTTTGGCACGAAGTGGTTGTCCATGATGTCCACGTGCGCGAAGTCTGCGTTGCGAATCTTGTGCAACTCTCCGGCAAGGTCTGCAATATCGCAGTTAAGGATCGAGGGGCTGATAGTTGGTTTCATTCTTCTCACCTAATTCTCTTGATAAGGGCAAGGAACATGGCGTCCGTGCCATGCACGTGCGGCCATAGCTGCACGACGTCTCCCTCACCCATTTTCACGGGGGTTAGTTCAATTTCAGTCATTGAGATTTGGTCAATTGCCGAGGCAGCGGAAAGGAATTCAAACTCGTCTCGGCCTTTAATGCGTTCCATCTGGTCAATAGTTTCTTGTTTGTGAGGCGAGCAGGTGATATATGCGAGCACGCCGCCAACATTCAACGCGTCAAGACCAGAATCGATTAGCTCGGCCTGAAGTTTAACGAGGTCTGCAACGTCGGTAATCTGCTTGCGCCAACGCGATTCTGCACGCCGGCGAAGAGCGCCCAGGCCCGTGCACGGAGCGTCCAAGATAATGCGATCAAACTTCTCACCGCCCAGGTCTCGCCCGTCGCCCACCTGTACAGTAATCCCAGTGAGCTGACGCGTTGTAGCTTCAACAAGCTTCGCGCGATGTTCTGACACCTCGTTGGCTACAAGGTGTGCTCCCCTGGCATCCGCGATTGCGCCAACTAGGCCTGCCTTCCCTCCGGGGCCAGCACACATGTCGAGCCATCGCACGTCGTCGTTTTGCACCTCGGTTTCGGCGAAAGCCGTAGCCACAAGCTGTGAGCCCTCGTCCTGCACCGCTGCGCGCCCATCGCGAATCTCTGGCAGACGCCCCGGGTCCCCTCCCCCAATGACCACCGCCCATTCGGAGTAGTCACCCGGGCGCGCGCTGGTCTTTAAGAAATATTCCACGTCCTCGGCCAGATCGATCGGCAGAATCAAGCCCGGGCGGGCACACAGCGTGACGGAAGGATTCACGTTATCTACCGCCAGTAGGTCTTCGAGTTCACGCGGGTCGCGTCCGTGCGCTTGCAAAGCACTGGCCAGGGCGCGAATAATCCACTGGGGGTGCGAGTAGATGATAGAGAGGCGCTCGGCGTCGTTCTCGATGCGCTGCATCCGCTTCTCCCACTCGGCTGGTGAATGTTCCGCCACGGAGCGCGCCACACCGTTTACAAACTTCTCGCTGCCCCTCTCGCTTACCTGTTTTGCAAGTTCTACCGCCTGGGCAACCGAAGCGTGGTCAGGTACGCGCATATGTAGGATCTGGTGGGCTGTCATCCGCAAAATAGCGCGGACCTCTGGATCAACATCCGCGATCTTGCGGTTCATACATTGGCTTAGCACCCAGTCGATGCGATCACGGTATCGAAGCGTGCCGTAAACCAGCTCGGTTGTCATACCCGCGTCACGCGGCGATAGCCGAGCTTTGGTGAGCATGGGCGGCAACACTAGGTTTGCGTAAGCACCTTCAGTTTCAATTTTGAGCAGCGCCTCGTAGGCAACTCGGCGCGAATCTTCTACGCTGCGGGGGCGACGCGCCCGAGGAGGTCTGTTGTCTCGGCGATATTCCATCAGTTCTCCTTGCCCTTCAAGATCGCGGCTGGCTCTAACCTGGCTCCCCTGGCCCAATCAGCTGCTGCCATGTGCGATTTACCAGCCGGCGCCACAGCAATCAGTTCCAGCCATACATCGGCCGCGGCGACAAATACAGCGTTCTTTTCTATACGTAGCTCGCCTGGTTTTCCACCTGGCTGATCCGTCACTTTCGTTGCTAGAATTTTTAGTCGCTTCCCGTCAGGAAGCATCGCGTAGGCACCGGGAGCGGGCGCGAACGCACGCACCTGATTGTGTACCTGCAGTGCAGGCTTAGTGAAGTCGATAGGCAGATCATCGCGGGTGATGCGGTGGGCGTAGGTTTCTCCGCTCTCGTTTTGCACCCGCGGGTTCGCAACGCCCATTTCAATGGAATCAACCACGTCCACAACGTCTTTAGCCCCAATCTGGGCTAGTTCGGCAAGTAGCTCGCCGCCGCTAATATCGGGGTCAATTTCTACCGGTCGAGTTGAGTACACCGGTCCGGTATCCAGCCCTTCTTCCAGCTGGAAGACGTCAACGGCAGTAACCGTATCGCCCGCCTCGATAGCGCGTTGAACCGGCGCGGCCCCACGCCAGCGTGGCAAAGCCGAAAAGTGCAGGTTAATCCAACCGTGGTCGAGGCCTTCCAAAGCGGTTTTGGGAATAATCGCTCCGTACGCCACAACAACGCCGAGCTGAGCTCCGGTTTGTTGCACTTGCTCCAAAACCTGCGGGTCTTTGAACGAATCCGCCTCAATGACGTGGAGGCCATTCTCACTGGCCCACTCTCCCACTTCTGACGGGTAGAGAGTTCGGCCACGACCTCGCCGAGCGGGCGAACGAGTTAGTACACCCACAACCTCATGATCGGATTCGGTCAAGGCCGCAAGCGTTGGGATTGCAACTTCTGGAGTGGCAGCAAAAAGGATCTTCACTCTAATAGTCTATCTTGATTGGTCTTTGAATCTGTCTGGCGCATATTAAAGAAGGCTCGCGGGGTTCACATGAACGCTTACCGCGCCTTTACGGCCCATGCTTCTTGCAACTTGAGTAGCTTTCACCGACTCAATGAAGGTTGGCGTTGCATCCCACGGGCACCTGTAAATGGCGCGGCTTTGATCGCGGCCGTATGTTTTTTGCAGGTCACGTCCCTCCCTGGCCGCCACTCCAACGAGCTGGCACCTACCGGGCACGTTTACTTCCTCAATAAAAGAAGCAACGTTCTTCCTGTCTCCATCGATCGCAACCATGCACACAGCGGGGAAAAAACCGAGCAGTTCACGTTCATCCAGCAACTGCATTGCGAATCCGAGAGGGTCGCGGCGCACGAGCGAGCCACGAATCATCGGATCACGAACGCCCACCACGATCATTTTGCCATCTGGCCTAGCCAGTGAATGAATGTTCATCCACCTGCGCATCGCTTCAGCGGGGGCCCAAAGTTCCGGGCGTCCCAGGATTGCCCAAGCGTCTAGCGCAACCACGGCCGCATACCCTCCGGGCGTAACGGGCTCCATGCCCGGTGTGGCAATTACTATTCCGCTCGGCTTCGCAAACTCGGTAACGGGCGTATCTGCACTGGACATTTCGATAATGGTCCGAGGGAAAGCACGCCCGAATTCCTCGGCAGTTCGCACTGATCCCACCCGGGCCGATCGCCAACTTGAGCTACCGCACTTGACGCATCTCCAACCCACCTGCGGACGGTTACACCACATGCAGGACAGTCCCCCGTTTGCGAACGCCCGTAGCGGCCCATGGCAAGCATTACACCGTGCGCTTTGATCGCAACGGCTACAGGCGATGACCGACACGTATCCGCCGGTTGGAACGTGCACCAGCACGGGACCTACGTCCAATGAGGTGCGAATGAAACTTTGTACCGAGGGAGGAATCCGCGAGTGGCCGGCAGGACCTTCTCGTTCCATATCAAACTCGTCGGGTACCTCAATGATTGCCGTTTTAGAGCGGGTAACTTCTCGGTCTGCAACTAGCGGTGCTGCCCAGCCGGAGCGCACCAGTTGTGCTTCTGGTACAGAAATCGACGGACCTGCACTCACCAGGGCGCATCCTTGCAGGTGTGCTCTGCGCATCGCTATCTCGAGAGCCGACAGGTACGGCGCCTGTTGGTCAGTCAGCCTGTCATCGCCCGCGTCCCATACACTAATCAAACCCAGATTCGGCACGGGCGCATAAACGGTAGACCTCGTGCCGATCACCACGTCGGCCTCACCCGCTCTAATCTCCAGATAGGAACGGTACTTCTTATACTGTGAATCAGATGCCCGCTGGTAGACCACCCTCCAGTGCGTCTGCGCAAAAACGGCTTCCATCGCATCCACGTCCCGAGCCGTAGGCACGACAATCAGCGTGCGCCGCCCAGACCTCGCGGTTGCCTCCACAAGATCTAACAGCGGGTGATGCTCCATTCGCGCAGGGAACACCCTCGGCAACGTAAGCCACACAGCGCGTGGAGATTCGCCCTTGCCAATACGCTCAAGAAACGCATGGCCTCCCGCATAGTAGCTCCACGACGAGGAAAACTCGCCTCCCGTGGGATCACTGACATCAGCTACTTCATTGCTCCAGCCGGAAATAAACGCCTTTTCCGCCCCCGCGTGCCTGCTTGGCACCATGGCTGTCAGAACCTTAGAGACAGCGGTAGCATTGCGTTTTGCGAGGTCTTGAGCAAGTGTAATCATCTGCTGATCCACTAGCGGTATTGCGGAAACCACGCGCTCTACAGGCGCAAGTTTGCCCTTAAAGTCAGAATCTTCGCCGACTTCAAGGACGAAACCATTCATTCTTCGCCCTGCGAGCTTCACCCGCACGAGTGAGCCTACCTGGACCGGCTGGCCTGTAGCCTCGTAGTCGAAGAGCCTGTCTAGGTGAGGCACCGCGGTATCGACGAGCACACGGGCCACTCGTCTTCCTAGTAGTGCTTCAGGCTGATTCGACATGGCTTAATCGTATCGTGCACCGCAGACATTTATTTTGCTCAAAGTAATAGGACCCCATTCAAGGGGTCCTATTACCTGGCTTGAGAATTAATCAGCCGACAACGCCGCGTAGTTCGTCTGCCTTAGAAGTGTCCTCCCAAGTAACGCCCTCGCGCCCGAAGTGACCGTACGCCGATACGGCCGTAAAGCCCGGCTCGTTTAGTCGTAGCGTCTCGATGATTGCCGCAGGGCGCAAATCAAAAACTCGACCTACTGCGCTCAGCAACTGGTCATCAGAAACGCAGCCCGTACCGAACGTGTTGATGTGTAGCCCAACTGGTTCCGCACGGCCAATCGCGTAGGAAACTTGCACCTCACAGCGGCGAGCCAAGCCGGCTGCAACAATGTTCTTCGCAATCCAACGCGTTGCGTATGCGCCAGACCTATCCACCTTAGAAGCATCTTTGCCCGAGAACGCGCCGCCTCCGTGGCGCGCAAATCCGCCGTACGTATCAACGATGAGCTTGCGTCCTGTAACTCCCGTGTCACCCGCGGGGCCTCCAACCACAAAGCGGCCTGATGGGTTAATCAGCAGCTTCGCTTCCGAAGTGTCAAAGCGCTGGCCAACCTGTTCCAGCACCGGATCCACAACGAGGGTTTTCACGCCCTCGCGGATTTGCTCAAGCGATAAAGCGTCATCATGCTGAGTGGATACAACAATCGTGTCCAGGCTGACCGGCTGCTCGTTTTCCATGCGAACCGTAACTTGAGTTTTACCGTCCGGGCGAAGCCCGCTCATCTCAGTGCGGCGAACCTGTTCAAGTTGACTAGCGAGCCGGTGGGCCACGTAAATCGGCAATGGCATGAGCACTGGCGTGTCGTCGCAGGCATAGCCAAACATGAGGCCCTGGTCTCCCGCTCCCTGGAGAGAGAGCAGATCACCGGAGGACTCTTCTCGAGCTTCTATTGAGCGATCCACCGACTGCGCGATGTCGGGAGACTGCTGATCGAGAATATCCATCACCTGCAGGGTGCGTGCATCAAAACCCATGCCTTCTTGCGTGTACCCGATCCGTTCAACCGCTTCGCGCACGATCTGCTCGACATCCAGCTCGGCAGTTGTTGAAAGCTCTCCCGCAACAATCACGCGGTTAGTGGTTGCCATTACCTCAACGGCTGAGCGCGTTTTGGGATCATACTCCAAAGCGGCATCCAAGATGCCATCGGCAATCTGATCGCAAACCTTATCCGGGTGTCCGCTAGTGACGGACTCAGAAGAAAATAGTGGAGCGGCTTTCATTTGTACCTCAGTTGTTCTTAACTAGCTGCGTGGCTGCAAGTTCTACCAGTTCTCGAGCCACTTGAAGCTTAGTTCCAGCCACGGACAAAACTTTTGTCCCCGCAGCATCCACCACGGTCACACGATTGTTTTCGGTGCCAAATCCTTGCCCGTTGCCTACCTGGTTGATCGCGATAAAACGGGCGCCCTTACGCCCGGCTTTAGCGCGGCCAAATTCTAAAACTTGCGCCTCATCACCGGTCTCTGCGGCAAAACCGAAGCACAGCAGATCCGGATACTTGCTTGCAGTTTCGCGCAAAATATCTGGATTTTTAACCAGCTGCAAGGACCATCCGTCCTCATTATCGCTGGTCTTCTTCACCTTTTGTTCCCAGCTTTGTTGCGGGCGGAAATCCGCAACCGCAGCCACAAAAAACCCGATGTCGAAGTTTGCGGCAGCGCCTTGGACAGCCTCGTACATTTCACTTGCCGAGGGAGTATCTACAACCGTCACGCCGTCAGGTATCACACCGGGAGCAATATTTGCGGCGAACACGGTGACGTCAGCGCCGCGTGCCACAAGAGCACGCGCAATCGCGGCACCTTGTTTACCACTGGAGTGGTTGCCAATAAAACGCACGGGGTCAATGGCCTCGCGCGTGCCTCCGGCAGTCACGAAGGCCCGCACCCCAGCTAAGTCCTTTTCTTGAAGGGGGTTTTCTTCTGCTAATACGGCTTCAGCAAACTTGCAAATAGCTTCTGGTTCGGGCATGCGGCCCGCGCCCCTGTCCCCCGAGGACAGATCACCAACCGCAGGTGCCATTACATGCAATCCGCGTTCCTTGAGAACACAAATGTTGTCCTGCGTTGCAGCGTTTTCCCACATGGCGGTATGCATCGCCGGGACTACAACTATCGGACATGTAGCGGCAAGCACCGTAGTGGTTAGCAAGTCGCTGGCTATACCGGCGCGAATCTTCGCGATCAGATCAGCCGTTGCTGGCGCAATCACAATCAGGTCTGCACCTCGGGCGGCCTCCACGTGGTCTACCCCGGTTTCGCCATCAAAAACGTCGGTGTGGGCGGGAGAACCAGAAAGTGCCTGCCACGTGGTTTTCCCAACGAAGTGCAGGCTCGCCGCCGTGGGAATAACCCGCACGTCGTCACCCGCCTTCGCAAAATGACGTACGACGCCAGCCACCTTATACGCGGCAATGCCGGCCCCCACCCCAACGATGATCCGCCGGGGCGGTGTGCCGGCATTGTTAAGAGCTGTCAATCTGTTACTCGGCGTCCGGGGCCTCTTCCATAATCAACAGGCCCTCGTTGATCTCGCGAAGCGCGGTGCTAAGCGGCTTGTCGTCAGCCTCAACCGGGACAACCGGGCCCACAAACTGAACCATGTTCGACTCAAGTTGCAGGTTGTAAGAGTTAATCTGCCTTGCGCGGCGGGCAGCAAATACAACCAGCGCGTACTTCGAATCGACCTTCTCCATCAGATCGTCGATCGGTGGGTACGTAATACCTTCAGGATGGGCAACGATTCCCGTCATGAATCCTCCTAGCTTCGTAACGCAACAATCCTACGCTAAGCCCATAAGACTAGCCAGTTTCCGCGCTGTGTGATCCACCTCGTCATTAACCACAATATGGTCAAATTCGGCGGCGGCAGCCATCTCCACGCGAGCAGTTTCAAGGCGACGCGCCATCTGCTCTTCCGTCTCAGAGCCGCGGCCACGTAACCGTGCCTCCAATTCCTCCCACGAAGGAGGGGCGAGGAAAATGAACTGGGCATCGGGCATCTGCTCGCACACCTGCCTTGCCCCTGCAAGGTCGATCTCTAATAGCGCCGGGCGTCCCGCAGCAATAGCCTCTTCAATCGGAGCCTTCAAAGTCCCGTAATAGTTCATGCCGTGAACTTCAGCCCACTCCAAGAAAGCATCTTCTGCAACGAGCTCGAGAAAGCGCTCGCGAGAGAGGAAGCGATAGTGCTGTCCATCAACCTCACCAGGGCGTGGATCGCGAGTTGTTGCCGAGATTGACAAGAAAATCTGCGGGTGCAACTCCATTAAGCGAGCAACCACTGTCCCCTTGCCAACCGCGCTAGGACCTAACAAAACCGTGAGACGCTGATGATTCATGGCATCCATTATGAGACGCCTTCGAGCGCGTTCATAATCTCGGCATTCGTAGCCTTCAATGCGGCGGCCAGATCCACCGGGTTAGGACCGGCCTTTAGGACCGCACGCGAAGAAGACACCACAATGTTCAAACCGGCATCTTCAGGGTTAACGCTACCGCCTTGCGCACCAAATCCAGGCATCAGAATCGGCCCGGTATAACCGGCTAGTGCCTCACCTACCACCTGTGCTCGGTCCGCGATAGTTGCCCCAATCACCACGCCAAAAGAACCGACCTTTTGACCCGCATCAAACTGCTCGTTCTTTGCTCGAGTCCACTCGATCACTTGGCGAGCGACCGTCTTCCCCTGCCCTACCGAACGCTGCAGAGTAGCGCCCTGCGGGTTCGACGTCAGTGCGAGCGCGAACAGGCCCTTGCCGTGCTCGGCCGCCAGTTGCGCGGTTTCATCGAAAGCTGCTGGCCCCATGTAGGGCGCAACCGTAATCGCGTCGGCCTCCAGCGGAGCGCCCTGCGGTAGGTATGCGGCTGCGTAACCAGCCATCGTCGAACCGATGTCTCCGCGCTTCACGTCCAAAATCGTGATTACACCGCGTTCACGAGCGCTTTGCAATAGCTCCTCTAAAACCGCTACTCCCGCCGCGCCAAAGCGTTCAAAGAAGGCCGATTGCGGTTTGATAGCCGCCGCCTCGCTCAACCCGTCAAGGGCGCGCTTCGAAAACTCTGACAAGCCATGCACGTTTACCGGTAATCCCCAAGCTTCAAGCAAACCAGCGTGCGGATCGATACCCGCACACACCGGCCCGCGCGTGGCCAGCGCCCTGCCTAGCCGCGTTCCAAAACTCTCAGGCATTTACCTGCCTCCGTTGCTCGCGTTCACGGTCCCATTCTTGAAGGGACTTTACGTGTAGTTCTTCCGTCTGAGCCGCCTTGATAGCGCGCACAGCCGAGTTAAACGCCTGTAGCGTCGTAATGATCGCTTTCCCAGCCGACGTCGCAGCCGCGCGAATCTTGTAGCCGTCGCGGCGTTCAGACTCGCCCTGCGGTGTGTTCACGATCATGTCAACCTTGCCCGAATGAATGAGGTCAGTGATTGCAACGCCTCCCTCGCCGCGTTCGGACTCCTTGGCCACGACTTCCACATCAATTCCATTTCGACGCAAAACCGATGCTGTACCCGTGGTAGCCATGATCTTGAAGCCCAGCTCAACCAGCTTTGAAGCCGGTAGAACGATACCGCGCTTATCCGCATCCGCAATCGAAATGAACACCGTGCCGGAAGCAGGCAGACCACCATAGGCAGAAATCTGCGATTTCGCGTACGAGGCGGGGAATGACTCATCAAGACCCATGACCTCGCCGGTTGAGCGCATCTCCGGCCCCAGCAGGGTGTCAACAACCTCGCCGTTGCAATCGCGGAAGCGGTCGAACGGGAGGACAGCCTCCTTAACGGAAATCGGCTCATCAAGGTCTTGGACCGATTGATCGCAGTGAGGTAGTTCACCTGCCGCGCGCAGCTGCGCGATGGTTTGCCCCATCTGGATCTTCGCAGCAGCCCGCGCAAGCGCCACACCGGACGCCTTCGAAGCAAACGGCACCGTCCTCGAAGCACGCGGATTTGCCTCGATCACGTAAAGCACATCGGAGGCCAGTGCGAACTGGATATTCAACAGGCCGCGTACGCCAACGCCCTTCGCGATAGCCTCGGTCGATTTCACAATACGATCGATCTGCCGTTCAGACAGCGACATCGGGGGCATAACGCACGCAGAATCACCCGAGTGAATACCGGCCTCTTCAATGTGTTCCATAATGCCGCCCATGAACAGCTCGTTACCGTCGTAGAGCGCATCCACGTCGATTTCAACGGCATCATCGAGGAACTTATCGATTAGCAACGGGCCGGTAGAAAATACTGCGGCACCCGCGTTGCGCAGGTACTCTGCCAGACCTTCCTCTTCGTAAATGATGGCCATTCCGCACCCCCCTAAAACGAACGAGGGGCGTACGAGTACGGGATACCCCACCTCGCGTGCCGCCGCCAGCGCCGCGCTGGCCGTGGTAGCCGTCTTATGCGCGGGAGCAGGCAGCCCCGCCTCATCTAGAACACGGCCAAATGCTTCGCGATCCTCAGCCAGGTTGATCGAGGCCGGAGTGGTACCCACAATGGGCATGCCTGCCCGCTCAAGCGCGTCTGCAAGTGACAGCGGGGTCTGCCCACCCAGCTGTACCAACACGCCCGCAATGGGCCCGGCCGCCTGCTCGGTTTCGAATATTTCGAGCACGTCTTCAAGCGTCAGCGGCTCAAAGTAGAGACGATCCGAGATGTCATAGTCGGTAGATACCGTCTCGGGGTTGCAGTTCACCATGATGGTGTCAAAGTCCTCGCGCAACGCCATCGTGGCATGCACACAGGAGTAGTCAAACTCAATGCCCTGACCAATACGGTTCGGGCCCGAACCCAGGATCATCACTGCGGGCCGCTCACGCTGCTCGATCTCCGAGACTTCCTCGTACGTTGAGTAATAGTACGGGGTTGCCGCGTCATACAGGCCCGCGCACGTGTCCACTGCCTTGTACACCGGGTGAATGTTGTAAGCGCGGCGGATTTCGCGCACCACTTCTTCTGGCATTGACCGCAAGGACGCGATCTGCGCATCGGAAAAACCGTGACGCTTTGCAACGCGTAGCACGCCTGCAGAAAGAGCCTCGGCGTCCATGATCTGGCGCGCCACCTCTTCTACCTGCTGGATTTGAGCAATAAACCACGGGTCAATAGCCGTTGCGCGATTAATCTGTTCCAATGTGGCGCCGCCGCGAATCGCCTGCTGTAGCTGAACCAGGCGAGCCTCCGTAGGCGTTGCGATCTGCTCCAGCAGTGCCTCCACCTCGGTCTCATCCGGGGCCGGCCCGTCCCAGTGGAACGAAACCCCGGCTTTGTCGATGGAACGCTGCGCCTTAAGAAGAGCCTCGGTGAAGGTACGGCCAATCGCCATCGCCTCACCCACCGACTTCATGGAGGTGGTCAGCGTCTTATCGGATGCCGGGAACTTCTCAAGCGCGAAGCGCGGCACCTTCACCACCACATAATCAATCAGAGGCGCCTGCGCTGCCGTACGCGCAGGAGCAATATCTGACTGAATTTCCGCGAGGTCGTAACCAATCGCTAGACGCGCTGCGATCTTTGCGATCGGAATCCCCGTTGCCTTCGACGCGAGGGCCGATGAGCGCGAAACACGCGGATTCATCTCAATCACAACGATGCGGCCATCTGCAGGGTTAATCGCAAACTGGATGTTACAACCACCCTGGTTCACGCCCACACCCTCGATGATGTCGGCACCGATACGCACGAGCTCATCGATTTCGCTCTGCGTGAGGGTGAGAGCGGGAGCCACCGTAATGGAATCACCTGTGTGCACGCCCACGGGATCTACGTTCTCGATGGTTGTAACCAGCATCGTCTCGCCGGTGCGATCGCGGATCATCTCAAGTTCGAGCTCTTTCCAGCCCAGAATCGACTCTTCGAGCAAAACCTCGTTAGTCAGCGAATCGCGCAGGCCGTGCTCCACGAAACGCGTCAGCTCCTCTTGGGTGTGCGCAAAACCAGAACCGAGGCCGCCCATCGTGAACGAGGGGCGAACCACCAACGGGTATCCAAGCTCCTCGGCCGCATCAAGAGCGTCCTGTAACGAGTGGGCAATACGCGACCTTGCCACCTCTGCGCCGCACCGCTCCACGATTTCTTTGAACTCGTCGCGGTCCTCACCCGCGCGAATCGTTTCCACACTGGACCCGATGATTTCAACGCCGTACTTGTCCAAGATTCCCGCCTCGGCAAGGTTCATCGCTGCGTTTAGAGCCGTCTGCCCGCCCAGGGTGGGTAGAAGGGCATCGGGGCGCTCCTTCGCAATGATTCGCTCAATAGAGCTGGTAGTGATCGGCTCCACGTAGGTGGCATCAGCCATGTTTGGATCCGTCATGATCGTAGCGGGATTCGAATTCACGAGGATCACGCGCACGCCCTCTTCACGAAGCACGCGGCAAGCCTGCGAACCCGAGTAGTCAAACTCGCATGCCTGGCCAATAACGATCGGGCCAGAACCAATTACTAGAACGGACTTCAAATCATTTCTGCGTGGCATTAGTTGGCCCCCTTGACGCGGCTTTGTAAACAGTTCACGAGGTCGCGCGGGATGCGCTCGCCCTCTTCTAAATCATGGGAATCAATGACCGCGCCAGAGAAAATCCCCACGCGCAGATCTGGACTTTTCACCAAGAGCTTGACGAGGGCCCGCGTATCGATCCCCTCGATACCAACCACACCTGCAGTCCGCAATGACGGCTCCAGCTCAGCCTTTGACTGCCAGTTCGACGCGACCTTGGAAGCCTCGCGAACCACAACCCCCACTGCCTTCGGTTCAAATGTATCGGGCAGCCCTACGTTCCCAATATGCGGGGAGGCAAACAGAACGATCTTCCCCCCGTTATCGGCGCTGGCGAGCACACGTGGATAATCCGCTACAGAAGCGTCTATCACAGCCGGAGCAACGACCTCGCCAATCGCGCCGAATGCGCGGCCACTAAACACGTGACCATCTGATGTAACCAGAACTGCGATGCTCATCGTTCCTCCTCTACCGGCATGCCATCACGCACCGTGATCTTGCCGCGGTAAACCGTGTACTTAACCTGCCCTTTCAGCGTGTAGCCAAGGTAGGGGTTATTGGTTGAGCGCGACCAGCCGTTTTCTACCACGCGCTCCACACTCGGATCCACGAATGCAAGGTTCGCGAACGAACCGGCCTCGATCGGCTGGCCCTGCTCGGTTGCAAGACCAATCTGCGCGGGCTTTTCAGACATGACGCGCGCAATATCGCGCCAGTTCATACGCCCCGTGTCCACCATCGTGGTGATGAGGACGGGTAGTGCGGTCTCAATCCCGATCATGCCGAATGCTCCGGCCTGCCACTCGCAATCCTTCATCTCCAAAGGATGCGGCGCATGATCGGTACCAATCGTGTCGATCGTGCCATCTTCAAGAGCGTCGCGCAGCGCCTCTACGTCCTCCTGCGTGCGCAGGGGCGGGTTCACCTTAAAGCGCGGATCGTACGAGCGCGCTTCTTCTTCGGTGAGGAAAATGTGGTGCGGCGTGGCTTCAGCCGTCACGTTGATTCCGCGGCGCTTAGCCTCGCGAATCTGCTCCACCGAACCCTTTGTAGACGCGTGCAGCACGTGGTAACGCGAGCCAACGTGATCCGTTAGGGCAACGTCGCGGGCAATAATCGCCTCTTCAGCAACGGCGGGCCAACCGGCCAGACCAAGCTCAGCGGAAAGCGGCGATTCGTTCATTTGTGCACCCTCGGTGAGCGCTGGATCCTGCGCGTGCTGGGCAATCACTCCGCCAAAAGTCTTTACATATTCGAGAGCGCGGCGCATTAGCACGGGGTCGGCAACGCACTTGCCATCATCGGAGAATACTCGCACTGCAGCCTCGGACTTAGCCATAGCACTCATCGAGGACAGCGTCTTGCCCTCCAAGCCAACGGTGACCGCACCAATCGGGTGAACCTCTACCCAACCGGCCTTGTCGCCAAGCATCTTCACCTGTTCTACTACCGAGGCGGTATCAGCAACCGGATTCGTGTTCGCCATTGCAAACACGCAGGTGTACCCACCTACCGCGGCGGCTCTCGTGCCCGTGAACACCGTTTCGGCGTCCTCCTGACCGGGCTCGCGAAGATGCGTATGTAGATCGACTAGGCCAGGCAGTGCCACAAGGCCCGTCACATCAACCACTTCAGCCTCGGGAACCGCACTGCGCGCATCCTTCCCAACA
This sequence comes from Gleimia europaea, assembly GCA_002871995.1. Lineage (GTDB taxonomy): Bacteria > Actinomycetota > Actinomycetes > Actinomycetales > Actinomycetaceae > Gleimia > Gleimia europaea. The sequence continues at coordinate 261,061 of PNHW01000001.1, forward strand.
GCTACTATCTTGTTTCCACGAACGGCAATGTCCGCGCTCTCTTCCCCGTACGGACGCGCACCCACAAACAGAATTTCTTTAGACATTCAAACTCTCCTTAGCTGCCAGAAGCAGGTACAGCGCCGCCATTCGAACGCTCACCCCGTTACTTACCTGTTCCACGATTACCGACTGGGCCGAATCTGCCGCCTGCGCACAAATCTCCAAACCCCGATTCAGCGGGCCCGGGTGCATGATCGCAGTGTGCTTGCCAAGCCTTTCAAACCGTTCGCTGTCCAAACCATACGAGTGGTGGTATTCCTCCGCCGAGGGGAAGAACCCTCCGCCCGCCGCGCTCATCCTCTCGTGCTGGATTCGCAGCATGATCACCGCGTCGGGGTGAGTAGCAAGGGCCTCGTCAAAATCATAGGTGACCTCGCACGGCCAGTTTTCAACACCAACCGGAAGGAGGGTAGGTGGAGCAACCAGGGTTACACGCGCCCCGAGCATTGACATGAGGCCCACGTTGGAGCGCGCCACTCGCGAATGCAGGATGTCACCCACGATGGCCACATGCGCTCCGTCCAGAGTGGTTCCAGGCGCAGCCGGGCGGCCATCGTTAGTGAAGTGACGGCGTAGCGTCATTGCGTCAAGCAACGCCTGCGTGGGGTGCTGATGGGTACCATCACCCGCGTTGAGTACCGGCAGGTCAATCCAACCGGCATGTGCCAGACGGTGAGCGGCCCCAGACGATCGGTGACGTACCACAACCGCATCCGCACCCATCGCCTGCAGTGTCAAAGCAGTATCCTTGAGTGACTCACCCTTGGAAACCGAAGACCCCTTTGCAGAAAAGCTGATCACATCAGCGGATAAGCGCTTCGCCGCAGCCTCAAACGACAGCCTGGTGCGCGTTGAGTCCTCAAAAAACAGGTTGATAACCGTCTTGCCGCGCAACGTTGGGAGCTTCTTAATCGCTCGCGACTGGGTAGCCGCCATGGCCTCAGCAACATCTAGAATGCGGATCGCTTCATCCTGGCTCAAGTCAGATATAGAAATTAGATGTTTCATCACGCCTCCCTGATTACTACACGGTCAACGCCATCGATCTCAACAAGTTCAATATCGACGGATTCTTTTCGCGAGGTCGGCAGATTCTTGCCCACAAAATCAGGGCGGATAGGAAGCTCGCGGTGGCCGCGGTCAACCAGCGTGGCCAGCTTCACCGCCTTTGGGCGACCCAAATCAAACAGCGCATCAAGGGCGGCCTTTACCGTGCGTCCCGTGTACAAAACATCATCAACCAAGATGACGATCTTGCCGTCAATGCCCGATTCAGGAATAGACATCGGGTGGGGCGTTCTAATCGGATTACCCGCCAAATCATCGCGATACATCGTGATATCGAGCGAGCCCACTTCAACCGGCGCGTTGCTAACCTCTCTTAGCCTTTTCGCTAACCGGTTTGCCAGGGGAACTCCCCTGGTTGGGATTCCGAGAATAACGAGATCTTCAGCGCCATCTGTGCGCTCGAGAATCTCGTAACAAATGCGCGAAACAGCGCGCGAAATCTGCCCCTCATCCAGGACAGTTTTCACCTGTGGCATGTGCCCCACCTTTCCCGCCTCACTGGACGGCTTTAAAGGATGAACTATAAAAATAATGCCCGAACCGATACCGGCTCGAGCATCATTCTTACGGATTATTTAGTTGTTCACTCGATTCATCGAGCGCATTGGCAACGGGTTCTTCCCCCGCACCAAAGTCTTCAAGGTCGATGTCCTCACGTGGCGCCAAAGCCGCCGCAAGAGCATCATCTGTTTCTCGAACCCTGGCAGCGTCTTTCAATACGGCATCCAAGATTGCGTTGACCACGGCTGGGGATTCGTCCGTAGAAATGTCCTTTGCCAGCGTTACGGCCTCATCAATAGCCGTAACCGAAGGCACGTCCTCATTCCACACGATCTCCCATGCGCCCACCCGCAGGATCGCACGGTCCGTGGAAGGCAAACGATCAAAGTCACGCGTAGTGGTGTGCAGAACCAAAAGTTCATCAAGCTCGTAAAGACGATCAGCTACGCCCTCAACGACCTCAATAGCATACTCCGGAAGTGGCGTTTGCGCCGCCGTTACCTGCAGGCGCTCAGAAAGAATCTGGCGCAGTCCCTCCGGCGTTAGCTCGCCCTTTTGGTCGGCTTCAAAAATTGTGTCCACCGCACGCTTACGAGCGCGCGTACGTGACGTGATCCTACGAGACATTAGTCGTTGACGCGCCCTGCGTACTGGCCGGTGCGGGTATCAATCTTAATGCGAGTGCCCTGATCGATGAACAGCGGCACCTGCACCTCGTAACCCGTCTCCACCGTTGCCGGCTTCGTGCCAGCATTCGAACGATCGCCCTGAACACCCGGCTCGGTGTAAGTAATCTCCAGCACCACGTTCGGAGGAAGCTCAACCGAAAGAACCTGGCCCTCATACATCGACACAATGGCCGGCTGATTCTCAATCATGTAGTTCTTGGCGTCGCCAACAACCTCGCCGGTTACGAGAATCTGATCGTAAGTCGCGGCATCCATGAACACGTAGTCGTTGCCGTCCTGGTACAGGTAGGTCATATCGCGGCGATCCACTGTGGCGGTATCAACCTTCACGCCAGCATTGAACGTCTTGTCAACGATCTTGCCCGACAGAACGTTCTTGATCTTCGTGCGCACAAACGCGGGGCCCTTACCCGGCTTCACGTGCTGGAATTCAACAACCGACCATAGCTGGTTGTCGAGTTTAAGAACCATGCCGTTCTTCAAGTCATTAGTCGTTGCCACAACTGTTCCTTACGTCTAGTTTAAGTTCCGATATAGGATAACCCGTTTTAGCCGTTAAATGCGAGTACCCGCGCGGCCACATGCTCTGGTTTAGACAGTGAGGTATCGATCACGAGGTCAGCGAGCCCCTCAAAATCAGCGCGATAAGCGGCCACCATGTCTGTAAAAATCTTGCGTGTTGGCCCCAGCGCGACCGATCGTGGAGCGTTTAACCCCGTCCGTCGCATCAGCGTAGAGATATCAGCGAATACCTCAATTACAAGCGCCCCCTCCGCGCGAAGCACGCGCAGCTTCTCCCCCACCTTCTGCGTGCGCGCCACACCCGGAGCTAGAGTTATGACGCCCTCACAATCCAGCAGATCCATCGCCACACGCAAAGCCGCCTCCTCGTACTGTGCTTCACCACGGCGAACCAAAAACTGCGAGTCGTCCTCTCCCATCAAGCTTTCAAACGACTCCTCAAAATCATGGAGCCCTAGACCCGACTTGGCAGCGATGGCCTGGGCGATATCGCTTTTGCCTGCACCCGAAACGCCAATCAGAATAATCGTGCTAGTCATCAACAACTCCCATTGTCAGTGCGGCCGCATGTAGCGTTGCAGGCTCAACTACCCGCACCAGCGTATGACCACTTTGCGTAGTAAGCACCATGCGGACCTGCCTGGAACGCACTTTCTTATCCGAGCTCATCACATCCAATATCGTGTCCATACTGTCGCAGTGCCAACTCGTGGGAAGCCCCTGTGTGGCCAGTAATCGACGCTGCTTACATAGCCAATCCTCATCGGCTAGCCCCAGCTCCACCGCCACGTGGGCGGCAAACACAATGCCAATCGACACTGCCTCGCCATGCCGAATCTGATAGCCAGAAACCTTTTCAATCACGTGCGCAAGCGTGTGACCGTAGTTCAAGATCTCCCGCTCACCAGATTCCTTCAGGTCAACTCCCACCACGTCAGCTTTAACCCGCACTGACTTTTCAACCAGGTCAACAACTTGAGCGGAAGACTTTGTGACCGGCTTCGATGCCAGATCGAGGATGGATCCATCGCGAATGAACCCGCACTTGATGATTTCGCCTAAACCCGCACGAAACTCCGCTTCGGGTAGCGTTGCCAGACAGTCCGTATCAGCGATGACCGCAATCGGCGAGTGGAACGCGCCCGCCAGGTTTTTGCCATGCCGCGTATTGATTCCCGTTTTACCCCCTACCGCAGCGTCAACCATGGCGAGGAGGGACGTGGGCACCTGGAGCACTGAAACACCGCGCAACCAAGTGGCCGCAACGAATCCTGCTAGATCCGTTGTGGCGCCGCCACCCACCCCAACGATGAGGTCGCGCCTACCGATGTGGCTATCTCCCGCAGCTTCCCACGCGGCAGACAGCTGCTCAACCGTCTTGCCTAACTCCCCATCTTCATGCACAAAATAAGAAGTCGCAATACCGGCCTTTTCCAGTTGTGCACCTACCTCGCGCGCGATCTGGCCAACCGCCACCGGATGGATGACCAGCGCCCGCGCATAATCGCGATCAAGACTGCCAGCCACCTGGTTAATGGCACCGGAACCAACGACTACGGGATATTTGTGCTCACCGCGAACTTCAACCACTCGCATTACTTCACCAACTCGTCAATAGCGCGCAACAAGACTCGCGTATTCTCTTCTTTCGACGCTTGCCCAAGCTTCACCGACACGGAGGCCACCTGCTCATAAAGCGGACGTCGCCGCGTGGACAGTGCCCGCATCCTTTGCTTCACATCACCTTGGAACAGGGGGCGCGATTCGCTCCTGCTTGCACGTGCAATCGCCTCATCTAGATCAATATCGAGAAACACAACATGCCGGTTCTTCAAGAGGGCGCGGTTCTCTTCGCGCTCCACGATTCCCCCACCCGTTGCAATGAGAGCTTCAGGACCTGCCAACGCATCCTTCAACGCTTGTGTTTCCAAGGAACGAAACACGTCCTCACCCTCGCGAAACAGATCTGGAATTGTTCGACCACTCGCAGCCTCGACCGCCTCGTCCAAGTCAATAAACGGCAGACTCAAATGCTTGGCCGCGAGCCTTCCCAGCCGAGATTTTCCACTTCCGGGAAGACCAACCAAAACTATGCTCATGGATTCAGACGCTCACTAACCCTACCGTTGTAGGCCTCAATCGCGGCGCGAATACGCTCAACGGAACCGGTGCCGAACATTTTTAGGATCTCGTTTGCGAGCGTTAGAGCCACCATGGACTCGCAGATCACTGCAGCCGGAACAATCTGGCTCGCATCAGAACGCTGGTGCAGCGCCGGAGCCTGCTGGCCGGTAGCCAGATCAATCGTGGAACGCGCACGCGGCACAGTAGAAATTGGTTTGAAACCCACGCGAGCTAAGATTGGCTCGCCATTAGACATGCCGCCCTCGATACCCCCGGCCCGGTTAGAAAGCCGGCGCGGTTCGTCTTCTACAACAATTTCGTCGTGCGCCATCGAGCCGGGCCGATCCACCTGGTCGTGCCCAATCTCCACTGACTTCGCCGATTGGATAGACATGAGAGCAGCGGCAAGGGCGGCGTCGAGCCGCTCATCCCACTGCGTGTAACTTCCCAGCCCCACAGGCACGCCGTAAGCGGCTACCTCCACAACGCCGCCGATTGTGTCCCCGCTCTTCTTCGCATCGTCTATCGCGGCAATAAACCGTGCCTGTGCGTCCTCATCTAAGGTTCTTACCGGGCTGGCATCCAAACGATCTGCGTCCTGTGGGAGCGGAGCGGGAATATCTGCTGTTTGTGAGCCTACCGCCACCACGTGCGAGACGATCTCAATGCCCGCTACCTGACGCAAAAACTGGCGCGCTACCAAGCCGAGTGCAACTCGCGTTGCGGTCTCGCGCGCTGAAGCTCTCTCTAACACGGGGCGCGCATCCTCGTGGTCAAACTTCATCATGCCCGCGAGATCCGCATGACCCGGGCGCGGCCTAGTAAGCGGGCGGTTACGAGCCACCTCGCGCTCGTCGCCAGTGCCCGCGTCGATAAGAAGATCCTTCGGATCGACCGGGTCTGAGCTCATCACAACCTGCCATTTAGGCCATTCCGAGTTCGCTATTTCGATAGCTACTGGAGATCCAATGGTGACGCCATGCCGAACTCCCCCAAGAATGCGTACGCGATCCTGTTCGAACTTCTGCCTAGCGCCGCGACCATGCCCCGACCGCCTGCGCGCGAGCTCGTCGGCCAGCTTTTGGGTGCTTAGTACAACGCCCTTGGGTACGCCATCAATAATGCCCACCAGGACTTCGCCATGCGATTCGCCCGCACTCATCCACCTAATCATGGTTCCAGTGTTACACACCGGCGAAAATACCGGCGGTTAAAACTACCAGGGTGAGACGGCACCACCCGTCACAAACCAAGCGATCAGACCTCCAACAACCAGTGCTGGTCCGAACGGAACAGTTGCATTCCACGAGACCTTACGAATCAGCAACAGTGCAAAAGCGTAGACGCCGCCAACAATAACTGCAGTGAGCAGTCCTCCAAACGCCACGCCAGCTCCATACAGGCCAAGCCAGGCGCCGATTATTGGTGCCAGTTTCACATCTGCGCGGCCAATCCCGCCTCCGAACATATAAAGCAGCCAAAATGGCCCCAGCCAGATCAATGCGCCCGCCACTATGCCCACAATCGAGGTTGTTTCATGCAACGCGAAGAATCTAATGAGAATACCAACCACGCCGCCAACAACTAATGAAATCATCGTGAGGAAGGTCAGCACGTTCGGTATCTTCTTCGTCCTTCCATCAACGACCGCTATAAGGCTAAAGAGTCCCACTAACGGAACCGTAGCCATCAAGAACGGATCTTTTGTGCCAGCCAGTGCGACAACAACCTGAGGAACAGCCGAGTAGAGCACCAGTTCGGTGCGCGTAAGCGGGCGCTTATTAGATTTTTGGAAATACGAGTCAAGATAGGTAGGGCCGCTGAATGCCGCCCACAATACAACCGCCACACCCATAGCAGCAGCAAGAACCCAGGTAATAATTTGCGTTGTCATAGGTTAAATAGCTTAGTCGCTTCCTGAAGCGCATCACGCATTTCTTCCACAGGCGCGCCGCGTCCGGTCATGAGCTCAACCTGCTGGCATGCCTGGTAAAGCAACATCGAATAGCCGGACACTACCACCGCTCCCCCGGCCTCACCCGCTTGTGCAAGTTTTGAAGGCCAAGGATTGTAGGCGACATCGAGGAGGACGCTACCCGGCTTAGGACGGAACTGCCCAGCCCAATAGTCACCTACCCCGGTCGGTAAGGTCGATACCACGATATCTGCTCCCGATAGTGCGGCCTGTGCGCTCTCACTATCGCGCCATGGAATATGCTGCGTAGATACACCCATCCGAGTTTCAGCCAAGCTGATAGACCCTGGCCCGCTAAACGAACGGGCGACTGTCTGGACTTGGCTAGCTCCTAGTTGACCCAGTGCGGCCAACGCCGACGAGGCTGTGGCGCGGGCACCCAAGATCACCGCCTTAGCGCCCTTTTCTACCCGTTTAGCCCGCGAAATCGCCTGCACAATCCCATACACGTCGGTGTTAAAACCCGACAGTACACGCGCCGCGGGCACTACCGTGTTCACTGCGCCAACGGCCGCAGCAAGAGGCTCAATAGCGTCCAAATGCTGCATCACTGCTTGTTTAAGCGGCATCGTAACCGCCAAGCCAGCAATGTCCTCGCCAATAGAGTCTAGGAAGGCAGGTAGATCATCAGATCCAACTTCGCGGCGCTCAAACGTCCAGCGCAGCCCGAGTGCTTCGTAGGCTGCACGGTGCAGCACAGGAGACAAGCTATGCTCGATCGGCTGCCCAATCACAAAAGCCCGCACGTTAGCACTTCCCCGGATTGTCCGTGCACCACTGGTCAAAGAGGGCCCGGTTCTTCTCCTGCTCTTCAAGAGTTGCGGCGAACTTCGTCTCACCCGTATCCAAGTTGACTGTTACAAAGTACAGCCAGTCACCATCTGCGGGATTCAGCATAGATTCGAGCGCCAAGTCCGATGGGCTCGAGATCGCGCCAGGTGGCAACCCCTTGTGCTTGTACGTGTTGTATGGGTTCGACTCATCGGCAACTTCATTGGCAGTGGGAACACCGCCCACCTTGCCAACGCCGTAGAGCACCGTCGAATCCATGTTCAAATAACCAACAGTTTCAGCCTGAGGCTGGGTAAGCCGGTTCTCAATTACGCGCGCGACCATCGGGTAGTACTGCTCGATGTTCACCTCGCGCTCAAGGATGGAAGCCTTGATGAGGAGCTCTTGACGCTGATCCTCCGGCACACCCAAACCGTCGAGTTTCGCCTTCATTGCTGTAACCATCGCGGCGATTACATCCTGCGGCTTATCATCACTGTGCACCTCGTAGCTACCGGGCGCCAGCCAACCTTCCGCGTCACCATTTGCCTCTGCTGGCAAGCCTATGCCCGTAGCGTCCGACATTGCGGCCTCGACGTCATCCGCACTGAAGTTACCGATACTTGAGAGACGTTCTACAACCTGCGCCTTGGTAAAACCTGGAGGAACAGTGACTGCATTTGAAGATCTGTTAGACGGGTCGAGTAGCGCAGCCAACGCATCCACTGCGCGCATTTCCTTCTTGAGCGTATAGGTGCCGGGCTGTAAAGAGTTCGCGGCCGCATTGTCCACCCACGCCTGCAAGAAAGCGTCCTCAGACTTTACAACTCCTAGTTTCACAAGGTTTGCGCCGATTGCACCGCCCGAATCACCCGGGTTCACAACCACTTCAACCTCACCAGTGCCAGGACCCGGATAGTCCAATGCGCCGGTCTGAGAACGAGAACTCGAAATTGCACCCACGGCAATGTAGACACACAGCGCGATAATAGCGAGCACAGCGGTGATGACCAGCGCTGTGCGGATTTTAGCGTTACGTCTGCGCTTCAAAACGCGAGCGCGTTCAGCAGCAACGCGGCGTGACCTCGTGCCAGTTGTTAGCGGATCATGGAGCATATGCTCGTCGTGAATGCGTTGCGCTCCCCTTGTGGATCTTGGTCCGGACGCATTGAGAGACTGAGGGGACGCCGCACCCTCCTCGGCTAGACGGCGCTTTTCACGAGCCCGCCGGCGTTCTTCTTTACGCGCTTCTTCTGCTGCCCGCAGCTGACGTTCTCGAAGAATGTCACGACGATTAGGGAACTTTTGGGCTTCACCATCGCCGTGCGGGTGGGGAAATTGATCACTCACTGCCTTGCTTCTCCTAGAACTTTCCGCGACTTACAGTCTCACCGGGAAGCTTTCCCGTATTTTCTTCAAAGTCTATGGACGTTTCTAAAATAATAGCCGCTGCAAGCTGATCTACCTTGTCACCCCGCAGCCGATTTTCAATTCCTTGCACTGCAAGGTCAGCGTGAGCCAAGTTTGTTGTTAGCCGCTCGTCAAAAAGACAAATGCGAGGGCGGTCCAAATCTGCCTTTAGCTCATGTGCTAATGCGCGGGCCGCTTTTGCCGACGCTCCAGATTTTCCTTTGAGATGCTTAGGGTAGCCGATAACGATCTCAATCGGATCAAGCTCTTCAGCTATCTCAATTAGCTCGATGATGTGCCCACCGTACTTATCGACCTGCACATTAGTCTTGGGGAAAACAATCTGGCCCGAAGGATCGGTGACCGCGACTCCGATTCGAACGGAGCCGTAGTCGATGCCCATCCTCGGGCCAGGTCGTTTCACCAAAGTTAACGCAGTTCCGACTCGATGGCTTCCTTGGCCAGCCCAGTTGCCTCCGGGTCCTGGCCACCACCCTGAGCCAGATCGTCACGGCCTCCGCCGCCGCCCTTTAGAGCCTTCGCACCAATGCGCACGAGGTTGCCAGCCTTAACTCCCAAAGTCCTCGCTGAATCATTAGTTGCAACAACCACCTGAGGCCGGCCATTCACCACGCCGATACCCGCAACCACAGCTGGTTTAGATTCACCAAGGCGAGCGCGGATGTCAGTTACGAGGGAGCGTAGAGCATCCGTGGATGGGAGTGCACCCAGGTCCTCGACCACGGCCTGAACCAAACCGAGCTCGTGCACACGGGACGCGATTTCGCCTGCGCGAGCCAGAAGTTGCTGCTCACCGAGCTTTGCAGCGGTCTTCTCAGCCTCCTTCAGCCTCTTCATTAGCGACTCGACGCGGCCGGGGAGTTCGTCGACGTTTGACCCCATCATTGCTGACAGTTGTGAAACAATCGCGTGCTCCTTAGCTTGGAAACCATACGCCCCATCACCTACGAGAGCGTCAATACGACGCACGCCCGAACCGATGGACGACTCTCCAAGCACCGCGATACGACCAATGTGGCCCGTACTCGGCACGTGCGTACCCGCACACAGCTCCAGAGACCAGCCGTCACCAATGTTCACCACGCGCACTTCGTTGCCGTACTTCTCGCCAAACAATGCCATAGCGCCGAGGCCGCGAGCCTCATCTAGCGACATTATGGAGTCAGTAACGGTTAGGTCTTCAGCTAGGCGCTGGTTGACGCGTTCCTCAATGCCATCCATAACGTCGCTGGGAACCTGCGACGGGTGGTGGAAGTCAAACCTCATTCGCGAAGGAGAGTTCTCAGAACCTGCCTGCGTGGCCTGTTCGCCGAGGAACTCATGCAGGCCCTTGTGCACCATGTGCGTTGCGGTGTGTGCCCGTGCAATTGCCAGACGACGCGCAGCGTCAATCTCCGCAATTGCGAGTTCGTCAAGCGCAACCGTTCCCTCCAGCAGTCGACCGCGGTGAACCGCGAGCCCCTTCACTGGCTCCTGCACGTCGTGTACGTCAATCAGAGCGCCAGAGGCCGTACGAATCGTGCCGTGGTCGGCCAGCTGACCACCCTTCTCGGCATAGAACGGAGTGGTATCCAAAACGATCTCAACGTCGGCAGGAGCTGACGCAGCCGGAACGCCATTGCCGTCCACAACGATGCCCGCGATCTTCGACTCGATCTTGGAGTCCGTGTACCCCACAAAACGCGAGTTGCCACCGAGGTTGTGCTGAATGTCGTGGTAAATACGCGAATCCACATGCCCGCTCTTCTTCGCCAGTGCATCGGCGCGGGCACGGGTCTTCTGCTCCTCCATTAGCTCGTGGAAACGCACCTCATCAACATCGACGCCCTGTTCACGCGCCATCTCGAGGGTGAGGTCGATCGGGAAGCCGTAGGTGTCGTGCAAACGGAATGCGTCCTCACCAGAAAGCTTCGAGGCGCCCTTCTTAGCCTTGTCCACCGCTGTGTCTAGAATGGTGGTACCCGAAGACAGCGTGCGCCTAAACGACTCTTCCTCGCTGTAAGCAACGTCGGCGATCCGGCTCCAGTTTGTCTCTAGCTCTGGATACGAGCTCTTCATAACGTCGCGAGAAACCGGCATGAGGGTCGGCATGGTCGCCTCGTCCACGCCCAGCAGGCGCATCGAGCGAATTGCGCGGCGCATGATACGACGAAGCACGTACCCGCGGCCATCATTTCCGGGAATAACACCATCGTTGATAAGCATCATTGCCGAACGCACGTGGTCCGCCACGATGCGCATGTGTACGTCATGTTCGGGATTATCACCGGCGTCGTACTTGTAGCCGGACATCTCCTCAGCTGCAGTAATGACCGGACGCACCTGATCGATCTCAAACATGTTTGGCTTGTCTTGAAGCACAAACGCAAGGCGTTCCAAACCGGCACCGGTATCAATAGCCTTCTCGTCCAGCTCCCCAAGGAGCGGGAAGTCAGCCCCCGTGCCTTCACCGCGCAAGTACTGGTCAAACACGAGGTTCCAAACCTCCAGGTAACGATCACCACCCGGGTCTACAGTTCCGCCAACGGCCTCCGGTCCATAGGCTGGGCCGCGATCGTAGTGGAACTCCGCGCAAGGTCCGGCCGGGCCGGGCTGACCGGTGTGCCAGAAAATATCTTCACGAGGTAGCTGGACAATATGCTTTGGGTCCATCCCAATGTGCTTGGTTAGGTGATCGTAAGACACGTCATCCTGATCCCATATCGTAACCCACATGCGGTCACCATCGAGACCATACAGACCATCTTCAACACGGCCGGTTAGAAGCTCCCACGCGAAGTCAATGGCGCCCTCTTTGAAGTAGTCACCGAACGAGAAGTTGCCATTCATCTGGAAGAACGTGCCGTGACGAGTGGTACGACCAACGTTCTCAATGTCATTGGTGCGAATACACTTTTGCACGGACGCAGCTCGCGGCCACGGGGCTTTCTCGGTACCGATAATGTACGGAATAAACGGCACCATGCCCGCGATCGTGAACAGGATCGACGGGTCTGGAGATACCAGTGGAACCGACGGGCGGATAACATGGTCGTTCTTCTCAAAATACTGAAGCCAACGCTTCGCAATCTCAGAAGTTTGCATTCTGATCCTTGTGGGGCTCGAAGTTTAAATCAATGCCAATAATACGCAGTTTTGAAGCGCGGTCGGAAACTGAAATCGCGGGGCGCTAACTGGTGCGTACGTACTGCAAGTGCCCCGGCAAAACCGGGGCACTCGAAAAGTTAAAGATTAACGCGAGTAGTATTCAACGACCAGCTGGTCTTCACAAACTACCGGAATCTCTTCGCGCTGCGGCAGACGAACAAGAGTTGAACGCAGACGCTCAAGGTCAACCTCAAGGTAGCCCGGTACTGCCGGAAGCACGTCGCGGTGAATACCCTGCGCAGCAATCTCAAACGGCGTGGTGGTCTGCGACTTTGGCTTAACCTGGATGGTCTGCCCCGGCTTCACGCGGAACGAAGGACGGTCAACGATCTTTCCATCAACGAGGATGTGACGGTGCACCACGAACTGGCGGGCCTGCGCAATGGTGCGAGCAAAACCGGAACGTAGTACGAGCGCATCGAGGCGCTGCTCGAGGTGCTGCACCAGGTTCGAACCGGTGATGCCTTCCATACGGAGGGCCTCTTCGAATGCGCGACGCATCTGCGCCTCACGCAGACCGTACTGTGCGCGTAGACGCTGCTTTTCCTTCAGACGAACCGCGTAGTCAGAATCTTGACGACGGCGGGCGCGACCGTGCTGGCCGGGGCCGTACGGACGCTTTTCGAAGTAGCGGGCTGCCTTCGGAGTTAGTGCAACGCCAAGGGAGCGCGATAGACGCACCTGGCGGCGTGAGCTCTGTGCCATGTGGAATTCCTTCCTGTTTCTTCAAAACGAATCGCGTAGTCACCTACGCGGGGCCACCTCTGCGCAATGCGTGGGCTAAGACCCCAGGGTGTTGCTTTTTGCAACCTTCGCAGTCTACCGCATTTTTAAGCGTTTACGCACGTTCTCAAGCCGTTTAGTGATGCTTGCCTCAAAGCCATTGGACGTGGGCTCGTAGTACTGCGTGCCTTCCAGTTGATCCGGCAAGTATTGTTGAGCCGCGATCGCATAGGGCTCGTCGTGCGCGTACACGTACCCATTTCCATGACCGAGCTTCTTCGCACCGGCGTAATGCGCGTCCCGCAGATGTTTTGGCACCGGCCCACTCTTACCCGCGCGAATATCAGCAATAGCACGATCAACAGCAAGATATGAGGCGTTTGACTTCGGCGCTGTAGCGATTGCAATAACCGCCTGCGATAGCAGTATTCGCGCCTCCGGCATGCCAATCATTTGCACCGCCTGAGCGGCCGAAACAGCGGTTTGTAGTGCCGTTGGATCAGCCATACCAACATCTTCAGATGCACAAATCATGATTCGCCGGGCAATAAATCGCGGATCCTCACCCGCCTCGAGCATGCGCGCCAGGTAATGAATAGCTGCATCGACGTCAGAACCTCGCATGGATTTAATGAAGGCGGATGTCACATCGTAATGCTCGTCTTCCCCGTAGCGTACGAGGGCGGCGTCAGCGGCACGCGATACGTGATCGAGCTCAATCGCCCGGCTTTCACTATCGATAGCGTTCGCAGCCGCGGCCTCCAATATCGTAAGCGAGCGGCGAGCATCCGCACCGGCCAGGCGCACCAGTAGTTCAAGCGCCTCATCGTCTATTCCGACGCGCCCGTCCAGACCGCGCTTATCGTTCAAGGCCCGGCGCACGAGAGCTTCAATATCACTATCTTGTAGCGGCTCCAGCGTAAGCAAAATCGAGCGGGAAAGCAGTGGACTGACAACTGAAAATGACGGGTTTTCCGTGGTTGCAGCCACCAGGGTAACCCAGCGATTTTCAACCGCAGGGAGCAGGGCGTCTTGCTGGGAGCGAGAGAAGCGATGGACCTCGTCAATAAACAAAACAGTTTCTTCACCGGTTGCGCCCAGGCGGCGCTTAGCCGATGCGATTACGGCGCGCACTTCTTTAACGCCGGCATTCACCGCCGAGATTTCCTCAAAATGACGTCCCGACAAGCGCGCAATCAAATATGCGAGCGTTGTCTTCCCCACCCCCGGCGGGCCCCATAAAATCAAAGAGGACACGGCGCGCGACGAATCCGCCGGCGCAAGGAGACGCCGCAACGGAGAGCCATCCTTCAATAGGTGGTCTTGACCGAGCACCTCCTCAACCGAACTTGGCCGCATACGCACCGCCAGCGGAGCGGCCTCACCGGCCTTTGGGATCCCAATCGGATCCATATTCGCCGCCTCAAAAATGTCCATAACCCCAACCCTAGTTGTTCAGCAATGCCCGCGCGAAGTTGTATCCCCTACCCAGCTACCGATTTCGCGCAGACAAAAGGAGGGCGCTATCCGCGCCCTCCTCCATGATTGATTAGTCGAACAGCTCTGTTGATCCTGCGCCCTGGCGCACAACTTCAGGACTACCGCTGGTGAAATCAATAACCGTTGTTGCTCCCGCGTTGCCAACCGGGCCTCCAAGAACCATGTCAACGAGGTGGCCAACGCGATCATTCACCACCTGGGGATCCCAAAGCGCCTCGTCCTCACCCGGCATGATCAGAGTGGAACAAAGCATGGGCTCACCCAGAGCCTCCACTATCGCCTGCGTGATCTTGTGGTCGGGGATACGCACTCCCACGGTCTGTTTCTTCTTATTCAACGTCTGACGCGGCACTTCCTTGGTGCCACGCAAAATGAACGTGTAAGGGCCTGGAGTTAACGCCTTGATGGTGCGGAATGCTTTATTGTCCACAATCACGATGTGGCCAAGTTGCGAAAAGTTATGGCACAGGAGGGAGAAATTGTGTTTTTCGTCAAGGTGGCGGATCTGGCGAATCCGCTCCAGCCCGTCCTTGTTACCCATTGTGGTCGCAACCGCGTAACCAGAGTCGGTTGGGAGCGCTATGACTCCCCCACCCTGCAACAGCTGAACAGCTTGATTAACGAACCTAACTTGCGGATTTTCCGGGTGAATCTCAATGTATGCCATAACTCATTGTAGTCACCTCGTCACCTATAACGCGCGCGGTCGAGTGGATTTGCCAGAGCGCTTCGCGGGCAGGCGCATATGAATGCTCCCCACTGCTCGGCACGGTTTCCCGTCCACCCAGTGGGGAGCATTTTCGGCCAGCCGGCGCGCAGGAGCGCTTAGGGCTAGTCCTCTTCGTCCTCTGGCTTCCAGTCCACGCCCGTCTCCGCGCGTTGCTCATCTGGAATCGGAGCCGGAGCCTGGGTGAGAGGGTCATAGCCGCCGCCCGACTTCGGGAACGCAATCACATCGCGGATCGACTCCGACTTGGTAAGGAGCGAGACAATACGATCCCAACCAAATGCGATACCACCGTGCGGTGGAGCGCCAAACTTGAATGCGTCAAGAAGGAAGCCGAACTTCTCCTGGGCCTCTTCTTCACCAATACCCATCACCTTGAATACGCGCTCTTGCACGTCGCGGCGGTGAATACGAATGGAGCCGCCGCCGATCTCATTGCCGTTGCAGACAATATCGTAAGCATAGGCGAGGGCGTTGCCCGGATCTTCCTCGAAGTTGTCGATCCAGTCCGGGTTTGGAGACGTGAACGCGTGATGTACCGCGGTCCACTTCGAAGAGCCGAGATCTACGTCGTCATCCTGTCCGGCTTCCTTGAACAGTGGAGCATCAACAACCCATACGAAAGACCATGCATCTTCGTCGATGAGGCCGGCGCGCCTACCCACCTCAAGACGGGTGGCGCCAAGCAGGGCCCGGGCCTCCGACGGTTTGCCCGCACCAAAGAAGATGCAGTCCCCTGGCTTTGCACCGGTAGCCTCCATAAGGCCAGCCCGCTCCGCCTCGGAAATGTTCTTCGCAACGGGGCCGCCAAGCTCACCCTCATCGCTAATCGTTACGTATGCGAGCCCGCGTGCACCGCGCGAGCGCGCCCATTCCTGCCACTTATCGAACGTACGGCGCGCCTGTGAACCGCCGCCGGGCATCACGACAGCACCAACGTATTCGTTTTGGAACACGCGGAAGGGGGTGTCCTTGAAGTACTCCGTCAGGTCAACGATTTCTAGACCAAAACGTAGATCCGGCTTGTCCGTACCGTACTTTTCCATCGCATCCTTGAACGTCATGCGCGCAATCGGCGTCTCAAGGTCGTAATCGATGGTCTTCCACACAGCTTTGAGGACGTCCTCGGCAACTGCGATTACGTCTTCCTGGTCCACAAATGACATTTCAATATCGAGCTGGGTGAACTCCGGCTGCCGGTCCGCGCGGAAATCCTCGTCGCGGTAGCAGCGCGCGATCTGGTAGTAGCGTTCCATGCCACCGACCATGAGGAGCTGCTTGAACAGCTGCGGGGACTGCGGCAATGCGTACCAAGAACCCGGCGCGAGGCGGGCAGGAACAAGGAAGTCACGCGCCCCCTCCGGCGTGGAACGAGTCAGCGTTGGGGTTTCGATCTCGACGAAGTCATGATTGTCGAGGACAGCGCGTGCTGCTTTCGACACTTGCGAACGCAAACGAATTGCATGCTGTAGCTTTGAGCGACGCAGGTCTAGGTAACGGTAACGCAGACGCGTTTCTTCTCCTACCTTGCCCGAGTCATCAGCATGGTCAGACACCTGGAACGGCAGTGCAGCCGCAGTGTTCAAGATCTTGACGTCGTCACCGAGCACCTCGATCTCACCCGTAGGGATGTTTAAGTTCTCGTTACCCTCGGGACGGAGCGACACCTCGCCTGTCACCTGCAGGACAAATTCGGAGCGAAGCTGGTGCGCGACTACCTCATCTCGCACAACCACCTGCGCCACGCCGGACGCATCTCGCAAATCAATAAATACAACCCCACCGTGGTCGCGGCGGCGGTCAACCCAACCTGCCAAGGTAACAACTTGGCCAGCCAGTGACGCGTTCAAAGATCCAATATTGTGTGTACGCAGCATTCGGCGTTCCTTTCAGATTTAGCGGCACCGCGAGACGGGCGGGCGCGACACAATCCTAAACCCTTTGCCCCACTCCTAAAAAATGTTTGCTACGTGTTGGCGTTGTCCACGGCCTCATAAATGGGGCGTGAGGTCGCGGCTAAACGACAAGGCGCGGAGATTTTGCTATTTTTTGGGCAGGTCTCTACCTTGGACTGTATGAAGCAAGCGCGGAACAAAACCACCTCTACTCCGATTGAGAAACTCCTTCTAATCGGCTCGGTAGTACTTATTACCTGCCTGGCTTTTGAAGCGCTTGCAACCACTAATGCGATGCCTACGGTTGTTGCAGACCTCGGCGGAGACCGCTGGTATTCGCTTGCCGCGGGAATGGTTTTGGCCGGACAGATTCTCTCTACCACCATCGCTGGCTGGTGGGCCGACAAGATGGGAGTTAGAAGGCCCCTTGTGTTCGGCATGACCATGTTTTCGCTTGGCGCACTCGCCGCGGGCGTGGCGCCAAACCTCGCGGTCTTCATTGTTGGCCGCGCGATCCAAGGCCTTGGCTCAGGCATGATCATGGTGCCGCTATACGTCATGGTCGGTGACGTGGTGTCAAACGAACGCCGCCCATTCTTCTTCGCAGTCTTCTCGTTCGCTTGGGTATTACCCTCAATGATCGGCCCTTCCATTGCCGGCTACATCGTCCAGCACTGGAGCTGGAGGCCCGTGTTTTGGCTTATCATCCCCATCGCGCTGGCCGCTCTGCTTCCCCTCATTCCAATTCTGCGTCGCATGCCAGCCAAAGAGCCCGGTGAGGCTACCCCACCACCGGCATTCGTAGCCGCCCTACTTACGAGCGCCGGTATCGTTGCCCTGCAGATTGCCGGTGGCCTTAGTGAGGTATCCATGTGGATAGGCATCATCGTCGGAGCCGCGCTACTTGTAATAGGCATGCCTCGTCTGCTCCCTAAAGGCACCTTCAAAGCAACCGCAGGTGTGCCCTCCATTGTGGGCATGCGCATGGCAATCATGGCGGCCCTCATTGGTGCAGAGTTCTTCCTGCCCCTCGTTCTAGACCGCGTACACGGTTGGAGCCCTGCATCCACGGGGTGGGCAATCGCGATTGGTTCTGTTGCTTGGACCATCGGATCGTGGGCGCAAGCGCGGGTGGCCCTATGGGAGAGCCGCACTAAGATTCCTGGAGTTGGATCAAGCCTCATTCTGCTGGGCGCGCTACTGGTAGTAACCATGCCCATGCAGTCCATTTCCCCAGCCGTCTCTATTACAGGGTTTGCCATCATGGGGTTGGGCCAAGGCTTAGCTCATTCAACTTCCTCTGATCTTGCACTTGGAGTGGCAGCAAAATCGCGCCACGGCGACGTCTCTGCTTCCTTGCAGTTGGCTGACGCACTCGGTCCCGCCCTCGCAATGGGATTGTCATCGGTGGCTCTATCGGGATGGGCGCACCTAAACGGCGGCGTATCTCCGTACCTCCCTACCTCGTTCGTGTCAATCAGCTTCGCCATCCTCGCTATCTTTGCCTCCACACGCATCATTGGAGTTAAGCGAGTAGCCAGCATCTAAAGCAGCCAGGTAAACAGAGGCTGTAAGGAACCTCACCACCGAGGTTTATCGACCGGCAAGACATTTTCGGTAGAGTTTCAGTAGCCGCTAGCCTCCAATGATGGTGCAAGAGTATGTGTGACGGGGGATGCGGCATTTCTTTTTCTAGTGAATGGATGCCATGGAATCCCCCAAATTTTCTGACCTTTCTCTTTCTGCGCCAATTTTGGATGCGATTAACGAGATGGGCTTCGAAACGCCCACTCCTATCCAAGCCGGCTCAATCCCGCCTCTTTTGCAGGGCCGCGATATTGTGGGCATCGCCCAAACGGGAACCGGCAAAACCGCCGCGTTTGGTCTTCCCCTTCTTAGCCTGATCGACGCTGAGCAAAAACACGTTCAAGCCGTGGTGCTTGCCCCTACGCGTGAACTGGCAATGCAAAGTGCAACTGCCCTCGAGTCCTTTGCGAAGTACCTGCCGGTCTCCGTCGTCACCGTGTACGGCGGTTCCTCCTACACGCCGCAGATCCGGGCGCTGAAGGCAGGCGCACAGATCGTTGTGGGCACGCCTGGCCGCATTATCGACCTCATCAACAAAGACTATTTGAAGCTCCAAAACGTTCGCGTCCTTGTGCTTGATGAGGCCGACGAGATGCTGCGCATGGGCTTTGCCGAAGACGTGGAAACCATCGCTGCTTCTATGCCTGAATCGCAGGAGCGAGTAAACGCTTTATTCTCTGCAACCATGCCGCCCGCCATCCAAAAAGTCGCGGATGCCTACCTCACCGACCCTGTGCGCGTAGAGGTAGCCCCGCAAGCCTCTACAGCTGACAATCTAGAGCAAACGTATGCCGTGGTGCCGTTCAAACATAAACTTGGCGCTCTCGGCCGCGTCCTGGCTACCCGGGATGAAGACGCTGCAATAGTGTTCGTTCGCACCCGATCCGATGTGGACGAGGTCTCGGCTGACATGACCCGGCGCGGTTTCAAAACGGCAGGTATCTCCGGCGATGTTTCGCAAAACGAGCGCGAGCGAATTATGCGCCGTTTGCGTGACGGATCGCTCGACGTGCTGGTTGCCACTGACGTGGCAGCGCGTGGCCTTGATGTGGATCGCATCGGCCTCGTGGTGAACTTCGATGTGCCGCGTGAAGCCGAAGCCTACGTTCACCGCGTTGGTCGCACCGGCCGCGCGGGACGATCGGGCCGTTCGCTCACCTTCTTCACGCCGCGCGAGCGCGGACGCCTACGCAAGATTGAGAAGCTGACCGGCACCCCCATGACCGAGGTAGCGATCCCCACCCCGCGCGAAGTCTCGGCCGTGCGCGCTCGCCGCCTTCTCGACAAGCTTCCCGGCCGACTCGAGGCCGGGCGGCTGGAGCTGTACTACGACCTCATCAATGAAATCACTGACACCGGTGAGCTTGACCTAGATGACCTTGCTGCGGCGCTTCTCGCGCAGGCTATTGGTGACCTTGGGCGCGTGGAGGATCCTGAGCGCCGCGGCAGCGGCCGTATTCGACGCGAAGAAGTGCTGGATGAAGACGGCAATTTCGTTGTCGCATCGTTCGAAGAGGGACGTGACAAACCTAAGAAAGCTAAGAATCGCGGAGCTGGCCGCATACCCGAATCCGGGTTTAGGCACCGTTATCGGGTGGAGGTTGGTCATAAGGACAACGTGAAGCCAGGAGCGATCGTTGGTGCGATCACGAACGAGGGCGGCGTTGACGGCAAGGACCTAGGCCGCATCGACATCTTTCCCACCTTCTCCCTCGTTGATATGGCACTGCCGTTAACCGATGACGCGGAACGCAAAATCGGGCGTGCGACCATTTCCGGCAGGCAGCTTCGCATCAAAAAGGATCGCGGCCCATCCAAGTACAACCATGAGAGCGCAGACAGGCGCGAATCCCGCCACCGCGATAGGCGCGCCGGGGAGGAAGAACCGTTTGAAAACCGGCGCGACGGTGGTAGCTTTCGTGACAAGAAGCGCCGCCTAGGTAAACGAGGCCGCGACTTCGCCTCGCATTCGCGCGGACGCAGCGGTTTCAAGAGGAAACGCTTCCATTAAACCGCTTGGCTTGATGCACGACATATGCTGTGAATCCCGGGCTTCGCACTCGCTGGTTGGGGATTTGCAAGACTTAGAGGCAAACGAACGTTAAGAATTAACGAGAACAACCTTGGTGGTAGTGAAGATTTAGCTACATGGGACAGTTGAAACCGTTTTACATGTGGGCCGGAGGCAAGAGCAGATTGCTCAAGCACTACGGGGATAAGTTCCCAAGCCTCCCGCAATACAGTAGTTACGTAGAGCCATTTTTTGGAGGCGGCGCAGTCTTTTGTAATCTCTACAACCAATATGCTGATGCAAACCCTGAACTCGGTTTCATTATCAACGATGTGAATAGCGAACTCGCAGATATCCTCCGGGCACTCAAAACCGATGCGGCTCGCTTCATCGAGGCCGTTGACGCTTTAACAGATGAATACCTTGCGATCGAAGGCAAAGAACGACGTAAATCCTTCTACTATGAAAAGCGTCGCGAGTATTGGAAAACCCAGGATTCTGCACTGCTTTATTTTCTAATGCGCACAGGATTCAATGGAATCTGGCAGACGAATAAAGAGGGTGGAGGTCTTTTTGCCACCCCTGCGGGCTTGCTGAACCACAAGGCCAAAGAACAAGTCTTTCAAGAACCCCTGCTACTAGCTTGGGCAGATGCCTTGCAACGCACAGAGATTAACAGCACTGACTACAAGCAAGTCCGGATTCCAGACGGTAGCTTTGTGTACTGTGATCCGCCCTATCGCGGAAGTTTCACTTCCTACGGCACAGATTTTGATGACGAGCACCAAAAGCAGCTTTGCGAGTGGATGGAAATGCTCGTTCATGACAAAAACTGCGCGGTAGCCATGAGTAACCGCACCGTGGGTGACGACAATTTTTTCGAAGACATCCTGTCAACTAATTGGCGTTTTCACTACTTTGATGTCACGTACACGGCAGGTAGACGCTTGCGCACGCAAACTGGTTTTGCGGCAAAGCCCGCGCGGGAATTTCTCGTTGTTTGTGCGAGATAGGGCTGGCCTAGTGCTAACCACCGGAGTTTTATGACAACTCATGCAAGCTGGCCGTGTTACAAACGTGAGAGCAGATCCACGATTTGTCGCTGCCGTTGATCCTCAGCGTGCAACGGAGCCCAGAGCTTTGCCCGTACCGTTGTCTCAATACTGGTTCGCAGTGACTGTGCAGCGCGGCCCCCAAGTCTTCTTGCAACCATCCGCGTTGCAAAGTGCGAGATGAGAACCACCAGCAGCGTCCAGGCCAGGCCTCCCAGAAGCATCCAGGTAGGATAGGGCACCTCGTGGAAACGAGGAAGATCCCAACTGATCAGCAGAAACTCTCGCGAAGCCCATACGGATACAAGCCATAAAGCTCCAATAAGTGCAACCAGCCAGCCGACCCACTGCAATGCATTCGAAAAACGCCACCACCCCAAAGTCTCATCGCGAATAGCGAGGTCTGAACTGGCCACCGCCTCATTCAAGTCATCGCTTATGCCACTGCCAGCTTCACTTGCAACCTCCCGCAGGTCGTTAGCCCACACGCGTGGTCGGCCTTGCGCAACGCGTTCGGTAAGAGACCTCAAACTCACCTGTAGCGAAGAGCTCGATACCTCACTAACCTGCATAGAGTGGAGTTCGCCCTTGCCTTCTCCTAAATGCCAGCGCTCCAGCGGATCGGGTCGCAAGCTACGCCAGTAGCGGGTAGGAAGCCAACCGACATGCTTCTTCGCGCGATGGATGTAGGCTCGGCGCACTGCGTCAGCAACCTGCGGCGCTCCAGCGGCTCGAGCACTAACCTCGGTTAGATCCCTAACCACATCGCGCTCCTTCACAGCAGGAAGCACGCTACTCGTCTGCTCCAAGTCAGAGCGGATGCGACTGGCCACGTCACTCACGTCAGCCTTCAACCGCGCCGACTCAATGCGCTGGACCTGCGCGGTGTCGTTAATGTGCATGCGTAGCTCGGCAATGCCCTCCCCCGTCTTTGCAGAAGTAGGCACAATGCGAGCATTTTGCAGGCCATCAGCGGCAAGCAGACCTCGCAAATCATCCACAATCACCATCTGGTCACCGGGCGAAAGCAGATCGACCTGCGTGAGCGCCACAATGGTGACGCGAGAATGCTTCGCATACGGCTTAATAAACTGCGAATGCAAAACATCATCTGCATACTTTTGCGGATCGACCACCCAAACCAGGATGTCTGCTCGCTGCGCAAGACGCTGGGCGCCCTCGCGATTCTGGGCGTTCACCGAGTCAACGTCGGGCATGTCCACAATCGTTACATCACGAGATAGCCCAAGCCCCGCGGGAATGTAAACGCGATTCTTAATCTGTAGCCAATCCAGGATCGCATTCGACTGCGCTCCCGGAGCACTCGCTGCCATTATCGAAGTCGTGGTCGGCCGACGCACACCAACGGGCGCCAAATCCACCTCGAGTAGTGCGTTAAACAGGCTTGACTTACCTGATCCCGTAGCTCCGATCAGTGCCACCACGGTCATGTCGGGATCGAGGGCAAGGCGATCCGCTGCAATATCAGCCACCCGCGTATACTCGCCGCGTTTGTCGGCCGGCAGGTCATCGCCAAGCAGCTCCAGCACCTCAACGAGGTCACGAACGCGCGCGTCAATCGGCGCATCATCAATTCGGTTAAAGATTCGCATGGTCGCCTCGCTCCCATGTTTGCCGTGCACGTTGAACAGCTCTACTAAGTTCTTCAGGGTCCGAGACCTGAGGCATGCTTTGCGTAAACGGTTCGAGAGATTCACTTACCACTGCGCGGAACCGCTCCTGCAAATCACTGTGCGCCTGCTTCGTCATCGACGAGACCGCCTGATCTCCAAACACGGATTCGAGCAGGCGCTGAGCCACCACCGAAGTTGCTCCCGCAACCCCAACCTCAGCGCCCGTCAAACCACCTGTAGAAGCGAATATAACGATCATCAATGCAACACCGAGGACGTTAACGCCGATCGCCAGGAACCTCGCCGAAAGCTTCTTAGATCCCGCCTGGTCCGACACCATTTGCAACAGACTACGCTGCCACTCGCGGGTCAGTTCCTTGGCCATCTCATCAAAACGCGCGGTAGGGACCGGTTCTACCTCGGCCTCAACATCTCGCATTGCCCTGCTTTGCGCCCAAGCTCGCCTAACCTCGTCGTGAGTACGAGCAATCTCATCCGCCAGCAGCGCACGTAATCCGTCACCGAGCGCGGCTTCAACCGGTTGCGCGCTCACGGGCTTACCCGTCAAAAATCCAGTTACGCGGGCTTTCAACCAAGACACGCCCTCATCGATTCGACGCGAAAGCTCAGCAGTTCCCACCACCTCCTGCCACCTGGCGAGCACCTCGCCCCGCAGCAGAGTTCCATCTCCAGTTTGGGTAGCTACCCTGCGCACCGCACCGTCAACCCGAGCATCGAGCACGGCAAGACCATCCGTCGCCACAACCGCCTGCTCCACCAAAGCCGATTCAACGAGTGAGAGGCCGTCAAGTAGTTCTGCAACAGATCCGCGCAACGTCCTCCTCGCTGTCTCAGCGCGAGCTGCTGCCGTATCGGTTAGGGAGGTCAACCAGTTCAAAAGAGGACGCAGATTCTCCTGCGAAATCATTCCATCTGTGAGGGCAGATTCCTCGATCGCAATGAGGGGTGCGCTTGCCAAGCCCGCCTGTGCCAGCATGCTCGAAAGATCTGCGCGGACCTCTTCCACAGCTCCATGCGGAACCCGATTCAAAACCACTGCTATCGAGATGTTCCTCGCCGCCGCATCCTGGAGCATTCGCCATGGAACCGCATCTGCATACCGGGCTGCTGTAGTCACAAAAACCCATAGGTCAGCCGCGTCCAACAACTGGCGGGCAAGCGCCCGATTATCCGCAACCACGGAATCCAAGTCGGGCGCATCAATGATTGCGAGGCCGCTTGGAACCTGTTCATTTGCGCGAAGCTCCAGCTCATTCCCCACGTCCGCACTCGGAGCAGAGGGCGGCGCATCCGTGGCTACCCGGCGACGAGGCAGGGTGGGAAGTATCCTCTCATTTTCAAACCAGCGCGCATCTTCTGCGCGATGAAGCAAAAGCGGGCTCCTGGTAGTTGGCCGCTTAGCGGACGAGGCAGACACGTGCTGGCCCACTAGCGAGTTCACGATCGTTGATTTACCCGCTCCCGTAGAGCCTCCCACCACGCATACCAACGGCGCATCCAGGCTTTGCAACCGCGGCAAGATATGATCCCCCAGGCGCCGCGCCGACCGCTTCGCCACCTCTCGCGCATTAGCTGCTTCGGGCAGATCCAGCGGTAGCGCAACGTCGGCAAGCACGCCCTCAAGCGCGCTTAGAGAAACATATTCTTCCACCTGCTACTCCCCCAGTATGACTGCGGGCTTCAAATCTTCAGCCGGTGGCGTCCACGTCTGCGGATCAGCACTTTGCTGCTCGCCCGAGCGAATGTCCTTTACCTCGTGCGCACCATCCTCGCCAATGAACCATACGAACGGAATGCCGCGCCTATCCGCGTAACGGATCTGCTTTCCAAACTTCTGCGAGTTCGGCGAAACCTCAGTTGCGATCCCTCGTGCGCGTAGCGCTGTAGCGACATCTTCGGAGGCCTCCCGCGACTCTTCGTTCACTACGGCAACGAAGACAGCGGTTGGAACCGAGCGCGAGGCAGTTGCAAGCCCCTCGGCCAAGATACGCGAAACAAGGCGAGATACCCCGATAGAGATGCCCACGCCCGGATAGGAACGCTTCCCATCCGATGCGAGTGAATCGTAACGGCCACCGGAGCAGATAGAACCAAGATCCTTGTGCCCCTCGAGTTCAGTTTCGTAAACCGTGCCCGTGTAATAGTCCAAGCCGCGCGTGATCTTAAGCTCAGCGCGCAAACGGTGCGGCGCCCGCTTCTCCCCGGCGGCCAACAGCGCACCAAGTTCCTCTAAACCTTCATCCAGGATCTCATTGGACACGCCAAGCCCGCGCACCTCATCCAGCACCTTTTGATCATCGCCAGAGATTTGGGCAAGCTTCAAAAGCTGATCAATCTGCTCGGATTGGAAGTCAAACTCTTCCATCTCCGCGCGCACTCCCTCAGGCCCTATCTTGTCGAGCTTGTCGATAGAACGCAGCGCCTGTTCCACGTTTTCAACACCGATTCCCTCGCAAAACCCCTGCACGATCTTACGGTTATTGACCAAAACAGTTACGGGAGGGATTGGGAGCTTAGAAAACGCCTCTAAAATCACCAGGGGAATCTCCACCTCGTGGTGGAACGCGAGCATGCCATTACCCACGATGTCGATATCAGCCTGTGTGAACTCGCGGAAACGGCCATCTTGCGGGCGTTCACCGCGCCACACCTTCTGGATCTGGTAGCGGCGGAATGGGAACTGAAGTTCACCAGCATTGTCCAGGACGTAACGCGCAAACGGCACCGTGAGGTCGAAATGCAGGCCGAGTGTGCGGTCTTTCTTGGAATCAGAACGCTCTTGCAACTTGTCTTGCAAACGTTCTAGCAGGTAGACCTCCTTAGAGGTTTCCCCCTTGCGAAGCAAGTCATCCAAGGTCTCGACAGCGCGAGTTTCAATGGAGGCAAAGCCGTGGAGTTCAAACGTCTCACGCAATTGGTCAAGGATGTGCTGTTCCACAATCCGCTCCGCGGGAAGCCATTCGGGGAAACCGGACAGTGAGGTACGTGCTGGCATTATTTTCTTCCTATTAGTAACTGATTATTAGCCGAGTTCTTTTGCTCGTTTAACGTAAGGATTCGTGGCCTGTTCATTGCGCCAGTTCGTTGCGGGACCGTGGCCGGGAAGCATCCACGTATCCGGATCCAAAGCATTAGCCAGGGTGCGTAGCGAGTGACGCATTTGTGTCTCATCGCCGCCGGGTAAGTCGGTACGTCCAACCGATCCGGCGAAAATCACGTCGCCCACAAACGCAACCGGTTGCGACATCTGCAACGGCCCCAACCCAGTGCGGATAGACGGTAGAGCAGCATTGGTCTCAAAGGTCTCGCCGGCAGAAATCTCCATTAGGAAAAGGGCCGAGCCTTCCGTATGTCCGGGCGCGGGCAACATCAGCATATTAAGGCCGTCGATCGGCTGGAACACCTGGCTTGGAACCTCCCGCAAGTGTGCGGGCTTGTTCCACGTTCCGAAATTTCCAAAACCAATCGAGTGTGACAGCGGATCTTCCATTCGGTACATGTCCGGGCCTGGCACGTACACGGTGGTGTCAAACTGCGCGCATTCCCAAACGTGGTCGAAGTGCCCGTGCGTTAGCAAAACAGCACCGGCAGATAAGCCTGCGCTTTCTAAAAATGTTTTCACGGGTCCGCTTGTTCCTACTCCTGGATCCACCACTAGCGCGTTAGTGGCTTCATCTGGCACCACTACGTAGCAGTTCTCCCCCAGAGCTACAGATTCGATCCGTTCAATCCTCATAGCTCTAACTTTAGCGGAAA
This sequence comes from Gleimia europaea, assembly GCA_002871995.1. GTDB lineage: Bacteria > Actinomycetota > Actinomycetes > Actinomycetales > Actinomycetaceae > Gleimia > Gleimia europaea. Next base: position 288,237 of record PNHW01000001.1, read on the forward strand.
CCGCGTAGGCTCACCGCAACTGCCTTGGCTCACCAAGCAGATGAATGTTGGGCAAAAGTGTGAAATGACACTAAATCGACGTAGTATGAGCATTGCGGAACCATCCGCTGTGCACATTGTCGAACGGTCAGGCGAATGCCAACCCCGTCCTCGTTAGGAATATCGTGAGCGATCAAAAAGAACCTATTAACGCTAAGGCTGGCGATCCAGAGATTTCAACAACCGAAGAAACCAAAGTTCCCATGGTGGTTGTGCCTGCTTCTTCAAGCGAAGACCCCACCGCTTTTGGCCGGGTGGATGATGAAGGCAACGTCTGGGTCAAGGAAAATGGAGGCGAACGCCAAGTTGGTTCGTACCCCGATGGTGTTCCGGACGAGCCCCTTGCTCTGTACACCCGCCGATTTGAAGACCTTGAAGCAAAGGTAAACCTATTCGAGATGCGTCTTCCTACCCTTGCGGCAAGGGAGATTGAGCAGACACTGAAGTCACTGGACGAGGAAATCAAGGAACCCGCTGCCGTAGGTAATCTGGACGCATTGCGTGAGCGCGTTGCAAAACTCCACGAGGCTGCGAAGGAACGTAAGGAAGAAGCCCTAGCTGAGCGGGCTGCTGCTAAGGCCCAGGCGCTGACCGATCGCGAGGCCGTTGTTGTAGAGGCCGAGTCTATTGCCGCACAGGATCCCGAACGCACCCAATGGAAGAATTCCGGGCAGCGTCTGCGCGATCTCTTGGACGAGTGGAAGGCTCTGCAGCGTAAAGGACCGCGCCTTGACCGCGCAGATGAGGACGCCCTATGGAAGCGCTTCTCTTCTGCCCGCACGCGTTTTGATCGTCATCGCCGCCAGTTCTTCTCGGCACTGGACGCGCGTCAGGCCGAAGTTAAGCGCGTTAAGGAGGCCCTAATTGAGGAGGCCACCGCGCTACAGAATTCCACCGAATGGGGCCGTACTTCCGCGGCTTACCGCGATTTGATGGATCGTTGGAAGCAAGCCGGTCGCGCCTCCCGCAAGGAAGATGACGCACTGTGGAAGCGTTTCCGCGAAGCACAGCAGGTATTCTTCGATGCCCGCCGCGCAAACTCCGAGGCCGTAGATTCGGCCTACCGTGAGAACCTGAAGGTAAAGGAAGCACTCCTCGAAGAAGCTGAGGCGCTCCTTCCCGTTGAAGATCTTGAAGCTACTATCGAGAAGCTACGCGGCATCCAGGATCGTTGGGAGGAGGCCGGTCACGTTCCGCGCGCGGACATGAACCGCGTTGAAAACCGCATGCGCGCCGTTGAAAAGGCAGTTCGTGACGCAGAGGAAGAGCAGTGGCGCCGCACCGATCCGGAAACGAAGGCTCGCGCGGAAGGCATGCTCGGCCAGCTTGCTGACTCGATTGCCGAACTCGAGGGTGACCTCGCGAAGGCTGAAGCTGATGGCAACGAGAAGAAGGCGGCTTCGATCAGAGACGCGCTTGCAACTAAGCGCGCTTGGCAAGAGCAGATCCAGGGTTCTGTGGACTAGCCCGGCTAACCACACTTTTGGAGGGGAGAGCAACCGCTCTCCCCTCCTTTAATGTCTACCTCGCTACCCGGCTATGGGCGGGGTTGCTTCTGCTTCTTCTTGTTCTTCGCCTTCGTAGAGTGTCCGCCATGAACGCGCGCAGCCTCAAAAACTCCGTCCACGCGGCGCAAACCGTTCAACGTGGCGTTAATGTGCGAAGGTTCAGCCATTTCAACAGTGAACCGCACTGTCGCTACTCGATCCGGCGAAGTGGACATATTGCCCGAGAGAATGTTCACCTGATAGTCCGAGAGCACCTGGGTTAGATCCCCCAGCAGGCGAGCGCGATCCAGCGCCTTAATTTGAATCTTCACCAGATAGTTTGAGGATGCGTTTGTGCTCCACTCGACATTGACGAAACGCTCCGGATGGTTGCGCTGTAGCGCTACAGCGTTAGAACAATCCGGTGAGTGTACAGAAACCCCCTGCCCGCGGGTAATGAACCCGATGATCGGGTCGCCTGGCACCGGTGTGCAGCACTTCGCGATCTTGACCCACACGTCACCGCCGCCCATGCCTTCAACGAGGACGTCCGAGCCGGCTGTGGTGGGGTCCCATCTGTTTTGATGAGCGCCCGGCGTGACTCCCTCGGAGAGAGTTTCTTCGGTTCCGAAATCCCCACCGAGGGATTGTATGATCTTTTGCATCACGCTCTGGGCGGAGATACCGCCCTCCCCAATCGCCGCATAGAGCGAACCGATGTCGGGGTAGCCCATGGACGCAGCGATTCCCACGATGGTGTCGTGATTCATGAGGCGTTGTAGCGGCAGGTGTTGCTTGCGCATTGTGCGGGCAAGTTTTTCCTTGCCGGCCTCGATGGCCTCTTCTCTGCGCTCCTTGGAGAACCACGCTTTGATCTTTGAACGCGCCCGCGAGGACGCCACGAAGTTCAGCCAATCCCTGCTGGGACCTGCGTTCGGAGCCTTCGAAGTGAAAACCTCAACGATATCGCCGCTCTCCAGTTTCGATTCGAGGCTAGAAAGCTTGCCGTTCACGCGTGCGCCTACAGTTGTGTGTCCCACCTCGGTGTGCACAGCGTAGGCGAAGTCTACGGGAGTTGCGCCCGCTGGTAGAACCTGCACCTCGCCCTTCGGGGTGAACACGTACACCTCGTCGCCAGCGATTTCGTAACGCAATGAATCCAGGAACTCTTCCGGATCACCGGTTTCCCGCTCCATTTGAATAAGACCACGCAACCAGTTCATCTGCTCTTCCGGCTTCATCCGGTCCGAGTCAGCGTTCGAAGTTTGCGACGCGTTAGGATCCTGCTTGTACCGCCAGTGCGCAGCCACACCGTACTCGGCGCGATCATGCATCTCATAGGTACGCACCTGGATCTCAACTGGCCGCCCACCCGGCCCCATCACCGTGGTGTGCAAAGACTGATACAGATTGAACTTCGGCGTTGCAATGTAGTCTTTGAAACGTCCTGGCATTGGCTGCCAGCGGGCGTGAATTGCGCCGATAACCGCGTAACAGTCGCGCACCGACTCGACGAGCACTCGAACGCCCACGAGGTCGTAAATGTCGTCAAATGCTTTACCGCGCACAATCATCTTTTGATAGATCGAATAGTGGTTCTTCGGCCGCCCCGAAACCGTGCCGCGCACGCCGTTCTCCCGAAGATCGTCCTCGATAGTTAAAACCACTTCACGCAGGAATTTGTCACGCTCGGGTGCACGCTCGGTGACCAACCGGTCGATCTCTTGATAAATCTCCGGATAAAGCGTTTTGAAGGAAAGCTCTTCAAGTTCCCACTTGATGGTGTTCATGCCCAGCCGGTGCGCAAGCGGCGCGTAAATCTCGAGCGTCTCGCGCGCCTTCCTCTGCGCTGATTCACGCGGCACGTACTGCCACGTGCGGGCGTTATGAAGGCGGTCCCCCAGCTTAATCAAGAGCGTACGGATGTCTTTAGACATAGCCACGATCATTTTGCGAAGCGTCTCAGACTGCGCCGCCGCCCCGTACTTCACTTTGTCTAGCTTTGTCACACCATCAACGAGGAGTGCTATGTCCTGACCAAAATCAGCGCTGAGCTGTTCAAGTGTGTACTCGGTGTCCTCAACCGTGTCGTGGAGCAAAGCAGCCACGAGAGTTGGAGGGGTCATGCCGATCTCTGCGAGGATAGTTGCAACGGCGACGGGGTGCGTAATATACGGCTCGCCGGACTTGCGCATCTGCCCTTCGTGATACTTCTTTGCCGTTACGTATGCGCGTTCAATGACATCGGTTTCAGCCTTCGGGTGATAGGCCTTTACAGCACGGATAAGGGGCTCAATCTCGGGTGCGGTTGAGCGTCTGCGCGACCCGAACCACAGCAGGCTGGAGCGCACGCGCGAACCACTTACCGGATTAGCGCTGTCTGTGTTACCAGTATTCGACGTCATTCCCTCATGTTATCTCAAACACAAAATGATATTTGAAATTACTGTATGCCCGTCCCATGCGGGACGGGCATACAGTATTCGCTTGTGTTAGCGAAGAGTTAGAAAATCACTCCAGCCTCAACGGGAATTCCCTCGAGCTTAGCGCGCCCTCCAAGCTCTGAAAGCTCCAGTAGAACGTTCACCTCAACGACCTCGGCCCCGCATTGCTTGATCAGTTCAACTGCTGCAGCGGAGGTTCCGCCAGTTGCGAGCACGTCATCAATGATGAGAACGCGACTGCCCTCCTTAACGGAATCAGGGCGGAGCTCCATACGAGCCTCGCCATACTCGAGGGTGTAGTTTACGCCAATCACAGGACCGGGAAGTTTCCCTGCCTTGCGCACCGTAATCATGCCCACGCCAAGAGCGGTGGCAAGCGGAGCAGCCAGGATGAAACCTCGCGATTCCAATCCGGCGATCGCATCCACGCGGCCGCGGTAGTGGTCTGCAAGCGCATCAATAAGAGCCTTGAAGGCCTCACCATTAGCGAGCAGCGGCGTAATGTCGCGGAAGAGAACACCCGGATCCGGGAAGTCAGGAATCTCCCGCAGATTGTCTTTGATAAGCGGTTCAATCCTGCTACGCAGTAGATCTTTACTCATTGCCCTTACTTCCTCTTCTTACGCTTTGGCTGTGCGGCCTGGCCCAGGTGGTGACCGGGCTTGAGGTTCGACGTACGTACGGTCTCAAACGTAGAGTCATTATCTGATGGGGCGGCGCCGACCTTCACTAGCTTATCCCCGCGCGCCTCTAGAACGCTCTTGGTGTGGCCACCGATGCGTTCGCGCTTGCCCTCAAGCATTACCAGTACGGCCGGCGCGATGAACACGGAGCTGAAAGTACCGACCGTCATGCCTACAAACAGGGCGAGCGAAATATCAGTCAGTGTGCCCGCACCAAGCAGGAAGGATCCGAGGAACAGAATAGACCCAACGGGCAGGAGCGCGATGATAGACGTGTTAATAGAACGCACGAGCGTTTGGTTAACCGCCAGGTTTACTAGCTCACCAAACGTGTAGCGGGTTTGCTTTGTAACGTTGCGGGTAAGCTCGCGCACACGGTCAAACACAACCACGGTGTCATACAGCGAGTACGCAAGAATCGTAAGGAAGCCAATTACCGTAGCCGGCGATACTTCCACCTGGATAAGGCTGGAGAATCCAACCGTTAGGAAAACGTCGTGAAGTAGCGCCCACAGAGCGGACAGCGACATCGTCCAAGAACGGAAGTAGAACGCCATCATGGCGCCCACGAGAACCAGGAAGATCACGAGCGATTGCAACGCCTTCTTGGTCACATCTGCACCCCAAGATGGACCGATGTTGGTTGCATCAACGTCACTTTCAGAAATGCCGTAAGCCTGCGCCAACGCTGCTCGAACAGTAGCGGTCTTATCCGCACCGATGTCCTGGCTTTGCACGCGCAGTCCGTCGGTGCCAAGCTGAGAGACCTTAACCCCTTCGCCTACGCCGTTGGCCTTCATCACGTCGTACGCGAGCTGCTGCTCGGTGGTTTGTACGTGCGCGAGGGCAAACTGAGATCCGCCGCGGAACTCGATTGACGGGTTGAGCCCGCGAACCGTGATCAAAAGGATCGATATCAAGATCACCACTGCACCCGTGGTGAACCAAACCTTACGGTTCTTAATGAACGGGTAGGATTTCTCTCCCGCATATAGGGCATTGCCCCATGAAGCCATACTCATTGTTACTTCCCCTCCTCTTCCGTGGAGGCATCCTCGGCGGTGTCAACCACTGCCGCCTCGGCTTCCATCTTTGCCGCTTCTTCAGCCTCACGACGCTGCTGTGCAATCGACTTACGCCCCGGCTGGTCCGCGCTCTTTGCGTGCTTCTCATTTCGCTTCGGCTCACGGAAGCGGCCTCGGCCTGCGTAAATCGCGGCAGACTTAGCGCCCAGGTGCTCCGGATCAAGACCGGAGAGCTTGTGACCACCGCCAAAGAACTCGGTGCGAACGAGGAGTTCCATAAGCGGGTGGGTGAACCACAGGATGATTGCAAGGTCGACGAGGGTGGTCAGGCCCAGAGTGAATGCAAAGCCCTGCACGCCGCCAACTGCCAAGAAGTAAAGGACCGCAGCAGCCAGGAGGTTCACGAGGTCAGAGACGATAATCGTGCGCTTTGCACGATCCCAGCCTTCGCTCACTGCCGAAACCAGCGGGCGTCCGCTCCGCACCTCATCGCGAATACGTTCAAAGTAGACGATGAATGAGTCTGCGGTAATACCAACCGACACGATCAGACCGGCCACGCCAGCCAGGGAGAGTCTGTATCCCATGAGCCATGAAAGGAGCGTGATGAGCGTATAGACGATCACACCCGCTGCAATGAGCGAGCCGCCTGCAAGTATCGACAAGCCGCGATACTGCCAGATCAGGTACAGCAACACGAGCACGAGGCCGATGATGCCGGTTAGGAGGCCGGTGCGCAGGTGGTCTGCGCCAAGCGTTGCGGAGATACGTTGCTCGGACTCAACCGTGAAGTTAAGCGGGAGCGAACCAAACTGGAGCTGATTAGCCAAAGCGCGGGCCGAATCTGCGGTGAAGTTACCTTCGATAAGCGCCGAACCATTCGGAATAACGCTGTTCATGCGAGGGGCGGAAATCACGTTGCCGTCCAACACCACTGCGAAGCGGTTACGCGTGGGATCAACCGATTGTAGATCTACCAGACGCTTGGAGACATCCGCGAAGATGTCAGTACCTTCCTTGTCGAACTGAAGCGAAACAATCCACTTACCTGTGGATTGGCCCTGCTCATTTCGGTTCATGCCCGCCGTTGCAGAAGTTAGGTGAATACCTTCAAGATCAACCGGGCCGAGAATGTACTTCTCGTTTCCCTCAACATCGCAGGCAACCAGTGGTTGCGCCGGATCGTCAACCGATCCCTTCGCGCGCTGTTCGGGCGCCTTACAGTCCGTGGTAAAGAAAGTATGCAGAACCTGCTCGGTAACCCAGTTCGGATCCGAATTATCCTTCGGCTCAGCCACCGGCTTATCGGAAATCTCGCCGTCCTTGTTCGTATCCGCGAGGGTATTAGCAAGCTCTTCCGGTGTCAGCTGCGACAAATCCGGTCCCTCAGCAGCCGTAGGCTCGGCCTGTTCTTCTGCGGGCTCGGTTTCTGAGGGCTGCGCGCTTGGGTCAGTCACGTTCTGATCCGTGCCCTCCCCCGATTGAGCGTTCTTGTACTTCTCCGGGTCAACAACCGCGGGATCACCCGCTGCGAGAACCGGACGGAACCTCATAACTGCAGACGAGCGCACGAGGTTCAAAGTTTCCTCGCTAGGCTCACCCGGCAGCGCCACAACAATATTGCGCCCCGCCTGGCTCGTGATCTCAGCCTCAGCAACGCCGGATGCGTCAATACGTTTGCGGATGATCTCGATAGCCTGATCCAGGTCCTCCTGAGCGACGGTGACATCCTTAACGTCCTCACCCTCTTGCGGAGTAGGCGTCAAGATCAGCTGTGTACCACCTTGCAAATCGAGTGCAAGGCCGGGCACCATGCTCGCACTACCGCGTGCAGACCCAATTCCGAGCGTTATTAATGCAATTATTATGAGGATCCCAAGGCTCATCAACTTACGCCCGGGTCTACTCGCTTTCTTAGCCACTTTGGTTCCTTGTTATTTTCTTGCGCCTAAAACTGGCACCTAGTTCTCTTCGCGAGGCTTATCCGACTTAGTGAAGGAGTCATCCCAAATGTCCTCGGCGTCCTCTTCGCCGCCGTCCGTATCCTGCACCGGCGCTTCTGGCAAATCCTCTTGCACAGGTTCCACAGCGGCCTCTTCTTCGGGCTGTGCGGTGATCTCGCTCACCTCGTCTACGTTCTCGTCATCACCCGCAAGAGTGGACTCAAACGGAGGCTCAGCTGCCATCGCGATAGCGCGACGGTCCCAATATGTTTCGTCACCGCTCGGCGACTGCAGAATGTAAACGTCACCATCAATATCCGACACGATGCCGTAGTACCCAGAAGCGGTACGAACCCAAGAGCCAATGCCAATCTCGTCGTGCATCTTCTCGAGCTGCTCCTGCTGCTTCTTTCTTCCACGCGAAGACATAAACATCAGCACAGCGAGCATGATGAGAAGGATGATCATGAATTCCAAGGGTCGACTCCTAAATATCGTTTGTATCCTAGGTGATTCTATTGTTATTGCCGCCCAAATGCACCCTTCTAGTACCCATAAGAAGTTCGCGTTTGGTCACATTCGCGCTTTTAACCGTCGAATAGCGTTCCCGGCTCTGGCGGGGTAAGTCCCATATGGTTCCACGCCTGAGCGGTTGCCGCTCTGCCGCGCGGGGTGCGAATCATGAAACCTTCCCGCACCAAGTAAGGCTCCGCCACGGTCTCAACAGTTTCCGGCTCTTCTCCAACCGTAACAGCCAGCGTTGCAAGCCCCACCGGACCGCCCCCAAAACGGCGCACTAACGCCTCCAACACGGCGCGGTCCAACCTGTCCAATCCCTGCGGATCCACCTCGAACAGTTCCAGGGCCGCCCTCGTGGACTCAAGATCAATATGCCCGTCGCCGTGCACCTGCGAATAGTCAAGGACACGGCGGAGCAACCTATTCGCAATGCGCGGTGTTCCCCTGGATCTACGCGCGATCTCCGCGCCCGCTCGCTCATCCAAACGTGCCCCAAGCAGGTTTGCCGAGCGTTTTACCACAAGTTCGAGTTCATCTGCCTCGTAGTACTCCAGGTGCGCAGTGAAACCAAAGCGATCGCGCAAAGGGGCGGGAAGCAGGCCGGACCTGGTGGTTGCTCCCACCACGGTGAATGGCGGGAGGGTGAGCGGAATTGACGTGGCTCCTGGACCCTTGCCCACGATAATGTCTACGCGAAAATCTTCCATTGCCAGGTAAAGCATCTCTTCTGCAGTGCGGGCAAGGCGGTGAATCTCGTCGATGAACAAGATATCGCCCTCCTGCAATCCGGACAGGATCGAGGCTAAGTCTCCAGCATGCTGAATCGCAGGCCCGGAGGTGAGCCGCAGCGAAGAGTTCATCTCGTTGGCCACAATCATTGCGAGCGTTGTTTTACCAAGCCCGGGAGGGCCCGCCAACAAAATGTGATCGGGCGTCGTGTTGCGGTGATGTGCAGCAGAAAGAACCAGGTCAAGCTGCGCGCGAACCGTTTGCTGGCCAATAAAGTCTTCAAGTTGCTTTGGGCGTAGAGCGGCTTCTGCTGCGCGCTCTATATCGCCCGCGTCCGCGCCCACTATACGATCAGTATTCTCATCCACGGTTACCTCCCAGGTTTACCAGCGCGGCGCGCAGCATGTCGGAGGCATTCAAACCGCTGCCCGCAAACTGATCGACAGCAGCCTGAGCCTGCTGCTTTTGCCACCCCAAGCTCTGTAGCGCGGCAATGACTTCATCAGCAACCTCATCAGCCACCGGTTGCGGCTCCAAAGTAAGACCCTTCGCCGGCCCGAGCTTGTCACCAATCTCCAAAATCATGCGTTGCGCCGACTTCTTGCCGATGCCCGGAATCTTCTGCAGCATCTTCTCATCAGCCGCGGCCAAAGCGCCTCGTAACTCATCTGGCGTATACACGTTCAGTGCAGCAAGCGCAGTCTTCGGGCCAATACCGGAAACCCCTTGCAAAATATCGAACGCCTCAGACTCGTCCTCAAGGAGGAACCCAAACAGGGTAAGCGAATCCTCTCGGACCACCAGATTCGTATAGACATCCACGTCTTCGCCGCGGCGAATTTCAAGCAACGAGCGGCCGGGCATGTACACCCGCATACCGAACGCCCCTGCCTTAATCACGGCAAAATCCGGGCCGATCGACGCCACCTGCCCACTTAGCGAAGAGATCATTGTGCTCCTTTAGTCCTGCAACAACCCTAACGCTTACCCTGGACACGGGGATCAACCGCACCCTTACGGCGCGTTGTCGCGATCGCGTTTGCCCACTGCTGCTGAGCCGCAGTCATCTTCCCTCGAGCGGAGACGCCACCGGACAGTGACACATTAATATCACCATCCTGGCCGGCGCCCTGAAGCCCCGTACCGCGCCACGCGTGACAGATAGCGATTGCGAGTGCGTCCGCCGCATCGGCCGGCTTAGGCACCTTTTGCAACCCAAGCACGCGCGCAACCATATGCTGTACCTGCGCCTTACCGGCAGTGCCCGACCCCGTGACAGCTGCCTTCACTTCCGATGGCGTGTGAATCGCGAGTGGCAACCCTGCCCTGCCCGCGCACAGCATCGCCACACCCATAACCTGCATCGTTGTAGTTACCGACTGGAGGTTATCCTGAGCGAAAACGCGTTCAATAGCCATTACTTCGGGCTCGTACGTTTTTATTGCGAGGTCTATTTCATCCCCAATTTTTGCAAGCCGAAAATGTGTGGCTAGAGACTGCGAACTACGAGCCACCCCAACGTGAACGAGGCTGGTACGACGCGCGGCATCGACGTCAACAACGCCGATGCCGCAACGGGTCAAACCCGGATCAATACCGAGTACGCGCACTACTCTTCCTCTTGGAATTCCTTTAGTACTTCGTCGGAAGCCGTGAAGTTGGTGTAGATATCCTGCACGTCGTCAGACTCTTCCAAAGCATCAATCATGTTCATGATCTTGCGCACGCCTTCAGCTTCCAGCTCCACCTTGGTGGAAGGCACAAAACCAACCTCAGCCGAGTTGTAGTCGATGCCCTCCTCCTGCAAAGCGGTACGGACGGCCACCAAATCATTTGGCTGGCACAAGATGTGGAATTCATCGCCCTCGACCTCTACCTCTTCAGCGCCTGCATCAAGCACGGCCATGAGGATCGAGTCTTCATCCGTATCGCCCTGGTTAGGCACCTCAATAATGCCCTTACGAGCAAACAGGTACGAAACCGAACCCGGATCGGCAAGCGAACCACCCGAACGCGTGAAAGCAACGCGCACATCCGACGCGGCGCGGTTGCGGTTATCGGTCAAGCACTCAACTAGAACTGCAACGCCATTGGGACCATAACCTTCATACATGATGGTTTCCCAGTCAGCGCCACCGCTTTCTTCACCCGAACCGCGCTTGCGCGCGCGTTCAATGTTGTCGTTGGGAACCGAGTTCTTCTTTGCCTTTTGAATAGCATCGTAAAGGGTTGGGTTAGCATCCGGATCGCCACCACCCGTGCGAGCCGCTACCTCAATGTTCTTTACAAGACGAGCAAAAAGCTTGCCGCGCTTCGCGTCAATTGCAGCCTTCTTGTGCTTGGTAGTTGCCCACTTTGAATGCCCTGACATGAAGAACCTCCCAAAACTGTTTTAACCGCTTAGTTACGTTTTATTGTACTCATCGATTTTAACGCAAGAACGCACGCCTTCGTTATCTCGCCATTTCGCCAGCAAGCGCGGCAACTGGCTGGGGAAAACATTCTCTCTCCCGCACAGCTCCATTACCTCGTCCACATGGAACCAGCGCATTTCATCTAGTAGGTTGCGCTCGTCGTTGCTCCAATGCGAATAGTCCAACTCCACCGCGGCCACGCGCGCTATAAAGAACTGTTCGATTTGCCTACGCGTGCGGTCAGCGAAGAACATTTTCGCATCCCTGCAGATGACCGGGCCTTCCAGATCACGCGCATCCAACTTGATGCCCGTTTCCTCAAAGCACTCGCGCACCGCCGCTTCGCGATGGCTCTCCCCCGCTTCTAAGCCGCCGCCCACCGTGAACCACCAGGAGTGACCCAAATCATTTGCATCATGGCCGTGCACAAGTAGCACGCGGCCCGCCTCGTCAATCAAAATGACTCGAGCCGCATGGCGAGTTGGTAATCCATCTTCACCAATCGGCCATTCGTACTCTTTTTCAAGCACGAGGAGCCTCATCGTCGAAGTCAAACGGTTCAGGCATTGGTGCGCGCCCAGCAAGGTGGAACATCCGCACGTCCGCCTGTGAACGTAGCCTTACCACCTGCGCTACCTGCTGATTATAAAAACGCCTTGCCGCGCGTAGTTCGAAGCCATTGATGCGCAGTTTTTGGGCAATCTGCGGATTCTCGCGCTCAACCTGGTCCCAAACCCGCACGAGCCAGGCTGAAATATCAGATTCGCTTGCTCCCGTGTGGTCGCTTTGCCCCGCCGGTGCAGTTGCAAGTAACTGTGCTAACTCGTCGGATGGGAAGTCCGCCCCAAAAGAACCATCGTTCAATGCGGTTTTGAGGATTTGCCGGCGGGTCTTCAAATGGTTGAACATGACCACTCGAGCCTGCTCCACCTGCCTATGCAAGCGGTCTACTCGCCGCGCTCGCGAAACCAGCCACAGTCCCACCAGCACAAGCAATACCAGGGTTACAGCCAAAACCTTTACTCCCACGGCTAATCCCTTCTGTTAGCAAAATACTGGCGCAACGAATCTATCAGCGTATCCGTGTTCTCCACCTCCACACTGGCAGTTCCAACCACGGTGGCGTATACCGCGAGGATCTTGTCCGTCACTACACCCCAGTCGTACATCTTCGACGCCTCGTGCCCCGTTTCGGCCAACCGGGCAGCCTCTTCAGGGCGGGCGAGGACGTCGTTAATAACCCGCGCTAAATCGGCCGAGTCAGCCGAAGTGAATAGGCGCCCCAGAGCTCCCCCATTGAGCACGAGGCGAAAAGCCTCAATATCAGAAGCAATCACCAGCGTCCCGGCCGACATTGCTTCAACCAGGACGATCCCAAACGACTCTCCTCCAGTTTGCGGTGCTATATAAGCAGTTGCCCCGTGATAGAGCGAGTTGCGAGTCTGCGGATCCACGTCCCCTGCAAACTCGACGTTGTCCGGGTACCTCTCCATCAGCTCGCGCACCGGCGCATCATCGCCGCGCCCGGCAATTATGAAGCGGACATTCGGATGCCGGGCCACAACCTCGTCTATTGCGCCGGCAAGCACGTGCAATCCCTTGCGCGGCTCATCGATGCGTCCAATCCAAAACAGGGTCGGGCGCTCCCGCGTGCCCTTCCACTTTTCAATATCGGGTGCATTCGCAAACGGCTCGCGGTAAACCCCGTTGGGAATGATGACCGCGTCACCGCCCTGGTGTTCAATGAGGGTTCTACGCGCCTCGTTGGACACCGCGATCCGCCCGCTAATGCGATCGAGTAGAGGCCGCAGAATGGGAACGGCCAGCTTCAACGACCTCGATTTCACCATTGAGGTGTGGAACGTGGCAACGATAGGGCTTTTCGAGTTCGCCAAGGCAATCAGCGAGATTGAGGGGGCCAGAGGCTCATGAATATGCACAACATCGAATTTGCCTTCTTCAAACCACGCTTTTGTTTCACTCACTGCTTTGGGACTGAGAGACAACTGGGCAACCGAACCGTTGTAAGGCACCGAGTAAGACCCAGAGACCTTGCAAACAAATTCGGGAACATCGGCCTTTTCAACCGGGGCGAGCACACTTACCTCATGCCCGCGACGAAGAAGCTCAGTTGCAAGATCATTCACGTGATATTGCACGCCACCAGGCGAATCAAACGAGTACGGGCAAACAATCCCGATCTTCACTGCGTGTCCTCCCTCTTGGCACGCTCCCTGGCGCGAGCGAGCCGCGCGGGATCCAAATCCTCTACAAACAGCGGTTGCATCATGTGCCAATCCGCAAGGTTCGATCGAATGAGCGGCACAATAGCGTCCACCCAACGCTGTGTGTCAGCCGGTATGTCGCCGGTTACCTCTACCTGCCTGGCATGCAGGTGATAGGTTGCTTCCCGACCCGGCAGGCGGCTCATGTGCAGGGCAAATAGCGGAGCGTCCAACTGACTAGCAAGAGCGGCCGGCCCAGCCGCAACCAGCGCACTATGACCGCCAAAGTCTACTTCAATGCCGCTACCTGAAATATCGCGATCGGCAAGCAGAGGAACCATCACATGCTTGCCCCGTACGTATTCGCGGAGCTGCTCGAACACACCCCTTTTTGCAGCGAACACTTTCATGCCAAACGCTGCGCGGCTTTCCACAAAGTAGTCGAATAACTCCGGTGGTTCGAGCGCCTCTGCAACCGTAACGACCGGGGCAAGATGAAACGAGGCGAAGGCCGCAGCTAGATCCCAATTTCCCCCGTGGGTCATCGCGATAACGATAGGGCCGTCCTCTTGGGCAACCGCTTGAGCCAAATCGTCGTCAACAGACATACTTCGTGTAATCCGCGTTTTGCTCCACCCGGGCAGCGAGGGAGACTGAGCGAACATTTCAAAATAGGATGCAAATGCCTCGCGAATATGCGCGCTATCCAACGGCTTATCGCTAAGGCGCTGATGGTTTGCAATCAGTTGCTGCTTGGACTTGGAGTCAAATAACGAGGCCACAACGCCGCTACCTCGACCAAGACCCGCCGCTACCCGTGGGGGTACGTGTCCGAGCGCCTTAAAAGTCGTAACGAGGCCGTGGCTCACTTACCGCTCAGCTCCCGCTTCACAGCGAAAATGCGCTGAGCCACCGTAAAGAGTGAAGCAAAGGCAACCCAGGTGAGGGCGAGCGCCATGACCCAAAGCGGTAGCCCCAAGCCAACCAGGAACGCTCCCACAAGCCCAACGATTAGTCTGTCCGTACGCTCGGCAATACCCACCTTCGCCTGCGCGCCCACAGCCTCGGCTCGGGCTCGAGCATATGAAACCGTCACCGCGCCAATCATCGAAATGAGGCCAGCTATGAACGCCCAGGTTCTCTCCGAGGAAGGAGCGTAGTGCGCGGCGATCGCAAAAGTGAGGGAGCCGAACACGGCACCATCACTGAGCCGGTCAAGAGTGGAATCGAGGAAGGCCCCAAAGGTGGATGAGCTACCGGTCAGCCGCGCGAGAGTTCCATCAAGCGAATCTGCGAATAGGATAACTGCCAGCACGATTGGTCCGATTATCCATTGTCCAGTTCCTAGAAGGCCTACAGCGGCCGCGATAGAGAGGACTGTACCCACTACCGTCACTTGGTTCGGCGTGACGCCAAGGCGAGCGAGCACCTTGGCTGGCCCCGTGAAAACCTGCTTTACCAGTCCCCTACCATGATTTCCGAGCATTACACACGCTCCCAGTTTGCAACCAGAATCTGCCTCGCATCCTCAATCAGCTGCGGCACAGCCTTGGTCTGCCCAATCACGGGCAAGAAGTTCGCATCCCCCTTATACCGGGGTACAACGTGCTGATGCAGGTGCGCCGCAATACCTGCGCCCGCTACCTCGCCCTGATTCATCCCCAGATTGAAGCCCTGCGCCCCCACTGCCGTGGTGAGTACCTCCATCGCGCGCACGGTTAGCTCCGCAATCTCATTGCGCTCTTCCACGCTTATGTCCGGATACAGCGAAATATGCCTATAGGGGCATACCAGTAGGTGGCCGGAGTTATATGGGAATAGATTCATGAGGACGAACGCGTGCTCACCTCGATGAACAATCAGGCCCTCTTCATCGCTTAGCGAAGGCGCGCGACAAAAGGGGCAGTCGCAGCTACTGGTCGTTGCCGGCTTTTCTTCGCCCTCAACATACGCCATGCGGTGCGGCGTCCACAGACGCTGGAATGCGTCCGGGACCCCCGCAAACTGAAGTGAGCTTTCTACCTCCATCAGTTATTTCGCCGTTCCTTCACCGCTGTGACAATGCGTGCTACTGCCTCGTCAACGGGTACGTTGTTGTCTTGCGAACCATCCCTGAAGCGGAATGAAACCGCGCCGGCCTCTGCGTCCTCACCGCCCGCAATCAAAGTGAATGGAATCTTATCCTTCGACGCGTTGCGGATCTTCTTACCAAAACGGTCATCCGACTTGTCCACTTCTACGCGAATGCCTTGCGCACGGAGCTTGCCCGCGACTTCCTCCAAGTAGTCCGTGAAGACGTCGGCAACCGGAATCGCCCGAACCTGTACGGGAGCGAGCCACGCCGGGAAAGCACCCGCGTAGTGTTCAGTGAGGACAGCAAAGAAACGCTCGATGGAGCCAAACAGAGCGCGGTGAATCATCACCGGACGTTTGCGCGTACCATCAGCCGCCGTGTACTCCAGCTCGAAACGCTCGGGCAGGTTGAAGTCCAACTGGATCGTCGACATTTGCCAAGTGCGACCGATAGCATCCTTAGCCTGTACTGAAATCTTCGGGCCGTAGAATGCTGCACCGCCCGGATCTGGAACTAGATCCAAACCCGAAGCCGTAGCTACTTCTTCGAGCGTACGAGTTGCCTCTTCCCACGTCGCATCGTCACCTACAAACTTGTTCGGATCCTTCATGGACAGCTCCAAGTAAAAATCATCGAGGCCGTAATCGCGAAGCAAGTCCAGTACGAACTCAAGGAGACCGGTTAGCTCATCCTTCATCTGTTCACGCGTGCAGTAGATGTGCGCATCATCCTGGGTAAACCCGCGCCCGCGCGCGAGGCCATGGACCACGCCCGACTTCTCGTATCGGTAAACCGTGCCGAACTCAAACAGACGTAGTGGGAGGTCGCGGTAAGAACGCCCCTTCGACGCAAAAATCAGATTGTGCATAGGGCAGTTCATCGGCTTCAGGTAATAGTCCTGCCCCTCCTTCACAACCTTTCCGGTCTCTTCATCAACAACCTCGTCCAGGTGCATAGCCGGATACATACCGTCCTTGTACCAGCTCAGGTGGCCCGACTTCTCAAAAAGCGCACCCTTGGTGATGTGCGGCGTGTACACGAAGTCATAGCCGGCCTCAATATGACGCCTGCGTGAGTATTCCTCCATCTCCATGCGGACAATGCCGCCCTTCGGGTGGAATACGGCCAAACCGGACCCAACCTCGTCCGGGAACGAGAACAGGTCAAGCTCGTTGCCCAGCTTGCGGTGATCACGCCTCTCAGCTTCCTCAAGACGGGTGATGTAAGCCGTCAGTTCATCCTTCGATGGCCATGCAGTACCGTAAATACGCTGCAGCTGATCGTTGGCCTGGTTACCCAGCCAGTAAGCGGCCGAAGTCTTCATCAACTTAAAGCCGTTTCCGATCAGCTTCGTATTAGGAATGTGTGGGCCGCGGCAAAGGTCGGTCCAAACCGTCTCATCCTTGCGATTGCGGTTGTCGTACATCGTGAGCTCACTGCCCCCGACCTCAACAGAAGCTCCCTCGGCGTCTGTATTCCCCTTTGATGAGATGAGGTGAAGCTTATACGGCTGATCAGCCAGTTCAGCCTCGGCTTCCTCTGCAGACACGACGCGGCGGCGGAAAACCTGGCCCTCCTTCACGATCCGCTTCATGCGCTTCTCGATCTCTTTGAGATCCTCGGGGGTAAATGGGTCTACGTTGCCGAAATCGTAGTAGAAGCCATCCTTGACCGGCGGACCGATTCCCAAGTTAACCTGCGGGTTGATGTCCTGTACCGCCTGTGCCATTACGTGCGTACACGAGTGACGCAAAATGGCCAAACCTTCGTCGGAGCTGATATCAATGCCTTCGACGGTAGCGCCCTGCGGAATCTCCAGGTACAGATCCTTAGCCTCGCCGTTTACTCGCATCGCGATAATCGTGCGCTGATCCTTGAAGAACTCCGTACCGGTGGTACCCGCCTCAAAAGAGACTTCTTCACCATCAATTTGCGCCCTGATTTCGGCCACGAGAACTCCTAATAATCTTCCAAACGAATTACTAGTTGTTATCGTACCGCGCTCGCACGGTCCAGTGTAAAAGGTAGCCGGCTATCGAACCTTGTTGAGGAGCTTTTCACCCAGGGCTCGCGCACCCGTATAGGCCCGTTTCCCCTGCTTCGCGATGCGCAACCCATCGTAAAGGACAGGATGAACTGGAAGATCCCATGCGCCATCGACCTCGGTCGCAGCCGCGGCGAAGCGACGCTTGTATATGCCGAGCTCATACAGTTCAGGGAACCGTGTTGAATCCACGCCCATGAGGTCAAGGCTAACGATGCCCTCTTTGCCCAGCTCCAGAGTTGTCCAGCAATCCAAGTACTCGCTGGCCAGCACTTGCCTACCCGCGCTAGAGTGCGCGCCATAGTAGGCTGCGGCTTCGCCGTCATTCATAACAACCATTACCCAAGCGACTATGGCACCCTCGTAGCGCACCCCGTACAGACGCGCGTGATTCGGGCGAAGCGCGTCCAGCATGTTCCAGTACACGCTGATCGGGTGAATCGAGAAACCATTTCGATTCGCCGTCTCTGCAATGACATCGTAAATCTCATTGAAAGCCTCGCGGTCAATATCGGTGAGGTCAACCGCCTGAGCTCCCCCCTCTTGCGCGCGTTTGAACGAGCGACGCATAGAGCGACGCCCCTCCTTAGGCATTGCGGCAAGCATTTTTTCCATATCGCCACCGCACGTGTCGATGAGGACCGTCCTGTCATAGGACATCGTATTAATCAGCTCTTTCAGATCCGGAGCCGAATACCTCGCGTGCAGGCGCACGAACGCAACCTTTGGATCACGTTTCTTGACCTCTAAGACAAGTGCCTCACGGAGCGCAGCCTCGTTGTCAGGCGACTGCGAACGCAACCAAACGGGGCCTTTTTTTGCCCACAGGAACTTCACGCCGCGAATATCGTGTTCAGTTAGGGAAATTAGTGCGATAGTCCGCCCGGATTTCACAAACTCATAACGACCGAAAACCTTGCGGCCAACCCGCGTTTCAAAATCGTCCCATGCACCAGATTGCTCGACTGGAAGAGGCTTCACGCCAGCTGCCTTAACTTTCATTTCTTCAGCCGAGATGCGAATCAACTCATACGTCATGGAACTCCCCGTCTACAGATGCTTCAACAATGCTACATGTTAAACCGGTTTGGAATAGCCCGTCGCAATAAGGCAAGGAAGGAGAAAGTATTGGTGGGCGATACTGGGTTCGAACCAGTGACCTCTTCCGTGTGAAGGAAGCGCGCTACCACTGCGCCAATCGCCCGAGGTGGGTACCGGATTCGAACCGGTGTATACGGCTTTGCAGGCCGCTGCCTAACCACTCGGCCAACCCACCAAAGTTGGATTACCAGCGACCTGGCCCCAACAGAGCGGATGACGGGACTCGAACCCGCGACCCTCACCTTGGCAAGGTGATGCTCTACCAACTGAGCCACATCCGCGTACTGGACGCACCATTTAGCACGTTGCTATTTGGTGCATGCGCTACTTTACGCGATTTATTTCAGTAGAACAAATCCGCGCAACAAGCCTAGGGCTCGACGATTAAAGACTGTAGAGAACTCAGCTTTGTGCTGCTTCCTTCTTCATCGAACTTCTTCAGCACTTCGTCGATTGGTGTCTCGTCCTTACCGGGGCGAGCTGCCAGTAGTGCCCACAAAATGCATGCCAAATCGATGATTTCTTGCATGAACGCGCCAACTACAGCCGGCATCATGCCGGTTGCACCGATCAACATGAGGATTATCGAAAGGCCCACGCCAATACCAATCGCTTGCATGGCAACCCTCATTGTTCGCTTACCGATGGCGACAGACCTCGCGGCACGGTAAATGTCATCAAGCATCACAACCACATCGGCAGATTCAGAAGCAGCGGATGAGCCTCGCGCCCCCATTGCGATGCCAACATCTGCAACTGCTAGGACGGGAGCATCGTTAACACCATCGCCTACCGCCGCAACCGGATGTTTAGCCGATTTCACTGCGTCAACTTTCTGCTTGGGAAGCAGGGAGTAGCGGACCTCATCAATACCAACCATGCCGGAAATGGATTTCGCAGTTTCCTCACCATCACCGGTAATCATCATGACGTGTTCTACGCCAAAGTCTTTGAAAGCTGCAACCGTGGTGGCCGCGTCTGGACGCACCTTATCTTCCAGGCTAAACGCGCCCGCCCACTTACCATCAACGCGCGCGTGGACCAGTATCTGCCCAGAATGGAGCTTCACTTGTTTCATGCCATCACTTAGCCACGAACCAGAGCCAACCTCTACCTTGTGACCAAGTACCTCTCCAGTAACACCCTTGCCGGTTGTCTCGGTAACGTTTTGCGCTAAAGGCACCTGAATGTCCAGCTGTTTTGCAGCCGCAACAATCGCAGAAGCAAGGACGTGTGCGGAGTAGCTTTCAACGGCAGCAACCATGGAGAACAGTTCTGCCCCGTCAACACCCTCCGCCACGTAAATGTGAGAGAGCTGCGGGTCACCAAAAGTAAGAGTGCCCGTCTTATCCATTGCAACCGTGTTGATTTTTGAAAGGTGCTCAAGCGTGCCCGAATCTTTGATAATGATGCCTTCCTTCGCCGAACGGTTCATGCCGCCCAGGAATGCGACCGGCGCCGCAATGAGGAGCGGGCACGGCGTTGCTACAACGAGCACCTCAGCGATGCGAACTACGTCGCCCGAAATCCAGTAGGCAATGCCAGCAATGATGAATGCGAACACGGTGAATGGAACCGCAACCTTATCCGCCAGGCGCACCGCCGGCGCCTGAGAATCCTGCGCCTGTCGAACAAGCTCAATGATCTTTTGATACTGCGACTGTGCTGCAACCGCTGTAGCGGTCATAATGATCGCATCCGCGCCATTAACGCCGCCAGAAAGCAGCTCATCTCCCTTGCGGCGTTCCACCGGAAGAGGCTCTCCAGTCAGCGAGGATTCCTCAGTCAGAGCAAAATCGGACTCCAATACGCCATCCACTGGCACCACTTCACCTGGACGTACAAGCAGGCGAGCACCGAGTTCAACTTCTTCGATCGGCACGTCCTTGGGCACCCCGGCGTCATCTAATACATGGGCGACGGTAGGCGCGCCCTCCAAGAGACCCGTTAGCTGGGACCTCGCTCTATTGCCGGCGAAGTCTTCCAACGCCTCACCGCCCGAGAGCATGAGGCAAACGATCAGGGCGGCCCAATACTCGCCCACCAAAACCGTGGAGATTATCGCAGTTATGGCCAGAAGGTCTACGCCCCAGGCGCCTCCCATGATTTCCTTGACCATGTCCCACGCAAGAATCAGGGCCATCACAAGAGCGAACGCGGATACGTACCAGCGCACCCAGCCCACATTGCCAAGCTCAAGGAGGCCGGCCGTTACACCAACAAATAGCGTTGCACCAACTTGCGGGTACGACTTGAAGAACTTAAAAACGGAATGCATAGCCACATTGTCATATACGAAAATCTGGCTTTCTAGCATGAGTAGGCTGTCCTAACTATCGCAGGAGCCCTCTGCAAACAGCGGGTTCTGTAATTAAGAATCGGGTGCCCGGTAGATACCAGGCACCCGATTCATTTGGCGTCGCTACGATTCACGCCGCATACATACCGTTACTACGCGTTCTTCCTCCGAACGACAGTGAGAACCGCTCCTGCTACAAGCAGAATCACTGCAGCAGGCCACAGGGGCGCTACACCGGTCTTTGGCAGATGCGGAGTAGGCGGAGTGGTTGGCTCAGTGCTCGGCTCTGTGGTTGGAGGAGGCGGAGTCTTGTAGTTCTTGACGCTTACGTCTACAGGAACCGCCACGGGATTGCCCTCATCGTCCTGTTCAGTCTGCAAAGGAACCTCAAATGGAGTGTACTCATTCAGGATCTCATAATCCTTAGGGGCACTAATTTCGCGCGCAAAGTAATTGCCCGGCTCCAGGGCAGGTTCTCCTTCGGGCGTAAACGTACCATCTGCTCCAGTGGTAAACGAACCATCTGCGTTAAAGCCTTCTAGCACGACCTTGCGAACCAGCTTGGTTTCGCAGTTGGCTGGGGCGGTATTGAGCATCTCCTGTAGTTCACTCGGTGAGGACGGGGTGCGCACCGGGCAAACGGTAATCTCTTCCGTATTGGTCAAATCTGGTTCAACACCACAGGGGGATGGTTTATCGTTGACCAGCTGATATAGCTCAAAGTGTGCACCTGCCAGAGCGGTGCCGTCCCCATCCTGCTTAGAGAGCTTGAACGTGCCCGGATTCTTCTTGTAGGTAAAATACATGTGCTGGGTCTCTACGCCCGGCGTCTTGTGATACGACAGCTCGAAGTTTGGCGCCTCGGACTTAACATAACCAGGCATATCCATGCGCCCGTCTTTAAGGATAGGCAGGTCGTTGTCAACGTATGTATAACCCGGGATATCCTTCCTCACGGACTCAAAAGTCGGCTTGTAAGGAATGTTCTTTTCCCCGTAGGGCATGAACGTTTTCGACTCACTATCCCAATTCATCATTGTCAAACCCGAGAGCGACGTCCAGTTTCCTGGTTGCCCTACGTAAAACTCGTACGGGTAACGCGCTAGTGCATAATTCCCAGATCCATCTTGGAACTTAACTTCTCCCGGATTCTCCACTACCCCAGCTAACTCGGGGTAGATGTCGGTGATGCTCTGCTGCGCCATCACAGGCTCTAGCAGCTGATCTTCCAAACATGTAATGGTGGTGTAAGTAGATCCCTCGATCGGGCCGGACCAGAATGACTGGCGTCGATTCGGAATTTTTGCCTCTTCGTCGACATTCTGTACCGCACGGTATTCAGAATCGAGAACATAGCGATAGTCGGCGTAGGCTGGAATGCTCACGTACAGGCCGTTTGCCTTTGCGCCAATCGAACCACCTTGCGTATCGCCAGTAGAACCGGTACCAATAGACATACCCGCATGATCTCCATCGGCAGGCAGGTAAGCGTCCCACTGGAACGTGTGTTCCTCATCGTTATAAAATTCGTCGTCGAACACTACGTGCACTGGTTCGAAGAAATCTCGCGGGTTATTGTTACCCAGGTGCCTCCATGACCCGTCGTTGTTCTTCACGACCACGCTATCTTGACTGGATGGGTCATATTTTTCGGCTGGTACCGGTTTGCCGTCCATCGTGAAGTTCTCGACCGGCTTCCAGGTATAAGGATCGTTGTCACTTCTTCTGGTGTACTGCCACGTCACGCCAAGGCGAAAATTAAGCGTTGGAGCCATGTCCGGATCAACGGTGTCGTATTTAAACTTCATCGTGGTGCGCACGCCATCACATGGATTAAGTTTCGCTCTGAAACCAAAGTGTGAAAGCCGCGTAACTTCGTTCTCATCGGACCTTATACAACCATCGCCCGGATCGCCCTGCTTCCAGTTTTTGTCAACCTGGCCGTGGATCCACTCAAAGCTCAAGTCGTAGTCAGGGAACGGTCTTTCAGCTGCCTGTGCGGGAGCAGACGAAATGGTATTAAAAACCAAAAGCGTCACGAATAGCATCGCACTCAGCGCCAGTGCGACCCCTCGTTTTAATACTAAGAATCTTGAATCAGTCAAGGTCTTCACCTTCAAAGTGTTGCGGACACATCTGAAGTAGCCAAGATTCCAGATGATGTCCGTGTACGGATGGGTACAATAGGACTATATGCCTATACAGGCAGAAAACAAAGCAAAACGAGAAAAGCGGCTCCTTCGGGCCGCTTGGATGGTGGGCGATACTGGGATCGAACCAGTGACCCCTTCCGTGTCGAGGAAGTGCGCTACCGCTGCGCCAATCGCCCGAGCGGATGACGGGACTCGAACCCGCGACCCTCACCTTGGCAAGGTGATGCTCTACCAACTGAGCCACATCCGCGTAAGTGTCGTTTAACGAACATCGACAAGCTTAACGGACATTCTAGCTTTTGGCAAAACCAACACAGCCCCGCCCCAAACAGCTATATTCTGCGGATTACTCGCGCAAAACTCATCTAGATGCAAAGATAGGTACGGTGATCTTAGTTACGCCCTCATTAAACATTTGGCTCTGCTCTCTGGGCCTGATCGCGCTCATATCGACGATTCTCATACCGTTTGCATGGCGCGAGCACCGAAAGAATAAAAAGCCAAGCAGCGGCGCGACAGTTGTTCCGAGTATGGATGTGCTGGCCCATGAAATACGCACGCCCCTTTCTCTAATCAAAGGGGCGGCTGAGCTCCTTGAATCTGCCGGCCCCCTCACCGAAGAGCAAAAACAGTTCACCAAAACCATCCAAGCCAACGCTGAACATGCCATCACAACCGCAGAAGACTTCCTCACACTTGCCAAACTCGATGCGGGTGAGGGGTACCTTGCACTCGAAAATTTTGACCTCCGTGAGCTTACTCGCGACACGGCCCGAGAGATGCGCTCAATCCACGACTTTCCGATCCTCCTGACCGACTCTGGCGAACCGCTTCCCATCACCGCCGATCCTGCCCTAATAAAACACGTGCTTTGGAACCTCATCAATAACGCTGTGCGTCACGCAGGAGCGGACAGCCAAATCCTTGTTCACACCTACCCCAGCGCGAATAGCAGGTGCATCGAAGTTCGTGACCTCGGCTCCGGAATCAACCCCAGCGAAAGAGACTCACTCTTCGTTCCATTCCAGCAACTCGGAGCAAACGGACAAACACCCGCCGGGCAGGGCGCCGGCCTCGGCCTCGCAATCGTCGATAGAATCGTTACACTTCACGGCGGAGAAGTGCTTGTAGATAGCCTGTGGGGGCGCGGAACGTCCATTCACGTTCTCCTGCCAAACACTCCAACGCAGCCGGTTAGGAAGCGCAAATGAAATACCTTGCACTCGTTGTCGATGACGAGAGGCAAATGACAGAAATTGTCAGCTTCGCCCTCGAAACAGCCGGGTTTGACACAGTCACCGCGCACGACGCTGCCCACGCATGGCAACTCTTCCAAAGCCGGCCGGTTAGCCTCGTAATCCTCGACCTCATGCTGCCCGACATTTCCGGAGCAACCCTCGCCAAACGGATTCGAGCGAGCTCGGATGTGCCCATCATTATGCTCACAGCGCTTGGTGACACCGCGCAGCGCGTTGCTGGCCTTGAGGCGGGAGCCGACGACTACATTGCGAAACCGTTTTCGCCCCAAGAACTAATCCTTCGCGCCAAAGCAATCGTTCGCCGTACCATGCCAGCGCCGGCCGAGCCCGTCACCAACGTCGGGCCGGTAATGATCAAAATGGACGCGGTATACGTAAACGGGACGGCGGTAGACCTTTCTGAAATCGAACGAAAACTATTTCGCTGCCTGCTCAATCACCGGGGTGAAGTTGTGCCTGTGCGCACCCTCCTCAACGAAGTGTGGAACACCGCAGCGACTGTGGGAGGGCGCAACATGGTGAAAACCACGGTTTACCGGTTGCGAAAGAAGCTGGAAGCGGCGGGATTACCCGAAAGCACTATCCAATCAGTACGCGGACGCGGCTACACACTGTCTATGTAACAAAGCTGTTACCAAGTGTGACCGTCGCACGCGAAGGTGTTACTCCCCCGCAGTCAAACTGGGAACGTAGGCCAAATGGCTAAGTCCAATTCTCGACTGCACATTGGAGTGCCAAATGAACAACTCTTCGATTCCAAAGTGGCTGCGCGCCCCCGCACCGGCAAAGCGCCTACCCCAGGACGTCGTTGACCACATGTACCCCCGCCTTCGACTCCAAGTATTTCTTGGCATTTTCATCGGCTACGCGGGCTTCTACCTAATTCGCAACAACATTTCTGCGGTCGCTCCGCTCCTCATGAAAGATACGGGCATCGACACCGTAGGCATCGGTATCATCGCTAACGCTGTGCTGTTCTCCTACGGCCTGTCCAAGTTCTTCTCGGCGATGCTGTCCGACCGTTCGAACGCGCGCTACTTCCTTCCCCTTGGCCTTGCACTTTCGGCTGTAATGAACCTCCTCGTTGCATTTGCACCGTGGACTACCGCCTCTGTTGGCATCTTCGCAACCGTTATGTTCATCAACGGCTGGTTCCAAGGAATGGGCTGGCCCCCGTGCGGGCGTGTACTCGTTCACTGGTTCTCCACCTCAGAACGTGGCTGGAAAACTTCCCTTTGGAACACCGCCCACAACGTTGGTGGCGCAGCTCTTCCCGCCCTGATCGGTGTTGGTCTTGCCTGGACTTCCAACAGCTGGCAGGCAGCCTTCTGGGTACCGGCCGTCGTTGCCCTTATCGTTGCGGTAATCGCATTCTTCTTGATCCGCGACACCCCTGAATCAATCGGCCTGCCCCCAATCGAGGAATACCGCGACGACCCGGCTAAGGTCAGCGTAGACGATGGCGTGCGTATGTCCGCGAAGGAACTCATCTTCAAGCACGTTCTCACCAATCACACCATCGTCATGCTTGCGGTTGCGAACGTATTCGTATATTCACTACGCTACGGCGTGCTCTCCTGGATCACTGTGTTCCTCGCCGACAAGCATCACGCCGAGATTGGTTCTGGCCTGGTTGGCTACGCCGTGTTCGAACTCGCTGGCATCCTTGGCACCATCCTTTGTGGCTGGCTATCCGACTCCGTATTTAAGGGCTACCGCTCCGGCACCGGCATTCTGTTCACCATTGCAACTGCAGTCGCCATTGCTGCCTACTGGCTCATGCCGGTTGGTACCCCGATGTGGGTCCTTATCACCCTCGTTGGCCTTATCGGCGGCCTCATCTACGGCCCGGTCATGCTGATCGGCCTCCAGGCAATCGACTTGTCGCCCCGCAACGTTGCAGGCACCGCAGCGGGCTTCACGGGTCTGTTCGGCTATCTGCTGGGCGCTACCCTCGCTTCTACGGGCGTTGGCATCATCGTCCATAAGTTTGGCTGGGACGCCACCTTCATTTGCTTCATTGTTTTCGCCATCATCACTGTGATCTTGTTCGCGATCGTTGGTCGCGACGAGAAGAGACTAATGGCGCAGCGAACTGCAGGCCATCAGGCCCAGTAGACATCCACCTGGATGAATGGGAATCAAAGTGGGGCGCGGTTTTACCGCGCCCCACTTGGCTACACTTACACCATGCGTATCCGACTCCGCTTGGTGATGGGCGCCCTCATGTGTGCCCTCCTCACTGCGGCGTGCGCGCCGACAAGCGAGCTCATATTCCTGTGTTCTAACGACGAATCTGTATGCGAACAGTGGCGTGCAGATTTTGAACACGACTCGGGTATCTCCACCCGATTTTTGCGCCTACCCACTTCCGAAGCCCTCGCACGTCTAACTTCCACGCGCGGCGAACCTGAGTTCGACATCTGGGTGGGCGGACCCTCAGACGGCTACGTCCTCGCTAAAGAACGAAACCTCCTACAGCAATACAGGCCAACGGGTTTTGATACCATCCCTGAGCGGTTTAAAGACGCAGACGCAGCTTGGTTTGGCGTTTACGGATCCGTACTGGCTATTTGCACAAACCCAGAAGTCATCGAAGCAAACGATCTCCCCCGCCCAACGAGTTGGAAAGACCTGGAAGATCCGCGCCTCAAAACATGGATTTCGGCGTCCTCTCCCCTCACTTCAGGTACCGCGTTCACCGCGCTATGGACGCAGGCGAAAATTTTTGGATCCGAGGCGGATGACCACCTCGAAAAGGTTTACGCAAATGTCGCGCGGTTTACCCACTCGGGGACTGCGCCCGCGAGCGTGATTGCGGCGGGGGACGCAGCAGTCGCAATTTCCTTCGCACCCTACTGTGAGCAACGGTTTGGGTCCGGGGCGCGGCTTGATGTGACGTATCCGAGCGAGGGCACGTTTTACGAAGTTGGTGGCGCTGGACTTCTTGCGGGCACACGCTCCCAAGCTGAGGGTGAGGCAATGTTGGACTGGCTATCGAGCAGGTCTGGCCAGGAAGCCATGGCGAAGGCCGGTATTTCCCAAAGTCCGATTAGTAGGCAGTTGCCGGACAATCTGGAGAGTCTCTTGGCAACGTCGAATGTGAACATCATGGATGCGACTTCAGATGAGGTGGCGCAAGATCGGGCGCGGTGGATGGAATGGGCAGCGAATCATCTGGAGTTTTCGAAATGAGTTGGAGGCGCCTACAAGCTCGCATGCCCGCGATCTTCGACACGATCGCTACCATTATTCTGGTTTCTAGCATGTTGGTTGGTTTTGGCTATCCGGCATTCGTTTTGATTCTTAGTGCTGTGGTAAGCAAGACAAATGTGGCGGGCAACGAAGTGCTGGAACCCGTGTTTTGGTCAGTGCTTGACAGTTCTATCGTTGCTTGTATTGCCACTGTTCTCGCAACTATTTTGACCGCCCTTAACCGATCTTTACCCCGCTCCCTCTCCCGCATTTTTGACGTGATCATTCTTATTCCCGCAACATTTTCCCCATTTGTAATCGGGGCCGCTGTCTGGCGCGGGGTGGGGCGCGGAGGCATTTTGGATCCGGGGTTCTTTCCTCCCTTCTTCGGCCGTCTCGCCGTAATATTTACATTCACTTTGGCTTTGTCGCCCTATGCTTATGCGCTACTGCGCCTATCGACTTTAAAGGTTCCGCTAGCGCTAATTGATATTTGTCGCGTGAACGGAGCTGGCGAATGGAAGATTTTTAGGCACACCGTGTGGCCCAGAATGCGGCGCGGATTACCCCTTGCCTGGCTGGTGGTCTTCATTCTGTCCGTCTCTGATCCGGTGGTTCCCTCCCTTCTGTCATATCCGCATCCAAACGCCTCACGGGCGGTGTGGACACTGACAACAGCGCTCGGTGACACCGGCGGGGCGGCGCGCATATCCTTGGTTCTGCTGATGACGACTCTTGGGCTTGGAGCTATAGCTTTTCGCGCTTTGGAATCGCGCGACCTGCTGGGCGCGTTTCGCGGTTTCGAACCAGATAGTAACCGCACTTCGTTCTCTCAGCCGGTGGGCTTGGCGCTCTGGCCACGGGTGGCTACGGTAAGTGCCTTGGCCATAGTAACCACTGCTCCAGTGATATTCATGGTTGCTCGGGCGGGAACGAACCAGACTTCCTCATCCCCCATGGTGATCACCACTGCGCTTGTCATCTCGCTATTCACGGTTGTCGGTTCTATTGTGATTGCCGGTAGTGGACTTTGGTTGAAAGCTCGCCGGCCCGGCCGCCACGTGGTTGATATGCTCTTCGGCCTGGCCCTGATGGTTCCCGGTGCCACCACAGGAAGCGCGCTCGGCCTCGCTTACGGGCCCTCCTCGCATCTTGCGGTAAACCTCTCCTCAACAGCGCAACCGGTCATGGCGTCACTACTAACCGTCGCAGCCTACCTGACTTTGAGCGCGCCGCTTACCTACGTGAGTGTACGCGCCTACGGACGAGTGCTCCCCCGGCAGGATTTTGAAACTGCCCTCATGCTTGGTGCAAGCGTTGCGCGGGCGGCTCGAGTGAGCGCACAAACCTGGTTGCGCCAATCTGTGGCTATGTCCATCACCATCGTGCTTGCCGTTAGCGCCGTGAGTGTTGCCCCCATCATGTGGGTCACTTCTCCATCCACACCGTTGCTCGTACCCTACCTATACCGGCTTATTGATCACGCACAATTTGGGTCCGCCGTCCTCCTCGCCCTCACAATCTCTGCCATCATTTTGCTGTTACTGTTTATTTCGTCCCTGCTACTCAGGATTCGCACTAGGAGCCGAGGGAGCCAGTTTTGAAACCCAGCTTGAGCGTGCAAAATCTGAACCTCAACCGTCACGGCCGTAGTGTGCTTAAAGACATCGATCTTGCGGTCTATCCAGGCGAACTTGTTGTTCTCCTTGGACCCTCCGGCGCGGGCAAATCCACACTTTTGCGAGTCATTAGCGGCCTCACGCGTCCAAGCTCGGGCATGGTGCGCATGGGAGAAAAAGACATTAGCTCTCTGCCGCCCCAGCAGCGTCCAAGCGCCATGGTCATGGATTCGCCCGCGCTCTTTGGCCACATGACTGTACAACAAAACATCGCTTTTGCCGTAAATCGCGACCTGTTCGATTCGACTCCTGACGAGCAGGTTCTTGTGGCAATGACGGTGTTGAACATCCGTGACTTGGCAAATCACTACCCGGCAGAGCTTTCCACCGGTCAACGCCAAAAGGTGTCGCTGGCCAGAACCCTGGTGCGCCGGCCGCAAGTACTCCTATTTGATGAGCCACTGGCTCACGTTGACGCATTTTCGGCCAAAACCCTGCGCCGCGAAATCCTGCGCGTACACAAACGAATGAACTGCGCGTCTATATACATCACACACGACGTGAAAGAAGCCTTCTCTATCGCAGACCGCATCGTCTACATGGAAGACGGGGCCATTGTGCAAGATGATCTGCCACAAGAGATTCACGACGGGCCCGCGACCCTTTCAATCGCTAAACACCTTGGTGCAACCACGATCATTTCCACCTTAGCGAATACGAAGAGGCTAGTTTCCGGTGAGGTGGTGGCGAGCGCGCATGTTCTTGGCAACGACCTGACCATCGCCGCATCGCCAAACATCGACGAAGGCGAGGGCGTGCCGATCGTCATCGTCGGATACCCCGACTCGGTAGATATCCATCCTGCCAAGTCTGCCTCCCGATTTCCTATCCGCGGCAACATCGGACAGATAGTTCAAAGCACATACACGGGCGAAACCTACCGGCTTCGCATAGAAACCGAACGCGGGGCGATCAGCGCTGATGTTCGAGCCAACGAGCTTGCCGGTAGTGAAGGAGACCGCGTCAGTATCACGCTACGCGAGGATCTACTTTGGGCATTACCCGCCCAAAACTAGCCGCCATCGCCTTGGCCGCATCGAATACGATTTATGCAACAAAATAAACAAAGCTTCGCCATCGCATGGTTTGGCGCCTTAGAGTATGACACGCTAGGAGCATGCAAATTTGGCCTGGAGAACCCTACCCGCTCGGCGCAACGTTCGACGGAACGGGAACTAACTTCGCAGTATTTTCTTCTGTGGCAGACTCGGTAGAGCTCTGCCTGCTAGACGAAGACCGCAATGAACAACGTATCGCGCTTACCGAAGTAGACGCCCACGTGTGGCACGCCTACCTGCCCGGCATACTGCCCGGCCAGCGTTACGGCTACCGCGTATACGGACCCTACGACCCCGAGAATGGGCACCGGTGCGACCCCACCAAACTTCTACTTGACCCATATGCCAAAGCGATCGACGGGCAGGTAACCGCCTCGGAATCCCTATACTCATACAAGTTTGAGGATCCGAATGAACGAAACGAAACAGACTCGATTGCAGACACCATGGTCTCAATCGTTATTAACCCATTTTTTGATTGGGGCCATGACCGTCCACCAAACCACGAGTACCACAACACGGTCATCTACGAAGCCCATGTAAAAGGCATGACTGCGCGTCACCCGGAAATTCCAAACGAAATCAAGGGCACGTACGCGGGCATGGCTCATCCTGCCGTCATTGAACACCTCACGCAGCTTGGCATCACCGCGGTGGAGCTCATGCCAGTCCACCAGTTTGTAAACGACCCGCACCTACAAGAAAAAGGGCTATCGAACTACTGGGGCTACAACACCATCGGATTCTTCGCCCCTCACAACGCCTACGCCACTCAAGGGGGTGGCCAGCAGGTGCAAGAGTTCAAACAAATGGTCAAGGCCTACCACGAAGCCGGTATCGAAGTGATCCTAGACGTTGTGTACAACCACACCGCTGAGGGAAACCATATGGGCCCAACCCTGTCATTCCGCGGCCTGGACAATGCCGCTTACTACCGCCTCGTTGACGAGGATAAACGGCACTACTTCGACACGACGGGCACCGGCAACTCGCTGCTTATGAACTCTCCCCACGTGTTGCAGCTAATCATGGATTCGCTACGGTACTGGGTAACCGAAATGCATGTGGACGGCTTCCGCTTTGACCTCGCTTCGACTCTCGCACGGCAATTCCACGAGGTGGATCGCCTTTCCGCTTTCTTCGACCTTATTCACCAAGATCCCATCGTCTCGCAGGTCAAACTCATCGCAGAACCGTGGGACGTGGGCGTTGGAGGCTACCAGGTGGGAGGATTCCCTCCCCTGTGGTCCGAATGGAATGGCCAGTACCGCGACACCGTCCGCGACTTCTGGCGCGGTGAGTTTTCTTCCCTTCCCGCATTCGCCTCCCGCCTTTCCGGTTCGGCTGACCTCTACGAGCATTCTGGCCGCCTACCGATGGCATCTATTAACTTCGTAACCGCCCACGACGGCTTCACCATGCGCGACCTCGTCACATACAACGACAAGCACAACGAAGCCAACGGTGAGGGCGGGCGCGACGGCGAATCGAACAACCGGTCATGGAACCATGGAGCCGAGGGGCCCACCGATGACCCCGAGATCATCAACTTGCGGCTGCGCCAACAGCGCAACTTCCTCACCACTCTCGCAGTCTCGCAGGGGGTGCCCATGATTTCGCACGGCGATGAGATGGGGCGCACCCAAGGTGGCAACAACAACACGTATTGCCAAGACAACGAGATCTCGTGGGTGGACTGGGAACTCGACCCCGAGCAAAAGGAGCTACTAGCTTTCGCGAACCGCGTGATTGCACTGCGCCATGATCATCCCGTGTTCAGGCGGAGGCGCTTCTACAAAGGGCTAGCCAAACGCGGCGGCGAATCCGACCTTGGTGAAATCGAGTGGTTCAACTCGAGCGGCCACCACATGACAGAAGAGGAATGGGACCAGGCGTGGGCGCGCTCCACCATGATCTTCCTCAACGGCCTCGCAATCAATGAACCTGACGAGCGGGGCCGGGAAATCATCGACGATGATTTCATTCTTTGTTTTAACGCCTCTCCCGAGGACATTGACTTCACCCTTCCCAAACAAACCTACGGGAAAACCTGGAGCACAGTCCTTAACACGGCTGATGACTTGGACGAGTCGAAACATGACGCCAGCGCTAAGGTGAATGTGACGGCCAGGTCGATACTCATACTTAGGAGCCCGCGAGGTAACGAAGATGAATAATCCACACCCCCACCTTCCAGCGGAAGGAAAACGCACCCCCATATCCACGTATCGCCTCCAGGTGAACGAGAACTTCCCCTTCAGCGCGGCCGAGGAGGTGCTTCCCTACCTGGTTGATCTAGGGGTAACGGACGTCTATCTTTCGCCCATCCTGCAGGCGGCGCCCGGCAGCCTGCACGGTTACGACGTGGTGGACCACACCCACATTTCAGTGCAGCTCGGCGGATTGGAAGCTTTTAAAGCGTTTTCTGATCGCGCTCACGAACTGGGGCTGCACGTCATCGTTGACATTGTTCCAAACCACATGGCCGTGCCCACACCCGTATGGCACAACAAAGCCATGTGGTCCGTGCTTAAACACGGCGCCGAGTCAGGCTATGCGAACTGGTTCGACGTTGACCTCGACTCCCCCATACTGATGCCTGTCCTTGGTAAACGCATTGGCCAGGTACTGGCAGACCAAGAGATCCAACTTGAAAAAATGGTGGTCCCCACAGAGCCTCAATACGGCGAGCAGTGGGTTCTCACATACTACGAGCACGTGTTCCCCGTAGCCAAAGGCACCGAATCACTTCCCCTCTCGGTGCTCATCGAACGCCAGCACTACCGCCTGGCGCATTGGAAGGTAGCCGACGAAGAGCTGAACTACCGCAGATTCTTTGACGTGGGAACACTAGCTGGCCTGCGCATAGAGCAAGAGGAAGTATTCCAAGCCACCCACGCGCTAATCCTCGACCTGGTCCAAACCGGGTACATCGATGGCCTGCGGGTAGATCACCCAGATGGCCTCGCAAACCCAACCGAATATTTCAAACGGCTGCACGAGGCCACGGGCGGCCAGTGGATTGTTGCCGAAAAGATTCTTGAAGGCGACGAAGATCTGCCCTCCAACTGGCCCGTGGCTGGCACCACCGGCTATGACACGGCGTGGCGACTACACGCGCTTCTCACCGAGCCGGCGGGAGCAATGCCGCTTGGAGCGATCATGCAGAACATTGCCGGCGACTCACCTTCCTCACTTCCATCGATCATTCGTACGGCTAAAGCGCAGATCATTGACACCTCACTAGCGGCAGAAGTTCGCCGGGTTGGCACTCTAATCTGGCAGATTTGTCAGGAAGACATTCGTCTACGCGACTACACGTTCCGCTCCCTCATCGATTGTCTGCGTGAACTTGTAATCGAGTTTGACCGCTACCGCGCTTACGTCGCCGCGCTCGAACCCGTTTCCGATGCGACGCGCGCGATTGTTGAAGACGCTGCTGCGCGTGCCCGCACCCGACTCGATGATGATATAGATGACGCAATGGACGTTATCGTTGCCCTCGTTCTTGGTGACGAGGTTGGCTCCGCTGGCCTAGACGTAAGCGATGAGCGCCGCCGCGAAGTGATGGTACGTTTCCAACAAATCTGCGGAGCCGTACAAGCTAAGGGCGTTGAAGATACTGCCTTCTACCGCTGGACCCACATGACGTCCCTTAATGAGGTGGGGTCTACGCCCGAGGTATTTAGCCTTGACATTGACCGTTTCCACGCCTTTGAGTCCAAACTCCAAAGCAACTGGACGGCAACCATGACGTGCGGCACAACGCACGACACTAAGAGGGGCGAGGATGTGCGCGCCCGCATTTCACTGCTTTCGCAGCGCTCCAAAGACTGGGCTAGCCTGCTGAACGAAATGCGCGCCCTTTCACGCGAGTACCGTCCAGCAAATGTTGATGGACGCGCAGAAAACCTCATGTGGCAAACGATTGTGGGCACGTGGGGAGCAACCGATCGGATCACCGCGGATAGGCTGACCGGATATCTCACCAAAGCGATTCGGGAACAAAAAGAGTGGACCTCGTGGACCAGCTCCGATGAGCGCCGCGAACAGGAGTTCTTGGAATACGCCTGCGCAATCATTTCTGATCCGCAGATCATTGAGCTTTTAGACGAGTGGTGTGAGTCCAACACGGACTTACTGCGCTCGGTCATCCTCCCGATGAAAGCGTTGCAACTAACTTTGCCAGGCGTTGCCGACGTTTACCAGGGCACTGAGATCACCGCGACTTCCCTTGTGGATCCTGACAATCGTCGACCGGTAGACTTCCCGGGGCTCGCACAAATGCTGGACAAAGTTTTTGCCTCGTCCCCGCAGAGCCTAGATGAAGAAAAGATGCTAATCACCGCATCACTACTACGCCTGCGCCGAGACCTGCCTAGCGTTTTCGTATCCAAGGACTCGGGATACCAGGCGCTTCCCACATCGTCAGGCCACTGCGTCGCGTTTGCCCGTACGCTCGCTGGCGAGCCGCGCGTAGTCACGGTTGCAACCAGGCGGAAAGCCGCCCTCGATGAGATCGGCGGTTGGGACGAAGTCTCGGTGGTTCTGCCCGATGGATCGTGGCAAGACGTATTCACCGGCGAGGTTTTCCAGGGCGGAGCGACACCGGCTACGGATCTGCTCGACATTTTCCCGGTATCCGTACTCAAGAAGATTGAGGAAAGCTAAACCGTGAGCATATCGAAGAATATTGAGGATACTCCTGGCCGCGGCCTTGTTCCGGTATGGTCCTCAACTGCTAAGTCAATCAGGTTGGAGTACGAGTTCCAGGGTACCCACTCACTGGAAATGGAAAATCACGCGGGATGGTGGACCAGCCCCTCCCCACTTCCTCTTGGGGCTAAGTATCGCTACAGCGTGGATGGCGGCGCGCCCGTTGCTGATCCCCGCGCTCTACGTCGCCCGAGTGGCGTGCACGGACCGGCGCAAACGTGGGAGCCACCCAAACTGGGGCACTTTGATGCCGGCGATCTGCTTGGAAAAGTGTTCATGGAGATCCATGTCGGCACGTTTACATCCGAGGGAACGCTCCAAGCAGCGGCGCAAAAACTACCGCACCTGGCCGACCTCGGCGTGCAGGTAGTGGAGGTTATGCCCGTTGCGCCTTGCCCCGGCACGTTCGGATGGGGCTATGACGGGGTGAGTTTGTACGGAGTGCATGAGGCGTATGGTGGCCCGGATGGCTTTGTGCACTTTGTTGAGGTAGCGCATGACCTTGGCATCGCGGTGTGTTTAGACCTGGTTTTGAACCACTTTGGGCCGGTTGGAAACTACATTGCTTCGCTCGACAACTACTATTCGAGCAAGCATGAGACACCGTGGGGCGCTGCGCTTGATCTTGACGGACAGAACGCCGCCCACACGCGCGCGTTCTTGAAGGGTGCAGCTTTGCACTGGCTACGAGACATGGGTGTGGATGCCCTGCGTCTAGATGCCGTGCACGCGCTGGATGACGATTCCGACTACCACTTCCTAGCTGAACTTTCCGATGCCGTAGCCAAGTTGGAGAGCCAAACTGGCCGCACGCTCACGCTGATTGCAGAGTCTGATTTGAATGACCCAATCATGGTTACCCCCACCGACATGGGCGGCCGAGGCATGGACGCGCAGTGGGATGACGACGTGCACCACGCCCTCCACGCCGCGTTCACAGGGGAAACACACGGATACTACGCCGACTTCGAGCCTCACGAGGCTCTCATAGCGGCATTCGAGGACGTCTTCTTTCACGCTGGCACGTACTCCTCGTTCCGAGGAAAAGTCTGGGGCGCTCCCGTCCCCAAAGACATGGACCGGCGCCGGTTTGTCATTTCCTCGCAAAACCACGACCAGGTGGGTAATCGAGCGATAGGCGACCGCCCGTCAGAGGCGCTCTCAGATGCGCAACTAGGTTCTGTTGCTGCGCTGGTTTTGCTCTCCTCGTTCACACCAATGCTTTTCCAGGGTGAAGAGTGGGCTTCACGCGCACCGTTCCTGTTCTTCTCAGATCAAGAGGGCGACGAAGACATGGCTCGCGCTATGCGCGAAGGACGCCGCGCCGAGTTCGCATCGCACGGCTTTGATTCGATATACGGCCGCAAAGTTATGGTCCCTGATCCCACTGCCCGCTCCACGTTTGAAACATCGAAACTGGACTGGGAAACCGCGCAATCCGAGTCTGGTGCGCGGATGCTCGCGTGGTACAAGAAGCTCATTAAGATTCGCAAGGAAGAAGCCACCGGTGGCAAACCCATGCGAGTGAGCTTCGAAAAAGACCTGTTGCGGATGAGTAGCGGGAGCCTCGAAGTGTTAGTAAACATGGGCACTAGCCCGGCTCGTCCTGCCGTGAGCCAGGAGCAACGCTTCGTCTTGAGCTGGTCCGGTAACGCGGGCGATCTGCAACCCGGAGAAGCCGCGATATACAAGAGCTAGATACTTGCTTGAGCTGCACTCGCTGGCTCGCGATAGCTCAAAACTAAAGATGCCCTGCCTACAACCTGCGCGGGGCATCTTTACAAGCAATGACGTCGCCTATTTAGAGCTCGGTTGGGGGGAACTTTTCAAACACCTGTGCCAGGTGCATATCCCTACCAGCTAGGAATACCGCGCGCTTTAGCGAACGATCCTTCGGATTCTTCAACGGGTTAAACAGGTGCTCACGCGCCAGCTTCTTCATGCGCTGGGAAAGCTCTGGGTCGTCGCACCACTTGGTGGCAACGCGAACTGGGACGAGAGCGTACAGGGCCTCACGCGCGCCAACTTTCAACTCGCTGTCTTTGCCAAACACGAGGTCTTCAATCAAGACGCTCATGGGGTTCACTCCCCCGGCAAAAACATAGCCTGAGTTGCGGCCAATTCGCGGGTTTACCTCGAGGAAATAGGCAACCCCATCGCGCGGATCGATCTTAATGTCAAAGTTTGCGAACCCCTGATAATCAACATTTTCGAAGAAGGTCTTCACCTGATTGAACAGGGCTTCGTTGGGGCCGGTTACCATCGCCACGGGGTTGCCTACCAGGCTGGGACGGTGGTCTTGCAGGCCGACGTGTGCGTGTACGAGCATCACCAGCTTGCCCTTGGTGTTCACGTACGCGGTGATGGAGCGGATCTGACTGTCACCGCCAGGAATGTACTCTTCGATGACAAAATCGCCGGTGTACCCATAGCTTTCCAGCTGGGACAAGAAATCATCCAGCTGGGCAGGCGTGTCGAAATAGTAGACCTTGTGTTTATCTGGCATCTCCAGCAGGTCAAACTCGGCGGAAAGAGCAGGCTTAGCTACAACCGGGTAGTTCAGATCAACGCCGCGCGCGGACGCTTTAACCGTTGCAAAACGCGCGGTGGAGATGCCGGCCGCCTCGCAAATCTTCTTAAACGAGGCCTTATCAGACACGGCCGCGAGCGTTTGGCTTGAGGGCAGGGCAACCTTGTAGCCCTCGGGCAGGAGGTCTCGCACCTCCACGAGGTTTGCGATCTGCGCATCAGAGTTCGTCATAAGGATCAGGGGACGCTGCGAGTACTTATTGGCAACCTGTTCCAAAACATCAAGCACGCCACTGTTTGTAGTGGCATCTTCCACGAGCACCCAGTCGATGAAGTTTGAGTAGGTTACGGCCTTAGAGGGGGCGGCGGAAATGCATACGACGCGCGTGTCATAGGCGTCATTAAACTGGCGGGCAAGCGCGTAGGCTTCGATACCTCCGCCAAGAATCACCGGCAGACCTTCATATCGGCCAATATCTGCATTGTTTGCGTCCACTGCGCACTCCTTCAAACAGCTGGCTTAACTCCATCAAGTTTAATGCAACATGTGCTTGGCCTGCGTTTGTACACCGGTAGGCCCGAGATTGACGCGCGAAGTAACATTTTGCACCTGCCCGCCACGCTCTTTCACCTACCTGGGCGCGCCGTAGCGGAAAAGCTCCGTAGTGCTCGGTAGCCTGAATGTGTGTTAGCCGAAGTAAGCGCATCTGGGCGCGTGTCGCCTCCGCAAGAGTTCGTTGAGGCCCTTCTCAGCTTGCGTTCCGCCCCGCCCGAACCCGGCATTGAGTTACAAGAGGTACCCGCTCCTCGTAAAATCGCCCCGTATGCGGCTGCACTTAGAGCCTTCACAGAGGCCGAGGAAGACGAGCTTCCCGTAGCAACAGGCCGTTTTGTGGTGCTGTTTGACCCTGATGGGCAGCCGGGCTGGAACTCCCGGTTTCGCATAATCATGCATGCGCGTTCGCAGGTGGAGCCCGAGATGGGCACAGATCCCCTACTTGGTGAAGTTGTGTGGAGTTGGGCGCATGACGCCCTCGACGACGCGGGAGCGAACGCACACAACATGAACGGCACGGTTACGCGCGAATTATCTGACACATTTGGCGGCCTGAAACTATCCGGTTCCGAAGTAGAGATAGAAATGCGCGCCTCTTGGTCGCCCGCAACAAACGACCTTGGCCCGCACATGACGGCCTGGCTAAAGCTGATTGCCCGCACGGCCGGAACTTACATAGATGACGATCACGCTTTTGCGATAGAACCGATACCGCATGCCTGACCGTCCGCAACCTATCGAGAACATGACCGATTCTGACCCCACCCTGATAGTGCACCCGCACGAAGGCACGCCAGATCCAACCGATACGCCAGAAGACCTTAACCGCGCGATCAAGAAACTCGCAAGTTCCACTATGCCCGTGGCAATTGACGTGGAGAGAGCCTCCGGCTTCCGCTACTCAGACCGCGCCTACTTAATCCAGATTCGACGTGAGGATACGGGCACCTTCCTCATCGATGCAGACGCGCTCCCCCACTTGCACTCTTTGGGCGAAGCACTGCAAAACGCTGTGTGGATCCTGCACGCGGCAGACCAGGATTTGCCAAGCCTGCGCGGCGCAAACCTGCACGCTCCAGAGCTTTTTGATACCGAGGTGGCAGCGCAACTACTGGGGTTTGAGCGTATTGGGCTCGCTGCTGTGTTGGAACAAACCCTGGGCGTAACACTCGATAAGGAGCATCAAGCTTCTGATTGGTCTAACCGTCCACTGCCCCGAAGCTGGCTGCGTTACGCCGCGCTGGATGTGGAATTTTTAACTCAGCTATACAGGGTGCTCAGCCGCGAACTGTATGATGCCGGCCGCTGGGATTGGGCAGAACAGGAATTCGCGCACATTTTGAGTAGAGAGCCTAAACCGGCGGACCCGAACAAGTGGCGTTCGATTCCCGGCGCAGGCAAAATCCGCACGCGCCGCCAGTTGGCGATTTTACAGCAGCTTTGGAGAGCACGCGAGGCCATTGCGAGGGAGCAAGATATTGCCCCAACTCGCTTGATCAGCAACCGCACGCTCGTGTCTTTAGCATTCAAACCTCCGCGAAATAAGCGGGCTCTGCTAAGCATTCAAGAAATGCGCCGCCCGCGCACCCGCAGCCACACCGATGAGTGGATCCGCGCAATCAGACACGCAAAATGCATGTCCGAAACCGATTTACCACCATTACGTAAGCCCGTTGCGCCGGGAACGCTACCGAAAGTGTCTGGATGGCGATCTGCACACCCCGATGAGCTTGCACGCCTTAAAACGATCCGTCGGGCCATTGAGCCGCTCGCTAAAGAGCTAGGCATAGATCCCGCTGTTTTGTTAGAGCCTCGGGTACAAAAGCGTTTAGCCTGGGACGGCCCGGTCCTTCGCCCGGCCGAAATGCGAGAGTACCTACGCCGCCGCGGCGCACGCGAGTGGCAGATTGAACGCGTTGCAGGCGCGCTGGTGAAAGCTACCAACTAGGTCCTGTACTACGGACTCGTATACAAGGTGTCTAAGAAGACGGCGAATGCAGTTAAGCCGAGTAGCAACTAATCGGTATCTGCTCCCGCTATGAAAGCTTGTTCAGCTCCTGCAGGATCTCGCTTGCCGAATGCTTAGGATCCAGGTGAATATCCTCGATTATCTGATCTCGTTTGGCATGGTCCAGGAACTGTTTTGGTACGCCACGGGCCATGACTGGCGTGTACCTGCCCGCCCGTGCGAGCGCTTCGCGCACCGCGGAGCCAAACCCGCCTTCCTGCAGACCATCCTCGAACGTAACAACCAGTTGCGCATTCGCGATCTGTTGCACCAGGTCAGCGCTGACCGGCAGTAGCCAGCGCGGGTCAATGACGGTTGTTGCTACGCCCGCGTCATCAAGCATTCGCGCAACTTCTAACCCATTCTTCACAAGCGCACCCGTAGCGAGGATCACGACCTGAGCCTGATCACCTTCACGCAGAACATCACCCCACGGATGGCGCGAAATAGCTGGAATCGGGTCCGGTAGAGCACCCTTTGCGTAGCGAACTACCGTGGGCGCATCATCTACCTCAACGGCTTCGCGAAGAGCGAGGCGCAAAGTCTCCTCATCGCGCGGCGCATTCAGACGCAGGCCGGGAACAATAGAGAGCATTGCGATGTCCCACATGCCGTTGTGAGAAGCGCCGTCATCACCCGTGATTCCTGCACGATCAAGCACAAAAGTGACGCCTGCCTTATGCAGAGCTACGTCCATAAGCACCTGGTCAAACGCACGGTTCAAGAACGTGGCATAAACCGCGAATACCGGGTGCGCGCCAGCAAAAGCCATACCGGCAGCGGAAGTAACCGCGTGCTGTTCCGCAATGCCTACGTCAATGACGCGATCGGGGAACTCCTCATGCATTGGCAGCAGACCAACCGGCGCCATCATCGCTGCAGTGATCGCTACGACCTTCGG
Organism: Gleimia europaea; assembly: GCA_002871995.1. GTDB lineage: Bacteria > Actinomycetota > Actinomycetes > Actinomycetales > Actinomycetaceae > Gleimia > Gleimia europaea. Next base: position 329,317 of record PNHW01000001.1, read on the forward strand.
ATTTTCCCGCGCGATCTTCACGATCTCATCCGCAAACACTGCCGTCCATCCAAATCGCGAGGGAGCTACCGGCAACCCCGTCTCAGGGTGGATCTTCCCTACCGCATGGAACCGGTCAGCAACGTCCTCCTCTGCGGGAACATAGCCGCGGCCCTTATTGGTGATTACGTGCACCAAAATGGGTTGTTTTGCCGCTTTGGCGCGAGTGAGGGCAAACTCGAGCGCCACCTCGTCGTGCCCGTCGAACGGGCCGATGTATTTAATGCCGAGGTCCGCGAACATTATGCCCGCGCTAATCGCGTCACGCATGCCCTCCTTCATGCCGTGAAGAGCATCGAACGCCATCTCCCCGGGACGTCCGTGCGACAGGAGCTTCTTCTTGCCCCACGCCAATGCCTTCTCATATCCCTCTGACACGCGCAACGCATCCAAGTGGTGTGCGAGGCCTCCAATGGTGGGCGCGTAGGAACGCCCGTTGTCGTTCACAATAATTACGAGGTTGCCATCCGCATGGTCACCGATATTGTTAATCGCTTCCCACGCCAGGCCGCCCGTCAAAGCGCCGTCACCAATAACTGCAACCACGTGGTCTTCACGGCCGGTGCGCTGGTATTCGCGTAGCACACCTTCCGCCCACGACAGCGCGGTTGAAGCGTGCGAGTTTTCTACCACGTCGTGAGGCGACTCCGTCCTCGACGGATATCCAGATAGGCCCCCTTCTTGGCGCAACTTTGAAAAATCCGTGCGCCCCGTCAAGAGCTTATGAACGTACGCCTGGTGGCCCGTGTCAAAAATAATCGTGTCGCGTGGTGAATCAAACACGCGGTGAATCGCCAGCGTCAGTTCGACCACACCTAGGTTTGGGCCCAGGTGGCCACCCGTGCGGGAAACGGACTGCACCAAATACTCGCGAATTTCGCCAGCCAGCACTTCTAAATCGGCAGAAGTGAGGTCCTTCAAATCCGAAGGCTGCTTAATGGAAGCTAAAAGTCTTCCGGGTTTAGGGGCTGGCTTTTCACTCATGAGCACCATCTTAATGGGCAAAGTTCATTCACGATAACTAAAGGCGAAATCAGCTTGCCTGCCCACACAAAAATTAAACGCGCTAAATTAGTAGTTAGGCCTAGAGTGAAGATTGGAACTGAAAATGACGCAAAAACGCCCCTACGGCACTTGGGATTCCCCAATCGGTGTTGACGACCTAACCGCACGAACGGTCACGCTTTCCCAACTTCGCGTGGATCGTGACGCAACCATGTGGGTTGAAGGCAGGGCTAACCAGGGAGGTCGTAACGTTCTGCTTCGCAAAGGCCGCGTAGGCATTACCGAAGAGGTTTTGCCCATGATTGAGGGCACTATCTTGCCTGACGTTCGCACTCGCGTGCACGAGTACGGCGGCCGCGCTTACGCCGTTCACGAGGGCGTTATCGTGTTCTCGCACGCCGGTGATGACCGCGTTTACAAGTTTGATCTTAACGATCAGACTCCCGGTATTATTCCTCTGACCGAGCTATCTAAGCGCCGCTACGGCGACTTCCACATTGCTGATGTGCGCGACGTGGTTTACGCGGTCTGTGAAGACCACACGGGCGAGGGCGAGCCAAAGAACTACCTGGTTTCTATCCCACTCGATGGGTCGGGAGCGCGCGAACCAGAGCGGGTGAAGACGCTTTACGACAAGACTGATTTCGTTGCTGCCCCCACGCTCTCACCCGATGGCACCAAGCTTGCGTGGCTTACCTGGAATCATCCGCACATGCCGTGGACCAGCGCTAAACTCCACGTCGCATCAATTTCTTTCGAGGGCGACATTGACCAAATGGTTACGGTTGTCGGGCAGAAGGACGTAGCCGTTTATGAGCCAAGGTGGACCGCCGCTGGCGACCTCATCCACGTTGATGATTCAAGCGGCTGGGCAAACCTGTACCGCACCGAGGGGTTTGAGTGGCACGAAGGCGAGGACTTGAACGCGTGGACCACGCGCCTGCGCACCCGCCGCCTACACCCCTCCCAAAAAGCTTTCTCTCATCCGCACTGGCAACTGGGTCTGCACTCGTTTGACAACCTGGATGAAGATCATCTGATTTGTTCGTGGGCTGAAGGTCCGTACTGGCACCTGGGAACAGTGCGCCTAGATAACGGACAGCTGGAGACCTGGCACACGGATTGGCGTCCCGTTGGCAACGTCGCGGCCTACAACGGCCGGGTTGTCATGCTTGCAGACTCCGATACGCGCACGCCCGCAATCGTTCAGATCAAGAACGGTGAGGTAACTGAGTTGCGCTCGTCTACCTGGACGGATCTGCCCGAACGTGTGATTTCTAAGCCCGAGCCCATCGAGTGGCCCACCGAGGACGGCGAAATCTCCCACGGATACTACTACCCGCCTGCCTCGCCTTCATTCACGGCGCCCGAGGGCGAACTGCCCCCGCTTATCGTCATGATTCACGGCGGCCCCACCTCGGCGGCTCGCCCGGGCCTCACCTTGTCACAACAGTTCTGGACTTCGCGCGGCTTTGCGATTTTGGATGTTAATCACCGCGGTTCCACAGGTTGGGGCAGGCCTTATCGCGAGCGTCTGAACGGTAACTGGGGCGAGATGGTTGTAAGCGATGCCGAAACCGGCGTCCAATACCTGGTTGATAAAGACCTGGCTGACCCAAAGCGCGTTGCGATTCGCGGCGGCTCCGCAGGCGGTTTCGCCACCCTGCTAGCCCTCGCAACGTCCAAGACATTCACCGCAGGCACATCGCTGTACGGTATCGCGGACCTTGCAGCGCTAGTTAAGGAGACGCACAAGTTTGAGTCGCGCTACATTGGCCGTCTCGTAGGTTCAAGCGATCTTTCCGACCCGGTTTGGGCCGAGAAGTCTCCAATCAACCATATTGAAAACGTTGAAGCCCCCCTCCTCTTGCTACAAGGTAGTGAAGACCACGTGGTGCCACCTTCTCAGGCGCAGATGATGAAGGATGCCCTCGAAAAGCTGGGGCGTACTGTCGAACTAAAGATTTACGAGGGAGAAGGACACGGATTTGTCCGCTCCGACACGATTCAAGATGCTCTACTAACTGAACTGGACTTCTACAAGCAGGCTTGGGGAATCGCCAGTGCCGAGTGAGGCGGGCGGCTTACCGCACCCGCGTGAACTTACTGGAAAGATCCGCCATCTCCTCGTATATAGGCGCACCGGTCAAGCTGCGGTTGCGGTGACGGCCGGTGCCCTTACCGGACTGATGGTCGTGTTCATGCACTACCTGATCATCGGGTGGGAATACCTCATGACCGGCTATACGGACTACGCTCCAACGGGCGGCTCTGCGCATGGCTGGCTTGGGATTGGCTCGTGGTTTGTGATTTTCACGCCCGTAATCTCCGCGCTGATCTACGGTCCGCTGATGCAAAAGTGGGCGCCTACTACGCGCGGTCTGGGCATTCCAGAAGTAATGCTGGCAGTTCGCCGCAATGGCGGCGACATGCCCCGTAACGTTTGGTTTATCAAGGTCATTGCTGCCGCGCTAACCATTGGGGGCGGCGGCTCGGTGGGTAAGGTAGGCCCGGTTGTGCAGACGGGCGCTGCGATCTCCTCAATGATCGCACGCCGCCTGCGTATGCCGGTAAAACGCGTGATGGTACTCGTCGCTTGCGGCGCTGCCGCAGGTGTGTCCGCCACCTTCAACGCGCCCCTGGCTGCGGCCGTGTTCGCGATGGAAGTAATCCTCGTGCAATTTTCCGCAGAGATCTTCGGCCTAGCCGTACTGTCATCCGTATCCTCCGTATTAGTTTCGCGAGCGATCCTCGGCGACAAATTCATCATTAGCCTCCCGGGCGCCTATAACCTGGAGTCACAACTGGATCTGTGGGCCGTTCCCCTAGTGGGGCTACTGTGCGGACTCACCGGTCTATTACTGTCAAAAACGCTCTATTTGCTAGCAGATCTTCTAGACCGAATCGACCGTGGCCCAGAATGGCGCCGGCCCGTGGTTGGCAGCATTTTTCTTGGACTCGGTCTGTGGATGTTCCCCGAACTATTCGGCACTTCGACAACCATCCAAACAGAAGCTCTCTTGGGCGCTTACACAGCTTCAGCTCTGTTGCTACATGCGGGCTTGAAAATACTGTTCTCCACCTACACCGTTGCAATCGGAGGCGCAGGCGGCCTGTTTGCCCCTTCGATGTACATTGGCGCGATTGTGGGGACCGCCATCGGCATGTACCTGGAGCCACTAACTTCCACCAGTCCCGCCGTCTTTGGCGTTATCGGTATGGGGGCGTGCTTTGCGGGAGCTATTCGCGCGCCTATGGCCGCCGTCCTGTTAATCATCGAGATGACCGGTCAGTACGGCCTCATTCTTCCCCTCATGCTTGCCATTGTCATTGCTACCGGAACCTCGAGATTCCTTAGCCGCAAAACGATCTACACCGAAAAGCTTATTCGCCGCGGCGACATCCTCGATGATCCCGTCGATGCCACCTTGATGGGCAATAACGCTGCGAAGACCCTAATGGGCCCCGTTCCATGCCTGATCGCTACAACCAATACAATCCCGGAAGCCTCTCAAATCATGCGCTCCTCGGAATCTTCACTTCTTCCCGTCGTAGATGAGGAGGGGAAGTTTGTGGGCACCGTATCTTCAATGGAGCTTGCCAGCGCGCGTCTTTCTGACGATACTCCCCCAACTGTGGCTGATCTACATCTGTCCACCGCTTCAGTTCCGGCAAGCGCCACGCCCTCGGTGTTCATGCAACGAATGCTTGCTACGCACGTGGCTGGCATGCCGGTAGTTGAAAGCGGGGAGGTTATTGGCTGGATTTCTTCTGAGGAACTGGTTCGTCGTATGTATCGCGAGCAGCGCCGCGCCTTGGAACGACGCGAAGCCGAGTCTTCCTGGGGCTCTCGCTGGCAACAACGGCACGCCAATCGTGACATCGACGAGGCTACTTCTTAACTCTCCCGGGAAGTCCTCCCATCACTTCGATGCCCTCATTTTCACGAGGAGTTAGCTCGCGTAGCCGGAAGCGGATTCCTTGCCTCCCCGCCTCTCGCCCCCATACACACAAAAGCGGGCGAGGCCAGTTCCCTTCGGCCCCGCCCGCTGAGTGTGCGTTTACTTCACGAGTTCGCGAAGAACGTACTGCAAGATGCCACCGTTGCGGTAGTAGTCCGCTTCACCCGGTGTGTCGATGCGTACAACCGCGTCGAACTCAATCGTGTCACCGTTTTCCTTGGTAGCGCATACCTTAACAGTCTTCGGTGTTACGCCCTCATTCAGCGCCTCAATGCCTGCAATGTCAAAGACTTCGGCGCCGTCAAGGCCAAGCGAATCAGCGTTTTCACCGGCCGGGAACTGCAGCGGCATGACGCCCATACCGATCAGGTTAGAGCGGTGAATCCGCTCGAAGGATTCGGTAATTACTGCCTTCACGCCCAGCAGGCTGGTGCCCTTAGCAGCCCAGTCACGAGAGGATCCGGAGCCGTATTCCTTACCACCGAGCACCACAAGCGGAACACCGGCTTCGCGGTAATTCTGCGCAGCCTCGTACACGGTTGCCTGCGGCCCACCTGGAGCCGTGAAGTCGCGGGTATAGCCGCCCTCAACATCGTCAAGTAGCTGGTTCTTGATGCGAATGTTTGCAAAAGTACCGCGAATCATGACTTCGTGGTTACCACGGCGAGAACCGTAGGAGTTGAAGTCGCGACGCTCCACACCGTTGTCAACCAGGTACTTACCGGCGGGCGTGTCTGCGCGGAATGAGCCGGCTGGCGAAATATGGTCGGTGGTTACCGAATCGCCGAGCTTCAACAGTACACGCGCGCCCTTCACGTCCTTAACGGGATCTGGTTCCATCGTCATGCCTTCGAAGAACGGGGCCTTGCGAATGTAGGTGGAGTCTTCCGCCCAGTCGAACGTTGCGCCGTCCGGCGTTTCAAGGGCGCGCCACTTCTCGTCACCTTTGAACACATCAGCGTAGTCGTGCAGGAACATTTCGCGGTCAATCGTCGCATCGATCGTTTCCTGTACCAGCTTCGGATCGGGCCAGATGTCACGCAGGAACACGTCGTTGCCGGCCTGATCTTGGCCAAGCGGCTCTGTTTCAAAGTCGAAATCCATGGTTCCGGCCAGCGCGTAGGCGATTACGAGCGGCGGCGAAGCCAGGTAGTTCATTTTGACGTCAGGGTTGATGCGACCTTCGAAGTTGCGGTTACCGGAGAGTACCGAAACAACCGTTAGATCCTCTTCGTTCACAACTGCAGAGACTTCGTCCGGTAGCGGTCCGGAGTTACCGATACACGTGGTGCAGCCGTAACCAACCAGGTTGAAGCCCAGTTCGTTCAAATACGGCCACATTCCGGCCTTCTCGTAGTAATTGGTAACAACCTGCGAGCCAGGCGCCATTGAAGTCTTAACCCACGGCTTGCTCTTTAGGCCCTTTTCTACCGCATTCTTAGCGAGCAATGCGGCTGCCATCATGACCGACGGGTTTGACGTGTTGGTGCAGGACGTAATCGAGGCGATTACAACATCACCGTGGTCAAGCACTGTCTCGGTGCCGTCAGCAAGCGTGATGCCCACCCGGTGATGAGGACGCTCATCAGCAAGCTTTGGCTCGCTCGGCGGAACGGCATCTTCTTGGCTGCCGAACTTGACCGGGTCAGAAGTACCCATGGAATCTGCAAGCGACTTGTCGAGGCCCGTTGGCTCCAGGCCCTTGCCTGAAATGTAGTCCGGGAGAGTGCCCGCGAAGGATTCCTTGGCTTCAGATAGTTCGATGCGGTCCTGCGGGCGCTTTGGGCCGGCAATGGATGGAACAACTGTGGAAAGATCTAGCTCGAGGTATTCGGAGTACTTCGCTTCGCGCGATGGATCGTGCCATAGGCCCTGTTCCTTCGCGTATACCTCAACGAGGCGGATAAGGGACTCATCGCGACCGGTAAGACGCAGGTAGTCGAGGGTGACGTCGTCGATCGGGAAGATCGCAGCAGTGGAGCCGAACTCTGGCGACATGTTGCCGATCGTTGCACGGTTGGCCAGTGGCACTGCTGCAACGCCTTCGCCGTAAAACTCAACAAACTTGCCTACAACCCCGTGTTCGCGCAACATTTGCGTGATGGTGAGGACAACGTCAGTTGCGGTTGCGCCCGAGGGGATCTCGCCGGACAGCTTGAAGCCCACAACCTTCGGGATCAGCATCGAAACGGGCTGGCCGAGCATGGCGGCCTCAGCTTCAATACCGCCAACGCCCCAACCGAGGACGCCCAGGCCGTTCACCATCGTTGTGTGCGAGTCGGTTCCCACGCAGGTGTCCGGGTAGGCAACGGTCTTACCGTCTTCTTCCTTGGTGAACACGGTCCGCGCTAGGTATTCGATATTCACCTGGTGGACGATACCCGTGCCCGGCGGAACAACGCGGAAGTTCTCAAACGCGTCCTGGCCCCAACGCAAGAACTGGTAGCGCTCGCCGTTGCGCCGGTATTCCAGCTCGACGTTACGAGCAAATGCACTTTGCGTACCGAACGAGTCGATTTGTACCGAGTGATCAATCACGAGCTCAGCCGGATTAAGCGGATTGATCTTGTTCGGGTCACCGCCCAGGTCAGCTACGGCTTCACGCATGGTTGCAAGGTCTACCACGCAGGGCACGCCCGTGAAGTCTTGAAGTACTACACGTGCGGGGGTGAACTGGATTTCCGTGTCCGGCTCCGCCGAAGGATCCCAGTTAACCAGGGCCTCAATGTGTTCTTTGGTGGTGTTCGCACCATCTTCGGTACGAAGAAGGTTTTCTGCCAAAACCTTCAGAGCGTATGGTAGTTTCGATGCTCCCGGCACAGCGTCGAGCCGGTAAATTTCGTAAGACTTACCATCTACATCAAGATCCGCGCGGGACTTGAAACTGTCTAGGCTGGTCACGTCATCTCCTCGTGAAATATGAGACTGCTCTCCAACATCAATATCTCGATGTCAAGATACTTAATGCTAACACTTTCACTCAACATTTTCGTTGGTTGGCACGCTTTTCGCTGTGTTTCAGATAACAGGCCCGAGAACATGCGGTTTTTACGCATAAAGAACCGCCCTTGGGCGCATACTTTTCGCTACGAGAGCTTTAGTTAAATAGCGCGGCAAGGACGGTTCACTACTGATTAGTATTTGAGGTCGTAGTTGATCTGGTTGATGAGAGGCTCGCCGCGGCGATAACGGCGAAGGTTTTGGGCGAATATCGCGAACGCGCGCTTGAAGTAGTGCTGGCTCGGACCGGAGTTGTGAGGAGTCATCAATAGGTTATCCAGGTCCCACAGCGGCGAATCTTTCGGAACCGGCTCCGTGGCGAACACATCTAGGTAAGCGCCCTTTAGCGTTTGCGCCCTCAGCGCGGCAACGAGGTCTTCTTCAACGGTAAGATCACCGCGCCCAACATTTATGAAAACAGCCTCGCCGTTCATTAGCGCAAATTTGGAGACATCGAAGAGTCCTCGGGTGGCGTCTGTGGAAGGAAGTACGCATACAACGTAGTTTGCCTGAGGCAGGAGGGATTCCAGCGAATCCATGGTAAACATGGCGTCGAAGTACTGAGGGAGCTCATCGGTAAGGCGATTTCGGATACCGGTAACGTGCATGTCGAAGGCTTTTGCCTTGCGAGCAATTTCGCGCCCGATCGCCCCAGCTCCGACGATCAAGAGTTTCTGATCGGCTAGTTCACTAACCGCAATGGTCTGATCCCAGACCCTATCCGCTTGGTTTTGGAACGCGGTTATCAGGTTGCGTGAGAACATGATCATTGCGCCGAAAACCTGTTCTGCGATGGGCTTTGCCTGCACGCCAGAGGTGTTGGTCAAAACCACGCCCATCTTAGAAAGTTCGCGCAGCGGATAGCGATCTATACCCGCAGAGTAGGAAAACACCCAACGCAGGTTCTGGAACTGATCTAGCTTTGCCGCGTTCAAGGGCGCGTTATTCAAGATGATTTCGATGTTCTCCTTATCGGGAAGCATCGAATCAAAATCAGAGTAAACCTTCCACCCTTCCGCATTCCCAAACTCCTGACGCATAGCCTGGTCAATTTGGTCAGCATCGATCTTCACAAAGCCGCCGCTATCAGTTATTGCAATCATCGCGGTTCCTCCTACTGGTAGAAGCTTTATTCCACACTACAGCCATGCCAATACACGCGGCTCGGCTAGTTTGGCACGAGGTTACTTTCGAGTCAGAACGGAAACTATCTCCACGTGGTGGGTTTGCGGGAACAGGTCGAGGGCAGTGAACGCCTCCAGCTCATATCCGGCATCAAAAAGGCCGGCGAGGTCACGTGCACCCGCGGCCGGATCACAGGACACCAGCACAACCCGGCTGGCCCCCACCGCCGCGAGCGCACCTATGACATCTTTACCGGCACCACTGCGAGGAGGATCCAAAACGATAGTTCGCGGCCTCTCCCCCAGGTCAGACCATGCGCGCATGATGGACTCTGAGTTCACCCGTCCGGCACGCAGATCACGATCAACCTCAACTCCACGCAGGTTCTCCCTAGCGTAGCCAACTGCCTCTTTTGATCCCTCAATCGACACGATAGCGCCGCGCGGGCCGAGCTCACGGCCCAAGAACTTTGTGAACAGTCCCGCCCCGGCGTAGAGCTCAATCACGACGTCGTCCTCTTCTACGCGCGCACCGTCAAGCACGAGCTCTACCAGGTCAGCAGGAGCGCTAACGTGAGCCTGCCAAAAGCCCGAGGCAGCCACCGAGAACTTCTCAACCGTTCCGCGAGCGCGCACCTGCCAATCGGCCCGGTCACTTACGCGCCGGTTTGCGCCGTTGAATACCTGGTTGCCAATTACAACTCGGCGTCCGCCATCGCCCGGGGCAACTATGCGAACTTTCTTGCCGGGACGCAGATACTGCTTCCAGGGAGTATCGCCTAACATGCCAAGTTCGAGGATCGGTTCCACAGCGAGGGGCATAGTTTCAATTTCGATCAGCTCGTTTGAGTTTTCTTTCTTCATTGCGAGGCGCCTTGCCGGTGATACCTCAAAATCAACTCGAGTGCGCCAGTTTAAGCCGCGGGGGTCACTTGCCGGGTGAACCTGCAGGGCGCTTTCTCCCACGGCGCCTACGACTCGTTCGAGGGTGTTTGTTCCCCCGACTCGCGCCAACTGGTCTTTAATTACTTCCGTTTTCCATTCGCGCTGGTATTCGAGGGCAACGTGTCCGAGGTCGGCGCCGCCTACACCACTCGCTGCGGCCTCGGGCCAAATATGCGCCACGCGGCGATCGGAAGGCTCCAAAATGTTTATGACACTTCCGTAGGAAACTTTGGAGCGGCGGCTATCTACGCGCACGTCTACGAGCTCTTCCGGGATTGCTCCGGAGATGAACAGAGGCCGGCCATCCACGAGTGAGAAGCATGTTCCCCCATGGGCGGGACGTAGCGCCCTGACCTGTTTGATGATGTCCGGGCTTTCACCGTTGGTGTGCATAATCTTTCCTTAATCTGCCCAGGGCACGAGTGTTACCAACACGCCGGGTTCATCTAGGAGTGTCTTTTCGAGGTGTTTCATTTCCGTGTTGTGCAAGCGCCCAAGTAAGGCGGTTTTGAACACTACATGAGGGAGCACCACGTTTACGAGTCGGTTCGGGTGTGCTGCCCGGGTTCGACGCACGTGCTCGATGATTGCTTCGGTTGGCCTGGAAGGGCCGGCATCGAGGACGGTGAGGTTCGCTCCGAGGTTTTCCTCGCGCCATTTCTTGAGCGCTTCTTCACTATCACTGCCGCCGGTATCTACATGGATCAGTTCGATCGAGTACGGCCTGGTCGATTTGATCCATTTGGTTGCGCGCGTGAGCGCTGGCCCCATACTTTGCGCGATGATCATGTAGTGCACGCGCCCGGGCGTGATTGGGTCTTCAGTGGTGGTTTCACCGGCGCCAACTCCGTAGTTTAGGTAGTGGCGGCGTACGGTGTACAGCACGAAGTAGAGCAGCAGAATGAGCCCGGCCACTACCCAAGCGCCCTCGAAGATGCCAGAGGCTACGACTAACACGAGCACTACCACACTGATCACGAGGCCACCTAGTGCCATCAGACGCGCACGTCTCATTTTGTTCCTCTCTGGGAAGTGCCCTTCATTTTTCAGTTTCGCGTTCCAGAATTTCACGGTTGACCAGCGGGTTAGGGTGAGCGATAAGAACCCTGACACTGCAAGCATCGGAACGAGGATACGGAACTGGGCCGATCCCACCAGTATCAGACCAATCGCTCCAAGGGTGAAGATGAAAGGGGTAAACGCCATCCGTGTTGGATCGTTCATGAGGTGGACGGGAAGCAGATGGAAGTTGGCTAGTTCACCGCTAAGCTTGTCCGCGCTGTGCAGTACCGTCCTCGCTGATGCTATCGCTGCAATAATCAAAACGATCGTCGTTACCAGCAAGAACCATTCTTCCACGCCTACCGTGCGCAGGGCCGCGTAGAAGGTGTTGCGCCGTCCAATGAACCGCGCAGAATCAACGTCGCGGATGTTGAGCATGGCGAGCATGGCTGTCATCGAGGCAGTTAGGCTCATTGAAATCTTTGCAATACCAGCGTGCTTAACATGCGGGTAAGAAAAGTAAGAAAGGTCTGCGGTTAGGTGTCTAAGGAGCAGCGCGGGGGCGAGGACAACGCCAAGCCCAAGGCCAAGGGCAGGCACGATTCCGCGCGCAAACGGCGAGCGGCTTCCAACCTCGGTTGTGACTATCGCAAGGTCTGCCGAGGAGGTTTGCGAGAAGTACGGCGATGACCCGATCATGCCGGCGGTCAAAAACAGCAGTAGGAGGAAGCTAAGCACAACTATGGTTGCACCGACCCTGGTTGAGCGCGGCGCCACTTGGAATGTCTGTAGCATTGCAATGGCAACAACGGCGCATATTGCAATCGGCGTGCGCGCGGGAATAAGCACAGGCCACATGGATCCGAGCAAGAAACTAATCGAAGCCCCTGCGATAGCGAACGTCACGATATATTCAGAAAGTTGCGCCGCCGCCGTGAGAGTGGACATTCGGGTGCCAAGCGAATCATCGACGCCCGCGAAGTCCCCTACGTACCGGCGTCTTGCTAGTAGAACCGGAATGTCAGAAATCGTGATCAGCGCAATAAGCGGAACCGCAAACACTGTGAGCCACGCCGCGATTGAGGCATCTAAGTAGCCCAGTGGTGACAGCACGTGCAGTAGCGCATCCGGCTGCCAAATTGGGATCGAAACCAGTAGAGAAGCCGAAGCGAGGAACGCGGATGTTCGCGCCAGCGGATATGCTCCGCCCTTCGCTTGCCTAATACCCGCGCTCATTGATGTCATGTCCCCAACTCTACAGGCACACGAAGCGAGCGCGTTCTTGATAGTTTTATTAAATGCACTTTGTTGTCATGGGAGCCGGGCGCGTTGGAACAACGCTTGCCACGCTTTTAGATCAAAGAGGCCACTCGGTGGCTGTAATCGACCAAAATCCCGAGGCCTTTCGGCGTCTGCCCGCAAACTTTACTGGCCGACGCGTGACTGGCGTTGGATTTGACCGCGACACGCTACGGCAAGCCGGCATTGAAGATGCCTACGCTTTTGCGGCAGTGTCTAACGGAGATAACTCGAACATCATTTCTGCAAGAGTGGTGCGTGAAACCTTCAAAGTTGAACGCGTTGTGGCCAGGATCTATGACCCAACTCGTGCGGAAGTATACGAAAAGCTTGGTATCCCCACCATTGCCACGGTGCGGCGAACAACCGAAGCGGTGCTGTCTTGGATGATGCCACCGGACGTGAGCCGCGTGTGGACGCACCCCACCGGAGATGTTGCCCTGGTTTGCGCCCGGCCCGCATCGAGCTGGTACGGGCTGTCCTTTGCCATGGTTCGCCAGCTAACCGAATACCCCGTTGTGTTCGTATCCCGTCAAGGCCACATGGACGTGGCTAACGATGACCTAATGGTTCAAGAAAATGACGAACTTTACTTCGCGATCTCACTGGCTGAGGAAACCAGGATCCGCGAAATCCTTGCCAACGATCCAGCAGTGGGAGCATAAATGCTTATCGTAATCGCCGGAGCAGGTTCGGTTGGGCGCTCTATCGCACGCGAACTTCTACTAAAGAAACACGAAGTTACCCTCATTGATCGTCTGCCCGACCAGATGCGTGTTGCCACTGTGGCTGAAGCTGATTGGATCCTGGCAGACGCATGCTCGCCCGAAACTCTTGACGCCGCAAACGTGGGCAACTGTGACGTCATGGTTGCCGCAACCGGAGACGATAAAGCAAACCTCGTCATCTCTTTGCTAGCCAAAACAGAGTTTGGCGTGCCGCGCGTTGTTGCCCGCGTGAACAACCCAAAAAACGAGTGGATGTTCAACTCAACTTGGGGCGTTGACGTGCCCGTGTCCACTCCGCGCGTCATGACCGCCCTCGTTGAAGAAGCCGTGAGTGTTGGCGCTTTAGTTCGCCTCTTCCAGTTCCACGAGGCCGGCACCGCAATCTATGCCATAACGCTTCCCGCAGATTCACGCGCAAGCGGAAAGAAGATCGCCCAGTTGGGTCTGCCTTCCGACGCGCGCGTGCTCACCGTACTGCGCGACGACGCGCCCGTTGATAACGAGGACGAGTTCGAACTTGCCGCCGGAGACGAAGTGGTTCTAATGCTGTCTTCATTTGAAAAGTCTCTTGGCCAAGACGTCGAGCAGGTGTTCGGCTCCAAATAGGCCGGGCGCGTACGGCTTCGCCCCGACGCAAATTTAGAAACCGCGCACCGATCTAGTCGGTAGCTGTCGCGTTGCCCTTGGACTCCGTCTGCACGACTTCCCGGTACGGCCGTAGCTGCACCCATGTAACCCAAGCGACGAGGAGGAATGGGGGTAGTCCCAGAAGTAATTTGGCCGTTCCGAGCATCGCAACCTGGCCGCCCAGCCACAGAGGGATCTGCACCAAGAACCGCAAGGCGAACAGGGCGAACCACAACCATGACAGATTTCGCGATACCCTTGCCAAACGATCAAACGAGCCCGGGTTTTTCCACCACTTCCACCGCAATTGCCAAACCGGTGTCAGCGCCATCGACACCACCGGGTAGCGGACCAAATTAGCCACCATAATTGCCAGCCCATACGCGGCTGAAGTAATGATGCCAAAAGCGAAAAAGTTCTCGCCCCTACCCGACCACAGGGCCCAAATAACTCCGATGGCTACACCCACGAAGCCGGAAACTGAATATGTGACTGGCTGCCGACTTACCAGCCGAACCAAAATCAGCACTACCGAAATGCCGCCTGCCAAAATGAGCGGCCATTTCAGGCCCATCGTGATCACGTAAGCAACCACAAACACCAAGACAGGAAGCACAGATTCGATCGCGCCGCGCACTCCCCCAACCGCCTGCCACGCGGAAAACTGATCGGCGTTAAGTTGACTGGCTAAAGATTTGCTCTTACCACCTAGATTGCCTGCCGCCTCGTCGATCGAATCACTCATCAATGTCCCCCAGGATTTGAAAATGAGGATTCCACAGAAGCTGCTCAGAAAACTGTTGCATCACGTTGCCTTGGACAACCATGTGGGCGCCAACATGAACGCCCGGAATCTCACGCCTGCCCGGCCAGGCAACAATTACGGTACCCGTATCATCCTTCAAGTGTGCCCGCAGCGTCATCGACGCGCCTTCAATCGGGTACGTTATAGCAACCACCCGCCCCGAAACCACCGCGCGCATCCGCGGTTTCAATGCCGCGATAGCGGTGCGCGGCTGGTCTACTAATCGCGTTGGAAGAGTCAACCTACTACTTATCGTCCTGCGGCTCAGAAGCCGCCGTAAGCTCTGATGGAAGCGTGAACGGGATTACCGAAAGCGGTGCTCGCGGAGCGTCACCACGTTCGATAACGAGGCCAGAAATGACCGCCGCAACGGGCTCCCAAGCTTTCTCATCGGACAGAGCAGCACCCGCAAGGTCAATACGCAACGCCCAACGGTTACCCTCAATAGTGAAGATCCTGCTCGGAGCTATTGCATCGCGCCCGTCTTGGGTCTTCACCACCGTGTGCGCAACCAATTCTTCGCCCCATGGACCTTCGCGTACCTCAACCTTGGCACCCTGCTGTTCCAGCGCTTCTTTCGTGGCGCGTAGCACCTCCTGGGCTGCACCACCGGACTTCGGATTCGCAATCACCATCATCTGCATGACGGAATTACCAATCACCACGTTCATTCGCAAAATGGTTTTGTCCGGCGAGAACACGGGCTGGATTTGAATTCCTGCAATAGCGGGAAGTTTTAGTGGCCCAAGGTCAATGTATCCCTTAGAAACGTCACGCTGGCTGATGTCGAAAGGCCCGTGCTCCGGGGCTTGCGCTCCGCCGGCTTCAGCAGACGCGTCATCTGCCAGCGGTTCTTCGTCGCGGGCCTGCGCCACGTCCTCGGTCTTCTTCTTGCGCTTGAATAACGCCACTAAATTTCACCTACTACAATCAAAACCTACCGAACGGCCAGTCTACTCCGCACACTCGGTGCATACAGGCAGCCCATCCTGCTCGTAGGCAAGCTGCGAAATGTGGTGTACCAAGAAGCACTCCGAACAGGTGAACTCGTCATCTTGACGCGGAACAACCCGAACTGTGAGCTCCTCATTAGATAGATCTGCGCCCGGTAGTTCGAAATCTTCTGCAATCTCGTTCTCATCCTCATCGACCACATTCGAGCCCTGGTCATTGCGACGGCTCTTCAGTTCTTCGAGAGAGTCTTCCGAAACATCATCATCGTTCTTACGAGGCGCATCGTAATCTGTAGCCATGGTTACCTCTTCATACTCATCTGGGTGGACACAACAGCTGTTACTGCATATTAATGCCGCGCGGGGATATTAGCATTGATTTCAGCAATGAACGCAACCGACAAGCGACACGCGCATAATGTAGCACGATGAGAGCCACTTAGGTGCCATGCTTCATACTAGGGACGGAGGATTAATGATCGAGCTTGAACTTTTAGGCCCGCACGGGGATGGTTCGCAGTTGGTTTTTACCGATAAAGACGGCGAACGCTACATGATTGTTGTGGATGATGCTCTCAAGGCAGCGATCAGGCGAGGTGAGCTGAAGCTCGAGTCATTTCCCAAATCCGGGTCCGTCCTGCGTCCTCGCGAAATCCAGCAACTTCTGCGTGCGGGCATGCCAGCCGCCGAAATCGCGGCGAACTATGACATCGACATTGACCGCATTAATCGCTTTCTTGCGCCGGTTGTCACCGAACGCAACTACATCGTGTCCGCCGCATTGGCCGAGCCCGTCGGTGGCGAGGCGGGAGCACCCCAGCTGGGCGACCTGGTAATCGACAGACTCGCAACCCGAGGCGTCGATGCCCACTCCCTTTCCTGGACCGCGCTACGCGAGGGCGACCGCCCGTGGGAGCTGCACCTAACATTTGTTCAGGCAGCCACCGAGCGCCGCGCCTCCTGGCAGGTATCCAACCGCGGTGTCCTTATTTGCGCACTGGATGAAGAAGCGCGCTGGCTTACCGAAACCACCACTCCCGCCGCCACCAATGTGACGAGTCTGCCTGAAGGCGAAGCTCCTACCAACACGCCGGGAGAAGCGGCCTCACCTGACGACGTCGAGAAGATCCTTGGCGATTTGGCTTCGAAAAGAGGCCGACGCAGGGAATCGAAATCGCAAAGTAAAACTGAGACCGTTGAGAAGCCATCGCTGTTGCGCTTCCCTAAACCAGCCCAGCCTGAGTCGAAGGTGGAGGCCGAGGAGCCCATCGCCGAACCCGAACCGGCCCAGCCGCAGCCGGTTGTAAGCGAAGACAGTGACGCGTTGCCCGGCTTTGAAAAACTCGAAGTTCAAGAGCCTGAACCAAAGAAGAACAATCGTAGTGGTAAGCGCCGCCCGGTCCCCTCGTGGGACGAAATCGTTTTTGGCACGCGCAGTAACTAATCGAACCTGAGGATCGGAATGGCAAGCTCAGCAGAGCTGAACGAGCCGTGCACACCCACTAGGTCTATCGACTTTTTAGGCTGAGTGCGTGAATCCACCACCACCCAGTCATCGTGCATGAATGCCACGGCATCACCCGTAAGTGTTGCTCCGCTTTCACCGCCCAATATTTCTACTACTTCGCCACCCTGCACGATGGTGGCGCGCTCCCCCAGTTCGTCTCTCCAGCGGCCGATCACTTCGTTGGGGTTGGTGGCCGCGTGGATATGCACGGCTCTGCCCTCGCCTGCGATCAGCTTTAAGTCCTGCTGCAAATGCGGATTTTGCGCCACGTCTATGCGCCTTTCCGGCCGCGTGTTAACCATGCCGTGATCGCCCGTTACAAGCGCGCACACGCCCTTTGGCAGTTCTCTATTTATGCGTGCGAGCGCCGCGTCCACCAGCTCGAGTTCGGCAACCCACTCGTCGCAGTCTGTACCAAAACCGTGCCCAGCGTGGTCAAGGTCAGACCAATACAGGTAGACAACCGCCGCGCCCTCGCGTAGCTGTTGCATTGCCGCGTCTATTCGCTCGTCAAGGGTCTGCGCACCTACCGGGCGTGCTCCGCGAAGGGCCGCCATGGTTAAACCTGATCCGGCAAACCGCTGCGGCATGATTGCGGCAGAGCTTATGCCAACGCGGCTCGCGACCTCAAACATGGTGGGATTCGCCTGCCATTTTTCCGGAGGAACACTCGCGTTTTCGAAGGTAAGAAGCGTAGTTACCTGGCTACCGTCTTTCACAGACCAGCCCACCATATTCGTCTTTCCGGGCATAAGGCCGGTTGCAAAAGACGAAATAGCCGCGGCGGTGGTTGAGGGCAGAACGGTACACGCCCTCAACATGTCGGCTTTTCGCGAGCGCAAAAACGGCGTGTAAGGAAAATGGTTCGTTACAAGGTCAAAACCAAAACCGTCAATCAACACCACGAGGATTTGCTGGCCCTGTTCCAACTGCAGATAGTATGCAAGGCACTCGCGCTGCACCTCAGACTGCGGCGTTGGCCCGCTCACTCCCCACGCTCCAAAAACCACGGGCAAAATATCGCAGATAGACGGTTGCGAGGCTCGCATAGCCTGCGCTTTATCCAAACTCATAGCCGCTTCCAACAGACATACCCTCGCTTAAATTTCAGTTGCGCAAACTTTTTGACACAATGAGAGTTATGCCAAAAACGGTTGATACCAGCGTAGACGAACACATTGTAGAGATTGATGTTTCCAGCGAAATGCGAGGATCCTTCCTCGAATACGCCTACTCTGTAATCTACGCTCGCGCACTTCCGGATGCACGTGATGGCGCGAAGCCCGTGCAACGCCGTATCCTCTATCAAATGTCTGAAATGGGGCTTCGCCCCGAACGCGGCCACGTGAAGTCGCAAAGTGTTGTTGGCGAGGTGATGGGTAAGCTTCACCCGCACGGTGACGCGGCAATCTACGACGCTCTTGTGCGTCTTGCACAAGACTTCAACCTACGCGTTCCCCTCGTTGATGGGCACGGTAACTTCGGATCGCTAGATGACGGCCCGGCTGCCGCGAGGTACACGGAGGCTCGCCTTGCCCCTGCCGCCCTCGACATGGTGAAAGACCTGCATGAAGACACCGTTAACTTCGTGCCAAACTACGACAGCCGTCTAACCCAGCCCGATGTTTTACCAGCCGGATTTCCAAACCTTTTGGTCAATGGCGCATCCGGCATTGCGGTAGGCATGGCTACAAATATTGCTCCGCACAACCTCGGTGAGGTCATCGCTGCAACCACCCACCTGATTGATAACCCGGATGCCACAGTTTCTGACCTCATGCGCTTCGTGCCCGGCCCGGACTTTCCCGAGGGCGGCATCATTATCGGGCAGGAAGGCATTGAGGAGGCCTACACCACCGGCCGCGGTTCATTCAAAGTTCGTGCCAAGATGAACGTGGAGCGAGTGACTCCCCGCAAGCGTGGCCTAGTTGTCACCGAGCTACCCTACATGGTTGGTCCAGAGCGCGTTATAGAACGCATCAAAGATCAGGTGAATGCTAAGCGCCTCCAGGGAATCTCAAACGTCACAAACCTAACGGATCGCCACCACGGCGTGCGCCTAGTAATTGAAATCAAGAACGGTTTCAATCCTGAGGCTGTGATGGAGCAGCTATACCGGCTCACACCACTTGAAGATTCGTTCTCTGTAAACGCCGTAGCCCTCGTTGATGGACGCCCGCAAACTCTTGGTCTTAAAGAGATGCTTGAGGTTTACCTCGACCACCGCTACCAAGTAGTGCGGCGCAGGTCGCAGTTCCGCCGGCAAAAGGCGATGGACCGCCTCCACCTGGTAGAAGGCCTCCTGGTTGCGATCCTTGACATCGACGACGTGATTGCGATCATTCGCTCCTCCGACGATGTAGATGAAGCGCGTTCGCGCCTCATGCTTGCCTTCGAACTGGATGAGATCCAGGCCAACCACATCCTGTCGCTACGCCTGCGCCGGCTCACCAAGTTCTCCCGGATCGAGCTGGAAACCGAGAAGGCCGAGTTAGAAGCCGAGATACGTGCACTCGATGAGATCTTGGGCTCCGAACAAGTACTGCGGGGCGTCGTTAAGGACGAGCTTTTGGAAGTGTCCAAGCGTCTGTCCACTCCGCGGCGGACCATGCTACTATCGGCCGACGCTGCGCAAATCACTACTACGGCCAAGAACACCATGCCCCTGGAGATTCCTGACGGGCCCGCAACAGTGGTGCTTACTCCTGACGGCGGTCTCATTCGTGTTGAGGGCAACGAGCCCCTTGAGAAAACCGAAGCCCGAGCCGTAGCGGACACCTATCGGGTAGCGATCCCCACCACCACGCGCGGCGAGATTGCTGTAGTGGATAGCGCGGGCCTAGCCCACCGCCTCCACGTGGTTGATCTACCCGCTGTGCCTCGGACCGCCTCAAACGCTTCGTTTGCAGCCGCGGTATCTGCCAGCCACCTGCTTGGCCGCGACATTGAGCCACGGGGCCTCATCGATCTTGAAGGCGAAGCAATCACCGGCATAGTCACAAAGGCGGGCGTCATCAAACGCATGCGACCCGAGTTCGCCAAATCCGACGAGTTTGAGGTCATGAACCTCGCTGATGGCGACGAAGTGCTGTTTGTAGCGCCCTGCCCCGACGAAGTAGACGTTGTGTTTATCGCTTCTAATGCGCAGCTTCTGCGCACGCCAGCAGGCAAGATCCGCCCGCAAGGACGCGTAGCAGGAGGTGTGGCCGGCATGAAACTCGCCGATGGAGCCAGTGTCATCGAGGCAGCGTTCACGGCTTTGGACGCAGCCGAGGTCGTAACCGTTGCGGCCGCCGACGATGGCATGCTCTACCCCACCCAAACCTCTTTGAAGGTCACGAAGGGCGAAGTATTCCCCGAGAAGGGACGCGCGACGCAGGGCGTGCGTTGCCACCGTTTCTTGAAAGGTGAGGACGCGCTTGCACTCGCTCGAGTATGCCCCGGCGTTGCACTTGCAGCTTCTTCTACCGGGTCTCCCATCGAGCTACCTGAGGCGGACGAACGCCGTGACGGCTCTGGAACGCCGATCACGAAGACGGTTGCCTCGCTGGCATAGCGCTACTTACAACTGGGGCGTAGTACACGAAAGCGCGGAAGCTGTATTCAGCTTCCGCGCTTTAATAGGTCTGATGAAGCTAGCGGATGCGGCATTATTGCCGGCAACACGCCTATTGTTCGGTTACGGCAAGCGTATATACCCGGGACGTTGCAACCGTGGCGAACCCCAGCGAATCGTAAACCGACATCATTGAAGGCGATGAGAGCGACGATAGCCCCGCGAGGACGGCATCCATCCCCGCTTTCTTCTGCGCACGCATCGATGCAGATACGAGAGCTGGCGCGATGGTTTGGTCTTTGAACTCTGGGAGCACGGCTAGCATATCTATGGTTCCCTCACGCCAACCCAGCACGGACCAATCTTGAGAGTACTTTGACGCCATGACCAGACCTGCGATTGCTTCTCGATCCGCGGCGTGTGAAACGGCTACGAAAGACCATTCGGGGATGAAACCCGCGCGATCCTCACCGCTCCACTTGTAGGTCTCGCCGCGGCCGCCCTCGCCGCGCGTGATGAGATCCAACGCGTGGTCGATCTTATGCTCGCCAACGCTGTCCCAAGGAACGATGGTTATAAATGGATCTACTTCTACGAACTCTGGTTCCTCATCCAGCGCAGCGCGCATGTCAAAGTACGACCGATTCCACTCATACCCGTACTCCAGCAGATACTCCTCGAGGACGCGGTGACCCTCTTCAACATTAAATAGAATCTGTTTGGACTCCCCGCCCATGGCTAGCAACGCGGCGGTTGCGGTTTGCGTATGCCATTCAACGAGCACCCGCCCAAAGCCGATACCGCGGAACTTCGGGTCCACCCCGCCTCGACACGAAGCTACTACAGGCTCGTCATCAAACAGCCGAATGTAACCGTACACGCGCAACTTGCCATCAATAAACCCGCCGATTGCAAAAAACTCATCAGAATAGCTAAACAGCTCGGCTATCTCTTCTTCAGAAGTACGGTACGGAAGGTCATCAGACTTTTCAATGCGATGCTGCAAGTCTGCAAGCATGCGAGAATCGCGCACATCAAGGAACCGCCACGAACATTCAAGACCGGGCGCAAGCATTTCTGGAGTCGCGGGCAGGGACGTTAGAATGACGAATCCTCTCTATCTCAGACCACGTGACTAAAAATCAAGACTATAAACAAAGTAGTTGCCTACGGCTTTAAATCCAAGCCGTTCGTAAAAACTGTGAGCCCCGTGCGGATTATCCATATCCACATCCAGTCCCATTCGTTGCATACCCGAATCATACGAGGCCTTCGTAGCCTTCGTAATCAGAGCTCGGGCGAGACCGGATCCACGCGTGTTTGGATCAACACCAAGAAGTTCGGCGTAAGCCTCGCTCATTCCGGTGTGGAGCCACCGGGCCGGGTGGCGCACCACGAGGATGTAACCAGAAACCTCACCGGTGGGCGAAATTGCTACAAACGACCATCGCTTCTCGATGGACGCGATGGCATCCTCCCACCATTTAGCAGCATCTGCGGTACTTCCCCAGTGGTCTGAAAAAGCGCGTAGGTGCAAGGCCCTTATCTGCGCTTCAAGCTCAGCGATCCAAGGAACCACCGTGTAGCCGCCGCGAGGCTCATCCACCGTGGGTTCCTCGCCCTCCAAATCGCGGTACATCACTTGGAACTGGCGCTGCTTCTCAAAACCAGCACCCTCGAGCACTGCAACGCGCTGGAGCAGATGCCCATCAACGTTTGTAGCGATCTGCGCAGGCAGCTCACAGTCCGGACCGTACGCTTCTAACAGGAGCTGCGCGCCGCGCGCCTTCTGCCACTCCAAAATGGCCTGGCCAATGCCTCGCCCTCGAAAATCTGGGTGGACTTCGCTAGAAATCTCAACTCTTGCCACTTCCCCATCAGCCGGGAGAACTTCGACTACGGCCACGGCCTGGATCTTGCCCTGATCATCGCGACCAACAATCACGTCTTTGCCTTCGCCCGTCACCAGCAGATCAGCAATCCGATCCGCGCTAGTGGAAAACAGGGTGGAATCAAAAAACTCGCACTTGTGAACCTGGCGGGCAGCGTCATAACCATCACGCGGCTCAATTTCGGACCACTCGAGCCCCAAATTAGCTGGCGGGTAGGTTGCGTCGATCAGCGGTGCCGTTCTTTCTGCCAAAGTTGTAGACATGGCGCCATTCTAAAGGACATGCTCACGCCCACCCAATCAACGCCAAGCTTTTACCTACGCTAGACAACCACTAAAGACGCCAAATACTTTACGCGTCAATCTTTTCCCTATCGAAGTCGTTTGCCCCCTCAACGATAAAACTCCGGCGAGGAGCCACTTCCGATCCCATTAGAAGTTCGAAAACCTTCTCAGCCTCAAGGAGCGCGGCCTCATCGGCAAGCGTGATTCGACGAAGAGTACGGTGAGCCGGATCCATCGTGGTTTCAGCCAACTGGTCCGCATCCATCTCACCCAGACCCTTGTACCGCTGGATCGGTTCCTTGTATTTGCGTCCCTGTCGATTCAGCTTGGCAAGCGTTTGCTTCAGCTCATCCTCAGAGTAGGTGTACAAAATCTCCTTCGGTTTCTTACCCTGCTTCGGCACCTCAATTCGGTGCAGCGGTGGTACGGCCGCGTAAACCCGCCCAGCTTCCACCAAAGGCCTCATGTAACGGAAGAACAAAGTAAGTAGCAGGGTGCGTATGTGCGCACCGTCCACGTCAGCATCCGTCATCAAAACGACCTTGCCATACCTTGCGGCCGAGAGGTCAAACGTTCTACCCGAACCAGCTCCAATCACCTGAATGATCGCCGCACACTCCGCGTTTGCGAGCATGTCAGCAGTGGATTTCTTCTGTACGTTTAGAATCTTGCCGCGAATCGGAAACAGTGCCTGATGCTCCGAATTACGTGCAAACTTTGCGGTACCAAGAGCCGAATCGCCCTCAACAATGAACAATTCGGAAGAATCCACATTGTTTGAGCGACAATCGGCAAGTTTTGCGGGCAACGATGACGTTTCAAGAGCATTCTTACGACGCGATATCTCTTTGTGTACACGCGCTGAAACGCGGGCCTTCATCTCGCCCACAATCTTCTCTATAAGAGCATCATTGGTTTGCTTCACGTCGCGCTTACTGGACTTGAAACGGGTTTGGAAGTAGTCGCTCACAACCTTGTTAACAACCTGGCGAACCTGCGGAGTGCCAAGTACTTCCTTAGTCTGTCCTTCAAACTGAGGCTCTGGGAAACGCACGGTGACAACCGCGGTCATACCGGCCAGGATGTCATCCTTCTCAATGCGCCCATCCTTCTTTGTCACCTTGTAACGCCGCTGATTCTTATCCACCTGGTCACGAATCACCTTGAGCAACGCGGCTTCGAATCCCTGGACGTGCGTGCCCCCCTTTGGAGTGGCAATGATATTCACAAACGAACGCTGCGTCGTGTCATAACCAACGCCCCATCGAAGCGCAATATCGACGTTGCAGGTGCGTTCAATATCAACCGGTTGCAGATGCCCGCCTTCGTTCAAGCGCTGCACAGTCTCGTTGTAAACACCCTCTCCGGTAATGTGCATCGTCTCAGTAACAGGTCCATCAACCGCCAGGAAATCGACGAAGTCAACAACTCCACCATCAAACTGGAGGGTCTCTTCAATAACCTCATCACCGCGCTCATCAATGCAGGTGATCGCCAGACCGGGAACCAAAAACGTTGTTTGGCGAGCTCTGCCCAGTAACTGCTCCCAGTCAAATCCCTCATTCTTTGGGAAAATCTGAAAGTCAGCCCAAAAACGCACGCGCGTACCGGACTTCCCCCGAGCGGCCTTGCCCACCACATCCAGCTGGGATGCATCCACAAACGGAGTGAACGGAGAGTTTGGAGTACGATCCTTGGAATCATCAAAGCGCCCCGGTTCTCCGCGTAAGAAAGACATCTGGTAAGTCTTTCCCGCTCGATCTACCTGCACATCCAAACGAGCAGATAAAGCGTTCACTACGGACGCGCCAACGCCGTGCAAACCGCCCGCAGACCCGTAGGAACCGCCACCAAACTTACCTCCGGCATGCAGCTTCGTGAAGACAACCTCAACGCCGGAAAGGCCCACGCCCTTCACTTCATCAACGGGAATACCGCGCCCATTGTCACTGATCGACACCGAATAGTCCGGGTGGAGCGTAACGGTAATGTGGTCGCAATACCCCTCAAGCGCCTCATCTACTGCATTGTCAATGATCTCCCACAAGCAGTGCATTAGGCCGCGCGAATCCGTTGAACCAATGTACATGCCCGGACGCTTACGAACAGCCTCCAGACCTTCTAGTACGGAAAGGTGCCTTGCCGTGTACTCTGACGCGTTCGATTGGGTTTTGTTCTTACTAGCCACGCAAACATGTTAGGCGAAAATCCGGCTAAACTAACATTCCCACGCGGCCCTCTTCAGCTGATCGCGAAAACGAATGCCAAAACAGGACTTGCCGCTCGCGCACTGCAACAATGGAAGCATGACATACGAATCGAACATTACTGAAAGTACCGGACTTAAAGTCGCTGACCGCTGTGACCTCTGTGGCGCACAGGCATTCGTTGAGGTCGTAATGGAGTCAGGCACGCTAATGTTCTGCGGTCATCACGCACGAAAGCTTCGCGATTCATACTCTAAGACCGCGCTTGAGGTTCGTGACTTCACCGACCAGCTATACACCTCGGTTAACTAGCCTCACGTACTTTACGTACAGTTTCTTCAAAAGGGAGCGGCTCACCTTGAGCCGCTCCCCTCTTGTATGCGAGACGCAAACTCGCCTCACAAAATGATGTATTAAACCTAGTCGAGGTAGTCGCGAAGCACCTGCGATCTGGAGGGGTGGCGGAGCTTCGACATGGTCTTCGACTCGATCTGGCGAATACGCTCGCGGGTAACTCCGTATACCTTGCCGATCTCATCTAAAGTCTTAGGTTGGCCATCGCCAAGACCAAAGCGCATTGACACAACGCCAGCTTCACGCTCTGACAGCGTATCGAGCACGCGGTGGAGCTGTTCTTGTAAGAGCGTGAACGCAACCGCATCGGTTGGCACAATCGCTTCGGAGTCCTCAATCAAGTCGCCAAACTCTGAGTCACCGTCCTCGCCCAGTGGCGTGTGAAGAGAGATCGGTTCGCGGCCATACTTTTGAACTTCCACGACCTTCTCCGGCGTCATATCAAGCTCTTCTGCAAGCTCTTCCGGAGTGGGCTCACGACCCAAATCCTGCAACATTTGACGCTGCACACGCGCAAGCTTGTTAATCACTTCAACCATGTGCACGGGAATACGAATGGTGCGGGCCTGATCTGCCATTGCGCGAGTAATTGCCTGGCGAATCCACCACGTTGCGTACGTGGAGAACTTGTAGCCCTTCGAATAGTCAAACTTTTCTACCGCGCGAATTAGACCCAGGTTGCCTTCCTGAATCAAATCCAAGAACAGCATGCCGCGGCCCGTGTAACGCTTGGCCAAAGAGACCACCAGACGAAGATTAGCTTCCAGCAGGTGATTCTTTGCAAGCTGGCCATCATGCACCAGGATCTGTAGTTCGCGGCGGAGCTTGGACGGCATCTCTTCGCCCTCACGCAAAATCTTTTGCTCGGCGTAAAGACCGGCTTCGACGCGGCGGGCCAGATCGACTTCTTCTTCCGCGTTCAAAAGCGCGACCTTGCCGATCTGCTTCAAGTAGTCCTTAACCGGGTCCGCAGTTGCACCTGCAACAGTTACCTTCTGTGCAGGCTCGTCGCGGTCATCCGAGTCAGAAACTACGAAGCCACCAACCTTTTCGGTCTGCTTGTCCTCGCTCTTCTTACGACGCGAGCGGCGCTTACGAGATCCAGCTGAATCTGAGTCATCCTTATCGTCGTCTTTGTCGTCGTCCTCCGCGTCGCTCTCGTCATCGTCTTCGTCATCTTCGTCGTCAGAAAGCTCAGCTGATTCAGCCGAATCGGCCGAATCCAAGTCAAGATCGAGGTCGTCGTCGACATCCTCGTCTTCAAAAGTTTCGGGAGCGTCCTCACCGAGATCTGCGGACTCGTCCTGAAGTTTTTCGTCCTTAACTTCCAGCTCGTCCGCAGGCTTAGCTGCCGCCTTCTTCGCGGTTGCACGCTTCGGAGTCTTCTTCGCCGGCGCGGCCTTCTTAGCGGCCTGTTCGTCGGTCTCTGTCTTAGCCTTGGTTGCTGTCTTCTTAGCAGCCGGCTTTCGCGTAGTCTTGGCAGCGGTCTTACGCGTAGTCTTCGGCTTTTCTTCAACTACTTCAGACTCTTCTGCCTTGGCAACTGTTTTCGCTGCTGTCTTGGTTGCCGCCTTCTTAGTAGCTGGCTTACGTGTGGTCTTAGTAGCAGTCTTACGCGCTGGCTTTGGCTTTTCTTCAGCCGCCGGGACCTCAGTTGCCTTAGGAGAGGCCTTAGCAGCGGCCTTCGTCGCCGCCTTCTTAGCAGGAGCCTTCTTTTCTACCGGCTTCTTTGCAGGAGCCTTCTTAGCAGTCGTTTTCTTTGCGGGGGCCTTTGTAGCCTCCTTGGCGGTTTCCGTGCCGCCATCCGCCTCAGCTTTAGTAGCGGCGCTTTCTGTAGCAGATGCGGCCTTCTTCGTAGTCGCGGTCTTCTTTGCCGTGGCAGTCTTCTTCGAGACGGCCGTTTTCTTAGCGGCCGTAGTCGCCTTGGAATTCGCGGTCCTCTTGGTCGCGGTGGTGGCCTTAGCGGCAGTCTTCTTCGCGGCAGGCTTTCTAGTTGCCTTCGACTCGGTAGATTCAGCTACCTCAACGTCGCTAGTGGTGGATCCTGCGGTCTTAGAATTAGTCTTAGAGGCTTTAGAAACTGCCACGAAGTTTTCCTTTCCACGGGAACATTAGGGTCCTCTCACTCTTTAATCGGCGCATGGCTGCACCACTTGACCGGGTTGTGATTAATCGTGAGAGACGAAACTAGAACCAATTATAATCAGGTCTTGTATTTTTCGCCCAACTGAGGTAAACAATCTCCTCACCCCCGTTGATAGGGCGCTGCTCGTTCGATTCGGTATCTTTATAGTATGGAAACGGATCGAAACGCCTCGAACGCCGCGAAGCCCGCGTTTAACCAAGCCCTATTCGCACCGGTGATGAACCACAAAGCCTTGGATTTCTTCAATACCTTTGCAGCAACCCTGGCTCCACACCCGGAGCTTGATCGATTCCTCTCGTTTGCTCGCTCGTACGTGGGATCGGGCAAGGCCCTGCGCGCCCTCGGCGTTTCCATCGGTAACTTTATTGCGGGTGGCGAAGATGTCGGCCATAGCGAAACCGCGATGAATCTAGGCGCTGCGCTCGAACTTTACCAAAGCTCCGCCCTCGTGCACGATGACTTCATCGATAATGCTCCAACCAGGCGCGGCATCCCGTCCGTACACGTGCAGGCTGCGCGCGAGATAGGCGTGGACGCGGCAGGGCCTGTGACAATCTTGGTTGGCGACCTGTTGCTCTCCCTAAACCACCTGGCCACCGAACATAGCCTCAAAGATCTTGACGCGAAAACCGCACACCGCATCTCCAGCTACATGGCGCAAATTACTGCCGAGGTTGCGTGGGGCCAGTACTTGGACGTCCTCACCGAAAAACACCCACTGTCTGATCCCGAGGCACTTCGCCGCTACGTCTACGACGTAATCGCACTAAAATCTGGACACTACTCCGTCATGAGGCCTCTGGTTCTGGGTGCTCTCCTACAAGATCCAAGCCCGCACTTCGTTGAAATGCTCGAGAAAATTGGGCGTGCGTGGGGTGTCGCATTCCAAATGCGAGACGATGAGATTGGAGTTTTTGGCGACGAGTCAGTTACGGGAAAACCCACTGGATCAGACATTCGCGAAGGCAAGCGCACGATCCTCATAACAATGGCGCTATCCCGCACCACCGGAGCGGATCGAGAATTTTTAGAAGACGCACTTGGCAACCAAAACTTGTCTGAGGAGAAGCTCGTGCGCGTGGTAGAACTTATTGAGTCTTCTGGCGCACGCCTCGAACATGAGAAAGCTATTGCGAACCTAGCCGAAGAAGGCCGCAAATACATGCGCGAATTAAAACTGGACGAGGAGCGGGAGGCCGCCCTCACCCAGTTTGGGAAAGTACTGCTAAATCGCGAATTTTAGGTATGTAAAAGCTCTACTGTTTGGAACTCGCGGTTAGAAAGCAAGAGGCAAAATCGCGTTACGCACTTCGCGCACGCGGTTCTTCGCAAGTAGCTCCAGCGGGGTCTCCTCAAGGCCATCGTGGTTGGAGAGGATCCATTCGGTGGCCTCGTCGTGAGAAAACCCGGCATCTAGCAGCATCAACATCGTGCCATGAAGCGATTTAAGAGGACGCGGCGCCCCCTCCTCGTGTGCGATACAAAGAGAAGGCACCATTGGCTTGCTATCTTCCATGACTTTCAAAAGCTCGTTTTCCGCCCAGAGCTGTTTGATACGGGCGGGAGTTACACCCAGCATCGCGGCCGCTTCACGCTGTGACAATAATTCGATCATGCTTATGAGTTTAAAGTAAATCCGCCACCTTGTTGGAGGCACACCCCCGCGGTGTTCTACATTTGCAAGGTTTACACGTACAATCGCGGCGTGGGATTGTTTAAAAATTGGCGTGAGCAAGCGGGGCAAGACGAAAACCCCAACACGGTGCCTCCCCCTGCGCCGGGCTCTGAAGACGAAGCGGCGTCGGAGAGTGCGCACCCTACTGACATAGCTGAAAATGCCGAAGAATCCGAGGTTGAAGTTACCTCTGACATAGACATGCAACTGCCTGCCACGGAAGACGCGCCGAGCACGGAAGACTCTGCCAGCACTGAACAATCCGATGATCAGGAACAGGCGGATGAAACCGCCAACTCGGGAGCTAAAGACGAGGCTCCTACATTAACCGATCCCCTCGTTGGCATGGTTCTGGACGAGCGCTACAAGATTGAGCGCCTTCTGGCTCGCGGCGGCATGGCAACCGTATACGTGGCATATGACAAGCGTCTGGAACGCCCGGTAGCCATTAAGGTGATGCATCCCCACCTCGCGCAGTCAGCAGACTACGTAAATAGATTCCGCAAGGAAGCCCGCTCTGCCGCGCGTATCATCCACCCCGCAGTGGTAACAGTTTTTGACCAGGGCATTATTGAGGGGTCCGGATATTTGGTTATGGAGCTGGTGCACGGATCAAATCTGCGTACCCTTTTGAACGAGGAGGGCGCGCTCACCCTTGATCGCGCACTGGCAGTCACCGAGACCGTTCTCCAGGCCCTCTCAGCCGCACACCGAGGCGGCGTCATCCACCGCGATATCAAGCCCGAAAACGTCCTCGTACCAAACGACGGAAACCTGAAGGTGGCAGATTTTGGCCTGGCAGGCGCCGTCTCGGATGTTTCGGCCGCTTCCACCGGATCCGTAATGGGAACAGTAGCGTACCTGGCTCCAGAACTCGCTGCCGGCGAGCACGCGGATGCTCGTTCCGATCTGTTCTCTGTAGGCATCATGCTGTATGAGAGCCTTACCGGCCACACGCCCTTCGAGGATCTTTCCGTCTATCAGATCGTGAAATCGTACGCAGAAAAGGACATTCCTTCCCCTTCCAAGCTCGAATCGTGGATCCCTTCCGAGGTTGACGATTTTGTTTGTTCACTTACCGCGCGTGATCGCAATGATCGACCACAAAGCGCGGCGGAGGCGTTAGAAACCCTGGTACGGATCCGTTCGCAACTCCCCGAATCGTTGCTTGGCCGCAAGGCGGATGTTGCCCCCAAGGTCACCTCGGAAACCACTCACAAAATCCAATTGCGGGGCGAGACCGTGGCACTTCCCGTGCCTGCCTCAAAACCAACCACATCCGTGCGCACCATCCCCGCCGCGCCAAAAAAGAGCAGGCGGGCCCCACTCGTTATTGCCACGATCATTACGCTACTTGTTGCCGCTGGAAGCGGCTTCACGTGGTGGTGGTTCGAGTACGGGCCCGGCTCCTACATTGATGTTCCCGCTATTGCTGGAGCAAATTTAAAGGATGGCACCGCCAAGCTTGATGCTCTCGGTATTCAAAGCGTGGTTGAAGAAAAGTTTGACGATGTTGTTCCCGCCGGCATCATTATTGACACGCGTCCATCCAGCGACGAGCGCGTACATAAGGCCGGCGTTGTTACTATCTTGCTCTCTAAGGGCATTGAGATGGTTGAGGTTCCAGACCTTACCAACGCCACAAGTGAAGAGCTTGACGAGCTTCTTAAAGGAGCAAAGCTAACCCGCGGCGACACGAAGGAGGCCTACGACGAAGAGGTCGAAAAGGGGCGGGTCATTTCCCAGTCCGTTGCCCCCGGTGAGAGCGTAAAACACGACACTTCCATAGACGTAGTTATCTCGAAGGGGCGCGAGCCAATCAAGGTACCAAAAGTTGTAGGCCTGACCCTTGCTGAAGCTAGTCAGTTACTCTCTGATGCAGGGCTGCAGGTAAATACCAGCGAAGAGTTCAGCAACGAAGTAGAGAAGGGCATTGTCATCTCGCAAACACCGGTTGCTGATGAGATCTTGCACCGGACAGACCCGGTTTCAATTGTTGTCTCTAAAGGCCCGGAAACCGTCACTATCCCCAACGTGATCCGAATGTCGGAGGCCGAGGCTAAGGCGGCTTTAGAAGAGCTCGGGCTAGTTGTAAACGTAGACCGCGTATTCATGCTCGTAGACATGGTGGCAACCGTTAATCCGGGTGTTGGAACCGAAGTTAAGGTCGGTTCAACCGTAACAATCCGCGTGGTCTAATCCGCTAACTCTTTGGGGGAGCAATCCAATCTGGATTGCTCCCCCAAAAGTTTAAAGCTCGGCTCTACCTACTCATCGAGGTTTTCGCTTCGACGCAGTAACTCCGCTACGCGGAAAGCGATCTCTAGAGATTGCTGGTGATTTAGCCTTGGATCCACTCGCGTCTCGTAGCGCTCATTCAAACGCAGCTCGTCCAGATTCTCCGAACCGCCCAGCACCTCGGTCACATCATCACCGGTTAACTCAATGTGAAGACCAGCTGGCACCATAGCATTTTCGTACAAGACCTCAAAAAAGCCTTCCACCTCGTTCATGATGGTGTCGAAGTCACGGGTCTTCACGCCCGTCGCAGTTTCGATGGTATTTCCATGCATTGGGTCGGTAATCCATACAACCGGACGCCCATCGCGTGCAACAGCACTCGCAATACTTGGAAGAACATCGCGGATCTTATCTGCCCCCATACGGGTAATGAAAGTAAGACGGCCTTCTTCCCCTTGAGGATTTAGCTTGTCGATAATGCCGATTACCTCCTCCGGTGTGACCGTCGGACCAATCTTTACACCAACCGGGTTGCGAACCTCGCGAAGCAACTCAATGTGAGCACCGTCAAGCTGGCGAGTGCGCTCCCCAATCCACAGGAAGTGACCGGAAGTGTTGTACAGCTGTCCTGAACGCGAATCAATACGGGTTAGCGCCGCCTCGTACTCGAGCAAAAGCGCCTCGTGTGCAGAATACAGATCCACAACCTTTAGACCATCGAAGTCAGCACCTGCCGCCTCAATGAACATGATTGCACGATGAATCTCGCTAGCGAGTGCCTCATAGCGCGCGTACGCTGGATTCTTAGTGAAACCGCGGTTCCAAGTGTGGACGCGACGCATGTCCGCGTAACCACCCTTGGTGAATGCGCGAATTAGATTAAGCGAGGCAGCGGACTGCTGGTAGGTTTCCAGCAAACGCTCCGGATTAGCTACTCTTGCTTCCTCGGTGAACGCAATATCATTCACCGCGTCGCCCCGGTATGAGGGCAAAACCTTGCCATCGCGCGTCTCGGTATCAGAAGACCGTGGCTTCGCATACTGGCCGGCGATTCGCCCCACCTTAACAACTGGTAGGGATGCGCCATATGTCAGCACAACCGACATTTGCAACAGAGTTTGGATTTTTAAACGGATCTGATCGGCAGTAGAACCGTCAAACGTTTCTGCACAGTCCCCGCCCATCAGTACAAAAGCTTCACCGCGAGCAGCGCGTCCCATTTGTTCACGTAAGGAATCGGCCTCGCCGGCAAACACCAGAGGTGGCCGCTTGCGTAGCTTGGCGGTAACCGCCTTCAGATGGTCAAGGTCGGGATACTGTGGCTGCTGCGCAGCCGGGAAGCTACGCCATGAATTCCACGGGAAACTCTGATCCGTAATCATATACCTTAGGGTAAACCTTTCAGGTAAAAGTTCGGCGCGCATCCCGCAAGCTGGAATGCGCGCCGAGCACCCTTAACGTTAGTCGACCGACGGAGCCGGCGATACACGCTCGCCGATCTCAGCCATCATCTCCTGGAACCACGGAGTGTTAATGTCGAATTTCTTGCCACCGGCAATGCGCTTGAACGCAATAGCCTTTAGGCGATCGCCGTCTTCCTCGTCGTGGCCGATAACACCGGACGTGCCCTCAAGCGCGCACTGTACCGCGTAATCGGTCATCGACTTAATGAGGCGCAGATCATCCTGGTTAGCCTTCGCTGAACGCGAGAAGTAGCCTGACTTTTGAACCATTACCTTCTCGGCGCCAATCAGCTTGGCGAACTGCTTAGCAAACCACTCGCCCGGGTTGATGGTGTCAAGCTTGACGTGACCAAACGGATCGCGCTGTACTTCTTCACCGTTTTCTTCCATCTCGCGAACGATTTCTGCTACACCAGCACCCTCGGATAGGAAAATGTTTACGTTGCCGTACTTGTCCATGATGGCGCGCAGACGCTCAGCCTCGCGCTCGATCTCAACGTGATCTTCCGGAACAAATACAGCGTGGATGTCCCAGCGTTCCTTCATGAGTCCCAGCTCGGGAGCCCATTCCTGCTGCTTCCACCACTTGCGGTAATCGTATGCAGCAGCGGCCGTTAGGTAGCCACAGTTACGCCCCATGACCTCATGGATAATCAGCATGCGCGGGTTCGAGCGGTGCTCGCCAATAATGTTGCGGGCAAAAATGGAGGCCTGCTCGGCTGCGGTCCAGGCTCCCAGCGACTGCCTGATTGGAATAACGTCATTATCAATAGTCTTAGGCAGACCAACAACGGTGAGTTCGTAATCGTTGTCGTGGAGGTAGTGCGCAAGATCCGCAGCTGTGGTGTTCGTGTCGTCTCCACCAATCGTGTGCAGCACGTCCACGTGATCTGCACGCAGGCGCTCAGCGGCAACCTTCAGCGGATCTTCGCCTTCCTTAACGAGGCCACGCTTCACCAAGTCCTTGGCATTCGTCAGCTTTACACGGGAGTTACCAATCGGGGAGCCGCCGAACTCGTGGAGCAAAGCTGCTTTCTTACGAGCTTCGGCAGTGATGGTCACGTAGTTTCCAGTCAGAAGACCGTGATAACCGTGTTGGTAGGCAATGATTTCGATCGTTGGGTCTAGTTCGTTGTAGCGCTCAATCAGTCCTCCAACTGCAGAGGACAGGCACGGTGCAAATCCACCGGCAGTTAGCAGAGCAACTCGCTTGACTGACATCTAAGAACCTTTCACCTAGAAAACTGGTTTGCGCAGCAATGCACATATCAAGTCTACATTGAAAATCTTTGGATGAATTTTAGGGGCGCTTTCCCTATCGCTTAGTCTTTCTCGTCTTCTTTTAGCTTCTTGGAAAGATCAACAACCTCGTCATCCTCAGTGGGTTCAGGAACGCTGACATCAGGAACTTCGCGACCGCCCGGCGCCTTCGCTCCGGCAGGAACGGGTCCGGCAAACTTTCCTTCCTTAGCCAACTGAGCCTTAACATCAGCAGCGTAAAGATCCACGTATTCCTGTCCGGAAAGAGTCATGAGGTTGTACATGATCTCGTCGGTAACAGCGCGAAGCGTGTAGCGATCTTTTGCGAGGCCGCGATAGCGCGAGAAATCCAATGGTTCACCAATAACGATGCCCACTCGGTGGCGACTAGGGATCTTCTGCCCAATGGGCTGGGCAATGTTTGTTCCGATCATCGCAACAGGAATAACGGGGGCACCAGATTCGAGAGCGAGGCGAGCAACCCCCACCTTGCCGCGGTATAGTTTGCCATCCGGGCTACGCGTGCCCTCCGGATAGATACCAAACAGCTCATTTTCCTGCAGACGTGCCAGCCCCGTATGCAACGCGGCCTCCGCTGCTTTACCAGACGATCGATCAACCGGAATGGTACCAACTGCCCTCATAAACTTCGCAGTTGCCCTGCCTTTCAGCCCCGTGCCGGTAAAGTAATCTGACTTGCCCATAAACACAACCTCGCGGTCAATCATGAGGGGCAAGAATACCGAGTCGAATACAGCCAGGTGATTGGAAGCGAGGATAGCAGGCCCAGTGGCAGGAATATTCTCTTTTCCACGAATCCAAGGACGATAGAAAGCCTTGAGTAAAGGTCCAAATCCTGTTTTGAGTACCTGGTAAAGCACGCTTTCCTCCCGGTTGGATTCAAATGCAACACTAAATATTCAGTCTAGTACCCGTCCCCACAGTTTATGACGCCTTGGCATCTTCTGCCCCATAGTGTCATCTTGCTCCCACCATCCGATACGCTTAGGAGGTTGATTCTCAAAAGGGGTTCGTGATGGTCAGGCGCGTCGGCGAAAGCAACATTAGCCGCGGCGTATCGCACGCTTTTGGACCAACCTCATTCCCTAATCACGAAAGCGACACAAACAGCTTCGTAGGCGACATTTGGCGTCACGAGTACGTGGTAGTTGATCTTGAAACCACCGGACTTGGGGCAGATTCGCAGATGACTGAGATCGGTGCGGTCCGTATAAAAAATGGTGAGGTCGTAGATACTTTTAATACCCTCGTTAATCCGCAAATGGAGATTCCTCCTAAAATCACCGCACTGACTGGAATCACCAATCTGATGGTGGCTGATGCCCCACATCCAGATGAGGCAATTCGCCATTTTTTGGACTTTGCACAACTTGAGAACAGCATTTTGATTGCTCACAACGCCTCATTTGACTGTGGTTTCTTAACGCGAGCAGCGACCGGTGCAGGCATCGAGTGGCCGCGCCCGAGAGTAGTGGATACCCTCGCACTCGCTCGTACGGTACTTCCCCGCCCTCTTATTTCGAATCATCGACTAGGCACGCTGGTACGTCATTTCAAAATTTCAAACGACAGTGCCCACCGCGCCCTTTCGGACGCAACTGCTACTGCACACGTGTTTGTTGGCTTGGTGAACGAGCTTCAAAAACTAGGGGCCGCTGGCTTTGAAGATCTGATGGTCGCCGCACAGAGCGTGCCTTATCGTCACCGACAAAAGGTGTCGATTGTGAAGGACCTGCCTACAAAACCCGGAGTGTATCGATTCTTCTCTGCCGATGGTCTGGTGCTCTACATCGGTTCGGCAACCAACCTGCGCTCGCGCGTTCGCTCGTACTTCTCCGCTTCAGAAAAGCGCCGTCGAATACACTCGATGCTCGAGAAAGTTGAATCGGTACGCATCGAAGTTTGTGCCAGTGAGCTCGAAGCCAGAGTTCTTGAGCTGCGTGCCATCGCGGAAGAGCAGCCTCTCTTCAACGCTGCCTCGCGCCACCAATTCGAAACGGTGTGGCTATTCATGGAAGACGGGGTGCTGAAAACCGCGCACACGATTTCTTCCGTTCTAGCCTCTCAGGCTCTTGGCCCGTACCGACGAGTCACCCATGCGCTCAAAGCCCGCGAGGCTATTTTGTTGGCATTGGCCGGTGAATTCGCGCCATTTTCAGACATTCCTCTGCGAGAAGTGGCTGCCCCAGATGTCAAACTTGCAAGAATGTGTTTGGAAGGACGCGGACAGATTGTTTCCCAAAACCTGCTGGGGCGAATGACTGACTTTTCAGACCAGTCCCACTTTGAACTTGCAGCCCGCATCCGCGATTACTTTTCGTATTACATCCAGGGTGTAGAGCGGGCACGAGACACGGCCCTGATTGCTCGAGCTACAAAAATTATCTGGGCTCATCACTTGCCCGGCGGAGGGTGGCAGATTCACGCAGCATCTCGAGGCAGACTCCTAACCTCCGTAGCAACTCCCCCGCTCACGTCGCCAGCGCCGTGGGTTAACAAGCTCGAGCAGCTTGAGCCGCTACCTGAAACCAGCGTGCACTTAGCCTACTCCTCCTGGGAAGAGGTTCGCGTGATCACCCGTAGCCTTCTCGAGCCCGGTGCGCGGCTAATCGAATGGAATTCACCCGATCCGTGGGCCTGGCCAGTCGACTCAGACTTGAAGGAGTTCCCCCGCTTCGAAAACATTCCTCGGCCTCGTCCCGATCGCCTATAACATCTGGACGAAAATTACTTGTGGGCGACTGTTCATTCACAGTCGCCCACAAGTAATAACCGTTAGGAAAGTAGCTGCGCTACCGTCTCTTGTAATTCGATCGGATCAATCGGGTAGTACAACATCTTCGTAGTGCCCGAGAACTTAGCGATCCAAGAATCTTGCTGACGAGCAAGAATCGTAATCGAGGGAGGCAGGTTGTCGAACTCAACCTCCAGACGGCGCAACAGGGCCATCGCGCCTACCTTTTGGGTTTCACCGTCGAGGATGAGGAGGTCGAACTCTCCCTCTTTGTACTTCATTACAGCGCCATCTTCGGTGGCAGCCTCAACCCACTCCGCCTTTGGCATGCCCGCACCGGGGCGTACACCAACCGCTTCGATTACGTTAGCGCGGAACTCGGAATTGTCGCTGTAGAGAAGGATCTTGTTCGCTTCCTTCTCACCCGTTTGAGACATGTCTTTCTCCTATGAAACTAAACTCTGCGCGAGCTAACTAATACTTTATTGTATTGGCCTTGGCGACGGTTACAAACCGGCGCTATTGAACGGGCGAAACGTCCATAGCGCCCGTAATTTCAACTACGAACACCATCGCGTTTTCGGGATTCTGGGTATCTGGATGAATCACAAGAACACGACTTCCAACGCTCATATTTGCAAAACCTAGGGTGTTCCCAATCGCTTGTTGCGAGTATTCTGCGAGCCCCATGTCCCAAGTTGATTCGGCATCATCACCTTTGCCCCACTGGGATCCGGTGATGTGGTAGCTAACCGCGTCATTCGCGGCGATCTTCGGCCCACTACCCGCTGCCAGTTCAATGGCCGTAGCCTCAGTGGGCGCCTTCGCGTCATGGTCAAACGCAATAGTTGGCTTCATCCCTAGCGGCCCCTCGATTGAAAGTCCAGCAGGCGGCTTATTGTCCGTCATTTTCGCGTTTTCAAGAGCGGAGGTGTCGGTGGGATCAAGCTTTCCTACCAGATCAACCACAAATACCAGGGTGGCGCCTCCCGGAATCTTATCTCCCGCACCGGCTTCGCCATATCCGTAGGCAGCCGGAATGACGAGCTCAACACGATCGCCCACGCGCTGGCCTGCAAGGCCGTGCTTCCATCCCTTAATAACCTGGTTGAGACTAAACACAAGAGGTTCAGACTTCTTCCCCTCGGGGGCGCGGTCAAACGTTGAGTCAAACACCGTGCCATCCCAGAGCATGCCATGGTAGTGCGCAGCCACTATGTCATCGGCTCCAACCTCATCACCAGAGCCCTCAATGAGAGTTTTTGCGACAACTACGTCAGGTTCTGGCCCATTAGCAGCAGTGAAAGTAACGCTCTTACCCCACTCACCACCGATTTCAGGAATTTCTCCATCGTAATTGCGATCAACCGGCACTTCGTCTGAGGCCGTGGTGGATGCAGTGGTTTCACCAGTTTCACTAGGTTGCGTTTTGCCCGCATCATCTGAGCAAGCCGTGAGCATACCCGCGGTAAGAGTAGTAGCCAAAGCTAAAGATAAGAGTTTACGTTTCACAGTTGGTTCCTAAATGGCGATTTAGTGGAAAGACTCACCGCACGCGCAAGTGCCGGTTGCATTCGGGTTCTCGATAGTGAAGCCCTGGCGCTCAATCGTGTCAAAAAAGTCAATGGTTGAACCGTTGAGGTAGGGTACGGACATGCGGTCCACAATCACTTCAACACCATCAAAGTCGCGAATGTGATCCCCATCTAGGATTCGCTCGTCAAAGTACAGCGAGTAGATGAGGCCGGAGCAACCACCCGGCGAAACCGACACGCGCAGACGAAGGTCATCTCGACCTTCCTGTTCAAGCAGGCTCTTTACCTTTGCGGCCGCGTTCTCGGTCAGCTCAATCTCATGAGTTGGAAATTCGTCAGACATATTCTTCCTATCGCTTGTGCGTAACAGTGCTTACTCTAATCCGAACCGGGTGGGACTGGCATCTCGCACCGCTCGGGTTACCTCTTTCTGATCCACGTTCCGGCCAATATGCGGCTAACATCACTGTCCGCGCGGCCCCTATCGATCACGTACGCCTGATGGATCCCCCACTCGGATAACTCGTGATTAGACAGGGAGCTTTCATGTGTGAAAACAATGCAAGGTAGGGCGTATTCAGCGGCTAGAGAACCCAGCATCCGGATTGGCGAGTCCGCGATGGTTTGCGGGTGGAGAGTGTCGATTACTCCGACCACCAGGTCGGCCTGGGCGATTTGTTTACGTAAATCAAACGCTTCTGCCAAGACTTCCGCCAGACTGGTTAGCTGTCCGCGTAGCCCTAGCGCAAGAGCACCAATACCAAGTCCCGCTCCTGAACCAACCGCGCGCGCGAACGAGATTGAGCTAGGCGCTAGCTGTTCAGCTTGACCAATATCACTCAGCTTCTGGTAGAACGACGTCAATCCACGCACGGCCTGTTGCCCGACCGTGTCCAATGCACTGCCGGTAGGCCCCTGCGCCAATGTTGAGTCCAACCCCAGTAATGGGCGCTCGGTAGCACTTGCAACCGTGAGGTTACGATTACCAATACTATTTAGCGCGCGAAAGCGCACCTGAGCCATGAGGTCGTGGTTTTCGAACCAGACGGCGTCCGCCTCGCCTTCAATTTCCGTCCCGATGGCTGCGCTGACCTCTGCCACAGATGCAAATGCTCTCTTGGCAGGAACGCCGGCCAGCTCCATCAGGGTTCCGATTGCACCGATCTCGGCATTCTTCGTCGAGCTTTGTGGCAACGAGGTAACCGGATTCGCGGATGGTTCCTCATGACCCGTCACCACCCAGGTGGTTTTGCCTTCGGCCGCCCAAGCCTGCACGTTACCCAACTGCTCCCTAGCACAGACGTGCATCCCCATCGCGGCCAGATTGGTAGCCGCGTGAGCCGTGTCGAGGTCAATCGCGGTAGCGAACACGCCGCCCTCGAAAATGGTGGCGATTATGTTCGCTATATCCTTACTTTCGAGGGCGGCCTGTTCACCGGCAACCACGACGTGGTTGAACGTGTATGTCACGCCTTCTCCGCAAACTTTTGCAGCATTAGTGCTTCGGCCAAGATAGCGTTCTTCAGATCGTTCAAATCCTGTGATTCGTTTTCAGAGTGCGCGTTGGTAAGCGGATCTTCAACGCCAGTGACTATCACTTGCGCGCCCGGAAACTGTTCTTGGAACGTAGAGATGAACGGGATTGAACCACCCACGCCAATGTTTACCGATGGCACTCCCCACGCCTGCGACAAAGCCTCATGCGCGATTTTCGCCGCACCCGACTCGAGGTCTGCCTGGTAGCCCGGGCCGATCTCACCGGCCTCAAACTCAACAACGGCCCCAAACGGACGGTTTTCCATGATGTGGCGCTCAAGTGCCGCCATGGCTTCCCTACCGTCTGTGCCTGGCACAGTGCGTACCGAAACCTTGAACTTAGTCTCGGGCCAAATGGTGTTTGACGAGTGTGCAACCGAGGTCGCATCGAGACCAATGATCGACACGGCGGGCTGTGTCCACATACGCGACGCAAGATCTCCAGACCCGGCGATGCGAACTCCCTCTAGCAGGCCGGCCTCAGCCCTAAACTCCGCCTCGTCGTACACCAC
Source organism: Gleimia europaea (assembly GCA_002871995.1). GTDB lineage: Bacteria > Actinomycetota > Actinomycetes > Actinomycetales > Actinomycetaceae > Gleimia > Gleimia europaea. The sequence continues at coordinate 369,729 of PNHW01000001.1, forward strand.
ATCCGCGCTCTTACTACCGCCAAGGCCGGCAATAGCAACCTCGCCAGCGTCATTATGGAATGTGGAAATTAGGTGCGATGCCGCGGTAATGGAATCGAGGACGGGACCTCCCCACATGCCCGAATGCATCGCGTGATCGGTCATACGAACCGTTACGGTTGCATCGATTACACCGCGCAGCGAAGAAGTCAATGCGGGCTTGCCTGGCTTCCAGTTATCGGAATCGGTAACGATGATGTAGTCAGCTTCGAGCTGCTTGTGGTACTTAGTGAGGAAGTTTTCAAACGAGGGAGAACCAACCTCTTCCTCGCCCTCGATGTAAACGGTTACGTTTACGGGGAGTTGATCACTGAGCAAGCTCAGCGAGCCGAGGTGAACAACGATGCCTGCTCCATCATCAGAAGAGCCGCGACCATAGAGACGACCATCCCGAATTTGCGGCTCAAACGGGCTACCGGTCCATTTGTCGGGATCTCCGCCTGGCTGAACGTCGTGATGGGCGTACAGCAAAACTGTTGGCGCTCCCTCGATTCTTGGCGTTTTCGCAACCACGGCGGGGGCTCCATCCGTCCCATCGGGCCGTGGGGCGCGCAGGATTTGCGCCTCTAAGCCAAGGCTTTCGAACCTCGACGCCACGTGTTTTGCGCAGCGCTCAACTTCTGATTGATCAAAGGAAGCCGAGGAAACGGAGGGGATACGGATGATGTCTTCGAGTTCGCGCACAAACTGGTCGAACTGATCTTCAAGTCGCTGTTTAATGTTCACCCTCCTTACGTTAAACACCTTGGAAATATTCGGCAATATTGCTATTGTCGGCCTGTTATTTAGGCCTTCAGACGCCCTGCGGTAAAGTTGGAACCGTGTTTGGAAAAGAAAAGCCTAAGGATAACTCTGGCGATCAGGCTCACGAGGTAGTTGGCAAGGGTCGTCCTACTAGAACTCGCAAAGAGGCTGAGGCCGCGAACCGTCGCCCCATGATCCCGAAGGATCGTCGCGAAGCTAAGCGCCGGCGTCGCGAACGCGAAAACGCTCTGTGGGAGCGCCAGCAGCGCGCAATGGAAACCGGCGACGAACGCTACATGCCGGCCCGGGACAAGGGGCGGATACGCCGGTTCACACGCGACTACGTGGATGCGCGTTGGACCCTGGCTGAGTTTGTACTTCCAATGATGCTGGTTTTGATCATTGCGATGTTCTCGATGATTTTCCTAGCAAGGCTAACCACACCTGAAACAGCCGCGTTGGTTGTCCAGGTAGTCACTTACCTAACGTACGGCATGTTGATTTTCTCGGTGTTCGAGTCGATCCTCATCAACATGCAGATCAAGAAGATCGCGGCAAAAAAGTGGCCGAACGAACCGTGGATTCGTAACTGGTTCTACACCTTCTCCCGTATGATCATGCTTCGCCGGTGGCGCCAGCCTAAGCCCCAGGTCAAGCGCGGCGAGCATCCGGAAAAGTAAGTGCATAAATGCAATGTTGAGGTTCCCACCCGATTGGGAACCTCAACATTTTATTAGGGTTTCTCGTGTTGTTTTGCGGCTACGCACCTTTTGAACACGACCCTAACCCAGCTATGGAGCGGGCGTCCTGCCCCGCGCATTCTTTATTTGGCGTAGGCACCTTCCCTTAGAGATCTTGCTATCGCGCGGTTCATTTTGCCGGGCCAAGCGGGCCCCTCGTAGATATACGCGGTGAATGCTTCTAATAGATCCGCTCCTGCGTCAAGGTATGCCAGAGCGTCCTCTGGTGTCGAGATTCCGCCTACTGCAATGATTGTTTGCTCCGGATTCAAGTGTTCACGTAGCATTTTTACGACCTCGAGGCCGCGCTGCAATAACCTTGGGCCAGAAACGCCGCCTTCTCCCAACGTGTGATTAATCGTCGTATTAGCAGCCACTACGCCTGCAAGACCAAGTTCTTTAGCAAGATCGGCAACTTCGAGGATGTCCTCATTTACAAGATCAGGTGCAATCTTCACAAACACGGGCACATCTCTACGAGCAGCTTCGCGGGCGGCCCGCAGGGTGGTCTCGATGATCGGCCGAAGCGTCTTGGCAGATTGCAAGCTACGAAGTCCCGGAGTGTTGGGTGAGGACACATTGATCACTAAAAAATCAACAAAACGTGCTAGCTCACGAGCGCAGATCTCGTAATCACTTGCCGCGTCCTCGTTAGCTGTCACCTTGTTCTTGCCAATATTTGCGCCCACAACAATCTGTCTGCCAGAAGGGGTTGAACGCAGTTTCTTTAGGCGTTGCTTAACAACTTCCACGCCATCGTTGTTAAAACCCATCCGGTTGCGGATTTCGCGAGACGCGGGCAGTCGCCATAGTCTGGGCTTATCGTTGCCTGGTTGCGGACGGGGGGTTACCGTTCCGATTTCTAAGAAACCGAATCCCATTGCCGCCATGCCCTCGACCGCGAGCGCGTTTTTGTCCATTCCAGCGGCAAGTCCGAGCCTGCCCTTTAGCCTGCGTGGCAAGAATGTAGCGCCCGCGGGCACGGAGGTGTCAGCGTAGTCAAACACCATTCCCATGCCAGCTCTTGTAACCGGGTTCGAGCCAGCCAGTTCGATCGCTTTGATTGCTACTTCGTGCGCTATCTCCGGGTCGGTATGAACCAGACCATAATCAAAAATCCACCTGTACACGCCCCTAGCTTACATTGGCAAGGCTCGGCATAGGCCAAGGCGGGAACCACTCAACATTTGCCTGGCAGACGCGGTATAGGTGGCGATTAATCCCACCAGACCCACCAGCCTTCTCGCCCCGGGTTCCAAGATGGCCTTATCTTCGTTATTTCGTCGGGGCGATCAAGGGTCGAGTCTAAACCAAGTTCGCGCTCTAAGTACCCCCACAAGGCGTCACATTCACAAGAGGTCTCGTGGAACGCCTCAACGTGGAAATCTGGCGCACCGTAGTAGACAAAACCCTCGATACTGACGCGCTCATCGGGGCGCGTGGGGCCGATCGCGTAACCCACCAGTTCTACCTGGCCCGGGTGGGCAGCTGCTGCCTGCAGTAGTTGGAGCGTGGTTGGCCCATAGTTTTGCCGTCCGTCCAACTGCTGACTCGGTAACAGTTTTAATAGTCTTTCTGCCGCGCTCGCACCCAGACCGTGAAACGGAACAAAGCTTTCTAGCTCCTCCCCCGTCCGGTCACTTTCCATACAAACCATGTAAGGCTCCAAGATCCGCTTTATCCCAATTTTGGTAGTCCAGCCCGATTGTTCTTCAACCAGCATTTATTGCTCCTTTCGTATGGATGCCCTAATGCTGACCGCAACCTACTTACCTGACCGTTCAATCGAATGGAAGGTGTGGATGCGCGGACACTGAAAGTCTTGGGGATAAGCGGAAGATGCGATAATGGCGTAGTGATCATTGCAGTAGATGACCTTAGCGACCAGCGGCTTTTGGATTACACGTCACTTACGGACGTTAAATTGCGCTCCCGTTTGGAGCCAGAACTCGGGCTTTTTATGGCCGAATCTAAGAACGTAATCGAACGCGCTCTAGAGGCCGGCTACAAACCTCGATCGTTCCTAATTCCAGAAAAATGGCTGGACTCAATGCAGGAAACCCTGACGAGATTGGGACCCGAAGGCAAAGATGTTCCCGTTTTTGTAGCGAGTGAGGACGTACTGGAGCAGATCACTGGGTTCCACCTACATCGCAGTGCAATGGCGGCCATGCACAGGCGCCAGTTGGCGCCCGTCCAAGAGGTAATCGCAGATGCGCATCGCATTGCAATCATCGAAGACATCGTGGACCACAAGAATGTGGGGGCTATTTTCCGCTCGGCAGCGGCTCTCGATGTGGATGCAGTGCTTGTAACGCCAAGCTGCGCGGATCCTTTGTATCGCCGCTCTGTCAGAGTATCTATGGGGTCGGTTTTTCAAGTGCCGTGGACTCGGCTTGAAACATGGCCCGACATGAGACCGCTCCATGACCTGGGATTCCACGTTGCTGCTCTCACATTGGGGGAAAACACGGTTCGTCTCGACGACTTTGAGCAACGCGTAAAGCTCAATCCCGAAATGAAGGTTGCTTGGATTCTTGGTTCAGAGGGGTACGGCTTGAAGGAGCGCACTATCCGCGCAGCTGACAGCTCCGTTATGATCCCGATGAGTCACGGCGTGGATTCACTCAATGTAGCGGCGGCCAGTGCGGTTGCGTTTTGGGCAACGCGCCGCTTAAGTTAACCGGGTTTCAATCAGGCTCTCAATAACACCCACCGTGTCCTGCCACCCACTCACAGAAATGGTTTCGAAACCTGCTTTCTTTACGGGGTAGTCGTTGCCCTGCGGGTCAAGACGATCCCCAACAAACACTATCTGATCTATCGCCAGTCCTGTTTGCTCCATGATTTTGGCCAACCCATAGGCTTTATCCACGCCTTTCATGGTGACGTCCACCGAGGTTGATCCACCCGAGCGAACCTCAAGATCAGGCAGTTGCACGGCAACCGCATCGCGCAACCGCGCCTTCTTCTCTCCAGTGGGATCCCAAGCCCTCTTTGCTTCCAATGGTGCCTGCTGGCCAAGAGCTGAATACGTGATCTGACTGCCACGGTCTTCGATAATGTCACCGGCGGGATTATCTTCCCACAAGCCAAGTTCTTTAGCGCATTTTTCCAAGGTGGTTATGGCATCGCGCTTGGTCGTTTCGTCCAGGTCATGCGCGTATTGCGCCTGCCAGATGCCATTTTCGCGCCGGTAGTAGCGCGTTCCACACGTTGGCATCAGGTGCAGGCGGCTCATCTGTTTTTCACTCGCAAACAGGTTCGAAAGCAACTGAGTTTGGAACTGCTCCAGGTTGCCTCCGGAGATTACTAACACTTGCGCCCTATCCAGGAGCCGGCGCAAGCACTTCCCAACCTCGCCCGGCAAACTCGATTTCGAGGGCGCGAGCGTGTCGTCCAGGTCAAACGCTACGAGCTTTAGCTGCATAACTCTCCCAAAATACAAAAGATGGTGGCAAAACTGCCACCATCTTAAGCAACTCTTCGCTAAGCGAGAAACTAGTCGGTTAGCGCACCTGTAGGCTCACCTTCGATCTCCGGCTCTGGAATGTCAGATCTTTGTAGTGCCACTACGGAGGCAACGAGGCCTCCCCACACTACGAGGATGGTCAGAACCATGAGGATAATCGATGCTGGTTCCATCATTAGTCTTCCTCTCCCTTGAACTTGATAACGTCTTCGTGCTTGGCTTCACGCCAAGGTAATTTCGTCAAAATGAACGCGCCGATCACGGCCACAGCGATGGTTCCCCAGCCGAATATTAGGACGTTGAGACTTCCTGCGCTCCAATCCCCATATCCTTCGGTGACATATCCGATTAGAGCTTGGAATAGCATCACTGCGAGAAGTGCGGGCGTAACCAGGCCAACTATCCAGTCCCACGCCGCGGGAACAGGAACAGCGGAGGCGAGGTTCAGGTGCTTACGCAGCGCCCGAACCTTCGGAACTGCGAAGTAGGCAAGTAGTGTCATCAGGATCGCCGAGAACACGACACCTACGTTATTGATGAATGCGTCCACCACGTCGAGCGTGTTCAGGCCGGTGGTGGTAGAGAATAGGACCACCGAAACTACACCCGCGACCGCGCCCACAGTAACTGCAGCTTTTCGGGCCGAGTATCCGAACTTGTCCTGGAATGCACCCGATACCACTTGGAGTAGCGACAAAAGTGAAGTGATACCAGCTAGGACGAGCGAGATGAAGAACAAGACGCCAAACAGTGGACCACCAGGCATCTGGTTAATGATTGCGGGGAAGGTCATGAAGGAAAGACCAACGCCCGTAATACCTTCAAGCTCGTTTAGTCCAACGCCCTGCTGATTCGCCATGAAACCGAGGGTTGCAAACACGCCGATACCCGCAAGGATCTCAAACGAGGAGTTAGCAAATCCAGCAACAAGGCCCGTACCAGCCAGGTTTGCCTTACGCGGTAGGTAAGAGGCGTAGGTAAGCATGATGCCAAAAGCGATGGACAATGAGAAGAAGATCTGACTTACTGCCGCAAGCCAAACGTTGGCATCAAAGAGTGCGGACCAGTCCGGAGTGAAGAACGCGTTCAAGCCCTCCAGAGCGCCCGGCAAGAACAGAGCACGCACCACCATAATGAGGAACAGGACCACCAATAGTGGGAGGAAAACCCTATTCAAACGCTCAACACCCTTGGAGACACCTCGTCCGAGAATAAAGAGTACGAAGAGCCAAAGAACAACCAGTGGGATAAGTATGCTCAGAACCGGCCTAAAGCTGATGAGGTCACCACTTGCCTGCAAAAAGTCTGAAACGAAAAAGCTGGTGGTGTCTTCACCCCACGCGAGGCGAACCGAATAGATGGCGTACATCATCGCCCACGCCACGATCACTGCGTAGTAGACGGTAATAATGAACGAAACCATTACCTGGAACCAGCCGAGGCTTTCCGCCTTGGAGTTCAGACGTTTAAACGTAAGCGGTGCGGAGCCGCGGTATTTGTGCCCCAGGCTGTAATCGAGAAACAGTACGGGAATGCCAACGAATAGTAGTGCGATTAGATACGGGAGGATGAACGCCCCTCCGCCATTCGAATAGGCAACTCCTGGAAAGCGCCAAATATTACCCAGGCCGATTGCAGAACCAATTGCGGCCATCAAGAAACCATATTGACCAGTCCAGTGATCGCGTGAAGCGCTATTTGTCTCGACAGGTCCAGCATTTTTAGACATTTTATCTCCTTGCACTTAATGAGATAAGCAAAACATAGCGCCCTACTCGCAATTTGCAACACTCTGTCTCTAAGTGTGAACACTGGCGATCGAAACTGTAATGAGCAACACTATATGAAGACACTTTTCCGTTCAGTTGTTAAAGAAAGGCAAAACTAATGGCAACACCTCACATCGCAGCAGAAAAGGGAGATTTCGCGCCAGCAGTCCTTTTCCCCGGCGACCCGAAGCGCGCCGAGCGCATCGCCCACATGCTTATGGACGACGCCCGCCTGGTTACGGACGTGCGCGGGATGCTTGGATTTACCGGCACAGTTGACGGCAAGCCTCTTTCGGTTATGGGCTCAGGAATGGGACAACCTTCGGCAACCATCTACGCAACGGAGCTCTTTCGCGAATATGGTGTTGAGAGAATCATCCGCGTTGGAACCTGCGGCGGCATCGCTCACAACGTTGCAGTTGGCGACGTTGTGGTTGCTCTAGGCGCGCACACTGACTCTGCAATGAACACTTACCGCCTGCCTGGTCTTCACTTCTGCCCGGTGGCCTCTTACGATCTGATTCGCGCAGCTGTTGACGCGGCCAGCGAAACCGAGAACGTTCACGTTGGCACCATTATTTCTCGCGACCACTTTTACCTAACGCCCGAAGGTCAGGTTGAGCGCCTGGCTAACTATGGAGTTTTGGGCGTAGACATGGAAGCTGCCGCACTCTATGGAGTGGCCGCCGAGTTCGGCAAACAGGCCCTTACGGTCCTAACGGTTTCCGACCACCTACTCGATCACTCTGGCGATATGAGCGCCGAAGAGCGTGAGACTAAGTTCCAGGGCGCGCTAAAGCTCGCGGTAGCGGCAGCATTTGCTTAAACCTGAACCATAGGGGGGCGCCAGGTGAACTGTCCCCCGGAAGTTGGACTGATTTATTCAGTTTTTCTTCCGGGGGATTTGTATGCATCCGAGATCTACGTTGACTCGTGAGCAGCGCGCGGCGCTGGTGGGTTTGTTTGAGCAGGGTTTTGGTTACAAGAGTGCGGCTAGGCAGGTTGGTGTTGGTAAAAAGCCGGCCAGGAATTTGTATGATCGCTGGCAGATTCGTGGCAGTGTTGTACTTGTGAGAAAACCAAACACTAGTGTTTATCCTTTTGAAGTCAAGCGTGATGCAGTGTTGCGTTTCCTTGCTGGTGAATCTCGTGGGAGTATTGCTAAAGATCTTGGACTATCCAGGCCAGATTTAGTGAGGCTCTGGGCTCGGATTTATGAGCAGCAAGGTGAGGACGGGTTACGTCCTAAACCTAAAGGCAGGCCTGCTAAGTCTGGGTCTAAACCGAGTAAGCCTTTGTCTGAGACTGAGCAGTTACGCCGTCAGGTGGAGTATTTACAGGCGGAGAATGCTTACCTAAAAGCATTAAGGGACTTGATGCGCAAAGAGCAATAACTCGCACCCGAGTGGTTGCAAGTCTCAAGTCCCAGTATCGTCTTGCGGATTTACTCCAAGCTGCTGGCCTTGCCAGGTCAACGTTTTACTATCACCAAGCCCGCCTTGATGCTCCTGATAAGCACGCTGGGCTCAAACGTGAGATCAAGACCGTGTTTGACCAGTCCCACGCACGCTATGGTCACCGCCGCGTCAGGCTAGCTTTGAAACGTCAAGGCATTTGCGTATCTAGAAAACTGGTAGCCAAACTAATGAAACAAGAACACCTAGTGTGCCAGGTACGTAAGAAAAAGCGTTACAACTCTTACAGATCCAACCAATCCAACGCGGCTGGCAACGTTCTTAATCGTGATTTCACAGCTACCAAGCCGAACCAGAAATGGGTCTCAGACGTCACTGAGTTCAGAGTAGGAAACCAAAAACTGTACCTGTCACCAATCATTGACCTGTACGACCACAGCGTCATCTCCTACTCGATTAGCGCCTCACCAAACCTAGAACTCACCAACTCTAGCCTGCGCAAAGCCTTACACCAGGCGCAGCCAGGACCGGGCATGATCATGCATACGGATCAAGGATTCCAATACCAACACCACAGTTGGAAAGCCCTACTAGCCAACTACAACGCTACTCAATCCATGTCCAGAAAAGGTAACTGCCATGACAACGCAATGGCAGAAAACTTCTTCGCTCACCTCAAAGCAGAACTGCTCTACCAACAAGCGTTCACCAACACCGAAGACCTAGCCAATCAAATACAGGACTACATCCACTGGTACAACAACCAACGCATCCAACAACGACTCGAGGGCATGACCCCGAACGAATACCGGAATCATGCCCTCGTAGCCTAAGAACCCCTACTATTAAACTGTCTAACTTTCAGGGGACAGTTCAGAACGGCTCCGCGAAAATCTTCAGAGCGAGCTGCGAGCCGTCTGAAGTTGCAGAGAACGCAACGGGCTGGTTGTCGACGAACGCAACCCCGTCTTCAATACGACAATTCTCAGGGAGCTCTACGTCCGCGCATCTAAAGCGCGGGGACCAGCTAGTTCCGTCGGCGCGATGACCGGCCAGAGCTGGACGTCCCAACCAGCCGTCAGATTCAAGTGGGATGAGAGTGGAGGAAACGTGGTCATCCGGTGCGTTTCCGTCCAATGATTCTCGATTGCTAGTAACCGCTGCCTTGACGTCAGATGCGGTGAGAGTGCCTAAGGCCGGGCCCCAATAACAAACCTGGGGGATTCCGCCAAAGGAATTGTCCAGAATAAATCCGGTATCTCCGGCGCACATGTATACGGCGTCGATTGCTTTATCTTTCACGCGGGTCTCCTTTGAACTGCGTCAAAACGCTTCTGCAGTGACAAAGCTAACACGATCTACACGCGTAGACCAGTCCTTAGAAGGTAGTTACCAAACCGTTATGTTTATTCTCAGTCTCGAGTTCTTTTAAGATGCTCCACGCCGGGTCCCCATGTGTCGCCTTGCCTTGAGCCGGATTGTTAGGCCTGTCATTATTGCTACGTGAGCGACACAAATGTGCAGGATACAAAAGACATTCGAGGTGGGCTCGCTGGCGGCATTGCCAGTGAGAAACCCCGACAAATCCAGGTGGCGGACTTCGACTCGGTGCGTCAAGCCAGCATGTGGCGCCAGCATGGCAGCGCAGAAGCCACGCGGCGCCTAATCGCAGTTTTACGAACCGCAATCTTGCTCGGAGACGTCCTCACGATCGATCGTAATCAGCTGTTTGATGGGATCTTCTTCCTCTCGCTCGGGCCGCAGGGCATTGCGAGGGAACTGGGGCTAGGTCCCGAAACCGTGCTTCCCCTCAAAGTGAAATGCCAGCCTGAACCCGACCAAGCTACCAGTAGCTCTGGCAAAGACAATGACCGGAGAGTGCCTGCAATGCGGGGAACAAAGGCTGGCCAAGGTGACCTCGTCAATGTTGATCTGCAACTTCAAAAAGTGCGCGAGCCGGCGTTCTTACAGGCATCGTCTGCGCGCATGGCAACAATGGCGGATACAGCCCCAAACGACTGGCTGTGTCACGCGATTGGTGAACATTGGGTACGCGGAGCGGGCCTTACAAAATATGCGAATGAGCTTGAAGATGAGCGCATTGAAGCGCTAATTCGCCGCGCGCAAGATCAGTGGGTGCAGGCCATCGTTGACGGCCTAGTGGCGGTTGACCGCTGGGATCGAGGGACGGGCACTGCCACTCTGGATGTGCCGGGCACACTCCGGCAGACGCTTGCGCAGCAACTGGGGGATGAACAACCAAGGCCTCTGGCGCGATTCGTCCTAGAGCAAACGTCAAACTTCCGCAAAGAAGTGACGGGCAATGTTTTCGCGTGGATGACCGCGAATGAGGGGCAGGCCGAGCCCGCTCCAAGCACGCGAGATCGCTCCGCGCGCGCCCTCGACACGGACACCACGTGGCACGAGGCGCGAATGGCGATGGACATGTGGTCGCGCGCCTATTACCGCGCCATTGCCAGTCAGGACGGCGCAATGTACCTGTCGTTTTACGACAACTCATTCGATTCTAGTAACGAGGACTTAGCCGCGCGCTACGGCCTCACACTACCGGGCCGCTCGCGGCTGCAACGAGTGCGCGACCGCGCTTTTTCCTCACGTCGGGCAGAGACGATTCGGATCGAGGGAGAAATACTTGACCACATGCTTGTGATTGCGCCTCCAGTGTTCGCGCAACTGTATCCGCTAACCCGCGAGTCTGCACGAGACCTGATTCAACGCGGTGAACGGCAGGCGATGTTTGACATGGCCTACGCGGCGCGCGAGGCCGTGAGCGCGCCGGATACGCATTCGCATAGGAAGTTCGTGACGCTCATGCGAGTTTTGTCGATGTCCGTGTTGGCGGTGGTGATTTCTGCGTTGGGTTTGATGACGGACTTGACGGATATGTCTACGGGCGCGCAGATTGTTGCGGTTGCGGTTGCCGGTATTTTGGGTGTTGTTGCCGGTTTGCCATGGGATGATTTGGCAGAACTTTTCCGGCTTCGCGGATCTGCTATGACTGCTACTTTGACAATGAGTAACGAGGAGGGGCATTAATGCAGGGATGGAAGCTGGAGTGGAGTGCGCCGGATTTCCCGGTTCGTGTTGACAGTAGGAGCGGCAGCACGCCCGCAGGAGAACCCCAGACGCACTACCGCGTGACCGTGGGCGAGGCCTCTTTTGCCGGCGCCGTAGCGGTTCCAGTCGCTCGTGATACGGGCCGCGTGCTTTTAGTACACCAAGAGCGCATCCGGGTTGGGCGAGCACTGTGGGAGCTACCTCGCGGCATGGCGGAAGTTTCGGACCCTGATCCGGTTGCAACGGCTCTGCGGGAGTTACACGAAGAAACAGGAATTCGCGCTGAGGCCGGCAAGTTCTTGGGAATGGTATTTCCAGATTCTGGTTTCTTAGCGTCCGAGGTGGCTGTTGTGCTTGTAGAAGTGGCGGGCGAGGACGTGCCCAAAGACGCATGCGATGGTGAGGTTCAGGCTCAGCGCTGGTTCTCCAAAGGACAGTTGGGCGAGATGATCCGAGAGGGCGAGCTTCGCGACTCGATTAGTTTGAGTGCGTTGGCGGTGGTGGCTCAGCAGGCTTATCCGTGTAAGGCGCCGGGTTGCAAAGCGTAAGGGCGCTGCTTTTCTGTGGCTGGACACTTCCTCAAAAGAAGGCAAAGTCATGACACACTGAAGGTATGCCTACCGCTCCTGTTGCATCGTTTCAAACGCTTTATCCGAATAATCCGGATCCTAACCAGCCGGATACCGAAGTTTTGCGCGAGTTTGCTTCCCACCTGTCTGGACGCGTCCGCGGCGAACTCGATTTCACTACCACGGCGCGGGCCCTGTACTCGACGGACGCCGGCAATTACCGTGTGGTTCCTAGCGTAGTTTTTGCCCCGGTAGATAAGGCGGAGGCTATCCTGGCTATCACCACTGCGCGTGACCTGGGCATGCCGATTACGCCCCGCGGATCGGGTACGTCATGCGCGGGTAATGCGATTGGCCCAGGCCTCGTGATCGATTTCTTGCGTCATATGAACCGCGTGATCTCGGTTGATCCGCAAAAGAAGACGGCGATTGTAGAGCCGGGTTGCATTGAGGCAACGCTACAGAAAGCGGCCGGGCAATACGGGCTACGTTTCGGGCCGGATCCGTCCACGCAAAACCGGTGCACAATCGGCGGCATGGTGGGCAACAATGCGTGTGGTCCGCACGCTACCGCGTGGGGTAAGACGTCCGAAAACATTGTGTCTTTGGAAGTTGTGGACGGGCATGGCCGCCACTTCACCGCAGGCCAAGGCAGTCTTGCCACTGTTCCCGGCCTGCAAGAATTGATCGAGGCGAACTTGGCTCCCATCCGCACCGAGATGGGTCGGTTTGGACGGCAAGTCTCCGGCTATTCCCTGGAGTACCTGCTACCCGAAAACGATGGCAACCTAGCGGGCATGCTGGTTGGAACCGAGGGCACGCTTGCGTGCGTGCTTGAGGTAGAGGTAAAGCTGGTAGATATTCCGCGCGCCCCCGTCCTCGTGGCCATCGGGTACTCGAACATGATCGAGGCCGGGCGGGACGTGCCCGCAATACTTGCGCATAAGCCCCTCGCTGTTGAAGGACTGGATAAGCGCCTCGTTGATGTTGTGCGCGTACACAAGGGCCCCGGCGCCGTGCCTGAGCTTCCCGCGGGCGAGGGGTGGCTCATGTGCGAGATCGGCGGCGCAGACCTCGATGATGCGATGAGGCGTGCCCAAGCCATGGCTGGTAGTGCAAACTCGAGTGCTGTTGCAATCTATCCACCCGGGGAGGATGCTGCCCGGTTGTGGCGCATTCGTGCTGACGGCGCGGGCCTTGGTGGCCGCACGCCCGTTGAACTGGACAGCGACGGCAACGTTGTGGGCGGAAATGAGCAGGCTTGGCCCGGTTGGGAGGACGCGGCCGTTCCGCCAGAAAACCTGGGTGACTACCTGGAGGACTTCACTGCCCTCATGGATAATTACGGGATTAACGGGCTGCTGTACGGGCATTTTGGTGATGGTTGCGTACACGTTCGGCTAGATATGCCGCTTGGTTCGCAGGCCGGAGTTGGCAAATCTAAAGAGTTCTTGATCGACAGTGCGAAACTGCTCGGCAAATACGGAGGGTCCGTGTCCGGCGAACACGGGGATGGGCGCTCGAGGTCCGAGCTACTCAAATACATGTACAGCCCGCAGATGCTCCAACTTTTTGCGGCTGTAAAGCATCTGTTTGATCCGGAGAACCTGATGAACCCGGGAGTATTAACGCGGCCACAGCCCCTGGTAGGGCCCGCGGGTTCACATCCGGATCACCATGCGTTTGAACAACTACAAAAAGAGATAGCGCCTGACAATCTTGAGATCGGGTTGCGTCGCCCCGCCGCTAAAACGATTCCAGCAGCAACCGGATTCCAGTTCCGCCACGACCATGCGGACTTCACCACTGCAGTGCACCGTTGCACTGGCGTGTCTAAATGCCGCGCGGACAACAGTGGGGGCGGGGAGTTCATGTGCCCCTCGTTCAATGCAACCAAGAACGAAATTGATTCCACGAGGGGCCGAGCGCGGGTCCTTGAGGAACTAGCCAACGGTGAGCTCATCGCAACGTGGGATGATCCGCGCGTGAGCCGCGCTCTTGACCTGTGTCTTGCTTGTAAGGCGTGTGCGGCAGATTGCCCGGCGGGGATTGACATGGCGAAATACCGGTCCGAGGTCTACTACCGGCGCTATCGGGGAAAGGTGCGCCCCGCCTCGCACTATCTTCTTGGGCGCCTGCCGGTGTGGACCAGGCTAACCGCCACTATTCCCGGAATGGCGGCGATAGCTAATACCGCAATGAGGATTCCTCCGATACGAAATCTCGCATTCAAAATTGCCGGCATTGACTCGCGCAGGCAGATGCCGCATTTGCAAAGCCATTTGTTTAACAACTGGGCTCCAAAGCATACTTGCGCGCGTAAAGCCAGCTCTGCACCTCGATCCGATAACGGGAAGAAGTACGTTGTGCTGTGGGCAGATTCGTTCTCGCAGTCCGTTAATGATGCGGGTGCCCGAGACATGATTGACGTGTTGGTAGCAGCCGGATACACGCCGCTGCTACCACCGCAGGATCTTTGTTGTGGTTTAACTTGGATTACAACTGGGCAGCTCGATACTGCACGCGAAAAAATCACCACGCTTGTCGAGCAGCTAACCCCGTTTGCGCTTGCCGGCATCCCGATCGTTGGGGTGGAGCCGTCTTGCACTGCGGTACTTCGCGATGACGCTTTGGATCTGAATATTGACGCAGAGGTAGAAGCCGTGAGCTCAGCTGTCTATACGCTGGCAGAACTCCTCACGGCGCCTGCTCCTATCGGACCTGATTCAACGGATTGGATGCCTAACTTGACCGGTAAAGAGGTGGTGGCTCAGCCCCACTGCCACCACTATTCGGTGATGGGCTGGGACGCGGACGAGACCCTGTTAAACCGTGCGGGTGCCAAGCTGATCAAACTGTCTGGTTGCTGCGGTCTGGCTGGAAACTTTGGAATGGAAGCGGGCCACTATGAGACTTCGCTAAAGGTGGCGAGGCAGTCTTTGCTTCCCGCCCTCGCCCAGTACCCGGATGCGATTTATTTGGCGGACGGATTCTCTTGCCGCACCCAGGCGGAGCAGTTGGCGGGGCGCGGCGGTGTGCATCTCGCCTCGTTGATCAAACAAAACCAAAACGGTCCAGGGGCCAGCTCGTGATGTCTGCAAGCTAAGAAATGAGGTGTCAAACCACGCCGCGTTCATGACACAATAGAATCAGCTCAGACTAGGACGGAACGATAATGGCGCTTTTCGAATTTGATGACGGTCACCTGATCCCCGCCCAATTCGGCCGAAGTGTGCCCGGTGAAATAGCTAGCGACATTCTGGCGTCGGTGCGCGAGCAAGTGTTGGAGATCGTTGGCCGTCCGCTCTTCCCCATTTTTTGGCAAGATGCCGGCGAGGTAGGAGCGGGCCGAGACGGGGGTGAGCCGCGTCTTACAGCTCTGGACGCGTCCGGGCAGGTTGTGTCTATCGAGGTGGTTGAGCAACTGGATTCGCAAACCATGATCGATTCGCTTTCTCGTCTGGCCGATACTGCCTCGCTGGGGTGGAATGATCTCGCCGCGCAGTACCCGTCGGGTATGCAGGGGTTTCGCGCTGGGTGGACCGAGTTTCGCGATGCCATGCCGCCGTCTCCCGCGCCCGGCCCGCGGTTGATCCTCGTGGCTGGGAAAATTAGTGATTCTGTGCGCCCCGCATTGGATGTGCTTGCATCTTCTGGCGTGGAGGTTCACGAAATCTCGGTGCGTGAAATGTCGAATGGGCGCAGGTTCATCGACGTTGAGGCGGTGGGGCCGCGCCTATACGGACACAACCCAAACCTACTTCTGGGATCTACCCCGCAGTCACTTGAACTTGAACGCAAGAGTGATGAAACGGATTCAGTTGAAGAGGCTGAGGGAACAACCGGTAGGCATTCGGCCGCCGCGCGGTCCTTTGACCCGTGGGAAAAGGACCGCCCGAAAGAGGCTTCCGCCTCTGAACTTGCAGGCGAATCTGAAGTACCTGAAGTGGAGGCGGAGCCAGCGCCTGTAGAGCCAGAAGTCAAGTCTGCTCACGGGGCGGCAGAGGCAGAGTCCGCGCCGGAACCCGCGTTCGAGGCTGAATCTGCGCAGGCGGGCCAAGCCGATCCGCAGCCGTCTGCGCAAGAGATCCCACAGCTTCAACCGGACGTGGATGGCCTCGAGGTGATTGCTGGCATTCTCGGAGAGGACACCGCGCTCGTGTGGCAGAGCGAAAACGGTTTGCACACGGCAACACTGGCGCCAAGTGGTCTTATTTCGTCACTGGGATGGTCAACAAAAGATCCGAACGAGGCCGCAGCAATGGTCAGCGGTTCTAGCAGGTTTGACGGGTGGCAAAACTGGCGTCTAGGTGACACGCTTGGCCCGACGCTTGCGGAGTCTCTTGAAGAGATCAATCACGAGATTCGAGACGAATACCAAAATTTAGGTAGCCCGAGGCGGGGCCGCCGCCGTCGTGGTTAATCCTCGTTAGGGTAAGGCCTTTCGCGCCGCGCCTTATTTTGGCGCTAGCTGTACGTCCGAAGGCTTTGGCACTCGCAGGCGGAACAGGTCGGCTGACTCAGTCTGCGCAAAAGTTTCCTGTCCTAAAACGCTAGAACGGAGCCAATGGAGAGTGGCGCTCCACAGTTGCTGACGAACGGGAGGAATCGAAAGCGCCAGATCGTGCACGCCTCCAAACCGGCGAATGAGGACGTTCTTCCCCAGCCGTGCCCCACGCTCGGCAATCAGGTCCGCGTCTAACACGGTGTCTTGGTAGCGCACGTCGGAGCTCCATTCGGAACCCTCATAAGTGTGCGTGGAAGAAATATTCATAACGGGACAGTCAATGTCGAGCCCTCCTGCCACTTCTTGGTGACCGGTGATGACGGCTGCAAGCCAGCCGGCGTATATCGACCGTCCAGTTGCCTTCCACTCGGGAATAAGCCCCCAGCCGGCTAGGGATGGATCATCTTTGTAGGGCACGAGGTCGCTTGGCATCTCTCCGTCGTCTTTGTTCCACCCTCGTAGAGAAATACCGTAAAAGTCGTTACCGCCCGTGGGAAGAACCCGGCGGGGCTCGCGCGATGCAATTAGTTGTACTGCTTGTTTTGTGGGCACGCGCGCTATAGAGGAAGTTTGGAGTTCTAGCCAGGCTGAGTTAAGCCACAGTCCTGCCAGGCGCCCCGGGTGGTGCGCTGCCCACAGCGTCGCGGTTAGGCCGCCCGTGGAGTGCCCCATCAAAACTATGGGGAGGTCTTCGCCCATGATTAGTAGGGCTTCGGCGATGTCTTCGTCGTAGTCAGCCAGGTTTTGCGTCCAGCCAAAGGTTTGGTTCTTTCTCCAAGATCGTCCGTATTTTCGCAGATCAAGGCCAAAGAACTGTCCCCCTGCTAGGGCTACTTGCCGAGCGAGTTCGCGCTGGTGGTAGTAGTCGTTCCACCCGTGAATGTAGAGTGCTTTGAATATTGGCTCTTTCGGGGTGCCTTCGAGGGCGTGGGGGTCGCGGGTGGCGTCATGTCGCACGATAGTGGCGAGGACTTCGCCCTCATCATCGGGTAGAAGCTGCAGGGTTTGTGCTTCAAAGCCGGGACCGAGCACGTCGGGGCTCCACTGGCCCGCGCGGGGAACAGGATACTTGCCAAAACCGGCTTTCGGATTAATATCGCCCATACAACGAGCTTAAACTCTCGCTCCGTAAAATACGTGTGTGCCTGCTAGGCAATTTCGAAACGGTCATGTAACAAACTTTTCAAAGCGAAAAATGTTTAGATTCAAGGCGACACGCCGAGGATTTGTGTAACTGCGGCTACGATTTGTGGAAATGAGGGGCGGTGTTGCGGTAACTTGGGTAAGAGTAATTAGCAGTCCGCATTCGTGGATGGGTTTTGTAACTGGAGATCGTGTTCAGTGAGTAAGTACTTTGGTAAAGGCGCGGTGATTGCGCTTACGGTATCTGCAAGTCTCGTGTTGGCGTTGCCGGGTTTGGCTGTCGCTGACGATGACTACAGCGATCTGTCGGTTGCGCAGCTCGAGGTAGAACTTGCAAAGGTATCTGCCGAATCTGCCGAAGCTAACGTGAGGGTGCAGCAGGTTGCTGAAGAACTTGCTGTTGCTCAGTCGCAGTTGGCTCAGGCGCAGGCCGATGCGAAGGCCGCGAAAGACGCTGTGGCGTCTTCGTGGGACAAGTACAAGGGCGAGCGTGAAACGCTCGCGGCCCTCACCCAGACTACTTATCGTTCTGGCTCTGGTAATGCCCAGCGCCTGGCTCCGTTCTTGACCAAGGATGGCCTGGCTGACATGGAGCGCCGCGGCAAGATCGTTGACACGGTGTCGCAGATTACGGATGCGAAGCTCCAGCGCGTGGCTGCTATGCACCAGGTTGCGAAGGCGATGGAAGACCAGGCGGCAGCTACCGAGAAGCGTGTGCAGGAGGCACAGGCTGAGGTAGAGAAACGTTCACAGGAGATCCAGACTTACGCTGATGGCAGGCAGGCGGCGTTTGCGCAGGTGCAGCAGCGTCGTGATGGTTTGATCGCTCAGCTGGCGCAGCGTCGTGGTACGACGATCGCGGCGGAAGAAGCGCGTCAGGCGCAGATCGAGCGTTCACAAAATGCGCGCCAGGAGGCCGCTAACAGGGCTCGCGTTGAGCGCAGTCAGGGCTTGGTGA
This sequence comes from Gleimia europaea, assembly GCA_002871995.1. Lineage (GTDB taxonomy): Bacteria > Actinomycetota > Actinomycetes > Actinomycetales > Actinomycetaceae > Gleimia > Gleimia europaea. Next base: position 388,163 of record PNHW01000001.1, read on the forward strand.
ATCAGGCTGAGTCTGCCCGTCAAGCAGAGAACGCTAATCAGAGCTCCGCGCGCGATCAGGCTAGCGAGAACAACACTAAGGCTCTAGAGGAAGCAGCTGCGAAGCGCGCGCGTGAAGAGGCCGAAGCTAAGCGTAAGTCTGAAGAGGAAAAGCGTGCCGCGGAGGCGCGTGCGGCTGAGGAAGCTCGGCGCCAGGCGGAGGCCGCGGAGCAAGCTCGTCGTGCAGCGGAAGCCGCGGAGCAGGCTCGTCGTGCAGCAGAGGCTGCTCAGGCTAGCTCAGGTGGTCCGGGTGCTGTGGCGTTTGCGAAGGCCCGCATTGGAGTGCCTTACCTCTGGGGTGGTACCGGTGCCGGTGGCTATGACTGTTCGGGTCTTGCGATGACGGCTTGGGCCAGTCAGGGTGTATCGTTGCCGCGTACTTCCCAGCAGCAGTACTGGGCTACTCAGCGCGTTTCTATTAATAATCTGCAGCCGGGTGACCTCGTGTTCTATGGTCCCGGTGGTTCGGCTAACGGCATTTACCACGTAGCGATTTACGCCGGTGGAGGCATGATGGTTGAGGCAACGGTTCCGGGTGACTACGTTCGGTTGAATCCGCTTCGCTACGGTGACCTTGTACCGTATGGTGGCCGCCCATAATTAGCAGGTTACGCCGCTAGTAATACCGCGCGGCAAGCGCAGAGTTTGCTAAGTGGTTCGATAGACAATTGGTTGGAGGTTCGCCCCAAGGGCGAACCTCCAACCAATTGTTTTGCGCGCGGCCGGGTTTAGAAGCCGGCGTCCTTGGCGCGCTGGTAAGAGCGGCGAATCTCCGCTTCTGCTTCTTCGCGGCCAACCCAGTGTGCGCCCTCAACGGACTTGCCGGGTTCGAGGTCCTTGTAGACCTCAAAGAAGTGCTGGATTTCAAGGCGGTGGAATTCCGAGATGTCATCAATCTCGGTACGCCACGAGGCGCGCTGATCGCCGGATGGGATGCAGATAACCTTGTCGTCGCCACCGGCCTCGTCACGCATGCGGAACATGCCAAGAGCCCGACAGCGGATTACGCAGCCGGGGAAGGTGGGTTCTTCAAGGATGACTAGTGCGTCTAGCGGGTCACCATCTTCGCCGAGCGTGTCGTCAATGAATCCGTAGTCATCGGGGTAGCGCGTTGAGGTGAACAGCATGCGGTCAAGGCGAATGCGCCCTGTTTCGTGGTCAACTTCGTACTTATTACGGTTGCCCTTTGGAATCTCAATAGTGACGTCGAATTCCACCGTTTCTTCCCTTCGCTAAGTGTGATCTCCAGATTACCTGACTAGGGGCCGTGAAAAACGCTTTACACTTAGGGTGTCAAGTGACTGGAGGGCACGTGTTAAAAAGAACTCTTACCGTGATTCTAAGTGTTTTCTTAGCCGTTGCGGGCGTGGGTGGATATGTTTACGCCGATATTAATGATGTTGTGCCCGGTTTCTTGACTAACACCAAACCGATTGTTGGTAAAGAGCCTCCTTTGGGGGAATCTGTGCAACTTGGCAGCGTGGTTAGCGCACAAATGGCCGAGGATGCGCCGCTTGTTGAACCTGGCGAGCTTGCGCCCGCGTGGGAGGCTCTAGAGAAGGCCGGTAGGGAGCAGAAGTTCACTCCGGGTGTATACGTTGCGGATGCGTTAACGGGTGAGGTTTTGCTGGATAAGAATGGGCAGATACCGATGCCTCCGGCCTCGACCATTAAAATTTTGACGGCTATAAACGCGGCGCAAAGTTTAGATCCGGCTGACACTCTTGCCACGCGCATTTTCTTAGATGAGGATGGCGTACTTCACCTTGTGGGGGAGGGCGATCTACTTTTGGCGCAGGGCGCGGGCGGCCCGCAGGTGAATGGCCGGGCTGGTGTTGCCGATTTAGCTGCGGCAACGGCTAAAGCGTTGGAAGATAGCCAAAGATCTGCGGGAAAGCTGGTGTTCCATGACCACATGTTTGATGGTCCAACGCGTGAGCCGGCATTGATGGATGGTTTGGAACATTGGGTGGGGCATGTGGCTCCGTTTGCGATTGATCGCGGAGAGCTGCCGGGGCCGGGATACCAGCCCTATTACGATGATCCGGCGGCAAATGTGGCCCAGGTGCTTCAGGATGCGCTGGCCAGTGCGGGCGTAAACGTGGAGATTCAGGCCTCGAGCGAACCGTACGACGGGCAGGGGGAGCTGCTTGCGAAGGTCGAGTCGGCGCCAATTGCGCAGGTGACGCGCCTGATGCTCATGGAGTCGGATAATACGCTTGCCGAACAGTTGTGTCGTTTAAGTAGTGTGGCGCAAAATGCGGGTTCGACGTTGGAGGACGCCGCCCTAAACCTTGTGGAACAGGTGAAGAACACCGGTGTGTATACGGACGGGTTGAGCGCCGTGGATTGTTCGGGTTTGAACGTGGAAAACAGGGTGAGCCCGCGAACTCTAGTGGAATCTTTACTGTATTTGCGGGACGCGGGGGTGCCAGCCGCGTTTAACATTGTGCGTGATTTACCTGTGGGCCATTTTTCGGGAACGTTGAATAAGCGATTCGAGGGGGATCTCGCGGGTGCGCAGGTGAACGCGAAGACGGGTACTCTCGATGAGGTTTCGTCATTGGCCGGTTTTGTGATGACGAAGCGGGGTCGCGTGTTGGCGTTCCACGTGCAGTCAAGCGGTATGGAGGATGGTGCGGTGTTTACTCGCCCGGCGATTGACGATTTTGCCCTTGCGCTCGCGAAGTTATAGTTCATGGTTTCTCAGTTGATTGGTTCTACGCCGCCTAAGCATACGAGGGCGGTGACGTTGGCGCTTCGCGATGTGGTGAAGCGTAACGGTTTAACACCGGGAGAGTGGGTGGTTGCCTGTTCGGGTGGTCCGGATTCCTTGGCGCTCACGTTTGCAGTGGCTGATTTGGGAGGTCGGATGGGCGCTGAGGTGCGCGCGGTGATCGTAGATCACGGGTTGCGCAATGAGTCTGCGGAAGAGGCGGAACGAACGCGCCTGTTGTTAGAAAAGTGGAAGATCGCAGCCCGCGTGGTGCCTGTAAGCGTTGGCAGTGAAGGCGGCATAGAGGCCGCCGCGCGAGAGGCGCGCTACGGGGCACTGCGAGAGAACTCGGGTGCGGGAGCAACGGTGTTCTTGGGTCACACGATGGATGATCAGGCGGAGTCCGTGCTGCTGGGGCTCGGCAGAGGATCGGGGGCGCGTTCGCTGTCGGGGATGCGGGAGGTAGTGCGCGAGGACGCGCCGTCCTCGCGCACGTGGGTTCGCCCGCTGCTAGGGGTGCGTAGGTGGGACACGGAGGGTATGTGCGCCGAGCTCGGCTTGGAGCCGGTTCAAGATCCGTCTAACCGTCTGCAGGGCGGTTGGGCTCGCGCGGATGGAGGTCCGCTGCCTCGGGTAGCGGTACGTCGTCGTGTGATCCCGTCGCTGGGTGAAGCACTTGGACGCGATGTCGTGCCGCTACTGGCGCGGTCTGCGCAGCTTCTGGATGCGGATGCGAGCGCGCTGGAAGAGTGGGCAGGCAGGTGCTGGAGTCCGGGTGAAGCCCTGGTAGTTGAGGATTTGGCGAGCTTGCCGCCCGCGGTGCGCTCGCGGGTATTGAAGGATGCGGCGGAGCGTGCGGGCGCGTCCCAGCTCGCGCAGGCGCATGTTAGTGCCCTCGATAGGTTGGTTGTTGGTTATGAGGGCGGCGCCCCGATTGATTTGCCGGGCGGAGTGAAGGCTTGGCGCGAACGCGAACCTGAACCCAAACGCGAACCCGAATGCGAACTGCGAGAACAACAGTGTGAACCGCGCGCAAATGAGCGCGGGGAAGGCACGCGAGATCGCACTGTTCGCCGGCTGATAAAAATAATGAAAACCAGCTGATTTGTGCAAGACTGGAAGTACCTATCACTAACTTTTCACGGGAGATGAAAATGCAAGCATCCGACATGGGTTCTGACCTCGAAAAGATCCTGTTTACTAAGGAGCAGATCGACGCGCGTCTGGTGGAGATGGCCGCGGAAATTGATCGTGATTACGAGGGCAAGGAGATCCTTCTAGTAGGTGTGTTGCGCGGTGCGATTATGGTGATGGCGGATCTTTCGCGCGCTATTTCTACGCCGTTGGAAATGGATTGGATGGCTGTTTCTTCCTACGGTTCGGGCACGAAATCTTCGGGTGTGGTGCGGATCTTGAAGGATCTGGATTCGGATTTGACGGGCAAGCACGTGTTGATTGTTGAGGACATTATTGATTCGGGCCTCACGCTTGCTTGGTTGAAGTCGAATCTGTCCTCGCGCGGCCCAGAGTCGGTGGAAATCGCAACGATGTTGCGTAAGCCGGAGGCGGCTAAGGTCGAAGTTGATGTGAAGTACGTGGGCTTTGATATTCCAAATGAGTTCGTGATTGGTTACGGCTTGGATTATGCGGAGAAGTACCGCAATCTGCCGTTCATTGGGACTCTTGCTCCCCACGTTTACAATTAAGAGAATTTCTCGAAGCTATTTGAAAGGGTCCTTACGTGAAGCGACCGGTGCACAAGAAGGATTCGAAGTCGAAGAAGAAGAATTCGCCGAATTGGGCTGCCGCCCTGGTGCCTGTGCTGATCTTCTTCTTGGTTGGTTGGATGGTTTGGAGGCTGTTCCAGCCGGCGCAGATTGAGACGTATGAGGGCGTGGAGTTGCTGCGCTCTGACACGGTTGAGCGCGTGGTGGTGAACGATCCGGCGCAGCGCGTGGAGCTCAAGCTGACTGAGGATTTCGTGCATAAGCCGACTTCTGAGGGTGATCGGGAAGTAAACCACGGCAAGCAGGTCACTTTCGTATATTCGAAGGATCAGGGCCCGAGCATGCTTCGCCTGGTTGAGGGCGCGAATGCGAAGAGCGGGTATAACGTGCTGAACCCGCAGCCGAGTCTTTTTGGTTCGCTTCTGCAACTGATGATCCCGATCTTGCTGTTGCTGGCCGGCTTCTACTGGCTGACTACGCGCGCGGCGGGTGGCCGGATGATGGGCGGTTTTGCCCAGTCGCGGGCGAAGGAGTTTAACCGCGAGAATCCGGAGGTCACGTTCGCGGATGTTGCGGGCGAGGACGAGGCCGTGGAGGAGCTTCAGGAGATCCGCGAGTTCTTGGCCCAGCCCGAAAAGTTCACTGCGGTGGGTGCGAAGGTGCCGCGCGGCGTGTTGCTGTATGGCCCTCCGGGTACGGGTAAGACGCTACTTGCGAAGGCAGTTGCAGGTGAGGCTAACGTGCCGTTCTTCTCGATGTCTGGCTCGGAGTTCATGGAGCTGTACGTGGGCGTGGGTGCGTCGCGCGTTCGCGACTTGTTTGATAAGGCGAAGAAGGCCGCTCCGGCAATTATTTTTGTAGATGAGATTGATGCGGTTGGCCGTCATCGTGGTTCCGGTATTGGTGGCGGAAACGATGAGCGCGAGCAGACGTTAAACCAGATGCTGGTGGAGATGGACGGTTTTGATGACCGCACGAACGTCCTCATGATTGCGGCTACGAACCGCCCAGATATTCTCGATCCGGCTCTGCTACGTCCGGGCCGTTTTGACCGTCAGATCGCGGTTGAGGCCCCAGATATGCGAGGTCGTTTCGAAATCTTGAAGGTCCACGCTAAGGGTAAGCCGTTGACCGCGGATGTGGACTTGAATCAGATTGCGAAGCGTACGCCTGGTTTCACTGGTGCAGATCTTGCGAATGTGTTGAACGAGGCCGCGTTGCTGACGGCGCGTTCAAATGCCGATCTGATTGATAATCGCGCTCTGGATGAGGCCATTGATCGCGTGATTGCCGGCCCGCAAAAGCGCACGCGCGTGATGAACGAGCACGATAAGGCGGTCACGGCCTACCACGAGGGCGGCCACGCCCTGTGTGCTGCGGCGCTTCGTTACACGGCTCCTGTTACGAAGGTGACTATTTTGCCGCGTGGGCGCGCCCTGGGTTACACGATGGTGATGCCAACGGAAGACCGCTACTCGAAGACGCGCAATCAGTTGCTGGATGACCTCGTGTATTCGCTGGGTGGCCGCGTTGCGGAAGAGCTGGTGTTCCGCGACCCGTCTACGGGGGCCTCAAATGATATTGAGAAGGCCACGGCAACGGCCCGCGCCATGGTTACGGACTACGGCATGTCTGAGCGTTTGGGCCTTGTGAAGCTCGGCACCGCTGACACGGAGCCGTTTGGCGCGCAGGGCGGAGGCAATAGCCACGAGACTTCGGATGCGATCACTGCGGTGATTGACGAGGAGGTCCGGGCACTTCTTGATCATGCGGCTCGCGAGGCGTGGCAGATCCTGTCGCGCAACCGCCACGTGTTGGACAACCTGGCTCAGCACCTGCTGGATGAAGAGACACTGACTGAGAACGAGCTTGAAGAGATTTTCAAGGACGTAATCAAGCAGGAGGAGCGCCCGGTTTGGAACTACCAGTCGGACGCTGCGGTTGAGGGCGCCAAGTGGGGAGACCCAGTGGGGATTTCGGATTCTTCTGCCAAGCCGCAAACTCCGCAGCAGGCGAGTCCGCAGGAAAGACCGGGCGAATAGTCATGACTTATGACGCGGCTGGTGTTGAGCGTGCCGTGCGCGACCTGCTGGTCGCAATAGGAGAAGACCCGTCCCGCGAGGGCCTGATTGATACGCCGGCGCGTATGTCCCGGGCTTGGGCAGAGATCGTGGGCGGTTTGGAAGAGGATCCGTCGGTCCATTTGGAGACGCATTTCCAGGTGGAACACGAAGAGATGGTGCTGGTTCGCGACATCGATTTTTACTCGGTTTGTGAACACCATCTGCTCCCGTTCTACGGCAAGGCTCACGTGGCTTACATTCCGGCTAACAACACGGTGACGGGCCTGTCTAAACTGGCTCGCCTGGTGGAAGGGTACGCACGTCGCCCGCAGGTGCAGGAGCGCTTGACGTCACAGATTGCGGACGCCCTCGTAAATAAACTAAAACCGCAGGGAGCTTGCGTGATTATCGAGGCCGAACACATGTGCATGACTATGCGCGGTGTACGTAAGCCGGGATCGTGGACCGTTACGTCGGCTTTGCGGGGCGTGATGAACTCTCCCGCAACCCGCCAGGAAATCATGACTTTGGTGATGGAGGGGCGCAAGTAATGAGTTTCTTGGCTCCGAGATTCAACGGCGTTTCGTTACCCGAGGACCGCACGCTACTGATGGGCATCGTGAACGTCACGCCGGATTCCTTCTCGGATGGCGGTAAGTGGTTTGATACAGATCGAGCGGTGTCGCGCGGCCTTGAACTGGTGAGCCAGGGCGCGGACATCATCGATGTGGGAGGAGAATCCACCCGACCTAACTCGATGCGCATTAGTGCGAGTGAAGAAACGGCTCGTATAGCCGATGTTGTGCGGACGCTGGTAGATGAGGGCGTGGTGGTGTCTGTAGATACCGTCCACGCTACAACTGCCCAAGCGATGTGCGAGGCCGGTGCGCACATAATTAACGACGTGTCCGGCGCGTGTTTGGATCCGCAGATGGCGCAGGTGATGGCGCAGACGGACGCGGTGTGCATAATCCAGCATTGGCGCGGCCTTCCTGGAGCTCCAGACGAGGATGTCCTCACGGATGGCAGTGTGGATACAGTGCTTCGCGAGCTTGACCGTCAGGTTGAGGTCGTATTGGCCGCGGGAGTGAAGCCGGAGCGGATCGTGTTGGATCCTGGCCTAGGGTTTGCAAAAACCATGGATGCTAACTGGCAACTGCTGGCTGGCCTTGATGAGATGATTGCAAAGTCCCCATTTCCGCTTCTGATTGGGCATTCGCGAAAGCGTTTCATAAAGACTCGTAGTGACGACATGGCGGATGTGGATGATATGACGGTTGCTCTCACGGCATTAATCGCCCGGCTTCGCCCTTGGGCTGTGCGCGTTCATGAAGCCAGAGGGAATATGGCTGCTTTGCGCGCGGCCGAATATTGGAATCGCGCGTCTGTGAAATAAGCTAGAACAGTAGGTAGAAGGGAGGCTCATTATGGATCGCAGGAAGAGCGACCTTGATGTGATAAAAATTTTGGGCCTTACCGCTACTGGACGTCATGGTGTTTACGCGTTTGAGCGCCGCGAGGGTCAGCAGTTCACCGTTGACGTGATCATGTATGTGGATACGCGAGGAGCGGCTCGCGGTGATGATTTGAGCCAGACGGTTGACTATTCCGAAGTTGCCGCCGATGTGAATGGCGTTCTTGCCGGGCCACCCGTATTCCTGATTGAGACGCTCGCGCAGAAGGTCGCCGAAGTCGTGTTGAAGTACGAGGCGGTCCAGATCGTCCAGGTTGTGGTGCACAAGCCGCACGCTCCGATGGATCTTGAGTTTTCCGATGTTTCGATGACTATTACGCGCGCGCGAAACTCCTCTTTCGAGTCCGTATCTTCAGTGTCGAAGGCCCAGTCGCAAGCTAGCGGCCAAGCGATTCGAGAAGAGAGGGCTATGAAGCCCGGCAAGCGGAGCGCTCGCGGACGAGTTCAGGCGCCGGCAGGTGCGCGAGGGAGCGAGGATAAGCCTGCGCGTCGTACTCGTAGCGCGAGGCACGAGGCGAAGCGCGCCGCTGCCAATGAACTGGCGCAGAAGTTTGAAACGACAGCGGCGAGGAAGCCAGAGCCGGCAGAATCTCCTGTGCATGCGCAGATGATGAGCGTAGCGATGGCTCGAGCCGAGCGCGAACAGTGGTTGGCTGATCACAGTGAGCAGTTGGAAAAGGATTTGCAAAACCCCGCTTGCACTCCCATTGCACAGTCCATGCAGGGCTGGCAGGTAGGGGATCCGCGCCCGGCGCCAAACTCGATAAAACCTCCGGTCACGTCCCCTCTGTCGCCGCTACACGCCGTCCTCGTGAACTCCTATGTGGATCACGAGGGGCTAACCAAAGCTCCGGGGGAGCCCGTTACTGCGGTTATCGCTCTGGGTGCGAACGTGGGGAATCCGCCAAAAACGCTTGCCGAGGCTATTTTGATGCTCGATGCCATGCCGGATGTTTCGGTCACCGGGGTCTCTGCACTATTTTGCTCCGCGCCCGTGTTGGCGCCCGGTCAGGAGGCGCAAAGCGACTACTACAATGCCGTCGTGCAGGTAAGTACCACGCTTGCTCCTCTCAATCTCCTTAATGCCACGCAGATGATCGAGAACGCATTCGGGCGCGTTCGCGCCGAGCACTGGGGGCCGCGAACCCTGGACCTCGACATTATTACGTACGGTTCATTGCGTAGCGATGATCCGAAGCTAACGCTTCCACACCCGCGCGCCCACGAGCGCGCATTCGTGCTCTTACCTTGGCTCCAGATTGACCCGAACGCACGCGTTGGCCGTTACGGCCGGGCAGATGTTTTGGTACGTGAAACTGCGGATCAGGAAATCGAGCAGGTTGCTACCAACTGGGTTGAAGATGCCGCTCACGAACCCGATTCGGAGAAGAAGGAAAAAGCGATCCAACAGGACGCTACGGCGCCGGTAGGACGGGTGTATCGGCGTCGCGCTTCGGCTTCTGAGCCCGGCGGAGCCGTGTTTACCCCCAAGGCGAAGCCGCGCTGGATGCCCCTTCCTGCACGAGACAAGTCGCAGCCCAAATCGGATCCCGCTCCCGCGTCGCAAGAGAAGGCTCAGACCTCCTCATCTGTGTCCGCGTCCGCAACGGTACAGCCGCAGGTTTTGCCTGATAGTACGCGGCACGCGCGGCCCCTTATGGGCCGTAAGATCGCGTTGCCGCGCTGGCACAGGAGCGCGGAGCAGAGGATAATTGACGACCCGGCCGAGCTACACCGGGCGGACGAGGATCAGCAGAAGAACACTTCCGCGCAAAAGCCACGCGTCGAGTCGGGTTTAGCTGAGGATTTTGCGTCTGGCCTCATCCCTTTGTCGCAGGAGCCGGCCCGGCCCTCGCGTCGCACAATCGTGCGTCCAACGGTTACGGGCGCCATTCCGATTGTTAAGCGACGTGACAAGAATGAGACGCCGTGAAGCCGCTGAGCGTATCTAGCATCGTCATCCCATTTGCCGCTGCCACGGCCGTGGGGGCGGCGGTAGCGGTGATACTCCCAACGCTCATGATCACTGCGTACACGGGACTTCTTTTCTTGGGCATTGCCGCGGTGCTGTTCTATTTTGGACGCCGGGTGCACGCGCTTCGAAAGGGAGAGCCTCGGCGCATTAGTGCCACGGGAGCGATGAACGTCGCGATGTTCGCTTATTCGGCGGCGTGGGTGTCTGCCGCCGCGATCGGATTCTTTTTTGGAGCGGTACTGGCGATGCTCCGTAACGCGCACGCCGAGTACGTGCAAACGTCAATGTTGGGCGCTATTTTGTCGGCCTTAGGGGCCGCGGCGTTACTGGTGGTGGCGTTCGTGGTTGAGCGTTGGTGTCATTTGGATGATGACGAAGATGCGGGTTCGTCTGGTGTAGAGCAGGGTGTTAGCTAGTGGTTCCAAAGAATGGTAACGGCAAAGGCCGAGGCGACTGGGAAGTTTGGCCCCAAAGTAGTGGTAGCCGGTCCGCTAAATCCTCACGCCCCTCAACCTCGCGCAGGTCTCCGTCCGGTAATTCATTTTCGAGGTCCCAGTCCTCTTCTGGTAGCAGCGCTAGCTCATCGGCTCGCAGGCCCGCGAGTGGAACGCCGCGGAGTGCTAAAGGTGGCGCGGCCGCTGGCCAACGCCCCGCAGTGTCGAGAAAGCTGCCCGCGCAGTCGAACAAGTCTCAGGCCACTACTCGTAGCGCTAAGGGGGGGTCGCGCTCGGCGCGGTCAGCGCGGCCAGGTGTGGTGCTCACGCGAGGGCGTTTGATCGCTGTGGTGCTCCTAATTTTGGCGGCTTTGGGATTGGGAATCTATTTTCTGAGTGCTTCGGCTACGAAGAGCCTGGAGCAGCGCCAGCAGAGTTTGCAGGCTGTGCAAGAGCAGGACGCGGTGAAGCCCATTGCTGAGTGTCGCGCTGCGGATCTGGATTTCAAGATTACAAATTATGACCGGTCTATCTCCGTTGGCGGCCCGTGGAATGCAGCGGTTACGGTGACGAATCGGGGCGCGGACGCGTGTCTTGCAGATGGGTCAGCGAAGTCACTTGGCGTGCGGGTGACTTCGGGTTCCTATGAGTTGGTTGACACCTTGAAGTGTGCTTCGCCGGACGCGTCGCTTCCGCTTTTGATTGGCCCGAACCGTAGCTGGAATACAACGCTGTCGTGGGATGGCCACGATTATGAGAGTTGTGAGGCGGGCAGTGCGGGCGCCGCGGGCACGTACGTGCTACACGTGAGCTACCTGGATGATGCTAAGGCCGACCTGCTGGTTCAGGTTGTGGAGCCGCAGGAGTAGTTGTAGCCGCTAGATGGCGAGCCTGTGAGCTACCAGCCGACGGCTTCGGGCGATGCCGCTGCGTGCTGTCTGTTCAGTGAACTGGATATGAGGCTCGCGCGGTAAGGGCCTACGCCTTCGATGGTTTGCAGTTCTTCTACAGTGGCCTCACGCAGTTTGGTGAGGGTATCCCACTTTTTAATAAGTTGTTCGATGATGTTCCAGGGCAGGCGCGGAACCATGGTGAGGGAGCGGTAGCCGCGTGGAGAGATGACACGGTCAAAGTCGGATGCATCTACTACGGGCTGGCCGATTGCTGCTCCAATGCGGGTGAGGTCAACCATGCCTTCACTATCGAGGTTAGACAGTTCCGTTTCGGCTTCGCTGATGCGGTCTGGTTGGCGAATGTAGTCGCGTATTAGGAGGGCGCGTTCGGAGGCGGAACCGCGTAGGAGATCATCTAGCTGCAGCTCGATGAGGCGGCCTTCTGTGCCCAGTTCTTCAAGGTAGCCTGAAATCTCGGTGTGGATGCGCCTGATCATTTCCATACGTTGGAGGGTGGTGGCGACGTCACGAACGGTAACAGTTTCGCGTTGCTCTAGCACGGTGAGGGTGGCCAGGTCTTCTTGAAGACGTTGCGTGTACCGATCTAGCGTGTCAAGGGCAAGGTTGGCGCGTGAGAGCAGAGCTTCGGGTTCTTCTAAGCTGCGCCTGAGAGAGCCGACGTAGACGGTGATGACCCGCATTGAGGCGGAAAGGGAGATGACGGGTAGTCCAGTTTGACGCGCGGTGCGTTCAGCGGTGCGGTGACGCATGCCAGATTCCACGGTAGATACGGCGGCGTGGGGGATTAGTTGCACATTGGCGCGGCGGATGCGTTTGTAGTCGGAAGAGATGATGACTGCGCCATCCATTTTTGCAAGCTCACGCAGGCGCGGGCCGGAGAACGCCACATCGAGTTCGAAGCCTCCGGAACATAGGGCTTCTACTTCTTTGTTATAGCCGAGCACGATGAGGGCACCGGTGTGCCCGCGCTGGATGCGTTCAAGGCCTTCGCGTAGGTCGGTGCCAGGGGCGAGTGCCTTGAGGGCTTTGCGCATGGTTTCGTGTTCTGCGGTTGTCATGGTCATTCTTTTCTTTTGCGCCCTGTGTTGTCTGGTGAGGTGAGTCCGACTTTGGCGGCCGTTGCCAAGTCGGTCACCGGATAGATGGTGAGTCCATTAACTGCTTTGAGGTCTTCGCTTCCAGTACTGGGAACGATGGCCTGTTTAAATCCTAGTCTCGCAGCTTCGGTTAGACGGCGTTGCACGCCGGCTGTTGCTCGAATCTCGCCGGTTAATCCCACTTCTCCGATGGCTACAAGCTCGGTTTTGATGGGCCTGTTCCACGCGGCGGACATGATGGCGAGGGCGGTGGCCATGTCGGCGGCCGGTTCGGAGGTTTTTGCCCCTCCGACGGTGGACACGTATACGTCGGTGGTGGAGGTGTCCACGCCCAGGCGGGCTTGGCACACGGCAAGCATCATGGCTACGCGCGAATGGTCAATTCCTGAGGTGGTTCGCCGCGGACTGCCCGCGTTGGTGTGGGCAACGAGGGCTTGCACTTCGGTTGGCATGGGGCGGCGCCCCTCCAGGGTGACGGTGATGCACGTGCCGGGCGTAGTTGTTCCGGTGTGGGAAAGGAATAGGCCGGACGGGTCTGGCAATCCCACGATGCCGGAGTCGCGCAGGTCAAAGCACCCCACCTCGTCGGTAGGTCCGTAGCGGTTCTTCACGGCGCGAAGTAGGCGTAGTCGCGCGTGGCGGTCACCTTCGAACTGGCAGACTACGTCCACCAGGTGTTCAAGAATACGCGGGCCGGCAATGCCGCCGTCTTTGGTGACGTGGCCAACCAGGATGACGGGCAGGTTGCGTTCTTTTGCGGCTCTGATGAGGCGGGCTGCAACCGCCCGCACTTGGGATACCCCGCCCGCAGAGCCCTCCATATCGAGTGTGTAAATGGTTTGCACAGAGTCCACTATCAGCAAGCATGGGTTTGTGGAGTCCACGTGTCCCAAGATGGTCTCAAGGTTTGCTTCTGCAGCCAGCAACAGGTTGTCATGAAGCGCCCCGATGCGCTCTGCGCGCAGGCGAATCTGAGATGCTGATTCCTCTGCAGAAATGTAGAGAACGGGACCACTTCCCACCGCATCTGCAGCGGAACGAGCGGCGACGTCAAGCAGGAGTGTGGACTTACCAACCCCCGGCTCGCCTGCCAGTAGAACCACGGCACCGGGAACAATGCCGCCCCCAAGAACCCTGTCGAACTCGGAGACCCCGGTGGAGCGGTAGCGCGCAACCTCGGCGGACACCTTCGAGATCGGAGCAGCGGGAGAAGATGGGGTGAGTGCCTTTGCACCTCCAGCTTGCGGCGCGGCCTCCAAAATCTGGGTTTGTTCCAAGGTGCCCCACGCGCTGCACTCGCGGCACTGACCCACCCATTTGGTGGTGGTCCAGCCACATTCACTGCACTCGAAGTGTTCGGTAGGTTTCTTCGCCACGGTCTCTTCTCTCTGTCGTTAATAAAAGGTTAGCAGTGGGTACGGACAAGAAATCTGGCCGCGCTTACATTGTGGATTGAAACCACCAAAACAAGGGCTCTAGCCATGCAATCTCGCCAAAGCGGGCAGGGCGCGGGCTGGGCGCGTTAGAGTTGAGGCATGTCAAGCACCGATAGTATTTCGCAAACCGAAAACCTGCCTAAGCTCGATAAGAAGGCTTACGAGAAGGAGCTGAAGCGGCTCCAGGCTGAACTTGTTGAGATGCAGCAGTGGGTCATTGCAAAGGGTGAACGCATCATCATCCTGTTTGAGGGGCGCGACGCCGCGGGCAAGGGCTCTGCGATTAAGCGTGTCACCCAGTACTTGAATCCGCGCCACGCGCGCGTGGTTGCACTCCCAAAGCCGACTGAGCGAGAGAGTACGCAGTGGTACTTCCAGCGTTACGTTCAGCATCTGCCGTCAGCTGGTGAGATCGTTATTTTTGACCGCTCCTGGTATAACCGTGCGGGCGTGGAGCGCGTGATGGGCTTTTGCTCGCCGGAGGAATACCACCGGTTCTTGCGTCAGGCTCCCGAGTTTGAACGCATGCTGGTAGATGATGGTATTCGCGTGATTAAGTACTGGTTCTCGGTGTCCGCGGATGAGCAGGAGGCGCGGTTCCGCTCCCGTTCATCCGATCCGATGCGGCGCTGGAAGCTCTCCCCGATTGACGTGGAGTCGATCATGAGGTGGGAGGAATACTCGCGCGCGAAAGACGCAATGTTTGCGGCAACGGATACGCCGTGGGCACGTTGGCGCACGGTTGAGTCTGAAGATAAGAAGCGTTCGCGCATCAACGTTATTAACGATCTGTTGAATGAGATTCCGTGGAAGCGTATTGAGCCCGATCCGGTGGAGATTCCACCTCGGCCAAATCCGGCTGAGCAGAAGGAATATGAGCGTCTTGACCGCGGCAAGTACATTTACGTGGAGGACGTGGCTGCGAATCTTGAAAAGGATCGCGTGAAGGCCCGGAAGGCAAAAGCCAAAGAAGATGCGGACTAGCTAGAGCCGGCTGTCTGCCCCGGCTTTAAGGCCGTAAGAATAGTGGCGGTTTTCCTTAGGGTTTTGAGGGAAGCCGCCACTATCATTTACGAGGTAGTTGCTTTAGCCGGGGAAATAGCCCTAGGGCCGGTTGGCAAAGTACTCCAAAAGTGAGCCATCGCCAGAGACGATGATGATGTCTTCACGGTCGATGCGCGTGTCGGAGGACGCGTATTCGAAAGCACGGCCGGGGCGCAGAACTCCAAGTACGTTGACGCCGTACTTGGCGCGAACGTCAGATTCTTCCAGGGTGAAGCCCTGCACCTCTTTTGGCGGACGCATTTTCATGATGGCAAAGCCCTGCTTGTCCATTTCGATGTAGTCAAGCATGCGGCCGCCAACCAGGTGGGCGGTGCGCTGGCCAGCGTCAAACTCGGGGTAGACAACGTGGTGGGCGCCGATGCGGCGCAGGATGCGGCCGTGTTCGCGCGAGGTTGCTTTTGCCCAGATGGAGGGGATCCCCAGGTCCACTAGGTTAGCGGTGATAAGCACCGATGCTTCGAGGGAGGAGCCCACGCCGACCACGGCGGAGGAGAACTCGCGTGCGCCGAGCTGCTCAAGCGCCTCCATGTTGGTGGCGTCGGCCTCCACAAGTGGAATACGGCCGGCGAAGATCTGCACTTTGCGCGGGTCTGATTCGACGGCCATGATTTCACGTTTCAGCCGCCCAAGCGTGGCCGCTACAGCGGATCCGAAGCGCCCTAGGCCGATTACGAGCGTGCCGGACGATTGTTTCCAATCGGATTCAGCCACGTTTCCTCCCTAAAACTTTGCGTCTGCAGTTTCGCAAGTTCATATCAGTTCCACTCAAGTGTAAGGCGTGTAGGGGCTTCTAGCCGATAATCGGGTTTTCTTGCGGTTGGCGAATCACGCGGCGGCGTTCGCGCAGGGCTAGGGCCGCAGCGATGGTCATGGGGCCGGTTCGCCCCAGGTACATGAGCGCAGAAAGGGTGTGTTTGCCCGCGTCGGGCAGACTAGCGGTGATGCCGGTGGATAGGCCGCACGTACCGAATGCGCTTATGGCTTCAAATAGCAGGCGGTCCAGCGAGTATGGCGTGATGGCTAGGAGGATCATCGTGGCGACGCCAACGAGGAATGCGCCGATCATTGTGACCGCAACCGCGAGACGCACAGTTGAAGAGGAGATGCGGCGTCCGAATGCTTCAATGTCGCGGTCACCGCGCGCTTCTGCGAGGACGGCGAGAGCGAGGACCGCTAGGGTGGTCACCTTAATTCCGCCGCCCGTTGAAGCGGAGCCGCCGCCAATGAACATGAGCGCGTCTTGAATCCACCAGGTGGTGGCGCGCATTTGCCCCTCGTCCAAAATGGAGATGCCCGAGGAACGCCCGTTTACTCCGGCGAGCACGGAGTGCGCGATCCGGTCTTGCACGGACAACAGGCCCATGCCGCCCGTGTTGTTCCATTCGAGAGCCCCAATAATCAGTGATCCGGCGATGGCAAGCGTGATGTAGGTGGTGATCGTGAGCTTGCTGTGAAGCGTGAGGCGGCGGGGCTGCTTCCAGTTTCGGGTCAGGTCCATGATGACGGGGAAGCCAAGCGCGCCCACCGCGGTTCCTACGACGATCGGTGCAATGACCCACAGGTCTGAAGTGAACTGTTCCATGCCTTCGGGGATGACTACGAAACCGGCATTGTTGAAGATTGAGATGGCCATGAAGATTCCGTACCAGAGGGCCTCGGTGAACTCGTAGCCCAGGGCGAGGAAACGGGGGAACAGTACTGCGAATAGTAGGAAGTCCATGGCAAAAGCGGTCAGGATAACCATGCGGAGCAGCGAACCCACTTGGCCAAGCGCAGCTGTTTTGGTTTCTGTTGCGGCCAGCATGCGTTGGGTGAGGCCAAGGTGGCGAGACACCGCGAGGCCAAGTATTGATGCCATGGTCATAACTCCCATGCCGCCGATTGAGATCGCGGTTGCCAGCACGATCTGGCCAAATAGTGACCAGTAGTTCGCAGTATCTACGCTGGCAAGTCCGGTAACGGCAACTGCAGAGGTCGCGTTAAACAGGGCGTCTGCAAAGGGAGCGCGCTGTCCGGATTGGGTTGCGATTGGCAGGCTGAGCAACGCGGTAGTTACCGCGATGATGGAGGCAAAAACTATCATCGCCAGGCGCGCCGGGTAGGCTTTCGCCCAATGGTCGATTTTGCCTCGAAATCGCTCGCGGAGTGTGGGCTCGTGTGCCTGATAGATCACGGCCGGCGCAATGTTTGGATAGCTGGGGGCAGGGGTGTCCCGCGGGGCGGTTTCGCCGCCAGGCGCAAAGGGATCCAAGGCTGCCTCCTTCAAACACTTATGCGCTAACTTTACTAATTTATAGGAGGAATGTTCACACGCCGTTGAAAACCAGTTATTGGGCGGGGGAATCGCGCGCGCTTTTGCCTGATTACCGTTAGCTGGGTCATAACGGGCGGGCTTTGTTTGACAAATTGGGCGAATTTTCTATAGATTCTCTATGTTTGGTTAAAGGTAAGGCCATAGTTTTAGGAGGGCCGTATGGGCTCCGTGATTAAGAAGCGTCGCAAGCGTATGTCGAAGAAGAAGCACCGCAAGTTGCTTCGCAAGACGCGCCACCAGCGCCGCAACAAGAAGTAGTTCTTCATTTGAAAAAGCCCCGACTTGCGGGGCCTTTTCTATATGTCACGATATCGGAGGCCGGCTTTGCGAACCGTTATTCATTTGATGCGCCACGGGGAAGTGGATAATCCCGAAGCGATTTTGTACGGGAGGATGCCCGGCTTCGGTTTGACTGAACTTGGCCGGCAGATGGCAAGTGAAGTAGCCAGAGTTCTTGTGGATAGTGGTCACGAGATTACGGGCGTGGTGTCATCGCCACTCCTTCGCGCGCAGCAGACGGCTCTGCCCACGGCCCGCGCGTACGATCTGCCGATTTTGAGCGACCAGCGTCTGGTGGAGGCGTGGAATACGTTCGAGGGCGAGGCTGTGAACCGTAACCGCCTGATGCTGGCTCATCCGAAGTATTGGAAGCGCTACGTGAACCCGTTGAAGCCCTCTTGGTCAGAGCCGTATTCGGATTTGGTTTCTCGCATGAGTGCGGCCACCTCTGATGCGCTTGCGCAGTTCGAGGGTGGGGAGGTGCTGATGGTTTCTCATCAGCTTCCGATTTGGACCCTGCGTTCGTTCGTGGAGGGACGCCCACTGTGGCACGATCCGCGAAAGCGTGAATGCTCGTTGGCGTCGCTAACCAGCTTGCAGTTCGAAGATGCAACTTTGAAATCAGTGACGTACTGGGAACCGGCTGGCAAACTTCTAGAGCGGGCCGCGGATATGGTTCCGGGCAGTTCCGACGCTGGGGTTGCAATAGGAAAGGAACAAAAGTGAGCGAGGGCGAATCGAAGCTGATTTCGAAGATG
This sequence comes from Gleimia europaea, assembly GCA_002871995.1. Taxonomy (GTDB): domain Bacteria; phylum Actinomycetota; class Actinomycetes; order Actinomycetales; family Actinomycetaceae; genus Gleimia; species Gleimia europaea. Next base: position 406,453 of record PNHW01000001.1, read on the forward strand.
AACCGGCACCTGGGTGATCAGAGTCAGCGCAGGCGCGCGATAGCGAAACGCGTCATTGAGCTCGGCGAGGTCTCGGTTGAAGACCTTGCCACCTACACCGGCGTGTCACTGATGACGGTATACCGCGATGTGGCGGCCCTTGAGGGGGCGGGGATCTTGCATAAGCATCGCGGGAAAGTTGTGGCAGCAGCCTCGGGCTTGCATGAGGCCACGGCCTCGTATCGTTTGAAGCAGGAAGCCACCTCAAAGAAGCAGATTGCGAAGGCGGTTGCGGCGCTTATTCCCCCGGGCAGTTCGGTGATGCTCGACGATTCGACGTCCGGAGTGTGGGTATTGCGAGAGCTGGCAGATAGCGCCCCGATTTCGGTTATCACCAACTCTTTACTTGTTGCCCGTGAGTTGGAAGAGGAATCACGTCATTCTCTGCTCGTGCTGGGCGGTGAATACCAGTCTTGGGCCGCTGCCACCATGGGGCCCGTAACCATTAGAAACTTGGAGGCCGTGCACGCCGATATCTGCTTGATCTCGGCTTCGGGTATTAGGAACGGAACGGTCTACCACCCGTACGCAGACGTTGCAGCGGTGAAGGCAAAAATGATGGAGTCGTCTGAGCTGACGATTCTGCTTTTGGATCACACTAAGTTCAAGCGCCGCGCTATGTATTCCTTTGGCAAGCTCGCCGATGTTGACGTGATTGTCGTTGACTCGCAGACCAGTGAGGAAGATGTGCAAATGCTTCAGGATTCCGGAGCGAGGGTGATAGTAGCGAAGCCGTGACGTAATAAGCTACGAGGCCAGAATGTAACAAAATATGAAACCCGAGTTTCAAATGCTGCGATATGACCCCGTGATCGGGGTCATATTTGTATACTGAGTTCAAGGCGTTGATGTTATTTCTAAAACAAGATTTGTTAAAAATGACAAATTTTGTGATATATTGATGCCGACGATGCACGCCACATGCTCCAAGGAGGGAGACATTTATGGGTTTTCGTATAGTTGTTGCCGCGGATTCTGCAGGTCTTGATTACAAGGAAATTCTTAAGAAGGATCTCGAAGCTGACGAGCGCGTAGACGAGGTAATTGACGCCGGCATTCACGCCGGTGAAGATATCGACTACCCGCATGTTGCAGTCAAGGCCGCTCGCATGATCGCGGAAGGCAAGGCTGATCGTGGCCTGTTCGTGTGTGGTACCGGAATGGGTGTGGCAATGGCTGCCAACAAGGTGCCAGGCATTCGCGCTTCGGTGGCTCACGACTCGTTCTCGGTTGAGCGTTTGATCCTGTCTAACAATGCTCAGGTTCTAACGTTCGGTCAGCGTGTTATCGGTATTGAGTTGGCAAGGCGCCTCGCAAAGGAATGGTTGGGCTACGAGTTTGATACGAGCTCTCCTTCTGCGCAAAAGGTTGAGGCGCTGGAGTCTTACGACGGCTGCTAACTTCTAAAATCTCAGCACTACCCGGGAAAAATGAGTGTGCGTAGGTCACGTAGCTGAGCAAATGTGCACAATGATGAATTGTTGGGCAAAAGTGCACACGCTCGGGTAGTGTTTATCTGTCAGCATTTTCGTGCGCGCAACGTTGCGTGTTTTCGAAATATTCCCATTACAGATGGTTAGACCATCCATAAACAAAAGGTGGACAAATGACTCCAGATGCAGCATTGACATTCCTTGGAAACATGGATTTGTTCTGGCTTATCGCTGCGGCCGGTGGTGGCTTTTTCGGCGCCGCTATCGGTGGTAACTTTGCGTTCGGTTTCACGGGCATCCTGATTCTCGTGGGCTTCGGCATCGCGATGGCAACGGGCTCCGATGTGGGCTTTAGCTACCTGGCATTCGGCCCGGTATTCGGCCCGCACATTGTATTTGCTGGTGCTGCTTCAGCAGCGGCGTACGCGGCTAAGAAGGGCCGTCTACAAGACACAGGCAAGGGTCGCGACATTAACACGGCACTCGCAGGACTCGGTGAGCCTGATGTGCTCCTAGTCGGTGCTCTCTTCGGTATGCTCGGCTACGTAATCAATAACCTGATTGCGATGATCCCGTGGTTCGGTTCGCACACCGATACGGTTGCTTTCACCGTTGTGCTCCAGGGCATTATTGCTCGCCTTCTCTTCTCTAAGACGGGCGTGTTCGGCTGGGTAAGCAATCTTGATGGTGACAGGCGCTGGATTGCTTGGCAAGAGAAGCCGAGCCAGTGGATCACCATTGGTGCCCTTGGTGGCCTCTTCGGTGCAGGCATTGCAACCATGGTTTACTACCACGCTGGCGCCATGCTCGATCCGGATACCGCTGCGATCCTAATGGCGAACGCGAAGACGCTACCGTTCGCAATCTCCGCTATTACGATCTTCCTGCTCGTGTTTGGCGTAACGATCCCGGTTTCACACCACATCACCATTATTGGTGGTCTGGCAGGCGTTACCTTCTTCGAAGCCACTCAGTCGGGCGTACTCGCGCTCATCCTTGGCGCGGTATTCGGCGTGATGTCGGCTGCGATTGCAGAGCTGGGTAACCGCCTCTGCTACGCACACGGCGACACCCACATTGACCCGCCGGCATTCGCAATCTGGCCGTCCACCACGATCGTGCTCGTTCTGGGCGCGCTCGTAGCCTAAGACGGTCTCTAACTAACAGTTAAGGAGTGCCGGGCAGTAGCTCATACTCCCGGCACTCCTTTCCTTTTACAAGCCGTTTCGAAAACAACTGCAAAGCACAAGTTGGGAAAATGACTGACACAAAAACTTCCTTGAGCTTTCCGTCCAAACTCTACGATGCCTACGTATTTGATATGGACGGCACCATCTACCTTGGTGATCACCTTCTTCCGGGTGTAAAACGAACCATTGAGGAGTTGCGCAGGCGCAACATCCCGGTTCGCTACCTTTCTAACAACCCGACTAAAGACCCGAGCCAGTACGTAGAAAAACTCAACAAGCTTGGGCTTCCTACCGATATTTCAGAAATCGCCAACACCGTTGTAACCATGACGCGGTGGCTTAAAGATCATCGTCCGGACGCGGTTGTATTCCCCATTGCGGAACAGCCTTTGATTGATGCCTTCAAAGATGCGGGTATCAAGATGAGTGACAATCCAGAGGAAATCGACATTGTCGTAGCCTCCTATGACCGCACTTTTGACTACCGGAAGTTGCAGATCGCGTTTGACGCAATCTGGTTCCACAAGCGCGCGATCCTAGTTGCAACTAACCCGGACCGCTACTGCCCGTTCCCCGGAGGACGAGGCGAGCCAGACTGTGCTTCTATCATCGCTGCCATTGAGGCATGCACGGGCACGAAAGTGCAGATGATCGCCGGCAAACCTAACGCGGTCATGCTGGAGGAGGCCATCGCGGGACTCGATGTGGATCCCACTAACTGCATGATGGTTGGCGACCGCCTCCACACTGACATTCAGATGGCTGTTCGTACCGGCATGTACTCGGCGATGCCTCTCACGGGTGATTCCACGATCGAAGAGGTCGCGGAACTCGACGAGAAGGATCGCCCCACCTACGTGATCGATCGACTCGACCGCCTTATTCCCGCTGACATTTGGGAAGAAAATGGCTGGACGGAAGACGACGCCTAAAACGTAACCCCATGACCTGTAAGGGTTGAAAACGCCGCGCGATTTCATCCCCTACGAGTCTGCCCCGTGGCGGTCATTCACCGGAACGCTACGGGGAAACGAAATAAAAATTTTCGCCATTTATAGCAATGACGCTGAAAGGAAATCCAATGGTTAATCCGGGTTTTGAAGGTCCATACCTGCTCGGTATCGACTTTGGTACGGAATCGTGCCGCGCTGCAATCTTTGATCTTAAGGGTGAGCCGATTGGTTTTGCGGCAACGCCTTACCGTACCTACCACCCGCATCCGGGTTGGGCAGAGCAGTCTCCGGCCGACTGGTGGGAGGCACTCGGCGCGTCCGTCTCTCAGGTACTCAACAACACGGGTGTTCCGGCTCGCAAGATCGCAGGTATTTCCTACGACGCCACGACCATGACGGTTGTGCCCATGGATGCGAACGGCCAGGAGCTTTCGCGCGCAATCATGTGGATGGACGTGCGCGCAACTAAGCAGGCTGCACGAGCATCAACCATCGATCACTGGGCCCGCCTCTACAATGGTGGAGGCACGCTGGGTGCAACTGCAGAGTGGTTCCCGTTCAAGGCCGCGTGGCTACGTGAGAACGAGCGCGAGCTTTACGATTCTGCCTACCGTCTGCTGGATGCTCCGGACTGGCTGACCTACAAGCTGACGGGCGAGTGGACCATTAATATCAACTCGGCGGCAATGCGCGGCTACTACAACCGCGATTACGGCGGATGGCCGGTAGATTTTTACGAGCACATCGGCTGTGGTGACGTATTCGACAAGCTTCCCGAGGCCGTGCTGGACCTCGGTACGCCGATCGGTACGCTAACCCCGGCGGCTGCAAGCCACATGTCGCTAGTTCCCGGCATTCCGGTGGCGCAGGGCTGTGCGGACGCGTGGGCAGGCCAGATTGGTATGGGCGTTGTTGCTCCGGGACGTATTGCGGTCACCACCGGTTCGTCGCAGGTCATCAACGGCCAGTCGGACAAGCCGATTCACGGTAAGGGCTTCTTCGGCTCCTACACGGACGGTGTTATTAAGGGCCAGTACACGGTTGAGGGCGGCCTCGTCTCATCCGGTTCGGTACTTAAGTGGTTCAAGGACGGCTTCGCTCGTGACGTTGTAATGGCAACTGAGCGCGTTGGACTTAACCCGTACCAGTACCTGGATAAGGCCTCGGCTCACATTCCACCAGGCTCGGATGGCCTCATCGTCAACGAGTACTTCCAGGGCAACCGCACGCCGTACACCGACTCGAAGGCACGCGGCATCATCTGGGGATTGTCGCTACACCACACCCCAGAGCACCTGTACCACGCCATCAAGGAGGCCGTCTGCTACGGCACGGCACACACTTTGAAAGCAATGAGCGACGCGGGCTTGCAGCCAACCGAGTTGGTGGCTGCAGGCGGCGCAACGAAGTCGCGTGACTGGATGCAGATGCACGCGGATGTTACCGGTCTGCCGGTAGTTCTTCCCGAGGTTGGGGACGCGGTAGTGCTCGGATCGTGCATCCTCGCAGCGGTTGGCTCCGGCCAGTACAAGTCGATCGAGGACGCGGTTCGCAACATGGTTCACGAGAAGGACCGCATCGAACCGAATATGGCAACTCACGAAGAATACAAGTTCTACCTCCAGCAGTACATGGATGCGTACCCGCAGATGCAGGAGCTCACCCACAAGACTGTTGACCACGTGGCAGCAAGCAACTAAGGAAAGAAGTAAGTTATGACAAGCAAATTGATCGAAACTGCTCTAAAGACAGCCACTGAGACTCGCGAAATCCTTTTTGACCATGATGCGGTAAGCCGCACCGGCGAGCTTTTCGCCCGGGTTTTCCCTGGCAAGAAGGTACTCGTCGTAGCGGATGACAACACCTATGGTGCGTGCGGTGACGCGGTAGTGAAGTCGCTTAAGGATGCGGGTGTTGAGTTCGCTGCCGATCCGTACATTTTCCCCGGCACGCCAACCCTTTACGGCGACTACGACAACGTATCGAAGCTACGCGAAGTTATCCGTCCGCTGGGTGATGAGACCGTGGTTTGCTCCATCGCGTCGGGCACGCTCAACGACATCGCCAAGCTCGCCTCGGGCGAGTTGGGCCGCGAGTACATGAACGTATGTACTGCAGCTTCCGTGGACGGCTTCGCCTCGTTTGGCGCTTCCATCTCGCGCGACGGCTTCAAGATCACGCGTAACTGCCCGGCCCCGGCCGCACTAGTTGCGGACCTCGAGGTTATGGCAAACGCGCCGCAGCGCCTCACGGCTACCGGCTATGGTGACCTGATTGAAAAGATCCCGGCGGGCGCAGACTGGATGCTGGCTGATGAGCTCGGTATCGAAGCGATTGATGACTACGTGTGGAGCCTCGTGCAGGGCCCGCTACGTGACACGCTCGCGGATCCGAAGGCTATTGCCTCCGGTGATGTGGATGCGATCGCGAAGCTCGGTGAAGGCAACATCATGTCTGGCCTTGCAATGCAAGCTGCACAGTCTTCCCGCCCCGCTTCGGGTGCAGGTCACCAGTTCTCTCACGTTTGGGAGATGGAGGGCCACGGCCTCGACTGGGAGCCGCCGCTATCGCACGGCTTCAAGGTGGGCGTTGGTACCGTCGCGTCGTGCGCGATCTGGGAAGAGACGCTCAAGCTCGACATCGAGAATCTAGACATTGAAGAGGTTGTGGCAAAGCAGCCCACCAAGGCTGAAGTTGAGGCGAAGGTTCGCGAAATCCAGTCTGAGCGCATCGTTGATGAGGCTGTGAAGCACACCCTTGGCAAGCACCTGGAAGGTGACGAGCTACGCGAGCGCCTCACGAAGATCAAGGCTGCTTGGCCAAAGATCAAGGAACGCGTGAAGGACCAGCTGGTCTCGCCGGAAGAGGCTGCGCGCATGCTTAAGGATGCTAAGGCCCCTTACCACCCCGAGATGATCGAGATCGATTGGGATCGCTTCCGCCTGACGCACACCAAGGCGCAGCAGATTCGTCCTCGCTACACCGTGCTTGATGTCCTCGCGGACACAGGCATGCTGGATGAGGTCATCGAGCGCTTGTTCGCTGCGGATGGCTACTGGGGCAAGCACCGCCACCCCGAGGCATAACTTCAAGTACACGCCTAATGTTTGCCCGCGCGCCTTCCATTTTGGGGCGTGCGGGCAAACCCGGCTCCCAGGTATTGGCGAGTCGTTAGAAAATACAAGCTTTGATTGGACCACAGGCCAAGTAGTTCAAGGAGGAACCTATGACCACTGAGTCACCCAAATATGTAATCGGCATCGACCTGGGCACTTTGTCTGGTCGCGCAGTAGTTGTTGACGCGAGCAACGGCGACGAGCTCGGATCAGCAGTGTTGGAATACACGCACGCGGTTATGGACCACACTCTGACTGCGGGCGACAACCAGCAGCTGCCGCCAGATTTTGCACTCCAGGATCCTCGGGACTACCTGGAAGTCCTTTCAACTGTCATTCCGGGTGCGATTGAGGACGCGAAGATTAACAAGGAAGACGTTGTCGGTATCGGCCTTGACGTAACTTCGGCAACCGTGATTGTGACAGACAAGGATGGCACGCCGCTTTGTGAGAAGGAAGAGTTTAGGAACAACCCGCACGCCTACGTGAAGCTGTGGAAGCACCACGGCGCGCAGGAGCAGGCGGACCGCATTGTTGCGCTGGCGCGTGAGCGGAACGTGGACTGGCTGGCGCGTTACGGTGGCGAGCTGTCCTCAGAAATGCTGCTGCCGAAGGCCTTGGAGACTTTGGAGAAGGCTCCGGAGGTATACAACGCAGCGGATCATATTGTGAACGCTCTGGATTGGCTGACCTGGATCCTCACCGGTCACCTGGCATACGCGGCTGGCGACTCGGGATACAAGCGCATGTACCAGGATGGAAAGTACCCGGATGAAGATTTCCTAAAGGCGCTGAACCCTGACTTTGGGGAAGTGTTCTCGCAGAAGATGGCGGCTGAAGTTCTGCCACTTGGCGGCAAGGTAGGTACGCTGAACGAGCGCGGCCAGCGCATCACGGGCCTTTCCGGCAATGTAACGGTGGCTTCGGGCAACATTGACGCCCACGTTACCGCTCCCGCGGTACAGGCAACCGAGGCGGGGCAGTTGACGGCGATTATGGGCACCTCTTCTTGTTACGTAGTTTCAGGTAAGGACTTCCAGCCGGTGCCGGGTGTGTTCGGCATCGTTGATGGCGGCATTATCGATGGTATGTGGGGCTACGAGGGCGGCCAGACCGCTGTTGGTGATATTTACGCCTGGTTTGTTGAAAACTGTGTACCGAAGGCCTACGAGGAAGAGGCGGAAAGCCGTGGCATTTCGCTCCATGAGCTCCTCACAGAGAAGGCCTCGAAGCAGGAGGTTGGCGAGCACGGCCTGGTTGCGCTTGATTGGCACAACGGTAACCGTTCGATCCTGGTCGATGCGAACCTGTCTGGCATGATTGTTGGCCAGACGCTGGCTACGAAGCCAGAAGATCAGTATCGTGCGATCATGGAGGCCACGGCGTTTGGTGCCCGTGTGATTATTGAGAACTTTGAGCAGCATGGCGTTGAGATCAATGAGTTCATCGCTGCTGGCGGTTTGATTAAGAACCCGTTCCTCATGCAGATGTTCTCTGACATCACCAGGCTCCCTGTTTCTACGGCGCTGTCCTCGCAGGCTCCGGCTCTGGGCTCCGCTATTTTCGGTGCTGTTGCAGCGGGCTTGTACGACACGGTTTCAGAGGCTGCCGCGGCAATGGGCAAGCGGAAGAAGGCTGCCTACACGCCGGATGAGACCAGGTCTAAGCAGTACGACGAGCTGTACAAGCACTACAAGTACCTGCATGACCTCTTCGGCCGTGAAAACGAAGTGATGCACGATTTGAAGCGAATCCGGCGTGAAGCTCACGAGCGTCGCGCGAAGTAGATGGGAGTGATCAACTAGATGATTGAACTATCGAAGCTGCCTGCAGAGGTTCAAGAGGCCGTTCAGCGTACTCGTGAGAACGTTGCGCGCCTGCACGCTGAGCTACCCCGCTGGGAGCTGGTTGTGTGGACGGCGGGAAACGTGTCGGAGCGCGTGCCTGGCACCGACCTATTTGTGATCAAGCCTTCCGGGGTGTCTTATGACGAGCTGACTGCCGACAACATGGTGGTTTGTGACCTGGACGGTAAGAAGATTGCGGATGGAACGCCCGATAACCTCTCGCCATCTTCGGATACGGCCGCGCATGCTTACGTTTACAAGCATATGGATGAGGTTGGAGGCGTGGTGCACACGCATTCGACGTATGCGACGGCTTGGGCGGCGCGCGGTGAGGAGATCCCGTGCGTGCTCACCATGATGGGCGATGAGTTTGGAGGCCCGATTCCGGTTGGTCCGTTTGCAATCATCGGTGATGATTCGATTGGTCGCGGAATTGTGGAGACTCTGCGCGGGCACAGGTCGAAGGCCGTGCTGATGCAAAACCATGGTCCTTTCACGATCGGTAAGGACGCAAAGGCCGCGGTTAAGGCTGCTGTGATGGTTGAGGAGGTTGCCCGCACGGTTCACATCGCTAAACAGCTTGGCGACGTGATTCCAATCGAGCAGCGCCACATTGATTCCTTGTATGACAGGTATCAAAACGTGTACGGCCAGCATTAGAAGCCAAGAGCAAAACCGTGGGGTCATTCCAAAAGGGATGGCCCCACGGTCGTGTTTAAGCCGATTTATCTGATTGGTTGTGGGGAAACTTAGCTACGCGCGCTGGTGCTTTTGAAGCCGGGGAACAAATCGCGTGGAGACCAACTACAGGTTCTCGCCCTCGTCCTCGTCTTCTTCTGGCCCCTGCTGGTCTTTAGGGGCATCTGCGTCCGGGCCGTTGGTAGGTGTTGACTGGCTTGTGCTGGTTCCGCCGCCCAGGATGGTCAGATCCTCCGCTCCAGAATCTAAGTCTCGCGCTTCGAGGTCCTTACTGTCCCGGTCCTCTGCTCGTTCGGCCTCGTCCATCTGCCGCTCGAATTCGCGCATGAGATTCTCCGACCTCTTTTGACGCATCTGCTTTTCCAAGTGCCAGGCCAAATTCGGGTCATCATCAGGCGCGCCGTACATGTACGGATCCTGGTTCGTGTAGGTGCGTTGTGGAAGTTTTATTGCCGAGTCTTGCGAATACCAAAAGCCACGATTCACCTGCCCACCACGTGCCTCTGCTTGGGTCACGCGAGACACGATAATCCAGGCCAAACCGCCCACGGGCGTCAGTAAAATCGCCAGTAAAAGCCACAGCGGTTTAGGGATTCGAGCGGGAATCTCATCTTTAGGGGTGCGCGCAATGTCAGCAACAGCAAAAACCGTCACTGCCAGTGACAAGATAACGATCACAACCCTAGCCATTTCCCACTCCTCAATAGGTCTTTAACCATTGTATGCACTGGCCGCGAATATGCTCGCCGGGCTTAGGACACGACTAGGCCAATGCACACAGCCAGACCGGTGAACAGAGTTAAAAAGCCCGTGTTGCGTAGGATCGGCAGTAGCTCACGGCCCTTCGTTCCAGCTAGAACCTTGCGCGAAATCAGGAGCACGGGCGCGGCAAACACGAGCAAATAGGCCGGAACGAACCGGGTTTGTACCAGACCAAGCCCCGTCATAACCACGCCAATGCCCAGCAGCCACGCGTACACGAACCGTGAGAGGCGATCCCCTAGGCGAACCGGCAGAGTCCTCTTGCCCGTCTTTGAATCGGTTGGAATATCGCGAATGTTGTTTACAAACAGCAGGGCAACCGAGAGCATGCCCGTACCTGCCGCGCCGCACCACAGCCACCAGGGCGCCACCTGAATCTGCACCCAAGTGGTTGCAACCGTGGCCATGAGGCCAAAAAACACGAAGACGAACAGCTCAGACAGGCCCACGCCCATGTAGCCGTAAGGGGTGCGCCCTCCCGTGTAAAACCAGGCTGCGGCAACCGCCGCAATGCCGGGAACTAGCAACCACCACTGGCTCGAAATGTAAAGCAGAACGAGGCCAAGTACCCCCGCTAACGCGAAGCATCCCAGTGCCGCAGCGAGCACAACCTTTGGGCTTGTCTTGCCCCCGCCGGTTAGGCGAGGAGGGCCCGAACGCACCGCATCTGTTCCGCGCACCCCGTCGGAGTAGTCGTTCGAAAAGTTCACCCCAACCTGTAGCGCAAGTGCCACTGCCAGAGCAAGGATCGAGCGGGCGGCAGAAAATCCGCCTAGGAAATGCGCCGCGCCAATACCGATAAGCACGGGCGCGATTGCTGCGGGGAGGGTGCGAAGGCGTGCGCCTTCGAGCCAGTCGTTGAAAGTCGCCATGTGCTCAGCGTACCCACGCGGCTTCAGACGCAACCAAATTCGCTACCATTGCGCCCACCGCGTGCCTATCAACTTTGCCTAGCGGCGTAACGGCAAGCTCGTTCACAACGGCGATGACTCGCGGGGCGTGATCGCGCCCTAACTGCTCGCCAACCAGGTCTCGGATTTGCTTGGCGAACTTCGCATACACCTCATTTTCGTGGGCGGGCAGATCCGCACCGGCCTCGTCAATCTTCGCCCTAATGCAAGGCGAGGCGATAGCGGCAGCCACTACCTGCCCCCACTTCTCGTCAGGCAGAGCAACAACCGCAACGTCGGAAACATCCTTTGCTGCCGCAATCACGTCCGCAACGCGCGTGGGCGCCACGTTCACCGCGCCAGAAACAATCACGTCATCAGCCCGGCCCAGCACCTGCAGGCGGTGCCCATCCCATTCGCCCGCGTCAGAGGTGCGTAGCCAGCGCTGCCCATCCTCCACGTCGAACGGGCGATCAAAACCATCTACATATCCATCCATGAGGACGGGGCCGGCAATCTGGATTCGACCATCAACCGTGCGGATCTGTACGCCCGGCAGGGGAGTGTCGTTGTAGACACAGCCGCCCCCGGTTTCGCTCATGCCGTACGTGGTGACCACGTTAATACCGGCCGCGCGGGCACGATCCAGCAGATTCGAGGAGGTGCCCGCTCCTCCTACCAGCACCGCATCTAGACGCGCGAGCTGCTCCACGAGTTCGCCCCCAGCCTCGAGGGTGTCATGCAACTGTTTGGGAACCAAGGATAGGTAGGCGCGGTTATCCCCGTCGTCAGCGCCGGTACGGCAGGCAACGGTAAGGGCCTCCTCGTCAAAACCGGCTGACATGTCCGCGATGATCGGCGAGGCCTCGGCAACGCAGGTGCGAATCAGCGTTTGTAGCCCCGCAACGTGATGCACGGGGAGTGCCACAATCCAGCGTCCCGGCCCGCCCAAAGCCTCGTGCGTGGCCCGGGCAGATGCTACCAGTGCGCCGAACGAGAGCCCCACAAGCCGCGGATTTCCCGTGGTGGAGCCGGAGGTCTCTAAGATCACGTCCACGCTGCCCGGCAACTGCTTGATGCGTTTTTGTAGCGCGGCGTTGGTTTGAGCCGCGCGCGCAGGCATCGCCTCGCTGGCCTCTCGCGGTGCCAAAATAATGCGCTGCTGGCGCTGCACACCCGTCTTTTCAAACCGTTCGTACAGCTCCCACAGCTTGTGTACCGCCGAATAGGTCATGGTCACCGCGCCGGGCGTGGTTCCTCCCGGAACAATCAACAGTTGGGCCGCAGAATCAGCAGCGTTCATCGACGTCATTACAAATCCATTCACATACGAGGGGGCCTGGCCAATGCCGGGCGCGCAAACGGGCAAGGTGCCAGTCTGCTGGGGGAGTGGGCAGAAGAAAATGGTTAAAAATAGTACGGGTAGCTTGACCAGTCGGGGCTGCGCCGCTCTAGGAAAGCGTCGCGCCCCTCTTGCGCCTCTTCGGTCATGTACGCCAGGCGCGTTGCTTCCCCGGCAAACACCTGCTGGCCAGCCAAGCCATCATCGGCGAGGTTGAATGCGAACTTCAACATGCGGATGGCCTGGGGAGACTTCGTTGAAATGATCCGCGCATATTCGAGCGCGGTGGCTTCCAGGTCCGCGTGCGGTACGGCCTCGTTCACAACGCCCCAACGCTCCGCGTCCTCGGCGCTATATTCGCGAGCCAAGAAAAAGATCTCTCGCGCTCGCTTATCCCCAGCTTGACGTGCCAACAGGGCGGATCCGTAGCCGGCGTCAAACGAGCCCACATTCGCATCAGTTTGCATAAAACGTGCGTGTTCGATGGAAGCCACCGACAGGTCGCACACCACGTTGAGTGAGTGGCCGCCGCCTGCTGCCCAACCGGGGACAGCGGCAATCACAACCTTGGGCATCGTGCGGATCAGGCGCTGCACTTCCAGAATGTGGAGGCGTCCGGCCCGCGCGTTGTCCATGTTCTGGCGGCGCTTCGAAACCTCAGCTTCGTCAGAAATATCGGTCTTTTCGTACTGGTACCCGGCAGCGCCGCGGATGCGCTGGTCTCCGCCCGAACAAAACGCGTAGCCGCCATCCTTTGTAGACGGGCCATTCCCCGTGAGGATTACGGCCGCCACGTCAGGGCTCATGCGCGCGTGATCTAGGCAAGCGTAAAGCTCGTCGACGGTGTGGGGGCGAAACGCGTTGCGCAGGTGCGGGCGATCAAACGCGATGCGTACCACGGGCAGGTCTTCCCCTGCGGGAGCCCCGTCTTCCTTTCCACGCGAAATGCCGCGATGGTAGGTCATATCAGTAAGCTCGAAACCTTCCACCTCACGCCAGCGGGAGGGGGCAAAAGTGTCCGAAACATTGGGTAAAGCGCTCATGTGTACATCGTAGTTGCTCGCGCGATTTTTAGCTTTCGGGGCTACTTGACCCGCGCAAACAAGGTTCGGTGACGGTTGTAGCCCGCAAAAAGTCGGGGAAAACTCGGGTTGCCAAGGCTTTCATGATTTACGTAATGTGGACGTTGCGTAAAGTTGAAAAAGGGTTCGAGATGTGGTTAGGTTAGCCTGACCTACGTTAAGAAGGAAAGTGAAATCTAATGCGTAAACTATCGCTCGGCGCCGTTGCCGTTGCCTCGTCCCTTGCCCTCGCCGCATGCGGGGCTGGGGGCACGTCTTCCGCGCCAGAAACCACGGAGACCGCAACTGAAGCAGCCGGCGCATTCCCGGCAACCATCACCCACAACGCGGGTGAGACCACCATCGAGTCACAGCCCAAATCCATCGTCGTGCTCGACATGGCCGCACTCGACACCATCGACGCGCTAGGCGCGGGAGACCTCGTGACCGGCGTGCCCGTCAAGTCTGTCCCCACCTGGCTGAAGGATGATCAGGGCACGGACTATTCCACCCTCGAAAATGTGGGAACCTTGAAAGAGCCTGACGTAGAAGCCATTGCGAAATTGAACCCCGACCTCGTGGTTGTGGGCGCGAGGTCCGCGAAGTTCTACGACGAGCTCTCCAAGAACTTCACCACCATCGACGCGTCCGTCCCGTGGGACAAGGATGGGTACTCCCAGCGCGCTGCTGAATCTGTAGAAATGCTCGCGACCGCTGTTGGTAAGACCGAGCGCGGCGCGGAACTCAAGGATGAACTCCTTACCAAGATCGCTGAATACAAGGCTGAAGCCGAGAAATCTGAGCGTGGCACGGCAATGGTCCTGATGACCAACGGTGGAGAAGTGTCAATGCATGGGCCGCAGTCCAGGTGGGCGCCAATCTATGACGTGTTCGGTTTCAAGCCCGTAACTGAAGGCGAAGCTGAAGAAGGCCACAAGGGCCAGAAGATCTCGTTTGAAACTGTGCGTGAGCTTGCTCCCGACTACATCTTCGTGATTGACCGCGACGCGGCCGTTGGCAACACCGAGGCTGGAACCACTGCGCAGCAAGTTCTGGACAACGACCTCGTAAATGAAACTCCCGCGGCTAAGAACGGTCACATCGTTTACCTGTCGCCAGAGCGCTGGTACGTGGTCATGACGGGCGCATCCAACTTCATGGCTGAGCTAGAAGAAGTAGCGGCCGCCACCAAATGAGCGCTCCCGCTCTAACCGCTAAGCCGGTAGCCGCCAACCAGTCCCGATACGCTCTGGGGCTGGCTGGCGGCGCCGTCTTGCTCGCGGTGCTAATGGCCGTATCCGTAACGGTTGGTACCGCAGACCTGTCCATTGCAAATCTGATAACCGGCCAACTAAGTAGCGCGGAAGCTCAAGTTCTAACCGTGTCGCGTATTCCCCGCACCCTCGCCATCGTGCTTGCGGGCGCCTCCATGGCAGTTGCCGGCCTGGTCATGCAGATGCTGGTGCAAAACCGCTACGTAGAACCCTCCACCACCGGCGTCACCGAATCCGCCGGCCTGGGCGTGCTGGTTGTGACCCTCATGTTCCCAGCAGCCTCGATCCTGGTGAAAATGGCATTCGCCGTGATTTTTGCCCTCGGCGCAACCCTGGTGCTCCTCGCCCTGATCCGCTCCATCCCACGCAAAGACCCAATCATCGTGCCACTACTTGGCATTGTCTTATCCGGCGTTATTGGAGCCGGAGCCACCTTCCTCGCATGGGAATTTCAACTGCAGGGCACCCTGCAAGCATGGCTAACCGGTGACTTTTCGGGCACTATTTCCGGCCGTTACGAACTGCTGTGGATCGTGGCCGGGGCGTGCGCTCTCGCATACCTGTTCGCAGACCGCTTCACAGTGGTGGGGCTGGGCGAAAACTTTTCCACAAACCTTGGCCTTAACCACGCCCGCGTCACTCGTGTCGGCCTAACCATAGTCGCCATCGTGGCCGGCACAACCATCGTGGTAGCAGGGTCGCTTCCCTTCCTCGGTCTCGTTGTCCCCAACATCGTGTCACTCATCATGGGGGACTACCTGCGTCGGTCGCTGCCCTTCGTCGCCATGGGCGGTGCAGGTTTTGTTCTCATCGCTGACATTCTTGGACGCACCCTGATTGCGCCAGCCGAAATTCCCGTTGGCGTCGTAATGGGTGTGCTTGGCGGCGCCATATTCCTCGTTATCTTGTTGAAAACGGTGAAGTTATGACCACCATCGCCCTGCCCCTCGTGCGCCCGATTCGATCCGAATCGGCCGTTGGAAGTGCTCCCCACATCGCAGCGGTCATGGCAAAACGAGCTAAAGACGTACGGCTGCGCGTGCTCATCGCGGTAGGTCTAGCCGTGATCGCGATGCTGTTCTTCCTGCTGTATGGCGCGCTTGACGCGTGGCAAATCATTGCGGCGCTGCGCATCAAACGCCTTGCTGGTCTAGTGGTGGTGGCCGTTGCTCTCTCTGCCGCCACCGTGCTGTTTCAAACGGTCACGCGCAACCGCATCCTCTCTCCCTCCGTCATGGGATTCGACGCGATGTTTGCCCTCGTGGCAACCAGCCTGGTGTTCTTCCTTAGCGCTCGCGTAACAAATCTGATTCCACCCGCCCTCATGTTTGCCCTGCAGGCCTCCCTTATGGCGCTGTTGTCCGTCACCATGTTCCTCGCGATCATGCGCAAAGGCCGCGCTTCAACGCACCTGCTGGTCCTGGTTGGCATTGTTGTTGGCGCGCTTTTGCGTTCTATCACCACGATGATGTCGATCATCATGGACCCTAACGAGTTCTTGACCGTGCAAGACCTCTCCACGGCTTCATTTGCCGCCATTAATACGAGCGCACTCGGTATCACTGCATTAGTAACCGTGATTGGTTTGGCTTACGCCATCAAACGTTCGCGTGATTGGGACGTGTTGGCACTAGGGCCAGACATGGCCACGTGCCTGGGGCTGAACTACAGCCGCGAAGTTAAAACCGTGCTGGCAACCTCCGCACTGCTAGTTTCAGCCGCCACAGCTCTGGTGGGCCCACTCATGTTTTTTGGCCTTCTGGTGGCAAACATTGCCGTCCACGCCCTCGGATCTACGTCCATCCGCCACCTCGTACCCGGCGCAAGCGCGATTGGCATCATCGTCCTCGTAGGCGGACAAGCTATCTTGGAGCACGCCCTTTCAGGAGGCACCATTTTGCCCGTTGTGATTGAACTGGTAGGTGGCGCACTACTGCTGGTCATGCTAGTTAGGGGATCGAAATGATCGAGTTGCGCAACGTGACCATGTCCTACGGGGATGATCCCGTAGTAAAAAACGTGAGCTTCAACTTGGCTGATAGTGGACTCACCGCCCTCATCGGGCCGAACGGGGCAGGCAAATCCACCCTCCTTTCCGGCATTGGGCGCCTCACCCCGCTCGCGAATGGCCACGTCCTGGTAGACGACATTGATGTGAAGGACTGGAAAAGCGAAGAACTTGCCAAGAAGATTGCGATTTTGAGGCAGGAGAACCATCTTTCGGTACGGCTCACAGTTGCCGAGCTTGTCATGCTGGGACGCCACCCGCACGGTCGTGGGCGCATCGGCTCTAAGGACCAAGAAAAGGTAGCTGAAGCCCTGAAGTCAGTGGACATGCTTTGCCTCGCCGACCGCTTTTTGGATGAGCTTTCTGGCGGCCAACGCCAGCGTGCATTCATCGCCATGACCCTCGCGCAAGACGCCAAATACCTACTGCTCGACGAGCCGCTCTCCGCCCTCGACATGCGTCATTCGCGTGACATGATGCGCCACCTCGTTCGCGCCACAAAGAATCAGAACATGTCCACCGTGGTTGTCATTCACGACATCAACACGGCCAGCGCCTACGCCGATCGCCTCATTGCATTGAAAGATGGCGAGGTAGTAGCCGACGGAACTCCGGACGAAGTTGTGCGCCCTGAAGTTTTGGAAGATATCTTCGAGGTCGATGTTGAAGTTGTGTACGTGAACGGGCGCCCAGTGGCCGTGCCCCTGGCTTAGCTACCTCGAAGCCTCGCAGGTGTTTTAAAGCGGAAGGGGAGCGGCCACCTCGGCAATGAAGAAAGCGTGGACATGCCTGCGCGCGCCACGTGCCGTTAATAGACTGGACGCATGGATTTTCCTCTACGTGGACGCAGTTTTTTGCGTGAACTCGACTTCAGCTCTAGCGAGTGGACCTACCTCCTTGACCTTGCCGGGCAGCTGAAGAACGCAAAGGCCCAGGGGCGTGAAACCCAATATCTGCAGGGATTGCAAATCGCCCTCGTATTCCAAAAAATGTCTACCCGTACCCGGTCTGCCTTCGAAGTCGCAACGTTTGACCAAGGCGCAAACACCACGTACCTAGATCCGGCGTCATCTCACGTGGGTTACAAAGAATCCGTAGCAGACACCGCGCGCGTGCTCGGCCGCATGTTCGACGCAGTTATGTTTCGCGGTGACAGTCATGACACTGTGGAACAACTACACCGATGGGCAGGTGTACCCGTCTTCAACGGTCTTACAGACCTTTGGCACCCCACGCAGATGCTTGCCGACGCCCTCACCATGCGTGAACATTCCAGCGCGCCGTTAACCGAAACAGCATTCGCTTACGTGGGCGATGCGCGCTACAACATGGGCCGATCCCTCCTCGTTCTTGGAGCAATGTTGGGCATGGATGTGCGCATCATCGCGCCAACCGCCCTGCAGCCGCCCGCTGAGCTGGTTGAACAAGCTCAAGATCTAGCGGTTTCGACCTCGGGAAAGGTTACGGTAACCGACGACGTCGAGGCCGTCGCGGGCGCAAACTTTGTGCACACCGACATGTGGGTATCAATGGGGGAGCCCGAGGCCGCGTGGGACGAGCGTGTTCGCCTACTCACTCCCTACCGCGTGGACGCGGCCCTCATGGATCGGGCCGGTGCAGACGCGAAATTCATGCACTGCCTGCCCGCGATTCACGACATCAACACTCAAGTTGGCAAGATGATACTTGAGCGTTACGGCCTGAACGGGTGCGAAGTGAGCGACGAAGTATTCGAGTCGGAACGCTCTATCGTGTTTGATCAGGCCGAAAACCGCATGCACACCATTAAAGCCGTTATGGTCGCTTCTCTCGGACGCGAATAAACCTCAAAGTAGAAGGACTGCGCAATGAACCCGATTTTGCCTACAAACGAACTTTGCTACGGAGGCGACTGGAACCCCGAGCAGTGGCCCGCTGAAACCATTCGCGAAGACATCGAGCTGATGCATGAAGCCGGGGTGAACCTGGTAACGCTCGGCGTCTTTTCATGGGCCAAACTAGAGCCGTGTCCTGGCGAGTACAACTTCACGTGGCTCCGCGAAATCATGGACCAGTGCGAGGCCGCTGGCATCTACGTCGATTTGGCCACGGGCACAGCTTCGCCACCCGTGTGGATGGCTCGTCAGCACCCCGAATCCCTACCCGTAGATGAGGCTGGAGTCCGCCTCTCTTTTGGCTCGCGCCAGCAATACTGCCCCTCCAGCGCCGTGTACAAGGAAAAGTCAGTGGCGCTCGCTGCAGCACTCGCGAAGGAATTTTCTAACCACCCAGCTCTCGTTATGTGGCACATCAACAACGAGTATGGTTGCCACGTTCACGGCTGTTACTGCGATGCCTGCGAGGGGGAGTTTCAGGCGTGGCTGCGTGAGAAATACGGTTCTATTGACGCGCTGAATCACGCGTGGAACACGAGATTTTGGGCGCAAACCTACAGCGACTTCACCGACGTCTACCTGCCGCGCAAGATGCCCGCACAACACAACTCGTCGCAGGTGCTGGATCATGCACGCTTTGTTGATAGTCAGTTGCGCGGCCTGTGTATAGCTGAAGCGAAGCAGGTGAGGGAGGTCAACCCCTCTATCCCTGTAACCACGAACTTCATGGGCGAGTTTCCCTTCACTAACGGGCGCGAGTGGGCTAAGCATCTAGATCTGGTTTCCGACGATTCCTACCCGGATCCCGCGCTTGCCGGTAGCGCTCACGAGGTTGCGTTCACTTCTGCCCTCATGCGCGGATACCGCGGAGGCCAACCGTTCCTGCTGATGGAACAAACCCCCGGAGCGGTGCAGTGGCGCCCTGAAAACAGTCCGAAGAGGCCCGGCCAGCTTGCCCTCTGGTCGCTTTCCCGCGTGGCGCACGGCGCGGACGGCATCTTGCACTTTCAGTGGCGGCAAAGCCCGGGCGGAGCTGAAATGATGCACTCTGCGATGGTGGCGCACGCGGGTAAGAACGCGCAATCATGGGCCGAGGTTGTGCAACTTGGGGAGTACTTACGTCGCCTGACCCCGGTGCTGGGGCAGCGCGTGCAGGCCAAGGTTTGCATTGTGGCCGATTGGGACAGTATGCAGGCACGAGCCGCTGTGATCGGCCCCGATAGCCTACCGCCGGCCATGCACGGGGTCAGGGCGTGGCATCGCACCCTATGGGAGATGAACATTGCTGCTGACGTGGTTGGTATTGAAGATGACTTGGCCGGCTACGATCTGGTGGTAGTTCCTGAACTGTTCATTGACTACCCGAACTTCGCTGAACGCCTCCAGGCTGAAGCGCGCCGCGGCGCACACGTCTTGGTTGCGGCTCCCTCGGGCGTAGTTGATGAATCCGGCCGCGCGATTTTGGGCGGCTACTTGGGAGCGTTAACAAATCTGCTAGGCGTTCGCGTTACGCAGCACGCCGTAGCATCGCCAAATGCGCAGCGGTGGAATATTCCAAACCTGGACGAAGTGGACCCGCGCGTTGACCGGATTACGAGGGCGGTGCGCGTCCCTTCGAAGCAGGGCTTCCACAACTTGGAGGTTCGCGCCGAAGAGTTGAAGCGGGCGCTGGATCAGATTGGTACACCGCAACCAACCCCGCGCGGGGGCGCGTGGGGCGAGTATGTGATGGCAACAAAGGAGGCCAGCGACTTCACTGATCCGATGTGGCTAAACGACGAGGTCGAGGTGATGGCGCAGTTTGGTTACGAGTCAGATCTTGGAGGATGGCCGGCAATCACGCGCAGGCGAATCGACAAGGGCAGCGCGTGGTACGTTGCAACGGATCTGGATGCTACCGGCCGAGCGGCCCTCATGCGTGTGCTCGGTGCGTTCGCGCGCCTGGATATGAGCGGCATGGAGCTACCTGATGGTGTAGAGAGAGTCGCACGCGGACTGGTGACGTTCTACATGAACCACTCTGACAAGGCTGTGCAACTATCTGGCGTTACCGGGTTTGACCTGATTTCGCAGGCGGATGCGACAGGCCATGCCGTCCTCGCGCCCCGCTCCGCAATGGCGATCCTGAACCGCTAAGCAAAGCACCAGCCCCGCCCCTCTCTCACACGCGGGTAGGGGCGGGGCTGATATTTTTCTAAAGAAGGTGGACTCGGCGAGGTTGACGGCCTACTTGCGGTGCGGGCTTTCTAGCCTCCACTTCGGCAGTAGCCACAGCGGGTATTTGTTTGAGAACAGGCCGGATAGTCCGATCACTCCCAGGCCGAACAGTAAGACGGTGAAACTGGGGAGGAACACGAAGGCGAATCGTTCATCCACGATGCCATCTTCGGTTTCCCACGCCCGTGACGAGGGCGTGTCTTTGCGTAGCCACACGGTTGCGATTAGGGCAGCCAGGCCCAATACGAATGCGATGATCGTCATGCTCCAAGCTTACCCACACGAGCCGGCGTGGACCTGCGCTNCGGACAGTAGGCAACCGAGGATAAACAGTACCCACACGCCTCCGGTCAACTCGTTGAACAGGCCGGATAGTCCGATCACTCCCAGGCCGAACAGTAAGACGGTGAAACTGGGGAGGAACACGAAGGCGAATCGTTCATCCACGATGCCATCTTCGGTTTCCCACGCCCGTGACGAGGGCGTGTCTTTGCGTAGCCACACGGTTGCGATTAGGGCAGCCAGGCCCAATACGAATGCGATGATCGTCATGCTCCAAGCTTACCCACACGAGCCGGCGTGGACCTGCGCTGATCTGTAGTTGCCGCGCATCGAGCGTTGACGGAACATGAGCAGGGGTCGGCGGCGCCACGAAACGCGCGCGAGTTTGGCAAAATGGGGTTGTGAATGATGCGCTCCCCACTGATTCCGCCCGGCTTCTTGAGGTCGCGATTGAGGCACTTCCCGCCTCGGTTGTGAACGTGTTTGAAGGAATTGACCGGCTGCTCTATTTTCGGTTGCCTCTAAAGAACAGGTTTCGACGTATCACAGTGCGCGACGGCCTGATTTTGCGCGGGCCGGGCGGTTGGGCGGAAGTTTCACCATTTTGGGATTATGACGCTCGGGAATCTGCCCAGTGGTTGCGTGCAGGGCTTGAGGCCGCACAAAGTGAGCCGCTGCCGCGTAAGCGCGAGGCCGTGCCGGTTAACGCAACGGTGCCGGTGGTGGATCCGCAGGTGGCGTTCGACATTGTGAAGAATTCGGGTGGCGCTCGCACGGTAAAGGTAAAAGTGGCGGATCCGAACTCCACTATTAGCGAGGATTGTGCGCGTATCGAGGCGGTGCGTGACGCCCTCGGCCCCGCGGGGCAGATCCGCGTGGATGCAAATGCGGCGTGGGACGTGCCGCAAGCGCTGGAGGCCATTCACGAACTGAACCGGGCATGCCAGAGTGGGGGCGGCGCAGACCTGGAGTATGTGGAGCAACCCTGCGCAACGGTGGAGGAACTTGCGCGCGTTCGCCAGCAGGTGGACGTGCGGATTGCGGCGGATGAGTCGGTGCGCCGCGCTTCGGATCCTCTGGCGGTGGCACGGGCGGGCGCTGCGGACTTAGTGATTGTAAAGGTACAGCCCCTGGGCGGCGCGAAGCGTCTGATAGACGTGGTTGAGAGGGCAGGCTTGCCCGCGGTTGTCTCCTCTGCCTTGGATTCGTCGGTGGGCCTGGCCCGCGGCGTGGAGTGCGCGGCGGCGTTGGACGAACTGCCGTTTGCATGCGGCCTCGCTACGGCACAAATGTTCACGGCGGACGTCACCAAGACTCCGCTTCGACCGGTAGACGGGGTTATTACCCCTCAAGAAATCGAAATTGACGAGGCCGCAGTATCGTTCTTGCCGCATAGGCGTGACGAGGCGGAGCACCTGACGCGGTGGCTCGCTAGGCTTGAAGAAATGGTTCACTGCCTGTAGTGGCGGGGGAGGGTTATGCCTGCTTCTGTTGATGCGCGCTGGCTGATTGCGGCGCTGGCTCCGTACGTGCGCGATTTTGTGGTTGCTGCCGGTTCGCGTAGCGCTCCGCTTGCATATGCGATTGCTAGTGCGGAGGGTAGCGGGATGGTGCGCGCGCACCCCGCGTTCGATGAGCGTAGCGCAGGCTTCTTCGCGCTGGGTTTGGCGCAGGCTTCGAAGGCTCCAGTTGCGGTGGTGACAACTTCCGGCACCGCCCCCGCACACCTGCTACCAGCGGTGATTGAGGCGTTCCACACGGGCGCGCCGCTCATTGTGATTTCGGCGGATCGGCCCTTTGAGATGAGGGGCGTGGGCGCGTCGCAGACCACGGATCAATCTGGGCTGTTTGGCAATCACGTGGTGGCGCAGTTGGATGTGCCGGCGGAAGTGGGGATTAGTCCGGATGCTCGCGCGGTGTCCGAGGACGGCGCTGCGAAGGCCTTTGTTGCGCGCGTTCGCCGCCTGGTGGGCCAGGTTGTGGGCGCGCGCGGGGCGGGTGGTCCGGCGCATATTAATATCGGATTCCGCGATCCTTTGACCCCGGAGGGGGCGCCTGCGGTAGCGGATTTAGACGCGGGGATCCCCGCCCGGCTTGCGCGGCGTCAGCCGGTTGTGACCGCGTGGGAGGACGCCGTGCAAGATTTGCGCACGGTCATTGTTGCAGGAGACAAGGCCGAGGGGGCGGCGCAGCTGGCTCAGGCGGCCGGGATTCCGCTTCTGGCCGAGCCTTCCTCCGGCGCATTTGGAGCTGCTGCCTTTTGCGGATTCCAGCAGCAGATGCTGACTCGGTTTGCGGGTGAAATCGAGCAGGTCGTGGTGCTTGGCCATCCCAGCTTGTCTCGCCCGGTTTCACGCCTGTTAGCCGGCCCGGCCCGGATGGTTGTAGCCTCGATCGCGCACGAATACCCAGATGTTGCGGGTAACGCCGACATAGTGGTGGAACAACTTGCCCCTGCCAGGCAGAAGATGCCACAGGGTGCGTGGACAAGAAGCTGGACCGAACATGCCCAAAACGTTGGCCAGTGGATCCAGGCGCGCGAACTCAGTCAGCTTGCTGCTTCCTCCCTCCATGAAGGAAATAGTCAGGGCGACAATCCTCGCGCGACGGATGTCAACTCAGGCGCCCACCACCCAATACCGCACGGTGTTATTGCCGCCCGCGCGGTTTGGGACGCGTACGCAAACGCCTCGCGAGCGGCCGAGCCGGCAGATGGCGGTCACGCCCTGGTCCTCGGCGCTTCAAATTCGATTAGATACATTGATTTGGCGGCCGATTCGCCCGTGGGGAACGGGGCGAAAGGGGTGTTTGCCGCGCGCGGTCAGGCGGGAATCGACGGCACTATCGCAACGGCAAAAGGCATTGCACTCGGCCTTGATTGCCCCGTGCGCGCATTGGTTGGGGACCTCACGTTCATGCACGACATTGGCTCTCTCCTGCTCCCCGCGGGGCAGTCCGTGCCAGATGTGGACGTGGTGGTGATAGACGATCAGGGAGGACGCATCTTCCAATCGCTCGAACACGGCCTAGCTCCAAGTGCCGTCTATGAAAGGTTCTTTGCGGTCGCGCACAGCCTCGACTTTGAGGCGCTTGCCGCCGCTACCGGCTGGGAGTACGTGCGCGCGGACTTCACCACCTCCACCCGAAACGGTGCGGAGGGAAACGGCAATGACGCGGTTGAAGCAGATGCTTTTGAAACATTAACGAGGGCGCTCGCAGACCGGCCGCGGGGGCGGATCATTCACGTGGTGGCAGACCACAGCGGAGTGCGCGCGGGCGTGCAATCACTTTTTCCAGAAAAAACCCAGGTGCGCTGAAGAAATCGCTCAGAACAGCCGGCCACCATGTACATTGTTTTGAAAAAAGTACAGATATTTTTTAGGAGCCACGATGGAGAATGAGCGTCCCAGGGATTACGAGGGCGAACTAGATTCCGTTACCCCTGAAACCCCACAGGGTGAGCCCATCAAAACCCCGGACCAGCCGCGCTACGTTTACCGAACAGCAGATTCGCAAGGCGCAGATCAGCAGGATCCACGTGAGCAAGAAGAGGTAGAAGAGCAAGGACAACCTCAGGCCTACTCCGCGCCCGTAGCCGCGCAAAACTATCCGCAGCAAGGCGCCTACCCGCAGCAGGCGTATGGCCAGCAACAATATGACCAGCAAGCTAGCGGGCAGCAGAGAGCATACGACCGGGATGCTTACGGTCAGGCGAATTACGAGCAACAGGGCTTTCAGCAGGCGCAACCCGAGCAGTCGTATGGCCAGCCGTTTGGCTATGCCTCTCAGGTACAGACAGCGCCGCGCAAAACGGCTAAGAAAGGGCCGGGTTGGGGCGCCCTCATAGTCGCTATGCTGCTTGCTGCGTTCCTCGCGGTTGGTGGCACGATTGCTACGCTTAAGTTTTCGGGAGCATATGCGCCTGCGGCCAGTAGCCAGCAGATTCAGCAGCCGTCGGGTGAAAAGACTCCAACCGTTCAGGTTTCGGGAGAGGGCACTGACTGGCAGGCGGTAGCTAACGCGGTTCGTCCCGCCACAGTGTCCATTCAAGTAAGCACGGGGGATGGTGGTGACACCGGTTCGGGTGTTGTTTGGGATAGCAACGGCAACATTGTGACTAACTATCACGTGGTTTCTGCCGCAGTTAATAACGAGCAGGCAAAAATCACGGTTCGCGCCAGCGGAAGCAGACTTTACGAGGCGGAGATTGTGGGTATCGACCCAACTACGGACCTGGCTGTTATCCGTATGAAAAATCCGCCCGCTGATTTGGTTGCCGGTAACTTTGGTGATTCCAGCCAGCTAAAGGTAGGCGAGGCCGTGATGGCGATCGGCTCGCCGCTGGGTCTCACGGACACGGTGACCACCGGTATCGTTTCGGCGCTGGATCGCCCGGTGGCGGTGAAGACGGCTGTGCCAAACGATCAAAGCGAGCAGTTCAACTACCAGTTCCCGTACTTCCTGCAGCAGTCGCCGCAGTCAGAAACCGTGGTAACAAACGCTATCCAGGTGGATGCTTCGATTAACCCAGGTAACTCGGGCGGTCCGTTGTTTGACGCGCAGGGCCGTGTGATTGGCATTAACTCCTCAATCGCGTCGATGGGTAAAGAGGGGTCGGCTGGCTCTATCGGCCTCGGATTCGCGATCCCGGTGAACCTGGTGAAGAACGTGGTGACGCAGTTGATTGAGAAGGGCGAGGCGGTGCACGCCCAGCTTGGCGTGAGCATCTCTACTGCGGCGGTCCAGGTGGGTGAGGAAACTCGCCTGGGTGCGAAGGTGGGGTCGGTACTGCCAGGGGGCGCGGCTGCGGATGCGAACCTGCGGGTTGGCGACGTGATCGTGTCGATAGATGGCAACGACGTGGTGTCCTCCGCTGCACTTACGGGATTTGTGCGCAGGTACAACTCGGGTGACACAGTGACGTTGGGGATCGCTCGTGGCGGTGAGATCACCGAGGTCCAAGTGGCCCTCAAGGCTAAGTAGCTAACTCGGCCAGCTCGCATTCACCACGGATTTGGACCTGCACGGGCGGCTCGCAGCGCGTGTAGCATTGGGTTTGCAACGCTCGGTCTAGGAGGATCCCGTGAAGCGAAATAGTCAGTACACCATTCCGATTGTGTTGGTGATGCTAGCTGGCCTTGCCCTGCCTTTCCTCGTTTGGTTTGAACAGGTTCCCTTTCAAGCGCGTTACATGCGCGGCGAAGCCGGGGCGGGGGATTGGCTACTTTTGATCGGTGGAGCTCTCGTGTGGGCCGGGTTGGTTTGCGTCGCTTCGGTGATGGCAAATGTGCTGGCGGCGGAGTATTACAAATCGGGCGGCATTTATCTTGTGGCGGCGATAGCGGCGGTAGTTTGCGGCGTTTTCACTGCATTCGCTTTGAACGCTTTCTCGCCCCTGGCGTTGACCATTGGTTTCGCAGTGATTTTGTTCCCCGCGATCTACGTGGTGCTCCCGGACTATTCGCCGCACTAGGCGAATGCGCAAGCTTTAAGCTTTCACCAATCGGCCTCGAAGATTAGTTTTCGAGGCCGATTGCCTGCAGTACGGGCAGCATTTTCGCCCCGGTTTCGGCCAGTTCCACCTCGGGAATGGATTCGGGCATGATGCCTCCGCCGGCAAATACGCGGATTGAGTGCTCGTCGGGAAGAACCTGGCCGCAGCGCAGAGCAATCGCGCACGCTCCCTCACCCGCCCCGTCGATCCAGCCGACGGGCCCGGAGTAGCGTCCACGGTCGGTCAGCTCATGCTTGGACAAAAGCTCGAACGCGTCCTGTGTGGGGGTGCCACAAACCGCGGCCGTGGGATGTAGGGCTCGAACCGCTTCGCAAACGGGCGCGTGGCCCACCTCAATCGCGGTGAGGTCGGCGGTGACGTCGCTAGCAAGATGAGTGACGTTAGGAAGGTCCAAGAGGAACGGCTGGCGGGGAGCGTTGAGGTCGCGGCTGAGCCCGGCCAGGGAGTCCACCACCGATTGAACGGCAAGGGCGTGCTCTTCACGGTCTTTAGCTGATTCCCACAGGGCGGCGCCCTCCCCCGGAGGACAAGTGCCGGCAAGTACGCGGGACTTCAACTGTCCGCCGCGCACGGATGCGAGCATTTCCGGTGATGCGCCGGTGAGGCCGGCAACGCTAAACGTCCAGGTAGTGGGGTAGGCCGTAGCGAGCTCTTGTAAAACTGCAAATAGGTTAATCGGATGGTCAGATCGAGCCGTAATATCGCGAGCCATAACAGCTTTTTGTGCCCGGCCGTCGCGCAGTTCGTCCACGACCATGGCAACCGCGTGCTTCCATGCGGACCGTGACATGGTGCCCGGATCTAAATACCAGTTGGGCGCTCCATCAAGGTTCTCGCTCTCGGTGTTGCGCTGACCAGCGCCGTCCTCGATTGGGTGGAGGTCCTCGCCGTCTGCCTCAATAACCGTCTCGATCTTCCACGTGGCATCGCCCAACGCTACCCATGCGATGCGCGGCAGTACCAGCGCCCCTGGCGTTCCGGGAGCAAAACCAAATGACATTAGCCCCAGCGGAGCGTGTATCCCCGTCCGGGCTAAGAACTCCCGGCCGCCCTTCACGCTGGCTTCAGCGATTAGCGCCAGCCAGTCTTGGCCCGCGACCTGCATGTGCGGCTGGTTTTGAACTATCCCGGGATTCTCTGGCCGCGGGTTGGGCAGTAGCGCGCGTGAAAGTATTTTGAAAGTAGGATGCGCGAGGCCGTAGCTACCTTCCTCTGTCGCAACGATGGCAAGTGCTATACCGTCTCCAACGATGATTGGCTGAGCATCAGTGGCGAGTGCAGGCCCGCTCCAAACCGAGAGATTACGTGCACCGTCAACGCGGTGCAGAAGCTCAGAGAATGTGGAGGGGCCACCAACCTCGCTGATCGAAACGCGCAGTTTTGGGCGCGCATGCGGATCGCGAAGGCAAAATCGTCGTGCGGAGTTCAATACGGTCACGGTATCCCATACTACCTGGCCTAGTATTTTCGTTGCGCCAGGCACCCTAACGATCGAGTTTGCTTGAAATCCTAGGCATTATGCCCCCTCGAAGAAGGATCTTATTTCGCGTCACCCGGTTGAAGTTCACCTCTGGCATAGAACCGTGACAAGATAGATCTCATGGCAAAACGTGACCTTAAAGCTTCAGACGTAAATCGTGCATCGCTAGAGAAGCGTCCCCACGAG
This sequence comes from Gleimia europaea, assembly GCA_002871995.1. Lineage (GTDB taxonomy): Bacteria > Actinomycetota > Actinomycetes > Actinomycetales > Actinomycetaceae > Gleimia > Gleimia europaea. Next base: position 434,621 of record PNHW01000001.1, read on the forward strand.
GTCGCGGGCATGTTCAACAAAGTGGCCAGTCGATACGACCTAACTAACGAGGCGTTGACGTTCGGTCAGGTGCACATTTGGCGCAGGGGAGTGGTGCGTGCCCTCAACCTGAAGCCGGGCGAACGAGTCCTTGATCTGGCTGCCGGAACGGGTGGTTCCACGGCGGCGCTCGCGGAAACCGGTGCGCATGTGATCGCGTGTGACCTGTCGGAGGGCATGATCGAGGTCGGGCGCCAGCGTCACCCGGAACTAGAGTTTGTGCAGGGGGACGCAACTGATTTGCCGTTTGAGGATGCCTCGTTTGACGCGGTGACCATTTCGTTTGGCCTGCGCAACGTGCAAAACACCGAGAAGGCGTTGCAGGAAATGGCGCGCGTGACCAAGCCGGGCGGGCGCCTTTTGATATGTGAGTTTTCGCGTCCAACTTGGCCGGTGTTTAACGCCGTTTACGGGTTTTATTTGGAAGAAATTTTGACGCGAGTGGCGAAGCTACTGTCTTCAGACGATGAGGCCTATGACTACCTGATTGAGTCGATTCGCGAGTGGTATGACCAGGAGACACTGGGCAAAATGATTGCCCAGGCCGGTTGGGAGCGGGTGCAGTACCGCAACTACACGGGCGGTATCCTCGCGTTGCACCGCGCTGTCAAACCCTGAAGTGCTGATGCGCGATTTTCGCGATAGCCTCACTGTGATCAATAAAATAAGTAACACGGTTGTGATCAAATACGATTGTGTTTGCGGCGGCCGGGCGTTCGTTTCCCGTGCCAAATCGCCTTTTTTCTGTATCTTTTGTGGACCTACCCCACCTGGTGGATAGGGTAGGGACATATGGGCATTTCGCCTCTAGAGGAATGCAAATTTGGTAAAAGTTATATGAGTAGCAACGAGCGGGAGGAACACGTGGAGCTGGCTGACGCGTCCGACTTCAGTGCTGATGTCGTCGTTGTGGGCGCAGGCCCTGCAGGTTCTGCAACGTCTTATTACTTGGCGCGGGCGGGGCTCGACGTCGCTCTTTTAGAAAAATCTACGTTCCCGCGCGACAAGATTTGCGGTGATGGCTTGACGCCAGCCGCGGTTGCTGAGGTTCAACTCATGGGCGTTGACACCGCGGGGTGGCAGCGCAACAAGGGTCTCAATGTAATTGGCGGCGGCCACTCTATTTATTTGCCGTGGCCAGAAACGAAGTCGGCTCCTAACTTCGGTATGGCGCGCGCCCGAATGCAGTTGGATGAGGATTTAGCGCGCCGCGCCGAGTCCGCGGGAGTTCGCTTGTACGAAGGTTTCAACGTTACGGGCGCTCTACAAACTCCTACTGGCCGCGTGTGCGGAGTAACTGCGAAGGTCGGCAAGGGTAAAGATGCTCGCGAAATCGAGTTTCGCGCGAAGGTCGTTGTTGAAGCCGGCGGTGTAGCTGCCCGCCTCGCCACGTCCCTCGGTATTGAAAAGCTAGAGAACCGCCCGCTGGGTGTGGCAGCTCGCGCATACTTTAAGTCGCCTAAGGGCGATGCAGAGTGGATGGATTCGCACCTGGAGCTGTGGAGCGGCAAGCGCGGTGAATCTGATCTTCTGCCCGGCTACGGCTGGCTGTTCCCGCTGGGCGACGGCGTTGTTAACGTTGGGCTCGGCTCCGTTTCTTCTACGTCAAAGGCAACCAAGTTGCCGTATCGCGAGATCTTCAAGACCTGGATCGCGAACCTGCCCGAAGAGTGGGAGATGACCGAAGAGAATCAGATCGGTCAGCTTCGCTCGGCCGCTTTGCCGATGTCGTTCAACCGCAAGCCCCACTACCGCGACGGCCTCGTAATCGTTGGTGACGCGGGCGGCATGGTTTCTGCTTTCGATGGTGAGGGTATTGCCCCCGCTATGAGGGCGGGGCGCTACGCCGCGGAATCTATTGTTTCTGCGCTAAGCCGCACTTCTGATGCGGGTTTTGATCGCGCAATGGAAACGTACACGGAAGCGTTGACCGCAGACTGGGGCGGCTATTACCAGCTGGGCCGCGTGTTTGTGAAGCTGATCGAGAACCCGAAGATCATGCACGCCTGCACAAAGTATGGTCTGCCGCGTCCCAGGCTCATGAAACTCGTTCACAAACTCCTTTCGGACGGCTTTGAGCGTTCGGGCGGAGAGTGGGATGACAAGCTGATAACGGCTCTTGCGAAGGTGGTTCCAAAGGTATGATTAAGCGTTTGGTATCCCCAGCAAAATCTACAAAGAATGATTTGTTAACCGCCAGGTTGGAGGCATAGTGAGCAATCCGTATTTCCCGATATTGATCATGGCTGCGATGGCAGTCTTGGTCGCACTCGGTGGCCTGGGAGCCTCCGCGATCCTGGGACCCGTTAACAAGAACAAGGTCAAGTCCAGTAACTACGAGTGCGGCGTGGACCCGATCCATCACGACGCTGATGTCGGCCGTTTCCCCGTGAAGTACTACCTGGTGGCTATGACGTTCATTATTTTCGACATCGAGGTTGTCTTCCTTTACCCGTGGGCTGTTACCTTCGGGAAGTTGGGCCTGTTTGGCCTCGTTGTCATGTTTACGTTCATCGCGCTGATCACGGTTCCATTCATTTATGAGTGGCGCCGCGGCGGCCTGGATTGGGACTGATAGGAGGGAGTAGTAAATGGGTATCGAAGATAGTCTTCCCGCAGGCGTTGGCCTAGCCTCCATTGAGGCGGTTCTAGATCTTGCCCGTAAGCACTCTCAGTGGCCTGTAACGATGGGTCTGGCATGCTGCTCCATTGAGATGATGGCTGCGGGCACGCCGCGTTTCGACATGGCTCGTTTTGGTTTGGAAGTGTTCCGCGCATCGCCGCGCCACGCTGACCTCATGATCGTGTCCGGCCGTTTGTCGCACAAGATGGCTCCGATCGTTCGCCGCGTTTATGACTCGATGCCAGAACCCAAGTGGGTTATTTCGATGGGCGCCTGCGCCTCCACGGGCGGCATGTTCAACAACTACGCGGTTGTGCAGGGCTGTGACCACGTTGTTCCGGTTGATGTTTATTTGCCGGGATGCCCGCCGCGTCCAGAGGCTTTGATCAACGCGATCATGGTGCTGCGTGAGCAGATCGGTAAGGAGCCCGTTGGTGCTCACCGCATTGAGGTTGCGCGTAAGGCGGAAGAAGCTGCTCTTGCAGCTACCCCAACTCATCTGATGAAGGGACTGCTTGCATGAGCGACAACTCCCCATCCTCGAAGAAGTTCGGCGAGGTAGCCGAGCAGGCCAGCCCAACTCGCGGCGGAGCGGCTCCCGAGGTCGTTGACGTCCGTCACGGCCAGTGGGGCGTTCGCGGATCTGGCGATACCACCGGTTTTGGTGGCCTCACGCGCACGGTTGATCTCCCTGGTGAATCGGCTCGCCCTTACGGCGGTTGGTTTGACTCTGTTGTGGACATTCTTGAAGAACTCATCAAGGATGCCGGCATTGAGGTCAAAGATGTCATTGAGCGCGTGGTTGTAGACCGCGACGAGCTTACGATCTTTGTGCCTCGCGAGCACATTCTGCAGGTTTGCCGTTGGTTGCGTGATGATCAGGATCTGCGCTTTGAACTCTGCCTCGGCGTTTCCGGCGTGCACTACCCGCACGCGGTGGGCCGCGAACTGCACGCTGTCTACCACCTCCTCTCGGTGACGCACAACCGCATGCTCCGCCTGGAGGTAACCGCTCCGGATTCGGATCCGAAGATTCCGTCCGTCGTTTCGATCTACCCGGGTAATGACTGGCATGAGCGCGAAACGTGGGATTTGTTCGGCATCGTATTCACCGGTCACCCCGGCCTTACTCGTACCGCTCTACCCGATGACTGGGTAGGCCACCCCCAGCGCAAGGACTATCCGCTGGGTGGTATTCCGGTCGAATACAAGGGAGCTACAGTTCCGCCGCCAGACACTCGGAGGTCGTACAACTAATGAATAACGAAAAACCGGTATTTTACGCAACGCCCGGTGGACTCGATATCGACGATATTCCTGAGGTTCTAGCAAGCGGCGGCGACTGGGAAGATGTTCTTTCAGAGATCGAGCGTCTTTCTAACGAGCGCATCGTTGTTAACCTCGGTCCGATTCACCCGTCCACGCACGGCGTGCTACGCGTGATCCTCGAGATCGATGGTGAGACTGTGCGCGAGTCCCGTCTGAATACGGGCTACTTGCACACGGGCATTGAGAAGAACATGGAGTACCGCACGTGGACGCAGGGCGTAACGTTCTGCACGCGTATGGATTACGTGGCTCCGCTGTTTAACGAGGCTGTTTACGTGCAGGCCGTGGAGAAGCTACTCGGTATTACCGACGAGGTTCCGCAGCGCGCTAACTGGATCCGCATTCTGCTGATGGAGCTGAACCGTATTGGTTCGCACCTGGTCGCAATCGGCTCCGGTGGTAACGAGCTGGGCGCAACCACGATGATGACGATCGCCTTTAGAGGCCGTGAGAACGTGCTCCGTATTTTTGAGCGCATCACGGGTCTGCGCATGAACCACGCGTTTATGCGTCCGGGCGGTGTGGCTCAGGATCTGCCGTCGGGCACCACGGATTACATTCGCGAGCTCCTTCCTAACTTGCGCAATGACATTGGGGAGTTGCAGGACCTCACGCAGGAAAACCCGATCTTCAAGCTTCGTCACATTGATGTGGGCTACATGTCGCTCGCTTCGATGATGGCGCTTGGCATGACCGGTCCGTGCTTGCGTGCTGCTGGCCTTCCGCTCGATTTGCGTAAGACACAGCCGTACTTCGGTTACGACCAGCTTGAGTTTGACGTTCCGGTTCGAGACAAGTCTGACGCGTACAACCGCGTGCAGGTGCGTTTCGACGAGTGCTACCAGTCGCTGCGAATCATTAACCAGGTTCTCGACAAGCTTGATGAGTGCGAGGGTGACCCAGTTATGGTGCAGGATCCGGCAATCAAGTGGCCGGCGCAAATGTCGATTGGTTCGGATGGTCAGGGTAACTCGCTGGCGCACATTCGCGAGATCATGGGTGAGTCCATGGAGTCTCTCATTCACCACTTCAAGCTTGTAACCGAGGGCTTCAAGGTTCCGGCCGGCCAGGCGTATGGAATGGTGGAACACGCTAAGGGCGTTATTGGCGCTCACGTTGTTTCGGACGGCGGTACGCGCCCGTACCGCGCGCACTTCCGCGACCCGTCGTTCTCTAACTTGCAATCGTTTGCGATGATGACTGAGGGCGGTCAGCTTGCTGACGTAGTCGTGTCTCTCGCTTCGATTGACCCGGTACTGGGAGGTGTTGATCGCTGATGTACAGCGACGAAGTTTTGGAGCGCCTGCGTGCTGATGCCGCTGCGATTATGGCGCGCTACCCTAAGGGCCACGAGCGTTCGGCACTTTTGCCCATGCTGCACTTGGTGCAGTCGGTGGACGGCTACATTTCTGCTGATGGCGTGACTTTTTGTGCACAGACTCTGGGGATTACTCGCCCGGAGGTTTCCGCTGTTGCCACGTTCTACACGCAGTACAAGCGCCACCCCAACGGTGAATACAACGTGGGGGTTTGCACGAACGCCCTGTGCGCTGTGATGGGCGGGGACCAGATCTGGGAGGCCGTTTCCGGTCATCTCGGGGTGGGCCACGACGAAACCACGGCGGATGGCAAGATCACGCTGGAGCGCCTTGAATGCAACGCAGCTTGCGACTACGCGCCCGTAGTGATGGTCAACTGGGAGTTCTTCGACAACCAGACGCCGGAATCAACGATCGCCCTCGTGGATGATATTGAGGCCGGGCGCCCGATCAAGTCCACGCGAGGTCCGGAGCAGGTGCCCACGTTCAAGGAAATCTCTAGGCTCCTAGCCGGTTTTGAAGATGGCCTCGTGGATGAGGGCCCGTCGGCTGGTGAACCGTCTTTGCGCGGTCTGAAGATCGCGAAGGAGAAGGGCTGGATGAGCCCGTCAAGCATCTCGGGTGCGGAGGGACAGCCTCAGCAGGAAGTTGGCGGCTTGTACTCGTCCGCTGAGCGTCCTGCGGTTACAGAGGAAGATAAGGAGGGCGACGAATGAGCGACGTAACGTTTTCGAAGCCCGGAGTCCTAACGCCGGTACTTTCACGCGGCTGGGATGAGGACCGTTCCTGGACCCTGGAGTCCTACCGCAGCCGCGGGGGATACAAGGGGCTTGAGAAGGCCCTCACGATGGAGCCGGGTGACATCACCGAGACAGTGAAAACCGCTGGTCTTCGCGGTCGTGGTGGTGCAGGATTCCCGACTGGTTTGAAGTGGTCGTTCCTTCCTCCTGATGATGGCAAGCCGCGCTACCTGGTCGTTAACGCCGATGAGTCCGAGCCGGGAACCTGTAAGGACATCCCGCTCCTTATGGCGAATCCGCACGTCTTGATCGAGGGCATGGCAATCACGGCCCGCGCGATCAGGTGTGAGCACGCATTCATCTACTTGCGCGGCGAAGTCGCGCAAGTTTACCGTCGCCTTCTCGCCGCGGTGCGTGAGGCCGAAGAGGCCGGCATTATCGGCCAGGGACGCGGACCCGCAGGGGATTTCAACCTCCGCATCACGGTGCACGCTGGTGCGGGCGCTTACATTTGTGGTGAGGAAACCGCGCTGCTTGACTCCCTTGAGGGTCGTCGCGGTCACCCGCGTTTGAAGCCTCCGTTCCCAGCTGTTGCGGGTCTTTACGCCCGTCCGACAGTTGTTAACAACGTTGAGTCGATCGCGCAGGTTTCTGGAATCTTCCAGCACGAAGCCGGTTGGTTCACCTCGATGGGTACTGAGAAGTCGAGCGGTCACGGCCTCTTCTCCGTGTCCGGTCACGTTAACAATCCGGGACAGTTTGAAGCACCGTTTGGCATCACCATGCGCGAGCTCATTGAGATGGCTGGCGGTATGCGCAACGGTCACAAGCTGAAGTTCTGGACTCCGGGTGGTTCTTCAACTCCGATCTTCACTGAGGAAGAACTCGACGTACCGCTCGACTACGAGTCTGTTGGCGCTGCCGGTTCAATGCTTGGAACGCGCGCCCTGCAGGTATTTGACGAAACCACTTCAGTGGTTCGCGTCGTCACTCGTTGGACTGAGTTCTACCAGCACGAATCGTGCGGTAAGTGCACGCCGTGCCGCGAGGGCACCTACTGGATGAAACAGATCCTGCTGCGCCTCGAAGAGGGTAGGGGACTTCCCGGTGACGTGGACAAGCTTTTGGAGATTTCCGGAAATATTGCGGGCCGCTCGTTCTGCGCCCTCGGTGATGCTTCGGCAGCTCCCGTCCAGTCTGGTATCGCGCATTTCCGCGAAGAGTTCGAAGCCGGCCTCACAACGCCTGCGCGCGAACTATTCCCGTATGAAGCGTCCGCCCACTTTGCTAAAGGAGGTGCCCGATGAGTGAGGAGTTGGTAACTCTCACTATCGACGACACTGAGGTGTCCGTCCCGAAGGGTACGCTTATCATCCGCGCTGCCGAGCAGGTCGGTATCCGCATTCCGCGTTTTTGCGATCATCCGCTTTTGGCTCCAGCTGGCGCGTGCCGCCAGTGTCTGGTTGAGGTAGCGGCGCCGGACCGTTCTGGTGAGGTGCGTCCGTTCCCGAAGCCACAGGCCTCGTGCACGATGACGGTCATGCCCGGCATGGTGGTAAAGACGCAGCGCACGTCCGAGGTAGCCGAGAAGGCCCAGAAGGGTGTGATGGAGTTCCTCCTGATCAACCACCCGCTGGACTGCCCGATCTGTGACAAGGGCGGCGAATGCCCGCTACAGAACCAGGCGATGTCCGAGGGGCGCGAAGTTTCGCGTTTCGATGACGCCAAGCGCACGTTCGTGAAGCCCATCAAGCTCTCCACTCAGATCGCGCTTGACCGTGAGCGTTGCATCCTGTGTCAGCGCTGCACGCGTTTTTCGAAGCAGATTGCGGGCGATGCTTTCATTGACCTGCAGGGTCGCGGCGGCGGCACCGCTCCAACCGAGGACCACCAGTTCATGGGGGAGCAGGTTGGACGCTTTGACACTGCCGTCCTCGGCTTCCATAGCGATGCTTCGAACATCAATAGTGACGAAGGATTTGCTGGCCCGTTCGGCAACCCCGGTTACGAGTCCGGCCTCAACGCCGGCCCGGTTGGTGCCGCGGAAGCCGACACATCCGGACGCCCATTCGCCTCCTACTTCTCGGGTAACACCATTCAGATCTGCCCGGTGGGTGCGCTCACGTCCACCTCGTACCGTTTCAGGGGACGCCCGTTCGACCTCGTATCGACGCCGTCCGTCTCTGCGCACGACGCCTCTGGCGCCGCAACGCGTATCGACATTCGCCGCGGCGAGGTTGTTCGCGTTCTGGCGGGTGAGGACGCTGACGTCAATGAAGAGTGGATCACCGACAAGGATCGCTTCGCATTCACCTGGAGCACCGGCGAGGATCGCCTGACCGCTCCGCTGGTTCGCGAGGACGGCAGGCTTGTTCCCACCTCTTGGGCGGATGCGCTTGACCGTGCGGCTCGTGGCTTGAAGGAAGCCCGCGAAGCTGGCAAGACGGTACTGTTGCCAGGTGGCCGCCTCACGGTTGAAGATGGCTACGCGTGGTCTAAGTTCGCGCGTGTCGTCATGAACACCAACCAGGTTGATGGCCGCGTACGCGCCACCTCGCTTGAGGAAACGAAGTTCCTCGGTACTCGCGTTGCCGGCACCGGCCTGGGCGTGACCTACAAGGATCTTGAGAAGGCTGGCCGCGTTCTCATCGTTGGCCTCGAGGCCGAAGATGAAGCCGGAAACGTTTTCTTGCGTTTGCGCAAGGGCGCACTGGCCGGCTCCGTTAAGGTTTCCGTGGTTGCTCCGATGACCACTCCTTCCACTCGCAAGATGAATGCCGATCTGCTTCGCGCAGCTCCCGGCACTGAACCCGAGGTGCTCGACGCAGTAAGCGGCGACCTCGCAACTGAACTTGCGAATGGTGTGATCGTTGTTGGCGAACGCGCTGTAGAGATTCCCGGCCTTTACACCGCTGTTGCCCGCCTCGCGGACCGCACGGGTGCACGCATCGCGTGGATCCCGCGTCGCGCCGGCGAACGAGGTGGCCTCGAAGTTGGCCTGAATCCGAACCTGCTTCCATTTGGCCGCTGTGCTGCGGATGCCGATGCTCGCATTGACATGGAAGCCGTATGGGGTGCCAAACTTCCGTCGGATCCCACCAAGTGCACGGTAGACATTCTGGCCGAAGCCGCAACCGATCCTCGTTCGGCGATGATCCTCGGCGGCGTTGACTCGCGCGACGTAACCGACCCGGAGAACCTGAAATCCGCTATCGAAAAGTCCGGATTCGTGGTTGCGTTGGAAGTTCGCCGCACGGATCTGACCGAAATGGCAGACGTTGTATTCCCCGTTGCGCCGGTGACCGAAAAGAACGGTACGTTCATCAACTGGGAAGGCCGCCTGCGCCCCTTTGGCCAGGCTCTTGCAACCCGCGCGCTAACCGACCGCGAAGTGCTACACCGCCTCGCAGGCCTCATGGGCGTGAACCTCGGCGTTGAAACCTTGAAGGACACGCACGCCGAAATCAACGAGCTCATGGAGTGGGATGGCTCGCGCATCGACAGCCCGGCGATCTCGCCCGCCCCCGTGCAGGCGCCCGGCGCTGGTAATGCCGTCCTCGCTACCCACAAGCTCATGCTCGACGAAGGCCGGATGCAGGACTTCGCTCCCGAGCTGGCCGGCACTGCCCGCCGATCCGTTGCCCGCATGAACGTGGCAACTATGCAGGCAATCGGCGTAGCCGAAGGCGATCTCGTAAACGTTTCGACGTCACGAGGCACGATCACCCTTCCGGTTGCTGTGACTGACCTTCCCGAGGACGTTGTGTGGCTGCCCGAATGCTCGGCAGGCTCACACGTTCATGAAACTCTCGGCGCCAAAAATGGTTCCGTTGTATCTATCGCAGCCAATACGGAGGTGAACCGGTGAGTACTCTTGCGCTAACTCTTACGCCGTTTGCTCCACCGACAACCGCGCCGGCTGACTTCAGCGAAGAGACCTGGTGGCTGAGCCTACTTAAGGCCCTGTTCATCGTGCTATTCCTGATCATGTCAGTGATCATGGCGCTCTGGGTTGAACGACGTGGTCTTGGTCGTATGCAAACGCGTCCCGGCCCGAATGTTGCAGGCCCGCTCGGCTTGTTCCAAGCATTCGCGGACGCCGTGAAGCTCCTGTTCAAGGAGGACATTTGGACGGACAAGGCAGAGAAGTTCATCTACTTCGTTGCCCCCGCTATTTCCGCGTTCTCCGCATTCATGGTGCTAGCGGTCATCCCCATGGGCCCGAACGTGAACATGTTCGGCCGCTCCACGCCTCTGCAGATGGCTGACACCCCAATCGCGATCCTCTACATCCTCGCGATCGCGTCGATCGGTCTTTACGGCACGGTCCTAGGCGGCTGGTCAACCCGTTCCACCCTGCCGCTCCTCGGTTCGGTCCGCGCTGCCGCGCAGGTCATCTCCTACGAACTCGCGATGGGCCTCTCGCTTGTGTCCGTGTTCCTCGTGGTCGGCTCCATGTCCACCTCAGAAATCGTTGCGGCACAGCACAGCGTTTGGTGGGCATTTGCCCTCTTGCCCGCGTTCATCGTCTACTTCATCTCGATGGTGGGCGAGGTAAACCGCCTCCCGTTTGACCTTCCGGAAGCAGAAGGTGAACTCGTTGCCGGTCACATGACCGAATACTCGTCGATGAAGTTCGGCTGGTACTACCTGTCCGAATACATCAACATGTTCAACGTGTCCGCCGTTGCAACCACGGTGTTCCTCGGCGGCTGGCATGCGCCGTTTGGGCTGTCTTACGTTCCATTTATCGACTTCAACTCCGGCTGGTGGGGCTTCCTGTGGTTCAACCTGAAGATGTGGCTCTTCTTCTTCAGCATGGTCTGGATCCGCGGTACGCTCCTGCGTTTCCGCTACGACCAGTTCATGAAGCTCGGCTGGAAGATCCTGATCCCAACCTCCCTTGTCTGGCTGGTTCTTGTTGCAACGCTGCAGGGCGTGCGCATGTGGGTAACGGATTCGCTTCTCGCAATCACGGGCGGAATCGTAGCGGTGTTCCTCGTTGTCATGATCATCCTGTGGCTGTTTGATCGCCCCGAGCCTGAAGTCAAGGCGGACGAGGAATTCGACCCGTTCGCGGGCGGCTACCCTGTACCGCCGCTACCGGGCCAGCAGCTACCCCCGTCCCCACGGGCGGGTTTGGTGCCGGCCGCCACCGCCGCAACTGATCAGAAGGAAGTGCGCGATGAGTAAAGACAAGAACGAAGAGATGCTCTACGAGCACGATCCGAAGGGCTTCTGGGGCAACTTGTTCGCCCCGGTGGCAGGTTTTGGCGTAACCATCTCATCGATGTTCCGCCCGGTAGTTACGGAGCAGTACCCGTTTGAGGGTCCCTTCGTGCAGCCGCGCTTTCACGGCCGCCACCAGCTGAACCGCTACGCAGACGGCCTCGAAAAGTGCATTGGCTGCGAGCTTTGCGCATGGGCATGCCCAGCGGACGCGATCCTTGTTGAGGCCGCCAATAACACTCCCGACGCCCAGTACGCTCCAGGTGAGCGCTTCGGCCGCGTCTACCAGGTCAACTACCTGCGTTGCATTTTCTGTGGATTGTGCATCGAGGCGTGCCCCACGCGCGCCCTCACGATGGGTAATGATTTCGAACTTGCCGACTACCACCGCCGCGACCTGATCTTCGAGAAGGATCAGATCCTCGCGCCGATGGAAGAAGGCATGCTTGCCGCTCCGCACCCGATGGTGGAGGGGCTCTCCGATGGTGACTACTACCGCGGCGCCGTAACCGGCCCAACCAAGGCGCAGGTTGAATGGGTGCGTGAACACCGCCCAGACGATCCGACGCTGGAGGCCGCTGCGAAGGCCGCAGAAAAGAACGAAATGGCTCTCGCTAGCTTAGAAACCGAAGGAGGCGAGAGTAAGTGAACCCGACCCCAATTGATGCAGTAACCACGATCGGCACCGGTGAGACAGTCCTCTTCTGGATCACCGCCGCAATCATGGTTCTCGGCGCCCTGGGTGTCCTCTTCTTCAAGAAGGCGGCCTACGCGGCGTTGTCGATGGTGCTGGTCATGCTTGGCCTCTCCGTCCTCTACTTCGCGCAGGGAGCGCCCTTCATGGGTGTTGTTCAGGTCGTGGTCTACACGGGCGCGATCATGATGCTGTTCCTGTTCGTCCTCATGATGATCGGCCTGCAGGCAACGGATAACTACCAGAACCAAAGCCGAGGCAACATTGTCCTCGCCGTGATTGGCGCCGGCGCCATGGCGTTTGCCCTCTCCGCAGTGGTTTGGAAGGCAAATCTCCCGGCGGTCAAGGAGTTTGGAGTTGATCCCTACTCGAACGCTCCGATTGAGAACCTGGCACTCGCCCTGTTCTCCAACTACTGGTTCTCGATGGAACTCGCCGGTGCGCTACTGATCACCGCAGCCGTTGGCGCGGTCCTCCTAACGCATGGCGACCGCCTCTCCCCGAAGCGCACGCAAAAGCAGGTAGTTGACGCGAAGATGTCCGCTTACGCAGAAACCGGCCGCCACATCGGCCAGTACACTGCGCCCGGTGTGTTCGCTCGATCCACCGCATTTGACGTGGGTGCTATTTCTGGTGAGACCCACAAGCCGGTTGAAGAATCGATCCCGCGCGTTGTGCGCGTGCGCGGTCTTGACCGCTCGCTCGGTTCGCTCGATCCGGAACTCGCGCGTTCGCTCGGAGAGCAAGCCCTGGGCAAGCAGCCGGAGCACCCGTACCACGGCGTCGCCGCCACCCAGAGCGTGGCCCGCGCCCGCACGTGGGGCATGGCCGGCGAGGAAGCCCCGGACGGTCTCCTCCAGTACGAGGCCCGCCCCGAAATCGAAGCCGGCGAGCCCGAAGTTAAGGAGGATGAGCAGTGAGCATCTCGTACTACATCATCTTGGCAATGATCCTCTTCTCGATCGGCGCCGCAGTGGTAATGGTTCGCCGCTCCGCAGTGATCTCACTGATGGGGGTTGAGCTGATGCTGAACTCCGCGAACCTCACCCTCATCACTTTTGCCCGCATTTACGGTGATTTCACCGGCCAGGTGATGGCGTTCTTCGTCATGATCGTTGCCGCCGCCGAGGTCGTGGTTGGCCTCGCAATCATCGTGTCCATCTTCCGATCTCGTCGCACCACCTCGGTCGATGAGGTCAACCTACTGAAGCACTGAGGGAGGAAAGGTGAATTACTCCATGCTTCTTCCCCAGGCACCCGTCGAGGCCGCAGCGGTCTCCGGCGTAGCATCACTGGGCTGGTTGATGATCGCGATCCCACTCGCGGTTTCTATCCTTCTGCTCCTACTGGGGCGCGTGTCTGATCGGTGGGGCCACTGGCTTGCCGTCCTCGCATCCTGGTCCTCGTTCGGTATCGGCCTGGCCATCATCATTCAGATGCTCGGCGTGGCCCCCTCCGAACGCTCGATGGAGATGAACCTGTTCGAGTGGATCCCAGCTGGCGATTTCACAGTAAACTTCGGGCTCCTCATGGACCCGCTCTCAATGACGTTCGTCATGCTGGTCACGTTCGTTGGCTCGCTCATCCACGTGTACTCGATTGCGTACATGGAACATGACAAGGACCGCCGCAGGTTCTTTGCCTACCTGAACTTCTTTATCGCGGCCATGCTGATCCTCGTGCTCGGCAACTCCTACGCGATCCTGTTCGTCGGTTGGGAAGGCGTTGGTCTGGCCTCCTACCTGCTGATTGGCTTCTGGAACTACGTTCCCGAATATGCCACGGCGGCTAAGAAGGCATTCGTCATGAACCGTGTTGGCGACATGGGTCTGCTGGCGGCCATGATGGTCATGTTTGCCCAGTTCAGCTCGGTGGACTTCCGTACGGTATCGGCGGAGGTAACTGGCGCATCGCAGGGCGCGGCCACTCTGATCGGCCTGTTCCTGCTTCTTGCCGCAACCGGTAAGTCCGCACAGTTCCCGTTGCAAGCCTGGTTGGGCGACGCCATGGCCGGCCCCACGCCGGTCTCCGCCCTCATCCACGCGGCAACGATGGTTACCGCTGGCGTCTACCTGATCGTGCGCTCCGGCGCCGTCTACGTCCAAGCGCCGATCGCCGCAACCGTAGTGGCAATCGTGGGTGCAATCACCCTCCTCTTCGGAGCCATCGTCGGTACCGCGAAGGATGACATCAAGAAGGTGCTTGCAGCATCCACGATGTCGCAAATCGGGTACATGATGCTCGGTGCAGGCCTGGGCCCAATCGGCTGGGCATTCGCGATCTTCCACCTGTTCACCCACGGCTTCTTCAAGGCGCTCATGTTCCTTGGTGCCGGTTCGGTGATGCACGCGATGGACAACCAGGTGAACATGCGTAACTTCGGTGCCCTGAAGGGCGCAATGAAGATCACGTGGATCACCTTCATGATGGGTTGGCTCGCAATCCTTGGCGTACCGCCGTTCTCCGGCTTCTGGTCAAAGGATCCGATTATCGAGGCAGCTTTCGCAGCCAGTAACTTCGGCAACATTGAGGCTTCCTGGCCCGGCTGGATCTTTGGCACGGTGGCTCTCGTTGGCGCAGGAATCACCGCGTTCTACATGTCTCGCCTGTTCTTTATGACGTTCCACGGCAAGGCCCGCTGGACTAAGACGATGGCGGGGGAACCCATCCAGCCGCACGAGTCATCGCCGCTAATGACGGTTCCGATGATTATTCTCGCGGTTGGCGCAGTGTTCCTCGGCGGTCTCCTCACGATCAACTCGACGTTCGTTACCTGGCTTGAGCCGGTCACTGGAGAAACAGTGCACGCAGAGCCGGTACTACCGGTTATTGCAATCCAGGTTCTCGTACTCCTCGTCGTGATTATCGGCGCGCTGTACGCCTGGAAGAAGTACGGACGCGAAGAGGTTTCGCAGGCTGTACCCGCAGCTGGAGCCCTCGTTCACGCGGCCCGCAACGACCTGTACCAGGATCAACTCAACGAAGGTCTGTTCATGGTTCCCGGCCAGGCGCTCATGCGTGGCGTGACCGCGGCAGATCACTCCTTCGTAGACGGCATCGTCCGTGGCCTCGCAAAACTTGCGGCTGGCACCGGACGGGCCGTATCGAAGGCACAAACCGGCTATGTCCGCTCATACGCGGCGTACGTGTCAGGTGGCGTTCTACTAGCTCTAGTCGTCATTTTGGCAACGCGGATTTAAGAGCGGAGGAAACTGATGGAAATGCAAGTTATCTCGGCAGCTTCAATCCCGTGGCTGTCCATTATGATCGCCCTACCAATGATCGCGGGCATCTTGGTGGTAACCGTGGCGCCGTTGCGCGTTATCGGTCGCCCCATCGCCCTCGTGGTGTCGATCGTCGAGCTGGCTCTTGGCGTTGCGGCTGCGGCCGCCCTCGACTGGTCTGCTGCTAATGCTTACCAGCTCGCTGAAACAAAGAACTGGATTCCAGCGATCAGTGTTAGTTGGGGTCTTGGTGTTAACCAGCTCGCGATGGCGATGATCATACTCGCGGTTGCGCTCGTACCTATCGTCCTCATCGCCGGTTGGCGCGAGGACGCGGGCAAGCGCGACGGGGCTCGCCAGTCCAGCATGTACATGGCTCTGATCCTCATTCTTGAGGGATTCATGGTGCTGATCTTTGCGGCCCGCGACGTGGTTCTGTTCTACATTGCTTTCGAGGCGATGCTGATTCCGCTGTACTTCATGATTGGCCGTTTCGGTGGCAAGAACGCTCGCGCAGCAGCATTGAAGTTCTTGCTCTACTCGCTGTTTGGTGGCCTGATCATGCTTGCCGGTGTTATCGGCCTGTGGGTGGTTTCCGATCACGGTCCAAACGCGTTCCTCATGGAAAATCTTTCCGGAACGCCGATGGCGTCGAACGTAGAGATGTGGATCTTCATCTCGTTCTTTATCGCATTTGCGATTAAGGCCCCGATGGTTCCAGTTCACACGTGGCTACCCGATACAGCTGCGGCTGCTCGGCCTGGCACGTCCGTTCTGCTGGTCGGTGTCCTCGACAAGATCGGCACCTACGGAATGATCGCCCTGGCCCTGCCGCTCTTCCCGAATGCTTCGAGCGCGGCCGCTCCGGTCATCATTGTTCTCGCTGTCATTTCGATTCTGTACGGCGGCCTGGCAGCCATTGGGCAAAAAGACCTTATGCGACTCGTTTCGTTCACGTCCGTGTCGCACTTCGGTTTCATGGTCCTTGGTATTTACATCGGCTCGCACGTGGCTCTTGTGGGCGCCATGTTCTACATGGTTGCGCACGGCGTCTCGATCGCGGCGATGTTCCTGATCTCCGGCTTCCTCACCGAGCGTGGAGGAACGCGAGAGATCGCGGCCTACCGTGGCATGCAGCGCGTAACCCCGGTCATTGCGGGCACCTGGCTAGTTGCCGGCCTCGCATCGGTTGCGCTTCCGGGCTTGTCAGGCTTCGTGCCCGAGTTCATGGTGCTTCTTGGCACGTGGAAGATTAACCCGCTGGCCGCCATCTTCGCGGTGCTGGGTGTAGTTCTAGCGGCTCTCTACCTGTTGATCCCATACCAGGCGATCTTCACGGGGCCGCCAACAAATGCAGAGAAGTTCACCGACATGAACATGCGCGAGAAGGGCGTAATCGCCCCGCTTATCGTGGCAATGGTTGTTCTCGGTATTTGGTCTGCTCCTCTGGTAAGTGCACTCAACCCGGTTGCTGACGGTGCTATTGAGCACCTGCAGCCGCGCATTGAGCTCGTTAACAGCGCCGGAGCATCCACTCTGCTCGATGGCACGGAAGGGAGCAACAACTAATGGATCTTGTAACTCAAGCCCCGCAGATCGCCTGGGTCTCATTTGCCCCAATTCTGATCGTTCTCGGAGCCGCTGTAATCGGCGTCCTTGTTGAAGCGTTTGTGCCGCACAAGGCCCGCCGCGGTACGCAGGTTCTGCTTTCGATCATTGCGGTAGTGGTCTCGTTCGTCGCCATCGTGGCGCGCTGGACCGAGATCGCACAGACTCCTCTAGTACACGGGGAGTACATCGAAGATACGCTAACGCTCGCAACCCAGGCGTTGCTTTTGGTTGTAGCGTTCCTAGCGCTCCTCGTAATCGCGGATCGTTCTGAGCTCGGTGATGGAGCATTTGCTGCCCAGCCTTCGGATCGCCCCGGTTCGTCGGATGAAGACCTCTCGATCGCGAAGGGCTACCAGCGTACTGAAATCTTCCCACTAGTGCTGTTCTCTCTTGGCGGCATGATGGTGTTCCCCGCGGCAAACACGCTGATCGCACTGTTTGTTGCCCTCGAAGTGCTCTCCCTACCCCTGTACATTCTGGTGGCAACGGCTCGCCGTCGTCGCCAGCTGTCACAGGAGGCTGCGCTGAAGTACTTCCTGCTCGGCGCATTCGCATCCGCGTTTGTCCTGATGGGTGGCGCGCTCCTGTACGGCTTCTCTGGTTCGGTGGTCCTGAGCGAAATCTCGGTCAAGGTTCCGATGATCCCGGGCATGGACTGGATGCTCATCGTTGGTGTGTTCATGGTTATGGTCGGCCTTCTGTTTAAGGTTGGTGCCGCACCTTTCCACGCGTGGACGCCAGATGTCTACCAGGGTGCTCCAACGCCGATTACTGGTTTCATGGCGGCAGCCGTTAAGGTTGCGGCTTTTGCGACGATGGTTCGTATTTACCTGACCATCGGTGTCCGCCTCGAATGGGATCTGATTTGGATCCTCGCAGCGGTTGCAGCGCTCACCATCGCGATCGGTACGTTCGTTGGTCTGGTTCAGACCGACATTAAACGACTACTCGCGTACTCGTCGATCGCTCACGCCGGCTTCGTTCTCATTGGAGTTCTGGCGGCCACCTCGCGTAGCGCGGGTTCGGTCCTGTTCTACCTGCTGGGTTACGGCATCGCCACGGTTGGTGCGTTCGGCGTGGTTGCACTGGTGCGTCAAGCTGATGAGAACGCGAACATTACGGGTGAGGCTACCGAGATCTCCCGCTGGGCTGGTCTTGGCCGCAAGTCGCCGTTCGTGGCTGGCGCCATGCTGATCTTCCTACTCTCGTTTGCGGGTATCCCGCTAACGTCCGGATTCATCGGCAAGTTCGTAGTGTTTGCAGATGGTATCTCCGCTGGCTATACCGGCCTTGTAATCCTGGCTCTCGTAGCTTCGGCAATCACGGCGTTCTACTACTTCCGTCTGGTGGTTCTCATGTTCTTCACCGAACCTAGTGAAAACACCGTGGTTGTGAAGTCGGAAGGCTACACGTTCATTGCAGTTGTTGTCGCCGCTGTGGCAACGATCCTGCTGGGCGTGTTCCCGCAGCCGATTCTTGATGCGTTGGCAAATGTGGTTGTATTGCTACCGTGACGGATTCGAAGTTTTCGCTTGAAGCTCTAGAAGAGCAGGTGTCATCCGACCTCTCCCGAGTTGAGCAGTTGCTCACTGATTCGGTGAAGGGGTCGGATGACCTTATCCACGAGCTCCTCTCTCACCTTGCTAAAGCTGGTGGGAAGCGGTTGCGCCCTGCACTTACTCTCATTTGTGCGCATTTGGGTAGTGAAGGCCAGCCTGCTTCTGATCAGATCGTGGCAGCTGCAACCGCGGTTGAGCTGACCCACCTGGCAACGCTTTACCATGACGATGTAATGGACGCGGCACCACAGCGTAGGGGCGTGACTGCAACTCAACTACAGTGGGGCAACAACCGAGCTATCTTGGCCGGAGACGTATTGTTTTCTCGGGCCTCGCTTTTGGTGTCGAAGCTGGGTCAGAGGATCATTGAGTATCACGCGCAGACTTTTGAGCGCCTCTGCATGGGGCAGCTTCACGAGACGTTTGGTCCGGGAGACGCAGATCCGGTCGACTTCTACATTCAAGTATTGGCAGATAAGACCGGTTCTTTGATCGCCGCATCCGCTGTGTTTGGCGGTTGGCTATCAGATGCGGACGATGCGCTGGTGGATGCGGTGCGCGTCTTCGGTGAGCGGGTTGGCGTGGCGTTCCAGATTGCTGACGACGTGATTGATTTTGCCTCTGATGAAGCACTGACGGGGAAGAGCGCCGGAACTGACTTGGTTGAAGGTGTTGCCACGATGCCGGTGCTCCTTTTGCGTAGGCGCGCGGAGGCCGGTCTCCTGGATGAAGACGGCAAGAAACTCTTGGCTGACATCGACGGTGATGACCTCACTGATGATGACCTCCTTGCCTCTGTTGTAGAGCGTTTGAAGCATCACGAGGTGTTGGACGAGACGAGGGCAAAAGCCCGCGAATGGGCCGATCTAGCTTTGGAGGCACTCGAGCCCATCCCGGATTCGCCGGTGAAGGAAGCTCTGGTTCAGTTTGCCAACGCGGCGGTTGACCGCATGGCTTAATCAAGCTGAACTTGTAAAACGCCCCTTTCAAAAGGGGCGTTTTTGATCGGTACAAAAGCGCAGGGCGGCGCAGGAGTGAGAGAAGTCCTGTAGAAATAAGGCCCCGCATTTTCGTAAACTATAGGTTGCATTATTAATCCGTAGGATCGAGGGAAGTAAGTGAGCTCTACGCGTCCACTAAATGTTGCTGTTATTGGAGCCGGCCCGGCGGGTATATACGCGGCCGACATTTTGTCTAAGTCCGGTTTGGATGTGGCAATTGATCTGTTCGAGCAGCTTCCCGCACCCTACGGCCTTGTTCGTTACGGTGTGGCGCCAGATCACCCGCGCATTAAGCAGATCATTGTGGCGCTGTACAAGATTTTGCAGCGCGGCGATATTCGCCTGCTCGGTAATGTGCACGTGGGCAAGGACATTACGGTTGAGGACCTTCACGAGCACTAT
This sequence comes from Gleimia europaea, assembly GCA_002871995.1. Taxonomy (GTDB): domain Bacteria; phylum Actinomycetota; class Actinomycetes; order Actinomycetales; family Actinomycetaceae; genus Gleimia; species Gleimia europaea. The sequence goes on from PNHW01000001.1 coordinate 454,391, forward strand.
GATGCCGTGATTTTCGCAACGGGTTCGGATCGCGATAAGCCGTTTAACATTCCGGGCGCGGATCTGCCCCAGGTGTATGGCGCGGCGGATTTTGTGTACTGGTATGACTCGCATCCGGATTACCCGCGTGAATGGCCGCTGGAGGCCAAGGAGATTGCGGTCATTGGCGCAGGTAATGTGGCGCTGGATGTGGCGCGCGTCCTCGCGAAACACGCGGATGACATGCTGACCACCGAGATCGCGCAGAACGTGTACGAGGGCCTGGCTAAGAATCCGGTGACGGACGTGCATGTGTTTGGTAGGCGCGGCCCGGCGCAGATGAAGTTTACGCCGCTGGAGCTTCGCGAACTCGGCAAGCAGCCAGACGTGGATGTAATCGTTTACGAGGAAGACTTTGATTTTGACGAGGGCTCTCAGGAGGCCATCCGCGCGTCCAATCAGACGAAGCAGGTTGTGAAGACGCTGACGAACTACGCGATGGAGGATGAGCACACGGCCAGCCGTCGCATTCACATCCACATGTTCCATTCGCCTAGTGAGATTGTGGCGGATGAACAAGGTAACGTAGCGGCAATCCGTACGGAGCGCACGAAGCTGAATGGTGACGGTTCGGTGAGCGGCACGGGAGAGTTTGTGGAAACGCCCGTGCAGGCGGTTTACCGCGCGATTGGCTACTTCTCCAGCCCGATTGAAGGTGTGCCGTTTGATGATAAGCGCGGCGTGATTCCTAACGTTTCTGGGCGCGTGGTTGACGAGGCGGGTGAGCCTGTCACGGGTCTTTACACCACCGGCTGGGTGAAGCGCGGTCCGGTGGGTCTGATTGGCTCAACAAAATCGGATGCGCAAGAGACGATTGCGATGTTGGTGGAGGACGCGGAGGCGGGTAAGCTTCATGCGACTTCGGCAGCCGTTGGGCATGACGCGATGATTGAGCTACTGAAGGATCGCGGTGTGCGTTACACCGAGTGGCACGGTTGGGAGCTTTTGGATGAGTATGAGCAAAGGCTTGGTGCAGACTTCGGTGAGGTCGTGGGTGGCCGCGGTGGCCGTGAACGCGTGAAGGTGGTTTCACGCGAGGCCATGATTCGCATCTCGCAGGGGCAGGATCTTGGGGACACGGATCTGATTGGTCGGCCGGGCGAATAAAGTTTTCAACCCAGTTTAAGCCCGTGGGGTGGTGATTAAAGTCGCCATCCCACGGGCTTATTTAATGGGTTATTCGGCGGTTTTTTAGCAATCTTTAAGTATTCACATTTAGGGTAAGTCCTAGGATTTGGCATCTTTGAGGTTGAGTATGAGTAAAAACGGTTTGAAAACGGCTGGCTTATTGACGGCTATGTGGGCGCTGGTGGTGCTTATTGGCTGGGTTATTTCTCGCGGCACTGGCAATAGTTCCTGGTTGTTCGTTTCGATTGTGCTTGGGTTTGGTATGAACCTGTACACTTATTGGAATTCGGACAAGCTGGCGCTACGGTCAATGAGGGCCCAACCGGTGACACCGCAGGAGGCTCCGCAGCTGTACGCGATGGTAGAGGAGCTGTCTGCGCGTGCAGGCCAGCCGCAACCTCGCTTATATATTGCCCCAACGAGCACTCCGAACGCTTTTGCAACGGGCCGAAACCCGCAGAACGCCGCGGTTTGTTGCACTAGCGGCATTATGCAGCTATTGGATGATAGGGAGCTTAGGGCCGTGCTTGGGCACGAGCTTAGCCACGTGTATAACCGCGATATTTTGACGTCAACGATAGCTGCTGGCATGGCGCAAATAATAACGTCGATCGCTCAGTTTGCATTTTTCTTCGGCGGCGGTCGAAATAACGAGGGCGGCAATCCGATAGCGGGTTTATTGATGATTCTGTTGGCTCCGTTTGCAGCCACGATGCTGCAGATGGGGGTGTCGAGGACGCGCGAGTTTGACGCTGACCATGATGGTGCTGAGTTATCGGGGGATCCGTTGGCGCTTGCTTCAGCGCTTCGCAAGTTGGAGCGTGGCAATACAATGTCGCCGCTACAGCCTTCTCCGTCGCGTGAAACTACCGCTGCGATGATGATCGCTAACCCGTTCAGGGGAGCGGGTATGCGCAGTTTGTTCTCCACGCATCCGCCTATGGAAAAGCGCATTGAGCGTCTTGAGCGGATGGCTGGATATTAGGTTTTCGAGGCACGGTTGGCGCGCGTGTAGGACATGCGTCACTAACCGCGGTTTTATGCCTGAATGAATTGGCGTTTTGTGGTTCAGGTTTGATAGTCTTCATTGGCGTCGCCAAGCTGTGAATGTTTGAGACGATGGCGGAGTGCCCGAGCGGCCAAAGGGAGCTGACTGTAAATCAGCCGCGTTATGCTTCGGGGGTTCAAATCCCTCCTCCGCCACAAGCCGAAAGGCTGTGTGACGATTAACTCGGTTCTGCGGGTTGCCCCCGCGGCTTATATTCGAGTAAAGTTGCACGCGTTGCCCCGATAGCTCAGTCGGCAGAGCATCTCCATGGTAAGGAGAAGGTCAAGGGTTCGATTCCCTTTCGGGGCTCTGTTTGTGGGCACAGGCAGTGTTTACAAACCCCCAAGCGGCGGGGTAGCTCAGTTGGTGAGAGCGCACGACTCATAATCGTGAGGTCGCGGGTTCGAGCCCCGCCCCCGCTACCGGCTCATCCTCAATGAGGAAACGCCGAGCAGATTGAAAGGAAAAGGGATGGCTAGCAAGGCTTCTGACGTTCGCCCTAAGATTACTCTGGCCTGCTCGGAGTGCAAGGAGCGCAACTACATTACGAAGAAGAACCGTCGTAACACGCCGGATCGTCTCGAGCTTATGAAGTATTGCCCGCGTTGCCGCTCATCTAAGCTGCACCGCGAAACTCGCTAAGTTCGGGTTTGAGAGCCCCCAGTGTTATGGGGGCTCTTTTGTTTTGCGCAAACTCGTGTTTGCGCTTTGCGGGCCTGTACTATCAGGTTAGAAGAGGGGGATGCAGTGGATATTCCTAGGCCGGATTCAGTTGTGTACACGCGCGCGTCGTATGCGACGGCGATAACGTTCTTTTTTTCTGGATTCACCCTCGCTTCATTTCTTTCGCGTATCCCGTCTATTCGGGATGCTTTTTCGTTGGATCCGGCAATGCTAGGCAACGTCCTCCTGATTGGCTCGTTGGGTTCGGTTATCGCACTTCCATCTACGGGACCAATCGCGGGTCGTTTCGGCCCGCGAGTGACGGCGTGGGCGGGCTTTTTACTGTGGTCTGTGGGAATGTTGGCGGTGATCGTAACTCTCGATCAAGGCAATATTTTGCTTCTCGCTATTTCTCTGTTCGTAGCAAATGTCGGCACTTCCGTGGCAAACACGACCATGAATATTTTGGCCGGTTACGTTGAGGCGCTCTCGCGTAGGAGAGTTATGCCGTGGTATCACGCTGCCTACTCGATTGGTACGGTAACTGCTGCACTATCGGGTGTGCTGATGACGTACTTGCATGTGGGGGTAAGAGCTCACCTGTTGGGCGTCATAGTTGCAACCATCGTCCTCATGTTTTTAACGGGGCTGATGTATGTGCCCCAGTGGATTGTGGCAGCAATATCAACGGACGAGTCGGGTGCGTCAAACGCGAAGCGCACAAAGGCTGCGTGGCGTGAGAAGCGCACGATTTTGATCGGCGTGATGGTTATCGGAACGGGCTTGACAGAGGGCGCGGCAAACGACTGGATTCCTCTGGCGGTTGTTGATGGTTTCGATGTTTCGCACGCGATGGGTACTGCAGCGCTTGCCTTTTTCTTGGCGGTGTTGACAGCAGCTAGGCTTTTAACGCCGCGCATGCAACGGCGGTGGAGCCCGCGCCCGATGCTTCAGGTGTTCCTCGCGATTGCGGTAGTGGGATTGATCCTGTTTGCACTATCGCCGTGGCCGTGGCTGGCTATGGCGGGTATTGCGGGCTGGGCTATCGGTGCTTCGCTGGGGTTCCCCACGGCGGCCTCAGCGCTGTCAACGGATCCGAAGATGACGGCCGCCCGCATTTCGGTGCTGGCCACCATTGGTTATGGCGCGTTCTTGGTTGGCCCGCCGGTGATTGGTCATATTGCACAGTGGGTGGGCTACCGCAGCGCGCTGGGCTTCGTGGCGCTTCCGGTGCTGTTGTCTTTGTACTTGGCTCGTTATATTGATGAGGAGGCGTAGGCACTGCCGGTTTGGCTCTGCTTGCGCCATCGCCTAGTGAACGGGCGTGAGAGAGGTCGATATGGATACGTGTAGCTTTTTCCCACGGACGCCGAATCCGAGTCCGGTGACGTCGGTGCACTCGAATCGTCAGTATGACGAGGGTTCGAAGCGCCTGGCTGATTGGACCACGCTGGGCGTGGGCGGTGAAGCGGAAAGCTTTGTTGTCGCGCGTAGTGAGGATGAGATTGTTGAGGCGGTGCGTGCCGCAGATGAGGCAGGCAAGCCGGTATTGATGCTGGGCGGTGGTTCGAATCTGCTGGTGGCGGATGAGCCGTTTGCAGGCGTTGTGGTGCGCGATGGCCGCTCGGGCTACACGCTGGTGCATGACACGGGCTGTGGCGGCGCTGTGGTTCGTGTGGATGCGGGCATGGCGTGGGATGAGTTCGTGGCCGCTGCGGTGCAGAATGATTGGTCGGGCTTGGAGGCTCTGTCTGGCATTCCGGGAACTGTGGGTGCATCGCCGGTGCAGAATGTGGGGGCTTACGGCAAAGAGGTTGCGGACACGATCTCGGCGATCCGTGTTTATGACCGGCTGGAGAAGCGCCGGAAGACGCTAATGTTAACTGATTTAGAGTTTGGCTACCGTACGTCGGTGCTCAAGCGTTCAACGTATGATTCGTCGCTGTCGCAGGGACGTTTGTGGGGGCCAACGGGCCGCTGGATTGTGTTGTGGGTGGAGTTCCAGTTCACGCACGCCTCGCTATCTTTGCCGATTGGGTATGGCCAGTTGGCGCAAGCTCTTGGCGTGCAGGTTGGTGATCGAGCGGATCAGCGGGATGTGCGTGAGGCGGTGTTGGAGCTACGTCGGGGCAAGTCGATGGTGCTTGATGACGCGAATCGTAATACGTGGTCCACGGGCTCTTTCTTCACAAATCCGATCATTTCGAAGGACGCGGCTAAACAACTGCCGCAGGACGCTCCTGTGTTCCCGGTCCGCAAGGTTGCGGCTGCAGGTAGCGTGCCTGACGTGGATAGTGTAGAGGAGGGTGTGGTTAAGGTCTCGGCTGCCTGGTTGATTAATCATTCGGGTTTTGACCGCGGGTTTAAGTTGGATCCAGCTTCGGGGGCCGCTTTGTCTTCGGACCATGTCCTGGCAATCTCGAATACGGGGTCGGCTTCCCTTGAGGACGTGGCACACCTTGCCGAAGCGGTGCGCGATGGAGTGTGGAAGAAGTGGCAGATCGAGCTGGTTCCCGAACCTGTTCGCGTGGGTTGGGATTTGCCGCCGCTCGCGGCCAACGCTTAAACAGCGCTTACACGCGTGGCTTGTGACGTTCCATTTCAGCTACGAGCACTCGCAGGGCTTCGGGCGCCGTGAGCAGGTTGTTGTGACCGTAGATGTTGGCAGTGACTACGCGCGCGCCGGGTAGCCACGAGCCGGTGGGCACTTGCTGGTCCCATCGGGCTTGGATTGAGGTTATGCGCGGATTCACGCGAATGTCTTCGTACTGCGTTCGCAGGCTGAGAGCATCGGTGCGCATGTCAGCAACCCGTAGCAGTTTGGGGGCGTAGTTAGCCAGGGGAGATCCCGCGTAGGGCGTGCCCAGTGTGACCATGGCGCGGATGCGCCACCCCTGCGGGCCGGTCATGACGGTTTTGCCGATGAGCCCGCCCTTGGAGTGTGCGAACAGCACAACGTCCTGCAGGTTTTTATCGACGAGGTATTTTTCTAACCTACGGGCAAAGAGGGGAATGGGCCCGTTTAGGTGATCGAGGGCGGGCACAAAGTGTACGTCCCATCCGGCGCCGCGCAGGGCGTGACCGGCAACGTGCAGGTGCTCGCTGGTTTCGATGATGCCGGGAATGCCGATGCAAACTGGAGCTCCCTCTAGTCGCAAAGCTTCGGCGGATTGCCCGGCAAGTCGGCTGCGAATCAGGGTGGCGCGCACCGCCTGCACGCCGGAGCGAGCGTAATCGGTGAGGGCGATCGGCACGGCTGCCCACAGCGGCGGAGAGGCTACCGAGTGTTCACGCAGCTGCTCCCATACTCCGGTTTCACTTTCAACCGTGCGCGAGGGACTGGCTGCGGCTTCGGTAAGCTGTTTGACCTGCTCCTGCCCGGCCGCAGTTTGTCCTTTGGTCAGGCTTTCTGCAGGCGGCTCTTGAGATAGGGCGATGAGGGCGCGGGCCACCTCGTCGGCGTGCGCAACGATAACGGAGTGCGCGCCGTCCTCGACTTCAAAAATTTGGGCGTCTACACCGGTGCTACTGACAGCGGCGAGGCGTAGGTCTTCAAGCCAAGCGCGCGGTGCCACAGCGTCGTGCTGGCCGCGCATGAGGTAGGTGCGAGCGCGGGCGTCAGCCAGGCGCAGACCGACGGGGTAGGCAACCATTTGCGGCAGGGTTTCCATGAACCAGGGGAGGCCGGAGCGCAGGTATGCGCCTACCGCGAATCGGCTCACTTCGAGGGGTTCGAAGATGGAGGACTGCATGAAGCGCAGTCCCACTTGGGTGAATGTGCGCTCTAGGGCGTTGACGGGCGGGCCGATGAGGAGGATGCGGTTGATCCACTCGGGATCGCGTGCCGCCATTTCGGTAACTACTTGCGCGCCCATCGAGTGGCCCAGCATGACGGGATTTTTTACGTCTTCGAAGCGCATGATTTTGTGTGCGGCGGCGGCAAATCCGGCGATGGACAGTGGGTGGGGTGGGCGCGTGGTGTCACCGAAGCCGGGCAGGTCAAGCGTGATCACATCGCCATGTTCAACCAGTAGCTGTGCTAACGGAACGAAGTATTCGGATGAGACGCCGATGCCGTGAACGAGGACGAACGTGGGAGCGCCCTCGTCAATGAAGTCGCGCCGAAAGCGGTGTACTCGCATGAGGATCCCATCGCCAATGGAAACGACGGAGTTCGTGACGGTGTAGTCGCTCATTGCTTCCCTTCAGCGTTGAAACGCGTCGCCCGTGCAATCGTCTGGTGCAGCGGCGTCGTCTGGCCCGTGTAGCCACTGGTCGATCTCACCCTTCCAGCGTGCCTTGTTGGTGGATGAAGCCAAGGATGCCTCGATTGAAGAACGCGCGAGCGATGCCAGTTCAGAATCAGAGAATCCCGCGGCTCGGGCGAACTCGTATTGGTCGAGCAGTCGAGAGCGAAATAGCAGCGGATCGTCGGCTCCAAGGGCAATGGTGGCGCCCGCGTCAAACATGGTGCGCAGGGGCACTTCGTCAAGGTTTTGGAACACCCCGAGCGATACGTTGGAGGCGGGGCACACTTCGAACGCAATGTTTTCATCGACGAGGCGGGCGAGTAGCTCGGGATCTTCGTAGGCGCGCACGCCGTGGCCAAGCCGCTGGGGCTTAAGGTGGGTGACTACGTCGCGTACGTGCGCCGGGCCTAGTAGTTCACCCGCGTGGGGCACGCCTTTGAGGCCGCCGCGACGCGCGATGCGGAAAGCGGCGGAGAACTGGGAGGTGTCTCCCGCGGTTTCATCGTTGGATAGGCCGAAGGCAACCACTTCGCCGGGTTGGTCGCCGGCGTATTGGACGGCAAGGCGTGCAAGGATACGCGCGTCGAGGGGGTGGCGGATGCGTGAAGCCGCAACGATTACACCGATGTCCACCCCGGTCTCACGGCTGGCGATTTTGGCTTCGTCCAGGACGATTTCAAGGGCGGGGGTGAGGCCGCCAACCCACGGGGCATAGGAGGTGGGGTCCACCTGAATTTCGAGGCGGCGCGAGCCCTCGGCGGCGTCATCCTCGGCGGCTTCGCGAATGATGCGGCGCATAACTTCTTCGGTGCGCACGAGTGCTCGGGCGGAGTCATAGGAACGTTGGAATCTGAACCATCCGCGCGAGTTTGCGGGCACGCGCATGGGGTCGTTTTCGAGGAGGTGGTGGGGCAGGCGGATCCGCATTTGCTGCGCTAGCTGAACCATAGTTGCGGGCCTCATCGCACCGGTGAAGTGTAGGTGCAGGTGGGCTTTGGGAAGGGCAGCTAGGTCTTTCATGCCTAAAGTCTTCCACGAAACACAGCTAATTAACCACCTGTGTGATGGGATTGGATTGTGATTTCGCATCGGAGATTGCTGGAGTTCATGGCCGGCGAGGGCGCGCGGGAGTTGATTGGCGCGGCTTTGCGTTCGGCGCCCCCGCTGCCACCTGGGCAGGTCTTGCATGGTTTGCGCTATTTGAGCGATTACGAGGTCGCTTCGTGGCAGGTGGTTTCAACCCATGCGCGGCCTAATGCGGGTGCCTCCATCGTGTTCGAGGTGCATTTGGCAAGCGCCGGCCAGGCGATGACGGTTTGGACCGTGGCCTCAACGGAGCGGGTACGCCACGGATCTGCTGCATCGTTGCGGGTGGACCCGAAAATCCTCGGCGCGGATCCAGAGCTCGCGCCGGTGCAGGTTAGTGTGTGGACGCTACCGCGGGATCCGGAGTTACCGGGCCTGGTTTGGGCGAGCGATCCGGCGAAGGTGCGCGCGTTTACTGACATCGCTGATCCACATTTGAAGAGGGTGGTTTACCGCCCGACCCGCAGGGCGATGGTGCGCGTGAGCGATGGGGCCCAGCCGCGCGCGTGGGCAAAGGTGTTGCGGCCGGGTTTGGAACAGCCCCTGTTGCAGGCAATTTCTACTTTGGAGGGTTCTGACTTTCCGTTTGCACCCGTGCTCGGCACTCCTAGTGAGGGCGTGATTGTGCAGGCGCACGGGCAGGGGGCGCCGCTTGCGAATCTGATTTCGCAAAAGCCGTTGCAGGCGGCGCGCATGTTTGGTCAGATAAAAGAGGTTTTGGACGCGCTTCCACTCGCGGTGGCGGATTTGCCGCGCCAGAAGTCGTGGACGGATAGGCGGCGCCACCATGCGAAGGCGATCGGACAGTCGATGCCGGATCTGGAGGCCCCCGCTGCACGTTTGGTGGAGCAAATCGATGCGATGTTGACTCCCAACCCGCAGCTGGTGCCGGCGCACGGTGATTTCTTCGAGGCGAATCTGTTGACGAGGGGAGGGCGCATTTCCACGGTGTTGGATTTGGATTCGCTGGGTCCAGGAACTCGCGCGGACGATTACGCGTGTTTGTTGGCCCACGTGTCGGTGTTACCTTTTCTGAACCCAAACAGGTGGGTGTCCGCATCCCCAACCGAGCCGTGGCGCACTCGCTTGGATCAGTTTTTGCCGGGAAGGCGATGCCGCTCGTACCCCGAGTCTGAAACGGTTCTTGAAGCGTGGCGAATAGGCGCCGAGCGGGAGGTTGCAGCTACTGACCTGTATGCACGGTGCGCGGCGGTGACGCTATCGCTCGCGGCTTCGACCTCGTTGCGTTTTGGCGAGGCCGAAGCAAGGGCACGCTTCAAGAGAGCGCAGTGGTGGGCAGACCTCGGACTGGATGGATTCTGAGGTCACCGTTACGGCCCCGCCTAAGGCGAGCCGCTATGGCCAGCTCCTGCGGCTTACGTCTGCTACCTAAACCCTAGTTCTGCGGGTCTGTAATGGCTTTGGCACGAAGGATTCCAAACATCCACATGTTGAGGGTTTCCATGAGCATTCCGTTCACGTGTGGTTCGTTGAAAACCTCGTGGCGAGCACTGGGAACTTCGATCATTTCAACGGGGGCGCCGCCCATGCGTGCTTTTTGCGAGAACTCCCAAGAGGCGGCAGGGTCTGCCAGAGTGTCGTCGGAGCCGTGGAAGATGATGAGTGGGTTTTGCCATTTGTCGGCGCGCTCAAGCGTTTCAAGACCTTGCAAGATCATGGTTGCGGCGGTGCGGGCGGGCACGCGCCCGTGGTAGTTGAGTGGGTCGGCTTTGTATGCGGCAATCACGTCGGGGTCGGAGCTCACTGCTGCGGCATCTAGCGAGGCGGTGGGCATGCCTGCGGGGAACTTGAGTACGGCTTTGGCAACGGCACGCACTTTGTCTCGTTCAATGCCGCCGGCTGTGCTGAATGCGGGGCCGGAGAGGGCAACGCCGGTGACGCCTCGTGGATTGATGAGGTTTGAGGCGGCGGTAATGAGGCCTCCCATGGAGTGGCCGAATAGGAACAGGTCCTCGGTGCGCATCTGTTGGCGAACCTGCTCGCGTGCTTCGAGGTGGTCTTTGATGAGCTGGCCCACGTCAACTCTGGCGCGAGGGCCGGTAGCGGTGCCGTGCCCGTACTGGTCATAGGTGACGGCGTCGAAACCGGCTTCAACCAGGCTGTCAATCAGGTGGCCGTATCGTCCTTGATGTTCGGCGTATCCGTGCAGAATCAGAACAGTTGCTTTGGGATCATCCGCGTAATGCTTCTTTAGTTCAGCTTTCATGTTTTCAAGTTTGTCAAAGTGCGACGAGTTTTGCCCGCTTTACGCTCGGCCAGTGCAAGTGCGTGGCAAGAAGAAACCATGAAAATGTCCCCCAGAAAAAGAAACTGAATAATCCAGTCCAACTTCCGGGGGACACTTCACAAGCGGGTCTGGCCACCATTGAAAGGAAGCGGTTAGTTCTCGCCGTTAATGAGCTTCTTGATGCGAGTTACGCCTTCTACAAGGTCGTCGTCGCCAAGAGCGTAAGAGAGGCGAATGAAGCCGGATGGGCCAAACGCTTCGCCCGGTACTACCGCGACTTTGGCTTCGTTGAGGATAACTTCGGCGAGGTCGGCGGAAGACTCGATCTTCGTGCCGGCAATCTCGCGGCCAATAACGCCTTCAACGGAGGGGTAGCAGTAGAACGCGCCCTTCGGGGTGGGAACTTTGAACCCGTCGATTTGGCTAAGTAGTTCCACCATTTTCTTGCGGCGGCGGTCAAATGCTTGCCTCATGTCTTCAACGGCGGCGAGGTCCCCGGACACGGCTGCGAGGGCAGCTCGTTGGGCAACGTTGCATACGTTGGAGGTGAGGTGGGATTGAAAGTTGGACGCGGCCTTGATGACGTCTGCCGGGCCAATCATCCAGCCCACACGCCAACCGGTCATGGCGTAGGTCTTGGCAACACCGTTCATAACGATGATGCGGTCAAAAAGCTCGGGCACAAGCTTTTGCAGGTGCGCGGGTTCCGCATCGTCATAGAGGAGGTGTTCGTAGATCTCATCGGAGAGGATCCACACGTCGTTTTCTAGCGCCCAACGGCCGATGGCTTCGGCTTCTTCGGGAGTGTAGACGGAACCGGTGGGGTTAGACGGCGAGCAGAAGAGGAGCGCTTTGGTGCGTTCGGTGCGGGCCGCTTCGAGTTGCTCGACGGTGACTTTGTATTCCTGTTCGGCGGAGGCAAAGACCTCAACGGGAATGCCTCCGGCCAAGGTTATGGCTTCGGGATAGGTGGTCCAGTACGGGGCTGGAAGCAGTACTTCGTCGCCCGGGTCGATTACGGCTGCGAAGGACTGGAATACAGCTTGCTTGCCGCCGTTGGTGACCAGAATGTTCGTTTCGGGGTCCACTTCAACGCCGGAGTCTCGCAGAGTCTTTTCCGCGATCGCGCGGCGCAACTCTGGCAGGCCCTTGTTGGCCGTGTATTTGTGCATGGCCGGCTCATTCGCGGCGGCAACGGCGGCCTGCACGATGTAGTCGGGGGTGGGGAAGTCGGGTTCGCCCGCGCCGAATCCGATAACGGGTTCGCCTGCGGCTTTAAGTTCTTTTGCGCGGTTTGATACTGCGAGGGTGGCTGATGGCGCAATGGCACCCAGGCGTTTTGATACTCGATTTTTGCTCACGTGCTAAGCCTAAACACTGAAGCTCGGGATTAGTAGGACGGGCCCGATTACTGGACGGCACGTGATGAGCCACTGTTATTTGTGTCGCAAAGCTGGCACTGGAGGGTGACAGTTGGACTTGGTAGCCGTGTCGGGTTATGCTTGACGTCGCACATATTCGCTTGCCGGGTATGAGCGTAGGGCAGTGGCGCAATTGGTAGCGCACCGGTCTCCAAAACCGGCGGTTGTGGGTTCGAGTCCCGCCTGCCCTGCTCTTTGTAGTTTATGCAGGAGGAAGAAGATGTCAGACCAGATGAAGTCTTCGCAGAACCCAAACGTCAAGGAAGACTTGAACGTTTTTGGTCGCATCTTGCTGTTCATTCGCCAGGTCATTGCCGAGCTGAAGAAGGTTATTTGGCCTAGCCAGGAAGAATGGTGGACCTATTTCTTGGTCGTGCTGGTATTCGTGGTTTCGATCATGATTTACACAGGTCTGCTTGATTTTGCGTTTGGCCAGTTGAGCGTTTGGATTTTTGGATAGTAAATCCCGCGCTTATGCGTTAAACTCATATCGTTGATAGACACACCCGAGGCTCCGCCCAGGGTGTGTTACTTTTTTAGCCTATTTAGGAAGTGTTCAAGGAGGTCCTAGGTGGATCAGGAAAGCACTGAAGAGAAGTTTGAAGGCGAGCAGGCTCCAGAAGTCGCGTCCGAGGCCGTAGAGGAGTCAGTTTCCCAGGAGGTTGTGGAAGAGGCCGCAACTGATGGGGAAGCGCCTTCCGCGGAGGCCACTTCGGCTCCAAGCGAGGAGACCGAGGTTGTTGATCCGATTGAAGCTAAGCGCGAGGAGTTGTCCTACTTGCCGGGTGATTGGTATGTCATCCATTCTTACTCGGGGCATGAGCGCCGCGTGAAGGCTAATCTTGAGCAGCGCGTGGTTTCGCAGAATGCTGAGGATTGGATTTACCAGGTTGAGGTTCCGATGGAGACCGTAACGGAACTGACGAAGGCCGGTAAGAAGAAGCAGGTTGATCGCGTGCGCATTCCGGGCTATGTGCTTGTGCGCATGGAGATGAATGAGAAGTCTTGGCGCGTGGTCAAGGAAACTCCTGCGGTTACGGGATTTGTGGGCGATGCTCGCGATCCGGTTCCGCTGTACCTCGATGAGGTCGTTAATATGCTCGCCCCGATGTGGGTTTCGAAGGCGCAGCAGCAGGAGACGGCCGAGGTAGTGACTGCTCCGGCGATCACGTTCGAGGTGGGTGAGTCTGTCACGGTTAAGGACGGCCCGTTCGAGAACATGCCGGCTACGGTTTCAGGAGTCTTCCCGGAGCAGCGTAAGCTCACGCTCTCGATCATGATTTTCGAGCGCGAAACTCCGATTGAACTCAACTTTGATCAGGTTGAGAAAATCGACTAGTCACCATCTGGGTGATGTGTCCCACGCCGTCTGGCTTTAGAGGCGGCGTGGGCGTTATGATTATCGATCGTGCACCCTTTCAGCATTCGTGTGCCCAAAATCGGTTACACGAGGGTTGAGAGGGGACACTGCCCAAATCTGCGACATGGCAGTTTGGAAAGTTGACAAGTAAAAGGACCCAATTTTATGGCACCGAAGAAAAAGGTTGTCGGCCTGATTAAGCTCCAGATTCAGGCTGGCGCTGCAACCCCGGCTCCGCCGGTTGGCCCAGCTCTTGGCCAGCACGGCGTGAACATCATGGAGTTCACGAAGGCTTACAACGCGGCTACTGAGTCTCAGCGCGGAAACATCATTCCGGTTGAGATCACCGTGTATGAAGACCGTTCGTTTACCTTCATCACCAAGACCCCTCCGGCGGCTCAGCTCATTAAGAAGGCTGCTGGCGTCGCAAAGGGCTCTGGCACCCCGCACACCACGAAGGTGGGCTCGCTAACGCAGGCTCAGGTTCGTGAGATCGCGGAACTGAAGAAGGAAGACCTTAACGCGAATGACGTTGATGCGGCTATGAAGATCATTGCTGGCACCGCTCGTTCCATGGGAATCACGGTTGAGGCCTGATTCCACTAACTATTTCGTGGCAGGGCAATAGCCGCCCACAGACACCACAACTGCAAGGAGAAACGCAGATATGGCTACTCGTTCAAAGGCTTACCGCGCAGCGGTCGAGAAGATTCACCCCGGTGAGTTGTACGCTCCGCTCGACGCGATGAAGCTAGCTAAAGAAACTTCGACCACCAAGTTTGACGCGACCGTTGAGGTTATGTTCCGCCTGAGTGTGGATCCGCGTAAGGCTGATCAGATGGTGCGTGGCACCGTCTCTCTTCCGCATGGCACCGGTAAGACCTCCAGGGTCCTGGTCTTTGCCGTTGGCGAGCGCGCTCAAGAGGCGCTCGATGCTGGCGCGGATGAGGTTGGCGGCGACGAGCTCATTGAGAAGGTTCAGGGCGGTTACACCGACTTTGATGTCGCTGTTGCTACCCCGGACATGATGGGCAAGGTTGGCCGTCTGGGCCGCGTGCTTGGTCCGCGTGGTCTTATGCCAAACCCGAAGACGGGCACGGTAACGATGGATGTTGCGAAGGCCGTTAAGGAAATTAAGGGCGGTCGTATCGAGTTCCGTGTTGATAAGCACTCGAACCTCGCGTTCATCGTTGGCAAGACGAACTTCACCGCTGAGCAACTCGCGGAGAACTACCGCGCGGTGTTCGACGAGATCATTCGTCTGAAGCCGGCTTCCTCTAAGGGCCGCTACATTAAGAAGGCTACTGTTTCGACAACCATGGGTCCTGGTATCCCGTTGGATGTCGTGGTTAAGACTGCTTAATCTAGCTTCAAACACGTGACTGGCCCCGGTTTTACCGGGGCCAGTTTTCTTGTTAAACCGCTCATATTTGCCTTCTTTTGGTGTTTTCGTGCTTGCACTTGTAGCCGCGGCTGGGTAGCCTACTTGGTAGCCAAAGACCGTTGGTACCTCATTGAGGTGTAATCCAGATGGAACCTGCGCAGGTGAACGAGTGAGACTTTTTGTCTGTCCCCGTGTGCCTTGCGCGCCGGGGATCTTTTATTCCCCGCTCCGGGTTTGTTCTGGGCCGGCGGATGATCACGGAAGGAGGGCCCATGGCAAGGCCTGACAAGGAAGCTGCAGTTGCAGAGCTAGTGGAGCGTTTCCGCTCTTCGTCTGCTGTTGTGCTGACTGAATACCGCGGCTTGACCGTTGAGGAGATGAAGACCCTTCGTCGCTCGATGGCTGGTAACGCGCAGTACTCCGTGGTGAAGAACACGCTGGCCACCATTGCTGCGAAGGAAGTTGGTTTCGACTTCCTGGAAGAAGACCTGGTTGGCCCAACCGCCATCGCGTTTGTAAACGGCGAGGTCGTTGACGCTGCGAAGGCTTTGCGTGACTTCGCTAAGGAGAACCCCGCACTGGTTCTGAAGACCGGTGTGATGGAGGGCGCGAAGCTCTCCGCTGATGATGTTAAGAAGCTCGCTGACCTTGAGTCCCGCGAGGTACTGCTGGCCAAGACCGCCGGCGTCCTCAAGGCTGGAATGTCCAAGGCTGCGTTCGCTTTCGCCGCACTGCCTACCAAGACTGTGCGCACCATCGACGCCCTGCGCGAGAAGCAGGAAGAAGCGGCCTAAGGCCACCCCGGATTCCCGGTACCGTGCCGAGGTCCATCAAACTGACATCTGCTTCTACAGCAGGAATAAATGGAAGGAAGTGCCAAAATGGCAAAGCTCACCGCTGAAGAGCTCATTGATGCTTTCAAGGAACTAACCCTCGTTGAACTGTCCGACTTCATCAAGAAGTTCGAGGAAGAGTTCGATGTTGAGGCTGCCGCTCCGGTTGCCGCTGTTGCTGCAGCTCCGGCTGCTGGTGGCGACGCTCCGGCTGCTGAGGCTCAGACCGAGTTCGACGTCGTTCTTGAAGCTGCTGGCGACAAGAAGGTCCAGGTCATCAAGGCTGTTAAGGCCATCACGGGCGAGGGCCTGAAGGACACCAAGGACAAGGTTGAGGGTGCTCCGACCACCATCCTTTCTGGTGTTTCGAAGGAAGACGCTGAGAAGGCTAAGGCTGACATTGAGGCTGCTGGTGGCACCGTCACCGTTAAGTAGTTTCTAACTCAAGCTACTAAGGAGCGCGCGGGGTTTCCCGCGCGCTCCTTTTATTTTGGCAACGACGCATTAGTGGGTCTGATTCGCGATGTCGTTTTCAACTGCTCTGGTGGTGGGCGGCATGCTACACGCTTTGGTGAAAGTGATGAACTGCACGCGCCGAAAGGTAGAGTTTCGTAACTCCTCTTAGATATTCTGATCATTACGCCTGTATCCGAGGTGTACTATGCCTGCACGCAATTAATGAATGCGCTGAGCGTGGGTTGGGTATAGATCACACGAGGGGTTCGAGGCGTGCGCGCTGATTATTAGTAAAGCAGGGAAGGATCCCCTTTGGCTGCACAGAGCGAATCTGCCGCAAAGCACACGAATAAACGAATTTCTTTCGCGCAGTTGCGCGAGCCGATGCAAGCGCCAAACCTCCTTAGCCTCCAGGTGGAGAGCTTCGAGTGGCTTCTTGGAACTGACGAGTGGCGTGAGCGGGTTGAGAAGGCAAATGCTTCTGGCGCTCAGAAGCTACCTACAACCTCGGGGTTGGAGGATATCTTCGCGGAGATTTCTCCGATTGAAGATGTCGGCAACACGATGGCACTGGACTTCCGTGAGTTCCATTTTGAACCGCCGAAGTACACCGTTGAGGAGTGCCGCGAAAAAGACAAGACGTATGAGGCTTCGCTGTATGTTCAAGCGGACTTCATGAATCAGACTACGGGTGAGATCAAGTCGCAGACGGTGTTTCTTGGCGACTTCCCGCTCATGACGGAGCGTGGCACCTTCATTATTAACGGTACCGAGCGTGTGGTTGTGTCCCAGCTCGTCCGTTCTCCGGGCGTCTACTTTGAGGCCGCCGCGGATAAGACTTCGGACCGCACCATCTACTCGTCGAAGATTATTCCTTCGCGCGGCGCGTGGCTGGAGTTTGAGATTGATAAGCGTGACGCCGTTGGCGTGCGTATTGACCGCAAGCGTAAGCAGCCGGTGACGCACTTCTTGAAGGCGCTGGGTATGACCGAGTCGGAACTTCGCGTTGAGTTCGAGGACTACCCGGTTCTGCTGGAGACCCTTGAGAAGGACACGGTCACCACTCAGGAAGAGGCGCTTACGGATATTTACCGTAAGATCCGTCCGGGTGAGCAGGTTTCGGCTGAGGCCGCGCAGAATCTGCTGAATAACTTCTACTTCACGCCTAAGCGTTACGATCTGGCTAAGGTTGGCCGTTACAAGATCAATAAGAAGCTTGGTCTTGAGGCTGATCTTGACGAGTCCACGCTTCGCCTTGAAGACATCGTTGCTACGGTCAAGTACTTGCTTGCGCTACATAAGCGCGGTAATGCCAGCGGCCGTGAGCGCGATCAGATCCAGTTCCCGGGCATGCGTGGCGGCGAGCCGGTTCTGCTCCCGCTTGAGGTTGACGACATCGACCACTTCGGTAACCGTCGTATCCGCGCTGTGGGTGAGCTCATTCAGGCGCAGGTTCGCACCGGTATGGCGCGCATGGAGCGCACCATTCGCGAACGCATGACCACGCAGGATATTGAGGCGATCACCCCGACCTCGCTGATCAACATCCGCCCGGTCACAGCTGCTATTAAGGAGTTCTTCGGAACTTCGCAGCTGTCGCAGTTCATGGATCAGAACAACCCGCTTGCTGGCCTAACGCACAAGCGTCGCCTCTCGGCTCTTGGTCCGGGTGGTCTGTCGCGTGATCGCGCCGGCATGGAGGTTCGTGACGTTCACCCGTCTCACTACGGCCGTATGTGCCCGATTGAGACGCCTGAAGGTCCAAACATTGGTCTTATTGGTTCGCTTGCAACCTACGCGCGTATCAACCCGTTTGGTTTCATCGAGACCCCGTTCCGCGTTGTGCGTGATGGCCAGGTGACGGACGAGATCCACTACCTGACGGCTGATGAAGAGAACGCGCATCCGATCGCACAGGCTTCGGCGGCGCTCGATGAGAACAATCGTTTCGTTGACGATTCGGTGGTCTGCCGTATTGCGGGCGAGGACCCGGCACTGGTTCCGGTTGAAGAGATCGACCTTATGGACGTGTCGGCACGCCAGATGGTGTCGGTTGCCACCGCGGCTATCCCGTTCCTGGAGCACGATGACGCTAACCGTGCTCTCATGGGTGCAAACATGCAGCGCCAGGCCGTGCCGCTACTTACCACGGAAGCTCCGCTGGTGGGTACCGGTATTGAGCGCCGCGCCGCTATGGACTCCGGCGAGATGGTGACCGCGAAGCGTGCCGGTGTTGTAACCGAGGTTTCTGCTGATCTCGTTGTCGTTATGACGGATGAGGGCGGCTCGGATTCCTACCGCCTGGAGAAGTTTGGCCGTTCAAACCCGGGTAACTGCACCAACCAGATTGTGGCAGTTAACGAGGGTGACCGCGTTGAGGTTGGCGATCTGATTGCAGATGGCCCGGCAACGCAGGGCGGCGAGCTGGCACTGGGTAAGAACCTGCTGGTTGCGTACATGTCGTGGGAAGGCCTCAACTACGAGGATGCGATCATTTTGTCGCGTCGCGTTGTGCAAGATGACCTCCTCACGTCGATTCACATTGAGGAATACGAGATCGCAGCCCGCGAAACGAAGCTGGGTTACGAAGAGATTACCCGCGACCTCCCGAACGTTTCTGAGGATGCGCTCGCGGATCTCGATGAGCGTGGCATCGTGCGTATTGGTGCCGAGGTTGAGGCTGGCGACATCCTGGTTGGTAAGGTCACCCCGAAGGGTGAGACCGAACTGACGTCGGAAGAGCGCCTGCTTCGCGCAATCTTCGGTGAGAAGGCGCGTGAGGTTCGCGACACGTCGATGCGCGTGCCGCACGGCGAGTCGGGCATCGTAATTGGTGTTCGCGAGCAGAACGCGGATGAGGATGACCTACAGCCGGGCGTGCAGCAGAAGGTGCGCGTCTACGTGGCTCAGCGCCGCAAGATCACGATCGGCGATAAGCTGGCTGGTCGTCACGGTAACAAGGGCGTTGTGTCGAAGGTTCTCCCGGTTGAAGACATGCCGTTCCTTGAGGATGGCACGCCGGTTGACATTATTTTGAACCCGCTGGGTGTTCCGCCGCGAATGAACCTGGGTCAGGTCTTGGAGTACCACCTCGGCTGGATTGCCGCGATGGGTTGGGACATTTCCGAGGCAGTGAAGAACGGCGAGAACTGGGCGAAGTACATTCCAGAAGAGGGGATTAAGGCCCCGGCTCGTACGAATGTTGCTACGCCGGTGTTCGACGGTTTGGAGCCGGAGGCTTTGAAGGGCCTGCTTTCGTACACTCTGCCTAACCGTGATGGTGATCGTCTGATTGACGAAAGCGGTAAGGCGCAGTTGTTCGATGGCCGTTCCGGTGAGCCGTTCCCGGGCCGCATTGCGGTTGGCTACACGTACATGCTGAAGCTGCACCACCTGGTGGATGACAAGATTCACGCTCGTTCAACGGGCCCGTACTCGATGATCACGCAGCAGCCGCTTGGTGGTAAGGCACAGTTCGGTGGCCAGCGCTTCGGTGAGATGGAGGTGTGGGCGCTTGAAGCTTACGGCGCCGCCTACGCTCTGCAGGAGCTGCTCACCATCAAATCGGATGACATGCAGGGTCGTGTTTCGGTTGTTAACTCGATCGTGAAGGGCGAGGACATCCCGGAGCCGGGTATTCCTGAGTCTTTCCGCGTCCTCATGTATGAGATGCGTTCGCTGTGCTTGAACGTTGAGGCTCTTGACGCTTTCGGCAACGCGATTGATCTTGCTACCCAAAGCGATTCGGCGCGTTCGGCGTCGGAGGAGCTCGGCATTACGCTCGACACTCGTCCGAATGCGGGCGCGCTGCTTGACGACATTTAGTCCGCCTACCCGCCACCTCGGTTTTAGGTGGTGGCGGGAAGGCGCCTTTGCCGCTCCAGCGGGCGGCAGGGGAGCCGGACCATCCAACGCTGGACCCGGTGTACTACAGAAGGAAACACTTTGATCGACGCCAATGCTTTCGACAAGCTTCACATTGGACTGGCGACTCTTGACGACATCCACGAGTGGAGCCACGGCGAAGTAAAGAAACCAGAAACGATCAACTACCGTACGCTCAAGCCGGAAAAGGACGGTTTGTTCTGTGAGCGTATTTTCGGTCCTACGCGGGACTGGGAGTGTGCGTGCGGTAAGTACAAGCGCGTGCGTTACAAGGGCATCGTGTGTGAGCGATGCGGAGTTGAGGTAGCGCGTGCGGACGTGCGTCGTGAGCGCATGGGCCACATTGAGCTTGCCGCTCCGGTGACACACATTTGGTACTTCAAGGGCGTTCCGTCGCGCCTTGGATACCTGCTTGATCTTGCACCGAAGGATCTTGAGAAGGTCATTTATTTTGCGGCCTACATGATCACTGAGGTTGATGAGGAGGCTCGCCGCGAGGATCTGCCGACCCTGCGTAACGAGCTTGAGGTTGAGCGTAAGAACATTGAGGCTCGCCGCGAGGCCGACATTAATGCCCGCGCGGAGGCTCTTGAGGCCCGTCTTGCCGAGATGGAAGAGAAGGGTAATAAGCAGGAGACTCGCGACCGCGAGCGCCGTGCTGGTGAGCGTGACATGAACGCGATCCGTCGTGGCTACGAGCAGAGGCTTGCCCGCCTTGAAGAGGTGTGGGATAAGTTCATGAACCTGCAGGTCGGTGACCTGGAGGGTGACGAGCTCATTTACCGCGACATGCAGGCTCGCTACGGCATTTACTTCAAGGGCGCGATGGGTGCGGCCGCTATTCAGAAGCGTCTGCAGTCTTTCGATCTTGAGGCTGAAGCTGAGGCTCTGCGCGAGATTATTGCTACCGGTACCGGTCAGCGTAAGACGCGTGCGCTTAAGCGTTTGAAGGTTGTGAACGCGTTCCTCACTACGGATAACGTTCCAGAGGCAATGGTTCTGGACGCTATCCCGGTGATTCCGCCGGACTTGCGTCCGATGGTGCAGCTTGATGGTGGCCGCTTCGCGACCTCGGACCTCAATGATCTGTACCGCCGCGTGATTAACCGCAACAACCGTTTGAAGCGTCTTCTTGAGCTGAACGCTCCGGAAATCATCGTGAATAACGAAAAGCGCATGCTGCAGGAGTCTGTGGATGCCCTGTTTGACAATGGCCGCCGCGGCCGCCCGGTCTCCGGTCCGGGTAACCGTCCGCTGAAGTCGCTGTCCGACATGCTTAAGGGTAAGCAGGGTCGTTTCCGTCAGAACCTTCTTGGTAAGCGCGTGGACTACTCGGGCCGTTCGGTTATTGTGGTTGGTCCGCAGTTGAAGCTTCACCAGTGTGGTCTGCCGAAGCAGATGGCGTTGGAGCTGTTCAAGCCGTTCGTTATGAAGCGTCTGATTGAAAAGAAGTATGCCCAGAACATCAAGGCCGCGCAGCGTAAGGTTGATCGTTCGCGCCCCGAGGTGTGGGACGTTCTCGATGAGGTTATTCGCGAGCACCCAGTGCTGCTGAACCGTGCGCCTACGCTTCACCGCCTTGGCATTCAGGCGTTTGAGCCGCAGCTTATTGAGGGTAAGGCTATTCAGCTACACCCGCTGGTTTGCGGCGCGTTCAACGCTGACTTCGATGGTGACCAAATGGCTGTGCACCTTCCGCTTGGTGCGGAGGCGCAGGCTGAGGCGCGCGTCCTCATGCTGTCTTCGAACAACATTTTGAAGCCGTCTGATGGTCGTCCGGTGACCATGCCGTCGCACGACATGATCATTGGTTTGTACCACCTCACGCTTAACCCGGATTCTTCGATTCCAGTTCCGCGTAATGAGGAGACGGGTGAGCCGATCCTGCCTCACTTCAGCTCTGTTGCCGAGGCAATCATGGCGTTTGACCGCGGTGACCTGCATCTGAATGCGCGTGCGATTATTCGTTTCACGGATATTGTGCCGCCGAAGAACTGGGTTGCTCCGGAAGGTTGGAGCGAGGGCGATCCGATCGAGCTTGAAACTTCGCTTGGTCGTGCCCTGTTCAACGATCTTCTCCCGGTGGAGTACCCCTACGTTGAGGCCGTTGTGAACAAGAAGGTTCTCGGCAAGGTTGTCAACGACCTTGCGGAGCTTTACCCGAAGGTTCTGGTTGCCGAGTCGCTTGACGCGCTGAAGGCTGCGGGCTTCTACTGGTCTACCTGGTCTGGCCTCACCATTGCGTTTGATGACATCATGACGCCGCCAAATAAGGGTGAGATTCTTGCCCAGCACGAGGCAGCAGCAGCACGGATTCAGCGCGACTACGAGATCGGTAAGATCACGGAAGACGAGCGTTACAACGCGCTGGTTGAAATCTGGACCACTGCAACTCGTGAGGTTGCAGACGCGATGGAAGAGGCGTTCCCTGAGCGCAACAACCTGTTCCAGATGGTTGATTCGGGTGCTCGTGGTAACTGGGATCAGGTGCGCCAGCTGGCCGGTATGCGTGGCCTCGTGTCGGACCCGAAGCAAAAGCTTATTGAGCGTCCGATTAAGGCTAACTACCGCGAGGGCCTCACGGTTCTGGAGTACTTTATTGCAACCCACGGTGCTCGTAAGGGGCTTGCTGATACGGCTCTTCGTACCGCTGACTCCGGCTACTTGACGCGTCGTCTTGTTGACGTGTCGCAGGATGTCGTGGTGCATGAGGAAGACTGTGGCACTCGTCGCGGTATCAACATGGACATTGCCGAGCTGGACGAAGAGGGCAAGGCACACCGCCTCGACACTGTTGAGACCACTGCTTACGCGCGTACGCTCGCGGCTGACGCGAAGGACGCTGAGGGCAACGTGGTTGCTGAGGCAGGTTCGGATGTGGGCGACGTCTTGATCGACAAGCTCGTGGATGCGGGTATCACCACCATTAAGGTGCGTTCGGTGCTTTACTGTGAGTCCGCTACGGGTACGTGTGCGGCTTGCTACGGCCGTTCGCTCGCGTCGGGCAAGCGCGTAGACATCGGCGAGGCCGTGGGCATTATCGCGGCACAGTCGATTGGTGAGCCCGGTACTCAGCTGACGATGCGTACCTTCCACACCGGTGGTGTTGCATCGGCTGCGGATATTACGCAGGGTCTGCCGCGTGTGCAGGAGCTCTTTGAGGCTCGCACCCCGAAGGGTGAGGCAACGATGGCAGAGGCAGCGGGCAAGGTCCACATCGATGATACTGATCCCACCAACCGCAAGATCGTGATCACTCGTGATGATGGCGAGGCCGACCTTGTGGTTGAGGTTTCGCGTCGCCAAGAACTCCTCGTGGAGGAGGGCGAGCACATCGCGGTTGGCACGAAGCTCACCACGGGTCGTCTTGACCCGAAGAAGATGCTTCGCATCCGCAACAAGTCGGAGACACAGCGTCAGCTGGTTGATGAGGTGCAGGAAGTGTACCGCTCGCAGGGCGTGGACATTCACTCCAAGCACATTGAGGTGATTGTTCGCCAGATGCTGCGTCGCGTCACGGTTCTGGATGATCCGGGCGACACCGAGCTTCTGCCCGGTCAGCTTGTTGACGAGGTCGATTTCAAGCGCATCAACCGTGCAACTGTGGCTCAGGGCGGTCGCCCGGCTGCGGGTCGTCCGGAGCTGATGGGAATCACGAAGGCTTCGCTGGCTACGGATTCGTGGCTTGCTGCAGCTTCGTTCCAGGAGACCACGAAGATCTTGACTGAGGCTGCTATCAGCGCGAAGTCGGATCCGTTGATTGGTCTGAAGGAGAACGTGATTCTCGGTAAGCTCATCCCGGCCGGTACGGGTCTTGCGCGCTACAACAAGATTCACGTGGAGCCCACGCCAGAGGCGATGGCTAACGCGGATTACGTTGAGGCTGATTTCCAGGTTGGTGAGGTCGATGAGGCGTTCCTCGCTTCGCTCGACTCGATCGACTTTGGAGCTCCGTTCTCCGATAGCGACTTCCGCTAATCCGGTTTGAAGCGCATTTAGATTTCGCCCCCTCTGCAGAGGGGGCGAAACTAATTCATCAGGGCGGTCGGGCGGGAGGGAGTTCTTTACCGTTTACATTGTTAGATCAGGCACAATAGGCGCGGGTAAAAGACCTTGGTATTGACCATTGCAGGCAAAAAGCCTTATATTTGACGACGGTGCCCGCGTCGCCGGGTATCCACCGTTCAGATTTTTCTGACAAGTGGGCTCTTTGACTGTTCGTCTGAGCTCCGGACGTCATCCTTAACCCTCACGATATGCGACTGTGAGGCTGTTGGCGGGCCGGCCCCGGCGGACACCAGTGTGTCCACGCGGGGTAGCGCGTAAGCGTTTCGGCGTCGCGATACTAAAAGTTTGTTGTTTAAGGAAGACGGAGAAGTAGTGCCTACCATCCAGCAACTGGTGCGCAAGGGACGCAGCACCAAGCCGGCGAAGGCAGCAACGCCCGCACTGAAGGGAAGCCCTCAGCGCCGCGGTGTCTGCACTCGCGTATTTACCACCACGCCTAAGAAGCCGAACTCGGCTCTTCGTAAGGTGGCTCGTGTTCGCCTTTCCTCGGGTATCGAGGTCACGGCTTACATCCCCGGTGAGGGTCACAACCTGCAGGAGCACTCGATCGTGCTCGTTCGCGGTGGCCGTGTGAAGGACCTCCCGGGTGTTCGTTACCACATCGTTCGCGGCGCTCTCGATACGCAGGGTGTTCGCGGTCGTCAGCAGGCTCGTTCCCACTACGGTGCGAAGAAGGAGAAGAAGTAATGCCTCGTAAAGGTCCAGCTCCCAAGCGCCCTCTAGTTGAGGATCCGATTTACGGTTCGAAGGTTGTTAGCCAGCTGGTTAACCGCGTTCTGCTTGACGGCAAGCGTTCCGTTGCTCAGAAGATTGTTTACGGCGCTCTTGAGGGCGTTGCGCAGAAGACTGAGCAGGATCCGGTTGCTGTTTTGAAGCGTGCGCTTGAGAACATTCGTCCGGCTCTTGAGGTTCGCTCCCGCCGTGTTGGTGGCGCAACCTACCAGGTTCCGGTTGAGGTTCGTTCTTCGCGTGGTACCACTCTTGCTCTTCGTTGGCTGGTTGATTTCTCCCGTCAGCGTCGTGAGAAGACCATGACCGAGCGCCTCATGAACGAGATTCTCGATGCGTCCAACGGCCTTGGCGGCGCTGTGAAGCGTCGTGAAGACATGCACAAGATGGCGGAGTCCAACAAGGCTTTCGCTCACTACCGCTGGTAATCCCAGCTGGGCTCGTAGATCTAACAAGCGAAGGAAACACACGTGGCACAAGAGGTGTTCACCGACCTCACGAAGGTCCGCAATATCGGCATCATGGCTCACATCGATGCTGGCAAGACCACAGTTACAGAACGCATCCTTTTCTACACCGGCATCAACTACAAGCTGGGTGAGACCCACGACGGTGCTGGCACGATGGACTGGATGGAGCAGGAGAAGGAGCGCGGCATTACCATTACGTCCGCTGCTACCACCTGTTTCTGGAATGACAACCAGATCAACATTATTGATACCCCCGGACACGTTGACTTCACCGTTGAGGTGGAGCGTTCGTTGCGCGTGCTTGACGGCGCGGTAGCGGTGTTCGACGGTAAGGAAGGCGTTGAGCCGCAGTCTGAGACCGTTTGGCGTCAGGCTGACAAGTACGACGTTCCGCGTATTTGCTTCGTCAACAAGATGGATAAGCTGGGCGCGAACTTCAAGTACTCGGTTCAGACCATTAAGGACCGTTTGGGCGCAACCCCGATCGTCATGGCTTTCCCGATTGGCGCGGAGGCCGACTTCCAGGGCGTTGTTGACATCATGAAGATGAAGGCCGTCTACTTCCCGGAAAAGGATGAGGATGGCAACGATCTTTATGGTGCACGCGTGGTTGAGGAAGAGATTCCGGCGGAGCTTCAGGCTGAGGCTGAGGAGTACCGCGAGGCTCTTATCGAAGCCGCTGCTGAGGCTAACGAAGAGCTCATGGACATTTACCTTGAAGAGGGTGAACTGACCAACGATCAGATTCGCGCTGGCGTTCGTGAACTCACCATTTCTTCGCAGGCTTACCCGGTATTCTGTGGCTCTGCTTTCAAGAATAAGGGCGTTCAGGTCATGCTTGACGGCGTGGTTTCGTACCTGCCGTCGCCGCTGGATGTGCCTTCTGTTAAGGGCACGAAGGTTGGCGATGAAGAGACCGTTATTGAGCGTCACGCAGATGAGAACGAGCCGTTCTCTGCTCTGGCGTTCAAGGTTGCTGTTCACCCGTTCTACGGCAAGCTGACCTACATTCGTGTTTACTCGGGCAAGGTTGCATCCGGCGAGACCGTGATGAACTCGACCAAGGGTAAGCGCGAGCGTATCGGCAAGATGTTCCAGATGCACTCCAACAAGGAAAACCCTGTGGATGTTGCACACGCTGGCCACATTTACGCTTTCATCGGCTTGAAGGACACCACCACGGGCGACACGCTTTGTGCGCAGGACGCTCCAGTTGTTCTTGAGTCGATGACCTTCCCGGATCCGGTTATCCACGTGGCTATTGAGCCGAAGTCGAAGGCGGATCAGGAGAAGCTCGGTACGGCTATTCAGAAGCTGGCCGAAGAAGACCCGACCTTCACGGTTCGCCTCGATGAGGAGACCGGCCAGACGGTTATTGGCGGTATGGGTGAGCTTCACCTTGATGTTCTCGTTGACCGTATGCGTCGCGAGTTCAAGGTTGAGGCTAACGTTGGTGCGCCGATGGTTGCTTACCGCGAGACCATCCGCAAGACCGTTGAGAAGGTTGAGTACACGCACAAGAAGCAAACTGGTGGCTCTGGCCAGTTCGCAAAGGTGATCGTTCGCTTCGAGCCGCTCCCGCTGGATGGCGAGAAGACGTACGAGTTCGGCAACGAGGTCACTGGTGGCCGCGTTCCGCGTGAGTACATTCCGTCGGTTGACGCCGGTATTCAGGAGGCCATGCAGACTGGTGTCCTGGCTGGTTACCCGATGGTTGGCTTGAAGGCTACGCTGCTTGACGGCCAGTACCACGATGTTGACTCGTCCGAAATGGCGTTCAAGATCGCTGGCGCAATGGTGTACCGCGAGGGTGTCCGCAAGGCATCTCCGGTGCTTCTTGAGCCGATCATGTCTGTTGAGGTTCGCACTCCTGAGGAGTACATGGGCGACGTTATTGGCGACCTGAACTCCCGTCGTGGCACCATCCAGTCGATGGATGATGCTTCCGGTGTGAAGGTTGTGCGAGCACTCGTTCCGCTGTCGGAAATGTTCGGGTATGTTGGTGACTTGCGTTCGAAGACGCAGGGCCGCGCAGTCTACTCGATGCAGTTCGATAGCTATGATGAGGTTCCTCGTGCAGTAGCTGAGGAAATCATTGGCAACGCTTCGGGCCAGTAAGAGCCTGATCTAGCCAAAAAGTGGCGTTATAAAGACCACACTAATGAAAACCCTGTAGGAAGTATTCGAAGTCAAGTGTTAGGCTACTTCTAGCACTAAGCTGACAAGAACTTATCTACCCGAGTCCAGGAGGACACAAGTGGCGAAGGCCAAGTTCGAGCGTACCAAACCGCACGTAAATATCGGTACCATCGGTCACGTTGACCACGGTAAGACGACCCTGACCGCGGCGATCACCAAGGTACTGGCTGACAAGTTCCCGGAACTGAACGAGTTCACCCCGTTCGACCAGGTTGATAACGCTCCGGAAGAGCGCGACCGTGGTATTACCATTAACGTTTCTCACGTTGAGTACCAGACTGACAAGCGTCACTACGCACACGTTGACGCCCCGGGTCACGCTGACTACGTGAAGAACATGATTACCGGTGCTGCCCAGATGGATGGCGCTATCCTCGTTGTTGCTGCAACGGACGGCCCGATGGCTCAGACCCGCGAGCACGTTCTGCTTGCTCGCCAGGTTGGTGTGCCGACCCTGGTTGTTGCACTGAACAAGTCCGACATGGTTGATGACGAAGAGATGCTTGAGCTCGTTGAGGAAGAAATCCGCGAGCTGCTCTCCTCGCAGGACTTCGACGGCGACAACACCCCGATTCACCGCGTTTCGGCTCTTAAGGCTCTTGAGGGCGACCCGGTTTGGGTAAAGTCGGTTGAGGATCTCATGGAGACCGTCGACGAGTACATCCCGACCCCGGAGCGCGACATGGACAAGCCGTTCCTCATGCCGATTGAGGACGTCTTCACCATTACCGGTCGTGGCACCGTTGTTACCGGTCGTGTTGAGCGCGGTAAGCTTCCGCTGAACGCTGAGGTTGAGATCCTCGGTATTCGCGAGCCGCAGAAGACCACCGTTACCGGTATCGAGATGTTCCACAAGCAGATGGACGAAGCCTGGGCAGGCGAGAACTGTGGTCTGCTTCTTCGCGGTACCAAGCGTGAGGATGTTGAGCGTGGCCAGGTCGTAGCCATTCCGGGTTCGATCACCCCGCACACCAAGTTCAAGGGCCAGGTTTACATCCTGAAGAAGGAGGAGGGTGGCCGTCACAAGCCGTTCTTCACCAACTACCGCCCGCAGTTCTACTTCCGTACCACGGACGTTACCGGCATCATCGAGCTGCCTGAGGGTACCGACATGGTTATGCCTGGTGACACCACCGAGATCACGGTTGAGCTTATTCAGCCGATCGCAATGGAGGCGGGCCTCGGCTTCGCTATCCGTGAGGGTGGCCGCACCGTTGGCTCCGGTCGTGTGACTGAGGTTCTTTCCTAAGTCTGACTGACTTTTAGTTGTGGCCCAAAGCGAACGCTTTGGGCCACAACTTATTTACTCCCCATCACTTTTGCTTGGCACCGTGTTACAAACGCGTGCACGTTTAAGATGGCATGGCTTGACGTCGCGGTTGTTTCTTGATGGGGGAGATGCGTCTCGACCGCAAGTGATGCTTTTGAGAATCACACCACTAAATTCCAAATCATTTGGAATCAGTGCTTAAATCTGACAAACTGGTGTGGTTGTGTCCGAACGGGAGTGCTATCTCGGGAGGGCGAACAGTGGAGAGCATGAATATGCAATCTGCTGAGGGGCTTTATGCTCCATGTTCTTGATCACAAGAAAACGGTCCAGTTCCTCCAATGGGGAGCCGCCGCGCGAAGCTGTTTGAAAAAGCGACACGCCCGAGCGCGGGGACCGGTGAGAAGCTGTTTAAGAGAGGTAAGACGGCATGGCGGGACAAAAGATCCGCATCCGGCTCAAGTCCTATGACCACGAGGTCATTGACAGCTCCGCGCGCAAGATCGTCGACACTGTGCAGCGCGCAGGTGCGACGGTAGTGGGCCCGGTGCCGCTGCCGACCGAGCGTAACGTTTTTACGGTTATTCGGTCGCCCCACAAGTACAAGGACAGCCGCGAACACTTTGAAATGCGCACTCATAAGCGCTTGATTGACATCATCGACCCGACGCCGAAGGCAGTTGACTCGCTTATGCGACTCGACCTTCCGGCCGACGTAAAAATCGATATTAAACTCTGAGGAAACCTGCAGACATGACTAAAAACACCAAGCAGGCGGTTGCGCCCGTAAAGGCGCTACTTGGCCGCAAGCTCGGCATGACCCAGGCATGGGATAACGACGGTAAGGTCGTTCCCTTGACGGTTGTGCAGGTGGGCACCAACGTCGTTACGCAGGTGCGCACTGAAGAGACTGACGGCTACTCTGCCGCACAGATCGGATTTGGCGAGATCGATGCTCGCCGTATCACCAAGCCTTTGGCTGGTCACTTTGAGAAGGCTGGCGTTAAGCCTGTCCGTCACCTCGTTGAGGTCCGCACTTCTGAAGCTGATTCGTTTGAGGTCGGCCAGGAGCTCAAGGCGGACGTTTTCGCTGCTGGAGACAAGGTTGATGTTTCCGGTAACACGAAGGGCAAGGGCTTCGCCGGCACGATGAAGCGTCACGGATTCGCTGGCGGTCCCGGCGGCCACGGTGCCCACAAGATTCACCGTAAGCCGGGCTCTATCGGCGGTGCTTCGACCCCTGGTCGCGTATTTAAGGGCACCCGCATGGCCGGCCGCATGGGCAATGTCCGTCGTACCATCCAGAACCAGACTGTTTTTGCAGTTGATGCTGAAAAGGGTCTGCTGCTTATTCGCGGCGCCATTCCTGGCCCGAAGAACGCGGTTGTTCTGGTTCGCTCCTCTGTGAAGGGTGCGTGAACTATAAATGGCTAAGTTGACTATTGACGTTTTGGGCTTTGAGGGTAAGAAAGTCGACACGATCGAGCTTCCCGCAAAGTACTTTGACGTAGATCTTAATATTCCGCTAATCCACCAGGTTGTTAAGGCTCAGCTGGGTGCAGCTCGCGCTGGAACCCACAAGGTCAAAACCCGCGGCGAGGTCCGCGGCGGTGGCAAGAAGCCTTGGCGTCAGAAGGGCACCGGTCGGGCTCGTCAGGGTTCGATCCGCGCTCCGCAGTGGGTAGGCGGCGGCGTTGTGCACGGCCCGCAGCCGCGCTCGTACGCTGAGCGTACCCCCAAGAAGATGAAGGCTGCAGCTCTTTACAGCGCGCTTTCGGACCGCTTCCGCGGTGGCCGCATGCACGTGATTCTCGGCCTCCTTGAGGGCGATGCTCCGTCCACCAAGACCGCGCGAGTAGCTCTTGACAAGATCGTTGACGGTCGCAAGTCTCTCGTGGTTGTAACGCGTGAGGACGACCTGAACCGTCTTTCGGTTCGTAACCTTCCTAGCGTTCACGTTCTTTGGGCGGATCAGCTCAACACGTACGACGTGATCAACGCGGAAGATGTTGTGTTCACCAAGGACGCTCTTGAAAGCTTCATTGCAGCGAGGGAGGACAACAAGTGAGTCTCGAAAAGTCGAAGAACCCCCGCGACATTATTTTCGCGCCGGTTATCACCGAGAAGTCTTCCGGTCTGATGGATCTTGGAAAGTACACGTTCCTTGTAGATCCGCGCGCGAACAAGACTGAAATCCGCCAGGCAATCGAGGCGATCTTCGATGTGAAGGTAAGCCACGTTGCTACGCAGAACCGACAGGGCAAGCGCTACCGCACTCGCGATGGCATTGGCCGTCGAAACAACACGAAGCGAGCCATCGTTACTGTAAGCGAAGGCACCATTGACATCTTCGGCGATCTCGCCTGAGTCATCGAAGAAGAAGGTTACAAATAATGGCAATCCGTAAGTACAAGCCCACGACTCCTGGTCGTCGTGGCTCGAGCGTGGCGGACTTCGTGGAGATTACCCGGAGCACTCCGGAGAAGTCTCTGGTTCGCCCGCTGACCAAGACCGGCGGTCGTAACAATCAGGGTCGCGTGACGGCTCGTCACCGTGGTGGCGGCCACAAGCGTGCCTACCGTCTGATTGATTTCCGCCGCAACGATAAAGATGGCATTCCGGCTAAGGTCGCTCACATTGAGTATGACCCGAACCGTACTGCCCGTATCGCTCTGCTGCACTACGCCGATGGTGCAAAGCGTTACATTCTAGCTCCTGCAAACCTGAATCAGGGCGACGTCGTCGAATCTGGTCCAAGCGCAGATATTAAGCCGGGCAACAACTTGCCGCTGCGTAATATCCCGGTTGGTACCGTGGTTCACGCTGTTGAGCTTTACCCTGGTGGTGGCGCAAAGATCGCACGTTCTGCTGGCACCTCTGTCCAGCTGGTTGCAAAGGAAGGCCGCTTCGCTCAGCTGCGTATGCCTTCTGGCGAAATCCGCAACGTTGAGGTCATGGCCCGCGCAACGGTTGGTTCTGTTGGCAACGCCGAGCAGTCCAACATCAACTGGGGCAAGGCTGGACGTATGCGTTGGAAGGGACGCCGTCCGCACGTTCGTGGTGTTGCTATGAACCCGGTCGATCACCCGCATGGTGGTGGTGAGGGTCGCACGTCTGGTGGCCGTCACCCGGTTAGCCCGTGGGGTAAGCCCGAAGTCCGTACCCGTCGTCCGAATAAGCCCAGCGACAAGCTCATTGTGCGCCGTCGCCGGACCGGCAAGAAGCGCTGATAGAGGAGCTGGATTATGCCACGCAGTCTAAAGAAGGGACCCTTCGTTGACGAGCATCTCCTGAAGAAGGTTGATGAGCAGAACGATAAGGGTACGAAGAACGTTATTAAGACCTGGTCTCGCAGGTCCGTCATTACCCCGGATTTCCTGGGGCACACTGTTGCAGTGCATGACGGCCGTAAGCACGTGCCGGTCTTCGTTACGGAAGCAATGGTTGGTCACAAGTTCGGTGAATTTGCTCCGACCCGCACCTTCCGTAGCCATGACAAGGACGATCGCAAGGCACGCAGGCGCTAAGCCTGGTCTTGTAGCTAGAAGTGAGGCAGGTTTTAATGGAAGCCAAGGCGCAGGCGCGCTATGTACGCGTCACGCCCCTCAAGGCACGTCGCGTTGTGAATGAAATCCGCAACAAGAATGCCTTGGAGGCAGCGGACATTCTGCGGTTCGCTCCGCAGGCTGTCGCAAAAGATATCCGCAAGATTCTGATGAGTGCTATAGCCAACGCGAAAGTGAAGGCTGAAAACGCTGGTGAGCGTTTCAAGGAAGAGGATCTTTACGTAGTTGAGGCTTACGTAAACGAGGGTCCAACCATGAAGCGTTTCCGCCCGCGTGCGCAGGGTCGTGCAGCTCAGATTTTGAAGCGCACGAGCCACATCACCTTGGTGGTTGGTACGAAGGACGACAAAGGGAAGGAAGGCCGGTAATGGGTCAGAAGGTTAACCCCACCGGATTTAGGCTTGGTATTACCACCGAGCACCGCTCCCGCTGGTTCGCTGACTCCACCACGGAAGGCCAGCGTTACAGCGACTACGTGATTGAAGACGTGAAGATTCGCGACTTCCTGAACGAGCACTTGGAGCGCGCTGGCGTGTCGAAGGTCGTTATTGAGCGCACTACCGATCGCGTTCGCGTTGACCTACATACTGCTCGCCCCGGCATTGTTATTGGCCGTCGCGGTGCAGAGGCTGACCGTCTTCGCCAGCAGCTGGAGAAGCTGACGGGCAAGCAGGTTCAGCTGAACATTCTTGAAGTTAAGAACCCTGAGCTTGATTCGAAGCTCGTTGCGCAGGGCATCGCGGAGCAGCTTGCTGCTCGCGTGTCGTTCCGTCGCGCAATGCGTAAGGGCATTCAGTCCGCTATGCGCGGTGGCGCCGAGGGCATTCGTGTCCAGGTGTCGGGCCGCCTTGGTGGTGCTGAAATGTCTCGTACCGAGTTCTACCGTGAAGGTCGTGTGCCGTTGCACACCCTGCGCGCCTACATCGATTACGGCTTCTACGAGGCTCGTACGACGTTCGGCCGCATTGGTGTGAAGGTTTGGATTTACAAGGGCAACGTGACTGAGCGCGAGTACCAGCAGCAGCTTATGGAGGCTGGTAACCGCGGTGGCGCCCGTCGTGGTGGCCGCGGCCGTCGTGGCGCGCGTCGTGGTGGCGATCAGCCCAGGAACAAGAGGCCGCAGGAGGCAGCTGAAGAAGCTGCTCCGAAGGCTGAGACATCTGGATCGGAGGCCTAGTCGTGCTTATCCCAAGGCGGACTAAGTACCGCAAACCGCACCGCCCGACCCGTAAGGGTATGGCGAAGGGTGGCACTGAGATTGCGTTCGGCGATTACGGCATTCAGGCTCTTGAGCCCGCCTACATCACGAACCGTCAGATTGAGGCCGCTCGTATTGCAATGACCCGTTACATTAAGCGTGGCGGTAAGGTCTGGATCAACATTTTCCCGGACCATGCGCTCACGAAGAAGCCTGCTGAAACCCGTATGGGTTCCGGTAAGGGCGCTCCGGAGTTCTGGATCGCTAACGTGAAGCCGGGTCGTGTCATGTTTGAGCTTGCTGGTGTTGACGAGCACGTAGCTCGTGAAGCTATGCGTCGCGCGCAGCACAAGCTCCCGATTAAGACCAAGTTCGTGGTCCGTGAGGGTGGTGACGCATAATGGCAGACAAGAAGGGTCTAACGACGGCTGAGCTCGACGAGATGGACAACGCCCAGCTTGCGAGCGAGCTTGAGAAGGCTAAGGCAGAGCTGTTTAACCTGCGTTTCTCCAAGGCTCTCGGACAGGTTGAGGATCACGGCCGCTTTAAGGCTGTTCGCCGTGACATCGCCCGTATTTACACTGTGGCGCGTGAGCGTGAGCTCGGTATTCGCACCGCACCGAATAGCGAGGAGTGAGTTAAGTGAGCGAAACGCCTGTAGTTCGTAACCACCGTAAGGTTCGCCGCGGTTACGTCGTATCCGACAAGATGGATAGGACGGTCGTGGTAGAGCTCGAAGATCGCACCAAGCACCCTCTGTACGGCAAGGTTGTTACCCGTACGAAGAAGGTTAAGGCGCACGACGAGAACAACGAGATCCGTGTTGGCGACTTGGTTCGCATCATGGAGACTCGTCCGCTCTCCAAGACGAAGCGCTGGCGCGTAGTCGAGGTAATCGAGCGAGCCAAGTAGTTTCTACTTGCAACCTTTCAGAATGTAGCCATCCGAGTGGGTGGCTACATTCTTTATTTATGATGTGGGTGAGCAAAGGCACAGGGTTTTTCTTCCGCCCTCTCTTTGGTTTGAGTGGGGAAGTAGCGTAAGCTGTTGGGGTTGCAGTCTTTGCAGCAGTGGCAGTGTGCGCATTTTTCCAAACGTGCGCGTATAGCACTGAGTGGCTTAACCCACCACGCCCACGTTGTAAGACCCAGCCTGCTTTGTTTCAGAGACCTAGCACCGATGGTTTCCTGGTGTGCTCGAGTCTGAAGTGAAGAGGTAACATAGCGCGAGTTTTCGCGCACAAGTCCGTATACGTTCGGCCAGGCTCAAGCGCATTTTGTGCGTGTATGAGAACCAGCTCGACGACAGGAGTACAACGAATGATCCAGCAGGAGTCGCGACTAAAGGTTGCCGACAACACGGGAGCTAAGGAAATCCTGTGCATCCGTGTCCTCGGTGGCTCGGGTCGGCGCTATGCGGGTGTTGGCGATACTATCGTCGCATCCGTGAAAGACGCTATCCCCGGCGGCAACGTGAAGAAGGGTGAGATCGTCAAGGCAGTTGTTGTGCGTACCCGCAAGGAACGCCGCCGCCCAGACGGTTCTTACATCCGCTTCGATGAAAACGCAGCTGTCATCCTTAAGAGTGATGGCGAACCGCGTGGTACCCGTATCTTTGGCCCCGTAGGCCGTGAGCTTCGTGACAAGAAGTTCATGAAGATCGTGTCACTCGCACCGGAGGTGCTCTGATGGTAGCAAAAATTAAGAAGGGTGACCTGGTAGAGGTCATCTCTGGTCGCACGAGCGATCAGAAGAAGATTGATGAGCGCAACAAGCGCCGCGAGGCGGAGGGGCTTGCTCCTCTAGCGCCTGGCGATAAGGGCAAGCAGGGACGCGTTATCAAGGTGTTCCCAGCCGAGCAGAAGGTCCTCGTTGAGGGCATCAACGTGAAGACCCGCCACACGCGCCAGGGCATGTCTGCCCAGGGCGCCACAACTGGCGGCATTGAGCACATTGAGGCTCCGATCCACATTTCCAAGGTGGCTCTTGTGGATCCGGATACGAAGAAGCGTGTTCGTGTTGGCTTCCGCGTTGAGCGCGACGAGAACGGCAAGCGTATTAACCGCAACCCGATCCGCGTGGTTCGTGGTGGTACCAAGCGCGGCCTCGAACCTGGAAAGGAAATCGGAGCATGACCCCTCGCTTGAAGCAAAAGTACATTGATGAGGTCCGCCCGAAGTTGGAGAAGGACTTCGCGCACGCTAACACCATGGAGGTAGGTGGCCTGGTTAAGGTCGTCGTGAACATGGGTGTTGGAGATGCGGCTCGTGACTCGAAGGCTATCGAGGGTGCGATTCGCGACTTGACCGTTATCACCGGCCAGAAGCCGGCTGTTACCAAGGCTCGTAAGTCGATCGCGCAGTTCAAGCTGCGTGAGGGTCAGCCTATTGGCACGCACGTCACGATGCGTGGTGACCGCATGTGGGAGTTCATGGATCGCCTGATCTCTCTTGCACTTCCGCGTATTCGCGACTTCCGTGGTCTAAGCCCGAAGCAGTTCGACGGTAACGGCAACTACACGTTCGGCCTGACGGAACAGTCCGTATTCCACGAGATTAATGTGGACAACATTGATCGCGTTCGTGGCATGGACATCACGATCGTCACGTCAGCCAAAACCGACGATGAGGGTCGTGCGCTTCTGCGCGGCCTGGGCTTCCCGCTCAAGGAGAACTGACAAATGGCGAAGACGTCTTTGAAAGTAAAGGCCGCCCGCAAGCCTAAGTTTGCGGTTCGTGCTTACACGCGTTGCAACCGTTGCGGTCGTCCGCACTCGGTGTACCGCAAGTTCGGATTGTGCCGTGTCTGCCTGCGTGAACTCGCTCTTAACGGCGAGCTTCCGGGTGTGACTAAGAGCAGCTGGTAACGACTACATCGCAGGTCCAATGCTGATAAGCAGTTTTGGAAACCGCGTTGAGGAAGGGGAGAAACCCCGATGACAATGACTGATCCCATCGCAGACATGCTCACGCGTCTGCGTAATGCGAGCTCGGCACAGCATGAGTCGGTGTCGATGCCGCATTCTAAGCTCAAAGCAGCTATTGCTGAGATCCTTGTTAGGGAAGGCTACATTGCCGCTAGCAAGGTAGAGGACGCCCGCGTTGGTAAAACTCTGACGCTTGACCTCAAGTACGGTGCTAACCACGAGCGCGCTATCACTGGCGTAAAGCGCGTCTCTAAGCCGGGTTTGCGCGTTTATGCAAAGTCCACCAACCTGCCGCGCGTTCGTGGCGGTCTTGGCGTTGCGATTCTTTCGACTTCGTCCGGCCTGCTCACTGACCGCGAGGCATACAACAGGGGAGTAGGTGGGGAAGTCCTCGCCTACATCTGGTAAGGAGAACTATTCATGTCACGTATTGGCAAGACTCCGATCCCGATCCCCGCTGGTGTTGACGTTACGATTTCGGATCGCGAAGTTAAGGTTAAGGGCCCGAAGGGCGAACTTAGCTACGTCGTGAAGGGCCCGGTTGCCGCGGTTATCGAAGATAACGAGGTTAAGGTCTCTCGCGATGGTGACGATCGTGAGGCTCGTGCAATGCACGGTCTTACGCGTTCCTTGATTGAGAACATGGTTGTTGGTGTAACCCAGGGTTACTCCAAGGAACTTGAGATTGTGGGCACGGGTTACCGTGTTGCCGCGAAGGGCAAGGGCCTTGAGTTCCAGCTTGGCTTCTCCCACCCGGTAGTCGTTGAGGCTCCGGAAGGGATCGAGTTCAAGGTTGAGAACCAGACCAAGTTCTCTGTTTCCGGTATCGACAAACAGCTGGTTGGTGAAACCGCTGCGAAGATCCGCAAGATTCGCGCTCCCGAGCCTTACAAGGGCAAGGGCGTTCGCTACGCCGGCGAGCAGGTACGTCGCAAGGTTGGAAAGGCTGGTAAGTAATGGCTTACACGGTTAAAGGCAAGGGCAAATTCATTGCCCGCAAGCGTCGTCACCAGCGTGTTCGTAAGAACGTTAACGGTACTGCGGAGCGTCCTCGTCTGGTAGTGACCCGCTCTAACCGCCACATGGTTGCGCAGGTTGTGAACGACCAGGTTGGTCACACGCTCGTATCCGCTTCCACTTTGGAAAAGGATTTTGATGGCAAGGGCACGAAGGTTGAGAAGGCTCGCCGTGTTGGCGAACTGATCGCTCAGCGTGCTAAGGATGCCGGTATCACCGCTGTGGTTTTTGACCGCGGTGGCAACAAGTACCACGGCCGTGTCGCCGCTGTAGCAGAGGGTGCCCGCGAGGGCGGCCTGACGCTGTAAGAAGCGACGAAAGGAAGAGAACACACTGATGGCTAAAAATCAGGAAAACTCTGAGGGACGCGACGAGCAGCGTCGCGAGCGCCGCTCAGGTCGCGATCAGCGCCGTGACAACAACCGGCGTGACGACAAGAACCAGTACATTGAGCGTGTAGTTACCATTAACCGCGTCTCTAAGGTGGTTAAGGGTGGTCGTCGTTTCAGCTTCACGGCTCTTGTAGTCGTTGGAGATGGCGAAGGCACTGTCGGCGTTGGCTACGGCAAGGCTAAGGAAGTTCCTCAGGCTATTGCGAAGGGCGTTGAAGAGGCTAAGAAGAACTTCTTCCGCGTTCCGATGATCCGTCGCACGATCACGCACAAGGTTCAGGGCGAGGACGCTGCGGGCGTTGTTATGCTACGTCCCGCAAACCCCGGTACTGGTGTTATCGCCGGTGGCCCGGTTCGTGCAGTGCTTGAGTGCGCGGGTATCCACGACGTTCTGTCGAAGTCGCTTGGCTCGCAGAACGCAATCAACATTGTTCGCGCTACGGTTGCAGCGCTGAAGGAACTTGAGGTTCCCGAGGCTGTTGCTGCGCGTCGCGGACTTCCGCTGGAGCGCGTGGTTCCGGCTTCCATGCTTCGCGCTCGCGCGGAGGGTGAAGCTGAGCGTCGCGCTGCTGCTGAGAAGGCCGAGAACGATAAGGCTGCGGCAGGGGTGAGCAACTAGTGGCTAAGAATCTGAAGATTACTCGCGTTCGCGGCGATGTTGGTCGTCCCGAGCGTCAGCGCGCCACGATGCGTGCTCTTGGTCTGCGTAAGATCAACCAGTCGGTTGTTCTGCCGGACAACAAGTCCAACCGCGGTATGGTTCGCGCCGTCCGCCACATGGTCGAGGTAGAGGAGGTCGACTGACCATGAGTGAAGAATACTCAATCACGCGCCTCCACGACCTTAAGCCGGCACCCGGTTCCAACAAGCGCAAGATGCGTGTTGGCCGCGGTGAAGGTTCGAAGGGTAAGACCGCTGGTCGTGGTACCAAGGGCACGAAGGCTCGTTACCAGGTTCCCGCAGGTTTCGAAGGCGGCCAGATGCCTATGCACATGCGCCTTCCGAAGCTGCGTGGCTTCAAGAACCCGTTCCGCGTCGAGTACCAGGTTGTGAACCTGGAAAAGATTGAGGCTTTGTTCCCCAAGGGTGGCGACGTCACCGTTGAGGATCTTGTAGCCAAGGGCGCTGTTCGCGGTGGCGAACTAGTGAAGGTTCTGGGCCAGGGCGAGCTCACCCAGAAGTTCAACATCACGGTTGATAAGTGGTCGGCATCTGCTGAAGCTAAGATCACTGCTGCCGGCGGATCCATTTCCGCTCGCTAATGTCAGCTGTCTGAGATGAGGTGCGGCCCGATCAGTATGGTCGGGCCGCACTTTTACCGTTTGCTTAATCTGGTTTCAGACCTAACATAATGATGCGCTAGTCTAAGATCGATTACGCTTGAATTGATTTGTTTATCCCAGGAGGACGCTTGCTCTCCGCATTTGCACAGGCATTCCGAACACCTGATCTTCGGAACAAAATGCTGTTCACGCTGATGGTCATGGCATTGTTCAGGCTGGGCTCATTCATTCCTACGCCGGGTGTTTCCACTCCGAATGTTCAGGTTTGTTTGGCACAGCAGGATCAGACCTCGCTTCTTGATCTGGTGAATCTATTCTCCGGTGGTGCGCTCCTACAGCTGTCGGTTTTTGCGCTCGGTATCATGCCTTACATTACGGCGTCGATTATCGTTCAGCTTCTTCGCGTGGTTATTCCTCGTTTTGATGATCTTCATAAGGAAGGACAGCAGGGGCGTTCTAAGCTCACGCAGTACACGCGTTACCTGACGATCTTCTTGGGTGTCCTCCAGTCTTCGACCATCATTTCGCTGGCGATGTCGGGCCGTCTGTTCCCAGGCTGCTCCGTGCCATTGATCCCAAATCAGGGTCCGGTCACGTTCCTTCTGATGGTCATTGTTATGACCGCTGGAACTGGCGTCATCATGTGGCTCGGTGAGCTCATTACGGAGCGCGGTATTGGTAACGGCATGTCGCTCCTTATTTTCACGTCGATCACGGCGACCTTGCCTGCTCGCCTCATGTCTATCGGCCGTGGTGGCGGATGGGGCAAGGTCTTTTGGATCGTGGCTCTTATTCTGGCGATCACCCTGGCCGTGGTTTATGTGGAGCAGGCCCAGCGCCGCATTCCGGTCCAGTACGCGAAGCGTATGGTTGGGCGCCGCTTGATGGGTGGTTCCGCCACTTACATTCCGTTGAAGATCAACATGTCGGGCGTTATCCCCGTCATCTTCTCCACGTCTATTCTTGCTCTACCTCCGATGATCGCTAACTTCGGTGAACCCACTGCGGATTGGGTCCTGTGGATTCAGCGTAACTTCTTGTCCACTAGCGCCATGTACATGCTGATCAACGCGATCTTGATTATTTTCTTCGCGTTCTTCTACACGTCAATCACGTTCAATCCGGAAGAGACCGCGGACAACATGAAGCGCTACGGCGGTTTTATCCCCGGTATTCGCGCGGGCCGTCCAACCGCGGATTACCTGCGTTACGTGATGAGCCGTATTACGTCGGCGGGCGCTATCTACCTCGCAATCATCGCGTTGCTCCCAACTCTTGCGATCATTCCTTTGAAGCTTGAGGCTGGCCAGTTACCGTTTGGCGGAACAACGCTTTTGATTATCGTTGGTGTTGGTTTGCAGACGGTTAAGGAAATTAACTCGCAGCTACAGAAGCACCACTACGAAGGGTTCCTCCAGTGATAACTCCAGATGGGGCAAATGCAGGCCCTGCGATTTTGATTCTTGGTGCACCGGGTGCTGGGAAGGGAACGCAAGCTAAGCGTATTGCCAAGGCTTTGCAGATCCCCGCAATTTCTACCGGCGCGATTTTCCGCCAGAACATGAAAGACCGCACTGAGCTTGGTCAAAAAGCGCAGTCTTATATGGATGCGGGCGAGTTCGTTCCCGATTCGGTTACCAACCCAATGGTGGAGGCACGCTTGTCGGCGCCAGACGTTGCAGGCGGGTACTTGCTTGATGGCTACCCGCGCACGATTGAACAGGCGTTTTACTTGCGTGACGCGCTTGCCGCCACGGGGCGCGATTTGGATCTGGTTCTTGAGATCGCGGTTGAACTTGATGAGGTCGTTGAGCGTTTGTTGAAGCGGGCCGAGATCGAGGGACGCGCTGATGACACTGAGCCGGTGATTCGTCGCCGCCTTGAGGTGTATAAGGATCAGACGGAACCGATGGTTACCTACTACGCGGACCAGGACAAACTGGTGCAAGTGGATGGTGTTGGCACGGTTGATGAGGTGTGGGAACGCATCCGCAAGGTGCTCATCGAGCACGGCTTGCTAGAAAAGTAGTTTGATGATGGTGAACCCGCTGAGATTTCAGCGGGTTCACCGCTTTATACGTGTTGAGGTTGGTATGTCTCGAATTGAGCTGAAGTCCGATAAGCAGATTTTGTGGATGCGTGAGGCCGGGCTGGTTGTAGCAGATATTCATAGGGCGCTACGTCAAGCGGCCATTCCGGGTGTGACATTGCTAGAGCTGGACGAAGTTTCGGCAGGTGTGATTGCAAAGAACGGAGCGAAGTCAAACTTCCTTGGCTACGGAGGTTTCCCGGCAACGGTTTGCATCTCGGTGAATGACACGGTGGTGCATGGCATCCCGGATATGACGCGGCTGGAGCGCGGTGACCTCGTCTCTTTTGACTGCGGGGCTTACGTGGAGCGCGAAGGCCGGCAGTGGCATGGCGACGCGGCATTCACGATGATTGTGGGCGGCGATGAAGCCGGTTCGGATGAGGCTCGTCGTTTGAACTCGGTGACCGAAGAATCCATGTGGGCTGCCCTCGCCGCGGTTGCGAAGGGGAAGCGCATCTACGATATTGGCGACGCGGTTGAAGAAGTGGTGGAGAAGCGCCGCGACGGCAACTGGGAGGCCGGAATCATCGAGGAGTACACGGGGCACGGTATCGGCACCGCAATGCATCAGGCGCCAGAGGTATTGAATTACCGTCCACGCGGCCTGTCACCACGAATTAAGCCGGGCATGGTTTTGGCGGTAGAGCCAATGCTGACCGATGGAAGTATTGAAACGTTTGTGCTTGAAGATGACTGGACGGTTAAGACTTCGGATGGAAGCTTGGCCTCGCATTGGGAGCACACTATCGCGCGTACAAGTCAGGGCGTTTGGGTGCTGACTTCTCCCGATGGCGGCACAGCCGGTTTGGCTCCGTACGGGGTGAAACCCACGCCGCTCAGTGCGTGAGTGATTTAACAAGCTCGGGGCCTTTCCAGGCCATCAAATATCCTATAAACTCGATGGTTGGGCCATAATCTGTACCCGAAATTCGGTGTGCATAGGCTCGCCCTCAGTTTTGGGGGTTTCCAAACGACCTGTAGGGGATAGACGGAGGATATGGCGAAAAAAGACGGCGTCATTGAGAT
This sequence comes from Gleimia europaea, assembly GCA_002871995.1. Taxonomy (GTDB): domain Bacteria; phylum Actinomycetota; class Actinomycetes; order Actinomycetales; family Actinomycetaceae; genus Gleimia; species Gleimia europaea. Next base: position 496,427 of record PNHW01000001.1, read on the forward strand.
GGAAGGAACCGTCGTGGAGGCTCTGCCTAACGCGATGTTTCGAGTTGAGCTTGGTAACGGGCATCTAGTTCTGGCACATATTTCCGGAAAGATGCGCCAACACTACATTCGTATTCTTCCGGAGGACCGCGTCGTCGTCGAGCTTAGCCCGTACGACCTGTCGCGCGGACGCATCGTTTACCGCTACAAGTAAAACCGACACTAAGCCGATTTTCGGTGGAGGTAGAACCATGAAGGTACAGCCGAGTGTCAAGAAGATCTGTGACAACTGCAAGGTGATTCGTCGCCACGGCAAGGTTATGGTCATCTGTGACAATCCGCGACACAAGCAGCGCCAGGGCCGCTAAGCCCAAAGCTGTTTTATAAATCAATAAGCATTTCATCGGCCGCTCCGGGGTATTTTCCCGGGTGCGAGACCCTCGGTTGAGGAGGCCGGGGCTGGGGATTAGAACCTAGATGATGAAGTGACCACCTCCTACTTCACCATTGGAGTGAAAACATGGCACGTATTGCCGGCGTAGACCTCCCCCGCGAGAAGCGGTTGGAAGTTGCGCTTACTTACATTTACGGCGTTGGCCGCACGCGCGCTAAGGAAGCCTTGGCCGCAACCGGTGTTTCACCGGATCTGCGCACAAAGGACGCCACTGAAGAGGATCTCGTAAAGCTCCGTGAGTACATCGAGGGCAACTACAAGGTGGAAGGTGACCTGCGCCGTGAGGTTCAGGCTGATATCCGCCGCAAGATTGAGATTGGTTCCTACCAGGGTCTGCGCCACCGTCGTGGCCTGCCGGTCCGCGGTCAGCGCACCAAGACGAACGCTCGTACCCGTAAGGGCCCGAAGCGCACTGTTGCCGGAAAGAAGAAGGCCTAACCCACGGGGTTGGCTGTTACTCGCAGGAGAATAAGTTATGGCTACTACTAAGCGTTCATCGGTGGCTCGTAAGGGTAAGCGCAAGACTCGTCAGAATGTGCCCCACGGCCACGCGTACATTAAGTCGACGTTCAATAACACGATCGTGTCGATCACAGACCCAACCGGCGCTGTCCTTTCTTGGGCTTCCTCCGGCCAGGTCGGTTTTAAGGGCTCGCGTAAGTCCACCCCGTTTGCTGCTCAGCTTGCTGCGGAGTCCGCAGCTCGCCGCGCCCAGGAGCACGGTGTGAAGAAGGTTGACGTTTTCGTTAAGGGTCCGGGTTCCGGCCGTGAGACTGCTATCCGTTCGCTTCAGGCAACGGGTATTGAGGTTGGCTCCATTCAGGATGTCACCCCGCAGCCGCACAACGGTGCACGCCCGCCGAAGCGTCGCCGCGTCTGAGCGTTTCATCGAGACCTTTGAGTCTCCACGTCGATGTTGATTAGCCTCCCGGTTATTCAACGCCAAACCTGTTCCAGCAAGTGCTGGTAACACCGCTCAATGTCATATGGCGGATGTTGAGCAGAAAGGATCACAGACGTGCTCATTGCACAGCGACCCACTCTGACAGAAGAGAAGGTTAGCGACTACCGCTCGCGTTTTACACTGGAGCCCCTAGAGCCGGGGTTTGGATACACGCTGGGTAACTCCTTGCGTCGTACCTTGCTGTCCTCCATTCCGGGGGCAGCTGTGACGTCTATCCGCATTGATGGCGTTCAGCACGAGTTTTCGACCGTGCCGGGCGTTAAGGAAGATGTTGCCGAGATTATCCTGAACATCAAGGAGATCGTTCTCTCATCTGAGAATGATGAGCCTGTTGTTATGTACCTTCGTAAGGATGAGGCCGGTGAGGTAACGGCGGGAGATATTACGCTTCCTGCCGGGGTTGAGGTTCACAACCCGGATCTTCACATTGCCACGCTTTCTGAGAAGGGCAAGCTGGAGATCGAGCTGACCGTGGAGCGTGGCCGTGGCTACGTTTCGGCCGCTCAGAATAAGAGCGCGGATGCAGAGATTTCTCGCATCCCGGTTGATTCGATTTACAGCCCCGTTTTGCGGGTTACCTACAAGGTTGAAGCTACTCGTGTTGAGCAGCGTACGGACTTTGACCGTCTCGTCGTTGACGTCGAGACTAAGGCGGCCATTTCGCCGCGTGACGCTCTTGCTTCGGCTGGTAAGACGCTTGTTGAGCTGTTTGGTCTAGCTCGCGAGCTGAATACTGAGGCTGAGGGCATTGAGATTGGTCCGTCCGCTACGGATGAGACGCTTGCGCAGGATCTGGCTCTTCCGATTGAAGAGCTTGGGCTGCAGTCCCGTTCTTACAACGCCTTGCGTCGCCGCGGTATTTTGACCGTTGGCGAGCTGGTTGCTCACTCGGAGGCTGACCTTCTGGATATTCGTAACTTTGGTACGAAGTCTATTGAGGAGATCAGGGAGAAGCTTGCTGGTCTTGGCATGACGCTTAAAGACGCAGTAATGCCCGGTGGTTCCACTGATCAGCCTCGCTCTATCCAGTTCAGCGACGAGTAAGCATCGCACAGAAGTTTTATAGGAGAAATCATGCCCAAGCCTACGAAGGGCCCTCGTCTGGGTGGAAGCCCGGCGCACGAAAAAATCATTCTGGCGAACCTCGCCAGGGAACTGTTCATTCACGGACAGATCACGACGACGGCCGCTAAGGCTCGTCGCTTGCAGCCGCTTGCCGAGAAGATGATCACCAAGGCTCGCCGCGGTGACATTCACGCTCGTCGCACGGTTGCTAAGACGATTTCGGATAAGGACGTTTTGTACACGTTGTTTGACGAGATCGCACCGTCGATTGATCCGGAGCGTCAGGGTGGCTACACCCGTATCACGAAGCTCGGCAATCGTCGTGGCGACAACGCTCCGATGGTTCAGATTTCTATCGTGACCGAGAAGGTTGAGAAGAAGGCTGTTATCGCGGAGGCCGACAAGACTGCAGCTATGGCTGCGGCGGCTGAGGACGAGGTCAAGGAGCAGGAGACCGCCCAGGCTCCTGAATCTGAAGAGGCTGAAGAGGTTGTAGAGGCTGCTGAGGCTGAAGAGGCCGAGGCTGCTGAGGAAACCGAGAAGTAAGTCTGACTGCTTCAAGGAGGGTGCGGATCGTTTGGTCCGCGCCCTCCTTTTGTTTTTGCGCAGGTTGCGGGCCGCTAGGATGGGGAGCATGAGTGAGATTTTGACCCTGGCTGTTGACTGCGGTGGGGGTGGAATAAAGGCGTCGGTGCTGGATGAGAACGGCACGATGATTGCCCCGGCTGTGCGCACGGCTACGCCCTACCCTTTGCCGCCAGCGCTACTGGTTGACACGATTGTGGATTTAGCGGTGCATCTGCCGCATGCGGATCGCGTGACGGTGGGTATGCCCGGCATGATTCGCCACGGTGTGGTGATTGCGACGCCGCACTACATTACGAAGGATGGCCCTCGCTCTAAGGTTTTGCCCGAGTTGGTGCAGCTGTGGTCGCGGTTTGACATGCGCAGGAGTTTGGAGGAGCGCCTACAGGTTCCTACGCTCGTGCTGAATGATGCGGAGGTTGCGGGTGCTGGGGCGATTGCGGGCACGGGCTTAGAGATGATCATTACGCTGGGGACCGGTTTGGGAAACGCGGTGTTTGATGCGGGCAGGCTGGCGCCGCATACGGAGATCTCGCAGGGGCCGATTCGCTGGGGTTTGACCTATGACGATTACCTGGGGGAGCATGAGCGGTTGCGGCTAGGGGACGCGCACTGGTCGCGTCGCGTTCGCCGCACGGTAGCTGCACTCCGTCCCATGTACATGTGGGACCGCTTGTATATCGGTGGAGGCAATGGGGTGCGGATTACGCCGTCTCACCGCGAGCATTTGGGTGATGACGTGGTGATTGTGCCTAATGACGCGGGAATCCGTGGCGGGGTGCGAGCTTGGAACGTTTAGAACAACCCGCGCCACCCGTAGTTGAGCAGGCCGCAGAGCCCGTGGTTCGTGTCCGTTTGGATCTGGCGTATTTGGGAACATCGTTTCGCGGTTGGGCACGTCAGCCGCGTTTGCGTACGGTGCAGGGTGAGGTTGAGGAGGCCTTGGCAACTCTTCTGCGCACGCCGGCGACGCTAACGGTGGCGGGGCGTACTGATGCTGGTGTTCATGCGGCGGCTCAGGTGGCGAACTTTGACGTGGAGCAAAGCCGTATTTCAAAGCTCAACCGTGAGGGTGATTTTGAGGCCGGGATAGCGGCCCTCCAGGGACGCTTGAACGGTTTGTTGTCGCGCGGCAGTGAGGGTGCTGGCGCAGATGTGGTGGTGAAGTCTGTCCGGGTGGTGTCCGCTGATTTTGACGCCCGGTTTAGTGCACTTAAGCGCCACTATTGCTACCGCATTTCAGATCGGGTGGATACGAACGATCCCCTCACCGCTGCCACGATGTGGTGGACTGGTGCGCAGTTGGACGTGAACGCCATGCAGGCAGAAGCAACCTGCCTGCTGGGGGAGCACGATTTCTTGTCATTTTGTAAGCCTCGGGAGGGGGCTACCACTATCCGCACCTTGGAAGAGGTGAGGGTGGAGCGCTCCTCAACGGGAATTGAAGTGCGCTTGTCGGCGGATGCTTTTTGTCATTCGATGGTGAGGTCCATGGTAGGGGCACTTGTAGAGGTGGGACGCGGGCGGCGTCCGCGCGGGTGGGTTAAGCAACTGGTGGAACAGCCCAGCAGGTCCCATTCGGTGCCGATTGCGCCCGCGCATGGCCTGACGTTGGTTGCGGTGGAGTATCCGGGTAAGGACGAATGGGCGGACCAGCAGAAACGAACGCGCAGGTTGAGGTCGCTCGGCTGCTAATAGGTCGACGCCAGCGTGTTTTATGAGTAATACGCCACTAATGGGCGCTGTTCCTTTGACGCTGATCCGCTAGGTCGTTAAGCTGTAAGACGTTGTGCGTCTAGTGTGCGCGGATCAGAACTTCCCACTCACTGGTCTAACGCCCAGACGCAATGACGCGAGCAATACCTGAATGTGAGCGGTTGCAATTATTCGTCATTGAATATTGCGGCGCTCCCGAATTAGAAGAAGAAGGCCACGCCCGTGCGCACCTATATTCCTAAGCCCGGAGACGACGTCAAGAAGTGGTACGTTATCGACGCCACTGACCTCGTCCTCGGCCGTGTGGCAGCTGCGGCTGCCAGGCTACTTCGTGGGAAGCATAAGCCTACTTTCACGCCGAACCTTGATCAGGGTGATTTCGTCATCATTATTAACGCTGACAAGATCGCCGTTACTGGTAACAAGCTGGATCAGAAGTTCGCTTACCGCCACTCCGGTTTCCCGGGTGGTTTGAAGAAGATTTCTTACCGTGAACTTCTTGCTAAGTACCCTGAGCGTGCTGTTGAGAAGGCTATTCGCGGTATGATCCCGCATAACAAGCTCGGTCGAGCTCAGATGAAGAAGCTCCGTGTCTACGCAGGTCCGGAGCACCCTCATGCGGCTCAAAATCCGATTCCCTACGAGATCACCCAGGTCGCCCAGTAAGCGCCCAGCGCTGTGGACGCCAGTAAGTAAAACTGAGGAGAACTGTGGCTGAGACCACCGATATCGACGTGCTGGAAGAGGAGAACGCCCCCAGCTCGTACACTACTGAAACTGAGACCGAGAAGACTGGCGCTGGCCAGTCGATTACCGCTCCGGGTGTTGGCCTGGGCCGTCGCAAGCGCTCCGTTGCGCGTGTGCGCCTAGTTCCGGGCACTGGCGAGTGGAAGGTCAATGGTCGTTCGTTGGACGACTACTTCCCGAACAAGTTGCACCAGCAGCTGGTTCGCTCACCTTTTGTACTTCTTGACCTTGAGGGTCGTTTTGACGTGATTGCTCGCATTAATGGCGGCGGCACGTCTGGCCAGGCTGGCGCTTTGCGTCTTGGCATTGCCCGCGCGCTCAACGAGATTGACCGTGAGGCTAACCGCCCGGCTTTGAAGAAGGCTGGTTTCTTGACTCGTGACGCTCGTGTCACGGAGCGCAAGAAGGCTGGTCTTAAGAAGGCACGTAAGGCTCCGCAGTACTCCAAGCGTTAATGTTTGGCTGATTGCGTTTTGGAGGCCCGCACCACGTGGTGCGGGCCTCTTTTTTGTGTTTTGCTCATATGATTGTGGGGTAAAAGTTTTTTAGGAGTATCGTTTTTCTTGTTTGTTAGAGGGCGCATGTAGCCCGCGATTGGAGGAATGCTATGCCTCGGATGTTTGGTACTGATGGTGTACGTGGGCTTGCAAATCGGGATATAACCCCGCATTTGGCGTTGGAACTGGGGGAGGCTGCCGCTAGGTATGTGGCGCGTTCTTCTAATGGTTCGGGGTCGCGTCCTCGCGCAATTATTGGCCGCGATACGCGCTTGTCGGGCGAGTTCTTGGATCATGCGCTGGCTGCTGGTTTGGCGGCGGCTGGTATGGATGTGACGCGTATTGGCGTGGCTACTACTCCGATGGTGGCGCATTTGACGGCTACGGAGAACGTTGAGCTGGGTGCGATGATTTCCGCGTCGCATAATCCGATGCCGGATAATGGCATTAAGTTTTTTGCCCACGGCGGTTTTAAGTTGGAGGACCGCGTTGAGGACACGATCGAGCGTTTGATTGGTGAACCGTGGGAGCGCCCGGTGGGCGAAGCGGTTGGCGAGATCGAGTTTGATGATTCGCGCGCCTCGTCTTCGTATATCGAGCATCTTGTAGGTGCGGTTGGTACGTCGCTCAGGGGTATGCGCATCGCGGTTGATGCGGCTAACGGTTCGGCATCTTGGTTTGGTCCGGAGGCGCTTCGCGAGGCCGGGGCTGACGTTGTGGTGATTAACGCGTCGCCTGATGGTAGGAATATCAACCATGATTGCGGTTCTACTCATCCGGAGCAGTTGCAGGCGTTCACCGTGGCGTCGAAGGCTGATTTTGGTGTGGCGTATGACGGTGATGCGGATCGTTGTTTGGCAGTTGATGCTGAGGGCAACCTGGTTGATGGTGACAAGATCATGGGCGCGTTGGCGTTGGATCTGCGTAGGCGTGGAAAGTTGTTTGATGACACGCTGGTGATTACGGTGATGTCGAATCTGGGCCTGGTGCTCGCGATGAAGGAGCAGGGCATTAAGACGGTTCAGACGGCTGTGGGTGACCGCTACGTGTTGGAGGAGATGCGAGCGAAGGGCTACACGCTTGGTGGCGAGCAGTCCGGCCACGTGATCGCCTCTCACCATGCAACCACGGGTGATGGTGTGCTGACGTCGTTGTTGATCGCACGCATGTTGAAGGAGACGGATCGTTCGCTGGCCGAGGCTACAGATTTTGTGAAGCGTTTGCCGCAGATTTTGATCAATGTGGGTGGCGTGGATAAGAAGCGCACGGATGACGAGGCAGTTGTGGCTGCAGTGCGTGAGGCTGAGGAGCGACTGGGCGAGACCGGTCGTGTGGTGCTGCGTCCGTCGGGCACGGAGCCTTTGGTGCGTGTCATGGTTGAGGCAGCAACCCAGGAGCAGGCTGATCACGAGGCCGGCCTAATCGCCGACGTGGTGAAGGAACGCCTGTCGCTCTAGAACTACTGACGTTTACCTTACGCCGGGAGTACTTGTTGTGCTCCCGGCGTTTGCGTGTCTGCGGGCACTTGCGGCCCACGCACGGCTGCAACTGCGATCGCGGTTGTGATGGGCACGCTCAAAATGAGGGCGCTACCGGACGCGAAGATTTGCAGGGCCTCGGCCGCAAGGCTCTCCACCGCGAATAGGTCCGATAAAGACTGGTCATAAAACAGTGCAATCAGCATGACGGAAGACAATGCGGCGCCAGTGTAGGCAAACACTATCGTGTAGATCGTGGAGGCAATATGGTCGCGCCCAATGCGCATAGCGCTCGAGTAGATCTCTCGCTTCGTGTAAGTGGGGGAGGCAATGCGCAGCTCCCAAACTGCAGAAGACTGCGTGATCGTCACATCGTTCAACACGCCCAGTCCGCTCAAAATAATGGCCGCAACCAAAAGCTGGCTCATATCCAGGCTCGGCAGGCTTGAGGACAGGTTAAACGCAGTCTCGTCAACAAAACCGGACAGATGCCCGAACCTCGTTGCAACGGTGCCAAGAAAAGCAGCCAACAACAGGCCCGCAAAGGTGCCCAACATTGCGGAGGCAGTTCGCATCGAAAAACCGTGCGCAACATGAATCACAACCAGCATGATCGCACTTGAGCCAACCACGCCCACGAGAATCCCGGGTCTTCCCGACGCCAGCGACGGCAACATGAATCGAACGAGCACCAGCACGGCAAACGCAAGCCCAACCAGCGCCATAGCTCCCTTCGCCCTCGCCACGGCCAGCACAACCAAAACGAACAGTAGCGCGAAAAGAAGGATGGGCAGATTGCGCTCAATCCCCGTGAAACTGTAAACCGCAGAGCCGTTTGGGCCGGGCGAACTGATTACCTGAATCACGTCTCCTACAGACAGGTGCGAGGCTGCGGCAGGGCCAGGCGATTCCATCACGGCCTCTTTCCCCGCATCCTCACCCGTGGTCAGTCGGACGGTAAGCGTCACACAAGAATGCGCTTCGCTCGCAGCCAGAGCAGCGCTCTCGCACCGGTGTTCCACTTCAAGAATTTTGGCCTGCTCCCGCGAAACGCCCGATGCGGTTTGATAACCCGTGAAGGCCTGAACATGCTCAAGTCCCTCCCAGTCAGGCCGTAGCACGTACGCGCCAACAGCGGTCAGAGCCGTAATGAAAGCGAGTAGAACAACGATCACCAAACGCGCCTTCGGCGAAGTTGTTGAAGCCTCAGCAGTGCGAGAAATATGTGAGTGATGATGTGCCATAGGTGTTTTCTTCTAAACCTAGTTTCAGATTTTGCGTAACCGCAGTTCCCTAACCCGGTGGTCTGCTCCCTTATGAATAACGAGGGTAGCGCGCTCGCGGGTGGGCAGAATGTTGTCCGTTAGGTTAGGCAAGTTAATGGTGTTCCAAATTTCGTGGGCGCGCGCCGCAGCCTCCTCGTCCGTCAGATTCGCGTAGGCACGAAAATACGAGTTCTTGTCACTAAACGCAGTTGAACGTAGCTTCAAGAAACGGTTGATGTACCAAGACTCAATGTGGTCTTGATTCGCATCCACGTAAATCGAAAAATCAAAGTAGTCCGAAACTGCTACCGCTCCCGTCTGGTCTTTTGCGGTTCTCGCGGCCTGGAGAACGTTCAGGCCCTCAACGATGAGGATGTCCGGCTGGTTCACCACTTCACGCTCGCCGGGAACAATATCGTAAGTGAGGTGCGAGTAAACGGGGGCGGTCACGCCAGACTGGCCAGACTTCACGTCGGCCATGAACTTCATCAGAGCCGCGCGGTCGTAGGACTCTGGGAAGCCCTTCTTTGCCATTATGCCGCGCTCTTTCAACACGGCATTGGGCAGCAAAAATCCATCCGTTGCAATCAGTTGCACGCGGGGAGTGTTTGGCCACCGGCGGAGCAGTTCTCGCAACAGGCGTGCGGTTGAAGACTTACCAACCGCTACCGATCCGGCCACGCCAATAATAAACGGGACCGGCGGGCGGTGGGGTTCGCGCAAAAAGTAGTGTCGGTCGTGTGACAGCCTGCGTGCCGAGTTCACATACATTTGCAAAAGCGCGGAAATAGGGCGGTAAATGGCATCCACTTCCGCAAGATCCATTGGGTCGCCAAGGCTGGAGATCCGCTCAACATCCTCCACGGTTAAAGGTAGTGGCGTTGAATCTGCAAGGTCGCTCCAGGCTTCGCGCGTGAAACGTTGGAACGGTGATTGCTCTGCGTAGAGCCGGGCAGGCGGGTTGAAATGCACGCAACTATTTTGCCTGATTTTTCGCGTTTTTTCGCCTCGGATGATGGCGCCCTGTTTTAGGACGTAAAGTTGTGTAGTTGAGGAGGGCAAATGCAGCGAGTTTTTAGCGTGTCAATGATCCGCGCCAGGGAGGCCGCAGCTGTGAAGACTGCGGGCCTAGATGAGTTGATGAAGGTAGCGGCGCGAGGCGTTGCAGGCGCGGTGCAAGATGTGTACCAGGCCGGTGAGGTAGCTGCGCTTGTTGGTGGCGGTGACAATGGGGGAGACGCGCTGTACGCGGCCGCATTCTTGTGCCGTGAGGGCGTTCCCGTTAAGGCCGTCGTGCTGAGTGATCATCCACACGAACGTGCTTTGACTGCCGCGCGCGCGGCTGGGGTGGAAATCTGCCAGCCTGCTAAGACCGCCGCTGACGTGTTGCCGTTGCTTGCCTCCGCAACTGTATGGATCGATGGCCTTGTGGGCACGGGCACCGAAGGCGCGCTGAAGGAACCGCTGGCGTCAATTGTTGCCGCGTTAGAAGAGGCGCGGGGCCAGTTGCCTGGCCGCAAGGTGGTGGCGGTTGACGTCCCGTCGGGACTAGCAACACCGGACGGTACAGTTCCGGCAGATGCGCTGCGCGCTGACATTGTGGTGACGATGGGCGCGTTGAAGCCGTCGGCGGTGTTCCCTCCCACTTGCTACTACCAGCGCGAGGTTCGCCTAGTGGATTTGGGGCTCGATTTGGGGCCTCATTTTGCCCGCGTACTTGAAGGCGTTGACGTGCGTGAGGTTGTTGCACTCCCATCCGCTACGGATCACAAGTATTCACGCGGCGTGGTGCGCCTGGTGGTGGGATCGCAGAAGTATCCGGGCGCGGCGGTCTTGGCTACCTTGGGAGCACGCGGAGTTGGTACCGGCATGATCCGCCTCGTCACTGATGAAGCTACGCGCACTCTGGTGCTGACTGCCGCTCCCGAGGTTGTAACAGTGGATGGACGCGCACAAGCAGTGGCAGTTGGGTGCGGTATGGACCCGCAGAACTTGGAGGATCGTAGCCGGATCGCTACACAGATTTTTGAGGCGGAAGTCCCCCTGGTGGTTGATGCGGGCGCGATTTCGGTGGCAGCGCAGCTGGTGCACTCTGGTCACGCGGCAGCGCAACAGATGGTGTGGACGCCGCACGCGGGGGAGGCCGCAGCGGCGCTGTCAATCCTGGATGAATCTGAATGGACGCGCGAACGCGTGGAGGAAGCCCCAATCAAGGCCGCTATGCGCCTGGCTGGGCTATCTGGCGCGGTAATTGCATTGAAGGGTGCTGCCACGCTGATTGTGAGCCCGCGCGGCCACGTGTTTGTGCAGGCGCAGGCTCCGACATGGGCGGGCACGGCCGGCTCAGGCGACGTCCTCGCCGGCGCGATTGCGGGTGTTCTTGCCGGCGTGCAGGCGCACGTCGAGGAGGAAGCGGGCCGCCTCGATTGGGAGGAGCTGACGCGCGCGGTGGCGGCCGCTGTTTGGTTGCACGGGGTGGCGGCGCGGCGTGCAGCTGGATTCGAGGACGTGGATGGGCAGGCCGGCGGGGTTGCTCTGCGTCCGGGCTATGGTTTGGAAGGTGGCCGCCCGATAGCGGCTTCTGATATTGCGCGCAATCTGCCTGACGCTTTTGGGCAGGCCCTGCGCTCGCATAAGAATTCTGCCCGGGAGGCTATGTGACTGAAAACCCAGGAACCCCAAACCCAATCGAGCCGCCCACGCCGGGCCCCTCGACGCCGGACGGATCCTCGGCCCACCCGGCGGCACCTGCAAAGCCCTCTGCGCCGGGCCAAGCTCGCCGCAAGTTGATTGACGCAACTACGTGGAAGTTCATCCTGGTGGGCATTGTGAACACGATTGTGGGCACAACCGTCATGTTCTTGGCGTATAACTGGCTGGGTTTTGGCTACTGGGTGTCCTCAGCGTTGAACTACATTATTGGATCGATTGTGAGCTTCGTGCTGAATAAGTACTTCACGTTCCAAAACAAGGAGCGTTCGCTGCGTCAAGTGTGGCTGTTCATTGTGAATATTGCGGCGTGCTACCTGCTTGCCTACGGGTTGGCTAAGCCCCTGGTTTATGCGCTTACTTCGGGGCTTTCGGTGAAGGTTGCGGATAACTTATCCATGGGTCTCGGTATGATTTTGTTTGTGGCGTTGAACTATGCGGGGCAGCGTTTCGTGGTGTTCGCCAGCAAAACGGATGCCGCCCAGAAGTAGCGTCCCGGTGGTGTCATAGTCTCGAGGAGAATGACAGTGAGTGAACAGTTAGCGCACTATCCGGCGGTTGTCGAGGTCGATGTTGCCGCGCTTGTGGCAAATGCCACGCGCATGCGCACTTTCGCTCCGAAGGCTCGCCACCTTGGGATTGTGAAAGCTGACGCCTACGGGCACGGTAGCCACGAGGTTTCTCGCGCGCTTGCCCGAGCAGGCTACGACATTTTGGGTATCGCCCAGCTTGCCGAGGCTCTTGATCTCAGTAGTTTCCTCAAACAAGAGGGCATTGATGGGGTCAGTGTTTTCAGTTGGATCTTGCCAGTGTCTGACGAAGCTGCCATTCGCCAAGCGATTGAAGCTGGCATTGAACTGTCCGTGTCTAACCTGGACCAGCTTCACCTGATAGAGAGTCAAGGTTTGCCAGCTCGTATTCATCTGAAGGTGGACACGGGGATGGGCCGCGGGGGAGCGGTCCCAACCGAGTTCCCCGCCCTCGCGCTCGCGGCAAGCAAGGCAAAACACGCGAAGATCGTGGGCGTGTGGTCGCATTTGGCGCGCGCGGACGAAGCCGGCGCGGAAGGCAAGCGGGCCACCGACCTTCAAATCAAGATTTTTAACGAGGCAGTGCAGGCGGCTGTAGAGGCTGGCCTGGCCGGTTTTGAGCGCCACCTTGCGGCAACGTCGGGCCAGATCTGGCATGAGGACGCCCATTTCGACATGGTGCGAGACGGCATTGGGTTGTACGGACTTTCGCCAGACCCGCAGAACACGCCCTCGCTGGACTTGGGGTTGCAACCGGTGATGACGTTGAAGGCTGACCTGGTGCAGGTCAAGCGCGTCTCGCGGGGTCAAACCGTGTCATATGGAGGGCAGTGGGTTGCTCCCACGGATCGCTGGCTCGGCCTGGTTCCTCTTGGATATGGGGACGGTATCCCGCGCCACGCTGCGGGCAAAGGCCCGGTCAGCGTCTATACGCAGGCGGGGAGGATCGACACGCACGTAGTTGGGCGCGTGTGCATGGACCAGTTTGTGATCGACCTTGGGCCCGCGGAGGAAAACGAGCCGCCCGCCCGGGCCGGCGACACCGTGGTGCTGTTTGGCAATCCCAACTCAAAAACCACTCCCGGGTGTCCGCTTGCGGATGATTGGGCGCAGGCGTGCGGCACTATCAACTACGAGATCATTACTCGGTTGGGTGCGCGCGTGCCAAGAGCGTACTCTTAGAGCGACGCTGATACGTAAAGGAAGACCATGTTTACGATTACTGCAAGAAGCGCGGATGATACGCGTAGCTTGGGGGCCGCTCTTGCCCGGTTTGTGTGCGGGGGCGACATGATTATGCTCACCGGCGATCTGGGGACGGGTAAGACCACGTTCACGCAGGGGCTTGGCCGCGCTATGGGCGTGAAGGGCCGCGTTGCTTCCCCAACGTTCATCATTGCGCGCGTGCATAAGGGCGATCCGGATTTGGTGCACGTGGACGCGTATCGCATTAAGGATCTTGACGATCTAGAAACTTTGGATCTTGACACCGCGCTGGAGGAGTCCGTGCTTGTGGTGGAGTGGGGCGAAGGTAAAACCGAGTCGCTTTCCCCGAACCGCCTTGAAGTGACTTTTAAGAATCCGGTCGCCGTGGACGAGTTGAGTGAAAACTTGGAGCACGCTGATTCCAACATTCGTGAGGTCACTTTCAACCCGGTTGGTCCGCGTTGGACCAGTGAGGACGCGCTTGAAGAAACGCTTCGCGAGGCAGTTGAGGGAGCATACGCATGAAAGACCTGTGCATTGATACCTCCGGCGGTGCGGTAGTTGCGGTTGTAACCGAGGCCGGGACAACGGTAAATACGGAGCCCAACTCTCGCGCTCACGCTGAGCGCCTTGCCGAACTTATCTCGCTTTCGATCAGTGAGGCGGGGCTTGGCAAGACAGCAAAAGAGGCGGACCTGGATCAGGTGATCGTCGGTACCGGGCCGGCTCCATTCACGGGGCTTCGCGCGGGCCTCGTAACCGCTCGAGTGATTGGCCGCGTGGCTGGGATCCCCGTGCGCGGGATTGGTTCGCTCGAGGTTTTGGCTCGCTCTTACCTAGATGACATGCCCGCAGGCGCCGAGATTGTGGCGGTGACCGATGCTCGCCGTCACGAGGTGTATTGGGCGCACGTGCGCGCAGCTGGCCCAAACGACGTTGAGATACTTGAAGGCCCTGCCGTAAACACCGCAGATTTTGTGGCCAATGAGTTCCGAGGTAGCGGCGTTGAGTTCGCGGGCCCGGCCTGCCAGATTTACTCCGACGCTTTGCCGAGCACTCGCGACGCCCAAGGTTTTGACGTGGCTGTGGCTGCGCGGATTGTGCGCGCTCGCCTTGAAAATGGGGTGGAGGACTTTCCGGTAGATCCGCAGTATCTGCGCCGCCCGGATATTCACGGCGAAAAGAAGTGAGCCTGGATCCCGCCCCGGTGGTTTTAACCGCGGCAAACTTAGAACAGGTGCTGCACTTTGAACAGCAGGTTTTTCCAAAAGCCGATCAGTGGAGCCGCGCCAGCTGGATCGCGGAGCTCTCTAGCCTAGATCGCATCCACTTTGGAATGTTTGACCGCGACGTGCTGATTGCCGCCGCGGGGGCTTCCATAAACGAGGTGGCCGATGTGCTGACCATAGGCGTGCTACCAGAATACCGGGGCCGGGGGATAGCAGGCGCACTACTCGATCACCTGTTGCAGGTGCTTAGAAGCGCCCGGTTTTTCACGCCGAGCCAGGTGCACTACCTGATGCCTTTTGAAGGCGAGCACGTGAGGTCGGAACCGGTCGGAGCTACTGAAGGAACCGGTGACGAAACCAGCGAAGCCACGGTTGGCATAGAGCGCTCACAGCGCCGGGTTAGTCGCGTGATACTGGAGGTCCGCGCATCTAATGCCAGCGCGATCGGGTTATACGGATCGCGCGGTTTCAAGCAGATCGCAAGGATTCCGCGCTACTATCGCGCACCCAGCGAAGAAGCCGTCGTGATGGAGCTGGGCCTATAGGTGGGCAGGTAAACACTGCCCCAATTGCAATCTCGTAATGCGTAAAAACCAGTTGGTGGCGACAGGTTTGATGACGATCGGTCATTATGAAACCCAAGTGTTGCCTAATAGACATATTTTTATGACGTTAACAAGGCGCAAAGTGGCCTCAAACCTCTCGGTCGGGGTGGCAGAACAAAGCCCGCTAATTCGCGCCATATAGCCCAAAAGTAGGAATATGTGCGAGGGTCCTGCACCGGCGTGACGATCGTATACGACATGAGCTGCGGTTCACGTATGTACCCTTGAATACATGGCCAATAAAAATCTCGAAACGAGGAAGCGCCGCGCCTGGAACACGAACGTGTTCGTGAAGCAACTAATGGCAATTTCCGGCCTCTTCTTCGTCATGTTCGTTATCGTCCACGCGTACGGAAACTTGAAGATGTTCCTCGGCCAGGAGGCGTACGATCACTACGCTCACTGGTTGAAGGGGGACGCCTTCTATCCGCTACTGCCTGAAGGTGGACTGATCGTTATATTCCGCACGGCGATGATTCTGTTCGCGCTCGTGCACATCCTCGCCGCGTTCCACACCTGGTATGTTTCCAAGAAGGCACGCGCCGACCGCTACTCGGTTAAGAAGAACGTTGCAGACTCCTACGCTGCGCGCACCATGCGCGTATCTGCGGTGATCTTGCTGTTCATGATTGTGTTCCATATTCTCCACTTCACCACGGCGACGATTCCCGCTGGTTTCGAAGCAAGCGAGATGTCCCCGTACATGAGGATGGTTGGAGCCTTCTCTAACCCGGCTCTTGTTGTCCTGTACGCCGTTTTTGTTGGAACCCTTGCAATGCACATCGGTCACGGCATCTGGTCGGCTCTGCAGTCCATGGGCTGGCTCCGTCGTAACACTCAGCACGTTACTGTTGTAATCGGTGGCATTGTTGCTGCAATCGTGTTCGTGATGTTCATGCTGCCGCCGGTCGCTATCGCATTCGGCTTTATTTCTTGAGGAACGTG
This sequence comes from Gleimia europaea, assembly GCA_002871995.1. Lineage (GTDB taxonomy): Bacteria > Actinomycetota > Actinomycetes > Actinomycetales > Actinomycetaceae > Gleimia > Gleimia europaea. Next base: position 512,401 of record PNHW01000001.1, read on the forward strand.
AAATGACTGATCAGCTTATCCACGGCCTCTACCGCGAAGGCGAGAAAATCGCGGACACCAAGGCACCCTTGGATGTGCCCCTAGCGCAGTGTTGGGAAACCCGTAAGTTCAACGCAAAGCTCGTGAACCCGGCTAACCGACGCAAGCTCAAGGTGATCATCGTAGGTACCGGTCTTGCAGGTGGCGCTGCCGCTGCTTCGCTTGGCGAAATGGGTTACCACGTTGACGCATTCTTCTACCAAGATTCCGCCCGCCGCGCACACTCCATTGCTGCGCAGGGTGGTATTAACGCTGCGAAGAATTATCGCAACGACAACGACTCGGTATTCCGCCTGTTCTACGACACTGTTAAGGGCGGCGACTACCGTGCTCGTGAGACCAACGTTTACCGTCTCGCTGAGGTTTCGGCAAACATCATCGACCAGTGTGTTGCCCAGGGCGTTCCATTCGCTCGTGAATACGGCGGCCTGCTAGATAACCGCTCGTTCGGTGGCGTGCAGGTATCGCGTACGTTCTACGCTCGTGGCCAGACAGGCCAGCAGCTCTTGATTGGCGCCTACCAGGCGCTTGAACGTCAGGTTGAAGCGGGCACGGTGGTGGAACACCGCCGCCACGAGATGGTTGAGCTCATTGTTTCGGACGGCCGCGCTCGCGGTATCGTTGCCCGCAACATGGCAACGGGTGAGCTGGAGACCTACACGGCGGATGCTGTTGTTTTGGCAACGGGCGGCTACGGCAACGTATTCTTCCTGTCCACCAACGCAATGGGCTGTAACGGTACGGCTGTTTGGCGTGCACACCGCAAGGGCGCCTACTTTGGCAACCCCTGCTACACGCAGATTCACCCAACCTGCATCCCGCAGCACGGTGACCAGCAGTCAAAGCTGACGCTGATGTCAGAGTCGCTCCGTAACGACGGTCGTATTTGGGTTCCGAAGAAGGCTGAGGACTGCAAGAAGGATCCGCGCGATATTCCGGAAGAGGATCGCGACTACTACTTGGAGCGCATCTACCCGTCGTTCGGTAACCTCGTTCCGCGTGACATTGCTTCGCGTCAGGCGAAGAACATGTGTGACGATGGCCGCGGCGTGGGTCCGGAGATTAACGGTGTTGCACGCGGTGTTTACCTGGACTTCGCGGAAGCTATTGAGCGCATGGGCAAGGACGCGGTTTCCGCTAAGTACGGCAACCTGTTCGACATGTACGAGCGCATCACAGGCGACAACCCGTACGAAGTTCCAATGCGTATCTACCCGGCTGTTCACTACACGATGGGCGGCCTGTGGGTTGACTACGACCTGCAGTCCAACCTGCCGGGCTTGTTCGTAGCTGGCGAGGCTAACTTCTCGGATCACGGTGCTAACCGCCTGGGTGCTTCCGCGCTCATGCAGGGCCTGTCCGATGGCTACTTCGTTCTTCCGAACACGATTAACGATTACCTCGCTGGTGCGTTCGGCTTCGACAAGCTTGACGAGAACTCGCCTGCCGTTCAGGAGGCGTTGGATTCCACGCAGGCTCGTATCGATAAGCTCATGTCGATCGACGGTAACCGTTCCGTTGACTCGTTCCACAAGGAACTCGGCCACATCATGTGGGAGTACTGCGGTATGGAGCGTAACGAGGAAGGCCTTAAGAAGGCTATTGGAATGATTCGTGAGCTTCGCGAAGAGTTCTACAACAACGTGCGCATTCCGGGTAAGACCAAGGGCGAGATGAACCAGTCTTTGGAAAAGGCCGGCCGCGTTGCCGACTTCCTCGAGCTGGGTGAACTGATGTGTATTGACGCATTGCACCGCGAGGAGTCCTGTGGTGGCCACTTCCGTGCAGAGCACCAGACGCCTGAAGGTGAAGCACTTCGTCATGACGACAAGTTCACCTACGTGGCTGCCTGGGAGTTTGGCGCCGACGGCGTTCCGACCCTGCACAAGGAAGACCTGATATACAACAACATCGAGCTTAAGCAGCGGAGTTACAAGTGAACATCACCCTTAAGATTTGGCGCCAGGCCAATCCCGAAGATGCTGGCGCGATGCACGAATACCAGGTACACAACGTGTCGGAAGACTCGTCGTTCCTGGAAATGCTGGACATCCTCAACGAGGAACTATTCGAGGCTGGCGAAGAGCCGATCGCATTCGACTCGGACTGCCGTGAGGGCATCTGTGGCCAGTGTGGCGTTGTAATCAACGGCGTCGCACACGGCCCGGAGGTCACCACCACCTGCCAGCTCCACATGCGTTCGTTCAACGATGGTGACACGATCACCATCGAGCCGTGGCGCGCAACCGCATTCCCGATTATTCAGGACCTGGTTGTTGACCGCTCGGCTCTGGACCGCATCATTCAGGCCGGTGGCTACATTTCCGTGAACACGGGTGCGGCTCCGGACGCTCACGCTACGCCGGTTCCAAAGCAGAACGCCGACCGCGCGTTCGAGGCCGCCGCTTGCATCGGTTGTGGTGCTTGCGTGGCTGCCTGCCCGAACGCTTCGGCAATGCTGTTCACCTCGGCTAAGGTCACGCACCTGAACCTGCTTCCGCAGGGCCAGCCGGAGAACCTTATGCGCGTGAAGAACATGCTGAACCAGCATGACGCGGAAGGCTTTGGCACGTGCACGAACATTGGTGAGTGCGCGGCTGTCTGCCCGAAGCAGATCCCGCTGGATGTTATTTCTACGCTGAACCGCCAGCTTGGAAAGGCCGTCCTGAAGGGCGTGTAACCCAAGCCGTATTGGCCAAGTAAAAGGTGGCTTCGAGAATTATCTCGAAGCCACCTTTTTGTTGCTGTAGTGCAGCGGTTAGTACAGGCCCGCGTGTTTGAGGGCGTTTGCGAGGCCATCCTCTTCGATGTGGGTAGAGACAAAATCCGCTACCTTTTTCACTTCTGGAACGGCGTTGCCCATGGCGATGCCCATGCCGGCTGTGGAGACCATCTGCAGGTCATTCAGTTCATCTCCAACAGCTACGGTTTGCTCAATGGGGAAGCCAAGCACTTCGGCCACCTCTTTAAGTCCTGTGCCCTTGTTGTACGCAGATAGCATCACCTCTCCCGTATTTGCCACGCCGGTATCAACCGAAGCGGGAATGATGAGGATCTGCGGGCCAAGGTGTTCGTTAACGTCTTCGATCGTTAGGTTCGAGGTTGAGGGAATGGTAATCATCCCTTTAGATGAGCCCGCTGGAAGTCCTTTCTGGACGTACGGGGTGACCTGGTCAATGTAGGCGCCCCACCGCTCAACCGCTTCGGGAGTGGCCTGGAAAAACATTTCCATAAATCCCTCAGCAGGGTAGAGACCATCCGGGGTTTGCCACAGGCTCACGATGCCGTGTTCGCGAAAGTAAGCTTCCGCCTCCTCTATGAACTCTTTAGAAAGCCGGTGGTCGAAAAGGTCTTTCCCGTCCAAGCGGGCGTGAGCGCCGTTTGCGCCAATGAATCCTTGAAAGCCTAGATCCCACAGCCACGGATAGATCTCGGGTGCTGACCTGCCCGTGCAAATCCACAGGGTGTGCCCGTTATCGTGCACCTTCTGAAGCGCTTCGCGCGCAGAATCGGGGACGATTTGATGCTGGGTAACAACGGTTCCATCAAGATCGAGGAATACTAATCTCTTCATACTTTTATCGTCTCACACTAACGGAGCGGGCAGGCAATAGGCTCTGGTGTGGGATTGTGCCGCTCAGGGTTTAGAATGCTTGAGGTGATGGAAATGAAAGATGCTTTGGTCTTAGGTATTGAGTCGACGTGTGACGAAACTGGCGTGGCCCTGGTTCGCGGCGGGCAGCTGTTGGCTGATCGTACAGCCACGTCGATGGACGAGTACGCGCGTTACGGTGGCATTATTCCCGAGATAGCCTCGCGCGCGCACCTGGAGTCTTTCTTACCCACTCTTGAAGCGGCGTTAGACGAGGCTGGAGTTCAGCTTTCAGACGTGGACGCTGTGGCTGTTGCGGCAGGGCCCGGGCTGGTGGGGTCGCTAACGGTTGGGATTTGCGCTGGTAAGGCTCTGGCCACCTCCTTGGGTGTGCCAGTGTACGGGGTGAATCACGTGCTGGGGCATTTGGCTGTTGATGAGCTGGTGCACGGGCCGCTTCCAGATAAGTTCATTGGGCTGGTTGTGTCGGGCGGGCACTCTAACCTCTTGCTCGTAAACAACATTGCAACCGATGTGCGTGAACTGGGTGGCACGCTCGATGATGCGGCCGGCGAGGCGTTCGACAAGGTTGGTCGTCTGCTGGGACTGCCGTATCCGGGTGGCCCGCACGTGGATAGGCTGGCGCAGCAGGGCGATAAGGAAGCGATTAAGTTCCCGCGCGGCCTTTCGGGTGGGCGCGACAAGGAACGCTACCGTTACGACTTCTCTTTCTCGGGTTTGAAGACCGCGGTTTCGCGTTACGTGAAGGCCAAGGAACTTCGCGGTGAGTCGATCAGCAAGGCTGATATTTGCGCTGGTTTTAGTGAGGCCGTGAATGATTCGCTGACGGCTAAGGCTGTTCAGGCAGCGCTTGACCACGATGTGAAGACGATTGTGGTTGGAGGCGGGTTTTCCGCGAATTCGCGTTTGCGTGAGCTGTTGACTGAGCGCGCAAATGCGGCTGGCGTTGAGGTTCGAATTCCGCCGATCCGTTTCTGCACGGACAATGGGGCGCAGATCGCGGCAATGGGTTCGCAACTGGTGCGAAATGGTGTGGAGCCCTCAACCTTGCAGTTCTCGCCGGACTCGCAGATGTCGCTAGACGAGATGGCGATGGCGTAGCGTACGCAAAAGCCTCCAGGAAAAGTATGCGGCTACGACGTCCGCGGGCATTCCCAAAGACAGCTTCATGAGTGCCAGCCACTGCACGTTATCGGTGAAGTAGAGCGGGATTTGAACGCTGAGGCGGGCAACGAACACGAAGAACCATATCCACGTGATCTGGTAGTAGCGCAGGCGGGTGAGCTGCCACCCTTCACCTTTACGCCAACGGGTTTTCTCTCCGCGCACTGCTCCGAGCATGACGCCGAGTAGCGGCCAGCGCACCAGGATGGAGATCAGCAGGAGTGAGCCGTAGAACGTGTTCTTCAAGATGGAGATGGCAAACACGTTGACGGCTTGTCCCGTTTTCCACGCCACAAATACCGAGGCGGTCATGCTGAGCACTCCGATGAGGGCAGGGCGCACGGGAAGTCGCTGAATCAGGCGTATGAGCGCGGCGATCGACGTGAAACCAAGAGCCAGGCCCGCGGGGAGCAGGTAGTCTCCGGTGAGGTTCAGCCCAACAAGGAAAATGATCGTGGGGGTCACGGCCTCAACGATAACGCGCCAGCCTCCAATGACGGTGAGGGCGTCAAACTCGTCTTCGTTGATGGCGGCCAGGCCGCTTTTCTTCTTCGGTTCCGTGGGCGTGAGCTCTTGCGCGGCGGTCATGTTTCCCCTTTGTGTCTATGTCAGCCACAGAAAGGATAGTTTGAACCGCGAGTAAACGCCTACATTCTGCGGTTTTAATGACGTAGTGCCATGAACTTGAGTAGCGGCAGTGCCCAGTTCGTGTGAGAACTGTTCTTTTGGTGCTATTGACTTTGATGCCACCTGGATTTATCGTTAAACAATAATATCGATAAACAATAAGGGGGCCATGATGTCTAGATTTGAAAAAGTGCCGTTCTGGTTCGCGGTTGCGCTGGTGTGGGTGCTGTCGCTACTGGTGATTGCCGGTCAGGCGGTGACGGTTATTGAACTGGCAAGTGGGAAACGCTTATTTGGAGGCGCTCCAATTAGCGCCTGCGACTTGCCGAATTTCTGTTTGCAGGGCGAATCGGAGGTTCCGCTAAGCTACGTCTCTGCCACTAGCATTCAGCTTGCTATTGCTGAGGCCGCGCTTGTTGCTGTAGTTGTCGCGGCCGGCCTCATTATTGGTACTGCGGTTATCCGGGCAATCAGTAAGGGCCGCGCTTTTGAGAGGCGCACCGTGCGGCTTATGGGGGTGACCGGCATAGTGCTTGCGCTAGGTGGGGTTGTCTGTGGTTTTGTCTCCGATGCGGCTAGGTCTGCCCTGCAGCAGGACCTGATTGCGTTCCAAGAGGCCGTGCACCCGGGGTCCGGCACTCTCGTCGTGGGGGAGAAGCCGCTGCTTGCCATGGCGCTGTTCTTTGCAGGAGTGTTGGCGCTGGCGCTGTGGGCGGCGTTTAGGCAGGGGGCGCGCATGCGGGAGGAGCTCGACTATGTCGTCTAAACCATTGCCGCACCGCGTTGAGGTGACGTTAGATGCTGTGCTTTCGCAAAGAGGGATGACGCTCACCGCGCTATCCGAGGCCACGGGAATCACGATGGCGAATTTGTCGATTTTAAAAACGGGCAAGGCACGCGCGATTCGGTTCTCTACGCTCAGCGCAATCTGCGAGGTTCTCCAGTGCCAGCCGGGGGACATCCTCAAGCTCGGCTAGCCCGCCAAAACTCGGTTAGCTAGCCGAGGCCCGGTTAGGGGTCGAGGCGGTCAATCCCGCCGTTACAACGGTAAGCTAGCTGCAGTTTTAGTTCGCGGCCTAAAGCGCCGAGTCCGCGCTACTGCCTGCGCACTTCTTTCTTGAGCTCGTTGGGTTTGCTGGCCAGGAAGGTAAGCGGGTCGATCGGGTGGCCGGCCTTGAACTCGGCCTGCATGAGTTCAACCATCGCTCGCGGGCCGTCCTTGTGTCGCGCAGCCGCAATGCTGAGCCGCTGGTAGGCCGCTCCTATGCGCATAATCTCGTGGATATGCTCCAGCTCGTCGCGGCAGCCGATCTCCTCGGCAATGGGGAGTAGCTCGGGAAGCATGTTTCGGATCGTGGTTATCACGTCTTCCTGGTTGCCGGCCTCGTCAACGATCAGATTAGCTTCCATGCCGTAGCGCGATGCCCTCCACTTGTTTTCCGCTACATACCAGTCGGGAATACGGGGCAGTTCTTCCCCGCGGTCGTACATGCGCGAATAGTACTCAACCAGCGTGGCCGTGAGGGCAACAAGTACGCCCACCTCGCGAATGTTCGTGGCTGCGTCAAAAACGCGAATCTCAATGGTTCCCAGCTTTGGCGAGGGGCGAATGTCCCAGCGAATTTCAGAGAAGTCGCTGATAATGCCGGTTCGCGTCACGTCCTCAACGTAACGCTCGAGGTCATCCCACTTCTCAAACTGGCGCGGAATGCCTGCGGTGGGTAGCTGCTGGAAGTACATGGCGCGGTTAGACGCGTACCCGGTGTCTTCGCCCGCCCAGTACGGCGAGGAAGAAGACAGCGCCTGCAGGTGCGCAAACCTCGTGAGTAGGGCATTCAGGATGGGCAGAACCTTGGCGGCATCCTCAATGCCGATGTGCACGTGAACGCCGTACAGCTGCATTTGCCTGCCCCAGTACTGCGTTCTTTCCACTAGGTCGTTGTAGCGGCCCGTGTCGGTAACGCGCTGGTATGCGGGGGTCGCAAAGGGGTGTGTGCCCGCGGTTGCCAGGTCGATGCGCATAGGCGTAGTCACCGGCTGGATGATCGCAATGTTCTCAAGCAGGTCGTCCAAACATTCGGAGGCGTGGCGGCGCGGTTTTGACGTTATCTCAATGGTGTTTAGGAGCATTTCGCGGTGGATGTTTGGCACGTCGCCCAAAGACTCCACGATGTCCATGACGGCATCGGCACTTTGTCTGAGGTCGCCCGTGTCCTTATCGATCATTTGGAGTTCCCACTCCACGCCAATCAGGCCGCGCTCGGACTCGTTGAAATGCATGGTTATCCTATGTTGGTCGCTTGCTCTCTGTTACGAGCCTAGTTTAAAGGTCGAGGCGGCGCGCGATGACTGCCTGGTGACGCCCGTCAACCCTTGTTGCAATGACGGTTACGGGGTTTTCGTAAGAGTTGGTTCTTGGCACCAAAATGCGTTTCAAGGCCGTTTGGAGGGCCGCGGGGTTAATGTCCGCACCGCGCTTCTTTACCTCCACGCTGGTTGGCTCGAGGGCGCGCAGTGCCTTCGAGATGGCTTTCGGCCGCAGTTGCGTCACGTCCAGCACTTCGAATCCACTAAGCGCGTTGGCTTCCTTCCCCGCAACGATCTCGTTTGAAGTCAGGTAGGCAATAGATGGCGAAATCGGGCCTTCTAGCGCCGTGTTGTCTACAAATTGAGCGATGAGGCCAGCGCGAATTACCGCCGGGTCAGGCTCCCACAAATACGTGCCCAGGCCCGCGCTTTCCAACTGCTTGGCCGGCTCCGAGGGGTCGCAAGCCTGCCTGAAAGTAAACGCTTCGCTACCCCTAACTACTGTGGCGGAGCGGCCCGGACCGTGGCTTTGTAGCGCCGGGCTCCACAGGCCCGCCTCCAGTAGCTGCCCGTCCACGGAAACCCAGTTGGCCTCAAAATCAGAGGGGATGTGCTCGTAGCCCAAGCCTGGCGCAACCTTGAGGCCCAGCGCGTCAAAACCGCCCTTACGGAGCGGCTCGCGCCAAGACAGCGCGGTAGGGAGGGAAGGGGACCACTCCTCGGGGGAGCTGATGCGCCGCCCGCCAGCCGCAGCGCCCGTGCGCCGGGCCGGATCAGCAAAGATTGCCTGCACGCCCTCACTGATCAAATGTTCAATATCGAGGGTGGTTACATCCCCCAGGTTGGCCTCGCAGTCGGGCATAAACCGCAGATTAACCTTGGTGCAGGCAACGGCCTCTGGATTGATATCCCACGAACGCACGCGCAAGCCCAGGCTGGCCATCGCCAGGGAATCAATGCCAATACCACAACCCAGGTCCGCAACCGTGGTGATTCCCGCGTCCTTGAACCGGGCGGCGTGCATCGCGGCCACCTGCAACCTCGTTGCCTGTTCAAGGCCGTCGCGCGTGAAAATCATGGCGCGCGCAAACTCGCCCAACTTATCTTCGGCTTGGCTGCGCAAGGTCAGCTGCGTGAGCACAGCCGCGCGTTCTCCCGCTTCAAGCTCAAAATTTGCGAGGGCGCTTTCCCGCTCAGCTTCGGGGATCTCTTGCAGGTCACCCAAAACCTGCCAGGGGAGTGGCCTTAGAACCAGTTCAACGGGAGAAACACTCACGAGGCTCCTTCATCCAGCTTTTGGCACTCAGCTTGCAAGAGTGCTAATCGAGGATCTAATCTTGTATATGTAACGCTTACCGTATCCGACCACCCGCGACGGCGGATGCAGCAAATGCGTGCAGTTCAACTACGAATGTGAAAGGGAGTTGGCCAATGTCGATCTCCATTAAACCACTTGAGGATCGTATTGTGATCCAGCAGGTTGAGGCCGAGCAGACTACGGCTTCAGGCCTTGTTATTCCTGATACTGCGAAGGAAAAGCCGCAAGAGGGCACCGTTGTTGCAGTTGGTCCGGGCCGTGTTGATGACAACGGTAACCGCGTTCCGATGGATGTTTCCGAAGGTGACGTTGTTATCTACTCCAAGTACGGCGGCACCGAGGTTAAGTACCGCGGTGAGGAGTACTTGATTCTCTCGGCTCGCGATGTCCTCGCGATCGTTGAGAAGTAACTAGCTCTTCTAACAAAGCATCCCACGCCATTGGCGTGGGATGCTTTTGTGATGCTTAAGCTACCTGCGTTTATGCTACGCGGAAGCGCTTCTTGCGGTTAATAATTTCGCGCCGTTCTTCTTCGGTCAAGCCGCCCCATACGCCGTATGGTTCCTGTACGCGCAGGGCGTGCTCGCGGCACTGCTCGAGTACGGGACAAGAGGCGCAAATTGCTTTGGCTGCCTCCGCGCGGCGGCGCCTAGTTGAGCCGCGCTCACCTTCCGGGTGGAAGAAAAGTTCTGTGTCCATGTCGCGACACGCGCCGAGGTATTGCCAATCCCACCGATCCGCTACGGGACCGGGAAGCCTGGAGATATCTGTCATCCTTCTGCTTCCTTTCATATCGCCTCTGTCTGCAACCAGAACCTATATTATTAGTTATGCAAAAGTTGTTCAAGACCCTTCCGCATATTGTTCGAAACTTTTAAGAAGTTAGGCTCCGGTGGCGCTTCGCTTCTTCGGGCGTAACAATATTAATAGGTGATGCACCTTAAACTTTTCTGAGAATTGTCCAAACTGGAGATGAACAATGCCCCGCCCAGATCTAAGCGCGCATATGAATCCCGCACCGCTAACCATTGCAACGGTTGCGCAGCGCCTGGGTGTGTCCGCGTCTACGATCCGTACGTGGGAGCGCCGCTACGGGCTAGGGCCAAAACGCGAACCAGGCAAACGCAGAAGGTATAACGAGATTGAGCTCAAGCGGCTTGAACGAATGGTTCGCCTAGTGCGTTCTGGCGTGTTCCCCTCGGATGCAGCGCAAGCGATCAAGTCCTCCGATGAAGTACTCACCGATAGTGAATCTGCAATTACGGTTGAGTCAATCCTCGACACCGCGCGCCGCGGCGACTTCAACTCCCTCCAGCGCAATCTTGACGTGTTGATCTCCCGAGACGGCTTGCTCCATACCTGGCACGAGTACATCGGTCCCGCGATGCGAGGCACCTACTATCCGCCCAAAGGGGATAAGCCCGGCATCGCTCCTAGGTCGCTAATCACGCAGGCAACACTGTATGCCGTCTACCAAGTGGCCAAGCAGGCGCCGGAACACTCTGCCGGATTCCCGGACGCGTGCCCCGTCCTCATTGTCTGTGATGCAGCACATGAACTGCGTGCCCATATTGTGGGCGTGGCCCTCGAATGGGAGGGAGTTCCCGCCCGCATCGTCCCCGTCACCGCGCCAGCGGAAGGCCCCGACATCTGCCCCCAAGACGTTAGTGAAGCGATCAAAGAATACCGCGACAGTTTTGGCGCGCACGTCCTCATTCTCATCGGCCTGCTCTCATCCGATGAAAAAGTTATCGAGGGCGTGGACGACGGGTGTTCAAACCTGATTCTGGTTGGCCGGCACTGCCCGTTGGAATCCGCCCCGGGCGCCACGCGCCTGCGCACACTCACCGCATGCGTAGAGGAAGCCGTGGATTCAGCTCGAAACTGCTCCATCCCTGAAAGCGTTGGGGTTAACTAATATTATTCCGCTGCTTTGATTGGAGTAATGCCAGATGACTTTCGATTCTGATACGCGCGCCGCGCAGTTTGATGCCCTAATCGATTTTGCAAAAGGCTCCCAGGTGCCAACCGGCTTTGGCTACCTGGACGCGAGCGGCACCGTTGACTCCTCACGCCCCGTAGAACTTTGGATTACCTGCCGCATGACGCACGTGTTCTCACTGGCATCCCAGATGGGCGACCTAGAAGCAAATGTGCTTGCCACCCACGGCGTGAAAGCACTGGCCACATATTTCTACGACCAGCAGTATTCAGGCTGGTTCTCAGCCATCGGGCATGATGCGGACACCGTGCAGATTGTTGATGACACCAAAATGGCGTACGCGCACGCGTTTGTGGTGCTAGCGGCCTCATCGGCAAAAATTGCGGGTATCGAGGGTGCCGCGGACCTTTTGGACCTAGCGCTTTCCGTGCAAGACGAGTTCTGGTGGGAGGGGGACCAGGCGAAGGTGTGCGAAAGGTATGACCGCGAGTTCGTGGAATGCGAGAAGTATCGCGGTGTTAACGCGAACATGCACACTGTTGAGTCCTATCTGGCCGCATATGACGCGACGGATGAGAGGCAGTGGCTAAACCGTGCGGTGGCGATACTCAACTGGGTTGTTGAGGAAGCCTCGAAGAACAATTGGCGCGTGCCCGAGCATTTCGATGAGAACTGGAACGTGCTACCGGACTACAATCGGGATCGACCCAAGGATCCGTTCCGTCCGTTCGGCTTCACGCCGGGGCATGGGTTTGAGTGGGCCCGGCTTGCCCTGCACGCCGGAGCGCAGCTGGCGCGTAGCGCAGAAAAAGTGCCGCACTGGATGCTAGAGGGCGCCCTCGAACTGTTTGACCGTGCAGTAGCGGACGGGTGGAACGCGGACGGCGCCCCCGGATTCGTTTACACCATTGATCAAAACGGCAGGCCCGTGGCGCGCGAGCGCATGCATTGGGTGGCATGTGAAGCGATCGGGGCGGCTGTGACGCTGGCGCGCGCCCTTGAAGGGAATGAAGGGTTTGCGGCTGGCGATGCTGAGAGGGCAAAAGATCTGAAGGCTCGCGCTGAGGCCTGGTGGGAGTATTGCGAGAGTTACCTGATTGAGCAACCGGGCCGCTGGTGGCATGAGCTAGATGAGAATAATCAGCCATCCACCGTGACCTGGCCGGGCAAACCGGATGCCTATCACGTGGCCCAAATGTTGCTGCTGCCCGAGCTTCCACTTGCGCCCACGTTTGCGCGCGCAATCAAGGAAGCTATCGCGTAAAAAGGCCGCCGCTTGGCCAAGAAAAGCGAAAGATCTTTGAGGGGGCCCTGCGCATAAATGGTAGGGTGAAGGCCGCTCAATGACGAGTTGTGGAGGTGTTCCATGCACGACAATCGCGAAATCCTGTTAAACCGCGCCCGCCGTACGCTGCGCGAAAGGATTATCCCCGCCCAGCACGAGGCGGTAGCCGACGTGTCAGTTAGCCACTGGGTGGTTCCGGCTTGCGGCGACGCGGTTGGCGAACCCGTCCCGTTTGAGCAGGCGAAGGCGGCCTCGTATAAACCGATTGAGATTGGAGCAGAGTGGGGCAAGCCGTGGGAGACCGTGTGGTTCCGCCTGGAAGTTGACGCTGCGCCGCTCGCGTTAGAGGGCGAGGATCGCCTAGAGGTTGTGTTTGACCTCGGCTGGCTGGATAAGTTTGCCGGTTTTCAGTGCGAGGCGCTTGTGCGCAACGAGAGCGGCCAGATTGTAAAAGCCCTCAACCCGCGCAATAACTGGATTCCCGTGCCCGGCGCGGGTTCGCACGTGTTCTATGTTGAAGCCGCCGCAAACCCATTTATCCTCCCGCTCCCACTGTTCCCCGTGACCGAGGATGGCGACAAGCTCACCAGTGGGAATGAGCCACAGTACAGGCTGGCACGTGCAGACCTCGCGATACTGCGAGCAGACGTTTATAGCCTCGCAATGGACCTATCTGTGCTTGTGGAACTGGCAGAAACTACTGCAGAAGACGACCCGTGGGGTTGGAAAATCTTGCTGGCGATGAGCGAGGCCCTCGACCTCATAAATCTCGATGACGTAGCGGGTACCGCGCACGCCGCGTCTGAGGTTTTGAAGCCGATTCTGGCCACGCCGGCCTACGCGAATGCGCATCGCCTGTCTGCAATGGGGCATGCGCACATCGACTCGGCTTGGCTTTGGCCCATCCGCGAAACGCGCCGAAAGGTCACGCGCACTATCGCGAACGTGGTGCGACTTATCGAGGACGGAACAGGCTTGATTTTTGCCCTTCCTGCCGCGCAACACGTGGCGTGGCTGAAAGAAGAAGACCCAGAGCTGTTTGCACGGGTTAAGAAGCAGGTGGAGGCCGGAGCTATCGTTCCGGTTGGCGGCATGTGGGTGGAGCCGGACGCGGTTTTGCCCGGCGGTGAAGCAATGTGCCGCCAGCTAACCGAAGGTCTGGACTTTTTCGAATCTGAACTGGGGGCCACGTGCGAAGAGATCTGGTTGCCCGACTCGTTTGGTTACTCGGGCGCGCTTCCGCAAATTGCGCGGTTAGCTGGGATTGACCGTTTCCTCACTCAAAAAATCTCGTGGAACCAAGTTGATACGTTCCCGCACCACACTCTGATGTGGGAGGGGATTGACGGTTCGCGCATTTTCACGCACTTCCCGCCCGCAGACACCTACGGTTCGGAGGTTACCGGGCAAAACCTTGCCCACGCCGCCTCGAACTTTAAGGACAAGGGGCGTGCCAACAGCTCGGCGCTACTGTTTGGCTACGGCGATGGGGGAGGCGGCCCCACTCGCGAAATGATGGAGCGAATCAAACGCTTTGCTGACTTGGCTGGCGCTGCCCGTACCGTCATCGAATCACCCGTGCAGTTTTTTGAACGCGCCCAGGCCGAGTACAAGAATCCGCCCGTGTGGGTGGGCGAGCTCTACCTTGAGCTGCATCGCGGCACATTTACCTCCCAGATTGAAACCAAGCGCCATAATCGCCGCGCCGAATCACTACTTCGCGAGGCTGAATTGTGGGCCACGATGGCAAGCGTGCGGGCGGGCGTGGAATACCCTCACGAACAGTTGCAAGCTGTGTGGCGTGACGTGCTGCTGTGCCAGTTCCATGACATCCTGCCCGGCACATCCGTTGCATGGGTTTACCGCGAAGTTGCGGCCATTTACGATCGCGTGCAAGAGTGCCTCGAAGCTATTATCGCCCGCTCGCTCACGGCACTTGTCGAGGACGAAACCCCGGCACTAACTAATGCTTCGAGCTTCACGGCACACGGTGTTCCCGCCCTTTCCGCTGCCGCCCCAACTGAGGCGGTGCCGGTACAGGTACGAGGGCACCTGCTCGAAAATGAATATCTACGTGCCCAGTTTGACGAGGTGGGCCTGCTGACCTCGCTAGTACAGAAAGAAACGGGGCGCGAGTACGTGCCGGCGGGCCAACGCGGCGGGGAACTGCACCTATTCCAAGACTTCCCCAATGAGTGGGACGCGTGGGATCTCGACCCGTTCTACCGCGGATCCAAGCAGGTGATTGTGCCAAAGAACGCTGTTTATGAAAGCACTGACGGCGCCGCAAGAGTGCGTACAACAGCCGAGTTCTCTAACTCGAAGGCCGAGGTCACCTGGACTCTGCAACCCGGATCGGGCTCCCTCGATGTGCACGTACGCCTGGATTGGCATGAGAGCGAGAAGATCTTGAAGCTTGCCATGCCGGTCGACATCCACACCGATCACGCGCAGTACGAGACGCAAATGGGCTACATTACGCGTCCAACACATGAGAACACCTCGTGGGAGGCCTACAAGTTTGAGGTCAGCGCACACCGCTGGTTGCGCCTGGCGGATACGAGCGCCAGCCTGGCTATCACCAACGACGCCACGTACGGGTGGAGCGTTGCGCGCCACTCCAGTGGGCAGCGGGGGACGTGGAGCGAAGTTAGTGCATCGCTGGCCCGCGCTTCACGCTTCCCCGACCCGCATCAAGATCAAGGCGTGCACGAGTGGAACTTCCAGCTCGTCCCCGCCGCATCCATTGAACAGGCAGTGGCGCTTGCTCAAATGCTGAACCTTGGCCAGCGCGAGGTGCCCGGCCAGATCAGCCCACTGTTCACCCTCGATGGCGCCGTAGTGGAGTCGGTCCGCATGGTAGACGATGGCTCTGGTGACGTAATCATCCGTGCATACGAGGCGAGTGGCGGCCGCGCTCTTGCGCGCCTGGTCTGGCCCGAAGCGGCGAGCGTGCGCGGCCAAGATCTGCGCTACCGAGACTCGGACCTGGGTGTGCAGGTGCGTGAAGTTTCGGGTGCGTTCGAGTTCAATCTGGACCCGTTTGAGATTGCAACCCTCAGGGTGAAACTCGCCAATTGAGGCCTGAGTCCAGCAAGAGGCTGGCCCGCCGCGAGGCGGAGGAGGTTAACTGCGTCCGGCGGGCAACCTCTACGCCGGCCGGATTTTGGGCGATAAGAAGTTTCTCGTCACTATGCGGGCGCGGATGAGACCATCGCGCGCTCTGCGTTAGACTGGTCGCGTGAGCGAAATGATCGATAATCCTTTTTCCCTTACCGGCCTAACGTATGACGACGTTTTGTTACTGCCTGAAATCACAGATGTTGTGCCCTCCGAGGTTGATACGACTGCGCAGCTAACAAAAAACATCACTCTTAAAATCCCGATGCTGTCCGCGGCAATGGACACCGTTACCGAGGCGCGCATGGCTATTGCGATGGCTCGCCAGGGCGGCATCGGCATCTTGCACAGAAACCTGTCTATCGAAGATCAAGCGCAGCAGGTGCGCCAGGTGAAGCGATCCGAATCCGGCATGGTTAGCGACCCAGTGACAATCCACAAGGAAGCCACCATCGAGGAGCTGGACGAACTGTGCGGCCACTACCGAGTTTCCGGCCTGCCCGTTGTGGACGAGGACGGCAAGCTTCACGGCATCATCACCAACCGCGACTTGCGTTTCATTCCTCCGAGCGAATGGGCAACCGCAACGGTAGAACAGCACATGACTCCCACGCCGCTTATCACCGCGCCCGTTGGGATCGGCCGCGAAGATGCGAAAGCACTCCTCGCTAAGAATCGCATTGAGAAGCTCCCCATCGTTGATGACCAGGGGCGCCTAGCCGGCCTCATCACCGTTAAAGACTTCGTTAAAACCGAGCAATACCCGGACGCGGCAAAAGACGGCGAGGGTCGCCTTCTAGTTGGCGCGGCAGTGGGCTACTGGGGCGACTCGTGGGATCGCGCAGTGGCGCTCGCGGAAGCAGGCGTAGACGTCCTCGTTGTTGATACCGCAAACGGCGGCGCACAGTTGGCGCTGGACATGATTCGCCGGATCAAGTCCGATGAGCGTTTTGCTGGCATCGACATTATTGGCGGAAACGTTGCCACCACCGAAGGCGCACAGGCACTGATCGACGCGGGCGTGGACGCGGTGAAGGTGGGCGTAGGCCCCGGCTCCATTTGCACCACGCGCGTGGTCGCAGGCGTTGGCGTCCCTCAGGTAACCGCGATCTACTTGGCATCGCTTGCTTGCAAGCCGGCGGGTGTGCCGCTCATCGCTGATGGTGGCCTGCAATATTCGGGCGACATCGCGAAGGCCCTCGTTGCGGGCGCTGACACCGTGATGATTGGCTCCATGCTTGCCGGTTGTGAGGAGTCTCCTGGAGACCTCGTATTCACCAACGGTAAGCAGTACAAGCGTTACCGAGGTATGGGCTCCGTTGGCGCAATGAGCTCGCGCGGACGCAAATCCTACTCGAAGGACCGCTACTTCCAGGCGGATGTGTCTTCGGATGACAAGATCGTTCCCGAAGGCATAGAGGGCCAGGTGCCCTACTCGGGTTCGCTAGCCGCAGTGATTTACCAAATGGTTGGCGGCCTACACCAGTCGATGTTCTACCTTGGCGCGCCCACCATCGCGAAGCTAAAGGAGAACGGCCGGTTTGTTCGCGTAACCCCAGCGGGCCTGCGCGAATCGCATCCGCACGACATTCAGATCACGTCAGAAGCCCCGAACTACCACATCAACGAGGGGTAGCGGGCAAAGAATCGCTTGGTAGCTAAGCTGAACTAGCGTAGAAGCAGGCCGGGAAGCTAAACCAACCAGGTGCGGTTGATATTGGCTTCCCGGCCTTTGCTATGCAAGAAAGCCTCAAAATCAGCGGCCCAAACCGCGTGCGCCTGCTTTTGGTACTCGTGCAGACTGTCCAGGCTGTACATGGCCAGGCGAGGGTGCTTGCGAATCATTTGCTTCAGCAGATCTAAAGTTGCACGCGTGTCCACCTCCGCGTCGTGCAAAGACTCATCGGCACTAACGCCGTAGGCCTCCATCAGGTCTGCCAGGGTACGCTTACCGCGCCGCCTGGGAACAAGTGCGCGATCGAGTACCAGCGGGTCAATGACCGGGCGGATCTCACCTAAACGCTGCGTTAGCGTGGGTAGTTGCATGCGGGCAAGCTCGGCCTCCATCAGGCCCAGATCAAACCCTGCATTAAACGCCACCACGGGAATACCGTTGCCGAGCGCGCGGGTCAGAACTTGCGCGACCTCCTCCAACACCTGAGGGTAAGGACGCCCATGCTCGCGCGCATACGCGGTGCTTATCCCATGCACCTTCTGAGCAGCTTCGGGGATCTCAACACCCGGATCAGTCAGCCAATTCGAAACCTCATCGCCGTCCTCACCTCGAAAAATAATCGAGGCTGTAACGAGCTGGCTACTACCTGGAATAACCCCCGTAGTCTCCGTATCAAAACCCACGAACGGGCCGGCAATCCAAGACATGGATCCTCCTTAATGTTTCACTACGTAGAGCTTATATGCCCATACGGACAACTATTTCAACAAGCGTCACGTAAGGCTCGTATCATGGAAGTGTGACTGAGACGATTAACATTGGACGCGGCAAACAAGCCCGCCGCGCATACTCGCTGGACGACGTGGCAATCGTCCCCTCCCGGCGCACGCGCGACCCCGAAGACGTGAACACGTCCTGGCAAATCGACGCGTACAACGTGGACATTCCCGTCCTGGGCGCGCCAATGGACTCGGCCATGAGCCCCGAAAACGTGATCGCACTAGGCAAGCTGGGTGGCATCGGCGTCCTCGACCTCGAAGGCCTATGGACCAGGTATGAGGACCCCGAACCTGTCTACGAGGAAATCCGCGGACTGCCCGCGCGCGCCTCAAACCGCCGGCTTCAAGAAATCTACGCCGAGCCCATAAAACCTGAACTCATTGGCGAGCGCCTCAGCCAAATTCGCGAGGCCGGAGTTGTAGTTGCCGGCAAGCTCTCCCCGCAACGCACCCAAAAGTACTGGCGCTACGTTGTTGACGCCGGGGTAGACCTGTTCATCATTCGCGGCACCACGGTATCCGCCGAACACGTATCCAGCAGGGCACAACCACTAAACCTAAAGCGTTTCATCTATGAACTCGAAGTGCCCGTCATCGTGGGCGGCGTAGCAAACTACAACGCCGCCCTACACCTCATGAGAACCGGCGCCGCCGGCGTTCTCGTTGGCTTTGGTGGGGGAGCCGCGCACTCCACCCGCCAACTCCTCGGAATTCACGCACCCATGGCAACAGCGCTCGCAGACATAGCCGCGGCAAGGCGAGACTACCTCGACGAATCTGGCGGTAGGTACGTACACATCATCGCCGACGGAGGCATCGGGCTTTCCGGAGACCTCCCCAAGGCAATCGCCTGCGGCGCGGATGCAGTCATGCTCGGCGCAGCCCTCGCTCGCGCAAAAGAAGCCCCCGGCAGCGGATGGCACTGGGGATCGGAGGCCTACCACCCCGAAGTTCCTCGCGGACACCGCGTACACGTCGGTACGGTTGGCAGCATGGAAGAAATCCTCTTCGGTCCCTCCTCACGGGCCGACGGCACCGTTAACTACATCGGTTCGCTCCGCCGCACCATGGCAACCACCGGCTACTTGGAAGTCAAAGAACTCCAACGCGTAGACATGGTGGTGGCGCCCTACGAACCGCACTAAAGGTTCCTCACCAATATTCGATACGGCATAGCCTGCTTGGGCATGCGTGCAAACCGCCCCCAGCATGGCCCCCGTGTTAGACAATAGAAGTAAGAGCGCGCACGTCGCGCGATCAACGATGAAGGAGAACTAATGACCGAAATCGAATACCGCATTGAGCACGACACGATGGGTGAAGTTCGCGTTCCCAAGAACGCCCTCTACGCCGCACAAACACAGCGTGCAGTTGAGAACTTCCCGATCTCCGGGCGCGGACTTTCCGATCACCACATCGCCGCACTCGGCCAGGTGAAGCGCGCTGCCGCTATCGCCAACCTCGAGCTCGGCGTCATCGACCAGGCCACCTCGGACGCCATCCGCGAAGCCGCCGAAGAGGTCATTGCCGGCAAGCACGACGGTGAGTTCCCCATCGACGTCTTCCAGACCGGTTCGGGCACGTCCTCGAATATGAACACCAACGAGGTCATCTCTACCCTCGCCACCCGTATCAAGGGCGACAAGGTACACCCGAACGACCACGTAAATGCGTCGCAGTCTTCTAACGACGTGTTCCCCACGTCAATCCACATCGCTGCCGCACAAGCCGTTGATGAGGTTCTTCTGCCCGGGCTTGAAACCCTCGCGAAATCGCTGGAAGCCAAAGCTGAAGAGTACAAGGACGTTGTGAAGTCTGGCCGCACCCACTTGATGGATGCAACCCCGATCATGCTTGGCCAGGAGTTCTCCGGCTACGCAACTCAGATTCGCTACGGCATCGACCGCGTGCACGCCGCCCTCCCGCGCCTGTATGAGCTCCCTCTTGGCGGCACCGCTGTGGGCACCGGCATCAACACGCCGGCCGGCTTCTCCGAGCGCGTCATCGAGCTCATCGCCGAGAACACGGGCCTTCCATTCAAGGAAGCCAGCAACCACTTCGAAGCCCAGGCCGCCCAGGACTCCCTCGTTGAACTGTCCGGCGCCCTGCGTACCATCGCAGTGTCACTAACCAAGATCGCTAACGACCTGCGCTGGATGGGCTCCGGCCCGCGCACCGGAATCGGCGAGCTCCACCTGCCTGACCTGCAGCCGGGCTCCTCGATCATGCCGGGCAAGGTTAACCCCGTTGTTCCTGAAGCCACCGTCATGGTTGCAGCCCAGGTTATCGGTAACGACGCGGCGATCGCGTTCGCTGGCGCCCAGGGCAACTTCGACCTGCTGGTGATGCTGCCCGTCATGGCTCGCAACATCCTAGAGTCGATCAACATCGTTGGCAACGTCTGCACCGTCCTCGCAAAGCGCACGGTTGACGGCCTGATCGCAAACGTTGAACGCTGCAAGGAGCTTGCCGAGTCCTCGCCGTCCATCGTTACCCCGCTCAACCGCATCATCGGTTACGAGAACGCCGCGAAGATCGCCAAGCACTCCGTAGCTAAGGGCATCACGGTTCGCGAGGCCGTGATTGACCTCGGATTCGTAGAGCGCGGTGAGATCACCGAAGCACAGCTTGATGAAGCCCTCGACGTGGCGTCCATGACCCACCCGAAGGCCAACTAACAAAGCGGAATAAGGCTCGCGTCCAGCAAGGTTGGGCGCGAGCCTTTTCTATCCGTGAAGCCTGGTTTCCTCGCATAATCACTGGTTGGAAAGTGCGCGCTGACTTTGACACAATCAACCGAGATCCACTTTTGAAAGGTCAAGGCAAGTTGGTTTCTGCTGATGTCGCTAGAGCGCGCGCCGGCGTAACCGCGCTGTTCTTCACCAACGGCGCACTGTTTGCAAACTTCGCGCCGAGGTTCCCAGAACTAAAAGACGCATTCGAACTAACCGCGGGAGGCTACGGCCTGATCATTGCGGCGTTCCCGCTAGGCGCCATCATTGGCGGCCCCTTCGCCGCGAAGTTCGTGGAGCGCTTCACCTCCGCTAAAGTCGCGGCCTACGGCACGTTCCTGATTGGAATCGCGCTGACTCTTTCGGCGGTCCTGGTAGCTATCGCGCAGGGTGGGGGAGCTATCCTCGTAGTCCCATTCGCCATCCTTTTCGCACTTGGCGGCGCGACGGATGCAATCGTTGACGTGGGCCAAAACGCGCACGGCCTACGCGTACAAAAACGCTACGGACGTTCCATTATTAATAGTTTTCACGCCTTCTGGTCCTTGGGTGCAATGACCGGAGGACTGATGGCCATGGTAGCCACCGCGCTAGCCGTTCCAATCGGCTATCACATCGGATTTGCCGGAGTCCTCTTCAGTCTTGTTGCCCTCATCGCCAGCAAGTACACCCTCCCGGGACGTGACGGGGCAGATCAAGACGAGCCCAGTATTCACCGGCTCTCTGCAAAAAACTGGTCTGTTCCCCTCGTTATTGCGCTTTTGCTACTTCTGGCGATTTCCGGTGTGCTCGTCGAAGACATCGCGCAATCTTGGTCCACGCTCTACATGCGTGACTACCTGGGGGCCAGCGCGGCCCTCGCGCCCGCAGCATACGTGTGTATGCTCGCTTTCCACTTCCTGGGTCGCGTCACGGGGGACAGGTTTGTTGATCAGCTTGGGGCAAAGCGCACCATTTTGATGGGTGGCACTCTCATCATTGTTGGTATGAGCGCGGCCCTCCTATTCCAAAACATCTTTGTCACCGTCATTGCCTTCGCCGCAGCGGGCTTTGGCGCGGCTACCACCGTTCCCTTGGCAATGAACGCCGCAGACGACGTGCCCGGATTGAAACCGGGGGTTGGCCTCATGGTGATCTCTTGGCTCATGCGCCTTTCGTTCCTGCTCTTGCCACCGCTGCTCGGCCAGGCGATTGTCGCAACGTCCCTGTTGGCGCCCATTGTGATCTTGCCGATCGGAGGCGCGTTAGTCATTGCTTCTACAGTTGTGTTGGAAGAGCGTAAATCTGTGCAGGACTAGTCCAAAATGATTTTGCCCCGAGGCTATTCAAGTGGCCTCGGGGCAAAACTATAAACGCGGTTTAGCGCTTGACGTGCGGATGTTTTGCGTAAGAGATGATCGTGGCCGCTAATCCTCCGACGGTTACGACACCCGCGACGATGACTGCCACCTTCACTGCCACGGTCACTGAAGGGTAGAAAGCTAGGATCAGCAAGGTGGCTCCGTGAGCCAGAGCAATAAACACGAGGGCACCCAGAATCGGCAGAGATGCGCGGTGCACGTGACGAACCACCTCGGTATCATCGGACCGCACGGGCAAACGCAGGGCGGAACCTTGCCAGGCATCCTCTTTCACAATGCTCGCAATCAAAGCCACGCCAAGGGTAGCAGCCATTATGAATAGGGCCCCAAAAACCAACAGTAGTGCAGTCACGGCTACCTCTTTTCTAATTCGATGCCGAGGCTATCAGCCAGCTTGTCTATGCGCGCAAGCCACGGCACAGGCGAAAGATCAGATGCGAGCATCAGACCACCACGAGGCGACAGATTCGCGCCTTCTAGTACACGCGGGCCATTTGCCAAAGTGGAGCGCTTGAACTGGTTTGTGAAGAAGCGGCGCAGGAACACGCGCTCCCACGTGAGGATCTGCTGAAGGTCAAACTCGGCGCGATCCGCTGCTTCTAAACCGTCAGGCCAAACGCCCTCGTCTGCGTTGCTCCAAGCATTCAACGCGCGAAAAGCCGTGAGTTCTGGGGACAAACCCAGGTAAACCAGATAGTAGGCGTTGAAATCCTGCAACGCGTAAGGGCCGATCATTGCCTGCGTAGACTGGGCCTCTTCGCCTTCACGCGTGGGGATCAGCTCCGGTGTGATTTCGGTGTTCAAAATCGAATCCAGCGTGTCATTAACGTCCTCGCCAAAACGATTCGAGGCCATAATCCAACGGATCAGATGCTGCATAAGCGTTTTTGGAACGCCCGGATTCACGCTGTAGTGCGACATGTGGTCACCAACGCCAAACGTGCACCACCCGAGCATGAGCTCCGAATAGTCGCCCGTACCGATCACCAGGCCGCGCCTGCCGTTGGCAATGCGGAACAAGAAATCGGTGCGCAGACCCGCCTGCACGTTCTCAAACGTCACGTCATACACTTCTTCGCCGCGTCCAAACGGGTGCCCCATGTCGGCAAGCATTTGGCGGGCGGTATCGCGAATATCGATCACCTCAAACGTTGTGCCCAGAACCTCGCACAGCTTTGTCGCATTGTTCTTCGTGTGCGAGGTGGTGGCAAAGCCCGGCATGGTGAACGTCAAAATGTCGGTGCGAGGCCGGCCCATGCGCTCCATAGCTTCAACACACACGAGGAGGGCAAGCGTAGAATCCAGCCCACCGGATATGCCGATAACCGGGTGCGGGTTGCCGGTGGCCTCAAGCCTGCGCATCAAGGCCTGGACCTGCAGGTCAAACATATCCTCTAGGTCAGATTTCCAAAGCTCCGGATCCGTATCCAAATACGGAAAGCGGGGGAACCTGCGCTCTAGCGTCCAGTCGCCCCGCGGTTGCACCCGCACCTGTTGGCTGGCAAACATTTCCTCTTGCGCCGGGCTTGAAAGCTTGCGCTCTGCCTGTAGTCGAGCCAGATCAATATCGGCATAAGTGAGGCGTACACCGGATCCGAACCGGTCGTTTTGTGCCAGTACCTCGCCGGCCTCCACGATGAAAGCCTGCCCGTCCCACGCGTAATCGGTTGTGGACTCTCCCTCGCCTGCGCCCACATACACAACCGCGAGTTTTGCGGTTCGCGAGGCCTCACGTGCCCGGGCCAAACGATGCCGTGCAGTTCCTGCAAACGCGGGTGCCCCGCCCAAGTTCGCAACTAGGCTAACGCCATGCTTTGCCTGCATCTGGTAGTCGATCGGTTCCTGCAGTTGCACGCTGATGGATAGGCCGGGCACGTCCTGGATCGTCAGAGGTATCTCGCTCGCAAAAAATAGCGGCTGGTCCAATATGACCGAGTAGGCGGGGGAGGCATCAGAGCAGGAACTAAACCAGCGCTTTCGCATCGGATCATTTTGAACGGGATCAAACCAGATTCCTACTATTTGGCCGCGGGTGACAGCGACTGCGGCGTTCAGAGTCTTGCCACTTACCCGTAGAGGAGTGCCAAACAGAGCTACTAGGGGCCAATCTACGGAGGCCTGCTTGATGGTCTCTATTGCAGTTTCGCATTCCTCGTGCATTGTGTCTTGGAACAGCAGATCGTCTGCCGTTACTCCTACCAGCGTGAGCTCTTGAAACACGACTACGCTTGCTCCGGCTTCGCTCGCCAGGTTGGCGGCTTCAATGATGCTGATCGCGTTCGCGGCGGGATCCCCAACCTTGATGGGGATGTTGGCGGCCGCTACACGGGCAAACCCGTTTGCGATGGGGGAGTGAAAGTCGTACATGTTTTTCCTTCACGAATGGCAGGTAAAGCAGGGCTTGGTTATCCCTGATTACGATTTTAGAGCCCAAATTGAAATGGCGCCCCGCTCCGCGAAGAAAACCGAACAGCTCGGTCGATTCCTCGCGAGAGCGGGGCGCCACAATGTTTTAGTCAAGCAGCGACATCGCTTGTTGGGCGATGGCTAGCTCCTCGTTTGTAGGCACAACCATTACTCGCACCTTCGAGTCGGAGGCCGAGATTGTGCGCGGATCCTTTGAGCGCAAAACGTTTGCAACCGGATCCAGCGTGATGCCGAACATCTTCAGCTTGTCGCACAGTTCCTGGCGGAGAGCCGAGTCGTTTTCGCCAATGCCTGCGGTGAACGTGAGAACGTCCAGGCCGCCCATTTCGGCAGCGTAGGCGCCAACGTACTTGACCAGGCGGTGCAGTACGACGTCTAGGGCAAGACGGGCTTCCTTGTCTCCCGCGTTTGCGCGGGCGCGAACGCTACGCATGTCATTGTCGCCGGTAAGGCCTTTCAGACCGGAGCGCTTGTTAAACAAAGTGTCGATCTCATCGATCTTCATGCCGCCGTTGCGCATGAGGTGGAACACAGCCGCCGGGTCGATGTCACCGGTTCGCGTGCCCATCACAAGGCCCTCGAGAGGGGTTAGGCCCATCGAGGTGTCTACGGCCTCGCCGTTTACAACTGCGGAAGCGGACGCGCCGTTGCCCAGGTGGAGCACGATTTGGCGGATACGTTTACGGCCCAGCAGGTCATGGACTCGGCCAGAGACGTACTGGTGCGAGGTCCCGTGCGCGCCGTAGCGGCGGATCGAGTACTTGTCCGCGGTTTCCTTGTCCAACGCGTAGGTTGCCGACTCGTCGGGCAAAGACTGGAAGAACGCCGTGTCGAAAACCGCCACGTGAGGAACGTCTGGAAGCATCTTTCGCGCTACGTCAATGCCCTTTAGGTGGGCGGGGTTGTGTAGCGGGGCTAATGGGGACAACTGGTCGATTAGGTTGCGCGTTTGGTCGTCTATGAGGGCGGGGCCAGAGAAGTACCTGCCACCTTGGACCACGCGGTGTCCAACTGCCACGATATTGGCTTCCTCGAGCTTTGGTCCAACCTGGTCGAACAGGCGCAGGGCCTCGCGCAGTGCTGCGGTGTGGTCGAGGATCGGCTGGTCCATCGCAACCTCTTTGTCTCCGAATCGGTGTTCGGTGTGAGACACGGGTTCGCCGATTCTCTCAGCGATACCCGAGGCGATGGAGACGCCATCTTCGGGCTCTACCAGCTGGTATTTGAGCGATGAGGATCCGGAGTTGATAACAAGCACCCGGGGAGGAGTTTCACTCATTGGTTGCTTCCTGTCTAGTTCTGCTCGTTGTTGATGCTTTGGGCTTGCACGGCGGTGATTGCAACCGTGTTAATGATGTCTTCCACGAGGGCGCCACGCGAAAGGTCGTTAACCGGCTTGTTGAGGCCCTGCAAGATGGGGCCCACGGCAACAGCGCCGGAGGAACGCTGCACGGCTTTATACGTGGTGTTACCGGTGTTGAGGTCGGGGAAGATAAACACGGTGGCCTTGCCGGCTACGTCCGAGTTTGGCATCTTCTGCGAGGCAACTACCGGATCGATGGACGCGTCAAACTGAAGCGGGCCATCAACGGCAAGGCCGGGTGCCTTTTGGCGCACGAGTTCGGTGGCTTCACGAACCTTGTCCACGTCCGGGCCGTGGCCGGACGTGCCGGTGGAGTAGGAGATCATCGCAACGCGAGGCTCCACCCCAAATTGGGCGGCTGTTTCAGCGGATGAGATCGCGATGTCGGCAAGTTGTTCGGCCGACGGGTCCAGATTCACAGCGCAGTCGCCGTAAACGTGTACGCGATCCTTCATCAGCATGAGGAAAGTGGAAGACACGATCGAGGTGCCGGGCTTGGTCTTGATGATCTGGAACGACGGCACAATGGTGTGAGCCGTGGTGTGGGCAGCGCCTGAAACCATGCCGTCCGCATCCCCCATATGCACCATCATGGTGCCAAAGTAGGAAACGTCTTGAACCTTCTCGCGCGCCTGCTCCAAGGTCACGCCCTTCTTTGCGCGCAGGCGGGCAAACTCGGCCGCATACTTTTCCAAGAATTCCGGATCTTGCGGCGACACGATTTGTGTGTTTGCCAGTTCGACGCCCAGCTCGCCCGCACGGGCGCGGATCGCTTCCTCATCGCCAATCAGAATCACGTCGGCAACGCCACGCCGCACAATCGTGTCGGTAGCGTGCAAAATGCGATCATCCTCGGGCTCGGGCAAGACTATGCGCATGCGTTTGGCCGCAGCCTTTTCAAGCAGGTCAATCTGGAACATGAGCGGAGTGACGTGCGCGGTGCCAGGAGCCTCAGAAATGGCTTCCATTGCGGCCGGATTGATCGATTTGCGAACCAGTTCGATAGCGCGCTCAAGTTTGCGAGGGGTGTGCAGATGCACGGGGCCGCGGGTGCGCGAAACCCTGTCCGCGGTTTCAAAAGTGCCGGTAGAAACCGTCATAATCGGCAGGTCCGGAACGAGTTTGCCAACCAGGTCCATCACTTGTTCAGACAGTTCAAAACCGCCATTTAGAATGAGGCCGGCGAGGCTCGGCTTGCCCTCAACCGCGTGAGCTGCGGCAACGGTCATCAAAAGCTCAGGGCGATCCGCTGCGGCAATAACGATCTGACCATCTTGTAGTCGCTCAAGTACGTGCGTGGAGTTCATGCCGCAAATGAGGACGTTTTCGGCTTCGCGAAGCAGGTTTGCGCGGTCACCATTTACCAGTGTGGCGTTGGTGGAGTTCATGATGTCGATGACTCGAGGGGCGGTAAGCAACGGGTCTTCCGGGATCACGTAGGTGGGGATCTTCTCCACCTTGCGGCGGTAGTCATCCGCATTTTCCTCTGGAACGCGCGTTATAACCACACCCGCCACGTGGGCGAACTCCTGGCGAGCCGTAGTCACGGCTAGGCGTCCGGCATCCATCACGTCTTCTGGGGTGCGGTCAATACCGGATAGAACAACGGCCATGTGTGCCCCAATGTTGGCGCTTACTCGGCAGTTGAACTCAAACTCGTCAAAACCAACGACGCCTTCAAAATCGGAACCTGAAACTATGACAACATCAACGTTTTCAGAAAGCTTGCGGTGTGTTCGCACAATGCTTTCCAAAGCGGAATCAGGGTCCGCAATGTACTCGTCATAGGTGAGGGCGCCAACGGCAGGTCCAGAAATGACGGTGCCGTTGTTGAAGATGTTCAGCATCGCGTCTGTGGATCGGTCTCGCACAATGGGGCGCAGGAGGCCAACCTTCATACCTTTTTCAATAAAAAATGAAGCCAGCCCGATGGTCACCATTGGTTTACCGGTGCGAGGCTCTGGCGAGGCAACGAAAAGTGTGCGTGCCAAAACTATCTCCTTCAGAATATTTTTATGGCTCTTTCCAATGGTAGTTAAAAACAACCATGAAAGTAGAGTCAAAAATGTCTCAAGGCACCAAAGTCGCATTTGAGTAGTGAATACATAGCACTCGTGATGTAACGTTACGCGGGTGCACAACATGAGTTTTAACGAAAGGCACGAGGCCATAAGCCGGGGTCTTGCCAGTAGGAACGGTATTGAGCTTCCCACGGTGGCAAAAGAGCCTGGCTGGTGGCCGTCTTTCTTGCGCCCTCCATTGGGTGATCCTGTGGATATGGAGGCCTCGCCTAGGCGGATCTTGTTAGGACTCTTACGTAAGAATAAGTGGTTGCTTCTTGGCGCCACATTGGTGGCAACCCTGTCGCAGGTGTCTTCAGCTCTGTTGGCTTGGGCGCTCGGGCTCCTTCTGGATGCCGGCCTGGATATGGGCTTGGGTAGCCACCTTATTCGCCCCGCGGTGGTTTTCTTCTCGCTGATTCTAATCGCAACCGTGTTCTCGGGGTTGTACCAAGTATTCGAGATCGGAACTTGGTTTCAAGCCCAAGCTGGAAGTGCACGAATGTCCTCGTATCACGTGACAAACCGGCGCGGGCAAACAGAAACAGACATGGCAACCGGAGACATTATTGCCACGATAACAACCGACTCCAACCATATTGGCGCACTTTTTGCTTACATTTCAGATCTGGCAGCGTCCCTGATTACAACAGTCGTGATTGCCGCTCTGATGTTCTCTGTCTCAGTTCCCTTGGGGCTAGTGGTGCTGATCGGAATGCCGGTGGTGGTTGGCGGTCTCTCTTTGCTTATAAAACCGCTCGAGCAGCGCCAGCAATCCCAGCGTGATGCGCAAGGCGACCTCACTAATATCGGCACGGATGTTGTGACCGGTCTGCGAGTTTTGCGCGGAATTGGAGGGGAAGACGTATTCAACGAGCGCTACAGGGAGTTGTCGCAAGAGGTTCGTCGTCGAGGGATTCACGCTGCCCGCCCGCAGGCTTTGCTAAGCGCCGCATCGCAGGGAGTCCCGCACGCATTCGCTCTCGCGGTAGTGGCAATCGCAGCGTTCTTGGTTTTTGAAGGCCAGCTATCTGCCGGAGAGATGATCGCTTTTTACGGTTTTGCCGGGTATTTGGCCACCCCGCTGTTCATAATCGTAGGAGCGATGCAGGTGGGCACGCGCGCGTGGGTGGGACTGCGCAAGGTGGCTTGCGTGCAGGAGCTGAAATCGAGCGTGCGTGACCGGGCCGGCGCTAACGAGAACGTGGACAACAACTCGGAAGACGAAGCGAGTTCTTGTTCAGCGGACAGCCGGTATCTGCAACCTCTGCGTGACGGTATCAGCGGCGTAGAGGTGAAGGGCGGCGCTATTACCGCACTGGTTGCTGCTGATCCGGATGTTTCCGCGCAACTGGCTACAAGGCTTTGTCGGGTAGACGACGAGAACCCGGTATTTATTGGCAAAGATGATTTGCGTGATCGCCCGGTAGATGAGGTGCGCAAGCACATTGTTCTGGCGTCGGCACACGACCACCTGTTTAGGGGAAGCTTGCGAGATAATCTGCTGGCTGATCGGGCAGATATGCGCGAGCCGCTGACGGTGCAGAACACGATTTTTGAGACCTATCTGGATAGCCGGATTCGCGAGGAGCGCCCCGAAGTTGAGGTGGGGGAGCATGCGATGGATGAGGCTCTGCTAGACGCTATGTGGACTGCGGACGCTCAAGACGTGCTGGATTCCATTCCTGGGGCGTTGAACGGAGCAGTGGCAGAGAAGGGCCGCACGCTCTCTGGTGGGCAACGCCAGCGCGTTGCACTTGCGCGCGCCCTCGCAACAAACGCGGATGTGCTAATCGCAATCGAGCCTACCTCCGCGGTGGATTCGCATACAGAGGCGCGGATTGCCAGCCGGTTGCGCTCGCGGCGCCAGCAGCTCACCACGGTGCTAGTAACCTCCTCCCCATTGGTTTTAGAACAGTGCGACGAGGTTGTGTTTATTGGTGAGGA
The DNA here is from genome assembly GCA_002871995.1 of Gleimia europaea. Lineage (GTDB taxonomy): Bacteria > Actinomycetota > Actinomycetes > Actinomycetales > Actinomycetaceae > Gleimia > Gleimia europaea. Next base: position 542,160 of record PNHW01000001.1, read on the forward strand.
CGGCAAGGAAGTGGCTCGCGGATCTCACGATGAACTGCTGGATCGCGCGCTAAGGCGCGAGGAGAGCGGTCTTAAGTATCAAAAGGTTGTTCAGCGCGCTCAGGGAGGAGAATAATGAAGCTTCCCATCGCTGCTCGCCCGCAGGTGATCTCGAGGTTTTGGGCTGTTATCCGCCGGTTCCCCAAGCTAATTGCCACGGTTTTGGTGTTCCAAGTTGTGGCGTCTCTAATCGTGGTGGCAACCCCGTGGCTCATCGGTAGGCTTTTGGATCTGATCGTGGCGGGGACTACTCGCGCGGAAGTGACACGCTACCTCATCATTATTGGGGCGATAGTGGCCGCACAGTTGTTGCTGACTTATTTGGGCGAGTATTTCTCGCGCGTATTTGGCCAGGCGGTTTTTGCCCAGCTTCGTGAGGATCTGGTGTATTCGGTTACCCATATGCCTTTGTCTGTTGTAGAGGCGGCGGGTACGGGAGACCTGATTGGGCGTACAACTCACGATATTGACCGCATCCAGTTTCTGGTCCAGCGTGGAATCTACCGGATCATAATGATCGTGCTCACTGTGGTAGTTACCTATGCTGCTGCATTTGCGCTTGCTCCCGTTTTGGCGCTATTACTTCTGGCTCCGCTGATTCCGCTCATTTTTGTGTTGCGTTGGTACATGCGCCGCGCTGTGCCGGGCTACCAGGCGGAGTCCGCACAGTGGGCGACGCTTTCTGGCATCACCACGGAGACGGTTGAACAGCATTCCACGGTTGATGCACTGAACCTGCGCCGGGTTAGAAACAATATCCTTGACGTGGCTATCACCCAAATTTGGAATCTGGAGCGCTACACCGCTTACCTGCGCATTTTCTTGTTAAACGCAGTGATTTTCTTCCTGCAAACCCCGGCGCTGTTGGTGGCTTTAGCCGGAGCATGGGCGATTCCAAACGGTTACGCCACGCTGGGCGTGGTGACCACGATCGCGCTCTACGGAGTTCAGCTTTCTTATCCGCTCGACGAGCTCTCTTACTGGGTGGATGTGCTTCAAAGTGCGGCAACCTCGTTGGCCCGTATTTTTGGCGTGGACGAGGTGGAATCGGACAGGATAGCGTCGGGCAAGCAGCCTACCTCGAACGCTGTAAGCGTACGAGACGTGAGCTTTGAGTACCGGCCGGAACATCCCGTTTTGCACGGGGTTGATTTAGAGCTGAGGCCGGGGGAGACCCTCGCAATCGTGGGGCCGTCAGGCGCAGGCAAGTCCACACTCGGCCGGATGATTGCAGGTATTCACCCGCCCACCTCCGGGTCGGTAACGGTTGGAGGAGTTCCTCTAGTCGAACTCACGGAAAGCCAGTTGCACCAAAACGTGGCCCTGGTGACGCAGGAGCACCACGTGTTTGTTGGAACGATTGCGGACAACCTCCGGCTCGCAAAACCGGACGCCACGGTTGAACAGATGTGGCATGTCCTAAAAAGCATGGGGGCGGCCAGCTGGGTACAGGAGCTATCGGACGGGTTGGACACCAAGGTCGGCTCGGGCGCTCTGACACTCAGCCCAGCGCAGGCCCAGCAGTTAGCGCTTGCCCGCATCGTCCTCATGAATCCGCACACTTTGATTCTTGACGAGGCTACCTCGCTGATGGATCCAACGGCGGCAAGGCAGTTGGAGCGTTCCCTTGGGAAGGCGTTGGAGGGGCGAACCGTCGTTGCGATCGCGCACCGGCTGTATACGGCTCACGACGCGGACCGGGTAGCGGTGATGGTGGACGGACGCATAGTGGAGCTCGGCACGCACGATGAGCTTGTAGCTCGCGGCGGCGAATACGCTTCCTTGTGGAGAGCCTGGCAACACGAATAGTAAAAGGGGAGCGCGGTGAACCGAGTCCGTAAGGATAGTTCACCGCGCCCCTCTATTTGAGCGACTTTGATGCTAACCCGATTGGCGAGCCAGGTCGGCGGCGCCGATTAGGCCAGCGGGAACGCCAAGCTCAGCCAGTGTGATCTGGGCAGGCTGGCGGTACAGGCGGGCAGTAAGGTTCTTTTCGAACGACTTTTGAACGGGCGCACGCAACAACTCTCCCGCAGAGGCGACGCCGCCGGCTAGCACGATCATTTCCGGATCGAGGATGGCACAAAGGTCAGCAAGCCCGCGGCCCACCCACTCCGCAATGGTTTCAACCACGTCGAGTGCAACCGGGTCGCCTTCTTTCGCAGCGGCCGTAACCATCTGCCCGGTGATCTGCTGCGGGTTACCGTCAGCCATTTCTAGCAGTCGCAACGCAGACGCGGGTGCAACAGTGGCGATTTCACGAGCTTCGTGTACGAGAGCGGTGCCCGAACCGTAGCGTTCCCAGCAACCTCGATTACCGCAGCCACAGCGACGTCCTCCGGCCTTGACCTGCATGTGGCCAACCTCGCCGGCAAAACCTTGATAACCGCGCACCAGCCTGTCATCAACGATGATGCCGCCACCAATGCCAGTACCTAGCGTGATAACAATCGCGTTCTTCGCGTCGCGGGCAGCTCCGAAACGGAACTCGCCCCATGCCGCCGCGTTTGCGTCGTTTTCGACCACAGTGGGAAGCTCTGTTGCCTCCGTGATCTTTGAAGCCAGCGGCTCGTTGCGCCACGCCAAGTTTGGCGCGTACACAACCGAAGTGCGCGCGGCGTCGCAAAAACCTGCGGCTCCAATACCAACGGCACTTACTTCCTCGCCCTCACGCAGCTTTGCAACTAGCGTGGCGATTGCGCCCGCGGTTGCGTCAACTTCTTGCGCAGGAGTCTGTATAACTTCCGTGCGCAGAACTTCACCTTCTTCATTAACAAGGCCTGCGGCGATCTTCGTGCCGCCTACGTCAACTCCAATCGTGAGGCTCACGTGCTACTCCTTATTTAGTCACAGGGGCTTTATTGTGTGAAGTTCAAACTTACGGTCTGCACCTAAACTGTACGTCAACGCGCGGCAGATATTTTTCAGAATGGGTGGTCGGGTTTGTTCCACACGCTCAGCGGGTGGGTGGGGATAGTGAAGGCGCTATCAAGGTGTTCAGATACCAGCGAGGCAAGGTTCGCGGGCGTGCCATCTGAGACGAAAAGGATTGGCGGGCGCAACTTCGCAGTTTCAACGAGGTTGAGGATAGGTTTGGCGCCGCCATCTTCAGATTCAACCCAGTACACCATCCAGTCCGGCCCGATTGGGTGCTTGCGTGAGACGATAAGCCGCTTCACTGCGCATCCGGGAGGGAGGGCAGCCACGACGTCCTCATCCAGGTCAATCATTTGTTGCGGTCCGCATACCCACGTTAGTTCACTTTCGTCAATGGACGTCAGTTTTAGTTTAAGGTCCGACTTCTTGGCCTCGAACGACTTGCGTTTGGAGCGCAGGCGCAGGTTTTCAAAGCTATCAACCAGATCGCCGAGGGCGTTGTAGTCCTTTTGCGTCCACGGAATCATGACGCCGGGGTTGATGGCTGTGTATGAGGCGGAGGCTAGGAACCATTCGAGAGGATCAACGGGTTCGGTGAGCAGACCTTCGCGCAGGTAGAGGGCGCGGCGAAGCACCTGGTCTCGCAGCGGGTCGGCAACGCGCTTTTGAGCTTTGGCGAGCCGACGGTGGAAGCGGTTTTGGGCGGATTCGTAGTCATCGCCGGTATTCCACTGGTCTCCGGGCCAGTTGTGCAGTCGGGTTAGTTCTTCACGTAGTGAGAAGCGCTCACCGATGTGGCCGCGCAGTTTAAGGAACTCGTCCCACGCTTCCACCCACGCCACGGCTTGCACAAACGCGTGCGGGTAGGTGCGGGTGGGTAAAACGGTAAGGTTCTTGGCTCCCTCTTCTACGTTGTTGTACCACTGTTGCAGGTCTTCGGTGGTGTACCAGCGGGATTTACTGTCGGTAAGTTCTTCCCAGTTTGGATTGGTTTTTCGGGCCTCGTGGGCCTGCCACATGCGGGCAAGGGGCTCGCGAATTTTGCGGCGCGGTAGTGTGCGCGTGCGGTTGGTGTACTCGTTTTCAATGATGTTGATAGCGGCGAGTACCAGGTCAAGGTCAGGTAGGTCTGGACCTTTTCGTTTTCCGAGGTCGCGAGGGCTGGTCCAAAGAGATATTAACCACGCTGTGTCGGGGCAGTGAGCCGCGGTGGCGGCTTCGTTTGCGGCTTCGAGGAAGTCGTGATTGATGGCGTCGATGGCTTGTTTTTCGGTTTTTGTAAGGGGTTTGAGCTTGCGCGTGCCCCATTTACGGATGAAGACTTCTGAAAGCGACGTTGCCGACTTCTTGTGTGCCATGTCTAATATTCTGCCCTAATTTTGGACGCGGTGACGGAAGGCAAATTTTGCGCGGTAGAATTTAGCTGTGACTAACGCAAATGAAATGAAGAATCGCCCGGTTCTGGTGGTCGATTTAGGTGCACAAAACGTGCAGCTGATTGCCCGCCGGGTCCGTGAGGCCCATGTTTACTCCGAGATTGTTCCCCAGACTTATAGTGCGCAGCAGATCCGTGAAAAGAATCCTGCTGCGATTATTCTTTCTGGTGGTCCGTCGTCCGCGCACGTTAAGTTTGACGCGGACATTCTTAATTCTGGGGTTCCAGTTCTTGCTATTTCGTCGGGCTTCCACGTGATGGTGGATGCCCTGGGTGGTGTGGTTACCCCCGGAGATGTTCCTGAAAATGGTCGTGCCCGCGCAACTGTGACGGTTTCGGATTCGAAACTGCTTGGCGCTGATGGCGACCAGGATGTGTGGATGTCTCACACTGACCGCGTAGAGGAGCTCCCCGATGGGTTCCGCGTGAGCGCGAGCACGGAGAAGTCGAAGATTGCGGCAGCCGAGGATGTAACTCGCGGCCTGTATGGCGTGGAGTGGCTCCCGGAGATCCGTCGCACCGAGCACGGTCAGGATCAGATTGTGCGTTTCTTGCGCGATATTGCCGGTATTGAGGGCGAGTGGTCCGCGGCCTCGATCGTTGATAGTGAGATTCAGAAGATCCGCGAGCAGGTTGGTTCTGCGCGCGTGATTTGCGCGCTTTCTGGCGGCGTGGATTCTTCGGTTGCAGCGGCGCTTGTACACAAGGCTGTCGGCGATCAGCTCACCTGTTTCTTCGTGGATCATGGCCTGTTGCGTCTTGGAGAGCGCGAGCAGGTTGAGCGCGACTACGCGGCTACGATGGGTATTCGTGTGGTCACGATTGATGAGTCCGAACGCTTCTTGAACGCGTTGAAGGATGTCACCGAACCGGAGCAGAAACGCAAGATCATTGGCCGCGAGTTCATTCGCGTGTTCGAGGATGCGCAGAAGAAGTTCGTGGCTGAAGCTGATCGCGATGGGGAGGAAGTTAAGTTCCTCGTCCAGGGCACGATCTACCCCGATGTGGTTGAGTCCGGAGCCGAAGGGTCGGCAAACATCAAGTCGCACCACAACGTGGGCGGCTTGCCTGAGGATTTGAACTTTGAGCTGGTTGAGCCGTTGCGCGCCCTCTTTAAGGATGAGGTTCGCGAGCTTGGCCTCGAGATTGGGGTGCCGGCCTCTATGGTGAAGCGCCAGCCGTTCCCCGGCCCCGGCTTGGGCGTGCGCGTGGTTGGCGCGCTGACTCGGGAGCGTCTGGATGTTCTGCGCGCAGCTGACTACATTGTGCGCGAGGAGCTAACGAATGCTGGCCTTGATGAAGTTATTTGGCAGTGCCCGGTTGTTCTGCTTGCTGATGTAAGGTCCGTGGGTGTCACGGGCGATCAGCGCACGTACGGTCACCCAGTTGTTCTGCGCCCGATCATTTCTGAGGACGCCATGAGCGCCGAGTGGGCACGCGTGCCGTTCGATGTGCTGGATCGCATTTCGATGCGAATCACCAGCGAGGTCCCGGAAATCAACCGTGTTGTGCTTGATGTGACGTCGAAGCCGCCGGCAACGATCGAGTGGGAGTAGGCTGACAGGGTTCTGACCTGCATCTTTGAGTGCCGCACTGTGCTGCTGAGTTTCGTTTCGTACGAGAGCCACGGCAAAGCCGCCAGCGACATTGGTGAGTAAAACCGATTATCGAGCCTCCGTTTCCATGTTGGGACGGAGGCTTTTTCTTTGCCTTTTTACTCCCTTTCACCTGCGATTTCGCCATTTACTCCCCGTATTTCAAGACGGCAAGGCACGGGGCGGTATTCGGAGGAATGGGAGTAAGGATTCATCCCGAGTGAGTAGACGCGCGCTTTTTGTCCCCGAGGGCAAAACGGGACCGTCTCGTGGCCTGTGAAACTCAAATCGAACTCAATGGGCGTTTTTGCGGTCTCCGTACGGCGTTACCCCAGGTGGCTAATGGGGAGTAAAGAATCTTTCCGTCTCAATGAAAACGGGAGTAATCAGGGGAAATGCCGCGGCGTACTACCGCGTGCCGCCGTGTAAGCCACTGCGTCATTTACTCCCCGGGTGCGTCGAAAATGCCTTTGCATGCAATGGGGAGTAAAAACTCAGCATACGCAGGTGCGAGCGGAGCTCACCGCCTAGCCTGGCGTCCTGATTCGGTTGCGTTGGTTGCTGAATGCGGGGAGCCGCTACAGCGAGGCTTTCCAGTCCTCGTATTCGTCGGCGTCGATCTCGCCGTTCTCGACCTGCGCGCGCTTCTCTGCCCACAGCTCGATCGCCATCGCGGCTTTGGGCGCGTGCGGCGCCTTGGGGTTCAGGGAGAGGCCCGATCCGTCGGCTGCGGGCACGATGCCGAAGGAGTCCTCGAGCCGCACGAGAAGCGACATGAGGTCGCCTGCGGTCTCGACGCCGTAATCCTTGAGGGCGTTGACGGAAACGCCGAGCGCGGCGGAGATGGACTCGAGCAGCTCGGGCTTGACGGCGCGGATGCCGCTCTCGTAATGGCGCACGGCCCCCTCGGTCAAGCCGACGGCCTCGGCCAGCTGCGCCTGCGTCATGCCGCGCGACTTGCGGTATCGCCTTATGTTCTCGCCTACGGACATGCGCCCTCCTCCTGGAATTACTTACCCGCACATCTTATCAGCGTACGTAAATGTACGCAATTCTATTGACAGTACGGATTCGTACGTTTACTCTCAATCTGTAAACCGTACGTATCCGTACGCCATAGATTGGAGGAGCCATGGACGAGAAGGTGGCGAAGACGCCGAGGCCGCACATGCTGGACGCCGACGAGGTCGCGGAGCTGCTGAGGATCAAGAAAGGCAGCGCCTACGAGGTGATCAGGAGGATAAACGCCGAGCAGGAGGCGCGCGGGCGCGTGGTTATCCGCGGGCGCGTTCGAAGCGACGTTTTCGACGCCCTGTACTTCCCGGAGGTGGACTGACATGCCCGTGTACAAGGATGGCAACAACGGCACGTTCTACGTGCAGTGCTACTACCGCGACGCCCGCGGCTCGAAGCGCCACAAGACGAAGCGCGGCTTCTCCTCCGAGGTGGAGGCCGCGGTGTGGGAGAGCCAGTTCAAGAGCCTTAGCGGCGGGGCCATGGACATGACGTTCTCCGAGTTCGTCGAGGTGTACGCCTCAGAGGTGAAGCCGCGCATACGCGAGCACACGTGGATCACCAAGGAGTACATCATCAACGACAAGCTCGTGCCGTTCTTCGGGGACATGCGCATGTGCGACGTGAGGCCGATCGAGATCGTCAGGTGGCAAAACGAGCTCACCGAGCACCGGGACGCCGACGGGAAGCCCTGGGCGCCGACGTACCTGCGCACGGTGAATAACCAACTGAACGCCATCTTCAACCACGCCGAGCGCTACTACGGCCTCGCCGACAACCCGGTGCGCAGGGTCGACAAGATAGGCTCGAAGAAGGGCGGCGAGATGCAGTTCTGGACCAAGGACGAGTACCTGAGGTTCAGCGAGGCAGTCATGGACAAGCCGCTGTCGTTCCACGCCTTCGAGCTGCTGTACTGGACGGGCGTACGCTGCGGCGAGCTCCTGGCGCTCACGCCGTCCGACTTCATGCTGGATAGCTCGCGGCTGCGCATCAATAAGTCGTACCAGAGCCTCCACGGCGTGGACACCGTGACCGACCCCAAGACGCCCAAGTCCGTGCGCACGATCGTCATGCCCGCCTTCCTTCGCGACGAGATGGCGGACTTCATCGAGATGCGCGACGACGTCGCCCCCGACGAGCGCCTGTTCGCCGTGACCAAGCACTTCCTGGCCCACGAGATGGAGCGCGGGTGCAAGGCGTCGGGCGTGAAGCGCATCCGCATACACGACATACGCCACAGTCATGTGAGCCTGCTGATAGAGATGGGCTTCTCCGCGCTGGCCATCGCCGAGCGCATGGGCCACGAGGCGGTGGACATCACCTACCGCTACGCGCACCTGTTCCCCACGAAGCAGGACGAGATGGCAGCCGCGCTCGACGGGCGAGGGGGTAAGAAGGATGCCGTGCGAGAACAGCGCCCGCAAGCGCAGCAAGACGATGGCGTTCCGCTGCACGCCCGAGGAACACAAGCTCATATGCGAGATGGCGGCCTGGAGCGGGATGAGCAGGCAGGACTACATCATCGCCAAGCTCACCAATACCGAAGTCGAGGTGAGGCCCTCCGTGAGCGTGCAGAAGGCGCTGAAGGACTCGATGGCGGAGTTGGCCAAGGAGGTGCGCTTGGCGGTCTCCTACGGCGAGCTGAACGAGTCTCTGCAGCAGAGGATCGAGCTCGTGATGAGGTTCTTCTTGGCGCTCGGCGAGTCTACTGACACGCCAGCGGCTGAGATATTGCAACAAGCCACGCCTTTGGAGGGGCCGGCAACATCCGTCATGGATACAGGCTCCGATACTGCAAACATCTTCGGGATGGGACGTAATTAGACAGAGGTACTTGGCTTTATTTATGATTTTGATGTTCAAGATGAACACGAGGAATACCACCTCGAACGCATTGGTGCCTCGGGATTAAAGCTGACTTGGTTTAGGTTGCCACGTATCGCACAACAGAAAACCTACTATGATCTGATTAACAATGCGCATGCATTTGATAGGTGCATGCGCATGGATCAACCCTGATTGCAGCTGCGCTACCTAATAATCAGCGCTTCTCGGATTAGGTCTGACTCTCTAAAAAGACCCGACCTGCTACTCTTGTTTATTTGTTACTAGCTGATGATTCTCGTCGAGTAAGGGCGCCGACAGCTTTTCGAAAATCGCCTTTTCGATTTTAGTTTTGAGGGCTCTCATATTGTCGTACCTCTCAGCGTTTTTCTCGAACCAACTCAGGATGTTGCTTGCGGCAATGGCTGCACGGTCTTCGTCGTCGAGCTTCGAAAAGATCTTGCCGTAGTGCTTTCTAATAAGCGTTATTTTCGCGTTGGTTGATAAGTCCGTGAACTCAACGCTCGCGCTGATGCGTGAGAAAATCGCCTCTCCCATGGCGCTTCTCGCTGCTCTTTCGCTAGAAAAGTTGGACGTAAGAAGAAAAAGGCAATTGCGTGCGTCAACGTCATAGTTTGTGTCAACGTAACGACCTTCGTCGAATAGCTGATAGAACATGTTGTACAGGCCGGGATTGACCTTGTCGAACTCATCAATGAGCACCACGTTTGATTCTCGCGCGAGAAGGTCGCGCGCAAAACTTGCCTTGGAGTGCTCGGCTCCAAATAGGTACTCGTACGCCTCGTTTGTCTGCATCATCGAAAACTGAATACGCGTCAATCCGCCTCCGAGGGCTTCGGAGAGGCAGCGCGCCGTCTCGGTCTTTCCGACGCCAGAGGGGCCATACAGAAGTACGGCAGACGGGCGTTCATCTTGCATGACCGAAAGTCTGTATAGCGAAGTGACCAGCGCCTTCTTTGCTTCTGTTTGGTCAAGTACTCCTTCTTCCAGGCTTATACAAATTGCGGGGAGATCGCGTTTTCCCACGTTCTTGTATTTGTATCGGATTACCTTGACGGCTTCGGTGTTATGGGAGGCGATCAATGAATCGAAGGCTCGTTTTGGAGGGTTTTGGACGTATAGCTTATCGATATCGTAAGTCGATTCGAGAATGCTCGCAAAGCTAGGTATTACGTGGCTCAGTACTGAGCCGAAATCGTCTGCGTGGACTACGCAGCTATCGACGTGGTCTGGCGCATTGAGCTGCAAATCCCTGGTTTGAAGGTCCGAAGACTTGATCCTCGCGTTGTAGACGCGTATCGAGTCGAGGTAGCTAACTACGGTATCGTCGTTTTTCGTTTCCTCATGAACAATGCGATCGAATTCCGAACGCGGGCCGAAGAAAATGGTGACCCAATTAGCCATTTGTCTTCACCCCTGCGAGAATAACGTCGTAGACCTTCAGCAAGGGCTCATCTTGGATTGATGTGGTCTCTGTGTTCGGCTGGTAGTCGGGATTGTCCTTTCCTGCGGAAAAGCCCTCCAGCTTGAACTCGTTGTCAGGAGTAAGATCACTAAGTCGACATTCGCCAACCAGTGTTGCATATAACTTTAGATTCATCCTAAGCAGATCTGATGGTCGATAGTTGTTCTTAAACGCAGCACTATTGAATCTGATAACAACGTCTGGCTTGTCTTTTTCCTTGCCAACAAATTCCAGGTAGCCCTTTGCTTTCGAGAGCGTTGAATCCAATTTGTCTATAGATATCTCAAGGTCACCTGCCGGTATTGCTTGTCCGGATCTCAACATTCCGAAGTATGGCGTGAGTAGAGATAAACTCGAAATCGATCCGGGGACCTGCTCGATTCGCTTTCCCTCAAATAGTGTGACATTCCTTCCATCATCATCGTTCACGTTACTTAAAAAGTCAGTGAGAACTGTGTTGGTAACGATGCTTTTTACAACGGTTTCGATGTGGTACGAGGCTTCTGCGGACCCCTCCGCAGTAACAGTTGCGGTTGGATGAATGAAGGGGATTAAGTTTGTGAGTTTGGCGCCGATGCTCGCTCCGACCGTGCCATCTACCCCCTTCGCTTTGCTGTCATTTGCGATTGCTTCCGTATTGACGTTGCCACCACTTCTTATCTGGCAGTAATCGGTAGCCGACCCCTCGTCGAAGTAGATTATTTTGACGATATCTCCAAGCATCAATGCCCCTATTCACTATGTTGAACTTGACAGGTAATCATTTCACTCCCTATTATCCCACTGGATTTGAGGACCTCTCTCTTTTCGTGATGGCTGGACGAGTGTATTGCGCAGTACTATTCCTGGTTCTTACGCCTCACCACCCCGGTTGTAGCGAGCTATGTGCGTGTGCAGCTTTATCATCTTTACTCACTCGGTGGTAATTTGCGCGAAATGGCTCAAAAATGATTGTCAACCCGCGGATTGCCATGCGTGGATGACCTTTGAATGCCAATTTCTACTGATGGCGAAACGCGCAGGTTTGCTATCGAATTTATCCATATAAAATGGAGCAGGATACAACTAATTATTAGTTCGGCATCACACCCGAGATGTCACGTAACGACTCATAGCTGCGAGGAGGAAAACAGATGGAATCTTCAACTTGTTTTGACGTATTCCGCGAGTGCGTAAACGCAATGATGAATTGCCAACTTGTTCATCGAGAAAGCGCTCACGATAAAGAGTTTCATTTTCAAAACTGGTGCCAGGAACGGCTTGATTTTTGCAAGTTGAACTACGACGATCCCAGGCGCAACTCCTATCCAGACTTCACGCTTGTCAACTATCCCGAAGGGTATGAAATTAAAGGACTTGAATACCCTGGTCGTGAAGCCGATTTTGATGCAAATAGTAACGTGCCTACAGGCGTGCATAACGGACGTACTATTTTTTATATATTTGGCCGATATCCAAAAGCGCGCGGTGAACTTGAATACCCTCTCACGGATTTGATTATCTGTCACGGCGATTTTCTTAATGCCGATCATGATTATGTCCACAAGAATAGGCATGTAAAAGGGTTTGGCACATATGGCGACATCATGATTCGTGATAGGAAGATGTATGTAGTGCCCACCCCGTTCCATCTTGTAAGCGGTTCGACTGGCGTTGCGACCCTTATCGTTCCAGAGGGCTATGATGCACCTTCTGATTTCGTTCAGGTTGGAAATCTGACTCGAGTCGAATCTGCGGAACTCGTGGCGGGCTATTCATTTGATTTGAGGTCAAATCAAATCAATGCTCAGACTATTCCCAATCCGCATGCCGGAGAACAGCACATCTTTAAGGCGTATCGACTTTCAACGCAGCCGACCTGTCTGGTTAAGCTCAACGTTGCAGGAGAGAAATGAATTACTATCCATTCCTAAAAATCAGCGAACTTGCAAAGCGAGAAAGTTGGCGCAAAGAAATCAACAGGCCAATTTATCACTTGCACAAGTGGTGGGCGCAGCGGCTTGGGTCTGTTTTTCGAGCGAACGTTATTCATGCACTTGGCATTGCAAAAGACGAGTGGAGCGATTTTTACGAGACTCATGAGCCGTGCGATTTTACCGTTTATGATCCATTTATGGGCTCTGGTACGACATTGGGAGAAGCTCTAAAACTAGGTTGCAGCGTTATCGGCAACGATATCAACCCCGTTAGTTCTTTTTTAGTACGCGAGGAGCTTCGCTCGATTGATTTGGGTGCGATCGATAGCGCAATTAAAAAACTGGATAGCACGGTCGGCGAATCAATCCGTAGACTCCATCGTACGCTTCTTCCTAATGGGGAAATGCTTGATGTTCTGTATTATTTTTGGGTCATGACCGTGGAAACGCCCGAGGGCGAAACAATCCCACTGTTTAAAAATTACGTTGTTTCCAAGAACGCCTACCCTGCAAAAAAACCTGAAATACAGGTGTTATGTCCTGAATGTGGCGGAGTATTCCAGTCCCATTACGAAACGCAAAAGGATACATGTCCAGTCTGCGGGCATATCTTTAATCCTTGGAAAGGCCCCGCTTCCTCTACGCAGGTTGTAGATTCTCAGGGTCAATCCTATAAAATTGCTGATTTGATTGACGCTTCAGAACCGCCGTCAGAGCATCTTTATGCCCTGCTTGCGGTTGACGCTAATGGAAATAAGCGTTTTTTGAAACCATCGGCATACGACTTTGAGCTTTATGACTATTGCAAGACTCAATTAGCGACATCGGATATTCCGACTCCGTATGGAGTAATCGAGCCTGGCCACAACGCAACTCAGCCTATAAACTACGGCTTCAAGCGTTGGGCAGATTTATATAATGCTCGCGAATTACTTTCGCTTGGTTTGCTGCTCCAGGCAATAATCGACATTGAAGACGAAGCCGTACGGAATCAGCTGCTTTGCTTGTTCAATGGTACGGCTGAGTTCAATAACCGTTTTTGCTCGTATAAAGGAGAAGGTACGGGGGCAATACGCCCTATCTTCTCAAATCACATACTTAAACCCGAGCGTAACCATGCCGAAAATTCGGTTTGGGGTTTTAAGAAAAGCAGCGGCTGCTTCTCGACGTTGTATAGGTCAAGATACTTAAAGGCCAAGTCTTACCTGGATAACCCTTTTGAGATAAACCTTGAAGGGTCGGTTAAGCCTGTATGTAGTCTGCCGATTCATCCAGAGCTTGTTGATGAGCTGCCAAAACAGAATGCCAATAATCAGTTTGCATTGATCATGAATGGCGATAGCCGAATGATGGATTTGCCTGACAATTGCGTCGATGCGGTCATAACGGATCCTCCTTATTTTGATTTTGTAAACTACAGTGAGCTGAGTGATTTCTTTTTTGCCTGGTTAAAAACGGCATGTCCCGATAACCCCCTCTTTTCTTCTTCTAATTCTCGACGAGAGGGTGAAGTGCAGTCGTCTCTGTTTGACGAGTTCGAATCGCTTCTTGCTGGAGTATTCCAGGAATCGGCAAGACTGTTAAAGCCTGGTGGAACTTTGATGTTCAGTTTCCATCACTCAAGACCTGAAGGTTGGAATGCTATTAAAAACGCTCTCGAAAGAGGGGGATTTAAAGCAATCGAAGCATATCCTGTCTATGCGGAGCTGTCTGCCTCTACTCCAAAGGCTGCAGCTAAAGAGCCGATTACGATTGATATGCTGATTGTATGCAAGCATAATGACAATCGTTATTTGAACACAGCGTTCAACTTGGACTCCGCTTCGTGTATCGAGATACTTGAGGCTAACGGTTTTAAGTTGTCTAAGAATGATCGGTTTGTAATAGAATCCGGTTTCTCCCTGCTGTGATGTTCTCGCAGGTATCGCTGTCGTTAAATCTGCTATTCAATCGCGCTGCCCAAATGCCTGAATCCCATCAGGGGATAAGTTATATCACCAATGTTTCAATAGGCCGCCCTCAAAGATTGAACTGCGCCCCAAATCTTGGACGCCCTAAATAGCGACTAGGCCGCGAGGGCCTGATTCCGGAACTCCTCCGGGGTCAGGCCCTTCAATCTTACCTGCCTCCGGCTCGTGTTCCAGTGGACTATGCATTCCTCCAGGTCGCGTTTGAAATCCTCGAACGTCTTCCACTCGCGGCCCCTGTAGAACTCGTCCTTGACGTGGCCGAAGAGCTGCTCGGTGGCGGCATTGTCGATGCAGTTCGCCTTCCTGGACATGCTCTGGACGATGCCGGCGGCCTCGAGCCTGGATGTGTACGAGGCGTGCTGGTACTGCCAGCCCCGGTCCGAGTGCATGGTCGGGGCGGCGCATTCGGGGATCTTGGGCAGCAGCTCGTCGAGCATCCTCGCCTGCTTGGCCATGTCGGGCGTGGTCGATATGTCGCTCGCCACGATCTCCTTGGTGCAGAAGTCCAGCGTCGGGGCCCAGTAGGCATTACCGCCAGCCACCTTGAACTCGGTGACGTCCGTCCCCAGCTTCTGCCACGGGGCCCCGGCGTCGAAATCCCTCGCGATCACGTTCTCGAACGTTCTGCCGACGACGCCCTTGTACGAGTTGTACCCGTGGTGGGCCGTCTCGCGTCTGATCCCGCAGCGAATCCCCATCTCGCGCATCATCTTGAGCACGGTCTTGTCGGCTATCACGGCATCCTCTTCAAGGCGCTGCCGGCAATGGTGTCGGCGATGATGCCATCGTGCTCGTCGCGCCAGTCGCGGTTCTCCGGCGAGGCCTCGTCGTCGAACATCCCGTTTGCAGCGGCGTCCTTGCGGTGCCAGACGTCGTAGTCGAGGACGAACGGCAGCCCTTCTTCCTTATAGTCGTGGCGGCTCATGTCGAGCTTGAGGCCATGGGCCTCGGAGAGCAGCATGATGGCCGCGTGCAGGTCGAGCAGGTAGCAATCGGCGGCATCGGCATCGCAGCCGAGCTGCGCTTTTGCCTGGCGGTAGGTCGTGGTGTTGAAACCGTCGGGCGCCTGCTCGAGCGCGAAAAGGATCGTCTCCGCATCCCTGCGCGTCTCAAGGTCGATGGACATCAGCTCATCCAGTCCTTCTCTGTCCATGTGCGTCCCCCTTGCGATTGTCGCTATCGGTTCGAGCCATGCCAGTTGCTTCTCTGCTACGGGCATTCTTGTCTTTCTTGCTGGTATTATCTCACCGCGTTGCAGCTGCTGCCACATCGTGCGATGGCCAAGACGGGCCCGAAGTCCAGACGACGGAGATGCCTCGGCTGCGCGCCGAATCGCGGTGTCGATTCAACTCATGGGCAAGCCACCCGAGACTACTCACTTTGTTCACCGATGGTGAGTGCCAGCGACCTGCGGTTTTGCGAAACGTCTGCAAGCCACCCGCGTTGATTCACTTGCGATTGCAGCTGGCGGCTTGCGGACTAGAGGGCGGTTGAGTTTCAAAACGGGCGTTTTCGGCGCTATCGAGCCTCCAAAGACGGCCCGCCGCGCGCTTTGGGACAAAAACAAAAACTCAAGGCCCTGAGTTCGAAAAAAAGTTTTTGAAGTTGTCCCGACTTTTGTCCCCGAAGCCGACGAAACACGACACGGTGTTACTTGGCGGCACTCGGATCGAGACGGAACCGAAAACTGGGTGCAACTGGAATGAAGGGACGGCAGAACCGAAGCCATCGAGTGGGAGTAATCTCCTAGAGTGATGTTTTGGGGAGGGCAGTGCGTGGCGCTGCCCTCCCCAAAATGCTTATGAGGGGCCGGTTCTTAAGGCAGGTGGGTGCTGATAGGGCGCAAGTCTGCCAAAATACTGTTGTCGCAGTGTAGTGATGAGCGAGGAGATTTTTATGCCGGACGACGCAGCGCTCCAGGACGTAGCGCCCCAGGACGCGGAACCTGAGGGCGTGCCGGTAGCGCATTCGGAGCAGAGTGAGCAGGGTATCCAGCCCGTAGACGCGTCTGAACAATCGGCAACAGTCGAAGCTACGGTGCCAAGCAGGGTGCGTAGGTTTAGGGACGCGCTATTGAATCCGAAAGCCTGGTTTGCTTCTAAGAATCGTCCGGGTATTGCCGCGTTCGTCATTCCGGCACTGATCATTTTCATCGCGTTTCAGGTGTCGGGGGTGTGGCCCAGCGGCAACCGGCACATCCTCACTATCGACCTGTACCATCAGTACGCGCCGTTCCTCGCTGAATATCAGCGCAAGCTGTCAAACTTTGAGACTCTTATGTATTCGTGGCGAGGCGGCTTGGGTACCGACTTCCTTTCGCTCTTCGCCTACTACTTGGCAAGTCCAATAAACCTGCTCATTTTGTTGTTCCCCGCCTCGCAATTGTCTAACTTTGTGCTGTTCGACGTCGTTTTGAAAACGGGCTTGGCGGGCTACACCAGCTATTTCTTCCTGCGTCGAGGCCGCGCTCACACCCCGTGGGTTGCCGTCTTGTTCTCCCTCGGATACGCGCTCTCCTCGTTCACGCTCGCGTACTTTTGGAACATAATGTGGCTGGACGTGCAGATTATGCTGCCCCTCCTCGCTTACGGCGCGTGGTTGATCGTCAAGCATGAGCGGCTTGTTCCCTACGTGATTTTCACGGCCATAACCCTCTTCGTAAATTATTACGCGGCGTTTTTCGCTGTCCTGTTTATCGCCCTGTATTTCCTGGTCCTTCTGGTTGAGAACGTTCCGTTCAAACGTTGGCGAGATCAGGTGGCCAAAACAATCTTGTTTGGCGGGGCGTCCGTGTTCGGGGCTGCGCTGGCCTCCGCGCTGTTAATCCCGGTCTATTTGAAGTTGCAACACACGTCGGCATACGGTGATGCGTGGCCAGACAAAGTGGACTTCATGTATTCGCCCATTGATTTGCTTGGGCGCCAAATGTTCCTGTCCGCACCCGCTGTGCGCGAGGGTCTTCCGAACATTTACGCGGGAACCCTCGTCCTGTTGCTGATCCCGGCGTACTTCCTGACTCGAAGCATTTCCGTAAAGGTGAAGGTTGCTAACGGAATTCTGTTGACCGTCATGGCGCTCAGCTTGTCGGTCAACTCGTTGAACTTCTTCTGGCACGGAATGCACTACCCGAACCAGTTGAACCACCGGTTTGCATTCACCGCGGTATTCCTCCTTGTGGTAATGGCTGCCGACGCTTTCCGTGCGCTCAAAACCGAGCCGCTTCCACTTGCGAAGATCGCATCCGGAATAGGTCTGCTCGCCCTGGTCATGTATCGAATCGATAAAGAGGCTGTGACCGCGCGTTCGATGGTCGCGACCATCGCGGTTAGCGCGCTGTACGTGGCGGTTCTTGCGGCTGTATCTAGGCGAGAAGAAATCACCTTGAAACTGAGGAAGTCGCCGCGAGTGTTTGCCGCGCGGAGCGTTGCAGTGGCAACCATGATCGGCTTGGTCTCAATGGAGCTACTGGCTTCATCAATTGTGGGCATTAAAGATGTGCGAGACGGGCAGGTATTTGGCAATCGCGACGGCTATGCCGCGGGCGACTTCCCCCGGGATGTGCGCGAGGTTGCCGCTAAGATCAAGACTGACAATGACGGGTATCCGCGGGCGGAGCTCGCTAATCGCAAGACCTATAACGACGCATTCCTCTACGGCTATGACGGTGTCACGCTGTTTGGTTCTTCATTCAGCCAGGCGCAGTTGAAACTCATGGAGGACGTTGGCCTATCCACTAACGGCATTAACTCCTACGCTTACAATCCGGCTAAACCGCTCGATACCTTCCTGGGCGTGAAATATGTGATGGCCAGCGACAAAGAGCGCGGGCAGTTGATTGACTACCCGACCTACTACGAATCGACCAGTCTCAATGTTTACGAGAACGCGGACGCCCTGCCTAATGCGTTCCTGGTTGATAGCGCGGCCAAAGATTTCAAAACCGGAGCCGAGGGATTCCTTACCAATCAGGCGAGGATGTACGAGGCTGCGTTTGGCACCTCCGGCCTGTATGAGACGGTGAAGGCAGAGTTCTCAGCTACCACGGGCACGGTGTCTGAGCAATCTAACGAGCCTTTTGGTCAGCAGGTCAAGATTGAATCTTCTTCCGGACAGGCCGTTGCAAACGTGAGGGTTACAGCGCAAAAGGATGGCCACTACTTCCTCGCCTACAAGTCTGGAACGGTGAAGGTGCAAAACGTTTCGGTTTACACCGGGAATGAACAGAAGGTCCAGGTAAGTACCCAAAAGAATGGTCTGGTTGACTTGGGCGTTTTGCACGCGGGCGATACCGGTCGAGTGGAGTTCAAGACCGAGAAAGACAAGTCCGGCACGGTTAGCTTCGAAGCCGGCGTAATGAATGATTCGGTTTATGAAAGTGCCGTTGCGAAGGCGAAAGCCACCCCCGTGAAGATTGAGCGGGGCGGTCGTTCTATGGATTTGAGCATCAACGCACCCCAGGCAGGCTACTTGCTGGTAAGTAATATTTACGATCCGGGTTGGGAAGCTACAGTTAACGGGCAGAATGTAAAGATAGAGCCTTTCGATGATTCGCTCATGCTGATTCCGGTGCAAGCGGGTGATAACCAGGTGCACATGAGTTTCACGCCTATCGGATTGCGGGCGGGACAACTCACCAGCGCCCTCGCGTTATTGCTACTGATAGCTTTGATTGTTTTTGAGCGGAAAACCAGGCAACGCCAGTTGAAGCGCAAGCACGAGCGTGAGATCGCCAAGAGTGACTTGCCCCAGGATGAACCTACCCTGGCCGAAGCGGGGGAGCTTAACGAGGAAACCCTGGACGCAGATGAGATGTATGACGGTGGAGTAGAAGATGAGTAGGAAAAAGCCTCGGAACTGGCCCGAGCCCCCTGCGGCTCTAGCTGGTCCCGTGCTCGATAATCACACGCATCTGCCCATTGGAGAGTGGGAAATCCCCAAAGCTGGCGGCGTCAAGCTTCCCCTCGAGGAACAGCTCCATCGCGCGCACCAGGTGGGAGTCCGCGGGCTCATTACGGTGGGCTGTGAGATTACAGATTTTGATCCCACCATTGAGCTTGCCCACAAGTTTGGTGACTCGGCTGGCTTCCCGCGGGTACGTGCAGCTATTGCGCTCCATCCCAATGAGGCGCCGCTACACGCGGGTGTGTTGGACGTGGCCGCCGACGGTTGGGAGCATGAGCTGAAGGATCATCACGTGCCTTTAGATGAGGCTCTTGCCGCGGTGGAGAGCCGGCTGGATGATCCGTCCATTGTGGCTGTGGGAGAAACCGGTATCGACCTGTTCCGCACGGCCGACGCAGGCCTTATCGCTGCAAAGGAATCGTTTGCTGCTCATTTGCGCATGGGATTTGAGCGTTCCTTACCAGTGCAGATCCATGACCGAGATGCACATCAGGAGTGCTTGGACGTCCTCTACGACACGGGTGCAGATAAGGGGCACGCGCCAATCGTGTTCCACTGCTTTTCAGGCGGAACGCACCTGGCTCGGCACGTAGAGAAGAACGGCTGGTACGCCTCGTTTGGCGGATCACTAACGTTTGCGGCTAACGATGATCTGCGCGAGGCCTTCAAATCACTATCACCAGACCGCATTCTGGTAGAAACAGATGCTCCTTACCTCACTCCCGTGCCGTATCGCGGTCATCCGAACGCCTCATACGTTATTGCGCATACGGTTCGGTTCATCGCGCAGATGTGGGAGCGTAGTGAGGAGGACGCCCTCGAGCAGTTACAGAAAAATAGTGAAGCAGTGTATGGCAATGTCTTTTTTGCTTGAAGTGCTTTGTAAGTAAAGGCACAAACTTTGTGTGAGCTTGCACAATTTGCCGGCGGATTAGCTTCCCATTTCTATAACGATCTGGTTACGGTAGGGAGTAGTTAGTTATCTACTCAAGAGGTAAAAGTTTGGCTTTCAACAATGTAGCGTCAACCCGCTGGGCAACGAACGCATCGAAAACGACCATTAAATCCGTTGCAGCTGCGTCTGCTTTGGCCCTCGTAGCGACGGCTGGCGTTTCGATTGCTTCGGCGCGTACCGACGTCCTGGTGAACGCTGATGGTGCAACTTCGGTTGTAACGGTCTGGGGCGGCACGGTTGGCGGCGCGCTGGAGGCGGCTGGTGTAAAGGTTGGCGAGCATGATCTCGTAACCCCTGCAGTTTCCGCTCCGGTAGAAAAGGGCCAGACGATTACGTTCACGTCTGCGAAGCCTTACACGATTCGCGATGAGAAGGGCCGCTCTGAGGTTTGGTCCACCGCCGATTCGCTTGAGGGCGTGATGAGCGTGTTCGCTGATTCGGGCCGCAATGTTGCCATCGCTGCGAATCGTTCGAGTGTTCGCGAGGCCCTGCCTGCAGTTCTTAACGAGGCTGGCACTGTAAGCGTTGTGGTTGACGGCAATGCCAAGTCTGTTGAGGTTCCTGAGGATGCCACCGTTCCTGAGATCCTTGAAGCAGCAAACATTACTCCTTCACCCATTGACCAGGTCTTCCTAGAAACCGGTGACGGCGACGTGAAGGTGAACATCGTGCGCCAAACGCGCGGCACTGTAACCGACGTCGAGGAACTTGATTTCAAGACGGTTGAGCGTGACACGGATGAGCTGTACGAGGGTGAATCCCGCGTGGTGCAAGAGGGCCAGAAGGGCAAGATCACCACTGTAAAGTACGAGCAGAAGCGTGGCAGTGAGGTCCTTGTTTCTGCCAAGGTTTCTGAAGATCGTGAAGAGCCTACCGACAAGATCGTTGAACATGGAACCAAGAAGCGCCCGGCTGGAGCTGTAGCGGCCGCTCCGCAGCAGGGCTCGGGTACGGGTTCCGCGCCGGCCGGTGTTTGGGCCGCGCTGGCTCAGTGTGAGTCCGGTGGCAATCCGGGCACGAACACGGGTAACGGTTTCTACGGCCTCTACCAGTTCTCGCTACCTACGTGGCAAGCGGTAGGCGGCAGTGGCTTGCCGTCGGATGCTTCGGCTGAAGAGCAGACGATGCGAGCCCAGATCCTCCAGCAGCGCGCTGGTTGGGGACAGTGGCCGGCATGCTCGTCAATGCTTGGACTGCGATAAACTAAAGCGTCTAGTAGGGGAAGTGGTGGCTCAGCTACCACTTCCCCTTGTAATTTGTGTCTGTGTCTGCCCGGTAGAATGGTTATATGAGCGAAGTTAAGTTGTTGACGCCAAGGGATGTGCGCGAGATCTGCGCCGCTCTTCACATCCAACCTACAAAAACGCTGGGTCAGAACTTCGTTCACGATGCCGGTACAGTTCGCAAGATTGTAAAGGCTGCGAATGTTGTAGCCGGGGAACACGTGTTGGAGATTGGTCCGGGTCTGGGCTCTCTAACGCTGGGCTTGTTGGAGGCCGGCGCGCGCGTGACGGCGATTGAGATTGACCCAGTTTTGGCAACGGCTCTGCCGGCCACTGTAGCCGGGCATGCGCCGGGTGCGCCGCTTCGGGTTCTTCAGTCGGATGCTCTTAAGGTCACCACTTTGGATCGTCTGAATGAGGCGAAGCCTATTGAGGGAGAGGTGCAAGAGTGGGAGGCTCCCACCCGCCTCGTGGCAAATCTTCCGTACAACGTGGCTGTGCCGTTGATCCTAGGTGTATTGGATAACTTCCCATCCATCCGTGAGCTTTTAGTGATGGTGCAAACTGAGGTTGCGCAGCGCCTGAGCGCCAATCCAGGGTCAAAAATTTACGGCGTGCCGTCCGTCAAGGTCGCTTGGTATGGTGACGCTGAGCTAGCGGGCACTATTTCCCGGCGCGTCTTTTGGCCCATCCCAAATGTTGATTCTTCACTGGTACGAATTTCGCGTTACGAGGCGGATGCTTTGCCGGCTGCCGAGCAGGCGGGTGTTACTCGCCAAGAACTTTTTGAGGTTGTGGATGCCGCGTTCTCTCAGCGTCGCAAAACCCTTCGCGCTGCCTTGAAGAAGTGGGCGGATGTGGACGTGGACGCATTGATAGAAAACGCGGGTATCGACCCGCTTGCGCGAGGTGAGGTATTGGATATTGACCAATTCTTGTCCTTAGCTAAGGCCCGCAACGAGTTGAAGCAGGGCGCCTAGTGATCACAGCGAGCGCACCGGGAAAGCTGAATCTTATCCTTTTGGTAGGTAAACCCGACCAACGTGGCTACCATCCGCTTTATTCCATTTTTGAAACGTTGAATATTAGGGAGCGAGCAACCGTTCGTTTTCGCCCGCAACGCGATGAATCTGCGCGAATCGGCATGCCGATCGTAGTGCACACGCTGGGCGCGGACCTATCGGATTTGGAACCTACAAAACACCTGGCGTTTCGAGCGGCAAGAGCGCTGATTTTGGAGGCCGCAAAGCTTGGTATTCCAGCGGTTCCAGACGGCCACGTCCTCGAGATCGAAATTGAAAAGAGCATCCCGGTAGCCGGCGGAATGGCCGGAGGTTCCGCAGACGCGGCCGCAACCCTCGTAGCGGTTGATAAACTCCTGGGGTTAAACCTCGATCGCGAGAGCATGCATGAGATTGCCCGTGGGCTTGGCGCAGATGTGCCGGCGTGTTTGGAGGGTGGGATTAGCCTGGGCCTGGGATATGGGGACCACATGACGCGACTGTACCAGCCCGATACGCCTGAGCACTACTGGGTGATGTGCACGATGCGGCAGGGGCTTTCAACGCCGGCCGTGTTCAAAGAGTTTGACGTACAGGGCAGAGGTCGGAGCAAGCTACCTACTAGTTTGCGCGAGGGCGATTGGCGTGTGCTTGAAGGTGCTGAGCAACTGGTGGGCCTATTAGAAAATGATCTGCAGGAAACCGCTTTGAGTATGCACCCTACGCTTGGGCAAGCGTGGAAGGTGATTGAAGAGGCCGGGCCGCTCGCAGTTTTACTGTCCGGTTCGGGCCCAACGGTAGCGGCGCTGGCAACTAGCCTTGAACATGCCCGCCAGATTGAGCAGCGCCTCGCAGAGGCGCCCGAGGTGGAGAACACGCTGGTGGTGTCTGGCCCCGCGCAGCCGGCAAAGGTGGAGTAGTGGCACATCTTTTTGGAACGCAGAGCATTGGCGCGATAGGTGGTTCGCGCAAGATTTTGGCCGACATTTCGGTTTCGGTGGCAGACGGAGATCGCATTGGTGTGCTCGGCCCAAACGGGGCGGGCAAAACCACGCTGTTGGATATGCTCGCGGGCGAACGTGAGGTAGATAGCGGCCAGATAATTGTGCGCGATGGTGTCACGTTTGCGCACTTGTCTCAGCGCGACGTCATCAGCGCCCAGACGGTCCAAAGCGTGGTTCATCCCGGACTTGCAGCCCACGAGTGGGCGTCTGTGCCCGCGATTAGGGATGTTCATGAGGGGCTTTTGGCTGATATTGATCTGGAAGCGAAAATGAGTGAGCTTTCAGGAGGTCAGCGCAGGCGCGTGAACTTGGCGCGAGTTTTGTCTGCAGGCGTCGTGCAGGGGCACCCGGCGGACGTCCTCGTGTTGGATGAACCCACGAACCATTTGGATGTTGAGGGCGTATCTTGGCTGGCTAAACATTTGAATCAGCGGATGGGGCCGCGCGATGGTTCGGGCCGTAATAGTGGTGCTCTGATCGTGGTGACGCACGACCGCTGGTTCTTGGACGCGGTGTGCACCCACGTGTGGGAGGTTGTGCCAGGTATTGATCCGGGTGGTTCTCGGCCGCAGATTCCGGGCCGAATCGAAATGTACGAAGGCTCGTACGCGGCTTATATTTTGGCCCGGGCGGAGAGGGCTCGCCAAAACGCTCTCGCGGAACAAAAACGGCAAAACCTGCTTCGCAAGGAGCTCGCCTGGTTGCGCCGCGGCGCGCCCGCGCGCACTTCGAAGCCTCGTTTTCGTATTGAGGCCGCGGAAGAACTGATCGTTAATGAGCCTCCTCCGCGCGATGAGGTTGAACTTGTACGCATGGCTACCGCGCGTCTGGGCAAACAGGTGATTGACCTGGAAGGCGTGTCTTTAGCTTTTGGCGAGGGCGATGAGAAGCGCACGATTTTTGAGGACGTGACTTACCGTCTAGCTCCGGCTGAGCGCGTGGGAATTGTGGGTGTGAATGGTGCGGGTAAAACCACCCTGCTACGCCTGCTTAGTGGCGAGGTGGAGCCCGATTCGGGTCGGGTAAAGCGCGGCAAAACAGTGAAGGTGCGCACGCTTTCGCAAGATACGCATGAACTAGACGCAGTCGCACATAGGCGGGTGGTTGAGGCCGTGGCTGACGTGGCGCAGTCGGTGATGATTGGCGATAGGGAGGTGTCTGCCTCCCAGTTGGTTGAACGAATCGGTTTTACGCGCAGTAGGGCGTGGACCCCGGTTGCTGACATTTCGGGCGGGGAGAGGCGCCGGTTGCAGCTGATCCGTTTGCTGATGTCGGAGCCGAACGTGATTTTGCTGGATGAGCCTACCAACGACCTCGACACTGACACGCTTGCGGCCATGGAAGATCTGCTGGATTCCTTCCCCGGCACGCTGGTAGTGGTTTCTCACGATCGTTATTTGCTGGAGCGTACTACCACTCACCAACTTGCTCTATTTGGTGACGGCAAGCTTCGTGCCATTCCCGGTGGTGTGGAGCAGTATTTGCAGATGCGCGAGGCCGGCATGGGTGGCGTGGCCGGTAGGGGGACGTCGCGGTGGTCAGATACTAACCGCGAAGAACCGGGCAAAAACGGCGCGCATAAAACTTTGGCCGCGCCAAAAACTTCCGACGCGCAGCTGTTCCGCGAAGCGCAGAAGGAAGCGCGCCGAATCGAGCGGCAGATGGATCGCCTGGCCAGTCAGATAGAGAAGTACGAGGCCCAGTTGGGAGAGATAGCTGCCAACCCGGAGTCCTCCGCGGATCAGATTGCCGAGATGGCCCGGGTGTCGGCCGCACTTCAAGATACTCAAAGCGAGCATGATGAGCTAGAAATGGCGTGGCTAGAGGCCGCAGAGGCCGCTGAACGCGCCAAGTAGTCTCTGTCTAATGGCCGGGCCAGCTCTTGATCTGTTGCAAGATGGCGGCCTGGTTGCGCTCGAGCAGGCCTGCTCCGATGCGCAGTGCCACGTAGCTGATCCCTAGCGTCCATACCAATACCAGTAGATAAACCGCGGCCTCGGTGATGATGGGGCCAAGGTAGATGTATGCAAGAACTGCTGGGACCATCAGCAAGCTACCGAGTGTGAATACGACCAGACCGCCAATAAACGTGGCCATTTGGTTTGCCGTGCCCTTGGTAGATATGGCTGATGTTCCCGGAGGTTGCACGCCAAATGCGCGGTATCCAGTTATGGCAGACATCAGGCTTGCGGTAAGCAGTCCCAGTGAGAACGAGGCGATGGTCAGCGCTAGCCAGGACATTCCGATTGGTAGTGCAATGGATGCCAGAACGCCGTTGAATATGGAAACCACGATTAGAGCGGGAAGTGATGCGAAGAGACGCCCGAAGCGGTCGGCTCGTCCGGTTACACCCGCGCTGACATGCATCCAGTAGGCGGTTGAGTCGTATGAGAGCAACATACCCGCAGTCTGACCGAAGATCAGGGGAGTGAATACGAATAAAAACCAGCCCGTGGACGCACCCGTTGGGCTTAGCGAAAAGCCGAGACCAAGAATCGGCATCATCAGCATGATGATGAGGGAGGGCGCTAGGCGCGCGTCACGCACCCACATGTGAAGGTTGCGGGCTGCCAGCGCAGCGGTGGGTGGGTTGAGGCCCAGTTTCAGCCAGAAGTTTAGAGACTTCAGCTGTTGGTCTAGGCCGGCAACAGTCTTGACCTCAGTGGCTACTAAAGTCGGATCCACTACGCTTTGCCCCGCGGCCACGGCCTGCTTGGTCGCATCGGTGAGTTCGTGTTTGCGCCCCACCATTTCGCCGCGAACCAGCGAGTGCCATCCAGCTCCTAGTACCGTAAAGATTGCTACCCCGTAAGCCACTTGCACGAGGGCGGGGATGAGCTCACCGCCTGCCAGAAGGTAGGGAATAGAAACGATGCCAGCGAATGGTGTCCATTTCGCGATGATTGTCAAAGTGCCAATGTCGAGGTTCATTCCGCCTTCTGCAAAGGTCGACATGAAGTAGGAAAATCCCCACATGATTGCCACAAACAGGACTACGCCAACCATTTGCATGAGGTCGCGCCGGCCTTGAGAGGCCTCAACGCGGGCAGCAAACCAGAAGCTTATAAACCGCGATACGAGGGCAAGGGAGACCAGAGCAAACGGCATCAGCACGATGGATAGAACGCCGTAAAGTGGCTCATTTACCTTGAATAGTCCCGCGGTTCCGGCGACGAAAACGAGGAGTGTTATGAGGCCGGCCGGCCCTGCTACTGAGGCGTAAAGGAGCGCTCTAGACAAAGATCTGGTTGGCGCAACATAAGGGGCGAAGGACTTTGGCGCGGTTGTGGCATCTAGTCCCATACCAAATAGAGGAGCGCCTGCCCACGCTAGCGTGCTAGCGCTGGCCACCAGCAGGGCAACTTTGGTGAATGGGATTAAGAGGCTGGCATCAAGAATCAGTAGCGGCGCGATCAGCATGAAACCAAAGAATGCGCCAAAGTAGAGCGTAGCTAGGATAACGAGAACTAACTTCCACCATTTTTGGGTTAGGTTGTTCCACAAAGAGCGAAGTTTAAGGCCAATTATTGACGCAACCAATCGAGACCTCCTGTCTCCTTCACCCCACCTACGAGCTCGCGGAAGCGCTCGTCCAGGCTCTTACCAGCTGATACCTGCTCGGTGGTGCCGGCCGCTAGCACTTGACCGTGATTCAAAATCGCCACGTGGTCACACAGTTTTTCTACCGTGTCCATAACGTGCGAGGAGAGCACTACGGTGCCTCCGGCTTCTACGAATTCGGTTAGGAGGCTACGAATACCGGCCGCGGATATCGGGTCTACCGATTCAAACGGCTCGTCAAGTACAACGATTTTCGGGCCGTGTACGAGGGCGCAGGCCAGCGCAACTTTCTTCGTCATGCCCTGCGAATAGTCGGCTACAAGTTTCTTACCGGTGTTTTCAAGGCCGAGCGCTTCGAGTAGCTCTTTTGCCCGAGTGCGGGACGTGTCTTTATCGAGCCCGCGGAGCATTCCCATGTATTCCACCAGGGCGGCGCCGGAGAGGCGGTCGAACAGTCGGTATCCGTCGGGCAGAACGCCGAGCATGGCCTTGGCCTCTTCGGATTTATCCCAAATATCTACGCCGGAAATGTATGCGGTTCCAGCGTCTGGCACAAGCATGCCCGTAACCATAGAAAGGAACGTAGTTTTGCCTGCTCCGTTAGGGCCGACTAGGCCAAAGAAGGATCCGCGCGGGATGCCCAGGGTTAGGTTGCCAACCGCAATGGTATTCCCAAAAACCTTGGTCAGGCCGCGCGCGTCGATCGCGATGGGCGGTCCGTCAAAGCGGGTGCTGTGAATGCTTTGCGTAGGGCTCGTGGGAGCTTGTTGGTGAATGTTTTCGTTGCTCACGATTTCCTCTTAGTCGGGTACAAATCGGGTCGAAAATGTTAGGTAATGAAGCTGGCAGGCACGCGTGGTGTGCCCTACACGTTAAGCGTCGAATGCGAGTAGTAGCGGCTTCAACAGTAGTGAAAGCCTCTGCTCATCTTCTTCGCTGATTCCAACCAGCAGGTTACGTTCGTCGTCAAGTAGTGATTTGAGCGCGGAGTCCACGCGTTTGCGGCCCTCGACGGTTAGCGACACTAGGACGGCGCGCCGGTCCGACGGGGAAGGGGATCGTTCAACAAGCCCTTTTGCTTCCAGCCTGTCGATACGGTTGGTCATGGTTCCCGATGAGACGAGTAGTTCGTTCATGAGGACGCCCGGGGTGAGCGCGTATGGGCTACCAGACCTGCGTAGGGACGAGAGAACATCGAATTCCCAAGGCTCGAGGCCGTGCGAAAGAAACGCGTTTCGCCGCGCGAGGTCGAGGTGGCGGGCCAGTCGCGTGATGCGCGAGAAAACGAGCATGGGAGTGGAGTCGAGGTCGGGCCTCTCTTTTTGCCAAGAGCTGACGATGCGGTCAACCTCGTCGTCCGGAGTTGGGACGGGCATGCGTTTGTTTTCACTCACGCTTCAAAGATACTTGAAATCAAGACTCTTGTCTTCGTTGATTTTGAAGTTCACCTTAATCAGCGTCGCTAAGTAGCTGCGGATCGGGGTGCAGATTTCGTAGTCCGAGCCAGGTGAGGTTAACGATGTGGGAGGCCACGGTCTTCTTATCGGGGCTGCGCTCTTCTAGCCACCATTGACCAACTTGGGCGATTAGTCCAACCAGCATCTGCGCGTAGATTGGGGCGGCTTTAGCATTTAGTTTTGCTTCCTTGAAGCGGGCGGCAACAAGATGCTCAACCTTGTTTGCTACATCGCCGATGACGGAGGAGTAGTAGCCTTCGGATCGGTTTAGGGGAGCGTCTCGAACGAGCACGCGGAAGCCATCGGTGTGCTCGTCAATGTAGTCCAGGAGGGCAAGAGCGGTGTTCTCAACGATGCGACGCGGGTGCTCCGCCGAGTTAAGCGAGTTAGTGATAGTGGTGACAAGGAGCTGTACTTCCCGGTCCACGATCACGGCGTAGAGGCCTTCTTTGCCTCCAAAGTGTTCGTATACAACGGGTTTTGTTACCCCCGCTTTACTCGCGATTTCTTCTACCGTGGTGGCGTCAAAACCGCGGGCGGCAAAAACGGAACGTCCGGTTGCGATGAGTTGTTCACGGCGTTCGATTGCGCTCAGCCTGGTCCTTTTCGCAGCCACTTTATTTCCTCCGCCCTCGCGGGCATTTTAACTTCGATCACTGGCACCGGTTTCGTTTAGGTGCTCAGCTTTAAAGTATGGCACAATGACTTGTGGCTTTCCGCCCTAGTGTAACGGCAGCACACAGGCTTTTGGTGCCTTGAGGTCTGGGTTCGAATCCTAGGGGCGGAACGGTTGCTCCCACGCAAACGCGTGGGAGTTTTTCTTGTCTGCCCCGTTTCATCCCAAAAATTTATTGAGTCTGCCTAAATTTTCGCCTCGGCGCCTCTGTTCCTATTAAGATCGGAGGTGTTGGCGTAACTCTCGCGGTTTTACAAAACCAAAAGGATGGGAATGTGAGTAACCCGTTGGCTGTAATCGTCCTGGCGGCAGGTCAGGGCACGCGTATGAAGTCCAATACTCCAAAGGTTCTTCACCCAATGTGTGGGCGCCCGCTTTTGGGACACGCAATTGTTGCGGCAGAAGAATCCGGGGCGGCAAAACAGGTTGTGGTGATTCGTCACCAGCGTGATCGCGTGGCGCAGATGGTGCAGGATTTCGCGCCGGATGCTGTGATTGCAGATCAGGATGAGATTCCGGGTACGGGTCGCGCCGTTCAGTGCGGATTGGAAGAACTCGCGAAGCACGTGGATGAGCTCGCGGGAACTGTTTTCGTTACGTCCGCTGACGTACCCCTGCTTACTGGGCAGACGCTGCGCGAGCTGGGGAAGGCGCACGAGAGTGCGAAGAATGCGGTTACGGTTGTGACAACCGTTGTGGAAGACCCCACGGGTTATGGCCGGATTATTCGCGAAGAGGGTGCGGTTACGAAGATCGTGGAGCACCGCGACGCCTCGGAAGACGAACTAGCTGTGCGGGAAATTAACGCGGGAATCTACGCGTTTGATGCGGCTTTCCTCGCCGAGGTTCTACCTACGCTTGGGACGGATAATGACCAGGGTGAGGTTTATCTGACCGACACCATTGCAGCAGCTATTGCGCGGGGCCGCAGGTGTGGAGCTTTCATTCTTGAGGACGTGTGGCAGGCGCAGGGGTGTAATGACCGCGTTCAGCTATCCGAGCTTCGTGCGGAAATGAACCGGCGAATCCTCGAAGAACACATGCGCGGGGGCGTAACCGTGGTTGATCCAACCTCAACGTGGATTGATGTTGATGTAGAAATCGCGCCGGATGTGACGATTGAGCCGGGCTGCATCCTCGAAGGCAACACTTTTATTGATTCTTATTCTGAAATTGGCCCTCATACGACGCTACGTAATGTAGAAGTCGGTGAGGGCTCCATCATGCCGTACTGCTTTGCCTTCGACGCGTTGGTTGAAGCAGGCACTCTTCTACCCGCCTTCCAACAGCTGCAAAACCGCATTTAGGAGAAATTAAAGTGACTGGAATTATCACCACCGGTGAAAAGCGCCTGATCCTGGTGTCAGGGCGAGCCTACCCTGAGCTTGCGGCGGCTGTTGGCGAGGAGCTTCAAACGGGTGTTCTACCCACCACGGCATACGATTTTGCGAATGGTGAGATTTACGTGCGCTTCAACGAGTCTGTTCGTGGCTGTGACGCGTTTGTTATCCAGTCGCATACCGAGCCCATCAACAAGTGGGTTATGGAACAGCTGATCATGATTGATGCGCTCAAGCGTGCAAGCGCGAAGCGCATCACCGTTGTGGCACCGTTCTACCCGTATGGACGTCAAGACAAGAAGCACCTTGGTCGCGAGCCCATTTCGGCCCGCCTCATGTCCGATCTTTTCAAGGCTGCCGGTGCTGACCGCCTCATGTCGGTAGATTTACACGCGGCTCAGGCGCAGGGTTTCTTTGACGGTCCGGTCGATCACCTTTGGGCCATGCCAGTCCTCGTTGACTATGTCCGTACCCGCGTGGATCTGTCTAATGTTGCGGTGGTCTCTCCTGATGCTGGCCGTATTCGGGTTGCGGAGAAATGGTCGCAGAAGCTGGGTGGAGCTCCCCTTGCTTTCATTCATAAGACTCGCGACACCACTCGTCCAAACGTTGCGGTTGCAAACCGGGTTGTTGGTGACGTGGTGGGCCGCGAGTGCGTTTTGGTGGATGACCTCATTGATACGGGCGGCACGATTGCAGAGGCCGTGAAGGTTCTGCTTGCTTCGGGTGCTAAGGACGTGATTGTGGTTGCAACCCACGGCGTTCTCTCTGATCCGGCAACCCAGCGTCTTTCCGAATGCGGCGCTAGGGAAGTGGTTGTGACCAACACTCTTCCGATTGTCCCGTCCAAGCGGTTCGATAAACTAACCATCCTCTCCATTGCCCCGCTTCTTGCGCGCGCAATTCGTGAGGTATTTGACGATGGTTCGGTGACGTCGCTATTCGACGGAGTCGCATAATTTCGCTACACTATTGAAGTTGCCTCGGCGAGGGCTGGCGTTGCTGGCCGTTATCGACAGGGCGTTCGAAACGCATTGTTTCGCACCACCATCCGGGGTCACGTTCATTTTGAGAGATCCTAGGAGGATAAATGCCTGCTGATATTACGCGTATGGAAGCGAAGGTTCGCACCGAGTTTGGTAAGGGCGCTGCCCGTCGCGCACGCCGCGACGGCCTAGTTCCGGCCGTTGTTTACTCTGATTTTGTTGATCCGATCCACCTTGATCTACCTGGCCACGAGACGTTCCTTGTAGTTAAGGACAGCGCGAACGCTCTTGTTAACCTCGTGTTCGATGGCAATGAGCAGCTTGCTCTGGTTAAGGATATTCAGCGTCACCCGGTTCGTCGTGACATCCTGCATGTTGACATGTTTGCGGTTCGCCGCGATGAGATGGTTGAGGTTACTGTCCCGCTGATCGTCCACGGCGAAGTCAAGGACAACATGGTTGCTAACCAGGAGCACTTCGAGATCCTGGTCAAGGCTCCGGTTATTGCTATCCCGCAGAGCTTCGAGCTTTCCATTGAGGGCATGACCGAGGGCGATAGCCTTACGGTTGCTGCGCTAGAAATGCCTGAGGGCGTAACGCACGAGATGGATCCGGAAGAGGTTCTGGTTTCGATCGTTGCTGCTGAGGAAGTTCCGGAGCCTGAGGTTGCAGAGACTGAAGAGGGCGAAGCTGCTGAAGGCGAAGCTGAGGCAGAGGAAGAGGCTGCGGAAGAGGAGTAATCCTCGCCGAGTTAGCCACTTAGCTGTTGCGGATTGGGAGACGGGGTCTCCCAATCCGCTTTTTTATTCGGCTTGACGTGTGATGTGCGGATTCGGCTAGACAGGCCGCAAATATAACTGTTCGCTTACGATCATGAAGCAGAGTTCTGGGGGCCTTCTATATCGGTTATACTGTTACGTGCATACGAGCGGACCTTGCCAGATTGCGGGGGAGACTCGTCAAACTTCTAAAACCTTTCCACAGGAGGAACTGTGAAGAAAACGATTAAGGTATCTGCGGTTGCTGCTGCAGCAGCATTGATGCTGGCAGCTTGCGGTTCGGCCCCGGATCAAGGCGGTAACGAAGGCGCAAGCGGCGAGACCGGCGGCGCGCAGGGTGCAAGCAATGTCAAGGCTTGCATGGTTTCTGACGAGGGCGGCTTTGACGACAAGTCGTTTAACCAGTCGGGCTATGAAGGTTTGAAGCGCGCTGAGAAGGAACTCGGCGTTGAGGTGAAGACCGCTGAGTCGAACTCGGATGCTGATTTTGATCCGAACATCTCCACGATGGTGGATGAGGGCTGTGACCTGATCATCGGCGTTGGCTTCAAGATGGCCGCTCAGCTTGAGGCTAAGGCTGTTGAGCACCCGGACGTTAAGTTCGCTCTAGTTGACTCGACCTTCGAGAACCAGCCGGAGAACGCTCGCGCACTTGTGTTCAACACCGCTGAGGCCGGCTACCTCGCTGGCTACCTCGCATCGGGCATGACCCAGACCGGTAAGATCGGTACCTTCCTTGGCATGAAGATTCCTTCGACCGCTATCTTCGCTGATGGCTTCGAAGGCGGCATGATGAAGTACAACGAGGTCCACTCGACCGACGTGAAGCTTCTTGGCTGGGACATGGAGAGCCAGGAAGGCTCCTACACCGGTGACTTCTCTGATGTCGCTAAGGGTAAGAACACCGCTCAGCAGCTGATTAACCAGGGCGCTGACATTGTCATGCCAGTAGCTGGTCCGGTTGGCGCTGGCGCGCTCACCGCTGCTTCCGAATCTGACGGCGTTTCCGTCATCTGGGTTGACGCTGACGGTTACCTCACCCAGCCGGAACAGGGCCAGTACATCCTCACCTCGGTGATGAAGGAGATCGGCCAGGCAGTGTTCGACACGATCAAGTCTGTTGCTGATGGCAACTGGACTTCGGAGCAGTACGTTGGCGATCTCGAGAACGGCGGCGTTTCGATCGCACCGTTCCACGACTTCGATTCGAAGGTTCCTGCAGAGCTCAAGGACGAGGTTGAGCAGATTAAGCAGGACATCATCTCTGGCAAGATCAAGGTTGAGACCAAGAACCAGCCGTAATTTACAGAGCTGACCAATACAAGTAGGTAAGGCCCGGGCGCCCTTCTCGGCATCCGGGCCTTACCTAGCTTTATGGGCGCTTTGAAACGAAGGAAAACATTGTGAAACTCGAACTTCGAGGCATCACCAAGGTTTTCGGTCCGCTCGTCGCTAACGACAACATAAACATCACCGTCGAGCCTGGGGAGATTCACGCTCTTCTTGGTGAAAATGGTGCGGGCAAGTCAACTTTGATGAATGTCCTTTATGGTCTCTACCAGCCAGATGGCGGTGAGATCCTGATTGATGATAAGCCGGTTCATTTCAGCGGCCCCGGAGATGCGGTCGCAGCTGGCATTGGTATGGTGCACCAGCACTTTATGCTGGTCCCTGTTTTTACAGTGGCGGAATCCGTAGCCCTCGGTTACGAGCCCACTGGAGCGCTTGGCGTTATAAATAAGACCAAGGCACGCAAACTGGTTAACGAGCTCTCGGCTCGTTTCGGTTTTGATATCGACCCGGATGCGCGTATTGAAGATCTCTCAGTTGGCGCGCAGCAGCGCGTGGAGATCATTAAGGCGCTGTCGCGCGAGGCCAAGGTTCTGATTTTGGATGAGCCCACCGCAGTGCTCACGCCGCAAGAAACCGATGAGCTCATGGACATCATGGTTCAGCTCAAGGAATCGGGCACTTCAATCGTGTTCATTACCCACAAGCTACGTGAGGTGCGAGCGGTTGCAGACCGAATCACGGTGATTAGGCGCGGCAAGGTTGTTGGTGAGGCATCCCCGCAGTCCACGGAAACCGAATTGGCCTCCCAGATGGTTGGCCGCCCCGTGAAGCTTGATGTTGATAAGAACGAGGCAAAGCTGGGCGAAGTGGGACTATCCGTTTCGGACCTGTCGGTTGTAAGCGAAGAGGGGAACATCCTGCTCGACCGGGTAAGCCTGGACGTTCACAAGGGCGAAATCGTCTGTGTAGCGGGCGTGCAGGGCAACGGCCAAACTGAGCTTGCCAAAGCGATCCTCGGTGATATTGAGCCAAACTCTGGCTCCATTAAGATCAGCGGTGAAGATCTTGCCGCATTCACCATCAAGGAACGTTTGCAGAAGAAGGGCCTTGGATACGTCCCGGAAGACCGGTCAACAAACGGCATGATCGCCTCGTTCTCGATAGCAGAGAACATGATCCTAGACGTTTACGATCGGGCACCTTTTGCCAAGGGCATCAATATGTTGCCCGCGGTGGTGGAAAAACACGCGGAGAAACTACGCGACATGTTTGACGTTCGCGTGACATCAATCCACGATCCGATTTCTACGCTTTCTGGCGGTAACGCGCAGAAGGCTATCTTGGCGCGTGAACTTTCGCGTGATCTAGAGGCCCTCGTGGCGTCACAACCCACTCGTGGCCTCGACGTTGGTTCCATCGAGTTTGTGTACGAACGCATCGTGCAAGAGCGCGACAACGACACCGCTGTCTTGGTGATTTCTACAGAGCTTGACGAGGTGGATGCGCTTGCTGATCGTATCGCGGTTATGTACCGCGGCAAGATCGTGGGCATTGTTCCGGCGGGTACGCCGCGTTCTGTGCTCGGCCTCATGATGGCTGGTGTGCCTCTTGAAGAGGCGCAGGCGCAGGCTCATACAACGAAGATTGAGGAGGCTGGCGAATGAGTCAGGAAACAAATCCGCAGCCGACTAACCAGAAACTGCCTGGTGAGATCCACGGGCAAGAGCGCGAAGTTGAAAAGCCGGCAGAAAAGAAGGCGGAATCTGACAAGGTTCCTTTCGGTAGCCGGCTGACGCAGCGCCTGTTCTCGATCAATACGGCCGTGATTCTAGGTGCTATTGCTGTTGCACTGGTGCTTGGCGCGTTGATTGTTGTGATCTTCAACGAGGACGTCCAAACCGCTGCCGGTTATCTTTTTGCGCAGCCGTCGGACTTCTTCCAAGCGGCTGGATCCACGTTCCAAAGCTTCTTCTCGTCGCTGTTTAGAGGTTCTATCTACAACTATCAGGCAGATTCCTTCGCGGTTGGTATCAAACCTCTTCTTGAGACGCTAACTCGTTCGGTTCCACTGATTATTGCCGGTCTTGCAATCGCGGTTTCGTTCCGCGCGGGCCTGTTCAACATCGGTGTGCAGGGCCAGCTGATCATGGGTGCTTTTGTGGGCACAGTAGTGGGCATGCACCTGCACCTTCCGATTGTCCTGCACCTCATTGTTGCGATCGTGTGCGCTGTTTTGGGTGGTGCTCTGTGGGGCGCTATCCCGGGCTTCTTGAAGGCAAAGGTTGGCGCAAATGAAGTTATCGTGACCATCATGTTGAACTCTATTGCTCTACTGTTCCTCTCGTGGACGCTGAGCCAGGAGTTCATGAAGGGTGATGGTTCGGCAGGTAAGTCAATGTACGTTGCCGACACGGCCACGTACCCGAGCTTACTTGGCTCAAACTACCGTCTTGACCTTTCATTCATTATCGCGATCCTGGCTGCCGTATTCGTATGGTGGCTGTTGGAACGCTCCACGTTTGGTTTCGAACTTCGCGCCGCTGGTGCAAACCCGCACGCAGCGCGTACGGCCGGTATTTCCGTTCCGCGCGTCATCTTCTTGACGCTTGTGATTTCGGGTGGTCTCGCCGGTCTTGCCGGTACAGCTCCCGTGTTGGGCACCGAGAAGTTCCTTACCAGCGCTACAGCCGGATCATACGGATTCGACGCAATCACGGTTGCGTTGCTTGGTAAATCAACGCCGCTCGGCACCGTTCTCGCCGGCATCCTGTTTGGCGCACTCGCTGCAGGCGGTTCCACCATGCAGGCAGCCGCTGGAATTCCTGTGGACATTGTTCAGGTCACGCAGGCGATCATCGTTTTGTTGATTGCGGCATCTGAAGCAGTTCAGTACTACCGCAATAAGCGAAAGGTGGCTGCGCGCGCCTCGGCTGGAGCTAAGAAGGAGGCCGCAAAGTGAGCACTGAAAACGTAGTTCAGCATAAGAAGGCAGGCGATGACATTCGCCTGAAGATGCAGTTGCGCGACCCGATCGCAGCAACCGTAATGGCAGTCCTCACGGTACTCATCGCGTTCACCACCAGGGGAAACTCAACGGTCTCGTGGGCGGGCGCAACCTCGTGGTTCACCATTCCGGATACCACTTTGCCAGCCGGTCTGACCTCGTGGATCATGGTGCTAATCGCGGTACCCGTAACTGGATACATCTGGTATCTGGCTAAGGAACGTAAGCACGTAAACGGCTGGCTACTTGTAGCCGTGGCCGTACCGTTCGTGATCGCATTCTTGCTCTCCACCATTGCGGGCAAGGACGCACACCTGCCGGCCGTGTCACTGCTGACCGGCGCTCTAGCGTTTGCTACGCCGCTCGTATTCGGCGCGCTATCTGGTGTAGTCAACGAACGTTCCGGCGTTATTAACATTGCGATTGAAGGTCAGCTGCTATTCGGTGCTTTCCTTGGCGCGGTTGTGGCTTCCGTCGCGGGGAATCCGTACTTCGGCCTCATTGGCGCGCCAATCGCGGGCGCTTTAGTTGCCGTGCTACTTGCACTGTTCACTATCAACTTCCGCACCGATCACATCATTGTGGGTGTTGTGCTGAACATGCTGGTGGTTGGTCTAACCTCGTTCCTTTACTCCACGGTACTGAAGTACAACGCGGAGACTTTGAACTCGGTTAACCGTCTGCCGAACTTGAAGATCCCCGTACTTGCGGACATTCCGGTAATCGGCCCGATCCTGTTCAACCAGTCGATCCTCGTGTACCTGATGTTCCTCACGGTAATCATCCTGCAGTTCATGGTCTTCAACTCCCGTTGGGGACTGCGCATGAGGGCTTGTGGTGAACATCCGCGTGCCGCTGACACCGTGGGTATCAAGGTAAACCGTACGCGTTGGATGAACGTGCTACTGGGCGGCGCTCTTGCCGGCCTGGGTGGCGCATTCTTCACGATCGGTCAGGGCCTCGCGTTCTCGAAGGACATGGCTGCCGGCAACGGCTTTATCGCCCTTGCGGCGATGATCCTTGGCCGTTGGAACCCGAAGGGCGCATTCGGTGCGGCCCTCCTGTTCGGCTTTGCCACGAACCTTGGTGCCATCATGCAGGCAGTTGGCTCAAATGTTCCATCCGAGTTCTTGCTGATGATCCCGTACGTGATTACGATCCTCGCGGTTGCTGGCTTCGTCGGAGTAGTCCGCGCTCCTGCTGCAGAAGGTAAACCGTACCCGTAAACCGGAATCAATTTGCCGTTAGCCCCCAAAATTTTGGGGGCTAACGGAGCACCCTAAGGAAAACCATGACTGAGATTACTGATGAAGTCTGGACCAAGCTGTATGAAGCGGCAGTAGCTGCGAACAAAAGAGCTTACGCTCCCTACTCGAACTACCGGGTTGGCGCTGCCGCGCTCGTAGATGACGGGCGCATTGTTACCGGTTGCAACGTGGAGAATGCGGGCCTAGGAGTCACACTATGCGCTGAATGCGGGGTGATTTCCGACCTCATTAATGGAGGTGGAGGCCGCCTCGTAGCGTTCACGTGCGTCAACCAGGATGGTGACTATATCGTGCCGTGTGGCCGGTGCCGGCAAATCTTGTACGAGCACGGAGGCAAGCAGCTTCTTATGAAGATGCCGAGGGGCATTCAGACAATGGCCGAGGTCCTTCCGGACGCGTTCGGCCCAGACGACCTCGACGAAGTTGAAAGGTCATAACATGAAGAAAACTTTTGACGCTGTAGACGTTATTCGTCACAAGCGTGACGGTGGGGAACTAACCCCCGAAGAAATCGATTGGATCATCGATGCGTACACTCGCGGTGACGTGGGTGAAGAGCAGATGGCTGCCATGGCGATGGCGATCTTCCTAAACGGAATGACGCGCGCCGAGATTGGGCGTTGGACGCTCGCAATGATCAATTCCGGTGAGCGTATGGACTTCAGCTCGCTTCCGCGCCGCACCGCAGATAAGCACTCTACGGGCGGTGTCGGAGACAAGATCACGCTTCCGCTTGCACCGCTGGTTGCCGCATTTGACGTGGCTGTCCCGCAGCTTTCTGGGCGCGGACTCGGGCACACTGGCGGCACTCTCGACAAACTAGAGTCGATTCCCGGTTGGAGGGCAAACCTATCCAACCAGGAAGTCATCGACATGCTGGCCGGGCCGGGATGCGTAATCTGTGCAGCTGGTTCAGGCCTTGCTCCCGCAGATAAGAAGCTGTACGCGCTTCGCGACATTACGTCCACCGTGGATTGCATTCCGCTTATTTCCAGTTCGATCATGTCGAAGAAGATCGCGGAGGGCACCGACTCACTCGTGTTGGACGTGAAAGTCGGCTCGGGTGCGTTCATGAAGGATCTTGACAAGGCGCGTGAGCTTGCCCGCACGATGGTTGATCTTGGTACCGATCATGGCGTTAAGACCTCCGCGCTCCTGACCGATATGTCCACTCCGCTTGGTCTTACGGTTGGCAATGCCCTCGAAGTGCGTGAGTCCGTTGAGGTTCTTGCGGGTGGTGGCCCGGAGGATGTTGTTGAGCTGACCGTTGAACTTGCTCGCGAGATGCTTACCGCTGCTGGAAAGCCTGATGCGGATATTGAGGCCGCTTTGAAGGATGGGCGCGCAATGGACCGCTGGAGGGAAATGATCACCGCTCAGGGTGGCGATCCGGATGCTCCACTCCCGGTTGCAAAGGACACGCACGATGTTGTTGCCGAGCGAGATGGGTACCTAACCCGCCTCGATGCGCTTTCAGTTGGCGTGGCTTCCTGGCGTCTTGGCGCGGGTCGCGCTCGCGCTGGCGAGGAGGTTCAGGCCGTTGCAGGCATCGAGCTTCACGCAAAGCCGGGTGACAAGGTGGTTAAGGGCCAGCCGCTCATGACGTTGCACACGGCAACGCCACAGCGTTTTGAGCGCGCACTGCAGACGTTGGAAGGCGGCTACGACATCGGTGATGAGAAGCCGGCTGAGCGCGCCTCGGTAGTGCTTGATCGGATTAGCTAATCGATGCATAGGCAGGCTACGGATACGACGTGTGGCATTGCGGCCGCCCTCCAGGTGGCTTCAAAACATGTGCCTTCCGTCAAGAAGTATGCGGATATGAACGCGGCTGAGGCAGCTTTGCAACAGGAACGCGTTCACCGCATCGCCTCACGCATGGGAATGCCCTGGCCAAGAAGTTTGGGCACTTCCCCGTGGGCGATGACGGGCCTGCTGAGCCGTGCTACGGGCCTAAAGTATCGGCGATACGCATGGATACCAGGCATTGAAGACCTGGCGTTGTCTGCCCTTAAACGGGGCGAGGACGTCGCATTCTTCACGGGCGGGGGAACACTGAAGGTTAAGAAACCGTGGTGTTTTGCAGATGTGATTCCCCGCCACGTGATTACCGCCTCTATAAGGGGCAATCAGATAGAGATTTTTGAGCCCGCTGAGGGCAGATATTGGACGATGGAGTGGAGCGATTTTGTTGCTCGCTCCCGCTCTTGCACACGCGAGCGCGCGTTTGGTAATTGGCAGCGCGTTCTCGTTGCTGTGATACCGGAAGGAATGTAAAGAATATGAAGCGTGCAGAACTTGCAAAAATGATCGATCACACCCTGTTAAAGCCCGAGTCGACCGCGAAGGACGTCGAGGCATTGATTGAGGAAGGTGCACAGCTGGGCACTTTCTCGGTCTGCGTCTCGCCAAACCAGTTGCCGATTGAGGTTCCTGAGGGCCTAAAGGTTGCCGTGGTTTGCGGTTTCCCATCGGGCGCGCATATGCCTGAGGTCAAGGCCGCGGAGGCTCGCCAGTCGGTTCAGCTGGGTGCGCAGGAGATCGACATGGTTGTGAACTTGAAGCTCGTTAAGGAAGGCAAGTTTGACGAGGTAGAGGCCGACATCCGCGCTGTTCGCGAAGCCAGCGAGGGTGCGCTGTTGAAGGTAATCATCGAGTCCGCCGCACTGACGGATGAGGAGATCGTGGCTTGCTGCAAGGCCTCCGAGGCTGCGGGCGCTGACTACGTGAAGACCTCCACGGGCTTCCACCCGGCCGGTGGAGCTTCGGTCCACGCTGTGAAGCTGATGCGCGATACAGTGGGCGATCGCCTGGGCGTTAAGGCTTCGGGTGGTATCCGCGATACCAAGACCGCGCTGGAGATGGTCGCGGCCGGTGCTTCCCGCCTTGGCTTGTCTTCATCGAAGGCAATCCTCGCGGGCATGGATGACTAATCTGAGCTAACAAGAGTTTTGGGCCGGGCATTTGTAATGCCCGGCCCAATCTTGTGCGCATCTACTGGAGTTTAGCTGCTAAATGCCGAGCGCGTCGCGCATGTCTTCCTTCATGAGTTCAAGACGGCGATCGGCTTCGTCTCGAATATCATCCATGCTGGCACCCTCGGGAACCGCAACAATGGTTTCGAGGTAACACTTGAGCTTTGGTTCCGTGCCGGACGGGCGGGCCACAACGCGGTCGCCGCGCTCGGATAGGAACACGAGGCCGTTTGTAGGTGGAAGCTCCGGGGATCCTTCCGACAGGTCGGTCACGGACGCCAACGGGGAGCCGGCAAGCTCCTTGAGACTACCTCCGCGCAGGTTCTCCATGCCCTTCGGAATGAGGGAGAGGTCCGAGACGCGGATGGACAGGGGAGCGGTTGCGTAAAGGCCGTGGCGGCGTGCGAGGTCGTTCAGCGCCTGTAGTAGCGACGAGCCTGCCGCCTTGCGCTCAGCTGCCATCTGGGCGAGCTCCAGGCATGCGGTGATACCGTCTTTGTCGCGCACAAAGCCGGGGTCAACGCAGTAACCCAGAGCCTCCTCGTAGCCAAATACAACACCGGGCACGCGCGAAATCCACTTGAAGCCGGTCAGTGTCGCCTTGTAGGCAACGTTGTAGTGCGCGGCAATTTGGGACAGCAGGCGGGAAGACACGATGGAGTTGGCCACCACCGCGTCGGTTCCGGCGTGCTCGCGAACTGCTTTTTCTCCCAGCAGGGTGCCTACCTCGTCACCGGCCAGCTGGCGCCAGCCGCCTTCGGCACGCGGATCCTTGATGGCGGCCGACATGCGGTCAGCATCCGGATCATTGGCGAGGATGAGGTCAGCATCAACCTTGCGTGCGAGTTCGTAGGACAGGTCCAGGGCGCCGGGTTCCTCCGGGTTCGGGAACGCAACGGTGGGGAAGTCGGGATCTGGATCGTGCTGTTCTTTGACGATGTGCACGTCCTCGAAACCGGCCCGGTGAAGAGCCTCGAGGCAGGTGTCGCCACCCACGCCGTGCATGGAGGTCAGGACGATCCGCAGGTCTTTTGCCCCTGTGGGGACTAGCGATGCGGCCCGAGTCAGGTACTCGTTCAGGATGTCCTTGCTCAGGGTTTCCCAACCGTCTTCGGCAATCGGCACTGCCTTGATCGACTTTACGGCCTTGATCTGGTCAAAAATTTGCGTGTCGAAGGGAGGCACGATCTGCGCGCCTTGGCCTGAATCATTGACGGCGCGTCCGCCCAGGTACACCTTGTAGCCGTTGTCTTGGGGTGGGTTGTGTGATGCCGTGGCCATGACGGCTGCGTCCGCATTCAGGTGGCGGAGCGCAAATGCGGTGACGGGCGTGGGCAGGTGCTGGTCGAACAGGTAGACCTTCCCGCCGGCCGCAGTGGCGATGCCGGCCGTGTCTTTTGCGAACTGGTCGGATTGGTAGCGGGCGTCGTAGCCCACAACCAGGGTGAAGTCGTCTCCAACTTTTTCTTTGAGGAAGGCGACGAGGCCGGCGGCCGCGCGGATAACCACTGCGCGGTTCATACGGTTGGGGCCGGCCCCAAGTTTGCCGCGCAGGCCCGCCGTGCCGAATTCGAGGGTTCCGTCGAAGCGGTCGGTAAGCTCAGATTCAGCTTCGCCGCTTCCTTCCCCGCCGGCCTTGTAGGTGGCGAGTAGGCCTTCGATTTCGGCTCTCGATTTCTCGTCCGGATCGTCGTCGATCCACTGTTGGATTAGGCGTTCATTGAATGTCGCCATGGGTTTCCTTCCGGTAACAGCGCGTGCGCTGGGGCGCCCGGTCGGGCGCTATTAAAGGTTGCGGACAATGTTGGCAAGCAGGTCCGAGATGCGCGGGCCTGCGGCTTGTCCGGCTTGGATTACTTCCTCGTGTGACAGGGGAGTTTTTGAGATTCCTGCCGCCGGGTTGGTAACGAGGGAAATGCCGAGTACTTCCATCCCCGCCTCGCGCGCGGCGATAGCTTCAAGGGTGGTAGACATTCCAACCAGGTCGGCACCTAGAACCTTCGCCATTTGCACTTCCGCGGGGGTTTCGTAGTGCGGCCCGCGGAATTGGCAGTAGACGCCTTCGGGAATGGTCGGGTCAATTTCGTGGGCGAGGTCGCGTAGCCTTTGCGAGTACAGGTCGGTCAGGTCAACGAAGGTTGCGCCTTCGAGAGGCGAGGCCGCCGTGAGGTTAATGTGGTCGCTGATAAGGACGGGCTGGCCCGGTGTCCATTCGGGATGTAGGCCGCCGCAACCGTTGGTGAGTACCGCGATTTTCGCGCCGGTTGCCGCGGCGGTGCGGATACCGTGGGCCACGGCGCGTACGCCGCGTCCTTCGTAGTAGTGCGTGCGTGATCCGAGAACAAGGGCGTGCTTGCCGCTGGGAAGTTCGATGGAGCGGGTTAGCCCCACGTGGCCTTCAACTGCGGGCTTGGAAAAGCCGGGAACTTCGTGGGCGGGAATTTCAGCTACGGTTTTGCCGATAAGGTCGGCTGCGCCGCCCCATCCGGATCCGAGTACGAGGGCAATGTCGTGCTGCTTTACGCCGGTGCGATCTGCGATATATTTCGCTGCTTCTTCAGCTTTTCCAAAAGGGTCATTAACGTCTAGTTCATTGTTTGGGTTGGTTTCATTCATAACCATCTATTTTACTGGAAAATTGTGATGACGAACCATTTGATAGGTAACAATGGGGAAGCAACCTATTAATTTTAGTGAGGGATTGATCGTATGACTAGCGTCGAGCACGCTGCAGATTCAGGTTCGCACCGCCCGGGGGTTGAGCCGGCAGCGTCGCCGGTTAGAGAGGGCTCGAAGGTTGTAATTATTGGTGGCGGTCCGGGCGGCTATGAGGCCGCGACGGTCGCGGTTCGACTTGGTGCCAAGGTCACGCTGGTGGAAGCCCAGGGCTTGGGCGGCGCGGCGGTTCTGACGGATGTGGTGCCGTCTAAGACGCTCATTGCTACCGCACAGTGGTTGACGCAAACAGAGCAGGCGGAAGAGCTCGGTATAGGCGTGGGTACGGGTAGCCCCACGGCTGATTTGATGAGGATTAATGAGCGCGTGCGCGCTTTGGCAAGCGCCCAGTCTCGCGACATTCGTGCGGGCCTCGAGGCCCTGGGCGTGAGCGTGGTTGATGGCGTGGGCAAGATCGGGGCTTCGCTACTTCCGGATGGCACTCGCGAGGTGTTCGTGTCGAAGGGGTGGGAAGAGGCCGCTAGGGATCAGATCGAGATGACGCTACGTGCCGACGTGGTGCTGATCGCCACGGGGGCGCGCCCGCGCGCATTGCCCGGCTCGCCGTTTGATGGCGAGCGGATCTTGAACTGGGTGCAGCTGTACGGCATGAAGGAGGCTCCCGAGCATTTGATTGTAATCGGCTCGGGTGTGACGGGCGCGGAGCTTGCGGGCGCCTACCAGGTGCTTGGCACTAAGGTGACGCTGGTGTCCTCGCGTGATCGCGTGCTACCCAATGCGGATGAGGACGCGGCTCGCTTGATCGAAGACGTGTTTGAGAGGCGCGGAATGGTGATCAAAGGCCATGCGCGCGCCAAGGCCGCTAGGCGCACAGGACAGGGCGTTGAGGTAGAGCTGGAATCGGGCGAGGTTTTAAGTGGCTCCCACGTGTTGATCGCGGTGGGTTCAGTGCCGTCCACGAAGGGGATTGGCCTGGAGGAAGCCGGGGTTCGCCTGACTGAGCGCGGCCACATTGAGGTGGATCGGGTCTCGCGTACCTCTGCCTCGCACGTGTATGCGGCAGGGGATTGCACGGGTGTGTTCCCGCTGGCTTCGGTGGCTGCACAAATGGGGCGCATCGCAATGTGGCACGCCCTTGGCGATGCGGTGACGCCCTTGGATGTGTCCCTCGTTGGTTCCACTATTTTCACCTTGCCCGAGGTTGCCACGGTTGGTATGACCGAAGAGCAGGCGAGGTCGAATCACATGAACATCAAGATCGCGCAGCTGCCTATCGCGCGTAATCCACGGGCGAAAATGCAGGGTGTTCGAGATGGTTTTGTGAAGATTTTTGCCGAAGCTGACACGGGTGTGATCACGGGTGGGGTGATCGTTTGCGAGCGCGCATCGGAGCAGATTTTCCCGCTGACGCTCGCGGTGACTCACCGGATGACGGTTGATCAGCTGTCTTCGGCGTA
Source organism: Gleimia europaea (assembly GCA_002871995.1). GTDB lineage: Bacteria > Actinomycetota > Actinomycetes > Actinomycetales > Actinomycetaceae > Gleimia > Gleimia europaea. The sequence continues at coordinate 586,873 of PNHW01000001.1, forward strand.
TACGGTTTATCCATCGATTTCGGGCACGTTGTCCGAGGTTGCCAGAATATTGCATTGATTGTGGGGATGAAGTGAGCCCAAAAGCGAAACGTCCAACTTATCGGCGCGGCCCGTTGCTTTATAGGGGGCGGCAGGTGCCGAAGGAGACCACTGATGCGCGTTTGCTGAAGCCGCAACCTGATGTGGATTGGATTCATTCGGATCCGTGGCGTGTGCTTCGTATTCAGTCTGAGCTTGTGGAGGGTTTTGGCGCGCTTTCTGAGGTGGGTCCTGCGATTTCGGTGTTTGGTTCGGCGCGTACTCATCATGAGAATGAGGATTACGCGGTGGCGCACAGGATTGGCGTGATGCTGGCTGAGCGGGGTTTGGCTGTCATTACGGGCGGCGGCCCGGGCATTATGGAGGCGGCGAATAGGGGAGCAGTTGAGGCGGGCGGTGTTTCGGTTGGCCTTGGCATTGAGCTCCCTCACGAGCAGGGGATGAACAAGTGGGTTGATCTGGGGGTGAACTTCCGTTATTTCTTTACCCGCAAGCTCATGTTTGTGAAGTACTCGCAAGGTTTTGTGGTGATGCCGGGCGGTTTTGGCACATTTGATGAGCTATTTGAAGCGCTCACGCTGGTGCAGACCGAGAAGATTCGCCGTTTCCCGATTGTGTTGGTTGATAGCTCCTACTGGGGCGGTCTGGTGGATTGGTTGCAAAACGTGATGGTGAAAGAGGGAAATATTAATAAGGAGGACATGGATTTGATCCACCTCGTTGATACGCCCGAGAAAGCTATGGCAGTGATAGAAGATTTCCTCGCTGACGTTATTTGGCGCACACGCGATCAGCGCGTGTGAATGTGGCCAGCAGCGGTGTCAAAGTGGGCAGTTTTGCGCTCTCTCATGCCGAAACTCACGTGTCGCGATAGAATAAAAGGGGTATAGGGCGGCTTAAATCGTGATCGCCCGTAGACGAGGGGAAGGAATTTACACGTGGCTGCAATGAAACCTCGTACTGGAGATGGCCCTATGGAGGCGTCCAAGGAGGGGCGCGGGATCGTGATGCGTATTCCTTCTGAGGGTGGTGGGCGCCTGGTTGTTGAGCTCACGCCTGATGAAGCGAAGGTGCTTGCGAAGGAACTTCAAGAGGCGATTTCTTAGCGTTTACAAAAATGGTGCCGGCAGAGTGCCGGCACCATTTTTATTTGGTTTTTATCGGCGGATGGCCACGAGCAACCCATCACCTACGGGGAGGATCTGGGTGACCCAGTTGCTGGAGTCCGCAATATCTTTGGCCAGCTGGCGCATGGCAACCGTGTCTGGTTCGCGCCTGGCGGGGTCTGCTACCTGGTCGTGCCAGAGGGCGTGCACAATAATCATGAGGCCGCCGGGGCGGAGCATACGCGTTGCGTGCTCAACGTATTCGGGGGTTTCGCTAACGGCTCCGTCTAGGAACATGAGGTCGTAGGTACGCGAGGCCATGCGGGGGAGCACGTCGAGTGCGCGCCCGGTAATGAGCCTGGTGCGCGGTGGCCTCATTCCCGCCGCGGCAAATGCGGCGCGGGCAACGCGATGGTGTTCCGCATCAAAGTCAATGCTGGTGAGGACGGCGTCCTCGCTCATGCCAGATAGTAGCCACAGTCCGGAAACGCCCGTGCCGGTGCCGATTTCAGCTACTGCTTTGGCGCCGCACGCGGCAACGAGGGATCTCAGGGTTGCTCCGGTGCCAGGTGAGATGGGCGTGCAACCGAGTTCTTCGGCCTGGAGGCGCGTGGCCATTAAAACCTCGCCCTCGGGTACGAACTCCTCGCAGTAGGACCAGCTGAGTGCCTTATCGGTAGCGATGATGCGCCCCTTTCCCGAAAAATTTTGCGCAGTTGCGTATAGTTTATCGTCTTGGCCTAATAGTTTCGTGCACGATTAGAATAGGGTTATGGGTTTTTCAATCAGTGGCGGTGAATTCTTGGTGATCCTTGTGGTCATCATGCTGGTTGTGGGCCCCTCGAGGATGCCGGCGGTGGCAAAAGGCGTGACGCGCATTGTGAAGAGCACGCGCTTACAACTCACGAAGTGGCGGGCTACGCTGGATGATCAGATGGGGGATGACTTCAAGCAGGTTGATCTGTCAAAGCTCGATCCGCGCCAGTATGATCCGCGTCGTTTGATTCGCGAGGCCGTGCAAGAGGAGATGGATGAGTGGAAGAAGCTCATGAATCCGCTTTCCCCGATGCCGCCCTCATCTAGACCGTCCGCTCCTAAATCGAGTGGTACCGGCAAGATGCCAGCGCAATCGGCAACGAAGGCCGAGGGGGTTCAGCTTACTCAGGCCAGGCCGACTCCCGCACCTGCGGCGCCGGTCAAACCCAGGCGGATCCGCACGTCGTCCTCGCCAACGATGAAGACCAGGGCGAAGACGCTGAAGCGCGGAAAATAGACACGGGGTAGCCATATTTACGCGCCCTGAATCAAAATAGTTTGGATAAAGGTGGTGGAGCAGTTCATCTGAACTGCTCCACCACCTTTGCTTATCTAGGGCCGGTCTTATTTGGGAGTTACACCCAGCTGGCGTCCTGCAAGGCCGCGTGCATGCTTGCCAAGCTTTGCGGCAAGGTCATTCAGCACGGTCGATGCGGGCGATTCGGACAGGGCAACGGGCTTGCCCTCGTCTCCGCCTTCGCGCAGGTCCACATCTAGCGGAATCTGTGCTAGCAGTGGCACCTCGTAGCCAAGAGCACTGGATAGGCGCGCCGCAACGGTAGATCCACCGCCCTCACCAAATAGGTTCAGGTGCGTGCCGTCAGGCTGGGGCAGGTAAGACATGTTCTCCACTACGCCAACAACGCGCTGGCGAGTTTGACCCGCGATGGATCCGGCGCGCTCGGCAACCTCAGCTGCGGCCAGCTGTGGCGTGGTTACAACCAGGATCTCAGCCGTGGGCAGAAGCTGCGGGATAGAGATGGCAACGTCGCCCGTGCCCGGCGGAAGGTCAAGCAGAAGCACATCTAGGTCGCCCCAGAACACGTCTGCAAGGAACTGTTGGATTGCGCGGTGCAACATGGGGCCGCGCCACACAACTGCCTGGCCATCCGGCACAAACATGCCGATCGACATGACTTTAACGCCGTTAGCAATAGGCGGAATGATCATGCCGTCAATAACCTGAGGTTCGTGTTCAACGCCCATCATGCGAGGAATTGAAAAACCATAAATGTCGGCGTCAACCACGCCAACCTTCAAACCTTGCTTTGCCATTGCCGCTGCGAGGTTTGCGGTTACGGAGGACTTTCCAACTCCGCCCTTCCCCGAGGTCACCGCAATGACGCGCGTTAGTGAGCCGGGCTGGGCGAATGGAATCTCGCGTTCCTCAACGCCGCCGTTTAGCTGTTCGCGTAGAGCCTTGCGCTGCTCCTCATTCATGGCGCCCATGATGACGCGCACACCGGTCACGCCTTCGAGGGCAGAAAGGGTCTTCTCAACTTGCTCGTTAATGGTGTGCTTAAGCGGACAACCCGCGGTGGTGAGCAAAATGTTGACGATCACATTGCCGCCGTCAATTTCGATATCTCCCACCATGTTCAGCTCGGTGATTGGCCGCTGAATTTCAGGGTCAATGACGGAACTGAGCGCTTCGCGCACCTGTTCTTCTGTAAGGATACTCATACACGCCATACTAGTCGGTCCATGGATGGGATGCCTTACGGGGTTAGTCTAAGAGTCAAGAAAATCTCGGGGCTATTAGTTTACGAGGCGGGTTGCAATAGGTGAATGGTGAACCAGTGCGCAAACAAGCGTCGGCCGTAATGGGCAAGCAGGAGTTGCAAGCTCCACGCCGACCCGAGGCGCGCACCCCCGCTCGGCGAGTTCGCGGACTGGACGGGCTACGCGCGCTCGCGGCCGCTGCAGTGCTCGCTTACCACCTGATTCCAGGAGTGGCGATTGGTGGCTTCTTGGGCGTAGACGTGTTCTTCGTCCTCTCTGGATTTTTGATTACTGCCCTCCTAATCCGCGAAAATCAGCGATTTGGCGGCATCAACTTGAAGTCGTTCTGGTTGCGCCGCATTCGCCGCCTGCTCCCCGCAGTGGGGCTGATGTCGGTGATAACCCTGATCGTTGCCGGTCTTTTGAATCGCGATCTGCTGGTGGGCATTTTGCCGCAGTTCGTAGGCGTCCTCACGTTCTCATACAACTGGGTGGAAATCTCGCAGGGCGTTTCCTATTTCAACCAGGCACAGCCACATTTATGGACAAACGTGTGGTCCTTGGCTGTGGAACAGCAGTTTTATCTTTTGTGGCCGCTAGCGGTGGTGGGCATTTTGTTCTTGCCCCCCAAGTGGCGCCCTGCGGTGCCCTTGACACTCGCGGTAATTTCGGCCGGTTTTATGGCCTTTTGGGTTTCGGGTACAACCGAGTTCACGCGCGCCTACCAGGGTACGGATTCGCACGCTTTTGGCCTGATGCTCGGCGCGGCCCTCGCAATGGTGGCAACCGACCCAATGGGCATGCCGGACAAGGTTGCGGCCGGGTGGCAAAAGTGGTTGCGTGGCCTCCTCGCATGGATTTGCCTTGCCATCATCGTGAGCACCTGGTTCCTCATTCCCGATGACCGCGCGTGGGTGTACCCGTGGGGCACTCTCATCGCGGTGGTGGCTACCCTGGGTTTGATTCAGGGCTTCCTTCCGCAGATTGACGAGGCGGGCGGGCCCGGCCACCTCCTCGCAAACCTGTTGGACGCGCGCCCCCTGGTGTGGCTGGGGGAGCGCTCATATGGGATCTACCTGTGGCATTGGCCGCTGTGGGTAATCGCCGGCAAGATGCTGCCGGCCGCACCCGTGATACTGATTGCGCTGATCGTTATTGCCGGGTCGGTGTTGGCCGCTACCCTCTCGTATCGATACGTTGAGGTTCCCATGCGGCAAGAGGGGATTGGCGCAACTATTAAGCGGTGGCTCGGCCCCTCGTGGGACTTGATCGACCCTTCCACGCCAATGCCGAAGGCTCCGCAGTGGCAAAGCTACCGCCGGATCATGGCGCCCGGTCTCGTCGCTGTTGTGGTGGTTGGCACCGTACTTGGTTTCTTACTTTCGGCGCCCGAGAAAACGCAGGCGCAGATTGCTGTGGAGCGTGGCCAGCATGCGTTGCAGGGCGGCTCTCAACCTACGGAGGCCCCAACAGAGGCTCCCACAGAAGAGCCGGAGCCGACGTTGAGCCCTGCTACAGGGGAGAGCACAGTGGTTTACGGCGACTCCGTGACGGTGGCTTCGGCCGCGCACCTTCAAGAATTGCTACCGGGCGTGCAGATTGATGCAGAGGTGTCGCGCTGGGTGTACCAGGGCATTGACCTCATGCATGCCGCTGCCGAGGACGGATCACTGCGCGCGTACGTGGTGGTTGCTCTGGCCACCAACGGACCGGTGGACCTGGGCCAGCTTGATGACATGCTAAAAACCATCGGGCCGGATCGGCGCCTCGTTCTCGTAACTGGTTTTGGGCCCGCGCGAACCACTTGGGTTGAACCGTCGGCGAGCCTCATTCGCGAGTTCGCTCAGAAGCATTCCGATGTTGTGCGGGTAGCGGACTGGAACGCCGCGATTCGCGATCACACTGACCTGCTGGCTTCCGACTACGTGCATCCAGATGATGACGGCGCGAAGATTTTCGCTCAGACCGTTGTAGATGCGCTTGCCAGCTTTAGCCAGCCGGATGCAGATCCATCCGAAGAGTAGTTAGCAAGTCGCGGAGTTGATTTTAAGAGTCGCGGGTAGTCATTCGCGCGTGCGTTTGAGCGCCGCCCGTTATTCCCGCTTACCATCGCGGGCAACGGTTATCGCTCAAGTGTGCGGCTACTGATCCGCGTCAGCTTCTTTAACCTCGTCGCTTTCTTGTGTCTCGCGCAACTTATCGCGAGCAAGGTCGTGTTCAAAAATCTCTTCTAGCAGGTCGCGGATCTCAGAGCGTACAAAGTCGCGGGTAGCAACGTCGCCCAAGGCCTGACGTAATCCCGCGATCTCGCGCGTGAGGTACTCGGTGTCGGCAAGGTTACGCTCGGCGCGGTGCCTGTCTTGTTCGGCAGTAACGCGGTCGCGGTCATCTTGGCGGTTCTGCGCAAGCAAAATCAGAGGAGCCGCATAGGAGGCCTGCAGGGACAACATCAATGTGAGGGCAGTGAACCCGAGCTCGGCCTTGTCGAACTGCAGGTGAGCCGGAGCAAACGTGTTCCACCCCAGCCACGCGAACACGAAGATAGTTAGGTAGATGAGGAACTGCGGGGTACCAGAGAAGCGGGCGATAGCTTCAGCTACGCGCCCTACGCCCTCGGATTCAAGGTTGATACGCGGTAGCCAACGTCGCCTGGTTAGCGGAGTATCTAGTCGCTCAGCCATTCAAACCCCCTTAAAACTCGTCATCCAGATCGCGCCAGTCTTCTGGCAATAGGTTATCGAGCACGTCGTCAACCGAAATAGCGCCCAGTACGTGCCCGTGCTCATCCACTACCGGAACGGCCGTCAGGTTGTACATTGCAAGCGTTTTGGTGATCGACCGGATGGAACGCTGCGGATCAACTGTTTCGATGTCGGTATCCACGATAGTTCCGAGTAGCGATTGCGGTGGTTCGCGTAGTGCCCGCTGAATATGTACCACGCCAATGAACTTGCCCGTAGGAGTTTCTAGCGGCGGCCTCGCAACAATAACCATGGCGGCGAGGGCGGGTGGAATGTCTTTGTTTCGCACGTTTGCCAGCATCTGGGCCACAGTTGCGTCCGGCGGCAAAATCACGGGCTCGGTGGTCATAAGGCCACCGGCAGTGTCATCGTCATAGCGCATGAGTCGGCGCACGTCCTCGGCCTCTTCGGGCTCCATGAGGTTAAGCAAGTTCTGCGCGGTTAGGGGCGCTAGCTCAGAGATGAGGTCGGCGGCGTCATCCGGCTGCATCACGTCGAGCACATCTGCGGCTTGCTTCGCCTGGAGCCGTTCGAGGATCGCCACCGAGTCATCCTCGGGGAGCTCTTCCAACACGTCAGCGAGGCGCTCATCGGAAAGCTGTGAGGCTACCTCGTACATGCGTTCTTCGGGAAGGTCGCGAATAATGTCAGCGAGGTCTGCGGCCTTCATGTCATGCGTGGACGCGATAAGGCTGGTGGCGTCCTGAACACCAACCTGGGTGGACAGTTTCGTCACGTCGGAAACGGACACCAGCATGCTCTCGCCCGCGCGTTTAAAACCAAACGTTGATTTGGTAACGCGTTCTACGAATAGTTCCGTTACTCGCCATTCGCGAGGCAGCCGCTGTTCCATGCCCACGTCACGAATGCGAACCTCTCCTGAACCATCGCGCATGGATACCACGCGGTCAAACAATTGGGAGATGATGAGCGTTTCGGCCTCGCGCTGGGTAAAACGGCGCATGTTCAGCAGGCCCGTGGTGATAACCGCACCCGGTTCGATGGCGGTGACGCGCGAGATTGGAACAAAAACGCGGCGTCGGTTTGAAACCTCCACAACAAAGCCCACCACGTCGGGTGCGCGATTCACTCGCATGATGGAAACGACGTCATAAATGCGCCCCACCTGGTCTCCGATGGGGTCAAAAACGCCGGTTCCAGCAACTTTTCCTACGAATACGCGTATGCCACGCGGGGCGAGTTTGTGCTCTGAAGTGCTCACACTTCAAGGGTAGCTGAGCGCGGCCGAAAGCGGCGCCGGCCGCGCGATGGGAAGCGACACACTCACCTCCCAGGTCTTCTAATAAATCCGGGTTCTGACTGCCGCGACCTAGCCATCATGAGCTTTCCGGCACCGCTTTGAGGCGCTAGCAGGCTGACAAGTGCCAAAGGGTTCATCTCATAGTGAAAAGTTGGCACTTGATAAGGCAACATGCATATTAATCTGCAAAAGTAAAGGTATGAAACGTATTGAAGCAATTTCTGCTACCGGCTTGCCAACTCCTGCGCAGGGCACGGAGGTGGCCTCTTACCGCACCTACGCGGAAGCCCAGGCGGCCGTCGATCACCTGTCTGACGAGGCTTACGATGTGCGCGGCCTCGCGATCGTGGGCACGGACCTGCAGTTGGTAGAGCGCATCACAGGACGCCTGACTTGGGGAAAAGTACTGTGGGATGGCTTCCTCTCCGGCATCTGGCTGGGTCTGTTTATTGGCTTGTTTTCTGCGCTTTGGGCTCCCAATGCTTCGCTTGCGATCGTTATCGTTGGCATGGCTATGGGCGCCGTGTTTGGAATGTCACTAGCGTCGGTGCCGTATGCGCTGAGCCGGGGCAAGCGTGATTTCACGTCGGCAACGCAAGTGGTTGCCGCGCGTTACGCAATTTTAGCGAAAGAGGGAGCCGGTGAGTTCCGCCAAGTTTTGCGAGGCACCCCGGGCAACCTGACTCGCGATCCCCAGCCGACCCGTCCTGTCGAGGACTTGTCTAAGCCGAGCGCCTTCGGCTCACGCCCCGGAGAGCAACCTAAGTACGGCGTGCGCCTCAGCCCAAGCGAGCGTGAAGCCCACCAGGCGCGCATGCAGTCTGGTGTCGGCGGCCCAGAGTCGGCGACACCAGCACCGGCAGCGTCTGAAAGCGCGGGCGTGGCAGATGCGGCAGAGCCTGCTTACGGCGAGGTGCCCGAATCGGAGTCGAGTGACTCTGCAGGCCAGCCGGGCGAGTCAAATGATAACCCGAACCGGTAAACCGAGTAGAGGACAATAGAAATTGCGGCCGCTTGGCCGCAATTTTTATTTGCCTGAAGTCTTTTTGAACAGACGTTATCGGGGGTTCTAGGAGTTTTGCACCCGCTCAATCCAGGCCTCAACGTCAGCTACCGTGCGGGGAATATCCTCCGAAATGCGCGTGACAGAGCCGTCCTCGTTCACAACAACATCATCTTCAATACGCACGCCAATACCGCGGTATTCTTCGGGAATTGCGAGGTCGTCAGCGCGGAAGTAAAGGCCGGGCTCGATGGTGAACACCATGCCGGGCTCCAGCACTGCATCCAGGTACATTTCGCGCCTTGCCTGCGCGCAGTCGTGCACGTCCAAACCGAGGTGGTGGCTGGTTCCGTGCGGCATCCAACGGCGGTGAAGTTGGGACTCTACTTTCAGCGATTCTGCAGCTGGAACAGGCAGGATGCCCCACTCTTCCAAGCGCTGGGCAATGACCTCCATCGCGGCTTCGTGCACGTGGCGGAAGCGAGCGCCCGGCTTGTTCGCTACGGTCAGTGCAGCCTCGCACGCGTCCAGTACAGCGTTGTAAACCTTTGCCTGCACCGGCGTGAACTTTCCGCTAACCGGCATCGTTCGCGTGATATCTGCGGTGTAGAGTGAGTCGAGCTCAATGCCGGCGTCAACCAGGATCAGGTCGCCGTTTTTTACTTCACCGTTGTTATCGATCCAGTGCAACGTGTTTGCGTGGTTACCCGACGCTGCGATTGTGTCGTAACCCAGGCCGTTGCCCACTTCGCGGGCGCGAGCACCAAATGCTCCCTCCACAACGCGTTCACCGCGCGGATGGTTGGTGGCGCGCGGAAGCTGCTTGATGATTTCCTCGAAGCCTTCCTTAGTGGCGTCGACAGCCTTTTGCATTTCGCGAAGCTCCCACGCGTCCTTCTTCAAACGGATTTCAGAGAGCTGTTGCTGGAGGGCACCATCGATTGCCTGCGCGTCGTTGCCGTGGGGTAGGCCCACTTGCTGACGGATCTCGTCAACCAGGGCGGTCATGTTGGCGTCGGCCTCGCGCACAACGCGCAAGGAAACCTGTCCGGCGTCCTTTGAAAGCGAGTCGCGAAGTGTATCAATGTGACGCACTTTCAGGCCGGTGAGCGCCTCCATCTCTTCTAATGAGGGGCGTGCCCCCACCCAGAATTCGCCATAGCGCGAGTCCGCGTAGAACTCCTCGGATGAGCGTGAGGCACGCGGCTTAAAGTAAAGAACGGCCTCATGCGTGTGAGCGGATCCTTCTTCGGTGGGTTCAAGCACTACAACTGAGTCCGGTTCAAGTTCTCCCGTTAGGCCCGTCATGTGAGCAAATGAGGAATGAGCGCGGAATCTGTAGTCCGTGTCGTTGCTACGCACCTTCAATCCACCGGCGGGGATAACTAGGCGCTCGCCTTTAAAAGCTTCGCCAACGAGGTCGTGACGGGCCTGCAAATAGTCAGCAACCTCTGCTCGGGCCGGCAATTCGAATGAACGTGGCCCCCAGTTAGTGCCAATGAAGTCTTTGAATGCTTGCGAGTTGGGGCGACGCGAACGGTTGTTGCCGCGCGCGGCCATGGATTGTTCTACTGATTCTTTTTCACTCATGTGCCTATTGTCTAACTTTGCTGGTCAATAGTCATCCCGCTAGAGGGCCGCTTAAGCTGGAGGCATGTTGAAGATAGATCCGCACACTCATTCAAATCATTCGGATGGGACGGACACGCCCGCGCAACTGATGCGCAGGGCCGCCGATGCAGGGCTGGACATGGTGGGGCTTACCGATCACGATGTCACCACCGGTCATAGAGAAGCTGCGGGCGAAGTTCGCGCAGCCGGTGTTGCTCTGCTTCGCGGTATGGAAATGTCTTGCGCCTGGCAGGGGATAACGGTTCACTTGTTGAGCTACCTGCATGATCCGCAAGATCCCGCGCTGGTTGAAGCCAGCCAGAAGGTGCTGCAGTCACGGCGTGACCGCGCGAAGATCATGGTTGAGAAAATCTCGCAGGACTATCCGATTACTTGGGATGACGTGGTTGAGGGGACCGGCGGAGACGTGCGCGTGGTGGGACGCCCGCATATTGCAGACGCGCTGATCAGGGCGGGCTCGTTTTCCACGCGAGATGAGGCGTTCGCGCAGGTACTGCACCCGCGCGGCCCCTACTATCAATTTTTGTGGGCGGAGGACCCCGTTGTGGCTGTACAAAAAGTGCGGGCAGCAGGTGGAGTTCCCATCATTGCGCATCCGCGGGCTCGCGCCCGCCAAAAGGTGCTTCCCATGGAGGCGATTTACAACATGGTCGAGGTCGGTTTGGCCGGCCTCGAAGTACGCCATCGCGACAATCCGGCCGAGGATCAGGAGTTTCTGCTGCAGGTGGCCCGCGAGCGCGATTTGCTGGTGACGGGTTCTTCTGACTATCACGGCACGGGTAAGCCCAACCGGTTGGGGGAGAACACCACGCCTGTTGAGGTGATACAAGAAATCGAGAGCCAAGGAAGGCTCTCGATTCTGTGGCCCTAGCGGCCTTAAGTATCGGTGGCAGGCGTTTTGCTGCGCTTGCGCTTACTCGGCTGAGTTCTTGCGCGTGCGGGTGCGTTTGCGGCGGGGAGCTTGGTTTTCCCTGGCTTTGCCCCGCGCAGGATCGGCTGATTTGCTTCGGCTTGATTTGCGTTCACCCGAGTTGTGAGAGGCGGCGCCGCCGCGACGGGTGCGCTTGCGCTCGCGCTTTTGTCCGCTTCTCCCACGTGAGCCGGACCTGCGGGTTCCCCGTCCGCGGGCACGCTCGCCCTTGCCAGAAACATCAACGAACTCTTCTGCCTCAAGCCCGGCGCGCGTGCGCTCACTGCGGGGAAGTCTGCCGGTGACGTCCGTGGGGATGTCAAGGTCGGTGTAGAGGTGCTCGGAGGTGTGGTAGGTCTCCAGTGGTTCGGGCACGCCTAGGCCCAGCGCGTTAGAGATGAGGCGCCAGCGCGGTACGTCGTCCCAGTCCACGAACGTAACAGCGGTGCCGGATGCGCCAGCGCGGCCCGTGCGGCCGATGCGGTGTACGTAGGTCTTTTCATCTTCGGGGCACTGGTAGTTGATCACGTGTGTGACGTCGTCAACGTCGATGCCGCGCGCGGCCACGTCGGTTGCTACGAGCACATCGACCTTGCCTTTTCGGAAGGCGCGCATGGATTGCTCGCGAGCCCCCTGGCCGAGGTCCCCGTGTAGCTCCGCGGTGGCGAAGCCGCGCGATGCAAGGTCTCGCGATACTGATGCGGCGGTGCGCTTAGTGCGCGTGAAAATGATGGTGAGGCCGCGCCCGCGTGCCTGCAGGATGCGCGAGACAACCTCGAGTTTATTGAGGGCGTGGCACCTGTAGATCACTTGTTTGACGCTGGCAACAGTGGGAGAGGAATCCTCAGGATCCTGGGCGCGAATGTGGGTTGGTTGACGCATGTAGCGGCGAGCCAGTGCCACCACCTCGCCCGGCATAGTGGCTGAGAAAAGCATGACGTGCCTGTCCGCAGGAACGCGCGACATGAGGACTTCTACGTCGGGGAGGAATCCTAGATCCAGCATTTCGTCGGCCTCGTCAAGCACCAGCGTGTGCACGTTAGTGAGCTTTAGGACCTTGCGTTTCATAAGGTCAATGAGACGCCCCGGCGTTCCCACAATGACGTCGGTGCCCCTCTTGAGCTGCTCGATCTGGGGATCAAAGGCTGCACCGCCGTAGATTTCGGTTACGCGAATGGAGGTGTTAGCTCCCGCCTCGCGAAGGTCACGAGTCACCTGCTTACACAGTTCGCGCGTGGGCAGGATTACGAGGGCCTGGGGAAGGCCCGGGAAGTGCACTTTGTTCGCGTAGTCCGGGTCATCGGGGCGAACAACGTGCATGAGGAGGGGCAGGCCAAAGCCGAGGGTCTTACCGGTTCCTGTCTTCGCTTGGCCGATGATGTCGCGCTTGCCTAAAGCGATGGGTAATGTCAGAGCCTGGATAGGGAACGGGTAGGTAATGTCCTTCTTGGCCAGTGCCTCCGCGAAATCTGCGGCCACGCCAAAATCGGCAAATGTTTTTTGCGCTAGTTCTTCTTTGGTGACGTCGCCTTCGATGTCAGCTTTCGCTTCATCTGTGTTTTCTGGAAGGGCAACGCCTTCAAGGTTTACAACGCCGGCAGAGTAGGTTTTAGTGTCTTCAGTTTTGTCAAGCAAAGTAGCGTGAGTCTTTCTCACTTTGGAGCTCGCCTGCACGCCCTGGGAGCCTCAACAAAGTGAAAGTAGGTGTGGTACCGCTCGCGCAATTCATTAAAGAAAAATCTTTTGCGTGCCAAAAACCATTCCGGTGCGAACGGCATGTTCTTCTTCAGGGTAGCAGTATTTTTGGGGCGCGCGCGTTTAGTGCCGTTGATCACTAAGCAGTGTGCGGCGGTGTAAAACTCGTCCCAAACCGGTTACTTTTTGGGTCCTCAACGTAGTATGGAATGGAAACTTCGCAAAGGGGCTAAGGCTTTGGAGGCTACTTTGATTGCTAGTAACGATTCTTATAAGAACTTGTTGGGCATCGGAGCTTACGCGGCGATTGCGGCGCAAACTCGTCTTGCAAAGGATGGTGACCAGGCGCCAAAAGCTTGGGAGCACGTAGACATGGCGAACATGTCGGGTAAAGCGTGGGAGAACTTCAAGTACGTATGTAAAGTTGCCGAGCGCTCTGACATAGATATTGCCGAGGCCATCGCGCCATACGAGGGCCTTTTGGATGATATTGATGCGCGCTTGCGCCCAACCACGTGGTGGGAGCGCATGACAAAGACGTATGTTGCTATCGGTATTTTCACGGACGCGTTACGCGAAATCGCGCACCTACAGGGGCAGGAAGAATACGCGAAAGACGTAAACGATTTTGGCCATGGTGATTGGGTTCGAGAACGTCTTGAGCCGGCCGTTGCAGCTGATAAACAGCTTGAGGCACGTCTGTCTTTATGGACCAGACGAGTGGGGGGCGAGGCCCTCTCGCTTGTGCGCGCGTTCTTGTTCACCAACCCGGAGATCATTTCGGGAACCGATGCGGATGAGCTAATGGATCGTGTCTCCAAGGCTCACAAGGAGCGCCTCTCCGCCGTGCACTTGCACGCCTAGATGGGGCGGAGGCCAGGCGGCCTCGCGCGTGAAAACGCTTGCATCGAAAACGGTCGGACCTCGCTTTTGGTCCGACCGTTTTCGATTGGCGTTGTTATACGGTGAAGCCCACCGGCCCGCGCTTAGATTCAGCTACGAGGACGTAACCGAGTTTGTCGCTTGGAATGATGACGCGGCGTTCTTTCGCGTCGGTGAACTCAAGGTTCGTCTTTCCCTCCAGCGCTTCGCGAACTTTGCCAAACAGCTCGTCCTCACTCATCTTCACTTCGAAAGAGAGCTCGCGCGTGACGCCGGTAATCCCAATCTGAATGATCATAGTTTTCCTATCGTCGTTTGTTCCTATCGTAGGCATAACGAGGCACTTTCGCGACGGGCGATGCCACTTTCAAAACTTTTGTCCGACCCCTGTGGTGGAATACAACCATGACAACAAATCGCGCGCAAACTTGTAGCGAGGTGCGGCTTGCTCTTGGCCGTCCCGCAGATTTCGGAGTGCTTGACCAGGCGAACGGAGAAGTGGTTCATCAAGTGGTCAGCCATGACGGGCCGGCAGTTATCCGCGGTTGCCCAGGCTCTGGCCGCACGTCAGTGGCTATCGAAGTTGCGCACCAGTTACGTGAAAAGTTGGGCGGTGATGTGTTTATTTTGGCACCGGACAGGCTGCGTGTAGATCTGCTACAAAGCGCGGGGGAGCATGCTCTGCCTGGAATTGTGCGGCCTGTACGCACGCCGGTTGCGCTCGCGTATTCGTTCGTGTCGAAGTGGTATGTAGAACGCAAGGACCCGCAGCCGGCCCCGCAGTTGCTAACGGGCGCGCAGGAAGACTTGGCACTGACCGAAGCCATCGAAGCGCAGCTGGTGGAGTGGCCAGAATCGTTGAATGACGCTTTGGGGATGCCCGAGTTTCGCATGCAGATTCGCAACCTCATGGCCAGGGCACGTGAGGCCGGCTGGGACGGTCACAAACTAGAGAGCGTGGGCCGCGATTTAGAGCGCGGAATTTGGGTGGCAACCGGGCGCCTCATGCAGATCTGGCAGGAGCAGTCCTTGCGTGAATCCGGTGATACTGTGAGCCACTTTGAATCTGCCGAATTGCAAGAGCGGGCGGCACAGATCATAACCCGTTGGCACGAGGACGCTGGCAGTGAGGCAGTGGTGGCCAATCTGGGTGCACCTGCGGCGGTAGTGGTCGATGACCTGCAGGATTGTACGCGGGCAACGCTAAGTTTGCTCGAAGCGCTACACGCGGTTGGAACACGGGTTGTGGTGACCGCAGACTCTGATGTCGCTGTCTCGGTGTATCGCGGTGGTGAGCCTCATCTGGATGTTCGCTTTGCAGATCGACTAGGGGCAAAGAGCTTTTACCTTGGACCTACGCACAGAGGAAACCAGACACTTAGAGCTGTCGTGCAACGAGTTTCGGAGCAGACCACTGTCCGCCATGATGCGCGCCATCGTTTAATGGGCGCGGTTGATTCTAGAGAGGATAGCTCTGGTCTTTCAGTTAATACCTACGGTTCTGCTGCGCAGGAGGCCAATGCGATTGCTCGCATGATTACGCGCTACCAATTGGGGCGTGGTCCCGGTATCAGCAGATCCGTGCCACTGGATCGGCAGGTCGTTATCAGTCGCAATAGTGCGGATGTGAAGCGCCTACATTTCAGTTTGATGCGTAATGGTATTGAGAGCACCATTCGAAGCCGCGCAACGGTGTATGCGGCAAATCAAACTACCTCGATCTTGCTTTTGCTGCTCAGCTTAGATCCGTTTGGCCCTACTGATTTTGAGCTTTTTGACCGGCTACTTAGAAGCCCACTAGTAAACGCTCATACAGCCAAGCTACGCAAACTAAGCGATGTGTACCGGGCGCGTATTGATGCGGACGTAAAGTCGGTCCTGCAAATGTGTGAGGACCTCGCTTCTGATAAGCCCGAGGTCCAGGCGTTGAAAGAATACGTCCGCAAAGTTGGCCTGGCAGAAGTACTAGATGATGTCACAAAGGCATTCGACCTGCTAAAACTTGGGCGTAAGGTCCGTAGTGAAAGCCCGCAGATTGCCCTGTGGGAGCTTTGGGAACTAGCAGATGTCACTGAGGAATGGCGTCAGCGCGCTATTCGGCCGGGCACTGACTCGGCCGTGTTTGATGAGCGCTTGGACGCCGTAGTGTCGCTGTTTAGAAGCGCGGACGTGTGGCAACAACGTAATCCGGGAGCGAGTGCGGAGCATTTCTCCAGTGAGTTCCTTTCGCAGCGTTTGCCCACAGACACTCTTGCACAGACAGGCAAGCGGCCCATTGGCGTGCAGATCTTGACGGTATCTGAGGCCGTGGGGCAGGAGTGGGACGTCGTTTACTTGGCCTCAATGCAAGATGGCACTTGGCCAAACTTAGCTCTTCGTGACCAGCTGAGTCAGGCTGGCGACATCGCACAGTTGCGCTCCCTGAGCCCGCACGAGTGGGCAAATCAAAAATCATGGAATACGGGGAGGGCGAGAAGGAAGGCTAGGTTAACCGAGGAGTATCGCCAGCTCGCAGCAGCGGTTTCGAGGGCCAAATCCGCCTTGCATGTATCGGCAGTGCAAAATGAGGATGACGTTCCCTCTCAATTCGTCTACCGCTTAGCTAAATGGGTAGGAACTCCTCTGATTGACGGATACCACCTTCCGGTAACCCCGGTGCCCTCAGGCATCGATACGCGATCACTGGTGGGCACGCTACGCCAAAAGCTAGCGCAACGCCTAGTAGAAGACGATGCCCACCTGTATGCAAGCCTCCTCGCACTACTTGCTTTAGCGGGCATAGACCAAGCTAATCCGCGCGTGTGGAATGGTGTCGGTGGGCTCACTCCCACGGCAGATGAGTCTAAGCAGATGGTTACGCTTTCGCCCTCACAAATTGAAACCCTGATTGATTGTCCTGCCAAATGGTTCTTGACGCGCCACGGTGGTTCAGTGCCTGCAAGTGAGGCGATCTTGACAGGAAACCTGATCCACAAATTGGCAGAGGAATGGCCCGAAGCAGACTTTGAAGAACTTAAATCGCACTTGGATGAGCTCTGGGATGACGAGTATTTCGACCGAGAGACTTCCCTCGGCATGGCTGAATATGAAAGCACATTAGAGAAGGTCAAGAAGCTTGCCGACTACCTCGAAGCTTGGAAGGGCAAGACGGTCGACATCGAGCACCCGTTTGCGCAAGTTGTTGATATTGGTGGAACCAAACTGCGCATCGCGGGCCGAATCGACAGGCTCGAACACACTGAAGATGGTGTAGTCGTTACAGACATCAAGACGGGCAGAGTCCCATCACAAAAAGAAACGCAGAACCACCTGCAACTGGCAGCTTATCAGTTCGCGCTGAACGCTCACGGTGAGAACGTGCAGAAGGCTCGTTTACTAGCACTTAGGGAAAAATCTCCAGACAAGTACATCCAACATTCCCTCTTTAACAAGGGTGAACGCAAGGAAAGTGACCCGGTTGCTTCAGACCAGCGAGAGCAACTGGCAAAGGCCATAAAACTTGCTGCGGAAATAGCGGCAGGAAATACCTTCCTAGCAACACCGAACGCGAATATATGTCGAAGTTGTCCGGTGAAAAACATTTGCCCAGCCCAAGATGAAGGAAGGAGGACCCTGTAGTGACACTCAACGCAATGGAGTTTGTAGAAACTCTTAATGCCCAGCTTGAACCGGGACAGAAGAAGATCATGCTTTCGCCGGACCAGGCCAAAGTAGTTGAAACTGACAGCGTTCCCACTCTCGTGGTTGCCGGCGCCGGGTCTGGAAAAACCGAAGTGATGTCGCTGCGTGCCCTCTACCTCATGTATCGTGACGGCCTTGAGCCTGATTCAATTCTTGGCCTCACTTTCACGCGTAAAGCAACCGCGAACTTCACCGAACGTATCCTGCGG
Organism: Gleimia europaea; assembly: GCA_002871995.1. Classification (GTDB taxonomy): domain Bacteria; phylum Actinomycetota; class Actinomycetes; order Actinomycetales; family Actinomycetaceae; genus Gleimia; species Gleimia europaea. Next base: position 604,570 of record PNHW01000001.1, read on the forward strand.
CAGCTTGATTTGATGCGAAAAGCGGGACTACTTGGGGAAGCAGACACGATCGGCTTGGAACCAACCGTTGCTACTTACAACTCGTTTGCAAAGAATCTAGTTAGCGAGTACGGCCTTCAAATCGGGGTAAGCCCGTCCGTAATCCAACTCAGCGAAGCTCGTGCGTGGCAGGTAGTTGAGCGTCTTTTGCAGGAATACACCGGGCCGCTACCACAGGGAGCGAAGGCCTCGACCATGCGAGATGCCATACTGTCTCTTTCGCAAAGCCTGACCGAGCATCAAGTTGTTCCTGCCCGGGCCGCACAAGATTTTGAACGTGTTGCGGCAGCCATTAAATCTGCGGGCCCGGGGACGGGCGCCACTGGAAGACAACGCACGGCACTTCCAGCCTCGGCAAAGAGTTTTGTGACGCGCATGGAAGACAAAGCGCTATTGATGCCTCTGGTACAGCGATATTGGGATTACAAGCGCGAACACGATCTGATTGATTTCACGGATCAGTTGGCGTTGGCTCGCCAAATTATTGACGCGAATCCGACCATCGGCGCTGAACTGCGTGACCAATACCGCGCTGTTCTATTGGATGAATTCCAGGACACTTCGGTTGGTCAGCTCCAGCTGTTCTCCAGCCTGTTTAGAGATACTGCCGCCACTGCGGTCGGGGACCCAAACCAGGCGATTTACGGTTGGCGTGGTGCGTCAGCGGCTTCGCTTTCAATGTTCTTGCCCTATTTTGACACGCAGGGCCGAGGCGGGGTGCTTGAGCTTCGCGATGCGTGGCGTAACTGGCCTGCCATTTTGGAAGCCGCAAACGTGGTTTCTAATGCCGACAAGGTTGAAACCCAAGCACGAGAAGAAGCCTTTGCACACATGGATTTGGCAAGCCAAATCGAAATGCAGAGCCTGCGTGCCAATCCAAAACACCCGGGGCGCGGCGTAGTGAAGTACATGTTCCCATCCACGCGCGACGAGGAGTTCGAACTGGTTGCGCGTCTTATCAAGCGCTGGCAAGAAAACGTGCCGGCCGGTCAGAAACAGCCATCGATTGCGATCTTGTCGCGCAAACGAAAGTTCTTTGCACCCCTTTATGCTCAGCTTCAAAAGCTGGGCGTGAATGCGCGGATTGTGGGTGTTGGGGGCCTTCTAACAGAGCCGGCGGTAACTGACATTGTTGCTGTCATGCGCTCCCTCGCAGTGCCTGACAATGGTGCGGCTGTGATGCGTCTGGTTGCAAACCTTGACCTGTCTTCCGCAGATATAAAGATCCTGTGGGACTGGGCTAGAGAACAAGGCAAACAGCGAATATCTGATGCTGGAGATCCCGAAACCATTGTTAGTGACGTGGATAGAGCGAAGGCCAACACTGACAAACCGGAAGCGGGTGCGGATCTGCGCGTTGAGTTTCTGCTCGACGCGGTCCTGACACCTCCAACGGTTGGATGGAAAAAGCGTGGTAGGCAAGGGTTCAGTCCTGAAGCGTATAGTCGTGTGAGCCTCCTAGCTAGACGCCTCGACCTTGTCCGCGAACACATGGATGCCGGCGTAACCACACTCATCTCGAAGGTGGTCAAGATTTTTGACCTTGACCTGGACATTGCGTCTGATCCGTTTGACAACCAGGGTGAAATCGCAATAGACGCATTCATTGATTTCGCTGCCAATTACGAAGCCGAAACTCCGTATGCTTCGGTGAAGAATTTCCTGGAATGGATAGACACCACCCTCGAGACAGAAGAGAGGTTGGAAGCGCCTGTTAGCGAACCCGATGAAGGGGTAGTGCTACTGCTAACCATTCACCAAGCAAAAGGTTTGGAATGGGACAAGGTTGTAGTGGTTGGCCTAACAGAATCAGATTTCCCCGGCGTGGTCGATGCCCGAAATGCTGCGCTTAAACAAACCGTTGATTTAAACGGACCGTTGCCTGCTATCCAACCATCCAGTGGCTGGACGTCGGAGCTGGGAGAGATCCCGTACAGTCTGCGCCTCGATAGTACTCATGAGGGCAGGGTCATTTTGCCTACCCTTCCCGAGATGACGGGCCTAGATGTTGTTGGAGTAGAGGAAACCTTCGATGAATATCGTCTGCAACTAAGCCTGCATGAACTGGCTGAGGCTCGCCGCCTCGCGTATGTCGCTTGGACGCGAGCATCAGATGAGCTTGTGCTGTCGGGCTCCTGGTATGCGGGTCAAACCCAGTTGGTGCCTTCGCGTTACCTCATGCAAATGGTGCAGGGTAAATCCGAAGCTTCAGAGCCGCTGGCCATTCCGGTTACTGTAGAAGACCTCGTAGCTGAGGCTGGAGAAGAGATCCCGCAGCCGGTGGTGTTGAAGCTAGAAGATGCCACTAAGCCAGAAGAATGCCTCACGGATCAGGCTGTCTTCCCGGCCATGCCTTCTAAATCGCGGCAGCTCATTACCGGCGCGGCACAAGCCGTGAATCGGGCTATGGAAATGTACTATCAAGAGTCAGATGAGAACACTGATTTTGATGCGCTAATTGACGATCTCCTAAAAACTGTCGAAAGCGGAGCGGGTGGCAATAACGGTGAAATTGCAACACTTGTTCACTCAGCGCGAGACGCAATAACACGACAAAATAGCCCTCGCACTCCGGCTCCTGTGATCGAAATAGACCGGCTGAATGCCACACAAGCGTTTGGACTACTGGACGATCCTTACCGCTATGCGATGCAGGTTCGCCGGCCCATCCCGCATGAGCCAAGCAAGGCCGCCCAAATTGGAACGGCATTCCACAACTGGGCGGAGCAGTGGCTGGCCAAAGCAGGTCAACTCGACGATGCTCTTGAGCCCACAACTAACAAGCCGCTAACAGATATCGATTCGGTAGCGGACAGTGGTGACAGTGGCGACATGCAGAGTCTGACTGGAGCTGAGAAAAAGTTGTTCGAGCAACTCACTAAGCGCGCCAGGGAAGTGGTGGGGAACAACCCCGAAGGCGTTCACGCCGTTGAGGCGGATTTTGCCTACACCAAGAGCGGGGTAACTATCCGTGGTCGTTACGACGTGGTCCTTAACCGCGATGGCAAATGGGTGGTCCTGGACTGGAAGACCGGTGCTCCACCCAAACTAGGAGCTAAAAACCCGTATCTGCGCCAGTACGCCACGCAGCTTGAGATCTATCGGCGAGCTCTGGCCAAACAAAAGGGCGTGGACCAGTCGCAAATAGATGCTGTTTTGGTCTTCCTCGGAGGCCCAGACACGCAGCCGAGCGAGCGGATACTCCGTCTAGAGGACCTGGAAAAACTCCTCGGAGATTACAACTTCGAGCAGCAGTGGGATCAACTTGTAAACAGTTTTAGTCCTCATCCTCACGATTCAAAATAGTACTGAGATTAACCGTAGGAGCGTTCGGATCGACCTGCGTGGTAGCTGGCAACACCTCGTCAATTACCCGCAGGTCGAACGGGGTGTCCTCCTGGGCGCTATGAGCGTGCCCAGGCACCAAAGCGTCATCGCCAACTTCGTTAGCTAAATCTTTCAGCATCTGCTTGGCGTCAGCAATCACGGCCTCGTCGTCGGTCCGCTTGCCGTGCAACAGCCATCGCAATAGGGCAAGTTCTGCCCACAGGCTGGCGCGCGTCAAAATATGCAGGTCCGACTCGCCTTTGCGTGAATCACGGTATGCAGTCAAGAACTCGTCTTGCGTATGCGCAGATGCAGACAGAATCCATGCCAGGTCTTCAGCGGGATCGCCCAGATGAGCTGAAGCGAATGCGGAAACTGAAGACACCGTGTTGGCCGAACAGAGGAAAGAATCGGGCCCCAAATCTCCGTGCACGGGAACACACTCAAATCGGAACAAGCTCTCATCGTTCAGGGCGTTGTCCCAACGCTCAAACAGATTTGGAGGCAGCGTGCTGGCTGCCACGCCCTCCTCAAGTAGGCGACGTAGCCGCGCTTGTACTTCTGCGGCTGAATAAACGGGCAACCCGGTGAACTCAATCGCCTCAGCGGGCAGGTTGTGCAGGGCCGCGATGGATTTAGCCATGGAACGCACAAGCATTTGGGAGTCTTCCATGTCTTCCCAAGAGCCCGGCTTGCCCCGCATTTGAGGGTGCACGATCACGCGCACGTCCGCGCTGTTCTTGTTTGCCACGGGAACAGGAGCATCAAACGGCAAAAAGCCCTTCTCGTAAGAGCGGTGCAGAATGCGTAGCAGTGTTGATTGGGCTTGAATATCTGCCCCTGCTTGGTCAGTCAGAGGTGTGCAAATCACCCAACGATTACCCTGCGTGTCAACCACGCCCTGGCGTGCCATCGATCCGTCATTATCGTACGGCTCGGTCAAACCAACGATCTTGAGGCCGGGCATTGCTGCGGTTGCGTGTGCGGCAAGAACGAGAGGGGAAATTTGAAAACTCACAGATACTACCGTAAGGCCCTAACGCCCAGTTATCCACATTTTGATCGGGCATGTGTATTTACCGTTGGCTATCAGGTACTTTATGTCTACCAAAACAGGTGGAGGACGCATGACCGCAATGTCGCAGGGTGCACGGGGTGAGTGGGTACGCCGGGCGGTTGCTGACGCCGGTTTTGACCCGGTTACGAACTCGCAGATGCTTCGTAGCATTGTGGACCGCTCGTTTGATGTTTACACCGTTGATGATGAAGAAGAACGCCAGGCCGTAACTACCGCTCTTATGGCCGATATTGGCGGTTACGGCCCGCTCCAAAAGTATCTTGATGATCCCGAGGTTGAAGAGCTCTACGTAAACTCGCCGTCAAAAGTGTTTGTGGCAAGACGCGGACAGTCTGAGCTGACACCCGTGATATTAAGTTCCGAGGACGTGAAGGACCTCGTTGAACGGATGCTGCACCATTCTGGTAGGCGGCTGGACCTGTCTGCTCCATTTGTGGATGCAATGCTCCCGGGTGGGGAGAGGCTGCACGTGGTGATCCCTCCAGTTGCGGGTCGCGAATGGTCGCTCAACATTCGTAAGCATCTGCACCTGGACCGTTCGCTGTGGGATTTGGTAGAAGCTGGTTCCCTCACGCAAGAGGCCGCGCGGTTTCTGTCCGAGTCTGTCCAAGATGGCGCCACCGTGCTGGTCGCTGGGGCAACCCAGGCGGGCAAGACAACGCTTGCGCGCGCACTCGCCAGAGAAATCCCGCCGCGAGAGCGCGTCATCACGTGTGAGGAAGTATTCGAACTCAACCTGCCCAACCGAGACTGTGTTGCGATGCAAACCCGCTCGGCCAACATTGAGGGCCACGGCGAGGTAAAGCTTCGAGACCTGGTGCGCGAGTCGCTTCGTATGCGTCCAGATCGAATCGTGGTGGGCGAGGTGCGCGGCGCTGAAGCGCTCGACATGCTGCTCTCTTTGAACGCGGGTATTCCGGGCCTTTCAACTATTCACGCAAACACGGCTCGTGAGGCGTTACGCAAGCTTTGCCTGTTGCCGCTACTTGCCGGCGAGAATGTCACTTCCGCGTTCGTCATTCCGACGGTTGGTAGCTCCATCGATTTGGTTGTACACGTGGTGCGAGACGGGGACGGCAGGCGTCACGTGCAAGAGATCGTGCGCGTTGAAGGTGCTAACGGAAGTGTTATCTCAGCGGCCACACTTTTCGAATGGAACGGGAGTGATCTGGTTTCTAAGAAACTATCGTCTGCAACGAACCAGTTCCAGGAGGCGTTCGCGTGAGCATGATTCTTGGAGCCTCCTTTGCCCTGGGCATCCTCCTTATCTACTGGTCTATCAGCACCCCCATGCCAAAACGCAAAGAAAGATCACGTTCAAAACTTGCCGCATTGGGAACTAGAGCGGGCCTGTCCGAATCTGAAACAAACGTGTTTGGCGTTGTCCTTGTTGCCGTGCCACTAGTTGTATTCCTACTGATTCTTGGGCTTACGAGGGCGTGGCCGGTGGCGCTGGCGGTGGCGCTCGCGGCTTCTTCGCTGGCCCCGGCTTGGTTGTATGCGCGCATTGAACGGCATGCGGACGTGGTGCGTAAAGCGTGGCCAGACGTGGTGGATTCGGTGCTGGCGTCCATCCGCGCGGGCGTAACTCTCCCGGAGTCGGTGGTGCAGTTGGCTCACAACGGTCCGGAGGTAACGCGCCCGTATTTTGAAAGGTTTGCGCGCGAGTACCGGGCGAGTGGCAGATTTATTGACGCGCTTGAGGGAGTGCAGTGCGACCTGTCAGATCCGGGAGCTACACGCCTGTTCGAGGTGCTGAAGTTGGCGCGCGAGGTGGGCGGTTCTGAGCTGGGCCATTTGTTGCGTGACTTGTCGGCGGTGCTACGCGATGACGTGCGGGTTCGCGGTGAGTTGCTTGCGCGCCAGTCTTGGACGGTGAACGCGGCGAGGCTGGCAGTGGCTGCCCCTTGGGTTGTGCTGGTGATGATTTCGACGAGGCTCGATGCGGCTTCTGCATACACGAAGCCAGTGGGTCTTCTGGTGCTGTTTGGTGGCGGCCTGGCGTGTTTGATCGCGTATGGGCTGATGAGGCTCATTGGCCGTTTGGACGGTGTGTAAATGCTGTCTTGGGCGATTTTGACTGGGTGCATGTTCAGCTTGGGCGTGCTGATGACGGCGCGCGCGGTGGCGGCTTCGCGTGAACGCCTGGTGGTTCGAGTTCTCGCGTCTGGGCGTGATGATCGTAGGACGCGTCCAAAGCTCGGTTGGATTTCCCCGCTGTGGGAAAAGCTTGGTTCGACCGCGGTGTCGGTGACGGACCGCTTGGATGCCCTCTCATCAAAAACGACGCTAGAGCGTTTCCGTCTGCAACAGTTCTTAGCTGGTATAGCAGGCGTGACGGCCATGACGCTCGTGACGTTTGCAATCGCGGCGGCAAGGCCGGTGTCGATATTGCAGTGGATCGTAATGATGCTGATAGGTTTCGTTGCCGGCGCTATGGTGTTTGACCGTATTTTGACGGTGCGGGTGAACGCGATCTCGCGAAAAGTATCCAGCCAAGTTGCGGATGCGGCTGAGCTACTTGCCCTCTCGGTATCAGCCGGCGAGTCTGTGCCAGCCGCGCTGCGTAGAGTACAGCAAATCGTCGGCCCTGAACTTGCTACGCAGTTGGGTGCAACCCTTGAAGACATTGATAATGGAGCGTCAGTGACGAGGGCACTTGGAAAGCTGCGCCGCACCACGCGTTCACCTCAGCTTGGCCGCCTGCTTGACACCCTCGTCGCGTCCATGGAGCGAGGTGCCCCGCTGGCAACAACGCTTCGCGAGCAGGCCAGAGACCTTCGCGATGAGGCCCGCCGAGCCCTAATGGAATCGGGCGGAAAACGCGAGGTAGCAATGCTCTTCCCCGTGGTTTTCATCATTTTGCCCGTGACAGTAGTTTTTGCTCTTTATCCAGGTCTAGTTGCACTCCGCTTCTAGAAATCTTGAAAGGAAAATCCCATGAATACAATCCTCACTTTCATTTACCTGTGGTTCGCAGACGAAGAATCAGAGCGCGGCGACGTTCCCGGTTGGGTGCTCGTGACGCTCATGACTGCTGGTCTAGTTACCGCGATCTGGGCAATTGCTTCACCCACGTTGTCGAACTTGTTCCAAACCGCGATTGCAGGTGTTACCGGCCCGTAGCCATGAGAAGAATCCACGATAATGCGCAGGGGGAGGACGGCTCGCAGATTGTGGGGCACGTGCTCGTTCAGGTGCTGGTCGTGTTCGTGGTTCTCGGTTTGTTGCAGTTGGCATTTGCTCTGCACACCCGCAATGTTGCGGTAGATGCGGCATCGGAGGGGGCAAGGAGGGCGTCACTGTTGGGGGCAACGCTGGCCGAGGGCGCGGATCGTACTTCGCAGTTGCTGAACACTGCCCTCGGAAGTGATGTTTCGCGCGATGTTCGTGTGTTTGAAACGGCCGTGGATGGGCAACCGGTAGTGCGCGTCGAGGTGGATGCAACGCTACCCCTGCTAGGCCCATTCGGTTTTGCAAACACGTTGCACGTATCGGCGTCTTCGTGGAAGGAACGCGAGCGTGTTCCGTAGGTTTTGGCATTGCAACAGTGAAACAGCTCAGCTCCAAGCGGTGTGTTCGGCGGCCTCGCCCCATCATGTAACTGCAAAGTTGCGCAAGATATCGCCGCGCGGGGAGGAGGCAGGGGAGGCAACCGTGGAGTTTGTAGCGATGTTGGTGATCATCTTGATCCCGGTCGCATATTTCATCTTCACGGTTGCGGCACTGCAAGCTGCGGTGTTCGCCTCGGACGCTGCCACGCGCGAGAGTGGCCGTTTGCTGGCGAATGATCCGGCAGCGCACGTGCACGTGGAGCGGCAGGTGAATCAGATTTTCACCGACTATGGCGTGAGCGGTAGCCACAGTCTCAAAGTGGCGTGTGACCCAACGCCGTGCAGTCAGGCTAAGTTCGTGAACATTGAGGTTCGCACGCAAGTGGCGTTGCCCTTGATTCCGGACGCCATCGCAAGAGTTTTGAATCCAACTGTTCCAATAATTTCAAGCGCGCAGGTGCCGGTGAATCGGATCGAGCTGGTGAGGTAGCGTAAATGACACGAGGGCGTACGAGGCTGCGACAGCTCTCGCCAGGGCTAATTAGCGGCAAAGACGGCGAGGATGGGCGAATCACGCTGTTGGTGCTCGGCTTATCACTGCTGGTGGTGGCGCTGGTGCTGGCATCGATTGCGGCAACGACGGTGCACGTGCAGCGCAGGCAGTTACTTTCGTGCGCGGATTGGGTGGCGCTATCGGTAGCGGGGGTAGCGTCTGCTTCCAGTTATTACGAGGACGGCTTTGCCGAGGTTACTCAGTCCAGCGTGCCCGACCGCGCAACGGCCACGTTCAACCAATTGCGCACAACCTCTTGCGACGTGGGTAGAGCCGCATGGCTGGAGAGCGCAACGGCGAGCGGGGGAGAGGTTCGCGTGGAGCTCGCGATGAATCCGGCGATGCCCGTGTTTGGTAGCGTGCTGGATTTCATTAATCAACCTTTGACTGTCCGTGTGGTGGCGTCGGCGAAACTGTATTAATGCCATAAGGTGGAGGCGTGAGTATTGAGTTCCCCGAGGAAATTGAGAGTTTGCGCTTAACTTTCGCGAATATCGTGGCGGTTACGCACCCGGATCAGTTGTGTGAGCAGATCGCGGACCTGTCGAAGCAGGCGGCGGCACCTGATTTGTGGGATGACCCAGAGAAGGCGCAGCAGGTGACGTCTAGCTTGTCGCACGTGCAGTCTGAGCTTGCGCGCGTTACGAAAATGGGGGAGCGCATCGATGACCTCGAGGCGATTGTTGAGCTGGCGGGTGAAGAAGAAGGCGAGGATCGCGAGCTTCTCCTTGAAGAGGCGGCAGCTTCGCTAGAGAAGATCCAGCGGGACTTGTCGGATCTTGAGGTAAGGACTCTGCTGTCGGGAGATTATGACGAGCGCGCAGCGGTGGTCACTATCCGGTCGGGCGCGGGCGGCGTGGATGCCGCGGATTTCGCGCAGATGCTGCTACGCATGTATTTGCGTTGGGCGGAACGCAACGAGTACCCGACCACGGTGATGGACACTTCATATGCGGAAGAGGCGGGAATTAAGTCCGCCACGTTCGAGGTGAATGCCCCGTATGCTTACGGCACGTTGTCGGTGGAGGCGGGCACACACCGCCTGGTTCGTATTAGCCCGTTTGATAATCAGGGTAGGCGTCAGACTTCGTTTGCCGCGGTGGAGGTTATTCCGCTGATTGAGTCGACGGACCACATTGATATTCCGGATTCGGATTTGAAGGTGGATGTGTTCCGCTCGTCGGGCCCGGGTGGCCAGTCGGTTAACACAACGGATTCGGCTGTGCGCATGACGCACATTCCGACGGGCATTGTCGTATCGATGCAGAATGAGAAGTCGCAGATTCAAAACCGCGCGGCGGCGCTTAGAGTTTTGCAGTCGCGTTTGCTGCAACTGCGTCACGAGCAGGAGCAGGCGGCTCGCAAGGAGCTCGCGGGGGATGTGAAGGCCTCATGGGGTGATCAGATGCGAAGCTACGTCCTCCAGCCGTATCAAATGGTGAAGGATCTTCGAACTGGTCATGAAAATGGCAACACGGCGGCCGTGTTCGACGGTGAGATCGACGATTTCATTAATGCTGGTATTCGGTGGCGTAAAGATTCTGAGGCCGGCCAGGAGCAGTAGGTGAACTGATGATTCGTTTTGACAGGGTAACAAAGGTTTATACGCGCGGTGCTATGCCCGCGATTGATGATGTGAGCCTTGAGATTGAGCGCGGAGAGTTCGCGTTCTTGGTCGGTAAGTCCGGTTCGGGTAAGTCCACGTTCTTGCAGCTGGTGCTCCGTGAGGAGCGTCCAACGTCTGGGGATGTGTGGGTGCTCGGTCAGAATGTGGGCGAGTTGTCGCGGTGGAAGGTGCCGCATTTGCGTCGCCAGATCGGCATGGTCTTCCAAGACTTCAAGTTGCTTGAGAACAAGAACGTGTATGAGAACGTGGCGTTTGCTATGCAGGTGCTGGGCCAGCCGCGCCACCAGATTGAGACGCAGGTTCCAGAGATTTTGGAGCTTGTGGGTCTGGATGGCAAGGAACGCCGCATGCGCTGGGAGCTTTCGGGCGGTGAGGAGCAACGTGTTGCGATTGCGCGCGCAATGGTAAACCGCCCGCAGTTGCTACTAGCTGATGAGCCTACGGGTAACTTGGATCCAGAGACGTCGCTGGGCATTATGCGCTTGCTTACGCGCATTAATGCGACGGGAACAACCGTGGTGATGGCAACACACGACGCCGATATTGTGGATCAGATGCGTAAGCGCGTGATTGAGCTTGCGGATGGTCACGTGATTCGTGATCAAAAGGGCGGCGTATACGGGACGCAGGGGTAGTAAATGAGAGCGCGTTTTATTTTTTCTGAGGTCGGTAAGGGCCTGTCGCGTAATAAGGCGATGGCGATTTCCGTTGTGCTGGTGACGTTCGTGTCCCTATTGTTTGTGGGTATTGCGGCGCTGGCACAGATGCAGGTTTCCACGATGAAGTCGCAGTGGTACGACAAGATTGAGGTGTCGATCCACATGTGTGCGAAGGATGACCTGGTGGCGTCGTGTAATCAGCAGGAGGCCACCGAGCAGGAGGTTGAGGCCGTCCGTGCGAAGTTGGAGTCTGCTGAACTGTCTAGTTACGTGTCGGAGTATTACTACGAGTCGAAGGAAGACACGTACCAGAATTTCTTGGAGCTTTACGAGGGCACGCCGTTTACGCATTGGCTGACGGAGGACATGATGTGGGTGTCTTTCCGTGTGAAGCTGGTGGATCCGCAGCAGTATCGCCTGCTTGAGGAGGAGTTCTCGGGTGCTCCGGGCGTTGCGGAGGTGAAGGATCAGCGTGAGATTGTGGAGCCTTTGTTCGATGTAATCGATAACGCGAAGTATCTGTCGCTGGGTCTGGCTGGCATTATGACGGTCGCGGCGATTTTGCTGATTACCACCACGATTCGTCTTTCGGCAATGTCGCGTGAGAAGGAAACGACGATCATGCGTTACGTTGGCGCGTCGAGTCTCACTATCCAGTTGCCGTTCATGATTGAGGGAGCCTTGGCCGCTCTGCTGGGCGCGATTGGTGCGGTGGCAGCGCTTTGGGGTGGATTGCATCTGTTTGTGAATTCGTGGCTTGCAAGTACGTTCGCATGGACGAGGTTCGTGGGTACCAGGGAGCTTTTGATTGTGGCTCCGGGCCTGATTGTGCTGGCTATTTTGCTGGCAGTTATTGCTTCGGCAGTGTCGTTGGCGAAGTACACGAAGGCGTAAGGAGTAGGTCATGCGACGTAGTTTTGGATTTGCGATTGCGGCTTTCACTAGCGCGGTGTTGGCGCTTTCTGGCGTGTCCGCTGTGGCTGCGGAGCGTGATGATTGGGTTAATAAACGCGATCAGGCGGCGAATGAAAGCTCGGATCTTGAAGAGCAAATTGCGGGTCTCGATGATGATCTGAAGGAGATGTACCGCAAGCTGGAAGATGTTCGTAAGGATCTGCCGGTAGCTAAGGATGAGTTGGATAAGGCTCAGGCCCAGTATGCGAGCGCTCAGCGCGAGTTGGAACAGGTGACGGATCGCCTGAACGTGGCTAAGGAAGATAAGGCGCGTATTGACGAGGAGATCGCGAAGGCTGGTTCGGAGTCAACGCAGTCTCGGCAGGGTATTTCGCTTATGGTCCGCGAAGTGTATCGTTCTGGAGATTTTGCAGCTTCACCGTTGATGATTGCGATGACTTCGAAGTCTACGGCGGATATTACGAGGAGGGCAGCTGGGGCCGAGACGATGGCGGTTGCACAGTCTCGTGCGCTGCTTGCCGCTCAGGATAGTTTGGCAGTGGAGCGTAACCGTTCTGCCCGCCAGGAGGCGCTCACGGATCGTATCGGCAAGCTTCAGGCGAAGGCGGAGAACGCGGAGCGGATTGCGTCTGAGTCGAAGACGCTCGCAGAAACCAAGCTTGGCGAGCTACAGTCCCTGGAGCAGACGGAAGCGAAGCGGGCGGATGATGTTTCGAAGGTGCGGGAAGAGGCCAAACGTCAGCTAGCGGCCTCGGAACGCGAGTATGAGGTTGCCCGCCAGAACATTGCGCGCATTGATGAGGAGAACCGTCGCAAGCAGCTCGAGTGGGAGCAGAACCAAACGCCGCCGCCGGCTACTGGCGGAGGGGTGCAAACTTCTGGTGTGTTGAGTTATCCGTTGGGACAACGCTATCCGTTGGCGTCGCCGTTTGGCTATAGGTGGCATCCGGTTTACCAAACGTGGCGCTTGCATGAGGGTACCGATATTGCGGCTCCGTGTGGAACGCCGGCGTTGGCAACTGCGAACGGCGTGGTCAGCTTGGTGACGTGGTCACCGACGGGCGGTAATTATTTGTCGCTGAACTACGGTTTGATTGGTGGAAATTCGTATCAGACGTACTACCTTCATTTGCAAAGCGCCGCGGTTTCGGTTGGACAAACGGTTTCGCGCGGTCAGGTAGTTGGCTACGTGGGTAGCACGGGTGCCTCTACGGGTTGCCACTTGCACTATGAAGTGGTTCTTAACGGTACCAATGTTGATCCGGCGAATTACCTGTAATATGGCAGACCCCGTTGCAAGTGGGTCTGATTTTGAGGAAGGCTGTTATGGCGAAGTCTGGGCAGCAGAAGTTGACGCCTGCGCAAAAAGCTAAGGCGCAGGCGGATGCTAAGAAGGTAATTGCTCGCAATAAGCGCGCGACGCATGATTACTTCATCGAGGACAGGCTTGAGGTTGGCCTTGTACTGACGGGCACGGAAGTGAAGGCGCTGCGTATGGGCAGAGCTTCGCTTACTGAGGCTTGGGTTGAGATTTATGAGGGCGAGGCTTGGCTGAGGCAGGCGAATATCCCGGAGTATTTTCAGGGTACTTGGAATAACCATGCGCCGACGCGTAAGCGCAAACTGTTGATGCATCGCAGTGAGATTTTGAGCTGGGGCATGAAGGCTCAGGCGAAGGGGTACACGATTGTGCCGCTGGAGCTTTATTTCATTGAGGGCCGGGCAAAACTCTTGATTGGTCTTGGCCGGGGTAAGCAACAGTGGGATAAGCGGCAGGCGCTTCGCGAAGCGCAGGATAAGCGCGAGGCTCAACGCGAGATCCAAAGGTTCGCTAAGGGGATTCGTTAGGTTCTGAATGATTAAGGGCGCGGGAGGTAACTCCCGCGCCCTTGTCGGTGCCTATCGCCGCGTTTGTTATCTCTTCTTGCGGTTCCTGTCTGCGCCTACGGCGTGACGGATGGCCTTGTTGCGGCGGCGAATCTCTTCGCGCTCGCGGCGGTGGCGGCGCTCAATAGCGAGCTGGCGTTGGAATGCCTCTTGTGAGCGCTGGTCTAGGTAGACCACGTCGTTGCGAAGGTCCTTAACGATTGCGAACATGAGCGCTACAACCACGAATAGGAATGGCGTGGCCGCAACGATGGTTACGGATTGAATGTTTGAGAGGGCTCCGTCGCCTCCGGAGACTAGCAGGGTCAGGCCAATGGATGCCGTGAGTAGGCCCCAGATTCCGGCTAACCACGGGGAGGCGGAGGAGCGTCCTCCTTGTGAAATAGATGCCATGACGGTGGAGGCCGAGTCCGCTGACGTGATGAAGAAGGTGCTTAGGAGGACGACGGCGATGATGCCGAAGAAGAAGCCTCCCGGTAGCTGGTGAAGCAGGTTGAACAGCTGGCTTTCCGCGCTGCCGTCACCCCAGATTGATTGGCCTTTGGATTCGAGGAAGATGGCGCTGCCGCCAAAGATTGCAAACCAGACGGTTGATAGGCCGGCTGGCACTAGCATTACGCCCATGCAGAATTCGCGAATGGTGCGTCCACGGGAGATGCGGGCGATGAACATGCCCACGAAGGGGGACCACGAGATCCACCATGCCCAGTAGAAGATGGTCCATCCGGATAGCCAGGGGCCGGCGGTGCCGTCTGCGGAGGCTGCGGTGCGGCCTGCCATTTCGAAGAACTGGGATAGGTATGCGCCGATGGAGCCGGGCAGTAGGTTCAACTGCGCAATGGTGGGGCCGAGCACGAACACTGCCAGCGCTAGTAGGGCCGCGAGGATCATATTTACGTTAGACAGGTAGCGAATGCCTCGGCCAACTCCAGACATTGCGGAGAGGAGGAAGGCAAGGGTTAGCACTGCGATGATTGTGATGATGAGGCCGGTGCCAGGATCTTCGACGAGGCCGGCAACTTCTAGGCCGGCGCGGATTTGGAGGGCGCCCAGGCCCAGTGAACATGCGGTTCCGAATACGGTTGCGAAGATGGAGAGGGCATCGATGGTTTTGCCGATGGCTCCGTTGGCGTGGCGTTCACCGATGAGTGGGGTGAATGCGGATGAGATGAGTTGGCGCCTGCCGATCCGGTAGGTGGAGTAGGCGATGGCCAGGCCGACGATGGCGTACATGGCCCAGGGGTGTAGCGTCCAGTGGAACATGGCGGATGCCATGGCAGTGCCTACTTCGCGCGGCTGGTGGGTTGGTACGCCGTCGCGGTAGAAGGCGAGGGGTTCGGACGCTCCGTAGAACATGAGGCCGATGCCCATGCCGGCTGCGAACATCATGGCGATCCATGATGCGTTGGAGAATTCGGGTTGCTCGTCGGCGGCTCCAAGGCGGATCTTGCCGAATTTGGAGGCGGCGATGACGATGACGAAGATGACGAAGATGGTTGAGAAGAGTACGAACGCCCAGCCGAGGTTGGTTAGTACCCAGGTGAGCATGCTGTTTGCGGTGGCTTCAAAGTTGGCTGGTTTGCCGAGGCCCCAAACTACGATTGCGAGGATGAGGAGCATGGCGGGGATAACTACCGGCCAGCTGATGGATTGATCTTCAGTTTCAGAGATTAGTTCAACGGGCTTTTCTTGTAGGTCTGCCGCGTTGATTTGTTCTTCTTCGGATAGTAGCGCCGCAAGTTCAGAGGTTGCGGTGGTTGTATTTTCCGTTGGTGGAGTATCTGTTATTTCTGGTTTCGTATGTTGCGTGTCTCGATTTTCGCTATTTTCCATACTTCTATTGTTCAAAATATGGTGGCAGAGTCTAGTTTTAAGTGCTTTTTATGCGACATCTCTCCATTTGAGCCACTATTTTGCGAAAAAGTCGTTTGACTTCCTCCACCTGGTGTTTTGTCGTGGAGGCGTGCGCCTTCAGTTTGAGTTATCCGGAATTTCCGGATAGTTGCGGTTTCATCTAGCTCTCCGGAATTGAAGATGTTGTTCAAATGTTCATTCACAGTTCTGACGTCCACGTCGAAGAGCTGCGCCATGAGTTTTTGAGTGAGCCAGATGGCTCGTGATTGCCGCGCAGCTTGTCGGCCGTGTCCCAGAGGATATGTTCTGGACACTTCCTATTCTTCTTAGCGGCCATAAACTCTCCTTCTATCCGAACGCGAATAATCGCCAGAGTAACGGGCACAATCGATTCTCTTCGCAGAGCCGAATTCTGCGCCGCGACGTACTAAACACCGCAAAGTGCTTTTGAATCACTCTAATGAGCTACACGGACAACGATTTATCTGCTCCACCCAAATATGTGAGAGCACGGCCTCGCTTCCATAAGTGTCAGTAGTATGTGGCAACCGGTAGAAGTTGGGCTGGCGTCGTTCGCGCGCCGCGAAGGTGATAATCTGCGAACGACACATGTGAGGTCTATCCAGGAGGAAGTTATGACCGACCAGAATCTGCCCGAACCTACGCCTGAAGAATCGCAAACGCCGCTCGAGAGCGTTCCCGCGCCGGAAGTGAAGCCAGAAAACGAGTCGGTACCTAGTAGCCCTCAGGGTGGGGCCACGCAATCCGGTCCGCAGGCGGCCAACACGGCCCCGAACCAGGCTGACGCATCCATGCAGCAGATTAAGGACGGTGCCAAGCAGTTCGCCTCAGGAATGAAAGGCTTCTACGACCACAAGGTGGCCCCCGCGGCCAACGAAGCGTTCGAGGTGGCGAAGAACTCGGTGCGCGAAACGCAGGGCAAATCAAGTGAGGGCCAGATTTTCGCTTACGGTCCGATAATCCTGACGGGTGCGGGCGTGCTTGGCCTGATCTCGCTGTTCCTGCCAATCGCTCACATTTTTGGTTTCTCGATCAACTACTTCAGTGAACTTGTGGGCAATGAGGGCGTGTTCTTGCTGATCCTCATGCTTGCGGTCATTTCTCTGGGAATTGCAACGATCATGTCTTCAAGCCGCGGAGTTCGCATTGCCGCTGGCGTGGTTGGTCTGATTGGTGGCCTATTCGGCGTGATCGACGGTATTGGCAGCATCTCCAGTCTTAGCGACACGGGAGCCTCGATTGGGATCGGTCTTATCTTCTTGACGCTTGCGGGCATTGCGATGATCGTGGGCGCGGTGTTCACACTTATGCAGTTGCGTAATCCGCAGGTCGGCTCTGGCGCGCAGCCTCCTGCAGAGCCAGCACAGGGGCAGTACCCAACCGGCCCGGTGCAGGGGCAACCTCCGGTAGACCCAACGCAACAAGGGTAAGGTTTGCATCTTCCAGACGCAGTTATCGTCCTCGCCGGAGGAACTGCTAAGCGCCTCGGGGGAGTATCTAAGCCTGACTACAAGATCGGCCGCCTTCGCCTCATCGACATTGTTCTAAATGAGATAGATCGAACCGGGTTTGACGGCCGAATAGTTGTTGTGGCTCCAAGCGAGTTGGCGGTGCGTGAAGGTGTGGGGCTAACGCTCGAAGATCCTCCCCACGGGGGTCCGCTCGCGGGCCTAGCCGCCGGTGTTGCCGCCCTTAAAGACCTGCCAGGTAGCGCGATAGTTGCCCTTATGACGTGTGATGCCCCTATGACGCCTAGGCTTTGGGGTGAGCTCTGCAGCAAGATTGACGAGGCCCAGGCTTCTGTCCCTGTTCCCAAGGATGCGAGGGCGTGGCCACAGTTCCTCCATGGATGCTATCGCCTTGCTGCTTTGCGCGAGGTCCCCGCAGAGCGCAACGGTTCGATTCGCCAAGGTTTTGCCGCACTAGAGCCGGTTAAAGTTGTGGATAGGAACTGGTATTGCATGGATGTGGACACGCCAGCGGATGCGAAAGAACTAGCTGTTCGCCTAGGCACCCGCTTGGTCTAACTGGCGCGTACTAAGCCCAGCTAGTCCTCCCTTGGCATCCAAAAAGTGTTTACATGTTTCTTAGTTGCTAGCTGGTAGCGGATGAAAAGTCGTCAGGTCGTAGTCAAGACGGCCCGCGGATGGTGGGCTATTGTTCTGCCGCTCGTTCAACCTCGGCCGATAGTTTCGTTTGACCAACCGTCCAGCGCAAAGCGGTAGTAGCAACGCGTGCAACGGGTCGCCTCCACAAAAAGTCTTGCAGGCTAACTCGCGAAGGCTCGTTTGAGTCCTCGAGACCCAGCAGTGTTCGCGCTGAATCTGGCAGTAGCGAAATAGCGCCAACCTTCAGCATGTCGTAGCCCCACCTCATTGGCGGCTCTAAAGGAGGGTTATTGATCAGCAGGTCAATAACGTCAGCGGTAGCGGTCGAGAACTCCAACTCCGGGCCGTAAGCCGCAAGCCTCGCGTAAAGCTGAGCCACAGTCAAAGGCGGATCAACTACGCCAAGCAGCTGCGCAGAAATCGCTGACTGTGCCACATACATGTCGCACTCTTCAGGTGTTAGGGGAGTTGGGTTGAACCGCTGGTAGGCAATCATGAATGACTCAACCTCAGCGCAGTGCACCCAGGTTAGTAGGTGCGGATCCGATGCCGCATACGCCCTGCCGTCAGGTAGTTCTCCCTTCACTAACGTGTGGATACGACGCACGTGAGCAATCAGTTTTTCGGCGTCCTCAATCCGCGCAAACGTTGTAGTAGCAACATACTCTGCGGTCCGCTGTAATCGTCCCCAAGGATCATCCTGGTAACCCGAATGCCCGGCAACGCCAGCCATTGCAAGCGGATGCAGGCTTTGCAGCAGGAGGGCGCGGATGCCAGCCATGTACATAGTGGGAGCGCCATTCACGCGGGTTATCGGATCATCGTTAGTGAACCAGCGTTCACCGGGAGTGCGCCAAATCAGATCAGCGCGAGCCTTTCTATCTGGCCCCGCCACCTTTTGTTTGATCTTTTCCGCAAACTGGTCGCGCGCGTTAGAAATCCACATGAAGCCAGTATTACAAGACGCGCCCAGATGCACGATTTATAAGGTCGACCACTGCAGTAGCCCCGCGCATCATCGAGCATCCCAATTTTATTTAATCCGTTTACATGTTCGCGCTGGTAACGTATGCTTAGACACAAGAGGTCAGAGCTCTGAGAACAAGAGATGTTCGTTTTAAATAACCTTGACGAGTTAACAGTGAAGGAGAACAAAGGTGTTCGTACACTTGTCACACAAAATGAGTGAAAATGATGTTGCTTTCCCCGGGGAGCCGGTGCTGAAGCTCAGGCAGGATCGCCAAGCTGGCGTTGATGGATACCCCTTCAACGCCTACATCATGGAGCTGCCAAACCACTTCGGCACGCACATGGATGGCCCGCATCATTTCAATACCACTGGTACAAACTTTGAAGATCTTCCCATGGAGTATTTCGTCTACATGGGTGATGAGGTGCTAGTTGTTGATCTGCCGCATAAGTGCAAGCCTGGCGAGGTCATCACCAAGGAAGATGTAGAGCCTTTCGCTGAAGAACTTAAGGGTAAGGGGCTTTTGCTACTGCGCACGGGATTCGAGAAGTATCGTACCGAGGATCCTGAGATCTACAAGCGTGAAGGTCTAGCTATTCACACGGAGCTGGCAAAGTGGTTATCGCAGGAGTTCCCGGATCTGCGTTGCGTGGGCATGGACTGGCTCTCGGTAGCGTCGCCGCTTAATGATCACGGCCCCGAGGCTCACCACTGGCTACTAGGCAACTACTCGGACCACCTCATCACCGCTGTTGAAGACATGTCGATGGTGGCGCTGGGTGATTCGCCTAAGTTTAAGCTGGTCACGATGGGTCCCCTACGTATCGAGAAGGTTGACTCTGCGCAGGTCAATATCATCGCCTGGCTGGAGGACTAGCCCGATAGGATGCCACTCGTTGTAGGGCGAACTACAGCGGTGATCAACAAGATTCGCTAACCATACGCATATGCGGGGGCGCGACTTCAAACTATCTGGAGTCGCGCCCCTGTTGCGTATTCGGTGTCCACAAGGCTAATCAATACGTGACCGCAAATCCCTGCGTTAGTTCAAGGCTCCATAAAACGCGTGTATCGTATTTGCAGGAGAGGAGGACAAGTGAAGCTGTACCGCTACGCCAGCAAACACCCCTCTTTTTCGCGAGTCGTTTTGGCGCTGTTGATCGGAGTTGCCGGAGCGATTGCCATCCTCGCATCCTAGCCTCCTTCGGATGCGAGCCAGATTCTCGGGCAGATTCTGGTTGAGATTCTGCTTGGAGGAGCCCTAATAGCGCTCGCGGCAGGCTACCCAGTGGCGCTGACTGTCAGCCAAATAATCCGCGCGGCCAAAGCCGTGAGCGGTAAGGACTTGCCGGTTCTCGACGCGGGTCTGGACGTTTGGACCCTGTGTGTCATAGTGGTTTATGAGTTCATATACCTGGGGTTCTTCAAAGAGGTTGTGCCTACTGCGGACTGGCACGTTCAGCTGGTGAACTACCAGACCCACGCGCCGATTTACACGCGGGCGTGGTCGCACGTGCTGTTTATCTCGCTACTGTTCGTGTTCGGGTTCCTCGTTTTGAGGTTTAATGAGGCGAAGCAGTTGCCGCCCCTCGTGGTTGTGCTCGCGATTGCGGGGCTTTACTTGGGCGCCGCGTTCGGTCTGGCGTGGACTATCCAGATCACCACCTTTGAAAAGTCCCTCGACGCGTTGCTGATTCTTCCTCTACTGGCCGTGCTTGCGATTGTGGTGAAAGTAGTTGCCATCCAAGTTCGCGCCTACGAAGCTGATGAAGATAGACGAGGCCGCATCGATGGCTCCTCGGTATTGAGCAAACTGGATGCAATGGTGGCGGATGCGAAACGCTGGCCGCTTCTAGGGTTCGTGGTAGCGCTCCCGCTACTTGCCGTGGTGGTCGGAATTCTAGCTTTGTTTGGCCAATCGCCGAGCATGGTGGTGAGGGCGTTTACCGAGACCAGCGACTGGAATCTATCGCAGCAGGTTGCTCCCCAGAATGTGTCTTTTGACGAGCACTATCTTTGCACTGTGGCCGCCGGCGGACACCGAGCGGTGGTAAAACCTATTCGCATGGGCCTGCGTCATGGTAGGCCGGTGGTTGTGAATCGCCAGCTGCTTGTGGCCAATGCGTTTGAGCAGGTGTTGGAAGAGCGCGTGCCTAGAACTCATCGGGTTATTCGCCGCTTGTATGACACGTATGGTTTCCCGGTTGCCAAGCTGATCAGATCGCAGTGGGCGGCCGATGTCGTGTGGGTTTTGATGAAGCCAGCGGAGTGGTTCTTCCTCGCCGTCCTCTACGTGAACGACCGTCATCCGGAAGATCGCATAGCCCTCCAGTACACGGCCTAACGCAGGCCGGGCACTGAACTTTCGTGTTTCAAGGGCCTGAGTCCGGATTGATTCGGTTTCGCTTATTCGGTTTCGCTTATTCGGTTTCGCTTACCGGCTTCCTCGCACCATCATTACGGATATTCCGCCGATTATTGCAAGCGATGCTGACATTACGTAGAGGCCGGGATAGCCGCCCAGTACTAGCAGGGCGAATGCGGCGAGCATTGGCGAGGCCAGGTTGGGGGTGGCAACCGCGATGGCCATGATGCCAATGTCACGCCCACGGCTTGAAGCGGAGGGGAGAACTTGGTTGATTAGCGCCTGGTCAATGGCTGTGAAGATGCCCCAGCTGGCGCCCAGAATGATGGCTGCAATGATCACGATCGTGTAGTTGGTTGCCCACGCCATGAGCAGGCATGCCGCGGCGATGCCAAGACAGCTAAACAGCACAAACGGTTTGCGCCGCCCTACCTTATCCGATGCTTTACCCGAGATAATTGAGGCAAAAACAACGACAACAGCGTAAATGACGGTTAGCTGCAGTACACCCAGGTCGGGGTCCTCAAGTTTGATTTGGTCGCGCAGGAAGTAAAGCAGGTAAAAAAGCGCGACCGTGTTACCCAAAGTGGCGGCAAGGCGAGAAATGAATACCCACGCGAAGTCGCGGTAAGCGGCAATGCCGGTGGCTTCTTTGGTGGTGAGCCCGCCCGCAGCCTCGGCTTCCATGATTGCGCCGGCGAACGCGCCTTCGGTTGGCTGGGTGTTTAATGATGTCTGATTGTGTTTGACCAGGTAGGGCAGGCACAGCAGGATCATGAGTGCAGCGCTGGCGATGTAGGCGGCCTTGATAGACAGGCTTTCGCCCAGTAGCGTGCCCACCACTAGAGCCATCGTCCAGCTGATTCCCATGACGCCGGAAACTACCCCGTATTGGGAATGGTTCACCCGGTCTGGTGGGATTGCTTGCGAGGCGGTGACGGGCGCGGCAACCAGCATTTGGAATATGCACCAGCCAACCACAAGCCACACGTAGCCAGGCGCAAATGCCATTGCAAGCAGAGTACTTGCCGAACCGATGGAGCCGATGATGATCCAGGGGGCGCGCCTGCCTAGCCGGCTGCGGGTTTTGTCAGAGAAGATGCCAACGAGGGGGCCGGCGATGAGGCCAAGGAAGCCTCCGAGCGCCATGATGAATGCCAGGCGTGCCTCTTTGTCGGCGGGGTGCCAGGCGAGGATTTGGTTGGCGATCAGTAGCTGGGAGGGCGCGGCCCACGCGATGTTGATGCCCAGGTACATGATGCCAAAGGAGGCTATCCATCCTCGGGTTACCAGTGGGCGTCGCTCACTCACGGTTTCTCCTGCGGGTCGCTCGTGTGCTTGGTTCCAGCGCGGTTGATGGTGCTTGGAGTGCGATAGGTTTGACCCGCGGTGTAGCGCGCTATTATGTCGCTACTCAGCTCGCCGCTTTTAACGATTTCGCTGAGCATGCGGCCAGATGGTTTCACGATGCGTCGCTGGGTTTCGTAATCGTTGTAGACAATTCCAAAGCGGGGGATTTCCCCATCGGACCATTCCCAGTTATCAACAAAACACCAGTGGTAGTAGCGTTCGATCGGTACTGAGGAGTCAAGGATTGCGCTCAGGTGGTCGGCAAGGAATTTTGGCCGGAAGCTTTCGAGGTGGTTCGCATCGCCGTTATCTGCGCATCCGTTTTCTGTGATCCAGACGGGAACGCCGAGCCTCTCATTTAGGTCTTTGGAGCATTCAACAAGGCCTTGCGGGTAGATTTCCCAGCCGAGGTCGTTTAGCGGAACATCCGGGAATGTGCCGTCTTTGAGCCCGTCAACGGCTGTGCGCGAGTAGTAGTTGAGACCGATTACGTCGACGTAGCGCCCTTCGGGTACGGGTGAGCGTCCCATTACCGGCCCAAACTTACCTCTACCAAATGCCTCGGTTAGTTGATCTTGGAACAGGTAGGAGTCTGCGCTGGTGAGGAACTTGTGCCACGGATTGTTTGGGTTTAGGGGAGCGAAGCTACGCAGGTGGTGAGCAATAGTGACTGTCGCATCCGGTGTGATGGAGTGAATGAGTTCGTAGGCGTATAGGTGCGCGATGGCCATGTGCCGCATAACCTTTAGAGTGTCACGCAAGCTGACGTTTCCAGGCGGGCCTTCGCGGAATAGGTGAGCCTGCGTGGCGTAAACGTTAGGTTCGTTGATTGTTACCCACTCGTCTACGAGGTCGGAAAGTGCTCGCACAACGTAGCGGACGTAGCGCAGGAATGCTTTGACGCTGAGCCCGTTTGTCCACTGTCCGCTTCGCCCTAGCCACAGCGGGTTGGAGAAGTGATGGAGCGTCACGAGGGGCTTTATTCCGCGCTCTTTGAGGTCGGCTAGTTCTTCGCGGTAGCGGTCAATTACCGCATGGTCGAAGTGGCCTGGTTCGGGTTCGATGCGTGACCATTCGAGGCCAATGCGGGCGATTGGGAACCCGAGTTCGCTCATGAGTTCGTTGTCTTCGCGCCAGCGGTTCCAATGGTCGTTTGCGCGAAACGGCGTTGAACCGTCCGCAATGTTGGGGCCTTGTGCCCACTCGTACCAGTTGTTGTTGGTGTCGCCCCCTTCGATTTGGGTGGCTGCGGATGCGGTGCCGATTAGTAGGCCGTTTAGTGGTCTGCTGGTGTTGCTCATGTGCCCAT
>PNHW01000001.1:628549-769261 GCA_002871995.1 Gleimia europaea
TCTTATTCATCTAAGCCAGTATTGGACCGTATTGATCTGCATATTGGTGAAGGTGAGCGAGCTTGTCTGATCGGCCCCAATGGGTGCGGGAAAACCACGTTGCTTCGGATCGCATCTGGCGATCTGGCTCCCGAAATGGGTACGGCAAGAGTTAGTGGACTCGCAACAGAGTTGTTCCAAGTGCCTGAGGCTGAACAGTTTGATGGGAGTATCGGTGAATATCTCGACGCGGCGCTGCATCCACTTCGAAGCATTGCTACCCACTTTTATTACGTAGCTGATCGGCTGGAGGCCGACGCGAATCTCGTTGAATTGGGGCTAGAATATGATCAGCTACTAGCCCAGATGACAAGCTTCGACATTTGGACGCTGAACGCGCGGGTCGCGGAGGTATTGGCCGAGCTGGCCTTGAGCGCTTTCACAGATTCTGGGCTTAATCGCCATGTTGGGACGCTATCTCCAGGCCAGCGAGTTTGCCTGCAGCTGGCGGCCACTCTCATCTTGAAACCTGAAGTGTTGATTTTGGATGAGCCTACCAATCACCTTGATGTAGAAGCGATTAGGTTTCTCACCGAGACGATAAATGACTGGAAAGGTCCGGTTTTGATGGCAAGCCATGATCGTGCCTTCATTGAAGATACAGCAACAGTCATCTACGACATGGACACGACTGTATGGAACGAGGTTGCGAAGGTTGACGGAACGTGTGAAACGTCGAGTCTTTATCGGTGTGTGGGAAACTATTCCAACTACCTGAAAGAAAAAATCAGAGCCCAGAAAAAACATGATGAGCTGCATGATTTACAACAAGGCGAAAAACGCAGGTTGGCAAAACATAGGCAGAAATCCAGCAGAATCTCCCGAGGCGGAGTTCGTTTAGCAACAGCTGAAGGGAAGGCGAAGAAATATTTCGCAGATCGCGCTGCCGCAACGGCTGAACGTCGAATGCGAAACGATGACAAGCGATTAGAGTCCCTAATAAGTCAAGAGGTACGCAAACCACGTATCTACAACTTGTCATTCGAATTTGAGGCTCCAGCCACGCGCACAGGAATAGCAGTATCGTGCAGGCAAGCATTCGTTATGCATCGCCTGAACGCCATTAGCTTTGATATTTCGTACGGTGAACATTTGCTGGTCGCAGGTGCGAATGGCTCCGGAAAATCTACACTCTTGAACTGGATCTATAGTGGGCAACCACCTGCTGGGACCGTAGCGAGTGGAATTATTGCGCGCGACGAATCGATCAGCCTTGTGCCTCAGCATTTACCTAAAGAAAATGACGCAGGCTTCAACACCGATGTTTGGCGCGATGGAGTCGGAGAAGTTGGCAAAGGAATCTTGCATCCGGCAATGTGGTCCATACCCGTTCCAGAATTATCGGCCGGCAATCAACGTCGCGCGCAAATTGCGACTGCCCTTGCATCTGCTCCTGCCATACTCGTTATCGATGAGCCAACGAATTATCTTGATTTAGCCTCAATGGAAGCCCTTGAGAGGGCACTATTAAGCTGGACGGGCACATTGATCATTACTAGCCACGACCGGTGGCTCACGGATCACTGGAAAGGTAGACGAATCGACATGCGTTGACGCGGCTTGCTAGGCATTTGGAACGGTATCTGCGCTCATTTTCTTCTCTGGCGATCGTTTCGGAAAGGGGCCTCGCAAGGTTAGCAGGGTTCCGTAGATAACGGAGTAGAGGGCCAGGCGGTATAGGAATGTCCAGAGGTCGTTGATGCGAGGCGAGGCTGAACGATGCTCCGAGTATTGTTTTCTGCTCAGCGCCCCCCCATTTTTATAATGTTCTTATGGGTAGAAAGAAACAGTCACGCGGTGGGTGCCTAAGCTGGGCCGGAATTGTTTTGCTTTGGGACTTACCTGGGGTGTTGAGTTTTACCCTTTCGCTGACGGATATAGCCACAGGGACGCGAAAATGCGCGTTTACCGGCAGTTGAATGGGCACACATCACCTTGTTGCGCACTAACAAGCGTTGTAAGCTGTGAGTGCAAACTGTGAATGGAGGGGAAATGGCGTCAAGTAATCTGACTATCCGTCTTGATAGTGAGTTGAAGGACGGGGCGGCAAGTGTCGTGGAATCCTACGGGCTTGACCTGTCTTCCGTCGTGCGAGCGTTTTTCACGGAAATGGTGAATACCAACTCGATTCCTTTGTCTCTCGATTACAAGCGTCCAAACGAGGAAAGTCTCCGAGCTATCCGCGAGACTCGGGAAATGATTGCCTCGGGCAGTAGCGAAAGCTATATGACTGGCCGCGATCTTATCGAAGCAGCCTTGGCATGAGCAGGCGTCTACAGGCGAAGTTCACCTCGGCATTCAGCAGAGATCTGAAAAAGAAGGTCATCAAGCGGCAATGGGACCTTGCAGAACTGGAATCTGTGGTTGATCTGGTTTTGGACAATACGCAGGAATCTATTGAAATCCTAAAACGCAGGCACCGGATGCACAGGCTCTCTGGCGAGTGGGATGGCAGCAATGAGTGCCACGTTGCAAATGCGGGTGACTGGCTAGTTATCTGGAAAACTGACGGCGGGTTTGCCTATTTTCAACGAACAGGATCACATGACGAGCTGTTTCGTCGGTGAGCGATAATCTCAAGCAGATTAAAGTCCCCGCAATCAAAATCTCCTACACAATGTTATCCGACCAGGCGATTGAGCATTCCTGATCTTAGTTCGGAACGTCATAAACGGGACAAGCTTGTTGGTATGCACCCATTTCTGTACTGGTCACGCGGATCGAGTACAAGAAGTGCACGAACGTAAGAAGTAAAACTTTCTCTCAGCGTCTCAAACCGATCTTTAACCCACATGAGTATTCGCCCTCTGGTGGCTCCTTGGTGATGAAACCATTCTTGCGATCCGTAAAATGGTGGCATGTCAACGACGATCAACGTCTATCCAACCAATGGTTTCATGCCTCTAGTTGAACGAACGCGCGCTCGCACACAAGAACTGTTCCAAAGTCTGCTCGACAGGTACCGCGTTGGGGCAACTATCGAGGTGAAGGCTTTTTATCCAAGTGATAATGCAGAAATTCGCTATGTCGATAAAGACGTGGTGTGGGAGCCACGGATGCATTTGGGGTTTGCCTACTGGATTAACGGGCGGTGGGATTCCAGCTCGTGGCCCAGTTGCTTGCCTGTGGAGGATGAAGACCGGATTTGTGAGGAGGACTTGGTTTACCCATTCGAGTCGAAGCCAGAACATCTTGGCTTGTGGCAAATAGTGGAAGAATTTGAGGGCCTGCTTCCTCCTGATCGGCTTGCAAAGGTGCTGGAGCAAGACCATTACTGGTTTGAATACAGGAACTTTGGTGGCCCCGCTGTGGCTTCGACAGGTTATGGGCTGGTCGCTGCGGCGCTTGCCGAGGCGAGTGAGGGAATCATCGCATCATTCGATTCCGCTTTCGATTGCGAGCACAATGGTGAAACTGCGGAGGAGTTCCTCGCTTGGTGGGGTGAGCGGCAAATGGCTTTCTACGGCCCCGGTAGGTTCAAAAATGCTGATCGGTAATAAGCCTCAGCACAGATGAGGTGGGGTGTGCGCCGGGTTACTGTGAAACTGCTCGTATTATTAGCCGCCTCCCAGCATTTTTAGGGAGGCGGCTAATAAGGATTATTCGCTATTTGTAGGCGACTGTGTAGGTGTTGTTACTGGCGCGCAATGCGGATACGTGACCCGACTGCTGCAACAGCAAGGCCGAGGACTGCTATCGCAAGGTATCCCCAAATGTTGTCGCCGCTGGTTTGAATGTTCTTCGGCGGTGCAGGAGTGTTTTCTGCAGTTAGAACGCTTTGGGTGTCGCGGCCAGAGACAATGTTGTCGATCCATTCAGCGGTGCCTGCGAGAGTGGTAATTGCGGCGCTGGGGGAGGGCAGGTCTGGGTCCCCATTAGCTGTTCCTGCGGTTGCAAGTCCGGCAAGTTTTCCGTCAACAAAGAACGGGCCACCAGAGTCACCGCCCTGCATGCCAGCTCCAGAAACTGATTCCACATCCAGGATGGAGGTTTCGATCCTAGGCTGTATGGAGTTGTCAGCTGGGACCTCCGCCATCCCTTCAGGATCAGATTCGGTTTGGCCAGACTGCGACATTCCAGGTGCTGACTGTAGAGCCTGTGGCGGGGCAGTCTCTGTAGACGTGTCAGCGCCGGTAGGGGTCTCGGAATCGGAAGGAGGTTCGGGAGCACTCGGCGTGTCAGAACCGGAAGGCGCGCCACCTAGTAGCTCTTTGACAACCATTTTGGCCATCGGTAGCTGTCCGGATCGTGCCATGGACGAGCTGCTACTCCAACCGTAAAGAGTTCCTGTCTGCCCTGGGCTCGGAGTATCGTGAGAGATTTTTGCGGGGGTAGCGTTAGTTACTTTTTCAGTCAGGTGCAGTAACCCCGCGTCAGATGTGGGCGAAAGAGCCCAAGAATCAGCGTTGTAGACCTTCCCAGCGATGCGTGCCTGGGTTCCTTCGTTGTTAACTGATTCGAGACAGTGGCGTGCTGTGAGTACCCATTGGTCAGCAATGAGTGTGCCCGTGCAGTCACCAAAGTTGCCGATTTTGCCCATTTTGAGGGCGGCAACGGAACTGCTTTCCGCATTTTCTGGTGCCGGATCGCCATATTCGAGTGCGAGGGCCGGAGTGGCAGTCATTAGTAGGGTGGCGCTGACAATGGCCGCGATCGAAAAAGATGATTTTTTCACGGTTAATTCTCTTTCTTGGAAGGAACAATGGCCTTGATTGTGGTGGCAACGAGTTTCTCGGCAGGACCTTGTCCTACGAACTTCTTCCAAAGGCTGGCTGCGACGAGGAAAAATATGATGAAACCGGTTGCTGACAAGGTGGAATGCAACGCGATGTTTTGCTGCCAGTAGAAAGCGGTGAGAATGTGCAGAATGTAAATGGTGAGAGACATTGTTCCCATGGCTGCGAAGGGGTAAACCGCGATTCGTGAGTGGTCTCCTACAATCAGGCACAGGTGGATCACCACGGCTGCGACGGCAACGGAGAGGATGATCTCGCCTAGGACGCCGGTGTGGCCGGTAAAGCTAAGCCAGCTGGGAATGTTTGGGTCGAATCGGAAGTACATGCCAATGCCGGTGATGACCACGCTGATTGCGGTTACGATCCAGGTCAGTCGCGTGTTAGTGGTGGCGTTCGTAGCGGGGTTGCGCTGTAGTCGGCCGCGCAGGTACACGTCGAAAAGAAGCATGCCGCCGGTGAAGTATGCAATCCATGCCAGTAGCGGATAAATCTGTGGCAGTTCGATGGGGGCGTAAACGACTGTTGCGGCGATTGTGGCAGCAATAAATAGCGCGAGCCTCCACCATGTTCCTAATGCGGGCATCCAGGAAACCAGGATCATTACTAAGCCCATTACGATGAGGACCACTTGAATCTCTCCACCGACGGGCAGTAGTGCCAGGCCGATGAGGATGATTAAAGCGCCTCGGGCTATCAGCCGCAAGAAAGTGGTGCTGGTGTAGTTTCGTCCGATGATCATCATCGTCGCGCCGGCGATGATGGCAAATAATGATGCGGGTAGGCCAGAGAGTATTACTTTGGTACTCCAAAGTAGTGAGGCCATGTGGATAGTTATCATTCCGATGATCGCGAGTGAGCGCGCTACATCTAGCCCCACGATTCGTGAAGGTTTAGACACTCAGTTTTCTCCTTTACTAATACTTTAGAGAACCGTTCTTTGGTTAAAAATGCTCCCTAAAACCGGCGTGTCAAAAACGACTTTCTATAAATAACCACCGTTTCTGGCAAAAAATTTAGAAAAATCTGAGCGTATTCTGGATTTGTTTCTAAAATGGCGCTCCAGCGGACTGAGAGTGTTTGATCCCACAAAATAGAGGGGAAAGTAGTACTCGTGATCTAGTTTTAGTTTCATGAAGACGTGCGGCTAGAGGGTGTACCCGAAGCTCCTGGGTACGCAGAAACGCAATGTCGAAGACCGCGCATGTGAGTTTGGGTTGAGCCGGCAAGGTGAAGCGGCGTGCTGCCTCTGTTTGATCTCTAAGATGGTAAACGGGTCCTAACGCTCCGCGCACACCGCGAGGTCGTTAGTTTGAACAGGTTTGAATGCACAGAAGGGAATACCGGTGGCGGTATCAGATAGCTTGTTAGAGCTGGAAGCCGAATCAACTACGCAGGCGCTCGAGCAGTTCACGTTGACGATTACCGCTGAAAACATAGTTTCAACTGATCCTCGTTTCACAATGGATGATCTCAAAATGGGGGACCAGTACAAGCCTTTGCGCGTCTGGTTTGAAAATGCGCAAGGTAAAAAGATCGAGAGGGATCGCAAGCCTCGGGAACGCCACATTTCCAATATGACGCTACCTTATTTGGCTTTCCAGCTATATGAGCAGCAGATTAAGAGTCTGAGTTTGGATGAACGGTTTCAATTCCTTATTGGCAAGGAATCTCCGACAGCTACTGAGTTCAGGGGTATTTTCTATAGCGAGAAGGAATATCGGCGCAATAGCGGGCAAAGCGCTTTCACGGCCCTGGTATACAAACGCAGTGACCATGGCAGTTTTGTCATTCACTGTTGGAACATATTCTCCACCCTTCATTTTGAGCAGGAATGTCTGAGACGATTTGGTAAACCCGGTGATAAGTTCATGCTGATTTACCGGGAAAAAGGAAGTTTCGATGCGCAGGACGAGGAGCTAGTCGTCGCGGAAGAGGAAGACGCTACTGTTGAGGGAGCCGTTCTTCGCAATAAGTATTCCCAGACCCTCATCGATTCCAAGAACATCATTTTCAGGGGTGCTCCCGGAACTGGCAAGACATACCTGGCCAGGCAGATAGCGGCTGACATTATTTCTGAGGGGAGAACTCAAGATTTCACTGAGCTTGGGGACGATGAAAAGCGGCAAGTTGGATTTGTCCAGTTCCACCCAAGCTACGACTATTCAGATTTCGTTGAAGGGCTTCGCCCGCGCATCAATGACGATGGCACGATGGGATTTGAACTTCAGGATGGGATTTTCAAGAAATTCGTGGACGAGGCCCGTAAAAACTATGAGGACAGGCAGAAGTCCGGTGACCGGATCCGCCGGGAAAGCTCCGTTAAAGAGGCAATGGGAGACTTCTTTGAATCAATCGATCTGGGCGTGACTCCTTTTAAGACAACAAATGGAAACGAGTTTTTTGTAACAAAAGTAGATGACACGCGCGTGTATGTGTCTATCCCCGGAAATCAGGTTACGAGTCAGATCGTTCTCAACTTGGCTGATATAGAAACCGTTCTTGCAGATGGGGGACAACCTAGAAAAGTCAAGGATCTGAAAAGAATCCTTAATACTGCAAACAATAAGCAGGAGTACTCGTACATTTTTGTTCTTTGTAACAAGATCAAAAAGTTCATCAAGGCACCTTCTGCTCGTTTTGTTGATCAGGTTCAAGATAAGAGGTACGTGTTCATTATTGATGAGATCAACCGCGGGGAGATTTCTAAGATTTTCGGTGAACTATTCTTCGCTGTCGATCCGGGGTATCGAGGAGAACGCGGCGGGGTAGCAACCCAATATTTCAACCTCCATTTAGATCAGACGAAGAAGTTTTACATTCCACGAAATGTTTACATTATTGGAACGATGAACGATATAGATCGTTCAGTTGATTCTTTCGATTTTGCTATGCGTAGGCGCTTCCGTTTCATTGAACTTCGCGCCCAGGATCAGATTGCGATTTTAGACAATATAAATGATCCTGAAGTTCGCGTGCAGGCTAAGCAGCGGATGACTGCACTTAACCGGGCTATAACCGGCGTGGAAGATCTAAATGAAAACTATGAAATAGGGCCCGCGTACTTCTTGAAGTTGGATGACATAAGTTTCGATCAACTCTGGACCGACTACCTCGAGCCGCTCCTGCGTGAATATGTCCAAGGGCTCTATGGCGAAGCAGAAATCATGGCGAAGTTTGCGAAGGTATACGACTACCCTGATGCGTCTGGAAGCGCGTTGAATGAACAACCTGAAAATTAACGACAACTCATTCTTGTTGCCCGAGCAGGTCGCGCAGACTCCTCGTTTACTCGGAAAACTGGCAAATGAACCTTTGCGCGATCTTGAATCTGAAGGCGTGTTTATCGTCCAGGATGCCCTTAAAGAATCTGAAGATTTGGATGTGGATAATGTCGTCATTTCTCACTCACGAGGGGAGTACAGAACTAGCAACCTGATGGGCTTTATCGGTTTTGGAGATGAGCGGTTAACAATCAAATCTCGCTTTAGTAACTACACAGAAGACCATTTCTTCCGTTACTTGTTGGCCCGCGTATTCGGGTTACCCAATATAGTTGACCTGAATACCGATCTTGACCATGACGGCCAGATATTCGAGTATCTTATGTTCCTCTTTCCACGTTTTTTGAAGCAAGCGATGCGTAAGGGCCTGTACAAGCAATACGTTACTTACCAGCGCAATGAAGCGACGATCAGAGGAACTATTGACATCGCTCGGCACATTAAAGAAAACACTCCATTCACCGGCAAGGTCGGGTTTAACGAACGTCAATTTTCTTTTGACAATGCGATGATGCAGCTAGTCCGGCATACCATTGAGGTCATCAGCTTAAAGCCGAACGGCAAATTTCTTTTGGCGCAGGTAAAAGATGACGTGCGACTAGTGCGAGAAGTGACTGAGCCGTATCGAGCATATGAACGCAGAAGAGTTATAAACCAGAACACGAAACGGTTGATACGCCACGCTTATTTTCGCGAATACGCAAGCTTGCAAAAACTGTGTCTGTTGATTCTGCAGCAGCGCAAACATTTTGTTGGTTCAGGCAAGAGAGAAATCTACGGCGTGCTTTTCGACGGCGCTTGGCTGTGGGGAGAGTACGTGAACTCGCTCATTAGTGCAGATTACTTCCATCCAAGAAACAAAAGCTCAGAGGGGCGGCATCATTTGTTTTCGAATAGCTCCGGATGGATCTACCCCGATTTTGTGAGTAAGGATCACACTAACCGGATAATCGCAGATGCGAAATATAAGCCGATTGAAAATATTCGTAGCCGAGACTACTTACAGATTTTGGCATACATGTATAGGTTTGATGCACGCGTGGGGTACTTCTTGTATCCCGAAGGCGGTGAAACACGTGCTCAGAAGCTGTGGCTCAATAAAGGCTCTAGATATGAGAATAACGAGAAGCCCCGCGACGATACCTTCGTCATAAAACATGGGCTTCGTATTCCGCAGGGAGCTAAGGATTATGAGTCGTTTGTTTCTCTCATGAAGGTTAACGAAGCTGAGTTTATGAGGGAGCTAAAAACTCCCGTTTAAGGTGGACCTATACGCGACTGGGGGCGCACCAGAAAAGGTACGCGCCCCCAACGCTCTATGTATTTCTTGAGGCTTGCCGGCTGCAGTTAAGCCGAACCAGCAAGCCCCTGCTCGTTACTGCTTCACGAGGTTCTTGTTCTTCAGTCGGTAAACCACGTCAGCTTCGCGCGCTAGTTGCTTTGAGTGCGTAACGGCGATGACGCACTTGCCTTGCTCGTGGGCAAGATTGCGTAGGATCGCCACCATTTCGCTAGCGGTATCACCATCGAGGTTGCCGGTAGGCTCGTCAGCAAGAATAATGGGCGATTTTGCGGCCAATGCGCGCGCAATAGCAACCCGCTGCTGCTGCCCACCAGAAAGCTGCATCACGTTACGGTTCGCTTCTTCCTCAGAAATTCCAAGCTCCAAAAGTGAATCAACTTTCGCCTTCGAGTCGACCAGGCGCACGTTCTCCAGCGGAGTCAAATAGTCAATCAGATTGTAGTTTTGGAACACCAAAGCAATGTTGTGCTGCCGGTGATGTGTGTAGCCGCGCTTAGCGATGTCCTCACCATCCATCGAAATGGTTCCTTGGGTGGGCGCATCAAGGCCCGCTAACAGGCTAAGTAGCGTTGACTTACCAGTTCCAGAGTTGCCAATAATGGCGTAGAAGTTCCCGGACTCAAACTCAACACTGATGTTGTCAAGAACATTTTTCTGTCCGGCCAAGTAGTTAAAAGATACGTTTTCAAGTTTTAGCGTGGTCATGGAAATCTTCCTATTTTGTGAGTGAAAAGTAGTGGGCGAGGGGTTAGCTCATCTTGGCCAAAATCCGTTTAGGCGGAAGCCGTAAGATCGGGAAAATCGCGATAAGCAAGGCCGCCAGCACAATGGCAATGATTCCGCCAAAAGCTGCAATAGCCGAGGTGCTTAACGCACCCAACGGGACGGCGCTAATCTGTCCGTCAGTTGCGGATTGTAGGATCTGTGCGGAGAGGAAACGCCCCGCGATCTCGCTGGCAATCAGTGCAACAATGAACGCTGGAACGGTCAGCATGATCATCTCTGTGGCAACCTGGGCGAAGATCCGCAGTTTCGAAAAACCAATGGTTAGCAAGATCCCGATTTCGTGGATGCGTGAACGCACAAAGAATGCGAGCACGAAAGCCAGGATCAATCCACCTGAAACTAAGATGACGCGCAACAACCGCAGCAGTAGGGTTGCAAAGCCGGATACCGATCCCAGCAGGTCTGCGGCGCCTCCGGTATTGCTAGCAACCTCTAGACCTTGCGTGGCGTGTTCTTTCGCGAACTTGATTGCGTGGTCAACGTCGTCTGCCTTGGTCAGGTAGGTGGCGCTGGAAACCGCCGTTTTGCCCGCCAGCTTTTGTGCAGTTTCTAGGCTTGCATACACCGACACGTCAGGGTTCTTAGAACCAGAAATATCCTGCTTGTAAACCCCCGCAACTTCTAATTCAACTTCGCTAGAGTCCTTACCGAGCGTCAGTTTGTCGCCAGCCTTTATACCCAGCTGCTGCGCAATCAGTTCAGGCAAAATGATGCTTTGGGTACTCTGCAGTTTCTGCAAAGAAGCCTCATCTATCTGGGCATCTTCTTCTGCAAAAGTCGGTAGCTTGCTCACGTCGCTGGCGCCCGTTACGGAAACGAATCCGAGCTGCTGCGCTTCTGCCGCGGTGTGTAGCACAAAGTTGTGGCCCGTCAGGCGGTCATAATCTAGTAGCTGCTGTGCGGCCTCTTCTTGGAAATCTCCCGCAGTGGAAGTAACCGTGAATCCGGGAGCAATCCGCTCGGTAGCCGCATTCGTTACCGTGTTTACTGTCGTGCTCACAATGCCTTGCAGCACGAAAACTGCTGAAATCACAAAAATGATGGCTGCCAGCGTGACGCTTTTCTTGGGGTGGCGCCTCACGGCCAAACCCGCTTGAGTCCAAAACTGCATTACTTAACCAATCTGTGTAAGCAGTTGCTTCGGACGCTTCGAAAGCATCGGTGCCGAAGCAATCAGGGTCGCAACGATTACGAGAATCAGGCCGGCAACCCCAACCATGACCAGGTGCGATGGTTCGATTACAACGTTCACGTGATCCACAGTCTTTTGAATCGTGGAGGTGTAGAAGTCGGTACCAAAGTTCTGGCCGCCGTTAAGTTGCGCACTGGTTTGAGCAGATGCACGCGAAACAATGCCATCGCCCAGCTTCTGCGCAAGCAAGGTGGCAGTGCCAAACGATGCTACGACGGCTACGACGAAAGCGAAAATGTTCTCCGTCAAGTACTGCGCGAAGATCTTGGCCTTGCTGACGCCTACGGCCAGCAGGATTCCTGTTTCTTTGCGGCGCTCATTCATCCAGAGGGCGAGGACCAGTGCGAGTGCCACGATGGTGAAAATCAAGGTGCCAATGAAAGTGGCATTAACCAGGGAGTTGATGCTCTGAAGCGAGTATGCCAGCGCTCCAAGCATGTCCGTGTTCTTCACTAGCTCATAGTGGTCCCAATCTAGGGGCAAAGCGGCGGCGGCTTTCATAACACTATCTACGTCTTTGACGCTGTTAACAAAGAAGCCAGCATCTTGGTAGATCTCATTTTCGGGCGTAGTGCCGTTCAAGGTCCGCGCTGTATCAAGGTCAGTAAAAATGGCGTTCTGGTATAGCTCTAGGCGCTGCGCGGCCGGGCGAGCGTTCTTGCCACTAAAGGTGCCAACGATCTCCGCATCAACAGCGGCGTCGGATTGGAACCGGTTGTCCGGGTCATAAATGTTGCCGCGCATGCGCAGCGTGTCCCCAACCTTCAGATTGTTCTTGGCTGCAAACTCTTCGTGCACCATCACTTTGTGGTGATCATTGTCGGTGAGGTGACGGCCTTGCGCCAGGGTGAAGGTTCCCGCGCGGAAGGGGGTGGCGAGGTCTGACTTGTTCACCGCGTTTACCATCACGGCGTTGCCAAACTTTTCTTCTCGCTCTTGCGAATAGTCAGATGCCGCGCCATCTAGCTTGAAAATCTCAGCGTTCTCAATGTCTGCCACCGAGCTCATGTTGGTCACGTACTTCGTGATGCCCGGAAGCTTGGCGATCGCCTCAATCTGTGCGCGAGAAACGTTTCCTGCGCCTCGAGCAGTGCCGGGGTTAGTGCGCTGATTATTTTGTACCGAGAAACCAGCTAGTAGTTCTGAACCCACCTCGTCGCTCGTGCGAGCAACAGCTTCGCGCACCGCGAAGGTGGATAGAAGAAGCGTGCAGGCGGTTAATAAAACTAGAAAGATCGTAAGCGACTTGGCTAATTTGCGCCAGACGTTCAGCCAAGCTCGTTTAACAAACGACATCTGAGACTATTCCTTTGCGTCAGTTCTTTTATTTATCAAAAAGCATTAAGCAACGCGAAACTGTATGCATCCTGATAATTTTCTTCAGTTAAGCCTGAGAATCATTACAAATAGGGTGCGAGGTGGGTCACGTTTCGTTTGCTGAGGCATAGGATCGGAACGCCTGCCACCTGCGGAAAGAGTCCGACTTAAAGAGGATCTACCGCACGACTTCAACAAGGATGTCTTGATCGGCAAGCTGTTCTAACACGGTTTTTGGAGTTTCAGAGTCTGTAATGACAAGGTCAAAATCAGTTAGCGGCCCAACTTTATAGAGCGCGTTTTTGGTGAACTTGCTGGAATCGGCGACGAGAATCTTTTTATCTGCAGAGGCAAGCATTTGCCTCTTAACATCCGCCACTCGCTGGTCCGGGTGGAAGGCGTGCGTGGTGGTGAGAGCGGTGGCGGACATGACACAGAGGTCTACCCTCAGCTGGTCAAGCGATTTGATGGTGATGTCTCCAAAGTAGGAGTCGGCCCAGGGCTCGTATTCTCCGCCCACCAATATGAGCTTGGCGTCTTCTTGAGGTCGAACAATTTTGGCGATGAACTCCGCGTTGGTGACAACCGTTATAGGAGTAACCTCCGATAGGTCTTCAACGAGTGAAATATTGGAGGTGGAATCGTCAACTAGTAGTGACATCCCGCGCGTGATGTGTTTCATCACGGCCTTGGCGAGGCGTTTTTTCTGGGGCCGGTTCGCCTGCTGGCGCAGGTGAGCAGAGGACTCTGACAGCGAGGATGCCGCGGGGCTGATCAATCCGTTTCTGCGTTGTACCAGTTGCAGTGATTCAAGTTCGGCAACATCGCGGTAGACGGTCATTTGCGATACAGAAAGAAGCTCTGCGAGTTGCTCAATCGTGGAGTTTCCGTGGGTCAGCAAGTGGGAGAGTATGGAGTTTCTGCGGGCTTTAGGTCCGTGGATGCTCCTCTTGTCCATTTCTGCCCTCCCTAGTTGAAATACTGCTTCAGTCTAGAAGACTATTCAATACTAAAACTTGGCCCCGCGATCCGTCAGGTTCGCGGGGCCAAGGGTAAAAGTTACGGTCTCTTGGGGAGTACCGCGGCTGCAACTTCCGTCTTGACGTCAGTTACAGCTCCCGAAATGATGCGACTTACAGCCGCTAGTAGCGGAAGCTCGTCCACCAAGTCGGGCGCGTGTTGCTTCACAAAGCCAACGGCCAGGCCTGCTGCCGGTACGCCCTCAACGGTTTGCTCCAGTCGATCCATCTCGGCTAGAGCCTCCTTTGCGGTTTCTCCACGGCCTAGGCGCACACCATAAACCTTGTTGCGACCCGACAGGCCGGTGACTTCCAGGTCTCCAACGCCAGCTAGCCCGAAAGCGGTTGCCGGATCTGCGCCTTGTGACTGCCCAAGCAGGGACATTTCGCGCACAGCCTGCGCAAACGTTGCAGCCTTGAGGTTGTGGTGCGGCACCCCGGTTCCCTCCTCAAGGCCATCCGCGATACCAAGCGCGATGGCATACACGTTCTTCATGGGAGCGCAGATTTCCACACCGGTTTCGTCGCCGCTCGGCTCAATGCAGTAAACATCGGAGCGGGCTTCGCGAGCGAAACGCGTGGCCAGGTCCTTGTCCTTCGAGCCAAAGATCGTTGCGGTGGGCTTGCGTGCCGCGCACTCATTGGCTTTAACGGGACCAGCGATTGCAACGATCGGCGGGACGGTTTTGCCGTTAGCCTTAGCAATCCGCCTGATTGCGTCCGGCAGCAGCTGGATGTTGCCATCCGGGCCTTCATTAAAGCCCTTGGATGTCAGCCAAAGTGCCTCGGCCTTCTCGATTCCGTCAAGGGCTAGCTCCGTAATCTTCTCGACGCCCACGGAAGCCACCGACATGACCACGACGTTAGCGCCGTCGAGTGCGTCGTTAAGTTCTCCACTGCGGTAGAGCTTGACGCCCTCGGCTACGTGCTCGTTGGTGCGCAGGTGCGGCTTTCCGGCCTCAATCGCATCGAGGAGGTGGTCGTCGAGCCACGTTCCCCACAGGCGTACCTCCCAGCCCGAATCGATGAGTGGCGTGCACAGCGCAGAACCCATAGCTCCGGCGCCCAGTACGGTAATGATCGACATGTTGTTCCTTTCCGTATCTTTAAAGCTCAGCCGCAGGGGACTCGGGCTTCGTGGATGGGTATTTCAAGGAAAGATCGTGGAGGCGTTCGAAAGTGTCCTTGAGCTTCGGGTAAAGCTCGTGCTGAATGTCCGCAATCTCCTTGTAGTTTTCATGCGCATCCATGTCTGGCTCAATGGTATCGCCATAGCGGGCCATGCCAACGGCTGCGCTTTGGACGTCCTCGTACGCATCCGTGGACGCCATTGCAAGAACTGCGGCGCCGAGGGCGGAGGTTTCATCTTCGAGGCAGACAGTGAGGGGCAGGCCCGTGCAGTCGGCCATGATTTGGCGCCACAGCTTGGAGCGAGTGCCGCCACCCATGATGCGTAGGCCCTGAAGCTTCACGCCCGTGCCTTCCTCGATGTGGTTGAGGTTGTAGCGCATCTCGAAGCCGATCGACTCGAGGATCGAACGGTACATGTGCGCACGCGAATGGGTGCCGCGCCAGCCCACCACGGCGCCGCGCGCAACGGAATCCCAGTACGGGGACTGCACTGCGTTCCAGTAGGGGAGTGTCACGAGACCTTCGCAACCGGCGGGAATCTTTGAAGCTGCTTCATCCAGAGCTGGGTCGGGTTCGCCCAGGAGCTTCGGATCTCCCAGCGACTTGCGGAACCAGCCGGCTAGGTAGGAGCCAGAAGACTGCAGGACCTCAAATACGTAGTTGCCGGGAATGCCAGAGACGTGCGTGCGGAATACGGGGTCGTACTTGTAGACCGGCGATTCAACACCTGCATTCACAGCGGTGCCGAGGTTTAGGTAACCAATCTCCGGCGTAACTGCTGCAGCGCCAATGCCGGCGGCCTGTCCATCGCCAAGGCCGGCGATTACTGGAATCGACTTTGACAGGCCCCATTCGGATACCAATTCATCCTTCAGCATCGCGATTGGGCTAGCTGGTTCAACAAGCTCAGACATTTGATCGCGGCGCACGCCTGCAATCTCAAGAAGCTCATCCGCGTAGTCGCGCTTTTCAATATCGAAAAGGCCGAGCGAGTCCGCGGCCGCCTGTGAAGAAGCCCAGCGCCCGGTCAGATTGAAAGTGATGTAGCCGAGGACGTCGACAACCTTGTCGGCCTTCTCAAGCACCTCCGGCTCGTGCTGGGCAACCCAAGCCATCTTGTAGATCGCGGGGGTCACGCCTGCAGGTTTGCCGGACAGCTGGTGGATGTGTGCAGAACCGTACTTGCGGATCTGCTCGGTTGCGCGGCCGTCAAGCCACAAAATTCCGTTACGAAGCGGTGTGCCATCGGCCTTGAAAGGTGCGAAGCTCTCGCGCTGGTGCGTAATGCCGATTGCTTCAATGCGCTCGCGGTCTGTGGGGGAGAGCGCCGCCACTGCCTCGCCAATCGCGTCTCGCGTGGTTTCCCACCAGCGAATCGGGTTGTGCTCGTAGCAGTCCATCGCGGGCGTGTGCAACTGAATGTTGCGTTTCGCGGTGTGCAGCACGTGTCCGGTGGCGTCGACAATGATCGCTTTGGTGGACGTGGTGGACGAGTCGATAGCAATAACAAGGGGGCCGGCACCCAGGTGGTGCTTGTTCTCAGGTGTCATTAGAATCTCCATTCTTCGTTGAATGCACCATCAGAGTATCCACACGATTAACAAAAATCAACAGGATTTCTGCGAAAACCCACAAAATATATGAAAGCTCGCTTTTAAGGCTGTTTCTTCATCGTTAGTTTTCTGACACGGTTGTCGTAAAAAACGCTGTATTTCAACAAAAAGTCGAGGTCTTAGCCGTGTATATTCGTATGCGGTTCATGAATGAAGGATGGAAACAATGGCGGATGAAGCTAAAAGCGCACCTAGAGTTTTGGTCATTTACAACACCCTGACCGGTTTTTCGAAGACCTATGGAACTTGGATTGCAGAAGACCTCGAGGCTGATCTTCACCCATTGTCGGAGGTAGTCGAGGGCGTGAAGAGTGGCCGCATCAACTTAGCGTCATATGACCTGGTGGTCTACGGCGCTGGCGTGCGAATGGCGATCATCCGAGGCTTCAGAAAGTTCCGCAAGATGGCAAAAGATGCCGGCATTTTGAATCAAGGTCGCGTAATCGTGTGGGCAAACGGGGGAACGCCGCAGCACCCGGACCGAGATTGGAAGTGCGCAGCCCGCACGTTCACCAGGAACGAGCTGGCCAAGGGCGAGTTCCCGTTCTTCTACTTCGAGGGCGGGGTCCGCTATGAAGGCCTACCCGCAGCTGAA
Organism: Gleimia europaea; assembly: GCA_002871995.1. Classification (GTDB taxonomy): domain Bacteria; phylum Actinomycetota; class Actinomycetes; order Actinomycetales; family Actinomycetaceae; genus Gleimia; species Gleimia europaea. Next base: position 645,562 of record PNHW01000001.1, read on the forward strand.
AAGACGCTACTCAAGATCTTCGCTAAGCGAGTGCAGAAGTACCGCGACCGCGGAGAGTGGGCTGTAGCCGTGGCCGATAATATTGCGCAGGGCTACGATCACACGAACCGTGACTCGATTGCTCCTCTGGTTGAGTGCGCCCGAGAGGCTTTGAATCACCGCTAAGACAGGTCTCCGCGCATGCGCCCGCCTACAACGGGGACGCCGGATTCTCATTTAGTTGAGAAAGCGCCAAATTGTCTCCTCGTTCCCGTATGGTGATGGGACGGCCACAAAGGTGTGGTTAACGACGAAAGGCGTGTGAAGGCATGAGCAAGTATTTCGCCGGTATTGACGCAGGAACAACAGGCGCAAGCGTCATTATTTTCGATGGTGCCGGCAAGATCATTAGCAGCGGTTACAAGGAATATCGCACTAAGCATCCTCATCCTGGTTGGGTGGATCAGGATATGCATGAGCTTTGGGACGGTATTTGTTATGCCGCGAGGAAGGCAACAGCCTCGTTCCCGGGCGATGTGAAAGACATTGTTTCGATCGGAGTTTCGTCGCAGCGCGGCTCATTCATTCCGATTGATGAGGATTGGAATCCGCTTAGCGACGCGATTGTGTGGTCTGACGGGCGCTCGGGCAAGCAGACTCGCTGGATGAAGGAGGAGTTTGGCGAGGAGGGCTACTACGAAATTTCAGGCTTGAACATTTCCAGCCTGTGGGTGTATCCCAAACTGATGTGGCTGAAAGAAAATTGGCCGCAGGTTTACGCGAAGACTTGGAAGATAGTTAACGGACAAGAGTGGATTTTGCACAAGCTTGGCTCAACCGAGCTGTTTGCAAATGCGTCTGCGCTTAACTACAACGGCATGTTCGACATCAAGAGCTTGGAATATTCGCCGGAACTATTTGACCGTGCGGGACTCGACCTAGACATGATGCCGCCGCTGTTGCACGAGCTTCGCCCGATCGGCGAGGTTAGCGCGCAAGCCAGTGAACAGACCGGTTTCGCGAAGGGCACGGTGCTCTCGCCGGGCGGCGGTGACCAGCAGTGTGCTGCCGTGGGGTCGGGTGTGAATAGGCAGGGGCTGGCAGAGCTGTCGCTTGGCACGGCTGCTGTCATGGTTGCTCAGCTTGACCAGGCACCCGACATGGCTGCGAACCTGCAAAGTGGCGTGTCGTTTGGAGCTCATTCGATCCCGGGCCGTTGGGACATGGAGGGCACTGCACACGCCGCGGGCGCGGTCTTGCGTTGGTGGCGTGACACCTACGGCCAGCCAGAGGTAAGAGCGGCCGCTGAACTTGATTTGAGCCCGTACGACCTCATCACGCTTGAGGCGGCGAAGGCGCCGGTGGGCTCGCATGGGTTGATCTTCTTCCCGTTCTTCAACTCGCAGGCGAATCCGTACTTCCATGACAATGCGCGAGGCGGGATGCTGGGCATTACGCAGATTCATACTCGTGCTCACGCCGCGCGCGCCGTGCTCGAGGGTGTGGCTTACGAGCTGCGCATGAGCGTAGAAGCGATGGAAAACGCGATGGGTGAGCCATTTGAGACCATCCGCTTGTCGGGTGGCGGCGCGAACTCTGTGTTCTGGAGCCAGGTGCAAGCCGACATTTATGGCCGCCCAGTTGAGCGCCTGATCGTGTCCGAGTGTGCTGCGCTCGGCGCTGCGATTCTTGGCGGTGTTGGCGCGGGAGCGCTGCCCTCCGTTGATGTGGCGGTAGACAACATGGTGCACACGCGCGGGTTCATCTACCCGAACGAAGACAACCATGCGGTATACAACGAGTACTACGAGGTGTTCAAGAAGGCATTCCTCGCTTGGGCGAATGCAGATGTTTACAACGACCTCGCAGACGTAAACGCGCGGATGGCTGACAATCCAGCCGCTAACTAGGTTCGCTAGCTAGGCCGCTGTCAGGCATGAACGCCGTGAATGAAAGCCGGCGTATAGCTCGAAAATAGTGGTGGGGTGTTGCTCCAGTGTAAGAGCAACACCCCACCACTTGATTATCCTTGACGAGGATTAGCGGCCGCTAGTAGAGCAGTTCCACGGCCTTGTCCACGAGTTCCTCTAGCCGCTTCACGTCCTTTTGGGTGGCGGTAGTGATCACCACGGCGCCTCGTTCGGGAATGATTGCGAGGGTTTGCCCGTCGGTTCCGTGCCCGAAGAAGATGTTTCCTCGGTTGGAGAGCCACAGGCTGGAGCCGTAGGCGTGGCGGCGGAAGTACGGGTTTGTAGGCGTGTCCACGTGGGGGGTAAAAGCGGTGAATTGTTTCATGCGTTCAATCCACTGTGGGCTCACAATGCCCTTGCCGCCTTCAAGCAGCAGCTCGCCGATCTTCAGCATGTCGCGGGGTAGGAGCCATAGTCTGGTTGCTCCGGCCAGGTACTTGCCGTAGCGCTCCCACCTGTAATCGGTGATGCCAAGCGGGTTAAATAGCGTGCGCCTGATGTAGTCCTCTAGGTCCTCACCAAGGAACTCTTGTAGGTAGATAGACATAAGGTAGAAGCCCGCGTTGGAATACAGGTAGTAAGTTCCCGCCTCATGCACGATTGGCTCGTTAACGATGTAGTTGATGTAGTCAGCGGGGTCCATGTCTTGAATGTCACCGCGCATCATCAGTATGCGGTCAAACCCGATGGTGTGGTTCATCAAGTGTTTGATTTTGATGTGTTGCCACTTTTCAAGGTTTTCCGGGTCTTTCACTTCGCACAGGTTCTTGAGCACCGGCCATACCGGCGTGTCTTCGGTTAGATCATCGCGCGATTCGATGACGGTGCCAAGAACGAGGGCGAGGACGGTCTTAGAAATCGACCGGATATCTGACGGCCCGGTGTGTCCGCGGAAGGTGTGGAGGTATTCGTTGTTGCCCTGTTTGATGAGCAGATACTCCATTTGGAGCGGGTTTCCGGAGCCATCTTTGGCTTCTTCGAAGAGCTTTACTAGGCCATCAAATTGTTGCTGATCCATTTCGACCTCACTTGTGTAAGAGCTTCGCTCAAGCCTAACAGCTATGCCTTGACAGGTGCTCCGTTTGGGGTATCCTGCCGGTGGATCAAGAAGTCCAACGTTAAGCCCCTCGGCTGGTTGGCTGGCAACCGCGTGTCGCACACGGTGCCCCTGAGGGAAGATCCGCCGCTAAACAAAAGTTTGGTGGACGCGCGATTTTTAAGGAGCTCACTATGAGCAAGGACCCACTTTTCCCTGTTAGCCCCTGCCAGTTGATGATTGCGGGACATGGGCCGCATTGGATCCAGGCAAAGATTTCTACCAGAGGCCCAATCTATCCCGTTGAGATAATCGGCGTCGAGGGTAACTACGTTACTTTCGGGAACGATGAGCAGGTATGGACATTTTGGAATCACTCTGAAGAAGAACTGCAAAACATGTTGGCGTATGTGAGGAAGCATCCCGACGCCCGGATCGAGTTCCGCGAGAAGGGTACAGCACTTTGCGTTGGCGATAGAAAAAGCGTAAGGCTGTACAGTTTGACGTCCAAGCCGAATGGCGAGTGTTCTACCAATCCCATGCATCCCGGTGGGTTCATGATTCCAGGTTCGGCAGTTAATGATCCTGCGGTAAAAGAGCTGTTCAAGCAGGTGGTGGAGAACGCCCGCAAATCTGCGTCGGAAGGCGAAGCGAGCGGAGAGTGAGGCACTCGTTGTCTAATAATGCCGCCGGGTGCGAGACCGTACAAACGGTCCGTGCCCGGCGTGCGTTCCACTAATCTCTTGTAGCTACCGCACTGTTCAATGGCCGGATCTGTCTCGGTTATAACAACACCCCGGCCCAAACGGGCCAGGGGTAAAACTATGAGGCGTTTTCTTAATACACTAAGAACCCATGCGTATTTCTACTCGTAGAATTCGTGGTAATACCAGCTGATCTCACCCCGAAGGCGAGGAATCAAATAGGTCCACTGGTGGGGGGAAGCTCAAACCAGCCAGCAGATTCTTCAAGTCTTCATCTGAATAGTGCCTGTTCTCTTCAGGCGTCAGAACATAACCGGCTAGTTCGTCCACCGTGCGATCCATTAGGTCCTTGTCTGCCATGAGTTCAATCTATCCAGAAAAGTACTCAAGATACAGGGGTTTCCAGAGGGGGGTTGTTCGTCTATACGGGCCTGTGCTCCTCAGTCCACTTGCTGACCGTCTTGGGTGTTCTCAGGCGTGTTAGCGGTGGTGTCCGTTTCGGACTGGGTGTTCTCATCGTCTTTCATGACTATTCCTTCCTGCCCGTTTCGGGCATAACAAAACCCCAGCCCAAACGGGCCAGGGGTAAGACAATATGCGGGTTAGTTAGTGCTAATCATCGAAGATGCTGAAGTCTACGTATTCGAGAGCGTCTTCGCCGTAATCCAGTGATGCGGCTAGTTCAATGATTCGCGGCTTGTAGGAAGGGTCTAGTTTCCAGCCTTTTTCGCGGACATAGGCGAGCGCGTCCCATACAGCATCGTCGGCTGAGGATTCTCCGCAGTAGTATGCTTCTAACACGTATTCTTTATCTTTGCTGTTATCAATCCTAGCTACGACGTCACGCAGAATCTCTGCCGCAACGCCCTTAACACTTTCGTCAGGTGGTAACGTGCGGTCGATGGGAATGAATGAAGCCCTCATAAATCCAGTGTATTGCTCGAATCGAGGTTAGGCAGGTCTAAAGCGGCGTCAAGGTATCCCTTTGGGCCAAAGCTTTCACGTGCTGAGGTTTTGTTACTACAGGATACGTTGCAACCCAGCGCGGTCGGTTGTGTAGGCGTTTACGTCGTGCCGCCACGGTTTCTTTCCAGCTCATCACGGGCCCGTATTCACCGTGGTCGGTCACGAGGATCATTTTTTGTAGTCGATCCCGCGCGCGTCGGGAGCATATGAACCATAACGGTCTTCTACGGCCGCGTGAGCGCGGTCTAGCAGATCCTGATCGATAACCTGGCTGTCCTCCATGCCAGGAGGCAAGGGCTGAACATTACAATCACAACCAGGATGGATTGGCAGCAGGTCTTCTACCCAATACCGCTGGGTAGAAGCTACAAGGCACAGCGCGCAGTTCTCCCGCCCGGTAAGCACACGCCGGTAGGCGCGAATACCATCTGAGCGGCCCGGTTGAGTGTCTTGTGCGCCTGATTGCGGTGAGCCAGCTGCATGTCCCCACCAATCAACTGGTGCAACCGCAACCCGAAGCTATTGTCAGGGCGTTTACCGCATAAAATAAGGCCTCCCAGCGGGTGCTAGGAGGCCACTAGTGGAGATGCCGGGAATTGAACCCGGGTCCAACGATCCACCCCAATTTCTTCTCCGGGCGCAGTTTGCAATAAGTTTCTCAGCCACTAGCAACATGCAAACCTGCAACTAGGTGGCTCAGTTGAGAAAGTGTCGGTCACCGCCTCCCAACACGGCGGCAACCCAGTGGCTCATAAAACGACGCCAGGAACCAAACTCAGAGCATTGCTTGGGCTGACGGACTTGCTCGCTAGATTAGGCAGCGAGGGCAAAGTCGGTGCGGTTCTGTTCAGCACCTATTGTTTTGAATACATGGTTAACGAGGTCAGTAGACATCCTCGGCCCGCTTCACATCGATTGAAGATCGCTGTCGAAACCGATCATCCCCCTATGTAGTTTTCCATCCCTAACCCCGCTCATGGTGGCGGCCTCCAAAATATTTTTAGAAAGCCAGCGCAACCAAAATGCGATTGTTAAGGACAAGTAAGTATATGGCGAAATCCAACAATAAATCAATGGATAGCGCGAAATAAACCGCAAAACGGCCCGTGGCTGCTGCCAGGTTTCTAAACAGTCGCTAACCAGCTCACCAAAAGACTAGAGTTGAGGTGATGCATAACACCCCCGACGCCGGTCAGTCGCCTTCAACTACAGGGTCCTACAGGAAGATCCTGCTGGGCGGCGAACCAACGCTAAGCGCAGCAGATATAGCGGCGCGCACCGAAACCCCAGTAACCCGCGTTAATTCCTATTGGGTTGCCATGGGGTTCGCTCCGGCTGTCGAAGGCGAGGTTGTATTCACCACGCAGGACCTCAAGGCATACCAGCGTTGGTCCGATCTGATCGACTCGGGTCGCATTGACCTGCAGACCGGACTGTCGCTCGTTCGCGCGCAAGCACACATTACGGACCGGCTCGTGCTGTGGCAGATGGAGGCCCTCGTCGATGACGTGGCGCGCAGATACACATTAGATGACACGTCCGCCAGGCTCGTCACGTTAGACAAGTTCCGCGAATTCCTGCCCTTCCTTGAAGAGGAGCTCATTTACTCTTGGAAACGCCAACTTGAATCAATCATTACGCGCGTCGATCAGGAAGTTTCGCACCGTGGTCGCGAACGGGAAACAAACAGCTTCCCACTTATTCGCACGCTCGGCTTCGTGGACATGGTCTCCTACACGTCTTCGTCCGTTTCACTTCCCGAAGAGGACCTCGTTGACCTGATCGACCAGTTCGAAACCGTGTGCCGCATCGTGATCCCGTCCGCGGGAGGGCGCGTAGTGAAAATGATTGGCGATGCCGTGTTCTACATCGCTGATGATCTGCCAACCGGACTGCGCGTAGTTACCGAACTGATGCAGCGCTTAAACAGTATGCGCAAAATGTTGCCCGTACGCGCATCGATTGTGCAGGGGGCAGTGTTTTCGAGGTCGGGGGACGTCTTTGGGCCGCCCGTGAATCTCGCTTCGCGGCTGGTTGATGTAGCTCCGGTTGGGCAAATCATTACCGACGGAGAAACCGCCGGCAAGATCGCGCGCGGCGAGGCTGGGCCTTGGTATCGCGTGTCGGCAGCCAAGGAAGCTGATCTGCGAGGAGTGGGCCGGGTAGTCCCGTTCCAGGTGAGCGTTGAAGACCGTCCACCTGTTGAACATTTGCCAATTGAATCTCTTTAAACTTTAATCATTCAATTTCGCGAACAATTCGTATAGGAAACGTCTATATGTAGCGAAAAACTGATTACAGGCACGCTCAAATAGTAAAAAGTATCTTGATGTCGCATTACATTTTACTTCCTCAAGGCGTGTGCAATGCCCAAATATGGCCTACTATAAAAGCGTGACTACTGTTCTTTTGGTTGAAGATGATCCTGCTATTGCAGAGCCCCTAGCTCGCGCGCTTGGCCGTGAGGGCTACGAAGTTAGGGCACACGGCACCGGTCGTGGAGCTCTAAACGAGGTTGATAGTGCCGACCTCATCGTTCTTGATCTTGGACTTCCCGATATGGACGGGCTGGATGTAGCTCGCCAGGTGCGCAAACTTGGGCTGTCCACCCCGATTTTGATTTTGACTGCTCGTGCGGACGAGGTCGACATGGTTGTCGGCCTTGACGCTGGCGCGGATGACTACGTGACAAAGCCGTTCCGCCTCGCAGAGCTACTTGCCCGCGTTCGCGCGCTGTTGCGTCGCACGGGAACCGAAGAGGCTGACGGTGAGCTCACCGTGCAGGACGTTCGCGTCGATGTGGGTGCGCACCGTGCATTCGTGAAAGACCGCGAGTTGCAACTAACCGCTAAGGAATTCGACCTGCTCCGCGTCCTCGTTCGTGAGGCGGGCAACGTGGTCGAGCGCGACGTGCTGATGCGCGAGGTTTGGGGTTCGGATCCTACCGGTTCTACCAAGACTCTCGACATGCATGTTTCCTGGCTACGTCGCAAGCTGGGCGACGACGCTGCGGATCCGCACTACATCACCACCGTTCGCGGCATGGGATTCAGGTTCGAAAAAGAGCGGGCCTAACACATGCGCGCACGCGTTATTAAAATGATCGCCACGGCTGTGACCGTGGCGGTCTTAATTCTGGGCATTCCCTCGCTTTTCATTGGCGGCGGTCTGGTTTGGCAGTCCGCACAGCATAATCTCCAGTCGCGCACGCAACTACTCGGCAACATGGTTGAGCGCAGAATCCAATCGGGGGATGAGCTCACACAGCGCAACCTTGACAACTGGGTGCTGGGAAACGATCTGCTCAGTAGCGCGTACGTGCGTGTGAACAATCCGGGTGAAGCTGGCCTTGTTGAAAGAGGAGGACATGTTGGTGCTCCTCGCATGACCGCCTCAGTTGTCTTGCCGTCGGGTACTACGGTACGTAGCGAGATTTCGGCATGGCCAACAATCCTCTCAATCGCGCGCCTTGTTGCGGTGTTTCTCGCCGGTATTATGGCCTCCCTTGCAGTTGGTTATTGGTTAGCTTTGCGTGGATCACGACGCATTTCCGCGCCCCTTATTTATCTGGCTGCGCAGGCAGAACAAATCGGTTCCGGACAGGTTCGGGCTCGCGTGAATCCTTCCGGTATTGAAGAGATTGACCTGGTCCAAGAAGAGCTTGTGCGCACAGGGGAGCGCATGGCTGGCAGGCTTGCCGCGGAGCGCCAGTTCGCTGCTAACGCCTCACACCAGTTGCGTACGCCGCTCACGGCTTTGTCCATGCGTTTGGAGGAGATCGACCTCATCACGGATGATCCGGAGATCCAAAGCGAGGTGCGTGTATGCCTTGAACAGGTTGAGCGCCTCACGCAGGTGATCAGCGACCTTTTGACCACAACCAAGAGCGCAGGAGGTAACGCGGAGGCAATCCACGTACTCGAAATTTTTAATCAGCAGCGCGAAGAGTGGGAGGAAACATTCGAGGCAGAGGGCCGAGAGCTGATTTTCACCGACGAGGCCGCGCAGCCCGTGCTCGCGTCAGCATCGGTGCTATCGCAGGTCTTGGCAACGCTGATTGAGAATTCGCTCCGTTACGGGGCGGGCACAACCCGAGTGGTGTGCCGCAAGGGAACATCGTCGCGTGGAGTTCTGATTGACGTTTCTGACGAAGGCGAAGGCATAGCCGAAGACATGACGGACATGATCTTCGAAAAGGGCGTCTCTGCGCATGGATCTACGGGCATTGGCCTTCCACTGGCACGCGACCTCATTAAAGGAACGGGCGGCCGGCTAGAACTGACGCAGGCAAAACCCGCAGTCTTCACTGTCTCACTACCGGCAATGCCAACCAGCTTGGACCCGGACGTTGTGATGCCAGAGGGAATGCTGGTGTCGGTGGGCAGGCGCAAGCGCAGATTCTAAAGCGAGGGGGCGGCCTGCAGGTGAGACGGGCCGCCGCTATCGAGCCGTGCACGATAGGCTGAACGGGTGAGTCGAACAATAGCTGTGGTTGGCGGCGGACAGCTTGCCAGAATGATGGTCCCTCCAGCAACTGAGCTGGCAATTACTTTAAAAACCATGGTCGAAGCCAGTGACGGTTCGGCCGCGCAGGTCACCGTGAATGCGCCCGTGGGTGATCCGAAGAGCCTCGATGACATGAAGTCGTTGATCAAGGGCGCCGACGTGCTTACGTTCGAGCATGAGCACATCCCGCCCCAGATCCTTGCCGAGTGCGCCAGTATATCTATCCAGCCGCCGGCAAGCGCCCTTTTGTATGCGCAAAATAAGCTCGCCATGCGCAAGAAACTGCAGGAAATTGGGGCGCCAGTGCCCAAGTGGGCGCAGGCTATCAGCCGCGAGGACGTGGCGGAGTTTGGCGATGAGGTCGGCTGGCCCGTTATCGCAAAAACACCGACGGGCGGTTACGACGGCAAGGGTGTTCGAGTAGTTGCGGACGCTCGCGGCGTTGATGATTGGCTGGCTACCGGGCCGGTGTTGCTGGAGGAAAAGGTGCCGTTTACCCGCGAAGTTGCGGTGCTCTTGGCGCGCACGCCCTCCGGTGAGGTGAAGCAGTGGCCGGTCGCGGAATCGATCCAAGAAGACGGCATTTGCTCTGAGGTGATTGCGCCAGCCCCCTCGTTATCTGAAGAGGTCGCGGCGCGAGCGCAAGCTGTCGGTGATCTGATTGCGCGCGAACTTGGAGTGACGGGCGTCCTGGCCGTTGAAATGTTTGTTGTGGATGGTCAGGAGCCAGTTCTGTTGGTCAATGAGCTTGCAATGCGTCCGCACAACACGGGCCACTGGACGATTGACGGTGCGCTGACCAGTCAGTTTGAGCAGCATTTGCGTGCGGTTTTGGATCTTCCCCTTGGTGAAACCACTCCGATTCCGGGGGTTTGGGTGATGAAGAACCTGCTTGGTTCTAAGTACGAGGATGCCTCTCATGCCCTCCCGGACGTGCTGAAGCAGCTGCCCGGAGTCCACGTCCATCTGTACGGAAAGAGCGTGCGCCCCGGGCGTAAGCTCGGTCACGTAACGGTGTGTGCCGCTGATGTGAAGACAGCTCGTGACAAGGCGGGCAAGGCCATCGATATTCTGTTTGGAAAGTGAGCGACATGGTTCAAGTTGGCATCGTAATGGGGTCTGATTCGGACTGGAAGGTCATGGGCCAGGCCGCTGAGGTCATGCGCGAGTTTGACGTTGAGTTCGAGGCACGCGTGGTTTCCGCCCACCGCACGCCGGAGGCGATGTTGCAGTACGGCAAGGAAGCCGCACAGCGTGGACTAAAGGTGATTATTGCCGGTGCTGGGGGAGCCGCACACCTGCCGGGTATGCTCGCTTCGGCAACGCCGTTGCCGGTTGTCGGCGTACCTGTGCCGCTCAAATACCTCGACGGTATGGATTCACTGTTATCGATTGTGCAGATGCCCGCCGGGGTTCCCGTCGCTACCGTTTCGGTTGGCGGGGCGCGTAACGCGGGCCTCCTCGCGGTTCGAATGCTTGCTATGTCAGATCAGACGCTGCAACAAAAGATGGAGCGTTTCCAGCAGGATTTGGCCGAGCAGTCCAGTCAGAAAAACCAGACTTTGCAACGATCTTTAGAAACCAATTAGTGAGAGTTTTAGACTGTAGTTATGAGCATTATGGTGATTGGCGGCGCCGGTTACATCGGCGCCCATGTAGTTAGGCTTTTGCAGGAACGCGGCGATGAGGTTGTGGTTGTTGACGACCTATCGTATGGAACGAAGGATCGCATTGGTTCCGCTAAGCTCGTACAGCTTGACGTTGCAGATACGGCGTCGAGCGAGGCCTTGTTGAACACGATGGTGGACGAGGACGTTACGGCCGTGATTCATTTTGCGGCCCGCAAACAGGTGGGCGAGTCGGTGTCGCGCCCTGCCTGGTACTACCAACAGAATGTGGGCGGCATGGCTAACGTGATGTTGGCTATGGAAAAGGCTGGTGTGAACCAGATGATCTTTTCCTCTTCCGCGGCGGTTTACGGTATGCCACCGGTTGAAGTAGTGAACGAGGACATCGAGAAGCATCCGATTAATCCCTATGGCGAAACGAAGTTCATTGGCGAGTGGATGATGGCTGATTGCGAGCGCGCCTGGGGCTTGCGTTGGATCGGCTTGCGCTACTTTAACGTGGCGGGCTCAGGCTGGGATGATTTGGGAGATCCAGCAACACTAAACTTGATCCCCATGATTTTTGAGCGCTTGGCACGCGGTAAGGCTCCCGCCATTTTCGGCACGGATTATCCTACGGAAGATGGCACATGCATCCGCGATTACATCCACGTGAAGGATTTGGCGCGCGCTCACATTGACGCGCTGGATGCCCTGGCATCCGAGTCGGATCTAAAGCACAACGTTTACAACGTGGGTACGGGCAAGGGCACCTCAGTACGCGAGATTGTCGATGCGTGTCGCGAGGTAAGTGGCATTAACTTTGAGGCTGAGGAGCAGGATCGCCGCGCCGGTGACCCACCCCAGTTGATTGGCAACGCTAGCCGTATCACGGAAGATCTGGGCTGGAACGCTGAGTATGATGTTGCACAGATCGTAGAGTCGGCATGGAGCGCTTGGCAGGCAGGTCCCCGCAAGATTGACGTTGCAGCCACTAACGAGTTGTTTAAGAAGAACTAGATTTTCGTAGTTCAATACAGCGGGGTGAGCGATCTGTATGGATCGCTCACCCCGCAACTGTTTGAAAGCGACGCTAGGGAAGTCCGTTGGCGTTTAGCTCCGCGGAGGTAAGGGAGCCGTTGGCGAGTTTGCGGAAGAACTCATCCGCATCGTCGTCAAGCAACACGGCAGATCCTTGACTGGTTTCGAACGCAATCGTAGCAATCGGGGGAGTACCCGTATTGCCACTCGACGTTGCGGCTCTGAAGTCCAATGCCATTCGCGCAAGTTCAAGACTCGATGTATCCGGGTCGGTGGTCACAGACTGAGCTGCGGCCGAGGATATCTTCATTTGCCGCACAGGGTTCAAGGAATTCGTTGGAAGGGCCGCCGTCTTAACGATTGCTCCGATAACCTGACGTTGTCTTTCCGCGCGTCCAATGTCCCCATTTGGATCGGAGTAGCGCATGCGGGCAAAGGCAAGAGCAGTGCGCCCATCCGCGTTGTGGCAACCGGCCTGCCACACGAGTTCGGAGCGAGGATCATCAACGTCGTAGTCGAGGCAGAGCTCAACTCCGTTCATAGCATCCACGATGTCGACAACGCCCTGCATTCCCACTTCCACGTAGTGGTCAACTGTGATGCCACTGAGTTCTTCAACAGTGTCTACCAGCAGTTCGGGGCCTCCATATGAGAATGAGGCGTTGATTTTGCCTTCCCCGTATTCGGGGATATCAACCCACGTGTCGCGGGGGATCGACACCAGGTAGGCGTTGCCGTTGGGAGCACGGTGAAGCAGCATGATCGTGTCCGACCTGTGTCCCTCGGTTTCGTCGGTGAATTGTGTACCGTCGCGCGAGTCTGACCCGGCAATTAGGTAGGTAGTTCCCGGCGTGTCGCCGGCCCCGCTCAGGGCATCTACGTGTTCGACTTTTCCGCCCGCCCAGCTGAGCAGTAACAAGGGCCATCCAATCAGTATTGCCAGCATTACCAGAACGGTTACGATGGCGCGGCGACGCCTGTTTGGTTTGCGTCGGGCGGCGCCGGCCTGAGGTGCGCTCGGTACAGTGGGCGCGGTTGGACGAGGCTGTGGTTTCCAGGCAGAGGAGGCCGCTACTGCGCGGTTGGTGCGCGCTGGTTCCATTGGTGTTCTCGATGTAGATGAGTGCCGGTTTGGCGCGTACGAGGGAGGAACCTGCTCGCGCGATCGGCTTGATGCCGGTGCATATGAGGGCGGAGTTTGCCGCCTTTCCGGCTGAGATGACGCGCGATCCACGCGGGGCTTGTGCTCGCGGGGCGGGATCGGTTTTTGTGTGGCGGAAGAGTTAGTCGAGCGCTCACGCTGGCTGGGAACGCCGTCACGCGCAACTTGGGAGTTGCGATAGTTACGCTTCGCTGGGAAGGAAGCGGAGCGTCCGTGCGAGTTTGACGCTGAGTTTGGGCCGGCTTTAGGAGCAGTAGCCCCGTTGCTCAAACGTCCATTAGCCTTCTTCTGAACGCGTTTTGCACCTTCCGTGGAGGGGCGGTTACGGCCTTCTCGCGGTGGAATGCTAGGTGGGATGCTCTTGGGAGGCTCGCCGTCGTTCACAGGCCCCCTCCCTCACCATCATTGTCCCTCAGATACTCGTCTTGAGAGCCGTCGGAGCCTTCAAATCCTTCCCCGTTTGGATTGGTTTCGGTAGGTTCTTCGAGGAATACCACGTTGCCTTCAGAGTCAGTGATCCAAATATTGGAAGGCAAGGGCGCATCCTTTTGGATGGATTCCCAAAGCTCGTCTGCTTGCCAGGTAGGAATTACGCGGTTGGGGTCCCAAGGTGCTTCGGTGAGTGGCATGGTTACGAATTGTAAGCCATCACCTGAAAGCCCGGATAGTGAGTACGCGAGACCCATGGACGTGTTTATCCGCGAGAAGTCTGAAGACGTCTTAATGATGTCCAGAGATTCGGACAAGAAGGCATAGAGCTTCGGGAAATCCGTCAGCAAGTTTTGCGATTGGGCGGTGTGGAAGATGCGCCCCATCAGCTCTTGTTGGCGGCCAATGCGCGAAATATCAGATCCGTTTCCAACTTCCTTCCGCGCCCTGGCGTAGGCGAGGGCATCATGTCCGTTGAGTACATGGCATCCGGCGGATATATTGAGTTCCGCAGCTTCGTCATAAAGGTCTTCTTCGAAGCACATTTCTACGCCGCCAAGGGCATTTATGACTCTTTCGAACCCTGCAAAGTCAAACAGTATGAAGCCGTCAATGGGAATGCCGGTTAGCTCTTCTACGGTTCGCCAGGTGCAACCCACGCCGGCATCAAGGTTTTCTTGGTTGTATTCGGAGCCAATGGACATGGCCCAGTTGATTTGCCCGGTTTGCGGGTAAGTTTCGGTTCCATCCTTGAGAACGCACGAGGGGATGTCCACGATAGTGTCGCGTGGAATGGATACGAGCTGTACACGTGAGCGGTCTTCCGAGATATGCGCAATGATTGTCACGTCTGCTCGCATGGAGGCGTCGTCATCGTCTCCGTACCGGGAGTTACCTTCACCGACACGCGAGTCCGTGCCAAGTAGAAGGATATTCACAGGGCGCCCATCAAAGCTGTCCACAGGGGGACGCGCTTCGTTACGGGGAGCAAATTGTTCGACTTGTAGTTCGGACTTTGCAACTCGGTTTGAGAGGTCGTAGTACAAGAGCCCAGCCGAGGTGCCAACAAAAAGTATCACGGCAAACAGGGCTGCACTAATGGTTCGCAAGGTGGGCCGTTTGAATCGGAACACTGCGTGCCGAGGCTTCTGTGCTGAACGCGGGCGGCGCCTGTTCGGTTTGGGCACGCTGTCGAGCATTCGCCTGCCCTGGTCGCGTACCAGGTTGCGGACGTCCTCCTCTTGGAGGTTCTTGGTTTCTTGCTCGTTCACGCTAGTCCTCGGATTCTGTGGACTTATTGGTTGTTTGTTCGCCGTCGCGAACCGTTGCTAGCGCGATGGTGCGCGATAGCTGGGTGAGCTTGCGTTCGACTGCAGCATCACGTCTGTATGCGGTGACGAGGGTGCTAAAGAATGCAAGCGTTAACCCGTAAAGCAACAGGTCAGTGCCACGTCCGATGCCCAGCGATACAGCGATGTAGGAGAGCAGGGAGGGAAATAGTGCGGCCAAGACTGCGAAGGCCACGAAGAACATCATGGAAAGCCGGCGCATTGCGAGGTGCTGTGCAGATTTAACGGGCTTCATGATGAAGTATGTCGCTATCAGCAGGATGGCGACGATCAGGAGTTTAATGAACCATTGTGATCCAAATATTGCTGACATTTCCGCTCCTACTTCATGATTAGTTCGACCAAAATGTTGATCGAGTTCAGTAGTGATTGGCCCTTGGAACGCGAGTAATCCGTGTAGATGATGTGCACGGGCATTTCGCGCCATTTGAGTTTAGTGTCGAAAAGCTGGTACACGATTTCGGATGCGTGAGCCATCCTGTTTTGGGTGATTTCGATTTGCTCGAGGGCATCACGGCGGATTACTCGAAGGCCGTTATGTGCGTCGGTAAGTTGCTCGCCGGTGCGCATGCGAGTGACGAATGCTGCGGTTTTAAGAACGAGTTTCTTGAACGCTCCAGTTTCGGCTTTGCCTTCAAGGAAGCGTGATCCAAATACGAAGCCGAGGTCTTCGCTCTCTGCCGCGTTTAGCATGGCAAGCGCGTCTTCAATGCGGTGCTGCCCGTCGGCGTCGTAGGTCACGACGTATTTTGCGTCGGTGTTTTCGAGTACGTAGCTGAATCCGGTTTGAAGGGCGGCTCCCTGTCCTAGGTTAATGGGGTGGACGGCAACTTTGACGCCGGCTGTGAGGGCCTCTGCGATGGAGTTGTCATTTGAACCGTCATCAACGCAGATGATGTTCGGGAAGGTTTTGCGTACTTCTGTGAGTACTTCACGCACGACTTTGCCCTCGTTGTATAGGGGAACAACGAGCCATGTTTTGTCTGTCAGTTGCATGTGTGCCCTGTGATTCTTCAAATTTACGTCTCTAATCGCTAACCACTTTACAATCTTTAAGTGTAAAAACGCTGATTAGCCGCCGCTATTCACTGTGATTATGAGCGTAGAATGAATCTGACTGTAACTGAACGGAGGACTTATGCCGAGAATAGTCGATAGTGCAGACGTTTCAGCTGAGGCGAAGATTGGTGAGGGAACTTCAATCTGGCACCTCGCACAGGTTCGCGAAAATGCTGAGATCGGAAAGAACTGCATTGTTGGCCGCGGCGCTTATATTGGCGAGGGCGTGAAGATGGGGGATAACTGCAAGGTGCAGAATTATGCCCTGGTTTATGAGCCTGCTGAGCTTGCCGATGGCGTTTTTGTTGGCCCGGCTGCTGTCCTGACTAATGACTTGTTCCCGCGTGCGATTAATGCGGATGGCTCGCTAAAGAGTGCGTCTGATTGGGATCACGTGGGCGTGACGCTAAAGCGTGGAGCTTCTGTTGGTGCCCGCGCGGTGTGTGTGGCTCCTGTGACGGTTGGCGAGTGGGCCACTGTTGCGGCAGGCTCGGTCGTCACGAAGGATGTGCCAGATTTTGCATTGATTGCCGGGGTTCCAGCCCGCCGGATTGGTTGGGTTGGGCAAAGTGGCGTGAGACTACAACCGGTTGAAGGTAGTGAAAATCGTTTCAAGTGCCCAAAGACTGGGCAAATTTTTGAACAGATTAGCGATAGTGAGCTAAGAGAGGTTAGCGAGTAATGACCCGAGAGATGATTCCCGCAGCAAAACCATTGATTGGTGAGGAAGAAGTTGCAGCCGTTACTGCAGTTCTCCGCTCTGGCATGGTTGCGCAGGGCCCGCAGGTAGCTGCTTTTGAAGAGGAATTCACGCAGCAGATGACGCCGGGGGCCGAGTCGATCGCCGTGAACTCCGGTACTTCCGCTCTTCACATTGGTTTGTTGGCTTCTGGTATTGGCGCAGGCGATGAGGTCATTGTGCCCTCGTTTACGTTCGCCGCTACCGGCAACTCCGTTGCTATTGCAGGTGCCAAGCCAGTGTTTGCGGACATCGATCTTGAGCATTTCTGCTTGGATCCAAAGTCCGTGGAGGCTTCTATCACGGAGCGTACTAAGGCGATTATGCCCGTCCACCTTTACGGTCACCCAGCTCCCATGAATGATCTGAAGAAGATTGCAGACAAACACGGCCTCATGTTGTTCGAGGATGCTGCGCAGGCTCACGGTGCTTCACTGGATGGCAAGAAGGTCGGAACGTTCGGTAAGTTCGCGGCATTCTCGTTCTACCCGACTAAGAATATGACTGCCGGTGAAGGCGGCATGATCACCACCACGGATCCCGAGGTGGCACGCAATAGCCGTTTGCTGCGCAACCAGGGTATGGAGAAGCGCTACGCAAATGAGCTGGTTGGTTTGAACAACCGCATGACTGATATTCACGCCGCGATTGGCCGCGAACAGTTGAAGAAGGTTGGCGCGTGGACGCAGAAGCGTCAGGAAAACGCGAAGTTCCTTTCAGAAAACCTTGAGGGCGTTGTTGTTCCGGCTGTTGCCGAGGGCGCTGTGCATGTATACCACCAGTACACGATTCGCGTGGTTGATACTGACCGCGATCGTTTCATGGAGGCGCTGCGCGACGAGTACCAGGTTGGTTCGGGCGTTTACTACCCGATTCCAAACCACCGCTTGCCCTCCCTTGCTCCCTACGCTCCCGGCCTTGAGCTACCGGTAACCGAAGAGGCCGCGAAGACCGTGGTCTCGCTTCCGGTTCACCCGTCGCTCTCCCAGGCTGACCTGGATCGCATTGTTGAGGCCGTGAATGCTCTTGCTAAGGCGGGTGCTTAATGTCTGATATTCGAGTTGGTGTTCTTGGCATTGGCTCCATGGGCCGCCACCACGTGCGCAATGCACGTGAGACGGAGGGCTTTGAGCTAGTTGCGCTCGCGGATCCAGGCGGTGACCGCTTTGACGTGGCTCGCGGCATGGAGGTTCTGCCGGGCGTTGAGCAGATGCTCGAGGTCGGTATTGATGCAGCTGTTGTGGCTGTACCTACCGCTTACCATTTCGAGGCCGTGATGAAGCTGGCTGAGGCCGGTGTACACACGCTGGTTGAAAAGCCGCTGGCCTCCACCCTTGAAGAGGGCGAAGCAATGGTGAAGGCGTTTGACGAGGCCGGCGTGGTTGGCGCGGTTGGCTACGTGGAGCGCTGTAACCCGGCGTTGTTGGAGATGCGACGCTTGGTTTCGGAGGGTTACCTCGGCGAGGTCTACCAGGTTGTGACTCGCCGTCAGTCCCCGTTCCCGGCTCGCATTTCGGATGTGGGCGTGGTGAAGGATCTGGCAACGCATGACGTGGATTTGGCTGCGTGGGTTGCAGGCTCTGAGTACGAGTCGATCTATGCGCAGACTGCTTACCGTTCGGGCCGCGAGTTTGAAGACATGGTCTCGGCTACCGGCCGTTTTAAGAATGGTGTACTGGTTAGCCACTTGGTTAACTGGCTTACTCCGTTCAAGGATCGCATTACGATCGTTACGGGTGAACGTGGCGCTCTTGTGGCTGATACCGCGATGTCTGATTTGACGTTCTACGAGAATGGTCGTTTCCCGGTTGAGTGGGATCAGATCGCGGCATTCCGCGGCGTGTCTGAGGGCGAGGTTACGCGTTTTGCTCTGGTTAAGCGCGAGCCGCTCCGCGTTGAACATGAGCATTTCCGTGACGCCATCCTAGGCACAGGCACGGAGCACGTGACGATGCGTGAGGGTCTGCAGACTATGAAGGTGATTCAAGCGATGCTAGATTCGGCCGCGTCTGGTGAGGCTGTGAAGCTGTAGTTCAGTGCTTTGGTGCAGGGGCGGTTCTGCTTCGATTTGGAGCGGGGCTGCCCCTGTCCTTATCTTTGAGTGTGGTTAGGGGGAGTTGTTGTTCGACAGAATTAGTTCGTATGTGAAGAGTGTCGCGGCTTCTTCTCCGTTCCTTCGTCACGTCTTGACACTTGTGACGGGTACGGCACTTGCGCAGATGGTTGTCTTCTTCATGATGATGATCATTACCCGGCTTTACGGGCGTGAAGCGTTAGGAGAGTTGGGGACCTTCAACTCGATAGTAGCTATCGCAGTTGCGATTGCTGCGGGGCGCTATGATATGGCGTTGATGCTCGAAAAAGATGATCGTGACGCAAAAGTAGTAGCCATGCTGGCGCTACGCCTGATCGCGATCAACTCGCTAGTAATAACTGTTTTGGCGTTCCCTCTACGCGATGTTGTAGCCAATCTTTATTCTGAATCGGTTGCAAGCTGGATGCCTCTAGCCGGCCTGACCACATTTTTTATGGCAGGCGCAACTTTGTTCCAGTATTGGTACAACCGGAAAACTGATTACAAGACCATCGCTAAAAACCGTGTGGTGCAACAGGTTGGAACCAGTAGCGGTCAGGTGGTTTTTGGATGGGCAGGTATTCATACCCTTCCCGGCCTGGTGGGTGGCCAGATTGTTGGACAGGCGTATGCCTTCTTTAATCTTGGTATTCGAGCCAAAGACTTGCGCACGCTAGATGTGTCCGAGGCTCGTCCCATGCGCAAACTTGCCCGCAAACATTGGAAGATGCCTGTATTGAATGGCCCGAATGTGCTGATTGATGCGGTAAGAATTAACGGCATTAATCTGCTTATTAGCAGAGTCTCCATTGGCGATTTTGGCGAGTACAACATCGCGAACCAGGTGGTAAATGTTCCCGTGATGTTGATTAATTCGGCCGTCTCACAGGTGTTCTTCCAAAAGCTCTCTACGGTTGAGCCGGGCCAAATGTTGCCGGAAGTTAAGAACGTAATCAAACGCGCAATTTTGATTGGAGTTGTTCCGTTCGCTCTTCTGTGGCTGGTAGCGCCGTGGCTGCTACCGATTTTGTTTGGGGCAGATTTTAGCCAGTCGGGTTATTTTGCACGTGCCCTTATCCCATGGATGGCGATGCTGCTCATCACCTCACCAATTTCGACGATGTTTGTTGTTACAGGCACGCAGCACTGGTTGTTGATCTACTCGATCCTTTACACGATCGGTCCATTGACCTGGTTGCTTCTGTCTCCACTTGATCTGCTTGGAACCGTCTACGTGATGGGAGCAATCATGGCCGCATTCTTGGTTGCAATGACCGTAATGTCTGTTTTCGCAGCCCGCCGGTTCGATCGACGCGAACTCGCCACCGAGGATTTTGTCTAGCACTTTGCCCTAGGCCTGGCCTAAGGCATGGATCATTTGCTTGGAGGTAGCACAGCGCCTTCCGGCGTCCACGTCCCATCCAAGAAAAGCTCGCTGTATATTCCCAGGATCGTCCTGCCCTTTAGTAACTTCCAATCCAGTTGTCTGGACGTTAGGTTTCCGGTGAGGGCTTCAAATGCCATCGGATGGTGGCGAGTGACATGCGCCGCGTAAGCTTTTTCAATAACGTCTGACAGCCCAACAAGATCAAGGGATTTCTTGAGCGTCTTCTTGAACGTGGGATCCAACTGTGCAGCGGGGCCGCCGAAGTTGGGTAGGGAAGTGCCGGAGACATGCTCGTAACGTTCGTTGGTGAACCGGATGTACGGTTCACGGTCGTCTCCCCATGCCTTTGGTGTGCCAGTGAACCAACTGTCCCATGCCTTGACTTCAAGCATGGGCATTGCCCATTGGAAACCGAAGTGCTCGTATGCTCGAACGGAATTGTTGATGTATTTTGCCTGACGCTCTAACAGGTTGAACTGGATGAATACCAGTATCTTGTCTAGTTGATCTGCATCTGGCCAGTACTGCTGCAAGAATGCGGAAATCTTATTGCGCGAGTAGCTGTGGGTTGCCGCAAATTCCGGGTCGCCTTGCAAGGTGAAGTGATGCTCGGCAAGTACGCGCGCCATGTCGGCGTATCCAAGCGTTAGATTCGGATCGTAAGCCCACGCGTCGTGTTCATTTCCCACCACCGTGTGTCCGGGGCTAATGATGCCGAGCGGATCTACGTCTGGATCATTCTTCAGTTCGCCCAATGCATACCAGTCTTGGATGTGAGGTAGGGCGTTCCCGCTCCAGGTATCCTTCAAAAACGAGGTGGTTTCGGGGCTGTACCAGCGTTGCCGAACCCTTGCAGGATCTAGTTCTACGAACTTCCACTCATACCCTAGGCCGGTTGCAACCAAGCGCGAGATTTCTGCTTCAGATGAGTCTTTTACGCCGTAGGTAAACGCGAGTACATTGTCGGCGCCAACTTCTCTTAGCGCAGTCATGAAAAGGCGAGAGTCTGCGCCGCCCGAAAGTGGAATTAAAATTTGGTGGCCGCGCGCATCATCTACAAAATTGGAAGTGAGTTCAAGAATGGTCTGGTAGAACTCTTCCATTAGTGCATCAGGATCATTTTGTGTCTGTTCATGGTTGAACGCGCTAGCGTGAGCAGTGAAGCGAACGTCCTTAGATGAGTTGAACTCGGCGATTGTTCCGGCTGGTACCGTCTGCACATCCTCGACGAGCGTATCGGTTCCAAGTACGAATGCGGTGTGAAGAAACTCTTGTGCTGCCTCTTCATTGCGCACAGGTTTCTTCATCATCTGGATTAGCTCACCGGGGGACGAGGACAGGGTCAGCTCACCGTCGATGTACGTGTAAAGAATCGGGAACGAACGCAAACCATCCGTGATTGCCCAAACGTGATCGCCGCGTTGAATGATCGCCGCCCAGTTTCCACGTTGAGCCGCGACAAAATCGTTGATTGAACTACCGCTTAAAAGCTCGGGGGCCACATTTAGGGTTGAACGCCACCACAGGTGCCCGTTTGGCACATCAAACTGTTCCCACTTTGGTGCATCCGCAATCTTCACTGAATATCCCTTTCGTGACTGGCCTTTCTAAGCTTACAGGCTAGGCGTATGGATGCTGAATACTCGTCTTGACTCACAGGGTGGGTTAGGATGAATAAATAATCTTAGATATCTATTTGGGGAGAGCGGAATGCGCGTTGGCATTGTTACGCCGTGGTTTCCCACGCAGGTGAATCCGAGTTCGGGCGCGTTTGTTCTGAAAGATAGTCAGGCGTTGCGTGAAGCGGGCGTGGACTTAAGCGTTGTGCATTTGGTACCTCCCCATGAAGATGACGGAAGCCGCAAGACAGTTGTTTCGGGGATTAGAACCATTCGGGTGCCGATGAGCACTTCCAATCCGTTAGACATCGTGCGTGCACGTCTTGAAATAGCGCCATTAATTAAAGATTTTGATGTGGTACATACCCAGGCAATCTCTGCTATCGAGCCGTTCGTGTTCGGTCGCCCCAAGCAGTTTTGGGTGCACACCGAGCACTGGTCTGGGATAACCAACCCGCAAACTCTACCCGCGTCATGGCAAAAACTTCGCCCTGCCCTCTTGAAGATGGAATTACTTCCAGATGTTGCTGTTGCCGTCTGCGATTATCTAGCAGAGCCGCTCCGTCGCATCCGCGGTTCAAAGCCGGTTGAGGTTATTCCATGTCAGGTTCCTTCGCCCGAAAAGGTGGTAGCACGGCGTGAGCGTGACGGAGTTGTCCGTCTGATCTCTACCGGAGCGCTAGTTGAGCGTAAGGATCCTCTGCTCGCGGTGCGAGTGTTGGATGAGCTCAGAAAACGCGGTTTCGAGGCCACACTAACTTGGCTCGGGGATGGACCGTTGCGCGGCGAGGCAATCTCGCTTGCTGATGAACTGGGTGTTAACGCGAAATTCCCTGGGACGGTCGACAAAGCTGGGGTGCAAAAGGCGCTAGCGGAAGCTGATATTTTCATTGGCCCAACGCAAGGTGAGAACTTCTTCGTAGCTGCTGCCGAGGCGATCGTTAACGGTCGCCCGCTGGTTGTAGGAGCTAACGGAGGTCACGGGGAGTACATTGATCCGGCGATTGGTAGGCTCATGAGCGTGCAGGATGTGAGCGGATATGCCGACGCGGTTGTCGACCTGTTCGAAAATACCGCTGATTGGGATGCGCAGCGTATTGCCGCAACGGTTGGCGATAGTTTTGAGCCGCATACGATTGCTACCTCGTATATCGATCTGTACAAGCGCGGTATTGAGCAGCGAGGCTTCTGACATTGGTAAGGATGATTTACCATGCCGCGTATGAGCTCAACTACGAGTCTGTCTCCGCTTCTGCGATCCGCCCGCGCCGAATGCTCCAGGCATTCAAAGATGCAGGTTTTGAAGTTTTTGACTTGACGGGACAGAGCTCGGTTAGAAGAGCGAAGTTCCGTAAGCTGAAAGCGAAGCTAGCTGGTGGGGAACAGTTCGCGTTCATGTATTCAGAATCTGCAACAATCCCCGCAATGATTGGAGATGCCAACCACTTTCCGCATTTGCTATTAGATGCGCAAATCTTTCGCACGCTGAAAAAATATGGTGTGCCCACGTCGGTCTTTTACCGCGACTTGTATTGGGTGTATGACGAATACGAGGAGCGAGTGGGTAAACCACTCGCAACAGGAATGCGCGCACTGTACAGGTATGAGTTAGCACTCTATAAGCGTTACGCCGACATAATTTTTGTGCCCTCGTATGAAATGGCGCAAGAGATTCCTCAACTGCGCGTTGCCAAGGTAAAAGAGTTACCTCCGGGCGGTGAACCGGTAGACGTGCCAGCGTCCCCCTCACCTCTAAACATGTTCTATGTTGGCGGTATCGGTGCTCATTACAACTTGCACCAGTTGGTGCGAGCCGTTCAGCGTGTTCCCTCGGTTACACTCACGATTTGTACAGATGAGGATCGCTGGAGGGCCGTTGAGCACGAATATGACATTCGTGAATCTAACGTGCGGGTAGTGCACGCCAAAGGTAGCCATCTGGATGACTACTATGCGAGGGCGAATGTAGCGGTGATTGCGGTTGATCCCACTCACTACTGGTCGTTCGCCGTTCCTTTCAAACTGTATGAGTACGTGGGGCGCGGTAAACCGATAATCGCTACTGACGGGACTTTGGCAGCTAAAGTCGTTTCGCGCAACGACTGGGGATGGACCGTTCCTAATGAAGAGCAAGCGCTTGTGAACTTGTTCGAACGCTTGAACCAAGATGAACAGGAAGTGGTTGCGTACACAAACAAGGTGCTTGCCGACAGGTCGAACAATACTTGGCGTGCACGTGCACGAGCTGTTGCTGATTTGTTGATGAAAGTTCAATAATGCACGTTTTATGGACACCGTCGTGGTACCCGAGCCCTGAGTTTCCGCTTAATGGGCACTTTTTCGAAGAGGCCATAGAAGTTCTTCAAGAGCATGGGCACGAAGTAGGAGTCTACTACCTAAACCCCAAGAGCTTTTGGCAACAGGGGAACCGCCAGCTTCAGATAGATCGCGACAAGCGTGTAATACGCCAGACGGTGAGGACAGTACCGCGCGGAATTCTGCCTGGAGACTACACTCTTATTAAACTTCATGCGATTGAGGCTGCCCGAGCCTATGCGAAGCATTGGGGCAAACCAGACATTATTCACGCGCAATCCGTTTTCCCGGGTATCCTCACAGCAAAGGTCATGGCTGCATATTGGGATATTCCGTTTGGTATCACGGAGCACAGAGGCTCAACACTAGACGCCAATGAGAACTATCCACGTTTCCAAGCGATAAAACGTGCGGTCCAAGATGCCGACTTTAGGCTTGCGGTCTCTTCGAACTTTGCGAAGGAACTTGGGGGAAAATACGGAGCTGAATTCGGTGTGGGAACGCTGCCTGTTCCGCAACGGTTTTATGATCACCCGTTGCATAAACGAGTTCCTGGTAAAACTCGGTTCGTTCACATTTCTAGTTTGGACCGTTGGAAGCGTGTTGAAGAGACCATCGTTGGACTTAAAGACCTTCTGAATGAAGGGTATGACGCTTCTTTAGACATTATCGGAGGGTCTGAACATCGGTGTGACGAGGTGCGTGCTTTCACCCAAAAAAATGGGGTTGCAAATGCAGTGAATGTGCTTGGCCAAGTCAGTCGCGATGAACTACCGAGCGTGCTTTCTACTAAAGACGTATTGGTTTTAGTGTCTTCAAGCGAAACAGCTGGCATGGTTTTTGCCGAAGCCCAAGCATTAGGCATTCCCGTAATTGCATCAGCAAGTTTAGGCGGCGCACACATGGTCCAAGAGGAAACCGGAATTCTGGTGCCAATCGACGATCACGATGCGCTGGTAGATGCGATGCGTGATTTTGCCTCGGGCCGTGTCATTAAAGAACCAGAAGAGGTAAGGCGGGTAGCCTACGAGAGGTTCTCAGGAGACGCGTACGCAAAACTCCACACCGATGTTTATGAACAAGCTCTTTGCGCATATGAGGAAATGGAATCATGATTCTTACGGGGCTCATTGTTAGCCGAATTTTTGCGCCTGAACCGTCCGCAGCATCGCTACGCCTTAAGGCAGTAAAACGCGGATTGGAAGAAGCAGGATCGAAGGTTCGCGTATTTACCACTGAACCACCCGCGGGTGTTGAGGCTGAACCAGATAGCACGATCTGTCGGGTCCCTGTCTTGCGCGACAAAGAAGGTTACGTCAAGGGTTACCTGTCATACGCCTCGTTTGATATTCAAGCTTTCTTGAAGCTACTCACAATGCCGAAAGTCGACTTCATCCTGGTTGAGCCGCCTCCAACTACCGGAACGGTTGCGCGCGTGGCATGCGCGATTCGCGGTATTCCATACTTTTGGTATGCCGCCGATGTGTGGTCTGATGCAACAGACAGCATGGATGTTCCCGGCTTTGTAAAGAAGACGGTACGAAGCATCGAGACTTTCGCCATTAGGGGAGCGCGCGGTTGCATCGCCGTATCTGACGGCGTAGCGCAAAGAGTGCAGGAGATGGGCGCTAAGTCGGTGGCAGTTGTGCCAAATGGTGCAGACACCGAGCTTTTCAATCCGGAGGCTTCAAAGCTTACTCCAGAAGAAAAGAACCGGATGCGCATCTCGCATCCATACTTCATCTATGCGGGTACAGCTTCAGGGTGGCAGGGCGCCGAATTGTTCGCGAACGCATTTGAGAAGTTCTGGAATCCAGACCGTGAGGTTCAGTTCCTTTATTTGACAAGGGGAGACAGCGTCCCCGAACTTGAAAAGATTGCGGACAGGCTTGCAAAGAAGGCGCAAGCGACGGGTGCGGACTATGAGCCCCTAATAATCCAAAAGACCGTGCCGCCCCAGGAAGCAGCTAGTTGGCAGAGTGAGGCTATTGCTAGTTGTGTCTCTATTCAGCCGGGAATCGGTTATGACCTTGCGTACCCAACCAAAGCGCTAACCGCTCTATCATGCGGAACTCCTGTTCTCTATGCTGGTGTGGGGCCGGCAATAGGCGATATTGAAGATAATGATCTCGGCATTTGTGTGCCCTATAGTGAGGAATCGGTGCTTGAAGCCATGGATACTCTGCTCAATGAAGCATGTGGGACGAGAGAACCGCAGCGCCTGCACAAATGGGTAGAAGAGAACCGATCTATGAAGGCAGTGGGGAACGCCGTGGCTACTTACATTGCCGATAGAACTGCGAAATGACTTACGATAAAGGACTCTTTTGGAAACTTTAAGTCAGTGGGTTCCTGTTTTGCCAATGCTCCTTTCGGTCTTGGCGATAATAGTGATACCTGGAGCGGCCATATCAACAGTTCTATTTCCAAGAACCTCACCAATACTGCGGTTAGCCACTGCGCCGGCGTGGAGTGTTGGCCTCATATTTTTATGGTCGCTTTTCAATAGTCTGTTTCCATTTAGATGGGGCCTGATACCGTTTATTGGCTTCACCGTGCTCGCTGTGGTGGGCGCTTGGATTCTGGCGCGGACCAGCTTGGGTAAAAATGTTGCGGCCATGGTTCCGCAAAGTGACCTGTCGGGTAGGCGCGTCGCATCTCGCCTGACCATGACCATAATTGTTTGGATTGCAGTAATTCTTCCAATCATCTTGACGATCAGTCCCGTTGACATCGTGCAGGGTGGCGATTCTAGCTATCACTACAACCAGCTGTGGCTCATGGAAAAGTCAGGCAACGCCTCGCCCCTTAACTCGAACGCAACCATGGCGGGTTTGAGCGATGCCGGGTGGTACTACCCAAACACTTGGCACGCAATGCTTAGCCTCGTGACTAATGGGCCAAGTCAAGCCCTCATTGCCGCTAATGCGCTACTTATAATAACGCCACTAGTATGGCTTGTCGGGGTTGGAGCTTGGTCGGTTGCCATTGGCGGTAAACAGAGCTTGTATGAATGGAGCTTGCTCGGGTCTGTACTCGCACCTATCGCGATGATCAGGTTGGAGTTAGAGACTACGCTGTGGCCATTCGTTCTGGGAATGGTCATGATGCCCGGAATGATGGCGCTTTGGTATTACGCTACAAAGACCATTAGAAGACTGACTTCGATTCGGAACATTGCGGGGTCAATTTTTGCGGTGCTGTTTGTGACCTCGGTTCCCATTCTGGGCTTAATCGGGATTCACCCGTCTACCATGCTCTTGCCCTCTTTCGCTTTCTTTGTGTACCTGCTATTTGAGCTTATTCGGGTCGGAGTTATCTTCTATAAGCGCGGAAACAAACAGAGGGCAGCGCGGAATATTGCTGGCGCCCTGTTCCTCTTCTATCTGATGGTCTTCGTTGTTGATGGGCCAACTCCTGCTCGCGATATCCTGTTTCATAGATTCCCTAAAGTGGGGTGGGATTCTGCTCCAGAAAAACTATTTGCCAGCGCCACGCTCTACATGCCCTACGGGGGTATAAGAGCCCTTTCTTTCTACGGTTTTGTGCTTTTGCTACTTCTAGTAGCTCTGTTAGTTGCGTATAGGCGGCGCCGTTGGATTATGCTTGCCGGTTGGCTATCGCAGTGGCTTCTCGTGATTGGCACATTTTTCCCAATCCCAGGGTTGAGCCGTATTACCAGCCTGTACTACAACTATCCGGACAGACCCAAGGCGGCGCTTGCTATTTTTGTAGTTCCGTTGTTCGCTCTTCTGGCAGACACGATCTGGAACAAGCTAGTAGTTGCTAGGGGCGCACGGGGAGAGCGTTACAAGTGGGGGGCAATAATGCTCTCTACTCTCCTAATGTATGCATGGATCGCTCCAGCAATCGCACAAAGCGTTCATCAGGCGTTCTATCCTGATCGCGATAACGTTCGATTCTTAGCGGATAAAGACGAAATCGCGATGATTAAACGAGCAAAGGAAACTCTTCCACCGGATGCTGTGGTGCTGGGGGACCCAGCGGCTGGAGCCGCGTTACTACAACCTTTGTCTAATGTGAAAACGGTTTGGCCATACCCTAACAGTCCGGGTAATCGAGACGACGTTCTCCTATTACAGAATTTCAAAGATATTGAGACGAATGCCCGTGTCTGCGAGATTCTTGAAACTCATGAGATTGAATACTTCTACGCTGATAAATCTTCTTACTATAACGGGCGGGATACAGACATGATGCGCCCGGGGCTTTATAACGTGCCGCTGCGAAACGGCTTTGAAAAAGTCGACCAGGGTGGCAGTGCAGCGATTTACAAGATCAACTTCTGTTCTTCGTCTGATCGCCCCGACTACTACCCATTCGAACGCACTGCTACCACCTGCATTTTGGAAGGCGGGCAAGAGGCCTGTATCGAGTAGGAGTCTATTCTCGATTGGTAATGAAAATGCGGTTGCACAAGTCAGAATGACTATGCAACCGCATTTTGTTCTCGACATATTGAATTTACGCGGTGGGCTGGTCTCCCTCAGCCGATTGTGTTTGACGCCTACGCAGTCTAGCCACCAGACTTGGCGTGCACAGTAGGAGGAGAGATAGGGTGGCTATTCCGATTCCAGCCTTGAAGAGTGGGGGAGTGAAGCTGCATTGAATGGTCGTAGCGTCTGAAATGGTTGCAGATAGTAAACCAGCTCGACTAGACACGGGTAGCGGCTTCTTATTATCGGAGCAAGACCATCCATCAACCGCAGGAGTTGCTATGACGAATTCTCCAGAAACTGGCTGGGCAAAAGTGGCTGTGACTTTTCCGGGACGAATTGTAAGGTCAGATGGGCTCACGATTTTCTCTGTGCCGCGCAGGTACTCATTAATATCAGCGCAACCAACAAACAGGTTTTCATTTAGTGTACGGTCGGCTGCCATCTGTAGCGTGAAACTTTGGGCAGGTTCGGTAGCTCGACCGATCTCGCCTAGCAGGCCGTTGGAAGAAGGATCAATACCGTTCGCTTCTCCGATGTGGTATCCCGTGGGGGCATCGGAAATCCTCTCATAGCGACGCACTCCGACAAATACTGTTGTTCCTGGCTTGCATGATGTGGAAAACAGGTAGGTTTCGCCCTTACGCAGTTCTGTTTCTTCTGCAAGAGTCGCGACATTTTTAACGCTAACAGGCTCGAAATGATACAGATTTGGTGCGTTACTAAGAGAAGACCGGCTTTCATATTCCTCGGGCATTGAACCGCCGGTCGAGGTGAACTGGTCAGGATAGACCCTGGCCATCGGAAGTGTCGGTAGGCCATCTTCAGATGCAACCGAAAGAACGCCCTTCAAGATGGAATCTTCCGGTAGCCATGAGAAACGTGCCCCGTTGCTCGTTACCATTCCCAAAGCGCCGACGGAGTCAGCATATTGAGACGTGACCGCTGTGGAATAATAGTCCGTTCCGGGGTAAATATAGCGGGCAGATAGGTTGTCGGTAGCGTGAAAATCTGTAAAGTCATCGTGTATCCAACCTAGCCGGTGGGTGGGCCACTCGTCGGCAGTAAGGCGCTCACTCAATTCGATACGTTGGGCTTCGACGTTAGTATTAATTATCTCGAATCGAGGAATGATTTCCTTATCTACGAGAGTGCCGGTCCAAACATATTCAAAACCTGCTGCTACCAAGAGTAGAGCTGTAGTCGCGCGTCCAATCAGCAGTGCCGTCTTGCGCGTTGAATACCAGCGGGCAACCATAATTACTGCGAGCAGGGCGCAGAGTAAAAACACGTAGGTGGTTATCGTCTTGCGACCGGCAGTGGTGAAGTCAACCAGGTTCCAGCGCGTTAGCAAGAGTAATACGGTAGCCGGACCGAGCAGTAAAACCATGCCAACTTGTAACCAATTAGGACTGCTTAGATTCTGACCGTTATTAAATCGGTTAGTGGCGGATTTTGATTCCCATGCCAAAGTAGCTGTAACTACCATCCACGCGCTTACGACAAAAACCCATCGATATGGCGTGCCATGCGGAGTTTGAAACAGGTTCCAAACAATTTGCGCCTTCATGCTGGTGAGCGACAAAAGTAGCCCAGCACTTGTGGCCAGCCAGGCTATTTTGAAGCGCCAAGTTAGATCTCTTGTAAAGAAGAAGGAGCTAAAGAGCGTCAACGCGACAGAGCCTCCGTACAGCGGCGGCTCATAGGTAGCTGCGGCCGTAAACGGCAACGTCCGGATTCCTGTAACCGACTTGCCGAAGATAATGAGTTTTTCTACAGACTCGAATCCAACGCCTTGGAACAGTGCGTTAATGGTCGGTACGAGGATAGGAGCAGTAGTAGCTACGCCCAGGACGCCAACTGCGCCGAAGCGGGCTATATTCTTTATACCTTGTCTAAAATCATCTATCCCCAGTGCCAAGGTAATGGAAAATAGAGCCGCCATGATACTTGCCATGAAGGCAACGTAATAATTTGCCCACCATACTACAGCCACCGCGCTACCGGTCAGGATCCACCGGGGTTTTGGTTTGCGCATTTCCAACGCGGCAAAAAAGAGCATCGGAATCCCATATAAGACGTCGAGCCATTGAGGAATGAACTGTCCAAGTTCAAACACCCAGCTAGAGCACGCGTATCCAACAGACACTATCAGCGGAATAACACCTGTGAAGTCTGGCCGCAAATAGTTCATCAAAAGTCGCATGAACCCAGCTGCTAGAGCAACTTTTAGTAAAATGCTGATAAGAAAGGCGGCAAGGATCTGATGGCGTGGAACCAGCAGAAGAACAAGAGGAGTTATAGGACCGCCAAGATAGGTGGCGTAGTCCGGAATCGAAGAGACGCCTAATCCCAAGTTCCATGAGAAAGTCATCCCTGAAAGTCCGCTACCTTGGAGAATCTGATCTCTAAAACGCGAATAGAACGGCAGGTATTGCGCTCCAAAATCGTGGACTCTGCCGCTGTACGTCCCGAAAGGATATACTCCAACTTTTAAACGTACAGCCAGGTGTACTAGTACCGCGCAAAGAGCACTTGCCGAAAATATAGAGATTCTGCGGGTTATTGGGTTTGCCTCCACCCGCATCATTGCTCCTTCGCTGAGTATTCTTGCAGTACCTGAACTACGCGTTCGGCTGCGTGGCCATTACCGTATGGGGCGATATCTGTATCGGCCGGACGTGGGCGGGATGCGGCTTCAACTAGATTTGTGCCGGCATCTACTAGTACATTCCAGCCAGCTTCAACCGTTTCTACCCACTCCGTTTGTGGGCGAACCGTTGTGCAGGGCGTGCGTAGTAGGAACGCTTCTTTTTGCAAACCGCCAGAATCAGTAATCACGCCGCGAGCATGCATTGTTGAGGCAACTAGATCAGGGTAGGCGAGTGGAGCGTGAACCTTTAGATTCCCTCGCTCAATGGTTAGACCGTGTTCCTTAGCTTTAGCTACCAGGCGAGGATGCGCCAAAATCACTACGGGGTGGTCTACCTTGCCCAGCGAGTCAAGCACAGCGTCCAACTGCTCTTTCGTGTCAGTGTTAGCGGGGCGGTGAATCGTTGCCAACGAATACTCGCCCTCAGCAAAACCAAACTCTTGCATAATCGGGCTCGGTTTGTCCGCAACCTTAGCGCGGGTTTCCATCAGTACATCCGTCATCACGTCGCCCACAACCACAGTGCGGTCAGCCAGCCCCTCTTCGGCAAGGTGCTTCGCCCCAACCTCGGTGGGGGCAAGCAGCAGATCAGCAGCATGGTCAGTGAGCACGCGGTTGATCTCTTCTGGCATCTGTCGATTAAACGAGCGCAAACCGGCCTCAAGATGGGCAATAGGGAAGTGAAGCTTCACCGCAGACAATGCAGCCGCAAGAGTGGAGTTTGTATCGCCATAAACCAGCACCCAATCAGGCTCATGCTTCAAGATCACTTCATCCATTGCAGCGAGCATCGCGCCAGTCTGAACGCCGTGTGAGCCGGAACCAACACCAAGGTGCTCATCGGGGGCTGGAATGTTCAGCTCCTCGAAGAACACATCAGAGAGCATCGGATCGTAGTGCTGACCGGTGTGAACAATGACGTGTTCTACGCCAGCGCGTTCACAGGCATGCGCAATCGGAGCAAGTTTTACAAACTGAGGGCGCGCGCCCACCACAGACATGATTTTCATGCCTCAATCTTATACAAGCCGTTTGCCCGTACAGGCTGTGTGGGCGAGCATCACACAAGTCGTAACCAATCATTCCTCTTGCTACGGAAGGAGACAAAGCGTCCAATATGGCGTCAGCAGGCGCGCGGCGCAGTGTTAAACTTGGCAGTGATTGGATTCTTGAAAATCTTTGAAATGGAGAAGCGCATGCGTATCGCCGTAGTCGCCATGGGGAAGATCGGTTTGCCCCTGGCCGTACAGTTCGCAGATTCTGGCCATGAGGTAATCGGCGTTGACGTGAACGAAAAAACTGTTCAGATGATCAACGATGCGAAGGAGCCTTTCCCGGGTGAAGCACACTTACAGGAAAAGCTCTCGCAGCTCGTTCCCGCAGGAAAGCTGCGCGCCACCACCGACTACTCCGATGCGATCCCTGGCGCGGATGCGGTTGTGCTCGTAGTTCCTCTCTTCGTCAATGACGAAACTTGGGAACCGGACTTCGGCTGGATGGACGCAGCCACCAAGTCTTTGGCAGAAAACCTCACGCCCGGTACGCTCATCTCCTACGAGACCACGTTACCGGTGGGCACTACGCGTGGTCGCTGGAAGCCAATGATTGAAGAAATCTCCGGCCTTAAAGAGGGCAAAGACTTCCACCTCGTGTTCTCCCCAGAACGGGTTCTTACCGGTCGCGTATTCGCCGACCTTCGCCGCTACCCCAAGCTCGTTGGTGGCCTAAGCGCGGAAGGCACTAAGAAGGCCATTGCGTTCTACGAATCAGTTCTTCAATTCGATGAGCGCCCTGACCTGGACCGCCCCAATGGAGTGTGGGACCTCGGTTCCGCTGAAGCTGCAGAAATGGCGAAGCTCGCTGAAACCACGTACAGGGACGTTAACATCGGCCTTGCAAACCAGTTCGCAGTATTTGCCGACCAGCAGGGCATCGACGTACAGGCAGTCATCGACGCCTCCAACTCCCAGCCCTACTCGCACATTCACCGCCCCGGTATTGCCGTTGGTGGACACTGTATTCCGGTTTACCCGCGCCTCTACCTATCCACCGACCCGCACGCCTCGATCGTCCGCACGGCCCGCACATTCAACGCTTCCATGCCGGAATACTCCGTTAAGCGCCTCGAGAGCGTTCTCGGTGGCCTCGAAAATATGACTGTTGTTGTGCTAGGCGCTTCTTACCGCGGCAAGGTGAAGGAAACCGCGTTCTCTGGCGTTTTTGCAACTGTTGATGAACTGCGCAGGCGTGGCGCTAAAGTGCTTGTGCATGACCCGATGTTCACCGACGAGGAACTCGCCGGCTTTGGCTGGGAGGCTTACAAGATGGGTGAGCCGGTTGATGCCGCCATCGTGCAGGCGGATCACCCCGAATACAAGACCATCACCCCGACTGATTTGCCCGGCATTAAGGTGCTGTTTGACGGCCGTCGCGTAACTGACCCGCAGCTATGGAAGGGCACGCCGCGCCTCGTAATCGGTGACGCTCAAGGCTAAACCTTGATCAGCGCCTGGATTCCAGCTCTAATCCCGGCCCTACTCACAGTCGCGGCACTGTGGGGGCCGGGATTAGTGGTAACTTCAGCCCTGCGTCCAGGCAAGTGGCGCGCCCTTACATTCGCGCCCTTAGCTTCTGCGGGTGTCATCGGGATAGCCGCTATATCTGGTCCATTCATCGGCGTGCGTTGGGGCTGGCCCCTGTATCTAGGGGCAACAGCGATCATTGCTACCCTCGCGTATCTAATCGGATACCTAACCCGGCAGCACACCGGTTCGCGTTCGCCGCAGTCACCACAAACCACGCGCAAAATCCCCGCCAACCCTGCCATCTGGCCAGCCATTGCTGGCATGCTCATCACGCTACCCTTCGCCGTGGGTGCTTTCATCAGCGGTATTGATAGGCCCGAATATCCAAGCCAAACCTGGGACAGCGTGTTCCACTTATCAGCGATCCGTTGGATCCTCCAAACGGGCAATGGCTCGACCCTTAACCTCTCGGCCGTTGCCACCTCGCTCGACCAGGGGCACGCCAACAGTGGCGGCTTTTATCCCGCGGGATTTCATGATCTCGTTGCACTCACTATGGTGGGCGATACCAATATCATCGTAGCCACCAACGCGGCAGTCATAGTTATCTCATGCGTCCTCTGGCCGCTCACGGTTGCTCAGCTCAGCTCCATCTTCCTTCCCAAAGCCCCTGCGCTACCTATCTTTACCGCTCTGCTCGCAGCCACTTTTTCATCGTTTCCGGAACGTCCCGCATCTTACGGGGTACTCTGGCCAACCGTCTATGCCTACGCACTTATTCCCCTCATCGTCATAGCGCTAGCAGACTGGTTTGGACGCACCAACCAAAAGCCGATGGCACTACGCACCTCCTTTATCGGCCTGCTCGGTGCTATCGGAATCGCGATCATTCACCCAACCGGAATCTTCGTATCGCTTCTCGCCATCATAACGCTCTCGATCGACCTTTTGATCCGCTTGATTGCTCGCACGTTAAAACTCAGTAGGGGACAGTTAGCTACATTCATCACGGGTGTGGTTGGGCTTGCCGGCGTCCTATACCTCGCGATGAGCCATCCCGCGTGGCAAACCGTGACCAACTGGGCGCGCGAACCTATTGGAAGTTTCAAACGCGAATCATTTGGCGTCATCTTCGAATCACAACTCTCTTGGATGGGGTACGGCGACGCATACATAGATTGGGCTCTCGGCATCCTCACTATCATTGGCGGTATCGTTGCGCTTACCATGCCCCACATGCGGTGGCTGGTATTTACCTACGGGATAGGTAGCTATCTGTTCGTTGCGTCCGCAGTGGTCAACATTCCCGGCTACGCACTCGTGGGCCCCTGGTACTCCGACCCTGTTCGCCTCGGCGCCATCGTCCCGCTGTTCGGCGCCCCGATCGCTGGCATTGGCACCTGGTTTATCTTCAACACCATTGTGAACATGGTCGGTCAGATCGGACAAAAAGTACCGGCGCGTATAGGGCTTGTAGTCGTCATGGTCGCGGGCCTAATCGTAGGCACGAACAACTTGGGATACTACTCTGGATCCTCCCAACTGCACCTGAACTACGAGTTCGAAAACGAATCTGACCTCAACCCTCTGGCGAATCCTGAAGAACTCCGCTTCATCCAAACACTGCCGAAATATGTTCACGAAGGGGAAGTGATTGTTGGTGATCCGCGCACAGGCCTTCCACTCGTATACGCACTCACTGGCCGCGACGTCCTCTACCGACATATCGAAGGCCAATGGAGCAACGATGCTCTTTCAATTGGTCTGCACTTCGAGCTATCTACCCAAGCCGATCCGGAAATTTGTGCTCTGCTGAAACGCAACCACATCCGCTACTTCTATACCGACAGCATAATCTACTGGCCAGAAAACCCAATTGGTGCAAAATATGCCGGTCTAGAAGTTGCCCGTGACCACGCCGGTGCGTTCAAACTTGTTGCTGAAGGTGGGGGAGCCGCACTATACGAAATCACTACGTGCGATAATGTCCAGTAGGATTAATCAGATTTGGGTCAGCAAAGGAGAAAGGTGAAAACCACTAAACCCCGCGTTGTAGCGGTAGTAGTGGCGTGGAATCGCCAGGATCTAATGGTCCAAACACTAGATGGCCTTGCCTCTCAAACTCGGGCTCCCGAGGCCGTTGTGGTTATCGATAATGCTTCTACAGACAACTCGCGCGCCATCGCTCAAGATCACCAGGTAGTGGATGAAGTTCTCACTATGCCTGAGAATCTTGGAGGTGCCGGAGGTTTTGCTGCCGGCATTGCCAGAGCCGTTAACCATTGGAACGCGGACCTCGTGTGGATTATGGACGACGATACAGTCCCCACCCAGACAGCCCTCGCCGGGCTCCTAGAAGCGCGCCGGAGGTACCCGGGCCAGCCGGCCCTACTCGCGTCCAAAGCGATCTGGACAGACGGGCGGGAACACCCAATGAACCGTCCGCGACCGCGCCCCCTGCTCGATCCGAAACTTGCTCGTCGAGCCGAAGAAATCGGCACTGTGCCTATCCGCACGGCCTCCTTCGTTTCAATCATGATTGACAGGCGAGCCATCGAAGAAGACGGGCTCCCGAAAGCCGACTATTTCCTCTGGAATGATGACTTCGAGTACACCGCGCGGCTGCTCCGTCACCGCGTTGGGCTGTACGTGCCCTATTCCGTGGTGGTGCACAAGACTAAGAAATTTGGAGACTCGTCGGCCGATCCTGGTCCACGCTTTGTAAACGAGGTGCGTAACAAACTGTGGATGTATACGCGCTCGAATGCGCTCAACCCGATTGAGAAGGCTCTATATGGCGGCAAATCTGTGCTGCGTTGGGGATTGACCGTAAAGAACTCGGCCGATCCGAAATCTCTACTTGGCTTCGCTAGAGAAGGCATGAAGCAGGGAAGGAAGCCGCCGCGCACCACCGCTGAGGTCCTCGCTCACACGCCAGTAACGAACGACGTTCAGGCACTCGAAGCTGCCACGCCCCAAATTCTTGCAGGCGAGTACGAACCTTTCACTGTCCTCACATCCGTTTATGCGGGCGATGATCCGCAGCAATTTGAGCGTGCACTTGTGTCAATTACTCGTGAACAGAAGCTGAAACCCGACCAGGTAGTGCTCGTACAAGATGGGCCCGTACCAGATGAGTTACAAGAAACTATCGATAGGGCCAGCGACATCGCCGACCAGCACATTGACATCGTGCGGTTGGCCGAAAACCGAGGGCTCGCTCGCGCTCTCGAAGCTGGACTGAAGGTCGCTAAACACGAAATCATTGCGCGCGCAGACGCTGATGACGTGTCACTGCCGCAGCGTTTTGCCAAGCAACTTCCGCTCATGCGTGGGCGCGACCTTATTGGATCCGCCATCGCCGAATTTGAGCATGACGAAACCCAATGGGGCATGATTCGTGTCCTTCCCGCCCAGCATCAAGACATCGCCAAAACAGCAAGATTTCGCGATCCGTTTAACCACCCAACCGTGGTTATGCGCAAAAGCGCGCTAGAGCGCGCAGGTGGCTATCAGCACCTGGACCGAATGGAAGACTACTGGCTGTTTGCCCGCATGATTGCATCCGGAGCTCGAACCGCCAACATAGAAGAACCCCTTGTCGCATACCGCGTAGGGGCCGGCGCATACGCACGCAGGGGAGGGCGCGACCTGTTCGACTCCGAACTCGAACTACAACGCAACCTCCTGCGCATAGGTTTCGTCACTCCGACGCAATACGTGCGCAACGTGGTGATTCGCGCTGGCTATCGACTCATTCCTACTGTCGTAAGAAAATCCTTGTACCAGGGGGTTGGAACCCTCTCATGGTTCCGACGCGGCTAAACTAGAGGAGCGTACCTACGCTAAGAAATAGGAGCTTGCCTTGAAATATGACGTTGTAGTTGTGGGATCGGGCCTTTTTGGCCTAACAATTGCGCGGCAATGCGCAGAAGAGCGCGGCCTCAAAGTTGCGCTTTTGGAGCGTCGTAGCCACATCGGCGGAAACGCCTATTCCGAGGCCGATCCTGAAACGGGTATTGAAGTCCACAAGTATGGCGCGCACCTATTCCACACGTCTAACGAACGCGTGTGGGAGTACGTCAACCGCTTCACCTCATTCACAAACTACGTTCACCACGTGAAAACCACGGTCGGCGGCGAGGTGTACTCAATGCCTGTAAACCTGGGCACTATTAACCAGTTCTTCCGCGCTGCATACACACCCGATGAAGCGCGTGCACTGGTTAAAGAGCAGTCCGCTGAAGTTGCTGACTCTGACGTTAAAGATTTTGAATCCAAGGGTATTTCCCTGGTGGGGCGCCCCTTGTTTGAGGCATTTTTCAAGGGGTACACAGCCAAGCAGTGGCAGACCGATCCGAAGAAGCTACCGGCCTCCATCGTTTCGCGCCTGCCCGTGCGCTACACGTACAACGACAAGTACTTCTCCGACACCTATGAAGGCCTGCCCGCGGATGGGTACGCCGCTTGGCTGGAACGAATGGCAGACCATGACCTGATCGATGTCTTCCTTGATACCGATTTCTTT
Source organism: Gleimia europaea (assembly GCA_002871995.1). Taxonomy (GTDB): domain Bacteria; phylum Actinomycetota; class Actinomycetes; order Actinomycetales; family Actinomycetaceae; genus Gleimia; species Gleimia europaea. The sequence continues at coordinate 683,668 of PNHW01000001.1, forward strand.
GACAACTCCCACGAGCTGTCTAAAGACAAGGTGGTTGGCAAGCTTCCCATAGTGTACACGGGCCCGCTAGACCGCTACTTCGACTATTGCGAAGGCGACCTCACCTGGCGCACGCTCGACTTCGAAATCGAAGTTGTGAACACTGGCGACTTCCAAGGAACCTCCGTCATGAACTACGGAGACGAGGACGTTCCCTACACTCGCATTCACGAGTTCCGCCACTTCCATCCCGAGCGAGAAAAACAATATCCGGCTGACAAGACCGTTATCGCGCGCGAATACTCGCGTTTTGCAAGCCGAGACGAAGAACCTTACTACCCGGTCAATACAGACGAGGACCGCGAGCGTCTGGCCCGTTACCGCGAGCTAATGGATGGCGAAGATAAGGTGTTCTTCGGGGGCCGTCTGGGAACCTACAAGTACTTGGACATGCACATGGCCATTGCCTCTGCACTATCGATGTGGGACAACCAGCTTGCTCCACTGCTTGACGGTGAGAACTAGGAGCCGGTTTGACCACATCCACTGACGAGTTCGTAAGGCCTGGACGGTCACGAGGACTACTGGAAGTATTCGATAAGCGGTTCCTCGCTTCTCTTCTTGTGCACAAGGAACTGCGGGTACGCTACCGCGGTTCCGTTCTGGGCATGCTGTGGAGCTACGCGAAACCAGCAGTCCAGTTCCTCGTGTTCTACCTGGCTATCGGCAAGTTCATGGGCATGGATCGCGCCATTGAAAACTACGTGATTTACATGTTTGCTGGCGTTGTTGCGATGAACTACTTTGCTGAGATATTCAACAACGACACTCGTTCGGTTGTTTGGAACACTCCACTAGTTAAGAAAATCTACTTGCCGCGCGAACTTTTCCCGGTAGCATCCACGTGGGTAGCGTTTGTGCACTTTGTGCCCCAGCTGGTGATCCTTGCCAGCGGCGCCCTCATTTTTGGGTGGAGGCCCGGCCTCATGGAATTGGGGCTGTTTATCTACGTGTTCTTAGTTCTAACTATCTTCGGCCTTGGCGTCGGGCTTCTGATGGGCGCTCTCAACGTGTTCTATCGAGATGCTGAGAACTTTGTGGAGCTCATCCTCATGGTCACCACATGGGCGTCGCCAGTGCTGTACAAGTGGGAGATGGTTTACAACTTCCTCGGTGATGGTTGGTTGTGGAAGCTCTATCAGCTGAATCCTCTGACCCCAATCGTGGAAATGTTCCACATCGTTTTTTGGGAGCCAACGATGATGAAAGAGGCTGCTACGCGGCCTCCCGACATGTTCATGTGGGGCATCATTGCGGGCGTGTCTGCAGTTGTGACGCTACTGGTTGGCGAGATTGTGTTTAGAAAACTTGACCCCCGTTTTGCGCAGGAGCTCTGATGGCTACGGAGAATAACAGTCACAAGCCGCGCCCTGTGGTGAAGGTCGAGAACGTTCGCAAAGAGTTCATTATCCGACGCACCCACACGCTGAAAGAAACCCTCGTCTGGTCCATGACTGGGCGACGCTCTGAGATTTCAGAACGGTTCCGCGCACTCGACGACGTGTCTTTTACCGTGAACGAGGGGGACACGGTTGCATTACTCGGCTATAACGGTTCGGGTAAATCCACCTGTTTGAAGTTGATCTCTGGCGTGCTACGCGAGGACTCCGGCTACGTTGGCGTGCGCGGTAAGGTAGCGGGTCTGATCGAGGTGGGAGCAGGTTTCCACCCCGACCTCACGGGCCGCGAGAACGTGTACTTGAACGGCGCTATCCTCGGCATGTCTAAGAAGGAAGTTGAGGACGCATTCGACGAGATTGTGGCATTCTCGGAAATCGAGAAGTTCATTGACACCGAGGTTAAGTTCTATTCCTCCGGCATGTTCCTGCGCCTGGCATTCTCCGTTGCTGTGCATACCGACCCGGACATTTTCCTCGTGGATGAGATCCTCGCGGTTGGTGACGAACCGTTCCAACGTAAGTGTCTCGCCCGCGTGCAAGAAATGAAAGCCGCTGGCACCACTCTTGTGATTGTTAGCCACGACCTCGACATGATTGCAGATATCTGTGACCGCGGCATCTTGCTTGAAAAAGGCAGAATTGTTGTCGATGGCACCGTGGACGAAGCGATTGAAAGGATGCGTAGTGAGCAAAAATAGCGAGGAGCTAGCAGCGCGGCTAGCCGACGTTTTCCCCGCATACAAGTTCACCGTGATGCTCAGCGAAGAGGGTGAGAACATCCTCAGCCGGCTCGATGATGCATGGATTGAGAGTGCGCTTCGCCCCTTGCTTTTACTTCACGAACGGATTGAGGTTGTCCTCAGTTGTCGAAATGTGGAGCCCATGTCCAACCCGGCTGAGCTTCAAAAACCCTTCGAACATGTTTACGAGGATGGCGCTGAGGTGGGCGTCATCACCGCACAAAGCAGAACCGACGTTCCGCTTGAACGCATCATGATGGCAGTGCCTACCGCGGAGCTAGTAGGCAAGCCAGCTAACTTCAAGATGGAGCTCAATACTTCCAAGCTGGCCGCACTCGTTGCGAAGACCTACACGAAGGTCTACCACGCGGCGCCCCTCACGCTCGACGTGTATCGCCAGTATCGCAACACGCACGGGCGCGGCCGCAAGCCGCAGGTTTTGCCAGCTATGACGCGTGCGGGTGAGGCCGGAGGAGACCTCAACTCGAAAACCATGTGGATCGCCATGCACTGGGCGGAGTCCGGGGGAGCAGAAGCCTGGGCGTGGGAGCAGGCCCGCATCGCCAAAGCCGCCGGATTCAACCTGATCTTCACTTTTGACCGGTGTGCGCCCCAGCGGCAACTCAATCTCGCCTCGTCAATGTCGCGGTTTGTCTACCTGATTGACCAGGCTGTGCCGCGGCGCAACTGGCCGGCCCTCGTCACTGAAATCATGGCTACGCATAGGCCCGGCCGCATCCACATTCACCACTCGATTTTTGCCTACAGTATGATTCCGCTGGTGAAGTCCCTTTACCCGGGCGTGTGCATTGAAGACAGCACGCATATTTCTGAGCACCGAGGTGGCGGCTTCGTGTCAGCCTCGATCGGTGCGCGAGCATACGTGGCTCTGCATCACGTGATCTCCCCGCAGTTGCAACGCCTATACCGTGAGGGCGGTGTCGACTCGGCGAATGTCGTATACCGTCCGCTCACGACATTCACCTCTGATCAGGCTCAGCCGCGGTCGGTTGAGTTGCCAACAAACCGTCCGCTTCGCCTCGGATTCTTGGGCCGCCTATCTCCGCAAAAGAGGCCTGTTCTGTTCGTTGCGCTCGCCGCATACCTGAACAAACGCTATCCCGGGCAGTTCGAGTTTGTTATGCAGGGCGATGGCGAACTCGAAGAGATCGTATCGAAACAAATCCGCCGTATGCGCCTCGATGCCGCCATTGAGCGTCGCCCTTGGGGGCCGGTTGCAGACTTTTTTGACGATATCGATGTCCTCGTAATCACGTCTGAAAATGAGGGCCTAACTCTAACTACAATCGAGGCAGACGCGGCCGGCGTTCTGGTGGTATCTACCGATGTTGGATCACAGCAGACCGTCATCGCTCGGGGCGCGCTACTTCCACGCGAGCCTATCGCATTCTTCAAAGCGGCCAGGCACCTGTTCCCGCGCCTGGTATCCGACGCCGAGTTCGTGCGTAGACTGGCTACAGAGCAGCGTAGCCGACTCGACAGTCTTCGTAGCCTAGAGTCAGCAACAACATTCTTTGAAAACCACTACGCGCAAATCATGAGGGAACTCGACGCGCAAGAAAGCAGGGAAGCGAAGTGAAAGTCGCAGCTGTAGTTGTTACATTCAATCGCCGTGAGCTGTTAGAGAAGACAATCGCGGGACTGGAGGCCCAAACCCGGCCTGTTGACAAAATCCTTGTTATTAACAACGCCTCTACTGACGACACGCGCGAGTATCTGCTAGGTCGCGAGTGGAAGCGTCCTCACGCTGTCATTACCTCCGTTAACAATACGGGAGGTGCGGGTGGTTTCACGCTTGGCATCGAAGAAGCATACAAGCGCGGCTTTGACGGGTTCTGGTTGATGGATGACGACACGGTTCCGCAGCCTGAAGCCTTAGAAGAACTGCTCGCAGGTCTTGACGCTGCCACAAAGCGCCGTGGAGCGATGCCATCGTTTGCCTGCTCTAGCGTGCTTTGGACGGACGGCAGCATGTGTGAGATGAACTCGCCTGAAACCGTGTGGGACTGGGTGCGCCCCCTCATTGATGGGGAGAACCACGTGGATGTGAAGTCGTGTTCTTTCGTATCCTGCCTCGTGACGCGTGAGGGTGTGGAGGAAGTTGGCCTGCCTTACCGCGAGTACTTCATCTGGTACGACGACTCCGAGTACACCACGCGTCTGTCTAAGTTCCGCCCTGGCATTTACGTGCCCAGCTCGAAGGTTGATCACCTGTTGGCAGAGAACTTGGGCGTGAACTACGGGCAGGTCAACGAATCGAACATTTGGAAGTTCGAATACGGTGTGCGCAACCAAGTGTCGGCCGCATGGTCGCTACGAAACCCTGCCATGGTCGCCCAGATTGGGGAGAGCATGCTGAAACAAATGCGAGGCCGCCAGATTCCGCTGCCGCTCAAGCTTCGCCTCGTGAAGGCCGGCCTGAAAGGACTGGTGTTCCATCCGCGTAAGCGGACCGTAGCTGACATTTAGCTAGGTCATATGCGAAGCCGTAGCCAGTTCCAACTGAGGTAGCAGTAGCGCGGCGCGTAGGCGCAGGAAAGCTAGACGAGGTTTTCCTGCGCCATTATTGCGTCGGTGTCCAAGCCGGGTTGGATCCAGATTGCTGGTCGTTGCAGGCGCCATGCTTCCCAGATGGAGCCGATGTAAGGCTCGCCGCACACCACTACAGGCTGGTTACCGGCCTCGAGGGAGGGGCTAGGCTCGCCCTGGGGTAGCCGTGCGGGAACGGCTCCAGCGAAAGCAAGGCCGTCGGGCTGGCTACCCACCTCTGCGATCGCGTCGGATACACCATCTGGCAGATCACCGCTCCATTCCAGGGCCATCATGCCCAAGTCCTGCAGTAATACGATGAGGCCTGGATCGTCGGCGGCGGCTGCGCGGGCCTCGTCCTCGTTGCTGGTTACGAAAATGTCGAAACTAGAAAGGTCAGACTCGGCAGTGATGGATACGTCCCCTCCCGCAAGTCCTGCTCCCGTGACCCAGACCAGGGTTCGCCAAGAGGCGGGAAGCGCTAGGGCCACGCCGGGTTGTTCTCCGCCGAGCACCTCGTCAACGTAGTTCGCAGTTTTTGCAAGCCAACGTGCCATGACGGGGCCGGTAAATTCAAGGCGTCCAGATTGTGAGTACCAAGTAAGTACGGCCGAGGGCGTGGATTCCATCCAGGTCAAAACGTTAGGGTCAAGCATGATCCTAGATTCTCACAGGCATAGCTGGAAGTCATACGCTGGGGAAGTCGAGCATAGGAGGGGCGCAGACCTCATCTGCGCAAAAACGCGAATTTTGACGCCGGTGTGGGCAATACCAAACGAAAATGAGCGCTCAGGCGAGTGGAAAAGTTCTCAAAGACTTTCCATACACCATACGGTTTGACTATTGTATATAACACGCGTGTAATTCATTAAGACGATATCTAAGTGAGGGGAAGACCGTGTGGAATATTCTCGGTGAAGGACCGCTTTCATTTGATGAAAGCGCGTACCTTGATGACGGTCCTCTCGCTTGGCAAGAGCAGGCTCTTTGCGCGCAGACGGATCCCGAAGCTTTCTTCCCGGAAAAGGGCGGCTCTACTAGGGAGGCCAAAGCGGTGTGCGCTTCTTGTGAAGTGCGCGCTCAGTGCCTTGAATATGCCCTGCAAAATGATGAGCGCTTTGGAATTTGGGGTGGAATGTCGGAGCGCGAACGCCGCCGGCTTAAGCGCCGCGCAGTATAAGGCTCTCTAAGTGGCTGACCAAAGCGTTACAGCACTAATTGTTTCCCCCGCGAATTCGCCGTTCTTGCGGCGCACTCTTGACGCGGTTTTGGGGCAGTCCCACCTGCCTGAGCGCATTGTGCTGGTGCGCGTTGGTAAAGAAGCATTCCCAGCGGTTGACGGTGTTGAGGTAATCGACGCGCCGGGCGCGAATAACTTTGGTGATGCGATTCGCGAGGCGGTATCGGCGGATCCTTCAATAATGCAGTCCCAGTGGCTTTGGACCTTGCATGACGATAGCGCGCCTTTTGAGGATGCTCTTGCGAATCTTATTGCCGAGGGCGCTCGCGGCCTAACCGTGGGCATTGTTGGGCCAAAACAGGTTGCCTGGTCTGACTCGGCTCGCCTGCTTGAGGTGGGGGTGCGGGCGTCTCGTTCGGGCCGCCGCCTCGATTATTTGATGCCGGGCGAGATTGACCAGGGCCAGCATGATTCAGATTCGGATGTGCTTGCGGTTGGCACGGCTGGCATGCTGATTCGAGCAGCGGTGTGGGAACTGACCGGCGGGCCAGATCCTGTGCTAGGGCCGTTTGGTGACGGCCTTGAACTGTGTAGGCGCACCCGCCAACTCGGATACCGTACGGTGGTTGCTCCTGGGGCAAGGATCGCGCACGCGCGTGGCAGTTACCGGGATGTCCGTGAGGGTGAGGAAGCGGACGTTAACCGTTCGTTCGGCTTGCGGCGCGGCGCGCAACTGTACAACGCAATGGTTGCAAACCCACCTATCCTGTTCGTCCTAATGCTTGTTTCGCTCCCATTTTGGACGCTCCTGCGCGCACTTATGCGCCTGTTTACCAAACAACCTGACCTGGCCTGGCTTGAACTGGTTGGCTTTGCGCGGGCGTTTAGCAGGATTCCTCAGGCGATCTCAGCGCGTCTGCGCTTGGCTCGCACTCGTAAGGTTCCTGCGAAAGCTCTCGCGAGTCTCGAGGAATCAAACCTGACCATTACAAAGGCCAAGCGCACGCTGGCTAAACGAGAGCGCGAACCTAAGCCCGTTGAAGTCCTTGAACCGGTAGCAGCTAAATTACTTCGCGAACATAAGATTGCATCAAACGTCGCCGCTGGGGTTGGAACGTTGCTATTACTTGTGGCAATTTTCTTTACTAGTAGCGGGCTCACGAACGGTATAACGGGTGGAGCTTGGGCAAATCTGCCGACTTCCTTTACAAAACTGTGGCACGAGGCGTGGGCCGGCTGGGTTGTTGGTGGCGCGGGAGCTACGGGACCTAGCGACCCTCTACTCATGGTCTGGGCGCTTCTATCTGCCCCATTTGCTCTAATCGGTATCGGCCCCAAAAACGTGCTGGTGGGCTTTTGGCTACTAGCCCCGCTGGCGGCGTGGCTCGCTATGTTCTGGGCTACGAGCACGCTCACGCACCGGCCAGTTTGGCGGTTTGCGTTTGCAACCATCTGGATTTCGCTTCCCACGTTCTTGTTGTCCTGGTCTGATGGGCGTATGGCCGCAGTGATGGCGCATGTGGCTGTTCCACTGGTATTCCTGGGGTGGATGAGGATGCTGAGCCTGGGCGCCACTTTGCGGATCCGCGGCGCGCAAGACGGCGAACTAGAGGTGCAAGATCGTACTTTGGCTACCAGTTACGCCGCGCTCGCGTCAGCTGCTCTCGTGGTGGTGGTTGCCGCCGCACCATGGGCAGGTTTGGCGCTCGTACTGTTTACGATCGTCCAGTTGCTCGTGCGGCCTCGCAAATGGAAATTAACGCTACTCGCAGCTACTCCGCCCCTGGCGATCATGCTACCCACCTGGATTGCGGCCGTTCAGATCGGAGGATCAAGAGCGCTCCGATTCCTGCTTGCCGATTCGGGTCGTCCACTCGCTTTTGATGCCCCACCAACTTGGCTGAGCGTGCTCGGCATACCGGAAAACTTAGTGTTGGATCCGCGTAGCGTGGGCTTTTGGTTGGCTTTGGCTCCCGGTGTTCTGTGCGTTCTGGGTGCAACGCTTGCTCTTGTGAACTTTTCGCACGCTTGGATACGTACCCGCTTCTTCTACTTGACGGGCACTATCGCTTTCATCATTGCGATTGTGGCAGCCCGCACAGTCATCGCCTTTGACGGGACTCTGGTTGCTGCTTGGCCAGGACCGGCTCTGTCCATTGCGGGCATATGCATGATTGCTGCGTGGTCGGGCCTGCTGCGTCCTCTGGTTCTACAAGAGCGCCTCTATTCGTACCGTTCGCGTCGCCGCCTTGACGCAGCCGCAAAGCGTCGCTTGAAAGCCAAGGAGCGTTCGCAGCAGAACGCACCCAAGAAAGACGTCTTAGACGAGGCTGATGCTCAGGCTGCCCAGGCTGATGTCGAGCAATCTGAGGTGGACGCAGTGCAATCCGTGGACGAAGTCGAACCGGACGAGTCCGAAACCGAACATCTTGAGGAACAAGCTGTGACGCCCGTGCCTGTTCTCAATTCGCGTGTAAGCGCCCTTGAACGGGTTGTTTGGCCGCTTGCAGCGGCGGGCCTGGTTTTGACATTAGTGGTTGCGCTAGCCCCGGTTGCGGTGTGGGCTGCAGGAATAACGGTTGATGGAGCGCGTCCGCGCGCTATCACAGCTGCCCCAAAGTATGAGACGCCTGCCGCCGCGCAGTACGCTCAGGATTACCCGCGCCACGCTCGCTTCCTCGTGATGCATGTAAATGACGAGGGAGTGCAGGCACAACTCCGCCGTGGTGACGGCGTTGAACTGGGGGACTCGTCGCCGCGATTCCGCCTCGAAGACGCGATCAACATGCAGTATCTCCCGCAAGGTGAAGTAGCCCAGGCGCTGGCCAATCCCGATGAAGCGGACGCTGACTTCTCTCGCGCGGTAGCCGAAGTCCTGAACAATGCTGAGCCAACGGGCCTGCTTGGCTTCGCAGTGGATCAGATCGCATTGTCAGGGGAGGGAACCTCTTACACGGCGGCTCAGACGGCTCTCGACTCGAATGAGTACCTAGAGCGAGCGGGTGAATCTGAGGCTGGACTTCTGTGGCGAACGCGCCCCTCGGGCCTAGAGCCGGCTCGCATGTATATTGACGATTCAGGAAAAATCACGCCCGTCCCTTCCGGTCTAGTTGGTGCGTCCATAGATCTTTCAAAGTACAAATATGGCCCGGGAGCTACGCTGGTGCTGTCAGAACGTGCCGATGCTAACTGGCGAGCCACGGTTGGAGCCCAGTTGCTGGACGTCGCAGACCACGGTTGGCAGCAGGCGTTCAAACTGGACGGAGCGAACGGCGTGGTCAAGGTTGCGTACCATGCTGAATGGATGCCTATCTGGTGGGCCCTTAGCGCTCTTTCGGTTGTGAGCCTGCTGATTGCAGGTGCGCCGATCCGTAGAAGGAGGCGCCAAAATGAAGCGTAAATGGTCAGCGCGCTCAGCCGCCCGGGCCGGTGGCGTCGCACTAACCGGCGGGCTTGCCGTGGTTGCGCTCGGCTTGGTGGCAACCGCGCAGTCCAGTATCGACTTTGGCGAGGATGTTGGCCGCCAAATTGCTGAGGTCGTGACCTTACCCGACCAGACCTATGAACTCGCATGTGCAGCGGGTATCGAGACTGAGTTCGGTGACAAGACCCCTACTAAGGTGTTCGTTGCCGATATTTCAGGCGTAGAACTGACACGAGCCGTAGACCTCGCAACGGGCAAAGAGATCACGGGCGCAAAAGGCGAAGGCGGCATCGAATTTGAGTCGAAAAATCCGGTCGGCCTATCTGTGCATTCCACGGTAGAAAGCAAAGCACCTTCGGCTATTTTGGGCCAAATTAATACCGAGGATGTGCGCGGCCTAGTGTTCGATCAGTGCCAGACGGCTCGTAATGATTCCTGGTTTAACGTGGGTGCAACCACGGTTGGTGAAGCCGCATTGCTCACGGTTATGAACCCGTCTAAGCAGGCCTCCGAAGTTACGTTGCGCGGGTGGTCGGGCATTGGTCCGGTTGAGGGTGAACCCACATTCACCGTGCGGGCAGGCTCAATTGAGACGGTAAACCTGGCAGCCTTCTTCCCCGACGAGGAACGCCTGGGCGTACAGGTGCAGGCGTCTGGCCCGGGTGTGGCCGCAACGATCCGCACTATCAGCACTGCAGGCCTCACCCCTCGCGGCCTCGACCACGTCTCCGGATCGGGGGTTGCAACAAAAACTGCCCTCATATCCGGAGTTGTGAAGGGACTGGAGGAGCCGAAGCTTCGCCTCCAAAATGTGGGAGAAGAGGAAGCACAGGTTACTCTCAGTGTGCTCTCGCAGAAGGGTAGGGCGCCGCTTCCCGGCGGCAATGACGTGGTGATTGACCCCGGCGCGGTGTTCCAACTAAATCTCGATGGTCTCGAGGATGAATACGCTAGCGTGCTCATCGAGTCAAGTGAGCCCCTTCTGGCTTCCGCATCGGGATACATGACCGGTAAGAAGGATCAGGACGGCAAGGCGCTAGCTGATCGCGTCGTGTGGATGCCCGCAGATGCGGCAACGACCTACCACGAGCCTCTTCCCGCGGCGTCCGGGGTTTCTTACACTCTCTTCCTGTCCAATTCCAGCGATGAGGACGTCGCGGTGCGCGTGAACGGCAAGGCAATCAGCCTTGCAGCCGGGCATGTGATCAGCCAGGCCGTATCTGGATCGGATCTAAAGATTGATGCTGATGCCCCCATCCACGCGTCGGTCAATGCGCTTTCCGAGGTTACCTCAGGTAATCTGATTTCTGCTCTTGCGCTGCAAGATTCCACTTCAGGAACGCCTACGTTCCGCTTCATCGCCCCGCGTTAAACGGCCAATCGGTTCAGTTAGCAACCGCGTCGGATACCGGTGGCGCTAGATGTCCTCAATGGGGCCGCCGTGGATTTCCTCCATGGAAAGGCCGCTGAGTGCGGATAAGTTTTCTACCAGCAGTCCTCTCACGAGGGCATGCAAGGGGGATCCCATTTGGCGAACGGATACGCGCCCTGCTCGAGCCTGAATGGGGAGCCGGTAGAGCACGAGACGGGGTGCAAGACGCGCGAGCCGGTTTTCGGGGAATGCGCGGCACAGAACCACGGAGTGGTGCTCCCAAGAGGCCGGGTTTGAGGTTGGAACTTCATCGATGCCAATCTCGATGCGTGCAAGTTCGGGGTGGCGCGCAGTGATTTCACCTACTTGCAGCGCTACGATTTGGTCAAAGGATTCGCGCCAGTTAGCCCGTGCGGGAATGCCGGGAACAAAAAGGGGGCCGCGGCTTCCTCGTCCATGCCGATCACGGCGTCTTCTAGTTTGGCGCATGGGGCTTACTTTACCCACCTGTCGCGTGGACAGGTAGTACAAGTGCTGTAGTTCTCCTATTCTTGGAGGTGTGAATGCGATGCGTGCGTGTAGTAAGACCACTTGTAACGAGCCTGCGGTGGCTACTTTGACTTATGACTATTCCGAGGCCACCGCGGTTTTGGGACCACTTTCGCCTTCGCGAGAGCCCGGAACCATGGAGCTATGTGAAATGCACGCTAACAATTTCACGGCCCCGCGCGGCTGGCAGGTGATTCGCCTGGCTACGAATTTTGAGCCCGCACCGCCTTCACCGGACGATCTGATGGCGCTGGCAGATCTTGTGCGCAAGGTGGGGAACCGCCCCGCACCCCGTAAGAACCCTGCGCCGCAGCCTCCCTCTGTTAAGCCGGAGTCTATGCGTGTTAAGAATCGGCGCGCGAACTTCCGGGTGGTTGATGGCGGAGTAGAAGATGGAGACTCATCACACTAACGCGCCAGCGCTTCTAATGCGTGAAAAATTCTAGGCGTCGTGACAATATCGTTATATGAGTGCGAACGTGTTAGTTGTGGACGACGATGTTGCCTTGGCAGAGATGATTGGCCTCGTACTTTCTTCGGAGGGGTACGAGACCGCTTTTTGTCATGATGGCCAGACGGCTGTTGAGGTTTTCCACCAGGTTAAGCCGGATTTGGTCTTGTTGGATGTGATGTTACCAGGCAAGAATGGCATCCAGATTTGTAAGGAGATCCGAGCTGAGTCGGACGTGCCTATCGTGATGTTGACCGCGCGTTCGGATACGACTGACGTGGTCGTTGGCCTAGAGGCGGGTGCGGATGATTACGTGCCTAAGCCGTTCAAGCCAAAGGAGCTCGTGGCGCGGGTGAAGGCGCGTTTGCGAGGCCGTGATGAGCACGTCGATGAGGTATTGAAGGTCGGTGATCTGGAGGTCGACGTTCCGGGCCACCAGGTGACGCGCGGCGGCGCCCCCATTGCTCTGACTCCGCTTGAGTTTGATTTGCTTGTGGCATTGGCGAGGGCACCGTGGAAGGTGTTTTCTCGCGAGGAGCTACTAGAGGACGTGTGGGGTTACCGGCATGCTGCGGATACCCGCCTAGTTAATGTGCACGTGCAGCGTTTGCGCGCGAAGATAGAACGCGATCCGGAGCATCCGGAGCTCATCGTGACCGTTCGGGGCGTGGGCTACCGTGCGGGTGGAACACCGGCGTAGCTGATGGCGGCGAGCGACTCCAAGTTGGTGCGGGCGTTCCAAGATGCCCGTCCTATTCTGTTTATTCGCAAGTCCTTGTCGCTAAAGGTTGCGGTTGGCATGACATTGCTCATGTTGACCCTGTTGTCGCTACTGTTTGTAGCGGTGACGTTTCAGGTGCGCACGGAGGTTTTCGAGCAGCGACGTGAGCAGGTTCTTGATGATGCCACGGTTCGTTTAGCGCAGGCGCAATCCACGTTTGACCAGTCCACTGCTACCACTCCGGATCAGGTTCAAGATCTGGCGCACAAGTTGATTTCCTCGCTGCGATCCTCGGCCACGGGTGCGGGTGCAGTTGGCACGATGCTACTGCGGGCACCCAGCGCTTCGGCAACGTTTGCGATTAATGACCTCATCGATAGCAATGTGATTGATGCGCTTACGCCACAAATGCGCAAGATGACAGCTGGCGGAGGTGGCCCGTACTACCAGTCGGTCGAGATTGATACTGGTATTGGCAAGCCTAGCCCGGGCATCATTGTGGGCGATATCGTAACGCTACCGCTCGCGGGTGAGTATGAGCTGTACACCGTTTATTCGCTCAGTGACGACCAGGCAACTATCTCGATGCTCATGCGCACATTAGTAATCGGATCGGTGCCCGTGATTTTACTGTTTAGTGCGGGCCTCATTTACATGATTTATCGTCTGCTTAGGCCGGTTCGTAGAACCGCGGAGGCGGCCGCGCAGCTGGCTGATGGTGATTTGAGTGTGCGCGTGAGTGCTGATGGCGTGGATGAGATGTCGCAGCTCGGGCGCGCGTTTAACAACATGGCGTCCTCATTGGCTGACAAGATTGCGGAGTATGATGAGCTGTCGAAGCTGGAGCAGCGTTTCGTGTCGGATGTTTCGCATGAGCTGCGTACCCCTTTGACTACCATTCGTATGGCAGAAGAGATGCTATACGACAGCCGTGAAGAGTTTGACCCGATCTCAGCTAGATCGGCGGAGCTACTTCACCAGCAGGTGGATCGTTTCGAAAAAATGCTGGCGGACCTGCTAGAGATTTCGCGTTACGATTCAAAGTCTGCTTCGCTGGAACTTGATGACGTGAATTTCACGGAGCTGGCGCAAAAAGTTGTGGATGCGAATCGCGCGCTTGCGGACAAACTTGGGGTGCAGGTAGAGGTCATTTCTGGCGAGGGCAGGAATGTGGCCGAGGCAGATAGCCGCCGCATGGAGCGGGTGTTGCGTAATTTCTTGGTGAATGCGATTGAGCACGCTGAAGGTGGCCCGGTGCAGGTTGAGGTTGGATCGGATCCTGACGCTACTTCGGTGCGGGTGCGTGATTTCGGTGTTGGTTTGGACGAGGAGACGCGCACGCACGTGTTTGAACGCTTTTACCGTGCGGATCCGGCACGCACGCGAACAACCGGCGGTACGGGATTGGGGTTGTCTATTGCCCGTGAGGACGTAGCTTTGCACGGCGGCAAGATAGAGGTGTATGGAGAGCCAGGCCGAGGCGCTGCGTTCATGGTGACAGTTCCGCGCCGGCAGGGTGTTGAGATTGCGAAAACGCCTCTGAAGTTGTGGGAGGAGCGATGAGGCGCAAGATTTTGACTATGGTCATGGCTTGCACGCTGGTGCTTGCGGGCTGTTCGTCGCTACCTTCTTCGGGACCGGTTACAAGTTTTGAGCGGGATATTCCCGATGCAGAATCGCTGGTTTTGAAAGGTTACGGCCCGGTTGCTGGGTCCACTCCCGACATTTTGGTACGTGATTTTCTGCGCGCTTCTGCGGCGGGCTTGTCGGATGATTTTCAGGTGGCGCGCTCGTATTTGACTGATCGTGCGAAGGCCGCGTGGCGTCCGGAATCGCAGGTGCAGATCTATTCGGATGATCAAACGCCGTTCGTGACTGGGGATGCGAGTACGGTCTCGGTGTCGGTAGGAGTTAACGCCGTGGTGACTCCTGATGGCAGTTATGAGGAGCAGGCTGCCTCATCCAAGACGTCGTTGAAGTATAAGCTCACAACGAATTCGCTAGGCGAGTGGCGCATTGATGAGCTCCCAGACGGAGTGCTTCTATCTCAGTCCTCTTTCCACGCGGTGTACACGCAGGCTTCGGTGTACTTTTTTGCGCCCGACTATCGCGCGTTGGTGCCGGATAGGCGCTGGTATCCGGTGCGCCGTTTGGAGTCTCACCTGATGCAGGCGCTTATTGAGGGACCTTCTAGTGATATTGCTTCGGCTGTGGTTTCGGCAATCCCCGCGGGGGCGCGCCTCCCGCTTCAACAGGTTGCGGTAACGGCTGGCGTTGCGGACGTGCAGCTAGAGGGAGAGTACTTGGTTAGCTCAGAGCAACAGGAAGCTCTGAAGTGGCAGGTAACTTCAACGCTGGCGCAGGTGCCGGGCGTGACTGAGGTACGCGTGCAAAACAACGGTATGCGCTTGGACGATGTTGCTATCCCGGCCGGCCCCACGTGGGCAATGGATAAGCGCGTTGGTTTTAACAAGTCGGGTTTGGTTCTGCGCGATAGGTCGTTCACTTCTGTGGTGGTTCCTGCTAGTGAACAGCCGGGAGCTCATGCCGCTTCGGTTGGTCCCGTTGATTCCAGTCCGTTGGCTTTCATTAACGGCGATAAGCTCTTCTCTGTCCGCGTGGGCGGTAAACCGGTGCAGATTTTAGAGGGCGAGGGAATTTCGCGCCCGTCGATCGATCGACTGGACTGGATTTGGACGGTTGTGGGCAACGAGGTCGTTGCTACGAACCCGGCGGGGGATGATTCAGTAAGGATCGCATCTCCATGGCAGGATGATCGCTCGATAAAAAGTATTTCGATTTCTCCAGATGGCGCGCGAGCATTGTTGCGCCGCGATGGGGATGGCTCTTCCAGCGTGTGGATGGCCGCCGTGAAACGTAATGCGCAAGGCAAACCCGCGGGTATTGACGTACCTCGGCGTGTGGAACTCGATGCAGCTGAGGTGCTGGACGTGTCGTGGGCTGGCAACACTTCGGCACTGATTTTGCAGCGCGGCGATGAGGCTGGCAAGGTCACTATTTCGAGCCTTGGTTCGGTGCCTGAAACGCTCGAAGCGCCGGCAGATGCGATTAGGATTTCGGGAGGTGCCACCCCGCAGGCGGTGCTTTTGGACACCAAAGATGAGGTGATTTACTCGCGGTTTGGTGTGTCTTGGCGTAGCTCTACAACGGACCTCGTGGAGGAGTCTTACCCGCACTAGATCATCGCCCATATATTGAGCTCAAGGTGACAGCTTTCCCCAGGGGCGCTACGCCCTTGTGTTTGCACACCTTCACTCGTGGGAGCTATTGCTACTTTCGTACCTAGTTATTGTTGCCTCGTGTTGGCTTTGTTTAGCGAGTTAGTAAATATCGTCGCTCCGGCTTCTTGCGCGGGTTGTGGTGCGTGGGATACGACGCTGTGTTCTAGTTGCGCCGCCATAGCGAAACGCCCTGCCAGAGCAGGCCTGGTGGAGGGCGAAATGGCGATGCGGCTAATCAGCCTTGGTGAGTATGAGGGAGCGCTACGCAGAATCATCCTCGCTGCGAAACATGACCGGGCAAACAGGTTACAAGAATGGTTGGTGCAGGCAGGAGTGTCGCTGGCGCAGGGGTGGATGACGCATCGCGCAGTGGTGGATGTTCCTCTCGCGGGTAACCCCTTGCTCATTGTCTCGGTTCCATCCCAGTGGACGAGGGCGTGGCGCGGCCTGATGGTTACACCGCACATCGCTCGCGGGTTTGCATCTCATCTTGATCGCGAAGGGGTCGACGTAATGGTTGCTCCGGTGCTCACCAAGGCTTGGGGGTCCACGCAGGCCGGCAAGTCGGGCGTTGAGCGTCGCGCACGCAGCGGCAAGGTAAGTGCATTGGTGGAGTTACGCGGGGCGCAGTGCATCCTCGTGGATGACGTGGTTACAACGGGAGCCACGATGCTGGCTTGCCGTAAGGCTGTGGAATACGCAGGAGGTCAATGTTTTGTGGGAACAACGCTCGCGGATGTTCACAATTGCCATCCGCTAAAGTGACGCCCATCACGAAGTTCGGGTAAACTTAAGTAACCAGGCAAAGTCTTAGCAAGGTTTTTGCCGCAAACGTCTGGTAGGGGGTGGTAACTAAACGCACGGCCAGGCGCGATGTGTGTCTGGCGAATCAGTTGGGATTTTTCCCTCGTATTCCTGGAGGAACCATGGACATCACAGTTGTCGGACGCAATGCCGAAATCCACCCGAATTTCCGCGAGTACGTAGAAGAGAAAGTGTCAAAGGTGACACTGTTCTACCCGCGCGCACAGCGTATTGACGTTGAGCTCACTCACGAGCCAAACCCGCGTCGAGCTGAGACCGCGGAGCGGATTGAACTTACAGTCTTTGGCAAGGGCCCAATCATCCGAGCGGAAGCATCCAGCTCGGATCGATATGCGGCGGTCGACATTGCAACCGCAAAACTGTTTGAGCGTCTGCGTCGTGCACGTGATCGTGCGAAGGATCATCGCAGGCGTTACAACGCTCCGATTGCGCCGGAGCTAGGCGGAATTTATGAAGAGCCGGAGGCGGAACAGGATCTGAAGGAGGAGGCACATCGCGATACGTTGCGCTCGGCTGAGGATCTGAAGATCGGTGAGCCAAGAGAGGAACAGCTTGGGGATTCGCCGGTAATTGTTCGCCAGAAGTTGCATGAGGCTGAACCAATGACGGTTGATCAGGCTCTGTATCAGATGGAGCTGGTGGGCCACCCGTGGTTCTTGTTCATTGATCAAGAGACGATGCAGCCGTGCGTTGTTTACCATCGCGAGGGTTGGACGTACGGTGTGATCCGTTTGAATACGAAGGTTGAAGCCGAATAGGTTTTCACCACCAGGGGCGAGGACGAGCAGTCCTCGCCCCTTTTTGTGTAGGGCTCGCGATGAGTGGGCGTGAGAGCGTTTTTTGATGTGGGGCTGTTGGCGCTGCTATCAGTTCCGGGCTGGGCGGGTGCGGCGCTCACGTGACTGGCGGTCTACAATGGGAACCAACTGTGTAAGGACAACTTTTGGAGCGCCGTGTCTATTATTGACAAGATCTTGAGGATGGGCGAGGGTAGAGCCCTTCGCAAACTTGAAGCGATTGCAGATCAGGTTGATGCCCTCGAAGACGATTTTCGGGACCTCGCTGATGAGGAACTCAAGGCGAAGACTGATGAGTTCAAGCAGCGCTTAGAAGAGGGCGAGACGCTTGATGACTTGCTGGTTGAGGCTTTCGCAACGGTTCGCGAAGCCGCGGATCGCGTGCTGGGGTTGCGTCCTTTCCACGTGCAGCTGATTGGTGGAGCTGCGTTGCATAAGGGCAACATCGCGGAGATGAAGACCGGTGAAGGTAAGACGCTAGTTGCAACGTTGCCGGCTTATCTGCGCGCGTTGGAGGGCAAAGGCGTGCACGTGGTTACGGTTAACGACTACTTGGCTTCTTACCAGTCGGAGCTGATGGGCCGAGTTTACCGATTCCTTGGTCTTACTTGCGGGTGTATTTTGGTGGGGCAGACGCCCGATGAGCGCCGCAAGCAGTACAACTGTGACATCACGTACGGCACCAACAATGAGTTCGGTTTTGACTACTTGCGTGACAACATGGCGCAGGTGCCTGAAGACATGGTGCAGCGCGGTCATAACTATGTGATCGTCGATGAGGTTGACTCGATTTTGATCGACGAGGCGCGTACGCCGCTCATTATTTCGGGGCCGGCGCAAGGCAATGCGGATGATTGGTATATGACGTTCGCGCGTTTGGTGCGCCAGCTCGAGCCTGAGGTTGATTACGAGGTTGATGAGAAGAAGCGCACTATCGGCATTCTTGAGCCTGGCATCGATAAGGTTGAGGACCAGCTAGGCATTGATAACCTGTACGACGCCGCGCACACCCCTCTGATCGGCTACTTGAACAACGCGATTAAGGCCAAGGAGCTGTTTAAGCGCGATAAGGACTACATCGTGCAGGACGGTGAAGTGCTGATTGTTGATGAGCACACCGGCCGCGTGTTGCCAGGCCGTCGTTATAACGAGGGCATGCACCAGGCGATCGAGGCTAAAGAGGGAGTGGAGATTAAGGCGGAGAACCAGACTCTCGCTACTATCACGTTGCAGAACTACTTCCGCCTGTACCCAGAGGGTTCGCGTGCTGGCATGACCGGTACGGCAGAGACTGAGGCCGCGGAGTTTGTCTCTACCTACGGTATTGGTGTAGTGCCCATCCCGACCAACCGGCCGATGATCCGCAAGGATCAGTCGGACCTGATTTACCCCACTTTTGCGGGCAAGATGAAGGCCGTGGTGGAGGACATCGAGGAGCGCCACAAGAAGGGCCAGCCCGTACTCGTTGGTACGACTTCGGTGGAGAAGTCAGAGTTGGTTTCGCGCATGCTCAAAGAGCGCCGCATTCCGCACGAGGTTTTGAACGCTAAGCAGCACGCGCGTGAGGCCGCAGTTGTGGCCATGGCGGGCCGTAAGGGTGCTGTCACGGTGGCCACGAACATGGCTGGCCGCGGTACGGACATCATGCTTGGCGGTAACGCTGAGCATATTGCGCTTGCTCACATGGCTTCGGAGGGATTGGATCCGCAGGAGGATGCGGACAAGTACAACGAGATGTGGCCGAAGGTGATGGAGTCCGCGAAGGAGGCCGTCGCTGCGGAGCACGATGAGGTTGTTGAGCTTGGCGGCCTGTACGTGCTGGGTACCGAAAGGCATGAGTCGCGCCGTATTGATAACCAGCTGCGGGGTCGTTCCGGCCGTCAAGGTGACCCGGGTGAGTCTCGCTTCTACCTGTCGATGGAAGATGACTTGATGCGCCTGTTTAATGCGGGGCTTGCCCAGCGCATTATGGCTTCAGGCAACTATCCGGAGGATTTACCAATCGAGTCGAAGATGGTCTCAAAGTCCATCGCTTCGGCGCAGGCCCAGGTTGAGGCTCGTAACTTTGAGATTCGTAAGAACGTCCTCAAGTATGACGATGTGATGACCGGCCAGCGTGAGTCGGTATACGGTGAGCGTCGTCGGGTTCTTGAGGGTGAAGACATGAACCCGCAGATGAAGTTCTTCATGGAAGAGCTTGTGCGTCAGGTGGTGTCCCAGTACGTTCCGTCGGATGATGAACAGGATTGGGATCTCGACGGCTTGTTCTCGACGTTACATGAGTATTATCCGGTGTCGATTCGTCCGCAGGAGATTGTGGATGCAGTAGGTGAGGGCACGGGCGCTTCGGCCGAGGATTTCGTGTTTGAGTACGTGTCGGATATTCACAATGAGTACGACAAGATTTCTGAGAAGGTGAGCGCGAATCCACTAGCTAAGTCCCAGCTTGGGGAGGAGCCGATGCGGGCTTTGGAGCGTCGCGTTGTGCTTGCTTCGGTGGATAAGTTGTGGCGTGAGCACCTGTACGAGATGGATTACCTGAAGGAAGGTATTGGCCTTCGCGCGATGGGTCAGCGTGATCCTCTGGTTGAGTACGGGTCTGAGGGTGCGCAGATGTTCCAGGCAATGATGGAGCGCATCCGTGAGGAGGCTGTGAAGCTCGCGTTCTCGTTTGCTGGCCAGTTTGAGCTTGCGTTGCAACAGCAGGAGGAGAAGCTTGATGCAGCGAAGGCGTCTGCGGTGGCTCGTCAGGCAAAGGCTTTGAATCAGCCTAAGAGTGACAACGTGATGGGCGATGTGGGACGTTCTCACTTTGGAAAGATGCAGATGTCTGGCCCTGCTGGCTCTGGAGATTCTGATGGAATCCCCGATGAGGGTTCTGCTTTCCGTCCGAGCGGCCGCGGGCAGGCTTCCGCCCCGTTAGAGGGTGGAGCGGCTCCTGCGATGAATCGCGCGCAGCGCAGAGCACAAAAGCGCAAGCGCCGCTAATAGCGTTTTAAGATTGCCCGCCATTTGCATTCGCAGATGGCGGGCTTTCGTCTACAGGATTTCAAGGGCGGTGGCTACCCATTGTCTTCTGCGAGCTTCAAGACGAATGGCAACGGCTCGGGTGGTTTCGCCCTTAACAACAACGTGTGTGGTCTCCGCAATCGATTCATTGACCAGGCACACTCTTGAAGATAGGGCTTTGGTTTGAGGAGAGCGCCCCGCCGGTCCATCCAGTCTGGTAGCGAGAGCAACCTTTCTCTCGATCGCATCGTAAAGGTCTGGCGTGACGAAGCGTTCTAGTGCGCTGGGATACTTTTGTCCGCTGAGTGTCTCAACGATTGCGAGTGCCAGAGCGCGGCTCCAGTTGCGCGCGTCGGGAAGCTGCGCTGCTTTCCCAATGGTGTCAGTTTCGACCTCGGGTTTTGAATAATCCCAAGACGCGTCAATCATCGCCCAATGACGCCCGGTAGGTGCGGGTTTTGGCAAGATTCCGTTGAGGGCTCGTACCGGGTTGGGCGCGCGCTTGATCTTAATGTCATACGGTTGCTTGGCAGGGCTTTTGCCGCCCTTGACAGTGCACAGCTTGACGGGTTCGTAAACGGGCTCGAGGGTTGCAAGTGCTGTAGACATTAGAGGTCCTCCCCAGGCAAGGTCAGAGTTGTTCCCGGATAGATGAGGTCGGGATTGGTGCCAATAGCGGATTTGTTTAGGTTGTAGATTCTGTGCCACTCGGCAGCAATCTTTGTGGAATCACTGCTTTGCAGATGGCGGGCAGCTATGGTCCACAGGGAGTCCCAACTGCGCACAACGTATTTCCCACTTGAGGTAGCGTTTTGTTCAGATTTCCCGCCGGACGCATTCTCGTTCCCATTTGTCTGAGGTGGAACATCGGTGGCTTGAGAGCTCGAGGATTCCTTTGCCAGATGTGCGTGTGAAGTCGCAAGGTTCTCACTGTGGCTCGCGCTATCTTGCGCTTTTGGAGTAGGAGATGAAGCTTGCGGTGTCGGCGTAGCGATGTCCGATGGATCAGATAGCGTGAGGTCGGTTGGAACGCTCGTTTGGGACGGGCGAGTCTCCTGTGTTGATACTGCCTGCCACCCCAGGTTGTCTTGAACCGTTGCGGGAGCCGGTGCAAACGCGGAGGTAGCTGTTACCACGAGAGATGCCGACACTGCAAGCGTTGCGACTCTCTTTTTCAACAAGGATCGAACCAAAGGGCTGGAGGTGTTAACCGCGAGTTCGAGTAGGCGCTGAACGTGTGTGCCTCGCCTGGCAAGAATAAGAAGGATCTCGGTAAATAGCAGGGAACTGAGACTCCACAGCGACAGTGTGGCGATGGTAAAGCCAAGAAATGCGGTGATCAGTGGTAGGGCCAACGCGTTCGGATTTAAAGAACTGCGCAAGATCGCATTCGCATCGGTTTGAAGAAGGCCTAACGCACTTGAGTTGTCTATCGCGATCGAGAGTGAGGCGGCCGCGGTAACAGTGAACGCGGCGGCACTGGTCAGCGCAATAATGGCGCTAGATTTTGAGTTTCTATTCGACTCCATTGCCCCTCTTTCGTGCTAGTTCGTACCAGTTCGTGATGATTGATGTTTGCACGTTAGGGGTTAGTAAGTCAATAGCGTTTCGAAAAATGGTGGAAAACCCGATGCTGAATCCTGTATGTTTTTCAATCAGAAGATGGATTTTGAAACGATTATTGCCGCTCTTGCGCAAGAGTTCGCAGGCGAAGAGGCCCTGCAAAATCGTGAAGAGGTGGCGGAGCTTGCCGAGGCCGAGCTGGTTTCGGCGGGGATGTCAGATCGGTTGCGGGCCGCAGAAGGCCTCGAAGTTAACGTGTTCTCTCCCTTTGGTGTCAGTGCGAAGGGAAGGATGATCCGCTCAAATCCAGCGTGGGTGTTGCTTGAGGATGGGGGAGTGCAGGAGCTGGTCTCTACCACGTCGATGGCGGTCGTTGAAGGCCTTGCAAGAGTGGCGCCAGAGCCCAGTCTTATAGACAAGCGCTTGGGGTTATCCGCTATATTGCGCCAAATTATGCGGCAACGTCGCCGCGTGGCAGTGCAGGTGGGAGCAACTTCTCTAACCGGTTTTATTGTTTCGGTCTACATGGACCACGTGGACATAGGGCACGAAGGCGGGGTCTCTTCGGTGTCGCTATCTCACCTGTTTAGCATTCGCCTCCTGCCGGGATTCTAAGCAGATTGGTGGTTGCTGCAGATTTGTGGGAAGCCTAGATCTTGCCCGATTCGATGCGCTCGCGGGTGGCGGCGTACTGGCGCTCAATGTAGCGTTCAAGCTCGGAGGCCTCGATTCGCCACGTTCGTTTCCCGCCCACCTGTATGGCCGGCAGTTCGCCCGACGATAGGAGTGCGCGGGTTGCGGACTGAGACAGGTTAAGGGTTTCGGCAACGTCTGCAATGGTTAAGAATCTTTGGCTCATGTCTATATTGTCTCACTTCGTGTCAGTTCTGAATAGTCCGCGCGCACTGTTGTGTATAAGCTCCGCGAATTAACTATCAGAAGTGGCGTGATTCGGGGCGTTAGTCTTCTTTATCTGAGACCAAACTGTGGATATCTTCCACAAGCGGCAAAAATTCCTGCATCATTGTCACGTGTCTAAAGCTTTACCCAGAGCGCGTCGCTCACACGTGTTTACTGATCCCAGGTTTCTTCTTGGACTTGCCCTGGTTGTAGTGTCAATCGTCGCTACTACCTGGCTGGTGCAAAAGGCTCGCGGAGGGGAGAGCGTTTACCAGTTGAACGCTCCGGTTGCGCAAGGCCAGCCCATTCAAGCCTCTGCTCTTTCAATCGTGTCCGCCCGTACGGGGTCAACGGCGTATTTGGAGGCCGGAGCGCTGCCCGAGGGAGCCGTGGCAACGCGTACCCTCAGTGCAGGCGAGTTACTTCCTCGTGACGCGGTAGCAAGCGCGGCTTCGCTCGATCGCAGACAGGTTGTAATAAATGTGGCTACACGTATTCCTTCATCCGTCTCCACAGGCTCTACGGTCGAGGTGTGGGCCGTAGATTCGCCGGATACGCCGCTCGGTAGCCAAACGGAACCGAGAATGATTGCGTCCTCGGCTATTATTCTTTCGATTTCGGAGCCGGACACCACGCTGGTTAATCGCGCCCAAAGCGTTGAGATTTCTGTGCCCGAGTCGGATTTGGATACCGTCTTGGCGGCAACGGGGTCCAAGAGCTCCCTGATTGTGGTTCCCGCGGGGTAGCGATGGCGGTTAAGGGTGTAATTGTTTGGCTTGACGAGCCCTTTGAGACGGAAGTGATCCGGGAACTCAACGCGCAGTCGTCGAAGTTTTCAGTTCAACGCAGGTGTGCGGATTTGGCGGAAGCGCGAGCGTGCGTGCGTGCGGGAATCGGTTCGGTTGTGGTCGCACGCGGCGGAGCTCCCGGCTTGGATCGCTCTGTTGTAGATGAGTTTCACGAGGCCGGCGTTTTTGTTCTGCTGGTGGTTGATGATCCGATTACGGCAGCCTCCATCGGGGAGGACGCGCGTTGTGATGCATCCAGTGCTGAGTTTGTGGTCGACACTCTGACGATGGGGATCCAAAACTGGATGATGGGGCAAGAGAGCCAAGTGTTCTCTGCTCCCGCGGAGACTACCGACGTTGTTGATTATCGAGGACGTTTGATCGCGGTGTGGGGCACATCGGGTGCGCCGGGGCGCTCTACGGTGGCATTGAATCTGGCTCACGCATTGGCGCTTGCGGGACGCGAGGTAACGCTCGTTGATGCCGATGCTCATGCCCCTTCGCTGGCGTTCATGCTGGGGTTTGACGCCCCGCAGTCGGGCCTGCTGGAGGCTTCGAATCTGCGCAACCAGGGTGAACTGACCCGTTTGGCTTTGGACGATGCGCGCCTGCTGGTTGATGAGCATTTCCACTTGCTCTCTGGCCTCACGCGCGCGGATAAATGGAGGATGCTTCGCGCTGAGGTTGTTGCGGACGTGCTGAGCGAACTGCGCAAGCTGGGTGACGTGGTTGTAGATCTGGCTGACGGTCTTGCTGATGATGATCCGTCGCAGCTAACTTTTGTGCCAACGCCACAAGACATTAACCGCACGGTTTTAGAGGATGCAGATGTAGTTCTGATTGTGGCTCGTGGTGATGCAATTGGATTGACCCGGCTTACGCATACTCTGTACGAGGCTGAAGAAGCCGGAGTGCGTCCGGACGTGTTGGTAGTAAATCGAGCACGATCTTCGGGTACGGGTGGATCCGTGAGTCGCCCGATTGATACTGTACTTGCCTCGATCGCTCCGGTGACCCCTCGCGTGGTGATTGAGGACAGCACGGATGTGGATGAGGCAGTGCTTTCTGCCGCCACGGTTATGGCATCTGGTGAGTCGAAGTTTGGCGCTGGGATCGCGCAGATTATTGATCTGATTGGTACTGGCCAGGGCGAGTCTACCCCGGCGCGCAGGCGGAGTAGGCGTAAATCGAGGCGGTCTGGGTTCAAGTTGTTTGGTCGCAAATAGTTTGGCCCTGTTTTAAACTCGTTTTATGCGCTGTTTCTTGCCTTTGGTTGCTTCGGAGCTTTGTGGGGATCTTCCTGTCCGCGAATTGGTTACTCCATCTTCTGGAGCGACCTGTGCGGAAGAGCGGGAGTGGTTCGAGTACGAAGCGGCCGTGGCAGCTTCTTTGATTTCGCTGGAGCTTGTGCGTGATTTAGAGGAACCCACACAAAGACGCATTGTGGTAGCCCTTGAGGGGGAGCCGGTGTGGGAGAATGCGCAGGCTATCTTGGTGGACGGCCTTGAGTCTGAGCCACTGGTTCGTCGCGCATGTGCGGCTGCTACGCAAGAGGAAGCTGATGAAGCGGTGGAAGAGCTTATGGACGCTTTCTTGGAGTGGTTTGACGTCAGTGAGCGCGCACAGCTCTGCCAGGCGTTGAACGCCCGCGAATAGGAATGGATTTCAAGTGTGGTGGCGCTAGTCGGCGGCGTGGATTACAAGTGTTGATCCTTTCGATTTTGCATGTTTGATTTCGATGCCGTCACTGATGCGTTGTTGCATTTCGGCTACGTGTGATACTACGCCTACGGTTCGCCCAGAATCGCGCAGGCGCTGAAGACCAATCATGACCTTATCTAGCGCATCTTGGTCCAGTGAGCCAAACCCCTCATCGATGAGCATTGATTTGAGGTCCAGGCCACCAGCTTCAGATGAGATTACTTCTACGAGGCCGAGGGCAAGTGCGAGTGAGGAGTAGAAGGTTTCGCCGCCAGATAGCGATGCGGGGGAACGTTCGGTGTCTGTGTTCAAATCGATGATTGCAAGTCCAAGTCCGGCTTGCTGGCTCTTCCTAGAAGCGTCCAAGCTTACTCTGCGCAGTTGGTACCGTCCGGTAGAGAACCTTTCTAGGTAAGGGTTGGCGGCTTCAAGTACGCGTTCGAATTGACGCATGATTACCCAGGTGTCGAAGGGGATTGGGGTGCCATCTTCGAGTCTTGCTCCCTGCGCAAGCTCAGCGAGGCGTCGGATTGGTCCCAACTCCTTTTCTAACGTCTGCAGGTTCTCTATCCCTGCTCTGAGCTTGCCCACTTGCTCCTCGTGTTGAGTGAGAGCATTCTTTGCGAGGGCGTGTGTGCTGGTGGCTTCTTCGTGGATACGACGAAGCCGAGATAGCGCGTTAGTAAGAGGTTTGGGATATTCGGTGCGCACAAGCCCGGATCGCTCGGTTTCTTCGATGGTGGCGCCCGCTTGGCGTTTGGTCAGGTTGTAGTTGGAGATTTGCTCTTCTAGTGCATTGATTTCAGCCTGGGGCAGTAGTGCTTCTTGGATTTCATTAGCCGAGGCGAAGGTACTATTTGCCAGGGCTTTGGCCAGCACGGCCGCAGCTTCGGTGTACCGGTTGTGGGCATCTTCAAATGCGGTGATTACTTTGATTATGTGCCGAATGTGGTCTTGCCTGGTGGCGATGCTTTCGCGTCGTTCGGCTACGGACGTGAAGGAACCACGCGCCTGTTGTATCAGTTGCGAGAGACGCTCAATCTCAGCGGTCTTATTCTCTACGTCTTTGGTATTCGCCGCAATCTTGACGTTATCACTGGCAATCTGTGTTTTGTACTTTTCAATTTGACTGCGGGATTCGGCCAGGTCTTTACGCAGTTGGCTGGCGGTGTCGCCTGCTTGTTTGGCCGCTACAACCTGGGTATCGATGTCGTCATACGCTATCTGCAGTGACGCGGTGTCCGCGCCTGCCTTCTTGTTGAGTTCTTTGATGGATTCAACGATGCGCTGGTGATCTTCTCTGGTTGCAGAAAGAGACGCTTTGATTCGCTCTACGAGAGCCAGGGCTTCGTCAAGTTCTTCACGCTGAACGTCGGTTGGCGAGCCCTCGTACGGGTGAGGATGGTTGGTAGACCCGCAAACTATGCATTCTTCTCCATCGACAAGCTTCGCAACCAGCTCTAAAGCGGAGTTGTTTATCCACTTTGCAGCTAGATCTTGTGCCTGGGTGCGAGCCTGCTCAAGTTTCTTTGCTTTGCGTCCAATTTCTGCAGAGCTTTCAAGCAGGCGTGCTCTTTCTTTGTCGGCGCTCTTGGAAGCTTCCAGACGCAGTGAGAGCTCATTCCTTTGATCTACGAGAGTCGCGTAGCTATGTCCTTGTTGCTCCATTTGAGCAACGGCGGCTTCAACCTTTTGCTCGGCCTGGTGGAACTGATCAATCTCGGCTTGGCGGCCCGATGTGGACTGTTTCAGCTCGACAATGGTCGCGCGAAGCTCTTCAATCTGGGTGGATAAAAGTTCTAATTGCTCGATGTTCTGCTCGGTTTTTTCGAGCCGAGTTAGTTCGCTGGTAAGTTCCTCATCTCGCTTACGAATCGCTTCCCAGGATGTGCCATCGAGGGCCCCACGCGCGGTGCTACGCAGGTCAGCGTCCTCCTCATCAATCGCATCAATGCTGGAAGCCACATCTGTTTTCGCCTGTTCGAGGGCTGTGGCCGCACGTTCTTTGGCAAGCAGGTCTGCGTTAAGTGCAAGTGCTTCGCGTGCGTGCTTTAACTTGGCTTCGCGTTGCTTGTGTTCATCGACGGTTTCTTCGAGCGCGGCGAGTTGCTTGGCTGCGGCTTTCCACCGGAGCGTGGTGGTTTCAACCCTCTCACGCTCAGCTTCGGTGGCTTCCACTTCACGTACGTCGGCAATGGCGCGGTATAGCTGGTATTCGGTCTGCCGTGCTTTAGCCTCGAGCTCTCTAGAGATAGTAAGTGCGCGGCCGATTGCCTCTTCGTAGTTGGCCAGCCTGACTGCCTCACCGGCTTCTTCACAGATTTGGCTGGCCTGAAATGCTACGGCAGCGCGTTGCTCGTCAAACTCGGCGCGCGCTGCTTTCGACTGCAGGGCCAAGGATTCAGTGAAACGGCGAAAGTGCTGCGTGCCGAAAATGTCTTCGAGGACGTCTTTGCGATCCTTTGGGCTCGAGTGGATGAAGTCGGCGAATTTGCCCTGCGGCAAAACCACAGTTTGGAGGAACTGGTCTAGTCCCAGGCCTACTACGCGTGTAATTTCATCGGTGACGGTTTTTGCCCTGGTCGCTACTTCTTCACCTGTTCCGCAGAAAGGATCGGTAACAGGGTCGTAGCTGGCGTCGAGCTTTACCAGGACGGCACTTGCTGGCGTGGCGGTTTTGTTACCTTCCTTGGTGTAGGAAGGACGCCTGGTGACTTCAAACGCGCCGTGCGAAGTTTCAAAGCGCAACCGCGCAAACGTGTCGGTGTCGCGGCTGGCAAAGTTGGAGCGCAATCGGTCACGCGTAGAGGTTTGCCCTCCAGCAACATCGCCATAGAGAGCGAACGTGATGGCGTCGATAATGGTTGATTTACCCGAACCGGTTTGTCCGCGCAGAAGGTATAGGCCGGATGGCTCGAACCGGGTGAAGTCAATCTGGTGGTGTCCGGCGAAGGGGCCGAGCGCTTGAAACTCGAGTGTTAGTAGTCGCATTACTCTTCCTCCTGCAACACGGTTTCCCACGTTTGCTCAATAATTTCGCTCTCTCCAGGCAGTACTTTGCGTCCAAGCGTGAGTTCAAAGAACTCTTCGGCAAGCTCTTGGGGCGTTTTCTTCTCGATCGCCGCTACCGTTCCTTCGATTTGCGAAGCCGGAGGAGTATGCCGAATCAGCAGAGCATTGGGGTAACTAGCTTTAATGCGTTCGTGAAGATGCTCAGGCCTTGTGAGGTCAGTGACCTCAACGTGGGCGAATCCGGTTTTCGCCCATTCGGGTACATCGGACGTAAGCTCCGCAATGGTCCCGCGGATCTGATGGAGGGAATAAGGTTGGGGCACGGGCACGGTCCGCAGGTCAACAACTCCGTTCTCAATTTCAAGAATGGTTGTGCACTTCTTGTCGCGTGCTTCGGAGAATGAAAAGGGTAGGGGAGACCCGCTGTAGCGGATGATCGGCCCATCAGTGTCGCGTTGCTGGGGCCGATGTAGGTGACCGGCAGCAACGTAGGAAAGCCCGCGCGAAAGTGGTTTGTCTGCGCCCATAGTCTTGAAGGTTGAGGGGGCAACCGACTGCGAACCTCCAACCGAAATGTCACGCTCAGAATCACTGGTTTCGGATCCGGCAATGAACGCGTGAATCACCGCGATGCCCATGCCTTCGCGCTTTGCGAGGTCCGCGTCTATTCGCCGCAGGGCGGCCTCCATAACGGCCTGATGACTGCGAGCAAGGCTGGTGAGAACTCCAGCGTCATCGACCTCATCGGAGAGGCTAACGCGAGCTATATCGGGCTCCAGGTACGGGATAGGGTAAATGTTTGCTACCTCGGATCCGCTTCGGATCACGACTGGCTTCCCTACGTCTGCTGTGCGCGAAACAATCTTTAATCGCTCCGTGTACAGCTTCGATCCGAAGCCTAGCCTGGCCGCAGAATCGTGATTACCCGGAATCATGATGACCTGAGTGAATTCGGTGAGGCGCTGCAGCGCGTCCTCGAGCAGATTCATTGACGAGGTCGGGGAAATCGCGCGATCGTAAACATCCCCGGCAATTAGGAGGGCATCAGGCCTTTCATCGTCCACCAAATCGACCATGTGGTCAAGAAATGTCTCTTGAAATTCTTCCAGCGACTGCTTATGTAGCGTCTTGCCCAGGTGCCAATCTGCGGTGTGAATTAACTTCATGCCTACAGGTTAGCGAACGGTACGGACAAAAATTTTACAGTCCCTCTTCCCACGCCAGTATCTGGAGCACCTCATCGTGGAGCAAGCCATTAGTCGCAACCCCCGTGCCACCCCACGGTCCGTCCTCGCCCAGCAAAGAGGTGAAACGGCCCCCCGCCTCGGTCACGATGGGCACAAGGGCCGCCATATCGTAGGTTTCTAGCTCCGGTTCGGCGGCAATATCGCATACGCCCTCGGCCACCATCATGTAAGACCAAAAATCGCCGTA
Source organism: Gleimia europaea (assembly GCA_002871995.1). GTDB lineage: Bacteria > Actinomycetota > Actinomycetes > Actinomycetales > Actinomycetaceae > Gleimia > Gleimia europaea. Next base: position 713,365 of record PNHW01000001.1, read on the forward strand.
CGCGCGAGTTCGCCACATGCGATCAGTAAGGTCCAAGAAATGGTCTAGCCTGCCGCGTGCCTTCCATCCTGACAAGGAAGAGTAAGACAGTGAGGCATCTTCAAAACGGTCGATGGTAGATACGTGAATGCGCTGCCCGGCGCTCACATAATCAAATGCGCCCGAAGATGGCGTATCAGCGCAGCAATCATTAGTGCCGCAACAGGTTGAAGACTCGCGCAGTGCCTGTTGTACTCCTACGTAGGCGCCGAGGCCTTTGCCCGCCCACCAGCGTCTGCCAAGGGCTGGGGCAGATACCACTCCAACTGTTACTTCGCCGTCCTGGGCCAGAGCAATAAGAGTGGCCCACACGGGCACGCCGCGCAGGAAGTTCTTAGTGCCATCAATCGGGTCAATCACCCACTGGCGCGTGGAGCTTCCAGTAACTCCCATTTCTTCGCCAAAAATTGAGTCATCGGGGCGATGGATGGCCAGTAGCTCGCGAATCGCGGCCTCAGTAGATCGATCGGCGTCGGTAACGGGAGACAGGTCTGCTTTGGTCGCTACCTTCAAATCATCCGATTGAAAGCGGTCCAGCGTTACCGCGTCAGCGCGATCTGCGAGGGCATGTGCCAGCTCTAAATCCGCGATCGATGCCATATTTTGTCCACTGCCATGCAAAGTCTTATCCATGTGTCCAAACTACCCCCGCGCGGGCGCGCATGGCCGGGTAATCCCGTAAGCTGAGCAAATGAAATCCAACGCGAAGTTCTTAATGATTACAACGCGCACCGAGCCCGCAATTTTGACTTCCGAGGTCGAAATGCTGAGAAAACTTTCGGGGCTGGACTCAAACCAGCTGGTCTGGCACCGGCTTGAACAAAGCCCGCTCCCGCCGCTCAACCTGGATGAGTGGGCCGGCGTGATCCTGTGCGGATCTCCCTTCGACTCGCTCGCCCCGATTGAGAAGAAATCGGATGTGCAACTTCGTGTAGAAGCAGAGCTTCAGGACCTCATGGATCAATTGGTTGCCAAGGATTTCCCGTTTCTTGGCATCTGTTACGGCGTGGGTACCCTGCTTGGTCACCAGGGTGGCAAGATCTCGGAAAAGTATGGTGAATCTATTTCTGCCCCCGTCATTGAGCTCACGCAACAGGGGCGTGAAGACCCGATAACGCGCGGAATTCCAAACACATTCCGGGCCTATGTAGGCCACAAGGAGGCATGCGAGCAACTGCCCGAATCGGCAACGCTTCTGGCGCGCGGCGAGGCCTGCCCAATCCAGTTGTTTAAGGTAAAACAGAACATGTACGGCACGCAGTTCCATCCCGAACTCGATTGGCCTGCCCTGAAGCTTCGCATCATCGGGTATGCCGCTTCAGGCTACTATCAGCCGGATGACCAACAGCGCATCATCGATCAGTGCATTGACGTTGACGTTGCGCCCGGACACAAAATCATCTCGAACTTCGTCGACATGTACGCGCGCTAGTTCTCCCAGGGTTTTTCTTGCGCCACCTTCAACGAGGCCAGGAGGCGGCGAACCGATTGGACGCGCATTTCGCGAATATCCTTGTCCTCACCTCCATTTCGAACCCAGTCGTCGAGGGCACAATCGGGAGAGTCAGTGAGGTGTTCGCAACCGCGCGGACATTCCTCGGTGACTTCCCACAGTTCCTCAAATGCCGCAACAACGGTGTGTGGCTCGACGTGGGCGAGGCCAAAGCCACGCACGCCCGGAGTGTCAATAACCCAGCCACCGCCCGGCATCGGCAGAGCCACAACGGAGGTGGAGGTGTGGCGTCCGCGCCCCGTCACTTCATTGACGTGGCCCGTAGCCCGGTCCGCGTTTGGAATAATCGCGTTAATGAGCGTGGATTTACCCACTCCGGAGTGGCCGATGAGCACGGAGGTATGCCCGGTCAGCCGGTCAATGACCTCCTCGTAGCCGGCATGTGCAGGGTGATCCGGCATCATCGACACAGTGTAGGTCTCGATGCCCAACGAGGCCGTGAACGTGGCAACATCATCCGGATCACCCAGGTCAGCCTTAGTGAGGCACACTATCGGTGTTAAACCTGCGTCGTAGGCGGCAACGAGGCACCGATCGATGAACCCGGGCCGAACTGGAGGATTGGTCTTCGCCACCACGATCACCATGATGTCGGCATTGGCAACGATGGTGCGCTCGCGGCCTTTTGCCTCCGCATCCTCCGCAGAGCGCGTGAGTTCGCTCTTGCGCTCGTTTACCTGCACGATGCGCGCCAGAGTGTCCTTGCGTCCCGTGAGATCGCCGGTCAGCTTTACGCTATCTCCCACAACGATGCCGCCGCGCTCAATTTCGCGGGCTTTCACAGCGGTGACACGCGTGCCGTCCTCGGCAATAACGTGGTAGCGGCCTCGATCAACCGCAATCACGCGTCCCGTGGGGGCATCCTCATAGCTGGGGCGCCGCTTGGTGCGCGGGCGCGAGCCTTTTCCGGGGCGTACTTTTACGCGCGGGTCGTCGGTTCCAATGTCTCGTCTAGACATTTAGCTCCAGCATTTTCGTCCATAGGTTTACAAAATCAGGCATGGTTTTCGCCACGGTTTCCACGTCATCAACGTAGATTTGCGGGGCGCGCAGACCGATAATGGCACCGAATGTGGCCATCCGGTGATCTGCGTAGGAATGTAGCAGAGTCGGTTCACGAAGGTTTTCCACCCAGCCGTTTGTGCCATCAATTCTGAGGTAATCGGCTCCCTCTTCAACGAGCACACCCAGTTTGGTTAGATCAGTGGCGATCGCTTTTAGCCGGTCGGTTTCGTGTCCGCGAAGGTGCCCGATTCCCGTGATCGTTGAGGGGGCGGTTGCAAACGCGCAGATTGCGGCAAGTGTAGGAACGAGTTCCCCAACCTGGGACATGTCGCCAGTAAATCCTTGAAGTTCGCCGGCACGCAGGCACAGCGTGCCGTACACGGTGCCTTGCGGCACGAGGTTCACATCGGCACCCATCTGGCGCAAAATAGGTAGCCACTCGTTGCCTGCCTGCGTGGTTTGGAGCGGCCAGTAGGGGATGCGAACGTGGCCGCCGGTAACTGCGGCGGCGGCGAGGAACGGGCCGGCGTTAGAAAGATCTGGCTCTATCACCGCGTCGCGTCCGCTAATGTCGCCGCGTTTAACCCGCAGTGTGCGCTCACCCGTCCAATCGGCGTCTACGCCACGTAGACGCATCGCGGCAAGCGTCATTTCTACGTGTGGTCGCGATGGAAGTGTGCCCTCTAGCTCAATCTCTATAAACTCCCGATCGCTTTCTAGCAACGGAGCAACAAGTAACAGCGCGGATAGATATTGGGACGAGGCGGATGAATCCAAACTTATGGGGCCACGCACGCGCGCTGGGCCTTGCACGGTGAGGGGGAAGGTTTCGTCGCTCTCATGTGTAACGCTCACGCCGATGGAACGCAGAGCCTTGAACAGGCCAGCCATCGGCCGGGCATTTGCCTGGCTATCAGCCGTGAGGCGCACTGGTCGCGTACAGTGTGCGGCAAGGGCAGGGACGAATCGCATGACGGTTCCTGCAAGGCCGCAGTCAATGCTGATTGGTGTAGAACCGGAAACGCTCGGAATGGGAGCGATCGCCCAGTTGTCAGCTCCGGTCTCGACCTGCGCTCCCAAGGAGCGCAACGCCTCAACCATGAGGCGCGTGTCGCGGGCGCTAAGTGCGCCGCAAATTGTAGAGGAGGAAGTCGCCAGCGCCGACAGCACGAGTTCCCGGTTCGTCAAAGACTTCGAACCGGGAATCGTGACATCGCTATCAACAGGCTTGGTGGCCTGTGGCGCGAGCCAAGGGTTAGGCGTCAAATGCTTCCTTAGCGGCTTCCCACGTTTCGTTGCGCGCCTGCGTTAGAGCCAGCTGATGTTCGCGCCAGTTAGCAAGCTGCCAGGTCTTGGAGGGCTCACCTTCGCGGTCAACTGTTGCAAGAATTAGGCCGCCTAGGGCTGTGCCGTAACGCTCTAAACCACGGCGGTAGCGCTCTTTTTGGGCGTGGTCTTTCGCAGTCCATACGGGGTTTTGAACCAGTGCAATCGGAACAGCGGTGGCTGCGAGGATGGCTGCGCAGGTGCGCGGAGCCTTGCCAAGCGCAAAGCTGGTGCCCGCTAGAACCGTGACAGCACCGAGTGCGCGCGAGGCCATTTTTGCATCCGATGTGATTACCGGAGGTACCCCTAAACGTTCAAGGTAGGGTGAAACCTTCTGGAACTGACGTGCGTGGGCATCTGGGTCTTTCACTGCCGAAAGCCCATCGATAATAAACGGCGCCACGATTAGTGGCCTTGCAATCATCCGTAAAACCTTCATAGGTCCATGTTACCTACATCTCAGCGTTAGTGGAGGTTGGAAGAAAAATGGGGGCTTTGTTGTTGCCTTAATTGTTGGAGGTGCAAGTATGCTCGATGGTGATGGACAAGAAGGAACAGGTAGACGAGGCCGAGCTTCGCGCGCGGTTCGAAGAAGAGGCGCTCCCTTTGCTAGACCAGCTGTACGGGGCGGCGTTTCGTATGACCGGTAACGAGGCAGATGCTCAAGATCTGGTGCAGGACACGTATGTGCGTGCATTTAGCTCGTTCAACACATTCAAGCCGGGTACCAATTTGAAGGCGTGGATGTATCGAATCTTGAAGAACTCGTTCATTAACACCTACCGCAAGGATCAGCGTCGGCCACAACAAACCTCCGATGAGGGAGTGCAGGACTGGCAACTAGTTGATGCCTCCAGTCACCATCCGGTCGCCCTTGAATCCGCGGAGGCTGCGGCGCTTGACTCGCTACCAGACGACACGGTTCGCGAAGCCCTCGAGTCTCTTTCTGACACGTATCGCGAGGCGGTGCTCCTGGCCGACGTTGAAGGGTTTTCTTACAAAGAGATCGCCCAAATCATGGGTACCCCCGTTGGCACTGTGATGTCACGAATCTATCGCGGTCGGGCGCAGCTTCGAACGGCGCTTGCAGATTATGCGAAACGAATGGGAATTGGAGTGAAGGAGGATCATGCTTAACAACAATGATTGCGATCCTTGCGAGGAACTGAGCTCCTTCCTTTACGCGTTTGCTGATGACGCGTTGGAGGATGAGTTGGCGTATCGCCTTTCACAGCACTTGGAGACGTGCAGGCACTGCGCGGATCGGGTGGATGCGGAGATGCACGTGCGTGAGCTGATGCGTAAGTGCTACGAGAAGCAGGCGCCATCATCGCTTCGCGCGCGCGTGGTTGCAAGCGTGCGAGTCACGCATATTACGCGGCAGTGGGACTAGTTTCGGGTTGATTTAGTCACGTTTGCGTGTTTTTCGATGATTTCGCTTAGGCCGGGCTGTTAAAACTTCGCAAATTGTGCGAAAATGGCAAAGCTGTTTAATGAAGTAGGTAGAGGAGTCGAAATGAGCAAGCGAGGCCGCAAACGCAGGGCACGTCGCAAGAGCGCCGCTAACCACGGCAAGCGACCCAACTCTTAAGCAAAAGCTTCGAGGCTCCCGGATTCTCCGGGAGCCTCTTTTGTTTGGTTTCTACGCTGTTTCCCAGTTTACTGCAGGGACTCTACCGGCTGGGCGTGAAGCGTTACGGCGCTGCCCGGTTGAAGCAGATCGGCGTTGTAGGCGTTGATTGATACGGAGAGCAGCTCACCGTCCTCGCCACTGATAATCGCAATTTCGCCAGTTGGTGAAAGCACGCGGCGCAGGATTTGCCCATGGATTCCGCCTTCGGCGTGCCCCGCCTCGACACGGAAATCGGATGGGCGAACCACCAAGACTTGATTGCCCTCAGTAACCGTGTTTGCGCCTGTAAGGCGGGTTAGGAAGGCGGAGGAGGGGGGCTGCAAGACCTGGGTTTTGAATCCGCTCTCGCTAACCTGCCCCTCTTCTAGGGTGATGATTTGATCTGCCATGAATCCGGCGTCTGTGAGATCGTGAGTGACCATCACGGCGGTGGCTTTGGCTGCGCGAATACGCTCGCGCAGCACCAGGCGAAGGGGCCAGGCAATCTCAGAGTCAACAGCGGCAAAAGGTTCATCCAACAAAATGAGATCGGGGTTTACAGCTAGGGCACGGGCGATTGCGACGCGCTGTGCTTGGCCTCCGGAGAGTTCACTCGGCAGGCGGTCTTTTAAGTGCAAGCAACCTACGGCTTCGAGCTCAGCGAGGGCTCGTTTAGTTGCCGCCTCGGAACTAAGGCCTCTGATTCGCGGCCCGAACGCCACGTTTTGGCAGGCGGTTAGGTGCGGGAATAGGAGCGCGCGTTGCTCTAGCCATACGATGGTGGGATCTTCGCCCAGGTTTAGGCTCCTGCTTCCACTAGAAGGGGTTAGAGTTCCGGCAATCAGCTCTATCCCGGTGGTCTTGCCAGAGCCGTTCGGGCCAACAATGGCCGTAATAGCGCCTCGCTTCAGTTTGGCATCGATATGAACATGTCGCTTGGATACGCCCGCGTTTATTTCGATCCCAACGGGCGCGTTTTCCCACTGCTGTAGTGACATGTCGAGGTCGCTCAACGCGCACATGGTGTCCAACTGGTTCTGGCGCGCAGATTCAGGTTCCCTTCCGCGTGCCTCCGCGCTGGATCTCTTTGCAGATATCTTTGAAATAGCGCTAGTTATGGCGATTACAAGGCCAGCAACTAGAAGTATCACGGTCGCGAGGGCTAGGGCAGTGGCGGTGTCAATTTCGCGTTGCAGATATATCTCGAGAGGGAGAGTGCGGGTAACGCCCTGCAGTGAGCCAGCAAACGTGATGGTTGCACCGAACTCGCCAAGGGCGCGCGCGAAGGTTAGCGCTGTGCCCGAGGCCATCGCAGGAACGGTAAGGGGTAGCGTGATCTCAAAAAATATGCGAGTGCGAGAAGCTCCAAGGTTACTTGCCGCTTTTTCGAGGTCGCGTCCGCGTGAACGCAGTGCGCCTTCGAGTGAGATGACGAGGAACGGCATGGACACAAACACTTGTGCCATAACCACTGCGATGGCGCTGAAGCCGATTTCAATTCCTAGTACGTGTAGGTAAGAGCCAATGAGGCCGCGCCGACCAAACGTGACTAGGAGCGCAAGGCCGGCGACGACGGGTGGTACAACCATAGGAAGCGTTACCAGCAGGCGTAAGATACTACCCAAACTTGCGCGTGCTCCGTGGCTGGTGTGGGCGAGTATGTGCGCTAAGGGGATGCCAAGAAGCAGTGAAATGATGGTTGAGGTAAAGGTTGTTTTTAGGGATAGCCAAAGAGCATCTCGTGCGGCTTCGCCGGCCAGCAGTGTAGGGAGGTCTCCCCACTGAACTTCGGCGAACATGCCAATAAATGGCACTACCACAAAAGCCAGCGCTATTGCTGCCGGAACTCCAAGCCAGGGTGCCGGTCCCGCCGCGGTCTCACGCCTGCTAGTGCTTTGCTTCCTACTCAAAATGCTCCGCCTTTGCATTTATCAATCCGTCCCGGCATCTTGGTCTCACTTGGTTGGTTTGGTGGCGCTCGGTCCAATATGCCGGGACGGTTGTGTTCTTCAGTTGCTTGCGGACTACGGCCGGGCGAATCCGTACTGCTTCAGCAACTCCTGACCTTCGTCGGAAAGCACCGCCTCGATAAACTTCCGTGCGAGTTTGCCAGACTTGGAATCCTTTACAACAGCAATGGGGTACTCGTTTACGCCCTTGACGTCGATGGGGATAATTTCCACCTTGTCGCCGGCGGCGATCGCGTCGGTCATATAGACGAAGCCTGCGTCGGCCTCACCCGACTCGATCTTGCCGCGCACGTCGGTTACCTTCTGTTCTTCGGAAACCGGCGTGAGCTCGATGCCAGCCTCGTCAAGCACCTTGTTGGTCAGGTTGCCGCAGGGTACTTCCGCATGGCATTTGATGACCTTTGCAGACTTTAAGGAGTCGTCGAGGCCGGTAACGCCGCCCGGATTTCCTGCCGGAACGATAAGGGTAAGTGTGTTCAGTGCGAACGGTTCTGGCGCCTCAACGAGGTCCGCATCCGTTGCCTTATCCATATTGCGCGTGTCAGCAGAGGCGAATACGTCTGCCGGGGCGCCGTTCTTGAGCTGGTCCACGAGGGTGGAGGAACCCTCGAATGAGAAGGACACCTTCACGCCCTCATTTGCGGGCTCAAAAACTTCTTCAGCAATCTGCGGGAAGACCTTATTTAGCGAGGCCGCTGCAAAAACGGTTAACGTCTGCGGCTCGGCGCCTTCCTTATCCGCCGGGGCAGGAGAGCCCGAGCATGCTGCGAGCATCATCGATGCAGCGGCGAGGGAGGCGAAAACTCTAGCTGTTTTCTTCATGTTCATCCTCATTGTGAATCTAGGGAAGGCTTACGGAAACGTTGGTGGATTTCACGCCGGCAACGGCGAGCGAGCCCACCTCGAGCTTCATCTCTTGCGCAGCCTCGGTGGAAATTAAAGAAACGATTCGGAACGGGCCACAAATCATCTCGACTCGGGTCATGACCTTGTCAGAGGTGATGTCTGTGACTATGCCGGTCAGCTGGTTACGGATGGAGTTAACTTCCGTGTCATGCGTAGAACGCTCGTCCTGCGCTGCGATCTGGCGAATGTAGTCAACTAGGGACTTGCCATCGATCAAAATGCGCCCATCTTGGCGCGTGCCTTTAATCGTGCCATCTTCTACCAGGCGTCGGACTGTGTCCGTGGATACGCCCAGTAGTGTGGCCACATTTGATACTCGTAAATCTTTCACATCCCAAACCATATACCAGTAAATGCGGCATCGCTAGCGCATGAGTGTCGCATTTGCGTTATTGGATGTTGTTCTGTGAGATGACCGCGGAGGGCCGGGCCAGAGCGCGGTTTAGAGCGGAATGTATTGCACTAGGTCGCCCTGTGCCACTTCATCTACGTCAGCCGCAACCACCACGAGGCCGGTAGCCTGATGCAAGGTGGCGATGAGGTGCGAGCCGGAAGCTTGCGAGTGGGTTGGGTAAACCGTGATGCCGCTCGTGCTGAGCTCGGCACGCATGGGGGCGTATTGACGCCGATTCTTGGCAGACTTGAACGACGCGCCGGCCAGAGCGGGAACCACCTGTAGCTTGCTTCCGGGACGGCCGGCGAGAATGCCGATAATCGGGCGCACGAATAGCATGAATGATACGTAGACCGACACGGGATTGCCGGGTAGGCACATGACGGGCACGCCCCGGCCATCCACATTAATGACGCCGTGACCCTGCGGTTTTCCGGGCTGCATGGCTACTTTTTCGAAGTTGAAGTTGTGCGTCTTACCGACGATTTTGACAGGATCGAACGCTCCGGCAGAAACTCCACCCGAAGTGATGATGAGGTCCGCGCAGCGCCCCGCCTCGGTCAACATCTGCTCAAGATGCTCAGGCTCGTCGCCAGTGCGACCTCGATACGTTACTTCTGCTCCCAGCGAGCGTGCTAAACCGTCGAGCATAATCCCGTTCGAGTCGGGAATCTGCCCGGGAGCGAGCTCGCTCCCCGGATCCTGCAGCTCCGTTCCGGTAGAAATAATCGCAATCCGAGGCTTCGGGATTACCGGTAGCTTCCCGTATCCTACCGAGGCGGCCGCGGCCAACACCTGGGGAGTAACCGTAATTCCTGCCTCAAGAATAAGATCCCCAACGGCAACGTTTTCGCCTGCTTTACGTACGTTTGTTCCGGGCTGGACCGCGCTGAATATGGTGACTTGATCTGGCATTTGCGCCGGGCCAGGCTCAATGTTGGTGTCTTCAACTTTCACCACCGCGTCGGCGCCTTCGGGCAGGGGAGCGCCCGTCATGATGCGCGTTGCAAAACCGGGCTTTAGCGTACCGTTAGCCGTGCTGCCAGCGGCAACGTCCTCGAGAACAGGCAGGTTCACCCCGGCATCTTTTGACGCTCCGTGCACGTCATCTGCGCGTACCGCAAACCCATCCATCGCGGAGTTAGTGAAGGGCGGTACTGCAACTCGGGCCTCGATGCTCGCTGCCAAAGTGGTGCCAAGGGCAGATTCGAGGGGCTGTTCTTCGGCAGGAAGGGGAGCAATACCCGCGGTTACTTGCGAAACGTACTCTTCAACGCTAATCAAGGATTCTCCTAAAACTCAACGAGTCTAACTCCGGTTTCGCGCACATCTACAAGAGCTAGTCGGCGCACCAGCACCCCGGGTGTGTCACACACAATCTTAATGACTTCCATAGCCATTAGGGACCCGGCAACTCCAACGAGGGGGCCGAGCACGCCCTGCGTTGTGGCTGTGGGGGTGGTCTGCGGATCTGGCAATTGCGGGTACAGCTCGCGCAAAGTAGCCGTTTTTCCGCTGGGATCCGCGGCAAGCGGGCGTGAGGTGAACGTGGTTACCATTGCCTGCATTCCCACTGCACTTCCCCAAACCAAGGGTTGGCCGGAGGTTTCACAGTAATCGGCCAGCATGAACTTTGTTTCCATGTTGTCTGAGGCTTCGACAACCACGTCCACATCACCAAAAATACGTGCCGCGTTGTGTTTGCCTACGCGTTCACAGATAGCGTCTACAGTAATTTCGGGGTTGAGAGTGCGTAGCGTTCTTGCCGCGGATTCGGCTTTGCGCCGGCCAATGCGCGCGGTGTCGTGCAGAATTTGACGTTGCAGGTTGGATTCCTCAACGGCGTCAAAATCCACCACTTTCAGGTAGCCGGCTCCCGCCGCCGCAAGATAGTAGAGGATGGGCGAGCCCAGACCTCCGGCCCCTAACACCCCGATGCGCGCATTTTGCAAAGCTGCTTGACCTGCCGCGCCAAAGTCCTTAACTAGAATGTTGCGTTCGTATCGTGAACCCATAGGTAAACCGTAAGCTAAAACCAGTGACGTGAAAAACGCTAGCGCATCAAGGAGGCGCCGTGGAGCTGAAAGCTTGCGTAATTACGATTTCGGATCGCGCATCCCAAGGGGTGTATGAAGACCGCTCTGGGCCCGTTGCCGTGCAGATTCTGCGGGAGGCGGGATTTGATGCGGGGGCACCCGTAGTTATTCCCGACTCTAAAGAAGCGATCCAGTGTGCGATTTGCGAGGCCGTGGCTGAAGGCGCTCGCCTCGTGCTAACCACGGGCGGCACCGGGGTAGGGCCGCGCGATTTCACCCCCGAGGCCACGGCGCCACTCATTAAGCGCGAGCTGTCCCACCTAATGAGTGCAATCGTGTCTAAGGGATTGCAGAACACTCCCCACGCCCTAATTGCGCGCGGCGTGGCTGGTTTAACAAAAGAGGGCGCACTCGTGGTGAATGCGCCCGGTTCAACCGGTGGCGTTCGCGACGCGGCCGAGGTTGTGGTGACGGTCGCCTCCCACATCTTGGCTCAAGTGGATGGGGGCGACCACTAACCGCTATTGCTCGCGCACCCAGTTGCCGGATCGGCCTCCGGACTTCGCGATGATCTTGCACTCTTCAATGGCGGCGGAGCGATCAACCCCCTTCACCATGTCGATGATTGCGAGGGCGGCAACGGTGACGGCCGTCAGGGCCTCCATCTCTACGCCGGTGCGGTCCGCGGTGCGAACCGTGGCTTTGATCGCAACGTGATCGTCTTGCAGATCCAGCTCAACCGCTGCGCCATGAACGCCAATGGTGTGCGCCAATGGCAATAGTTCGGGTACACGTTTAGCGGCTGAAATGCCGGCAATACGCGCAACTGCCAGTACATCGCCCTTGGGAACGGTGCCGTCGCGGAGTGCCTGCATTACTGCCTCGGATGCGGTGACTTTCCCAACCGCGGTTGCCTCGCGAACGGTAGGCACTTTTGCGGTGACATCAACCATGTAGGCCTCGCCCGCATTGTTAAGGTGAGTGAACTTCATTTCGCTTCTACTTTCTTTCAAAACCGGGTGGCAGCCAGCACCCAAATGGATCTTGTTCAACACGCCTGCATGTGGGGCACAGATCTTCGCCGTCATCTTCAAATAACGATTGACATTTGCGACATTTCGCGGTTTGCAGGCGCGCAACTTCCACGCGTTTCATCTCAGCTAGGGAAAGGGTGGCCCCGCGGCTGATCGCATCTTCGGGGCATAGTTCAATGCACTTCGCACTACCTTCACAGATGGTGCGATCGTGCATCAAAACAGCGGTGGAACTACCTTTTTCATTAGCATTTTCGAGGGCGAGGGCGTGGGTTGGACACGCGGATACGCATACGCCGCAGGCAGTGCAACCACTGACCTTCAGGCGCGCCGCGCTTGGGGCGGTCGCAAACTCGTCAGCTATTTCAGGCTCGATTCCTAGGATTGCGAGGGCGGCGCTCAGTTGTGCACTCTCATTGCCGGAAATGTCGACGGGCAATGAACTATCCGAGCTCAGCCCAAACAATGCCCGGCGTGAAACTGGGGCAGAGTTCGCCAATACCTCTTGCGCGGGGCGGAATCGAGGGGATTTACCCTGATATTCGCTGATCCTTGGTCCGAGCAGGCTTTGCCATACCTCGAATCGTTTTCTCGCCCGCTCGCGGTTCTCGCACTCGCAAGCATCCACATCAACGCTGAGCGCTTCGGCACCACAAGCCAAAATCTGGGGGGCGAGGGCCAGCGGGGTGTCGGCAATGCATCCTTCAACGCGAAGGGGCGTAGTGGATTTGTTGTACGTTCGGATAGCGGAGCCGCAGATGAGGGTTATGGCGGGCTCCTCATCGCTGATCCATCTAAGCAGACTCGCGTTCATGCGTGGAGCTCTATTCGCGATATTGCTGTGTTAACAAGACTATTTGGTTGCATTTGCGCCTTCTGTTTCAACGAACGCGCGAACGCTGGCAATGAAACCTAGCGTGAATTCGGCAACGGCCTTGTACAGGGCGGTTTTTGCGTGCTTACGAACGTCCTCCACAACTCCTCCCGCAAACCGATCGAGGTGGTCAAATAGGAAGTCGCGCATTGCCAGGCGGATCTCCTCCACGTCCTCGCCAGCTTCTAACCGCTCGGCGGCACGTTCCGCGAGGTCGCTCAAGAACGCAATTTCGAGGCCAATGTGATCATCGGGTTCGCGGTTAAAGTTGGGGGCGCGAAGCCCGAACCTCGCGTAGGCGGCGCGCACGGCAAACGTTTCTTCTTCAAAAACGAGACCCTCTTCAGAGGTACGCACGGATTCGTACGGTTGTGCGAGGGCTCGGCCGGCTCCAACGAACAGGTAGAGGTGGTCGCGTTTGATTTCTTCTTCGCTTTCGGGGCGCGAGCTAAGAAGGGTGCGCACTCCTTGAATAGAATTTGAGTCAGTGAGGGGCCAGTCGTTCAGCATTTGGGGGGAATACATCGCTTCGCGTAGCTGCTCTGCGGGAGCGCTTAGATAAAGCTGGGATAGTACTTTGCCAGCTGCCGAGATGCGTTCGGCCTGTTCCACAGCTGAAACGGTCATGCCTGCCATTCCTCACATTAGTTGCAATGTTTACTTTCTCTTAGTTTATCTAACCGTGTATGGCCGGTGCCTGTCGTACTCGGTGAGCGATTTGTTCGCCGTACGGCTTAGAATTGCCTAGCTATAGTGTTGAAAGAGCATAAAGCTCACTGAGATTTGGGAGGGCACATGGAGCGCAAAGATGATCCGCAGAAAATGGAACGAATGCGTGAGTGGCTTACGCGCGCCGCGCAGATAATCGAGGTGGATAAGGATGTCGTTCTGGATCTAGAAGTCGATTTGTTGAAGCTTGCGCAGATGACTGCGCATAACACTTCGCGTCCGGGTACTCCGCTTACCGCTTTCTTGGTTGGCTTAGCGGCGGGTCAGTCTGGCGGTGACAATGAGGCCACGGTGACAACGGCACGCGCTAAAATCGCTTCTTTGATTGCTGATATTGAGAAGAATTTTGTGGAGGAATCTAAGTGAGTGGTGGCCGCGTTGTTCGCGTTGAGATTAGCCCGGAACCGTTTGAGGAGGCTGAGGTCGTAGCCGCCACTGCGGATGACAAGGCTGGCGCAGTTATCACGTTTAACGGCGTGGTTCGTAACCATGACCAGGGCAGGGACGTGGAGTCAATCGAGTATTCCTCGCACGAGATTGCACAGAAGATTTTGCGTGAGATTGCTGAGGAGATTGCTGGCCGCGAGGGGGTACATGCTGTGTCAGCGGTTCACCGCGTTGGGCATGTCCGAGTGGGGGAGACTGCGATGGTTGTTGTCGTTGCTGCCTCGCACCGGTCAATGGCGTTCAGTGCCACCAGTGATTTTGTAGATGAGATTAAGGCTCGCGTTCCGGTTTGGAAGAAACAGAATTTTCCAGATGGTAACCACGAGTGGACGGGTATAGCTGACATCCAAAGCTAGAGTTGATGCAGATAATAGTTTGAGGGCCACAAACGAAGTGTTTGTGGCCCTCAAGTGTGTGTCCTTACCGGCTTATATTCCGATCCTGTTCATCTCTCCGTAGAAGAGGAACCTGGCGATGATCTCGCTGATAGTCACGAGGGCAAAGCTGGTGAGGGTGAGGGCTAGCAGCGGCTTGTGCTGGCCGCCCTCGAGGTTTTTGTGGGTGGTTAGGGTCAGGTAGAGGCCAATGATGCCAGCGCCGATGATAAGCAGGACGAGGCGAATGGCGTACCAGGTTGGCGATGGATCAACTTCGGCGGGGTTGGGCCCGGCCGGTTTAGCAGCGGCGTAGGTGCCAACCACTAGTTGGAGTGCGAGCATCGCGATGGTGGTAATTGCGATCCATTTGGTTGCCTGGTTGGTCAGGCTGATGGTTTCGCGTTCAGTTTGAATATCTGCGCGTGCCTGCGCCGGATCGTTCGCGCTCTTGTTAGCCCCGGTTAGGACGTGGTCCAGTTTGGGCCATTTTGTTGAGACGATCGGCCAGGCACTGAAGGCCAGAGCGATTGCAAGGCTACCGGTTAGGGCCGCGCTGATGTAGAAGGTTGCAGGGGTAGTCCAGTGGTTCCATGCAGGAACGGTTGGAAGCATGTATACGTGGGCCATAACCCAGATGAAACCCAGGCCCCAGATGGCGGTGAAGATAGCTAGCGCGTTACGGATTTTCGCGTTGAACCAGCCAAACCAGGTGGCGGCCGCGAAGATGAATCCGAGTCCGGCAAAGCCAGCGCCAAACAGAATTTCACGCGCTAACCACGAAGTGGCGATGTGACGGATCGCGTTAGGCGCATTCAGGGGGTTGCCAAGGTGGAACATGGAAGCAAGCAATGCTAGAACCATGACCGGTCCGATTGCGTAGAGGGCAGGCTTGGCCAAGCGGTCTACGGTCTTGGATGAGTACTTGGTCTGGGCGAATAGGTTTACTAGACCTAGCGTGACAAAAGCTCCCACCGCCATTTGCGCAAGAATGGTGAAAGCCGTTAATGGCCATTCATGAACGTTCACTTTCTAGACCTCTTCTCGGTTAGCGATCTCACCGGAGGGGTTGTTCCACGGTTGAGCGTCGCGGTGGGGTGTAACTACTAGGTTCGGGTTGGTAATAGATGGATCTGGTAGCGGTGCTACGGCTTGGACGTCGCCGTACTTTTCGCGTAGCTCATCTATTGGCCCCCAGTCCAGTGCGCGGGAGGGGCAGGCATCTACACAAGCGGGGTTTTGACCCGTAGCACGGTAGTCAGAGCAGAGGTCACATTTGGTCATGTAACCGAGATCCGCGTTGAACTGCGGGGCCGAGTAAGGGCACGCCCATTCGCAGTAACGGCAACCAACACATTTGCCCGGATCGACGGTAACCACGCCGTCTTCGTCTTGGCTCATTGCGGTGGTGGGACACACCTGCACGCAGATTGGGTTTTCGCAGTGGTTACAAGAGATGGAAGTGTAGTAAGAGAACACGTTCGGGGTGAAGGTGTCACCGTCTTGTTGCCAAGAGCCTCCCGTGTACTCAACTACGCGCCGCCAGTTCACACCAATAGGCGTGTCGTGCTTATCCTTGCAAGCGATCTGGCAGGCCTTGCACCCGTTGCAAGCGGTCTGATCAAAGTAAAAACCAAGTTTTGCAGCCACAATAAACCTCCTAAGCCTTCTCTACCTGAACGAGGGCAGTGTGTTGGCCGTTGCCTTTAGAGACCGGCGTTGGGTGCCAGCTAGTCAACGTGTTGACTGCGCCACCGGCATCCACGCCGTCCTTATCGAATCGGCTCCACGCGCCCTGAGGAAGGGAAATAACTCCGGGAGCGATACGGCTGGTAACTCGTGCTTGAATGCGAACCCGTCCACGATCGTTGCGGATTAATACCTGGTCACCGTTCTTGATGCCGCGCTCCTTGGCATCGATGGTGTTGATCCACACCATCTGGGGGTGCGCTTCATTAAGCCACGACAGGTTGCCGTAGGTGGAGTGCGTGCGCTGCTTGTAGTGGTGACCAATGCACTGCAGAGGATATTCCTCGTTTGTGCGTGCTTCTTCTGCGCCTTCCCAAGTTGCAAGGTGCTTCGGGATTGGCGAAATCTCGTCGCCCGGCTTGGCATCGGGGAACTCCCACGTCTTTGCCATTTCTGCCAGCTGCGTCGAGTAAATCTCGATCTTGCCCGACGGTGTTTCTAGCGGATTCGCCTCAGGGTCCTCCCGGAACTCCTTTAGTGCGATCGTTGTTCCCTCGGGGTTCTGGTAGCGGTATACGCCGATTTCGCGTAGCTCGTCCCAGCTTGGGAATTCGGGGTGTTCGCGAACCGTTTCGGCCTGCATCTTGCGGGCGAGGGTTTCCAGGTCGTCCTCGAATTCCTTTTCAAATCCGAGTCGCTTTGCAACCTCGCGAACCATTTCGTATGCGGGCATCGAGTTGTATAGCGGATCAATCGCCTTATCCACGATGAGCAGGTAGGCCATGTCGCCCGTGTATTCGGAGGGCACGAGGTCGTGGCGTTCTGCTGTGGTGGTGTCGGGCAGGACGAGGTCGGCAAGCTCTGCGCTTCGCGTCATCTGGTTGTCGATGGCAAGGATGAACTCACACTTGGTTTCGTCTTGCAGAAGCTCGCGCGTGCGGTTGATGTCGGCGTGCTGCGAGCCCGGCATGTTGGTTGCGTAGTTCAGCAGGAACTTAATGCCGGTGTCTAGCTTGTCTACGCCGCGAACACCGTCGCGAGCCGCTGTCATTTCTTCACCGTGATCGATTGCGTCAGTCCAGCCGAAGCAAGAGATCTGCGCCGGGCAGGGGTTTTCACCATTGTCGAGCCACTTCGTGACTGGCCAGTAGTAGCCTTCGCGGCCACCGGTGCCGCCACCTGCAATGCCGACGTTACCGGTCACGCAAGCGAGGAGGTAGATCGAGGTTGCCTGGTTCTCGCCATTTGCGTGGCGTTGCGGGCCCCAACCCTGGGAGATGTTGCATGCCTTTGCGCCTGCAATCTCGCGGGCGAGCTGGCGGATGGTATGCGCGGGAATACCGGTGATCTTTGAAGCCCACTCGGGGGTCTTCTCGATGCCGTCTTCTCCCTTGCCTTCAATGTAGGAACGGTAAGAGGCATTCTTTGGCGCCCCTTCCGGCATGTGATCCTCATCGAAGCCAATCGTGTACTTGTCCAAGAACGCCTGGTCGTGCAGGTTCTCTTCGAGCATCACGTGAATCAGACCGGCTACAAGAGCGGCGTCGGTTCCGGGGCGAATCGGAACCCACTGATCTGCCAGTAGCTGCGCAGAATCGGAGTAGCGGGGGTCAATCACGATGATCTTGCACTTGCCATGCTTCTTAGCCCACAGTGAGGTGAACGTTAGACCACCGCCAGACATGCGCGTCTCCATCGGGTTGTTACCCCACAGGACGAGGAGGTCGGAGTGCAGTGCGGCGTCCTCGAACGAGTTTGAAATCTGCTCGTCGGGGGAGCCATAGAAGTACTTGGTGATCGTGCCGATCTGAGCGTAGGAGTAGTTACCGTAGTAACCGAGGTACCCGCCCATGAGGTTGAATAGCTTCTGCCATCCTGCACTGGTTGCAATGTGGGCGTTCCAAGTGCCCGAACCGTAGTTGCGGTAAACCGCCTGTGGGCCGTACGTGTCGTACGTGTACTTCAAGCGCTCAGCAACAAGATCGAAAGCCTCGTCCCAGGAAATCTCTTCCCATTCGCCTTCACCACGTTTGGTGCCTTCTTTGCGCTTTAGAGGCACCTTGATGCGGTCGGGGTTGTGAATGCGCTGACGCATTGAGCGGCCGCGTACACACGCGCGTATCTGACGGGTGAATAGGCCGTCGTCACCCGTGTTATCGGGAAGCACGCGAACAACCTGACCATCTTTAACCTGTAGTCGAAGTGGGCACCTGGAACCACAGTTGATAACGCAGGCGTTCCAAACTGTCTTTTCTGCTTCCGGGTGGCCTTCGACGGCAAAAGCTTGGTTTGCTTCACCAACGCCCGGCTTACCGGAGAACACTGCGGGGGATGCGGCTAGCGCGGTCGCGGTTCCGGCGACGGCGCTCCATTTTAAGAATGAACGACGGGAGGGACCCGGTGTACCCTCTCGTGGTTTGACGTCGGCCAAGGACACGATTTCCTCCTTAAATCTGCAACTTTTCCTAAATACTATGGCCGGCTAATTTGGTGTGACCCATATCCCTATGTTTCCGCCAGAAAGTGGCGTTCAGTATTTTTGCAAATAGAAAACCATGGTGAAATTAAAAACGATCGTGTTAGTAAACTCGTCCTTAGGATGAACGAACTACGGTGTAGATTGACTCACCTAAAGGCTCGTCTCAATAAAAAAATAGCGTTACTCGAGTTTCGAGTAACGCCTGCAAATGAGGTTTTAGTTATCCGCCAGCAAATGGAGGAAGCACGTCGAGTGTTTCGATTGATGCAGCGGAATCGGTTAGAAAAACCTTCTTGCCATCAGCCAGTAGCAGAGAGCGGGAGATAACTGTTTCGAGCACGTCATTTCCCTCACTAACCTGTTGGAGTAATCCTGCAACGGTTGGTGCAGAATCGACGCTAATGGTTGAACGTCCGGCGGCCTCGGCCGCCCCGGCAAAGAAACGGATCGTAGCCACTATCCACCAATCCTTGACATCGTGCGTGTAGGGGGTTGAAAATCGGGTCTGCCCATGCCGTGCCCGGCTTGCTTTTGTTCGGTGGCACCCATCCAAATGGTTGCCAACTCTTCGTCGCTGGCCCCGGTTCTTAACGGGCCACGTAGGTCTGTTTCCGTGGTTGCAAATAGGCATGTGCGGATCTGCCCATCAGCCGTGATCCGCGTGCGGTCACAGTCGTCGCAAAACGGGTTCGTCACAGATGCGATGACGCCCACGTCCCCAGCGGGGTGGTCTGCGCTCGCGGCTACGTTCCAAAGCTCTGCCGGCGCTGAACCGCGCGGCTTTGAGGAAGGAGTTAGTTCAAACTTCGTTGAAAGCCGCTCCAAAATGTCGGCCTGTGTTAGTAACTGGTCGCGTTTCCATGAATGAGCGGGGCCAAGCGGCATGTGCTCAATGAAACGCAGGTGGTAACCGTGGTCAAGGCAAAAGGCCAGAAGCTCTACAATGTCGTCTTCATTGATGCCCTTCATCGCAACGGCGTTGATTTTGATTGGGCTCATGCCGGCCCGGTCTGCCGCTTCGATGCCCCGCAATGCGTCGGCCAGCCTGTCCCGCCTGGCGACAGCTGCGT
This sequence comes from Gleimia europaea, assembly GCA_002871995.1. Taxonomy (GTDB): domain Bacteria; phylum Actinomycetota; class Actinomycetes; order Actinomycetales; family Actinomycetaceae; genus Gleimia; species Gleimia europaea. The sequence goes on from PNHW01000001.1 coordinate 732,862, forward strand.
ACCGCTGCTGGTCAAGCGAGTCGAGCGAAATGTTGGCCCGTGACACGCCGGCTTTGGCAAGAGCTTCGGCACGCTTATCGAGGCCGAGTCCGTTTGAGGTAATCGAAATCTGCGGTGCCGCGCCCAAATGGGTAGTCATGGCCTTGGTCTGCGAAACGATTTGTTCAAGGGAGCGGCGAAGTAGAGGCTCCCCTCCGGTGAAGCGCACCTGCTCGATGCCGAGCATTTCGATGCCGATGCGGATCAGGCGCAGGATTTCTTCATCGCTCAAAGTGTTTTCCGTTGGAAGCCACTCAAGCCCTTCGGCGGGCATGCAGTATTCGCAACGCAGGTTACATCGGTCTGTCAAAGAGACGCGCAGATCGCGAGCAACACGACCAAACCTGTCAGTTAGAACCCCTAACTGCGTATTTGACTGCATATCACTCACAAATCTTCATAAGGAAAACTAGACTAACCGATTCTATGCACGAGGAGGCAGGCCTATCCACTCGAACCAGTTGTTGTGTAGTACGATCCATGCCAGCAGCCCATAGCCCGCTTGGTTTGGTAGGCCGGTCTGTGACATCGCGATATCGTCATGCCACTGGTCGTGTGTTAAGAGGGGCGAGAACGTGTCCACAAATGGGATAGACCTGCGCTCGGCAACCTCGCGGCAAGCACGTACCACCTCGGATAGTTGCCGTGAATCGGAGGTTTGAAGTGGGGGAGGTCCAACAATCATTACTTTGATACCAAGTTGGGTTGAAACATCCACCATGTTTGCCAGATTGAGGCGGGTTCGCGGTGTTGAAAGCCCGGTCTCCACATCTTGTTTACCGACGGCGATGATAAGTCGGTTGTCTGCCCCATCCTTGAATCGCGGCATGCAGTCGTTTTCCCAGCGCTGTGACATTTCGGTGGTGGATTCTCCCGGCATGGCAAGGGGAAACACGTTCATGGTCTCTGGGACGTTGGTGCGTGCAAGCACTCTTCCAATCCAACCGAGGGCACGAGGATCACCCGTTCCCGCTACGAGTTCGTCCCCAATCACGCAAAGCCTGATTTCGTTCACAATCGTCTCCTTCAGCCCTTCACAATACACGCAAAGCGGGGCCGGCTAACGCCAGCCCCGCCTCGTGGTGTTTTAGCGTTCGAACGCGCCGTCCATCAAAATCTCGTGCTGGTACTTATGTAGGGCCATGGTGCCAGCTGCCGGAGATGCGGCCGCCGGGCGAGACACTACCTTGACCTTGCGGTCGATTTGCGTGAACAGGTTGAGTGCCAGGAACGGCCAAGCGCCCTGGTTTTGCGGTTCGTCTTGTACCCAGACCAGTTCGGCGTCGCCAAACGGCGCGATCGCTGCTTTCAGCTCATCGAGCGGAAGCGGGTAGTACTGCTCTACTCGCACGATCGCTGTCCTGTTGTCACCGCGACGCTGGCGTTCCTTCACGAGGTCGTAGTAGACGCGGCCCGAACACATGATCACTCGATTAACTGCCTTCGCGCCAGCGGTGATCGCCTGGTCGGCTTCACCGACTACGGGCTGGAAATGGCCGGAGGTGAAATCCTCAACTGCGGAAGAAGCCGCAGAAAGGCGGAGCAACTGCTTGGGCGTAAACACGATGAGCGGCTTACGCGGACGCTTGTACGCCTGCGTGCGTAGCAGATGGAAGTAGTTTGCCGGAGTGGACGGCTGGACAATCCACATGTTTTCTTCCGCAGCCAGTTGCAGGTAACGCTCGATGCGTGCCGAGGAGTGATCCGGTCCCTGGCCTTCGTATCCGTGCGGTAGCAACAGTGTTACGGAGGAGTGCTGATCCCACTTTTGCTCCGCGGATGAAATGAACTCGTCAACGACGGTCTGCGCGCCGTTGGCAAAGTCACCGAACTGGGCTTCCCAAAGAACTAGAGCTTCGGGGCGCTCCAACGAGTAGCCGTACTCGAACGCCATTGGTGCGTATTCAGAAAGTGTTGAGTCGTGAATGTCGAGTTTAGGCTGGTTATCCACCAGGAAGTTCAGTGGCGTCCACTCGCGACCATCGTTGTGATCGTGGAGGACGGCGTGACGCTGTACGAAGGTAGCGCGGCGCGCGTCCTGGCCGGACATGCGAACCGGGGTGCCTTCCATCAGTAGCGAACCAAAAGCGATCAGTTCACCGAAGCCCCAGTCGATCTTGCCCTCGCGCGACATCTTGTGACGCTTTTCGAGTAGTTTTGCAAGCTTCGGATGTGGCGTAAACCCTTCTGGGATGGCCAGGTGCGCATCGCCAATGCGTTCAATAACCTCGCGGGTTACTGGCGATTCCCAACCAATCATCATGCCTTCGCCCGCGCGTTGTGCTTCGGGGCGCTCCAGGCCGGCAACGGCTTCGCCCGATACCTCGGCCTTGTCCGCGCTCCTCGTTTCTTCGAGGATCTCGTCCAGTAGCGCGTTGTATTCGGCTAGTGCCTTGTCGGCCTCTTCCTCGGTAATATCGCCGCGGCCGATGAGGTCCTTTGTGTAGCGATCACGTGTGGTGAGCGTACGGTCAATCAGGGAGTACATGACTGGCTGGGTCATCGACGGGTCGTCACCCTCGTTGTGTCCGCGGCGGCGGTAGGTGACCAGGTCAATGATGACGTCCTTGTTGAACTTCTGGCGGAACGCGAATGCAAGTTTTGCAACGCGCACAACCATTTCCGGATCATCACCATTCACGTGGAAGATTGGAATCTGCAGGCCCTTGGCCATGTCGGTTGCGTACTTCGTGGAGCGCGCTACCGTGTTCGGCGTGGTGAAGCCAATCTGGTTGTTGATGATCACATGCAGTGTGCCGCCGTTGCGGTAGGCGGGCACCCGGCTCATGTTCAGGGTCTCGTAAACCACGCCCTGGCCGGCAAAAGCGGCGTCACCATGGATGAGGATTGGCAGAATCGGCCAGCCGGGCTCGTTCAGTTTGTCGTGCTTTGCGCGCGCAACGCCCTGCAAGACGCCGTCGGCAGCCTCAAGGTGGGACGGGTTAGCGGCAAGGTATACCTTCGTTGCTGCGCCGTCATCTGCAGTGAAAATGCCTTCGGTTCCAAGGTGGTACTTGACGTCACCTGATCCAAGGACAGAGCGAGGATCTTGATTGCCTTCAAATTCAGAGAAAATCTGGCCGTAAGATTTGCCGGCAATGTTGGCCAGTACGTTCAGGCGGCCACGGTGTGCCATTGCTATGGCAACCTCAGCGATCCCATCGTGGGCGGCCACCCAAAGTACGCGGTCCAGAAGTGGAATCAGAGACTCAGAGCCCTCCAGGGAGAATCGCTTTTGGCCGATGTACTTGGTTTGCAAGAAATGCTCAAAAGCCTCGGCCTTATTCAGCATCGTCATGATGTGACGCTGGGTTTCAAGCGTGGGCTTCTCCCAAGGTTTCTCAACGTGCTCCTGGATCCACTCGCGCTGGGCCGGATCAACCATGTGCATGTATTCGATGCCGGTGGAGCGGGTGTAGGTGTCGCGAAGCTGTTCGAGGATTTCGCGTAGCGTCATGTGGTCGCGCCCGCCAAAGCCGCCGGTTGGGAACGAACGGTCCAAGTCCCAAACGTTTAGCCCGTACGTCGACAGGTTCAAGTCGGGGTGGCGGCGAACCTTGTAGTCGAGCGGGTCGGTGTTAGCGGCGAGGTGACCGGCAACGCGGTAGGCGTGGATTAGCTCCACAATGCGTGCGGGCTTGCCCTTCTCGCGTTCCTCGTTGTATTCCTTGTCGCGCTCCCAGCGGTAAGGAACGTAGGGAACCTGCATGGAGTCAAACACGCGGTCGTAGAATCCGTCTTGACCGGCAAGCTTGCGTGACACCATTCGCAGAAGTTCTCCAGAAGCTGCGCCCTGGATGATGCGGTGATCGTAGGTGGACGTCATCGTCATGATTTTGCCAACGCCCATTTTTGCAAGGCGCTGCGGTGAGGCTCCCGCCCACTCGGCGGGGTAGTCCGTTGCACCTACACCAATGATCGACCCCTGTCCCTTCATGAGGCGGGGAACGGAGTGCGTAGTTCCTATCGTTCCCGGGTTCGTAAGGGTAACGGTACCGCCCTGGAAGTCGCCGGCGCCTAGCTTTCCTTCGCGCGCCCGCTTAACGATGTCTTCGTAGGCGGCAACGAACTCGGCGAACGTTAGTGTGTCGGCTTCTTTGATGACGGGCACCATGAGCATACGGTTCCCATCTTTCAAAGGAATGTCGATTGCGAGGCCGAAGCCAACGTGCGCAAGGTGTTCAACGGCGGGCTTGCCCTTATCGTCGAACGTGTATCGCACGTTCATTGAGGGCATCTCTACCAGGGCTTCAACAAGCGCGTAGCCGATGAGGTGGGTGAAAGAAACTTTGCCGCCGCGAGTGCGGGCGAGGTGGCCATTAATGACGGCACGGTTTTCAATCAAGAGCTTGGCGGGAATCTGACGGGCCGAGGTTGCAGTGGGCACCTCGAGGGAGCTTTCCATGTTCTTCGCAACGGCGCGGAACGCTCCCTTGAGGGTTTCGGTCTCATCCTCTGAGCGTGCCTCGCTGTTGAGTATTGACGCGGCACGAGCTTTTGCAAGGCGGGTGTAAGGCGACGTTGCCTCAGCGACCTTGGATTTAGGAATGGGAGGGAGGTCTGCGCGAGTCTCGTCGATAGCGTTCGGGTTAAAACGTGACGCGGACGCGGCGATTGGAGCAGAGGCCTCTACGGGAGCGGAGTCTGCGGAAATCCTCGACGGATCATGAGGGGCAGGCGGGGCCGGAGGGCGGGGTGCTGCTTGAATCGGGCCGGGTGTGTATTCTGTCATCGCTCCTGTTTCCTTGGGCTCGCGATATTGTCAACGATTCCAGTTGATCGCTTCGATGGTGATCGGGCGTTGCAACTTCAATCAGTTTAGGACGAATAATCCCCGTTTTCTCTTGATATAGAGAGATTTTACGGTTATTTGCTCAACTGATAATCACCTATGGTTTGGACCTTAAAAGTTGAAGAAGATTAGAGGCTTCGAAAAAGGATTAATTGGGATCAGGAGAGCCCGGGTAAATGAGGCAACCAACACCTATGGCGCGCGTGTATGGAAATACGGTTAAGCTGGGATAGATGCACAAAGATGAACCTCCTCGAAGTTTCAGGCCGGTGATGAGCCGGTGATATATGACGTCCTCATGCTCCTATTCGGAGTTGTTCTCACGCTGGGCACCGCGGTTTTTGTTGCCGCAGAGTTTTCGTATGTGGCCCTTGATGTTGCGTCGGTGGAACGGCGGGCAAATGAAGGCGATAAGAAGGCTAAGCAGGTTGTTAAAGCACTGCGTATCCTGTCCACCCAGCTGTCGGGTGCGCAGGTTGGTATCACGCTAACAACCATTCTGCTGGGTTACACCACGCAAGTGTCTTTGCTGAACCTGTTTTCGAATATGTTTGCAAGCTTTGGCCTCGCTCTCACGCTTTCTACCACAATCGCGGTGGCGCTGTCCGTCATCTTTATCAACGCGTTCTCGATGCTGTTTGGCGAGCTGGTTCCAAAGAACATGGCTCTAGCTGATCCATTCCACACCGCGAGCCTTGTTACACCGGTGCAGGCGGCATTCACAAAGTTGCTCCACCCGCTTATTAAGGTGTTGAACGATACTGCCAACGCGGTGTTGCACGCTATGGGCATCACGCCTATGGAAGAGATCTCTTCAGCTAGGTCCGCGTCAGAGCTTGCCGCGCTGGTGCGTCACTCCGCGCAGGAGGGCACGCTGGATACCTCGACTGCGACGCTACTTACCAAGTCGATAGGTATCGGAGAGCTAACTGCTATCGACGTGATGACGGATCGCGGCCGAATGGTCTATTTGAGCGAGTCTGCTTCAGCGGCAGACGTCGTTGAGCTTGCGCGTACTACGGGCCACTCGCGCTTCCCGATCGTGGGTGATGACTCGGACGACATTGTGGCTTTCGTATCACTTCGCCGCGCAATCGCGGTTCCTTGGGGTAAGCGAAGCGAAGTGTCTGTGCTTTCCTCCTCGCTCACTTCTGAAGTGCTCCGCGTGCCGGAAACCCTTGCGCTTGCTCCGCTGCTCCTCATGCTTCGCGCGGAAGGCCTCCAAATCGCGGTGGTAGTGGATGAATACGGTGGCACCTCCGGAATCGTCACGTTGGAAGATGTCGTGGAAGAAATCGTTGGTGAAGTTGCTGATGAGCACGACCGTCGCCGCCACGGCATTCGACGCCAAAATGATGGCTCGTGGAAGGTGCCCGGCACTCTTCGCCCCGATGAGTTGCTGGAACGTACCGGCATTTTCGTTCCCGAGGATGGTCCGTACGAAACCCTGGGCGGGTTCATGATGCTCAAGCTTGGACGTATCGGCGAGCCTCATGACAAAGTGCAGGTTGAAAATACAACTTTAGAGATCTTGCGCATGGATGGACGCCGCATCGATCAGATCTTGGTGCGCGCAGTGGAGCCAGTACACGCGGATGAGGGCAAGGAGGATGCCGAATGAGTATCACCGCTGGCCTTCTAATAACACTGTTGCTGCTCCTTTTGAACGCGTTTTTTGTGGCGGCTGAGTTCGCTGTTACCTCTTCGCGTCGGGCGCAAATAGAGCCGCTCGCAGACGAGGGAAAGCGAGGCGCCAAGACGGCCCTGTACGCCATTGAGAACGTTTCGTTGATGTTGTCGATCTCCCAGCTTGGCATCACGATCGCTTCGACCTCGTTGGGTGCGGTTGCAGAACCTGCCATTGCCCGGCTTGTAGAGCGCCCTTTGCAAGCCGTGGGGCTTCCAGCCGCGTCGGCACATGCGGTTGCGTTTATTCTGGCCTTACTGCTGGTGCTTTACCTGCACGTGGTTTTTGGGGAGATGGTGCCGAAAAACATGTCGGTTTCGGCCCCAGATAAGGCGCTGTTGATTTTGGCCCCACCACTGGTTGCGATTGGGCACGTGTTTCGCCCCATCGTTGTGGGTCTTGATCATCTTGCGAACTGGTTCGTGCGCTTGTTCGGTTTGGAACCACGCCACGAGGTTGCCGCGTCGTTCACCGCCGAGGAGGTTGCTTCGATCGTCGAGCTATCCCAGCAGGAAGGGACGATTCATGACGAGATCGGTCTGTTGAGCGGAACGCTCGAGTTTTCGGAGGAGCGCGCTGGTGACGTTATGGTGCCGGTAGATGAGCTGGTGAGCGTGGCACGTAACGTGACGCCTGCCCAACTGGAGCGCGAGGTCGCAAAAACTGGTTTTTCACGCTACCCGGTGGTGGATGAAGCGGGCATGCCGGTCTTTTATATCCATTTGAAGGACATCTTGTTCGCGGGCCCTGATCAGCGCGACTTGCCATTGGATGAGTGGCGTTTTAGGGAGATGCCGGTTGTTCAAGCAGGTGACGAGGTCGAGGATGCGTTGCGCATCATGCAACGCTCGGGTACGCATCTGGCAGAGGTTGTAAAGGATGGCCAGACGGTTGGCGTGCTTTTCTTAGAGGACGTTATTGAAGAGCTGGTTGGCGAGGTTAGAGACTCGCTGCAGCGTGAGGATGTTTTCATCGAGCGCAACTTGGATGCGTGAGTCGAACTTGGGCCTGTAGCTCATTGGTGCCGGTTTGAAGTGATGGGCGTGAGTCTGTACACAGCTTTTTCAAACGGGTTGATCCGCGTGGCCCAGCGTTATAAGTTCGTTATGTATTCACCGCGTGAGTTCGTGTGAGTCACCCTGTTATTACATGCTTTCGGGAAGGAAAGAGTTATTTTGCCTGTGAATGATTCTCCAAATGGCTCGCCTTTCCCTACGCGTCGTCAGCTTCGTGAGCAGGCAGAAGCATCTTCGAAGCGCAAGATCCAAAAACCTAGTTGGTTGAGTCTTTTGAAGGGTGGTCTTGTAGCCGTGGTTGCGGCAGCCACCGTGGCGGTTCCGCTAACTGGTTTCGTTGGGCCAGAAACTTCAATTGCGTTGCCTTCAAAGGTGGTAGCTTCACCGGCCGCACAATCCTCGTGGGCTAAAAGCGCTGATGTCGTTGTTGCAGAGGCAGAGGGATTGCGTGAGGTTGCAGGTGCGGCCTCCAGGGCAAAGCTTCGCACACCCCTTGAGATTTCGCAGTGCCTACAGGTGATGCCCGCTAACGGTAACCGTTCGGTGTCAGAATCTGCGCCTATTGTCTGGCCGCTACTTGAGGGTACGTTCAATATTGCGTCCCCGTTCGGTTATAGGTTCCACCCGGTTCTGGGTTATTCCAAGTTGCACGAGGGGCTGGATATGGCCGCCCCGAACGGTACCCCTATTTTTGCGGCATCGGATGGCGTGGTGCAGGCGTCGGAGCCCATGGAGGGCTACGGGTACTGGATTTTGATTAAGCACACTAAGTCTGATGGAGAGGTGTTTTACACCGGTTACGCGCACATGTACGCCGAGGATGTCCTGGTGAAGGCTGGGGATCAGGTACATGCGGGGCAGCGGATTGCTTCGGTGGGTAACACGGGCACTTCTACTGGCCCACATCTGCACTTCGAGGTGCATGATAAGGACGATCAGCTGGTGGATCCGATGGTGTGGTTACAGCAAAATAATGCTCGCCAGCCGGGCCAAGGTTGTGACTAGTTTATGTATGACGTTCCTCGTAGAGGAGCCCCGCTGGTTGTAGCTCACCGCGGCGGCGCTAATTTGGCTCCGGAAAACTCGTGGGAAGCATTCGAAAATTGTGACAGGCTCGGTTTTCACTTCGTGGAAACGGACGCTCATTTGACGGCTGATGGCCACGTGGTGCTACTGCATGATCCGATTCTGGATCGGGTTTCGGACGGTTTTGGTCTCGTTTCATCTCACACCTTAGAACAGTTACAGGATGTGACGATCAATGGCTCCGCGCGTGGCCCAGTTCTGCTTGCTGACGTTTTGCAGACTTTCCCTCATTTGAAGCTAAATATTGATGCGAAAGAAGAGGATGTTTGGCGCCCCATGATTGAGGTCATCCGCGCTCACGGAGCGATGGATAGAGTGTGCTTAGCCTCATTTGATTCGGGCCGCCTGCAACGTATTCGCGAGGTCGCGCCGGGGATTAGCACTTCTTTGGGACAAGTTGAGGTTGCGCGCCTGTTTCTTGCCGCGCAGACGAACACGCGACGTCTGGTTGCGCGGCTGGATTGGCCGCGCCGGGGAGTGGTGGCTGCACAAATTCCGTTAAGGATCGGTCCCATCCGGCTGGTGTCTAAGCGTTTTGTTAGTTTTGTGCATTCCCTTGGCATTGCGGTGCAGGTGTGGACGCTTAATGAGCCAGAAGAGATTGTTCAAGCGCTAGATGCTGGTGTTGATGCGATCATCTCGGACGATCCAGTTTTGGTCCGTGAGATTATTCGCGCCCGCAAATCTATGTGATCGCCGGTCTCATTTAACGGTTTCTTAGCCTGACTGGTACGATTACAACGGCTTTTCAGATAGCCAGGCCCCGATAGCTCAGCGGATAGAGCGTCTGCCTCCGGAGCAGAAGGTCGCAGGTTCGAGTCCTGTTCGGGGCGCTTTTCGTTTTGTGGTGTAAGCGGGTAAAGGCCCTTTTGATGGGCCATCTTTTGCTTTCCAACTATGTTCCGCGGCTTCGTGTAATAATTAGGTAAACAATCTTTCTTTGGAGGTCGCAATGCGCGTGCATATTGCAGCTGATCATGCTGGATTTGAGCTTCGGAACTACCTGATTGAGATGTTGAAGGAAGGGGGCCACGACGTCGTTGACCATGGCGCAACGGAGTACGATGCCCTCGATGCATACCCAACGATGTGTATTCCGTGCGGCGAGGCCGTGGCGGCTGAACCGGGTTCACTTGGCATCGTGATCGGTGGTAGTGGCAACGGTGAACAGATGGCCGCGAACCTCGTGAAGGGTGTTCGCGCCGCACTGGTGTGGAACGAGGCCACCGCGGTGTTGGCTCGCGAGCATAATGATGCGAATGTTATTGCAATTGGTGCCCGTCAGCACACCATGGAAGAGGCCGCTCACTTTGTGAATGTGTTTCTTGCAACGGAGTTTTCGGGCGATTCTCGTCACGCTTACCGGATTGGTTTGATGAGCGAGTACGAGAATAAGCACTGATTTATATGCGCTTGAGGGCAGGTCCGGTTGCGGGCCTGCCCTTTTTGCATGCCTCGATTTCGGGTGGCTTTGTTCGCTCGGTGGGCTCTGGTTACGCGGGGCGGGGGTTTGCCTTTAAGATTGGGGGCGTGACTCCTAAAGATTTAGAAAAGCTTATCCATGAGGTTCTGACCGGCTCTGTGAGCGACGGTGCGATTAGTTTGGACGCCGAGGACATCCCGCAGGATGTAACTGTGGAGCGTCCGCGTAACCGCGAGCACGGTGATTGGGCGACGAATATCGCGATGCGTCTGGCGAAGAAGGCAGGGATGAATCCGCGCGAGTTCGCGCAGATTATTGCGGATCGTTTGGCTTCCGAGGCCGGTATTGCGCAGGCTGAGGTGGCGGGCCCGGGCTTTATTAACGTCCGTTTGGATGCGGCGTCGGCCGGCGAGCTTGCGCGCACTATTTTGGAGGCGGGCGAGGATTACGGCCGTAACGAGTCGCAGGCTAGCAAGCATGTGAATCTGGAATATGTGTCGGCTAATCCAACCGGCCCCATTCATCTTGGTGGCGCGCGTTGGGCGGCGGTTGGCGATTCGATGGCCCGCCTGTTGAAGGCAGCTGGCGCGGACGTTACTCGCGAGTACTACTTCAATGATCACGGTGCGCAGATTGATCGTTTTGCCCGTTCGCTGTATGCGCGTGCAAAGGGGCAGCCGGCGCCCGAGGATGGTTACGGCGGTCAGTATATTGAGGACATCGCGAAGCAGGTGATCGCTGACTCGCTTGCGGCTGGTGAGCCAAATCCGCTGGACTTGAGCGAAAGCGAGGCCGTGGAGGCGTTTCGCGCCCGCGGCGTGGAGCTCATGTTCACCGAGATTAAGGTGAAGCTAAAGGAGTTCAGGTCTGAGTTTGACGTGTTCTTCCACGAGGATTCTTTGCATGAGTCCGGCGCAGTGGATGAGGCGATTCGGATTTTGCGCGAGCGTGGCCACATTTTCGAAAAGGATGGCGCACTGTGGCTTCGCACCACCGACTTTGGTGATGATAAGGACCGTGTGCTGGTGAAGTCGGATGGCGACGCCGCTTATTTTGCGGGCGATCTGGCGTACTACTTGGATAAGAGGGCGCGCGGTGCTGATAAGGCCGTGTATCTGCTGGGTGCGGATCACCACGGTTACATCGGCCGCATGATGGCGATGTGCGCGGCGTTTGGCGATGTGCCGCATGAGAACCTGGAGATTCTGATCGGTCAGATGGTTAACCTGGTCCGCTCCGGCAAACCGGTGCGCATGTCCAAACGTGCGGGCACGATCGTGACGCTGGATGATCTGCTGGATGCGGTCGGTGTGGATGCGGCTCGTTATTCGCTTACTCGCGCGTCAATGGATCAAAACCTCGACATCGATCTTGACCTGCTGTCGCAGAATACGAATGACAACCCAGTTTACTACGTGCAGTACGCACATGCCCGTACAGTTAACGTGGCGCGCAACGCGGAGGAACACGGCGTTACGCGTAGCGGCGACTTTGATCCGGCGGCGCTATCGCACCCGGCCGACGGGCAACTTTTGGGCGTGCTCGCGCAGTACCCAACGGTGGTTGCTCAGGCAGCGGAGTTTTTGGAGCCGCATCGCGTGGCGCGTTACCTCGAAACCCTTGCTGGCGCTTACCACACTTGGTATGCGCAGTGCCGCGTGACGCCGCGTGCGGACGAAGAGGTTGATGCTGGTCACGTGGCTCGCCGCTGGTTGAACGACGCGGTGGCGCAGGTTCTGCGTAACGGTTTGGACCTACTCGGGGTGTCCGCCCCAGAGCGCATGTAGGGACTATCGGGATGAGCCACGACCTCAATAATCTTTTGGCGCCGCGGCCAAGCGAGCGGCCCGATCTGTGGCCGTGGAGTGCAAGGCATGATGGAACTGAGCTTTCGCTCGGTAAAGTCAGCGCTACGCAACTGGTGCAGTCGTACGGTTCGCCGCTGTACGTGCTGGACGAAGCCGACCTGTATGGCCGCGCGAACGTGTGGGCAACGGTTATGGCCGAGGAGTTCTGGGACGGCTATGGCATGGGCGGAGGCTCGGCGTACTACGCGGCTAAGGCGCTGATGAGCGGGCGCGTGATTGAACTGGTGACCAGCGCCGGCATGGGCGTGGATACGGCGAGCTTGGGTGAACTCACACTCGCGCTTCGTGCGGGCGCGGATCCCGATCTGGTGGGGTTGCACGGTAACAACAAGTCGGATGAAGAACTACGTTTGGCGGTCAGCGCTGGAACCCGTGGCATTGCGCGAATTGTGGTTGATTCAATAGGCGAGGTGGAACGGGTTGCTCGCATTGCCAGTGAGTTGGGCCGCCGCGCCCGCGTGATGATACGGGTGACTACAGGCGTGCATGCTGGCGGTCATGAGTTCATCGCAACCGCGCATGAAGACCAAAAGTTTGGTTTGTCGTTGGCGTCGGGTATGGCTCTGGAGGCTGCCCGCAAAATTGCGGCACATGATTCGCTTGAGTTCATGGGATTGCATGCCCATATTGGCTCCCAGATTCGTGACCTCGAGGCGTTTGCCGAGTCCGCCTCGCGCCTGTTGTCGTTGGCAAAGCAGTTGGCTGATGAGGGCGTGGTTTGCCACGAACTTGATTTGGGTGGCGGCTACGCGATCACGTACACGGGTGCGGACCCTCAGCCCCTCGCGCCAAAGGATATTGCTCGCACGCTCGCGGGCGCTGTGCGCGAGGCGTGCGAGAAGTTTGATCTTAAAGTGCCGCATGTGTCGGTGGAGCCGGGGCGGTCGGTGATTGGCCCGGCTGTGGTGACGCTGTACCGGGTGGGCACGGTTAAAGATGTGCCGATTGAGGGAGGCTCACGCCTATACGTCTCTGTCGATGGGGGTATGTCGGATAACATCCGTCCCGCTCTTTATGAAGCGAAGTACACGGCGCTGCTGGCTAACAGAGTTTCGGATGCGCCGCTGTGTTTGGCTCGCGTGGTGGGTAAGCACTGCGAGTCCGGTGACATAGTGGTTTCTGATGTGGCATTGCCTGGTGATATTCACGAGGGTGATGTGCTTGCTGTGCCCGCAACGGGCGCGTACGGGCATTCGATGTCGTCGAACTACAACATGCTGACTCGTCCGGGCACGCTCGGCGTGGGCATGGGAGAGCCGCATTGGTTGATTTATCCAGAAAAGCTCGAGGATTTGTTTGCGCGTGACGCCGCGCTAAACACCGCTGAACTTGTGGAGGAAAAGTGAGTAGTGTTCAAAAGATTGCCGTTCTAGGTGCGGGTACGGTTGGTTCGCAGGTTATTCGTCTGATTGAAGAGCACCAGGCGGATTTGGCCGCACGGGCTGGAGCGCGCTTGCAGGTTCAGTCGGTGCTGGTGCGCGATGTGAACGCGAAGCGTGATTTTGAGGTTGATCCTGCTCTGCTCACTACGGATGCTAATGAGGCGATCGACGGGGCCGACATTGTGATCGAGCTGATCGGCGGTATTGAGCCTGCGTTCACGTACGTGAAGCGTGCCCTCGGTAATGGTTCAACGGTGATTACTGGCAATAAAGCTCTGCTGGCCCAGCACGGCGCGGAGCTCTATGAGCTTGCGGAACAAAACGACACTGATCTTTATTACGAGGCCGCCGTGGCCGGTGCGATTCCGATTGTGTACGGATTGCGTGAGTCGATCGCGGGTGACCGGGTGAATCGCCTGGTTGGAATCGTGAATGGCACTACTAACTTCATCCTTGATCAGATGACCACAACGGGGGCAACGTACGAGGATGCGCTGGCAAGGGCGCAGGAGCTTGGTTTTGCCGAGGCTGACCCCACGGCCGACGTTGAGGGGATTGATGCGGCTGCGAAGTGCTCAATTATGGCTTCGCTCGCATTCCACACGCGCGTTTCGATGGCAGATGTTAAGGCACAGGGGATTAGTAGCATTACTGCTCAGGACATCGCGCAGGCTGCGAAGTCGGACATGGTAATTAAACTGATCGCGGTGGCGGAGCGTTCTAGCGCGACTGGTGAAGAAGGCATTACTGCGGCGGTCTATCCCGCTTTGATCCCGGTTTCACACCCTCTGGCCACGGTTTCTGGTGCATTTAACGCGATCTTATTGGACAACGAGTCTGCTGGCCGCCTTATGTTCTATGGTCAGGGTGCGGGAGGCGCGCCCACGGCCTCGGCGGTACTGTCTGACCTGGTGGCGGGCGCTTCACACCGCGTTTTGGGGGGCCATGCGCCGCGCGAATCGCGGTACGCGAAGCTACCGATTTTGAGTCCGGATATGGCGTCTTCTCGCTTCCAGGTTTCTTTGCTGGTTGCAGATAGGCCGGGCGTGCTTGCCGAAGTTGCGGGCGTGTTTGGGCAAAGCGGCATTTCGCTGATCACTGTCTCGCAAGAGATGACTAAGCCGGGGGAGGCCACGCGGGTAACCCTGTCTACCAGCGCTACGTCGGGAAAGAGCATGGATGGAGTCCTCGCTGAGCTACGCGATTTGCCCGTAGTGGTTGAGGTCGCATCGGTGTTCCGAATTGAGGGTGAGGCATAATGCGCCTCACAAATGATTTTGTTCGGGTGAAGGTGCCGGCAACGTCGGCAAACTTGGGGCCAGGTTTTGACCACGCGGGGTTGGCGCTTGGTATTTTTGACGAGGTCGAGTTGCGCGCGGTTGTGGGCGAGACATTCGTGCAGGTGATGGGTCACGGCGCGGGGAAGGTTCCCGAGGGTGAAGACAACCTGATTGTCCGTTCGGTGCGCAAGGGGCTCGAATACTTGGATATGCCGCAGGTCGGGTTGCGGATGGTGGCGCGTAATCGGATTCCGCATGGCGCGGGTATGGGTTCGTCAGCGGCTGCCGCAGTGGCTGGTTTAATGTTGGCGCGCGGCCTGGTGGGCGAAGAATCGATGTCTTTGGACGAGGTATTCCAGTTGGCCACGCAGATTGAGGGCCACCCGGATAATGCTGCCCCAGCTATTTTTGGCGGAGTAACGTTCTCTTGGATGGGGAAGGAAGCGAAAACGGTCGTGAGGCCGCCGCGCGAAGACCTTGATGCTTGGGTTTTAACACCAAAGTTCGAGGTTTCAACCAAACAGGCCCGGGCAGCGCTCCCAAAGCAAGTTCCGCTCGAAGATGCCACGTTTAATCTCTCTAGGGCGTCGCTTCTTGCTTTGATTCTTTCGGGTCAGGCGCCGCTCGAACATCTGATGGATGCGACTGAGGATCGCCTTCACCAGGCACAGCGCGCTAAGGCGATGCCATCAACTTACGATCTGGTGCAGTATTTACGAGGCGAGGGCCTACCCGCTGTGGTTTCCGGCGCGGGCCCGTCGGTGCTTGTGTTTGGAACGCTTGATCCGCAACTTGTGGACGAGGCGAAGGCTGCCGGCTGGACGGTGAAGAATCCTGGTATTACGGCGGCTGGCACGTCTATGGCGGCTTCTCGTGAGGGCGGGGAGAGCCCAATTGCGGGCCTGTAGGTCCTCGCAGTTTGTGTATATTTTCAAAACGAGTGTTTTGCTGATAGCATTAGGAGCGGCTCGTTGAGCCACTGCTAACTACTGTTAGCTATCTAAATCTTCCATCTTGCGTTTATCGCCGGGAAGAATGCATTCTCATCTTTTGTGTCTCTTTCTTCCTGTATCAATGATGGAAACGCTCCTGCTTTAATAGCAGTCTTTCATGGCTTATGGCCGGTAAAAGTAAGGAAATTCGTTGAGCGAAAACCCAACTACTAAAAAGCGCCCGCTGTCGCAGATGCGTCTTGCTGAACTGCGTGAAGTTGCCAATGAAATGGGACTTCAGGACACGGCGAAGATGCGTAAAGCCGAGCTTCTAGCAGCGATTCGAGGCGCGCAGGGATCGAAACCGCAGTCGGAAGAAAAGCCGCAGTCTAAATCTGGGCAGAAGCGCACAGAGGATAGGCGTGAGGATTCGACTTCTGCTTCCAAGAGTGAGTCAACCGGCAAAGAGGACTCCGCTGAGCCTCGTCGTAGGCGCCGCCGTGCGGAGAGCAATGGGGGAACCCCGGCAGCCATCCAGTTGGATGTGAAGGCGGAGCTGGGGCAGCCTCAAGATTCGCACGACGGAGCTGGCACTACGAACCTGCTTGATGAGATCAAGCTACCTTCGGCAGAAGATTCACATTCCGATGATGGAGCGGATGGCGACCACGGCTCAAACCGCAGGCGAAACAAGCGCAACAACCGCGATAACAACCGCGATGGCAGAGACCGCGATGACCGTGGTCGTAGGCGTCGTGGTCGGGATCGCACGAAGCGTCGTCGCGATGATGAAGAGCCGCAGTTGCAAGAAGATGACGTATTGATTCCGGTTGCAGGCATTTTGGACGTACAGAATAACCACGCGTTTGTTCGTACTTCCGGTTACTTACCTGGCCCGAATGACGTTTACGTAACCCTTGGCAACGTGCGTCGTTGGAACCTGCGTCCGGGTGATGCGATTGTTGGTTCTATCCGTGAGCCGCGTCAGAACGAGCGGCAGCGTCAGAAGTACAACGCCCTTGTTGCGGTTGATTCGATCAATGGCATTTCGGTCGAGCAGGCTGGCGAACGCCCCGAATTTTCGAAGCTAACCCCGCTTTACCCGGATGAGCACCTGCGTCTTGAGACCACGCCGAAGGCAATCACACCGCGCATCATTGATCTCGTGGCCCCAATTGGTAAGGGACAGCGTGGCTTGATCGTTTCGCCGCCTAAGGCAGGTAAGACGATCATCATGCAGCAGATGGCTAACGCGATTTCGCAGAACAATCCGGATGTGCACCTGATGGTTGTTCTCGTGGACGAGCGCCCTGAAGAGGTCACCGATATGCGTCGCACGGTTAAGGGCGAGGTCATTGCCTCGACGTTTGACCGTCCTGCCTCGGACCACACGATCGTTGCAGAGCTCGCAATTGAGCGCGCTAAGCGCCTGGTTGAACTGGGTCACGACGTGGTTGTTCTACTCGATTCGATCACGCGCCTCGGCCGCGCATACAACCTGGCAGCGCCGGCTTCTGGTCGAATCCTGTCCGGTGGTGTGGATGCTTCGGCACTGTACCCGCCCAAGAAGTTCTTTGGTGCTGCGCGTAATGTCGAAGAGGGCGGTTCGCTCACGATTATCGCTTCGGCTCTTGTGGAGACTGGTTCGAAGATGGATGAGGTTATCTTCGAAGAGTTCAAGGGCACGGGCAACATGGAGTTGCGCTTGTCGCGCCAGCTGTCTGAGCGTCGCATTTACCCGGCGGTTGATGTCAATGCTTCGGGTACGAGGCGTGAAGAGATGCTGTTTAAGAAGGAAGAGCTTGCGATCATGTGGCGTCTGCGTCGGGTGCTTGGCCAGCTCGATCAGCAGCAGGCGCTTGAGCTTATGCTTGATAAGTTGAAGGACACGCAAAACAACGCGGAGTTCCTCATGGCGATCGCAAAGACGACGCCAAAAGACTAGCGGGGACCGGCCGTAGATAGTGACCTATTGTACGGCCGGCCACCTGGAAATTAGTGGCCAAACCTGGCAGACTAAACGGCGGTTCCGGTTCACCAGCGAATTAAGCGTCTGGACCCGGCATCCTCGAATTCCTTAAGGAGAAAACCATGAAGCAGGGTGTACACCCCGATTACAAGGCAGTGCACGTGACGTGCACCTGCGGCAATGAGTTTGATACGGCATCGACTTTGGGCGAAGATCAGCTTCGCGTTGATGTTTGCTCGAACTGCCACCCGTTCTACACCGGCAAGCAGAAGATTCTTGATACCGGTGGTCGCGTGGCTCGCTTCGAGGCTCGCTACGGTAAGCGTAAGCGCTAGTTATTTTTCGGCGGCGCCGCGCCCAGGTTTGGGGCGTGGCGCCGCTGCTGTATTTTGGACGTAGGGAGCCGCTAAGCCGGCCAGTTTGATGAAAAGCGAGGACCAAGTGGGTCAAGATTACAGCCACGAATTGCAGGCGGTTGAGCCTTTGCTTCAGGAGTATCGGGAGGTTGAGCTTCAACTTGCTGATCCGCAGGTGCTGGGCGATAGGGCGCGTTCGCGCAAGCTTGCGAAGCGCTTTTCAGAGCTGGGCGCAGTGAAGGCGGTTGCTGATCGGTTCACGCAGGCGCTGGGAGATTTTGAGGCGGCGCAGGAGATGGCGGAGCTCGATGATGAGTTCGCGGCGGAGTTGCCCGGTATGGAGCAGGCTCTGGAGAAAGCTCACGACAAGCTGGTGCGCACGTTGGTCCCGCGTGATCCCTCTGATGCTGATGATGTGATTTTGGAAGTGAAGGCCGGTGAGGGCGGCGAGGAGTCGGCGCTGTTTGCGGCTGATCTTGCCCGCATGTATACGCGTTACGCGGAGACGAAGGGCTGGAAGGTCAAGGAGTTGTCTTCAACGCCTACGGGCCTGGGTGGTTTGAAGGAAATCTCGCTGTCTATTGCTTCGAAAGGTAACGTGGCGCCGGAGGACGGCGTATGGGCGAACTTGAAGTTCGAAGGCGGCGTGCACCGCGTGCAGCGAGTGCCGGTTACGGAGTCGCAGGGACGTGTGCACACTTCCGCTGCGGGCGTGATCGTGGTTCCTGAAGTCGAGGACGACGATGAAGAGATCGAGATTGATCAAAATGATCTGCGCATCGACGTGTATCGTTCGTCAGGTCCGGGTGGGCAGTCGGTGAACACAACGGACTCGGCGGTGCGTATTACGCATATTCCGTCGGGCATTGTGGTGTCGATGCAGAACGAGAAGTCGCAGATTCAAAACCGTGAGGCTGCTATGCGCGTGTTGAAGGCGCGTTTGATTCAAAAGCAGCGTGAGGAGCGCGAGGCGGAGGAAGCTGCGGTGCGCCAGTCGCAGGTACGTTCGATGGACCGTTCGGAGCGTATTCGCACTTACAACTTCCCTGAAAACCGCATTGCTGACCACCGCACGGGGTACAAGGCGTATAACTTGTCGAACGTGCTCGATGGTGACCTGGGTCCGGTGATTGATTCTGCTATCGTCATGGACGAGCAGGAACGCATGGACGCGGCTGGTCAGTCAAAAGAGTAGTAGTGAACCCACTGAGCCTATTTCGCGAGCAGGTGCAAACCCTTGCCCGCGCCGGTGTTGATAGCGCCGAGGCTGATGCGCGTGCGATTTTTGAGACCACACTCAGCGAGCCGATGTATATGTGGCCGCGCGAGATCGAGCCGGATGATGTGCGGGCAATAGAGGCGATGATTGCGCGTCGGGCGTCTCGCGAGCCGCTACAGCACGTGCTCGGGAAAATGTGGTTTTATGGCCTCGAACTTGGGGCTGGTCCCGGCGTGTTTTGTGTGCGGCCCGAAACAGAGGTCCTGGCGAAGTGGGCAATTGACGCTATTGGGAGCCAGCCGGCCGCGGTATTGGACCTATGCACGGGTTCGGGAGCGCTTGCGTTGGCAGTTGCGGCAAATAGCCGCGGCGCGGATGTGGTTGCAGTGGAAAAGTCGCAGGAGGCCTGTGCAGCTGCTCGCGTGAATACCGCGTCCCTAGGGCTAAAAGTGCAGCTGGTCCAAGGCGACGCGCTGGTATTCAACCCGCAGTGGGAGACCAAGTTTGATCTGGTTGTATCGAATCCTCCCTATGTGCCGCCCAGAGCGCTGGCTGCGGAGCTCGATTTTGATCCTCCGCAGGCCCTGTGGGGTGGGGGCGATGATGGCCTGGACTTTGTGCGCGGTCTAGTTCCTCTGATCTACCGGTATTTGAAACCGGGCGGACGATTCGGCATGGAACATGATGACACGCAGGGGGAGGCCATTCGCGAGATTGCGAGAGACGCCGGGTTTGCGAACGTCTCCACGATCGCGGATTTGAATGAGCGCCCCCGGTTTGTTGTAGCTCAAAAACCGTTAGGTGAATGTAGATAATGGAAAGCATGAAAGTGGATGCGCGCGAGGGAATTTCGCCGTCTGATGCGCAGGCCGTGAAGAAGATTGTTGAGGCCGGTGGCTTGTTGGTTTTGCCTACCGACACGGTGTATGGCATTGGGGCAGACCCGTATTCAACTAGAGCGGTAAATGCAGTGTTAGCTGCGAAGGGGAGGGGGCGGCAGATGCCCCCGCCGGTGCTCATCGCGGATCCGGAGGATGCCGCCAGAGTGAGTTCGCAGCTGAATGAGGTCGCGCATCGCCTGATAGGTGCGTTCTGGCCGGGCGCCCTCACGCTGATCGTGAAAGCAGCGGAGGGGATCCGCTTTGATCTGGGCGATATTAAAGATACGGTTGCGATCCGAATGCCTAACCACGAGGCAACGCTGGGAGTTTTGCGCGCGGTTGGTCCTCTAGCGGTGACTTCTGCGAACCTGACCGGACAACCTGCGGCAACAAGTGTTGAAGAGGCAATAGAATATTTTGGCGAGGGCGTTGACTGCTACATCGATTCGGGGCCAACTCCAGGCCCTGTACCCTCGACAATTATCGACGTTACGGCTGACGTTCCGGTTCTGCTTCGAGCCGGCATGATTTCGGTTGCAGACATCGAGGCGGCCTGCGGTCAGAAAGTGCTTATTAACAAGTGAAGCTCTACATTCTAGTGATGGTGCTAGCGGCGGGAATCACGTTTGTGATGACCGCGATAATGCGACGCCTATCGCTGGAGTGGCGCGTGCTTACGCCAGTTCGAGAAAGGGACGTGCACACCGTGCCAACACCTCGTCTTGGCGGTGTAGGAATGGCAATAGGGTTTATCGTTGCCATGCTGTTCGCGTCTCGGCTCGACTATTTCGATCCCGTGTTTCAAACGGGCACACCCTGGGCAGTGATGATTGGCGTGCTCGCAATCGCATTGCTGGGCCTCGTGGATGATATTTGGGAGCTAGACTGGCTGGCCAAGTTGGCAGGCCAGATTTTGGTTGCTGTGTTCATGGCCTACTTCGGCGTGCAGCTGATTTCGTTTCCGATATTCGGTATTACTATCGGTTCTTCTAATCTGTCACTGTTCGTAACTATCTTCATGTTCGTGGCCATCATGAATGCGGTGAATTTCGTAGACGGGTTGGATGGCCTCGCTGCAGGTGTTGTAGGGATAGGCGCGTTTTCTTTCTTCGTGTATTCCTACATGCTTACCCGCGTTACCGGGGCGCTGACCTACGCTACGACATCGTCTCTGATCGTTGCGGTACTGGTTGGCATTTGCGTTGGATTCTTGCCGCACAACTTTCACCCGGCCTCAATCTTTATGGGAGATTCCGGCGCTCTTACGTTGGGTACGATCGTTGCAGCCGCGGGCATTATCGTTACCGGCCAGATTGATCCGAGTGTGCTGGGCACAGAGCAGGTCATTACCGGTTTGCTCCCTATAGTTTTGCCCCTGCTGGTGATAGTCATTCCGCTGGTAGACATGACTCTGGCTGTTTTCCGGCGTTTACGGGCCGGTAAATCACCGTTCCAAGCTGATCGAATGCACCTTCATCACCGCCTGCTCAACCTGGGTCACAGTCAGGTGGGGGTCGTGATGATCATGTATCTGTGGACCGCTGTGATTACGTTCTCTGCGGTCGCGCTTATCGTGTTCAGCCCCAAGCAGGTAGCCGCCGTGGCGATTCCTGCGGTGATCATTAGTATTGTGTTTACGGTTCGATTCTTGCCGGGCTTGCGGCAGAAGATGCAAAGGAAGTGACGCGAATGTCTACACCGCTAGTACCCACCGATGCGCTTCGCGCCGCGGTTTCAAAAACTGTGAAGAACGTTTTGAAAGTTTCCGTGGTTGTCGCGGTCCTGGCGGGCGCTGTCGCTTATTTCTCCGGAGGCGCCTTGGCGGGTGTTTCTGGTCTTATTGGGGGAGTAGTCGGTATTTTGCTCGCCCTGGTTACTTGGTTCACCATGTCACTGGCGATGAAGAATCTGGATTCGCAGGCTGCTCTGATGGTGGGCGACTACCTATTCAAGGTCGTGGTAGTCATTGCAACCGTGTTGATTGTGAAGAATCTTACGGGGCTCAACCATACGGCGCTGGGCCTCGCCCTCATCCTTTCGGTGATTGCGCAGGCAGCCGTGCAGACGTGGACGTTGGCAAGCTCTAAAGTGCCAACCATAGATCTGCCTAAGGATGAAAAAGAATAGTAAAATGTGCGTTCGGGCGAAAGTGATCCTGATAGCATTATCTAGGTTTTTGCATTAGGCGAGCTCAGACCGTATACAGTATGGGGTATATTCCTCATGTACGGTGTAGGGCCGTAACACTTCTACCAGGGGGTGCATCCTGTTCTCCGCAACAGTGTTGTCCGCTTTGACAATGGCTAGTCAAGGACCAGTTTCAGCAATGCCGGGAATTGGGGACTTCTTCCCTCCAGCGTTTGCCTTTGAGGGCACGATCTTCGAAATGAACCGTTTGGTTCTCGTTCGTCTTATCGCTACGGTGCTTCTGGTGCTCGTATTTTCGATTGGGGCATCGAGGGCGAAGCTGATCCCCACTAAGGGACAGTCGATTCTCGAAGGTTTGATTGTGTTCATTCGCGACAAGGTTGCGATTGAGACTCTCGGAGAGAAGAACGGACGTAAGTACGCGCCGATCCTCACGGTGATCTTCCTTGGCGTGCTGTTCATGAACATTACGGGTGTTATTCCGGGCTTGAACATCGCGGCTTCGTCCGTGGTGGCTGTGCCGCTTGGTTTCGCACTGATTTCGTATGTGGTGTTCGTGGGCGCGGGGATTAAGCACCTGGGCGCTGGGCAGTTCTTTAAGAATCAGCTATTTCCCCCGGGCGTGCCCTGGCCTCTGTACATTTTGTTAACGCCCATTGAGTTCCTGTCAACGTTCATTATTCGTCCGGCAACGCTGACCATCCGTTTGTTGGCAAACATGCTGGCGGGGCACCTGATGCTCGCTCTGACATTTTTTGGAACTCACTTCTTGTTCTTCGAGGCCGCGGGCGCGCTGAAGGGCGTTGCGGTTCTAACGTTCGCAGGCGCGATTGGTATTACCGCGTTTGAGATTTTCGTGGCCGGTTTGCAGGCATTCATTTTCTCGATCCTGACGGCCGTTTACATCAAGACTTCTATTGAGACCCACTAGGCAGTAAGCCAAAAACAGACTCCTTGGCGCAAAAGCGCCTTGGCAACATAGAGAAGGAAAGCAAACATGACTGGTTCGATCGCAGCAGTAGGCTACGGCATCGCAACGCTTGGTCCGGGTATTGGCCTGGGCTACATGATTGGCAAGACGCAGGAAGCTACCGCCCGCCAGCCGGAGGTCGCATCCAAGCTCTCGACGAACATGTACATTGGTCTAGCTCTTATTGAGGCGCTGGGCCTCATCGGCCTTGTTCCGGGATTGATCTTCTAGCATGACGATCCTACCCGCAACAGCTCAGGCGGCAGAAGAGCCCAACATTTTGTTGCCGCCGCTATACGACATCGTATGGCAGCTGATTGTGTTGATCATCATCGGACTTGTTCTTTACAAGTACGCACTTCCTAAGTTCAACGCGATCCTAGATGAGCGTGCACAAAAGATTGAAGAAGGGCTGAACGCAGCTGATCGGGCGAAGGAAGCCGAGGCGCTGGCGAAGCGTGAGGCTGAAGAGCTGATCCAGGTTGCGAATGCTGATGCAGGTCGCATCCGTTCCGACGCTAGTGAAGACGCTAAGTCGATTGTGGCGGCAGCGCGCAAGGAGGCCGAAGCTGAGGCTGAGCGCATCTTGTCGAACGCACAGCGTCAGATTCAGGCGGAGCGCCAGGCGGCTGAAATCTCACTCAAGTCTGAGATTGGGATTCTTGCCACCGAACTTGCAGAGAAGATTGTTGGTGAACACCTGAAGGACAGCGAGCTTACGGCTCGTATTGTTGATAGGTTCCTCGACGATCTCGAATCTGAAACTACAGTACAGGAGTCTTAAATGCGTGCAGCGAGTGAGAACAGCTACCAGGCTGGACTCAAGGTGCTAACTGATGCCTTGCGCTCGGACGCTGATGCAATGGCGGTTGCCGAAAATCTTTACGGAATTTCGGACCTGTTGCGTGAATCAGGGCGCGTGGCTCACGCGCTTACCGATCCGGGCAGAACCGAGGCGGACAAGCGCCAGCTTGCGCATGATCTTCTGGCCAACGGAGTTGAGCCCCAAACTATCGAGATCATGCAGACTCTGGCCAGCAAGCGCTGGTCGAGCTCCCGTGACCTTGAGGTTGCGGCTGAACAGCTCGGCAATGAAGCGGTGTTTAGTGCTGCTGCGCAGGCCGGTCAGCTGAAGCAGGTTGAAGAAGAGCTTTTCGCGGTGCATAACTTCCTTGCGGATAATCGCGAGCTTCGCATTAATCTGTCTGATCTGGGTGTCGGTTCTGCTCATGACCGTGCTCATTTTGCGGCACGTTTCTTCGCAGATGCGCTCACTCCGTTCTCGTCGCGCCTGTTGCGACGTCAGGTTCGCCTCTCAATTCATGGCAGGTTGCTGTCATTGATCCGCGAAATCACGCACCAGGCGGCTTCTCGTCGCGGTCGCTTGTTCGCCACGGTCACATCGGCATCCCCGCTATCTCAAACCCAGGTCGAGCGTCTCCAAAAGATTCTCGAAGCTAGGTATCAAAGCGCCGTTGCAGTTAATACCGAAGTGGATCCGTCGCTCCTTGGCGGTCTTCACATCGAGGTAGATGGTGACGGCATCAATGCAACAGTGAAATCCAACTTGGCTAAAGCTAAACGAGAGTTGGTGCGCTGAACCCCATGTTTTCAACATTTCTAAACGGTAAGGAAAAGCTCAATGGCTGAACTTTCTATCCGGCCCGAACAAATCCGGGCGGCTCTGGACAGCTTCGTAGAATCCTACGAGCCGTCGGAATCCGCTGTGGAGGAAATCGGCCACGTCACCCTAGCTGCTGACGGTATTGCACACGTCGAAGGCCTACCTGGCGTTATGGCCAATGAGCTCCTCCGCTTTGAAGATGGAACTCTCGGACTTGCATCGAACCTCGATATTCGCGAAATCGGCGTCATCATCCTCGGCGATTACACGAACATTGAGGAGGGCCAGCAGGTTCGTCGCACCGGCGAGGTCCTCTCAGTTCCGGTAGGTGATGGCTACCTCGGTCGCGTGGTTGATCCGCTGGGTAACCCGATTGATGGTCTTGGTGAGATCACGGATCTTGAGGGCATGCGCGCGCTGGAGTTGCAGGCTCCCGGCGTGATGATGCGTAAGTCGGTGCACGAACCGCTTGAAACTGGCCTTAAGGCTATTGACTCGATGATTCCTATTGGCCGTGGTCAGCGTCAGTTGATCATTGGTGACCGTCAGACGGGTAAGACGCAGATTGCTCTTGACGCGATCATGAATCAGCGCGCCAACTGGGAGTCGGGTGACCCGAAGAAGCAGGTTCGTTGCATTTACGTGGCTATTGGCCAGAAGGGCTCAACGATCGCAGCTGTTCGAGGTGCCCTCGAAGAGGCCGGCGCGATGGAGTACACGACGATCGTGGCTTCCCCAGCATCGGACCCGGCAGGCTTTAAGTACTTGGCTCCGTACACGGGCTCGGCTATTGGCCAGCACTGGATGTACGACGGCAAGCACGTCCTCATTGTTTTTGACGATCTTTCGAAGCAGGCGGAAGCATACCGCGCGGTATCGCTCCTTCTCCGTCGTCCGCCGGGCCGTGAAGCTTACCCCGGTGACGTCTTCTACTTGCACTCGCGCCTCCTTGAACGTTGCGCGAAGCTTTCCGATGAACTCGGTGGTGGCTCCATGACGGGTCTGCCGATCATCGAGACGAAGGCGAACGACGTTTCCGCTTACATCCCAACGAACGTTATTTCGATTACGGACGGCCAGATCTTCCTGCAGTCGGACCTCTTTAACGCCAACCAGCGTCCGGCAGTGGATGTTGGTATTTCCGTGTCGCGTGTTGGTGGCGACGCGCAGATTAAGGCCATGAAGAAGGTTTCGGGCACGCTGAAGATCACGCTTGCGCAGTACCGCTCGATGGCCGCCTTCGCGATGTTCGCGTCGGACCTTGATGCGACCACCAGGGCGCAGCTGACCCGCGGTGAACGCCTCATGGAGTTGCTGAAGCAGTCGCAGGCTAACCCGTATCCGATTGAGGATCAGGTTGCTTCGATCTGGATGGGCACCAACGGCTACTTGGATGATATTCCGGTTGCTGACGTTGCTCGTTTCGAGAGAGGCCTCCTTGATTACCTGCGTTCGCGTACTGGTGTTTTGAAGACCATCAAGGAGACGGGCCTGCTGGAGGATGACACTCTGGCAGCGTTGAAGGAAGGCGTTGAGGCCTACCACAGCTCGTTCGTTTCCGCGGAGGGTCTGGCACCCGAAGCCGCAGACGGCGAGGCAGAAGCGGAGCGCACGCAAGAGCAGATCGTTCGCGGTAAGAAGGCCTGATCAATGGCAGGTCTAAGAGAGATTAAACAGCGCATAGCTTCAACGGAAAAGCTGAAGAAGGTTTTTCACGCGATGGAGCTTATCGCTGCTTCTCGAATTGGCGCGGCGCGCGCTAAGGCAACGCAGGCGGGGCCCTATGAGAAGGCTTTGACGCAGGCTGTTGCTGCTGTAGCGATTCACGGGGGAATGGACCACCCGCTTACGCACCAGCGTGAGGACACGAATCGCGTGGCGGTTCTGGCGGTGACGTCTGACCGCGGTATGGCGGGCGCTTACTCCGCGACGATTCTTCGCGAAACTGAGAAGCTTTTTGAGGAGCTTCGTGAGCAGGGCAAGGAGCCGGTGCTCTATACGGCTGGCAGGCGTGCGGGCTCGTACTTCCGCTTCCGCGGCATTCACGCGGCAAAGGCGTGGGAGGGCGAGTCTGATGCTCCGACGGAGGAGATCATTCACTCCATTGGTAAGGAACTTCTAAGGGCCTTCCTGGAAGAGGATCCAAAGAAGGGTGTTTCTGAGGTATACCTCGTGTTCACCAGGTTTAAGAACATGGTGACGCAGGTTCCCGAGGTGCGCCAGATGCTTCCTCTAACGGTTGTTGATACTCCACAAAACGACGTGGAGAGGGAGAGGGAACTCGGGTTTGAGGATCATCCTGAGTTGGCTTTCCCCGAGTACGAGTTTGAGCCGAGTGAGGAAGCGGTGCTGAATGCGCTTCTGCCTCTCTACGTTGAGAACCGTATTCGGAACGCGCTTCTTCAAGCTGCTGCTTCGGAGCTTGCATCTCGCCAGCGCGCGATGCATACCGCTACGGACAATGCACAAGACCTCATCACAGACTACACTCGCTTGGCGAATTCGGCCCGCCAGGCGGAGATCACGCAAGAAATCAGCGAGATAGTTTCCGGTGCCGACGCTCTATCGAATGGCTGAGGCAGGAACAAGGAATAAACATGACTGCAGAATCTATTAACACTACGGGTGTTGGGCGCATCGCCCGCGTGATTGGCCCGGTTGTGGACGTTGAGTTCCCACCGGATCAGATGCCCGCAATGTACAACGCGCTAGAGGTGGATGTTGACCTGTCCTCGACTGGTGAGGGCGGTCAGAAGTTCACGATGACGCTTGAGGTTGCTCAGTTTATTGGTGACAACCTCATTCGTGCTATCGCTTTGAAGCCCACCGATGGCCTGGTTCGTGGCGCGAAGGTTCGCGACACGGGCGGCCCGATCTCCGTTCCGGTTGGCGATGTGACTCGCGGCAAGGTGTTCAACGTCGTCGGCGAGTGCTTGAACTACCCGGCCGATCAGGTTGAGGTGAAGGAGCGCTGGCCGATTCACCGCCAGCCTCCGGCATTTGACCAGCTCGAGCCAAAGACCAAGATGTTCGAGACGGGCATTAAGGTTATTGACCTTCTTACCCCGTACGTGCAGGGCGGCAAGATCGGCCTGTTTGGTGGTGCTGGTGTTGGCAAGACCGTTCTGATTCAGGAAATGATTCAGCGTGTGGCGCAAGACCACGGCGGTGTGTCGGTGTTTGCCGGTGTGGGTGAGCGTACCCGTGAAGGTAATGACCTCATTCATGAGATGGATGAGGCGGGTGTGTTTGACAAGACCGCACTTGTCTTCGGCCAGATGGATGAGCCGCCGGGCACGCGTCTGCGCATTGCCCTCACCGGTCTGACGATGGCGGAGTACTTCCGCGACGTGCAGAACCAGGACGTGCTGCTGTTCATTGATAACATCTTCCGCTTTACGCAGGCAGGCTCGGAGGTTTCCACACTTCTTGGCCGTATGCCTTCGGCAGTGGGCTATCAGCCGAACCTCGCCGATGAGATGGGTCAGCTCCAGGAGCGTATTACCTCTGCTGGTGGTAACTCGATTACCTCGTTGCAGGCCATTTACGTTCCCGCGGATGACTACACGGACCCGGCTCCTGCAACCACGTTCGCGCACTTGGATGCAACCACTGAGCTTTCGCGTGACATCGCTTCGCGCGGTCTCTACCCGGCTGTGGATCCGCTAGCTTCCACCTCTCGTATTCTTGACCCGGCCTACGTTGGTCAGGAGCACTATGACGTGGCCACGCAGGTGCAGCAGATTCTGCAGAAGAACAAGGAACTGCAGGACATCATTGCAATCCTTGGCGTGGATGAGCTTTCGGAGCAAGACAAGGTGACGGTTGCCCGTGCACGCCGCATTGAGCAGTTCCTGTCCCAAAACACTTACATGGCTGAGAAGTTCACGGGTGTTGAGGGCTCCACGGTTCCGCTTGATGAAACGATTGAGGCATTCAAGCGCATCGTTGAGGGTAAGTACGACCACATCCCCGAGCAGGCGTTCTTCAACATCGGTGGTATCGATGATCTTGAGCGCGCTTGGGCGAAGCTGCAGAAGGCGTAAGTAGATGGCGAAGTCTAAGATGCTCCAAGTCGAGGTGGTGAGCCGCACGGAAAGGCTATGGCACGGCCTGGCTTCTTCCGTGGTGGTGCCATCTGTTGAAGGTGACCTGGGCGTGTTGGTTGGCCGCGCTCCGCTTCTCGCAGTGCTTCGTCCCGGTTCGGTTGCAATTGAAACTGAGTCCGAAGGACGTAAGATTGTGGAAGTATCGGGCGGCTTCGCCTCGGTTGACTCCGACTTTGTGACGATTGTTGTCGAAGAGGGCAACTTCGCGCAGTAGGATTTGAAAACAGAAGGAGGGCAATCATGAATGTTCTAGGTGGCATCTTGGTTGCCCTCCTTGTTGTTCTTCTAGCGGTCGCTCTAATCGCGCTGTTGGTGCTGTTGATTCGCGTGCGTCGAATTGGGCGGATTGTGGGCACTTTTGAGTGCTGGTACCGGCCGGATGCGTCCGCGGGTTGGATTTCGGGAATGGCTCGTTTTGGCCAGCGAGATTTGCAGTGGTTTCGGCTGGTTGGTTTTCTAGTTGGGCCGCAGTTGCGAATGCCGCGCGAGGGAATGAGTGTATCTGCCCCTATTCACCGGCAGGAGGGCGTGGTTGAGGTTGTGCTCACGTACGGTGACAGTGTTCGACATCTGGCCATGCGTGAAGAGTGGTATAACGGCCTTGTTTCTTGGATTGAGTCGGGCCCGCCTCGGCCTCGGGAGGAGTACTAGCGTACTGATGTAGCGCACCGTAGGGTGCGCTTTTTTGTGCCTGCACCCGGTAGCGCTGTTAGGGTGGGTGGGTGCGAATTGTTATTGCTGAGTGTGCTGTTGATTATTCTGGCCGACTGGATGCGCATTTGCCGATGGCTAAGCGCGTGCTCATGTTCAAAGGCGATGGCTCTGTATTGGTCCATTCGGATGGCGGCTCGTATAAGCCGCTCAATTGGATGACGGCGCCTTGTAATGTCCGCGTGCAGGAACCAACCGAAACTGAGGCCCAGGCTGGCGTGAGCGAAGTGTGGGTGGTGGAAGCTAAGAAGACGGATGACACGCTGGTGATCCGTGTGGGCGAGGTATTTTTGGATCACGAGGAGAATCTTGGCGTTGATCCGGGCCTGACGAAGGATGGTGTGGAGGCACACTTGCAGGAGCTACTGGCCGATCAGCCGGAGCTGCTGGGCAAGGGGTGGTGGACCGTTCGCCGCGAGTATCCAACTGCAATCGGTCCGGTAGATATTTTGGTGCGCACAGATGAGGGCGATCCGGTTGCGGTTGAGATCAAGCGCCGCGGCGGGATTGATGGCGTAGAGCAGCTAACCCGCTACCTCGAGCTACTTTCACGTGATCCGCTGTTGAAGGGGATTACAGGTATTTTTGCCGCGCAGGAGATCACCCGCCAGGCTCGCACGCTTGCTGAGGACCGGGGGATTAGGTGCGTGATCCTCGACTATGATGCGATGCGCGGAATGGATGACGCTGATTCGAGACTCTTTTAACCATTAGCTCGTCAGACAAGTGATGTGTTATTAAACTGGAAGTGGTTAGTTTTCTGGTTTGAACATATGCAAAGGAGCGCTTGAGAATGAGCGAGCCTCGGATTTTGCGCGGGCGAGTGGTAATGGAATCGGAAGTGATCTCCGACGGCGCGGTGGTTTTTGACGAAGTTATCCGAAAATGCGGCGTGGCATCGAAGATTTTGACCGAGGGGGAGGCCGCTCGCGCGGAACGGATTGACGGCTATATTCTGCCCGGTTTGGTGGATGTGCACTGCCACGGTGGTGGGGGCGAGTCTTTCCCAAATGCGCATACCGAAGAGCAGGCGATGGTTGCGGTGATGGAGCATCGCAGGCATGGCACAACTTCACTGGTGGCTTCAGGGGTGACGGCGGCCGCGGATGTGCTCCGCTCGCGTGCGGTTACGCTGGCTAACTTGTGTGAGAAGGATGAGCTGGCTGGCATTCATTTTGAGGGCCCATTCGTTTCGGTTGAGCGCAAGGGCGCGCAGGATCCTACTTACATCATTGAGCCGGACGTGGAGCTCACCAAAGAACTGATTGAGCTTTCTAAGGGGTATTGCGTGACGATGACGCTGGCTCCGGAGAAGAAGGGCGCATTCGGTGAGGGCTCGGTAGCCGAAGCTTTGATTGAGGGCGGTGCGCTTCCGTCCTGGGGGCATACGGATGCTGGTCCGGAGGCAGTTCGTAAGGCATTGGAGTACTCGCGGGAAAAGCTGGCCCAGGTTGCTCCGCGTTCACCGAAGGCCACCGCTACGCATTTGTTCAACGGAATGAGGCCAATTCACCATCGTGATCCGGGTCCGGTGCCGGAGTTTATTTCTGATGCGGCGCGCGACGGCGCAATTTTGGAGTTGATTGGTGATGGTGTACACCTGTCTGCGGATATAGTTCGCGCGGTGTATGAGACGCTTGGCCGTGAGTGCCTAGTACTGGTAACGGATGCGATGGCTGCCGCCGGTATGCCCGACGGTTCTTACCAGTTGGGCCCGCAGGCTGTGACCGTGAAGGATGGTATTGCTCGTCTTACCGGTGGTGACGCGATAGCGGGCGGCACTTCGCACCTACTTGACCAGGTTCGCCTGCTCTCCCAGGGCGGTTACGTGCCGCTGGTGGATGCGGTTTATATGGCCTCGGTTCAGGGCGCGAAGATCATTGGCGATCAGACAATCGGTTGTTTGCGTGAGGGCATGAAGGCTGATGTTGTGGTTGTCAGTGATAGCCTGGAGCCGGTCACCGTGTATCGTCGCGGTGTGGCAGTTTAACGCGTGGGTAGTGGCGCCCTGGCTTTTGCCGGGGCGCTTTGCTTTGAGGGAGGTTTAATGGCTCGCCGTAGTGGTAAACGTCCGTATAATCAGCCGCATCGTCCGTTGAATATGGATAGGTTGGCGTCAATGCCGCGCAAGGTGGAGCGCAGTTCGGGCACTTTTAGTGTCCAGCGCCTGTCTCGAGCATCGAAGGAATACACGTGCCCCGGCTGCCATCGGGCTATCACTGTTGGGTCGCCCCACGTGGTTGCGTGGCGTGAGGAGGGTGCGTTCGGCCTTGAAGTCGGGGTTGATGCGCGCCGTCATTGGCA
This sequence comes from Gleimia europaea, assembly GCA_002871995.1. Lineage (GTDB taxonomy): Bacteria > Actinomycetota > Actinomycetes > Actinomycetales > Actinomycetaceae > Gleimia > Gleimia europaea. Next base: position 764,658 of record PNHW01000001.1, read on the forward strand.
TCCACACTGTTGGGATAGTGGGGTCTCAAACTTTTACTAGAGTCAAAATTGGGTTGGTGCCCGGCGCGGAAGTGCTGGGCACCAACCCAATGTAGTGCGTTATTGTTATCGGCTTGCCGCCGATTTGTCTACTTCTTCTCCGGGTCGTCGAAGAGGGCGGGGGAGGCAGTGTCCGTGCCTTCTTCTGATTCGGTCAGCCCGGCAATGCTACGGGCGGCGGAGGAACCAAGAAGGCCGCGCATTTCGTCAAGGTATGCGGCAACGGATTCACGCTGGCGAGTTAGCTTTTCAACTGTACGCTGGGCGGCTGCTCGCTCGCTAAGAGCTTCTTGACGCGCGGTTTCGCGTAGCTGGTCGGCTTCGGCTTCGGCAGCAGCAATGATCGCTTCGGCGCTACGGCGAGCATCCTCTTGACGCCTGCGAACAACGGCATCGGTGTCGGTAAGCAGACGTTCCGCACGCTGCAGAGTTTCTGCCAGGTGCTTTTCAGCCTCGCTGACTTGGGTGCGTGCGGCGGTAACCATCGCGGTGGTTTCTTCGCGTGCTTGCTCGTGCGCGGCAGCATCGGCTTCGCGTGCACTGGCGCGCTGGTCGGCGATTTCCTGTTCGGCTTCTTGGCGTGCAACGTTAGCTTTGGCTTTCGCGTCTTCGAGGATGGCGCGTGCCTCTCGCGTGATCTTGTCGGATTCGTCGCGAGCAGCGGCAAGGGAGGATTCAGCAGCGGTTCGTGCAGATTCGAGGGTCTGCTTGGCTTCCGCGTTAGCATTTTCACGTATTGCTTGGGCATCCGCACCGGCGTCGGCACGCATTTGCGCGGCTTCTTGTTCAGAGGCAACGCGCATCTCAACCGTGTCTTTTTGTGCGCGGGCACGCAGGACTTCAACTTCGCGTTCAACGCTTGCGCGTGCGTCGTTTACGTAGGTGTTGGTTTCGGAGCGGAGCGCAGCTGCATCGCGCTGTGCGGACGCAACCATTTCGTTAGCCCGGTGCTGCGCATTGGTAAGGAGGGTTTCCGCTTCGGTCTGGGCGCGGGAGGCGCGTTCGGCGGCTTCGCGGCGTGCTTCGGATAGAAGGGCTTCAGCTTCTGCTTCTGCCCTCGAGGCGAGCCGCTGGGTTTCTGTGCGGGTGCGTTCCATGAGGGCGTCGGATTCTGCCTGCGCCTTCGTGGTGACGGCAATCGCTTGTTCTTCAGCGGAGCGTAGGAGCTGTTCAACGCGTGCGCCAATGCCAGAGAAGGAGGCGCGTTCTTGCTCCTCCAAACGGTTACGCGATTCTTCCAGGTCACTTTCGAGGCTCTTGGCCCGGTTTTCCGCAACTTCTGCTCGCCTGCGCGCCTCGGATAGCGCGGTCATGAGAGTCTGCAGTTGTTCATCAACCTGGATGCGGTCGTAGCCTCGCATGACAACTGGAAAATCTGTTTGCTCTTCGCTCACGAAATCTCCTCGAAATAAAAGTGCCCCAAAAAATCACACTGTTACTAGTGTAAATCAAACGGGGTACTGAGCGTGAACGCGGGGTAGGGCAAAGCGCTTATAATTCGTGGTTTTGGTCGCTACTTTACGATCTAAATGGTCTGTGGCCGCGATTGCCCCTAATCTGGATGGTAAGTACATCCATTTTTGCGGAGGATTAGTGGTGAACAAGCCTACCAAGAGGCAGGGTATCCCGATTGCACTTTCGGCACTCGGCCTAATTATGGTGATTGCCGGTCTGTTGTTTGCAACGGTGTTGCGTCCTGAGTCGACGGTCACCGCACAGGCGGAGCGTCCAGAAACGCCGTATGAGACCACGGTTTCTGGCCTGCTTGGGCTGGTTGACACCAAGGTAACGGTACATGCGGAAGCGCCCGGCCAGCCGATCGTTTTGGCGCTCGGCCGTGATGCTGATGCACAGGCGTGGATCGGCGAGCTTCCTAATACGCAGCTTACGGGCTTGTCGTCGTGGCAGGTCATTGCTTCCACCAAGCACGATGGGGAAAAGCCCGAGGTTAATGCAGACGAGTTCGCCGCAGACGAGTTTGACAAGGCTCTGGCGCAGTCGGATATGTGGCTGGATGTGAAAACCGGCAAGGATTCGCTGTCGTGGGATATTACGATGGATGGTTCCGGATTGGTCATTTTAGCGGCCACAAATGGAGTGGATCCGGCGCCGAAGATTTCTTTGACTTGGCAGCGTGATGCTTCTAGCGCGTGGATCATCGCTCTTACGGTTATCGGCTTAATCTTGCTACTGCTTGGCCTCGTGCCATTCCTAGCACTTCAACGCACTCGTAAGGAACATGCGCGCACTGAAGAAGCTCGCGAGCGCAGACAGCGCGCTTTGCACAAGTTCAGTGATTTGAAGTCCTCCTTCAGCAAGGACGCGGCGTCGAAATCCGCGCGTGATAGCGAGAAGAGCGGGGAGAACTCCAAACCGTCTGCTCAAAACAGTGTGAAGGCAGAGGAAGACCACCAGCGGCGAGTTTCGCTGCTTGAGCGTCAGGCACGCCCTGTAGCTGAGGAGCGCACAGAGATCACCACCACCATTGGCGGAAAGACGCACGTGCTCCCGTCCAGGCGCGCAATTCGTGAGGCTCGCGCTCGCGGCGAGGCCGAGGTATCAATGGGCGGCCAGAGCTTCGCTACGGGCCTCATCCCGGTTATTCCGCGGTCAGACGATGCAGAATCGGATAAGAAGGGGGAGGACGAATGAGGAAAACGATACCTTCAGCGCTACTGATTTTGGCGTTGTCCACCACGGGGCTGGCCGCGTGTTCAAGCGAGGTTCCCCAGCTTCCTTCAACAGAGACGAATACCAATGAATCAGAGCAACCGAACCTGGACGAAGTGCAGGTTACGACGCTGATTTTCGAGGTTGAGTCCGCGTTGGCCGCAGGGGACGAGGCCCTGGATGAAAGCCTGCTTGGGCCGCGGGTGAAGGATCCGGCTCTCGCTATGCGGGCAGCGATGTATAGGCTTGCGAAGGCGCGTGAAGAGGCGGTTGCGAGTCTTGATTTGGATGAGACGGCAGCCACGGTGACTCAGTCGCATACTTGGCCGCGCGCCATTATTGCGCCCACAAAAACCACCGAAGGTGAGTTGCCACAGATTGGCTTCATCACGCAGGAAAACGCCCGTGATGATTACAAGCTAACCAGTTGGGTGCGTATGTTCCCGGGTGAATCGCTTCAAACTATTGCGGTTTCCGAAGGGTCCCCAGTGGTGGCTGCTGATGCGGATAGTTTTGTGTTGTCTCCGCAGGAAGCTCTGACCGAGTGGACGGCGCGGCTTGACGATAAGGCGAATCAGCCTGACCTGTTTGCTGATGATGATTTCACCAAGGCGTATAAGGATCAGCTAAAGCTGAATGATTCATTGGGCGAGAACGGTAAAGTAACGATTGCCGCAACTCCTGCAGAAAAACCGCTAACAGCTGTGGCTTTGGTTGACGGTTCGGCGCTTGTAGCGGGAAATATTTCGTTCACGGTCACGTATGAGCGCGCTAAAGAGAATGCGAAGATCAAGCTTGGCGGCGCCATTGCGGATCTGATGGAAGATCCCGAGGTTCATGACAAGCCCGTGGAGGTCACGTACCTGGCTTCAGTTGCGCTGATTGTTCCTCCCAGGGGCTCTAGCGAGTTGATTCATGCGATTGGCGCGGAGCGCATTCTCGGTTCGTATCGCGTTGTTGAGTAGTTTGGTAATTGAAAGAGGTTTTTGATGTCTGGCGAGTCTATGCCTGCTGATACCTTTGGTGCGGTTTCGTTGGAAGGTGTGGACGCAGATTCCGCCCCGGCTGCGGCTACGCAGGCTTCTGCTGAAGCAGGCCTTACTGGGCCGATTATTCGTGACGTGGACGAGGCGGGTTTGCAAGAGCTTGTTGAGCTTTCGCAAACCCTGCCGGTTGTGATCGACTTTTGGGCTGATTGGTGTCAGCCGTGTAAGCAGCTAACTCCGATTTTGGAGGACGTGATCCGCGAACTCGATGGTCGCGTGGTGCTTGCGAAGATCGATACGGAGGCCAACCAGCAGCTGTCGCAAATGTTCGGGGTGCAGTCCATCCCTACGGTTGTTGCTTTGGTTGGTGGCCGTCCGGTGCCGCTGTTCCAGGGAGCGCAGCCGAAGGACCAGATAGTTGCCGTGTTCAATGAGCTGCTCAAAGTTGCTGCCAACGCTGGTTTGACGGGGCGCATGGTTGACGTCCCGGCTGGTCCAAAAACGAATCCGTTGCATGAGGCTGCGTTGGCCGCTGAGGATGCGGGTGACTTGGAAGGCGCTATCGAGCAATGGGCAAAGGTTTTGGCCCAGGCGCCTAAAGACCAGGTGGCTAAGGAGTCTATCGCGCGTTTGCAACTGGCGAAGCGCGTGCGTGACGACTCTGATGGTTCGGAGCTCTCGCTCGCGGATGCGGCGTTTGTTGAGGGCAATGTAGAGGCCGCATTTGATACGTTGCTCGATGTCATTGCCCGCTCGAAGGGCAGTGATGATGCGGCATTCGAGGCCGCACGTGAGCGTTTGCTTGAGATGTTCACGGTTTTGGGGGTTGACCCGCGGGTGAAGGCGGCTCGCGCGCGTCTTTCAAGCTTGCTGTTCTAACGGCAGGGCCGCTAAGAACAAAAGTGGCGG
>PNHW01000001.1:769516-913125 GCA_002871995.1 Gleimia europaea
AACTTCTTCCCACTTGCCTAAGAACGGCAGGCCTACACGGTAGCCCTCGTGAGGGTTACCAGCGAAGTTGGAGATGCATACCAAAATGTCGGTGTCGCCTGCCTCGTCCTTGCCCTTGCGGATGAAGGAGATGACGTTGTGGTCGGCGTCGCCAGCTTCAATCCACTCGTATCCCGTGTAGTTGTCATCCCACAGGGCAGGGGAGTTCTTGTAGATGTTGTTCAAGCTGGCAACAAGGCGGTTTACGCCACGGTGGCCGGGGTCATCCATGAGCCACCAGTCAAGCGAGTACGCCTCGGACCATTCGGATTCTTGACCGAAGTCTTGGCCCATGAACAGTAGCTGCTTGCCCGGGTGTGACCACTGGTAGGCCAGTAGCGAGCGCAGGCCGGCGAGGCGGCGCCACTTGTCGCCGGGCATCTTCGAAATGAGGGAGCCTTTGCCGTGCACAACTTCGTCGTGTGAGAGCGGCAGGACGTAGTTCTCAGAGAACGCGTATACGAGGGAGAACGTGAGCTCACCGTGGTGCCAGCGTCGGTTTACCGGGTCTTCCTGCATGTAGCGCAGGGTGTCGTTCATCCAGCCCATGTTCCATTTGAGGCCAAAGCCCAGGCCGCCACCGGAGGTGGGGGCGGTAACGCCGGGCCATGCCGTGGATTCTTCGGCGACCATAACAATGCCGGGGTTGCGCCGGTAGGCGGTGGCGTTGGCTTCTTGAATGAACTCGATGGCTTCGAGGTGCTCGCGGCCACCGTACTGGTTGGGACGCCATTCGCCGTCGTTTCGCGAGTAATCGAGGTAGAGCATGGACGCCACGGCATCGACGCGCAGGCCGTCGATGTGGAACTCTTCGAGCCAGTACAAGGCGTTGGCCACTAGGAAGTTGCGCACCTCGCGGCGTCCAAAGTTAAACACAAGCGTGCCCCAGTCTGGATGTTCGCCGCGCATTGGGTCCGGGTCCTCGTACAGGGCGGTGCCGTCAAACCTGGCAAGTGCCCAGCTGTCCTTGGGGAAGTGGGCGGGCACCCAGTCGAGGATGACGCCGATGCCGGCTTGGTGTAGCTTGTCGACGAGGTAGCGGAAGTCATCTGGCGTGCCAAACCGAGAGGTCGGCGCGTAGTAGGACGTCACCTGGTAGCCCCATGAACCACCGAATGGGTGTTCTGCGACGGGCATGAACTCAACGTGCGTGTATCCCATGCGCTTGAGGTAGGGGACCAGCTCGTCGGCCAGGGTGCGGTATCCCAGTCCTTGGCGCCATGATCCAATGTGCACCTCGTAGACGGACATGGGGCTGGTGTGCGGGTCTTTGGCGGCCCTAGCCTCCATCCACTCGTGGTCGGACCACTCGTGGAACTTGTCGGTAACAACAGAGGCGGTTGCGGGAGGAATCTCGGTGGCGCGAGCCATGGGATCCGCTTTTTGCATCCAGTTGCCGTCCGGCCCGCAGATTTCGAACTTGTAGCGGGCACCAACCTCAACGCCCGGAACGAACAGCTCCCACACACCCGAGGCACCCAGAGTGCGCATGGCGCTACCGGTGCCGTCCCAGTAGTTGAAGTCACCAACTACACGGACCGCGCGAGCGTTGGGAGCCCAGACGGTGAACGACACTCCGTGTACTTCACCCAGTTCGCTATCGAAGGTGCGAACGTGTGCGCCCAGGGCTTCCCAGAGGTTCTCGTGGCGCCCTTCTCCGATGAGATAGAGGTCCATTTCGCCGATGGTGGGCAAGAAGCGGTAGGGGTCGTCCGAGTCAACGATTTGATCCCCGTAGGTGACGCGCAGGCGGTAGTCGGGAACGGTTTCGTAGGGCAGAACTGCTGTCCAGATGCCGTCTTGCTCGTGGGTGGCTTTATACTCACCGGTTTTGGTGACAATGGTGACGGAATCTGCCAGGTGCCTGACCGTGCGGATGGTTACCGCACCGTCGTGGATGTGGCCACCGAGCACCGAGTGAGGTGAATGATGGGTTGCGTTAGCAACAGCTGAAAGGGTTGCTGAATCTACGGGGTATGGTGTCGCGTTCATAGTTGCAATTCTTCCATGTATGAGCCCAGTTTTTGCGCTTATGAGAGTGTCTTATTTTGCAAGTCGAGTAAGCGCGTTTTCTGGAATCCAGATCCAGTCGGGCCGCATCCGGTATTCGTAGACGGCTTCGTAGGCCGCTTTTTCGATTTCGAGAACGGCGCTGAGCTCGCTCTCAGTTTTGCCAAGGCCTCCGCCACCGGTGTAGCCGTCGATGAAGGCTTCGCGCGCTGCATGTAGCCAGGCCTGGTTTGCGCCTCCCTTGGCAGCGGCGTAGTCAAAAGACCTGAGCATGCCGGCAACGTCGCGCAGTGCGAAGTCAGGTTCGCGGCGTTCTTCCAGTGGACGTAGTGGTTCGCCTTCGAAATCAAGGATTACCCACCCGTCCTCACCCAGGAGGGTTTGGCCTAGGTGGTAATCGCCGTGAATGCGAATCATGGGCGGCAAATTTTCGATATTCCCGATGCCTTCGATTTTGGCTTCGAGGGGTTCGATGAGGTCACTTTCGCGGAGCCTAGGAACTTCAGCTGCGGCCGCAGCGAGGTTGACACGCAGGCGGTCCTTGAGCTGCTCAGCTTGTGCGGGTGCAGACTCGCCGAAGGCTTTTGCCATGTGTTCGTGTAGGCCCGCGGTTACAGTCCCGAGGTCGCGGGCAAGCGGTGCGGGATCCTCGTTCTTACCTGCGATTTCAACGAAGAGTTCAAAGCCATCGCGGCCGTTGTTAACCAGTGATCCGGCAAAGCCAAGTACCACGTTGCCACGCAGCCCTTCCAGCTGGAACTCTTCTTCCAAGTAGGCGATGGGCTTTGGCACATGCGTCCAACCCAGTTTTGCAAGCTCTAGGGTCACTTCCACTTCGGGGTGTAGACCGGGGTGAAGTACGCGAAGCAGTTTCAACACGCAGGCAAATGGGCCACCAAAGCGCACGGAGGTGTTGGATTGCTCTCCGGTAAGCACAAACGCCCTCGACGCTTCTGCAAGTAGGCTCGCTAGTGCTTCATCACCTCGCTGCGGCTCGATGGGGCTGAGCGTGCCGTTTTCGTGAGCTTTGCGTAGCCATGCCCTAAGGAATGCGGGGGAGTACGCTCCGTCGATCAGGTAAGCGCCCTGAAGTTCGGTAATAAGGCCGAAGTCGGGTTTGGTCTCGGTGTATGCAAGCGGTATGGAAATGAAGGTTTCGCCCACTTGAATGATGGAGATCCAGACCGGCTCGAGCGCGTCCTCGCTTTCACCGCAGGCTGGGTCAGCTGAGTAGCTTGAGAGGTCAACGTTGGCAACCAGGCGAACCGATTCGCCGGTGCTTCCGGGGAACCAGCGTTGTTTGTACAGCCAGGTGTCGATTTGGTCTAGTAGGTTTACGTCTGCTGGCCATGAAGCGCCCATGGTTACTCCTCTTCGTCTTCTTCGTTTAGGAATGTGGCTTCGAGCCAGTAGAAGCCGTGGCGTCCAAGCGTGATGTCGATAGTTTCGTCTTCGCGAACGTCAGGGAATCGATTGCCAGAGGCGGTGTCATACAGGTGCCAGCCGCCCATGCCGGGTAGCTGGATGGTGGCTGAGCGAGAAGTGGTAGACAGGTTGTTTACGCACAGCACGGTTTGACGTTCGTCGCGACGCAGATAGGCGAGGACGGCATCGTCTGACGTGGACAGTAGCGTGAGCGATCCGATGCCGAACACGGGGTAGCGTTTGCGTACTTCCAACATGCCGCGTAGCCAGTTGAGCATTGAGGTGGGCCGGGATCGGTGTTCTGCCACGTTGACAGCGGCCGGTGCGTACGGTCCGTCTTCGATTAGGGGCAGGTAGAACGTCTCGGGGTCGCCCTTAGAGAAGCCAGCGCCGGGAGTTGAATCCCACTGCATGGGTGTGCGCACCCCATCGCGGTCTTTGAGCCAAATGTTGTCTCCCATTCCGATCTCGTCACCGTAGTAGAGGAACGGGGATCCGGGGAATGAAAGGAGCATGGCATGCGCCAGTTCAACTTCGCGTCTGGAGCCGCGCAATAGTGGGGCGAGGCGGCGTCGGATACCCACGTTGGCCCGCATGCGCGGTTCGGGTGCGTACCAGCCGTACATGGCTTGGCGCTCCTCGTCGGTGACCATTTCGAGGGTGAGTTCGTCATGATTACGCAAGAAAGTACCCCACTGTCCGCCCTTGGGAAGGGGCGGGGTTGCGGCAAAAGCTTCGCGCACTCCCTTGGAGGTTTCTTCGCGTAGCGCTGCGAAGATCTTGGGCATGATTGGGAAGTGGAAGCATACGTGGCATTCGGGCCTGGAATCGGATCCGAAGTATGCAACCACTTCGTGTGGGGGCTGGTTTGCTTCTGCAATCAGAAGGGTGCCGGGGTATTCCTCGTCGACCATGTCGCGTAGTTCGGCAATGAAGTCGTGGGTGCGCGGCAGGTTCTCGCAGTTGGTGCCGTCTTCCTCGTAGAGGTAGGGGATGGCGTCTAGGCGGAATCCATCCACGCCCGTGTCAGCCCAAAAGCGGATTGTGTTCTTGATAGCTTCACGCACGGCCGGGTTCTCGAAGTTGAGGTCGGGCTGATGGCTGAAGAAGCGGTGCCAGAAATACTGGCCGCGAACTTCGTCGTAAGTCCAGTTGGAATCTTCGGTGTCGATGAAGATGATGCGCGCGTCCAGGTACTCGGCGGGGCGGTCTCGCCATACGTAGAAGTCTCCGTACGGACCGGCTGGATCCTGTCGCGATGCTTGGAACCAGGGATGGGCACAGGAAGTGTGGTTCATGACCATGTCGATTACCACGCGGATGCGGCGCTTGTGAGCCTCCTCCATAAGCGTGCGGAAGTCATCCATCGTGCCGTAGCGAGGATCCACGTTGGTGTAATCCGAGATATCGTATCCGCCGTCGCCCATGGGGGACGGGTAGAACGGGGGAATCCAGATCGCGTCGATGCCCAGCCACGCCAGATAATCGAGCTTTTCCGTGAGACCCTTGAAGTCGCCCGTTCCGTCGTTGTTGGAGTCAAAGAATGAGTGGGTGAGCACTTCGTAAAACACGGCGGTGCGGTACCACTGCGGATCTTCGGCTGGCGTAGGCAACGTGGCTACCACGCGTTCTTCGGGAACTTCGCGGGTGGTGGCATCGTCGCCACCCCGAGGAATCAAGGGGATAGCACCGGTTGGGGCACTGTCTCGCGGCGATAGGGTCATGGTTGTCCTTAAGAAGTCTTTATGCGACGGGGGCGCGGAACGCCGCGCCCCCGCGGTGTTTAGTTGCTCGCAGGGCGCACTGCGAGGACGTGTGCGGTACGGATTGATGGCTCAAGGCGAACGTAGTTGTGCTCGCCCCACTGGTATTCAACGCCATCGAGCTCGTCTACAACGTTCAGCACGGGACCGTTCGGCCCGTAGTTGATAGTGGCACCGAGTTTTGACAGGTCGATGTCGACAGAACCTTCAACCGCGTTGTGCGGATCGAGGTTTACAACAACGATGACGGTGTCTTCTTCACCGTTGGGGCTGAACTTTGCGGGCACGTGCTTTGAGAAGCACAGCAGCCGGTCATCCGAGGTCTCATGCACCTGGATGCGGTGCAACTGCTGGAGGGCCGGGTGGCGGCCTCGTGCGGTGTTTAGCAAAGTGAGTAGGTTTTCGATGCCGTACTTGTTTGCATCTTCCCAGTCGCGGGGGCGGTATTCGTACTTCTCGTTGTCGATTTGCTCTTCAAACCCGGGCCGCTGCACGTTCTCTACGAACTCGTATCCGGAGTAGATGCCCCACGAGGGGGATGCTGTGGCTGCAAGAATTGCGCGTAGGGCGAAGATTGCGGCGCCTCCGGTGGTCATCTGCGGGGTGAGAATGTCGTGCGTGGTGGGCCAGAAGTTCGGGCGCATCACGTGGGCGGTGTCCTTGGAAACCTCTTCAAAGTATTCCAGCAACTCCTTCTTGGTGGTTCTCCAAGTGAAGTATGTGTAGGACTGGTGGTAGCCGAGGGCTCCAAGCGTGCGCATCATGGCAGGCCGCGTGAAGGCTTCGGCAAGGAAGATCACCTCGGGGTGCTTTTCGTTAAATTCGGCTAGGAAACGTTGCCAGAAGCTCAGTGGCTTGGTGTGGGGGTTGTCTACGCGGAACAGGGTTACTCCGTGGTCGATCCACTTTTGAACAACGTCGCGAACCGCCCGGTAGATACCTTCTGGATCGTTGTCGAAGTTCAGTGGGTAAATGTCCTGGTACTTCTTGGGCGGGTTTTCCGCGTAGGCAATAGAGCCATCTGCACGTTCGCTAAACCATTCGGGGTGTTCCTTAACCCACGGGTGGTCGGGCGAGCATTGCAGAGCAAGGTCAAGCGCTACCTCCATGCCGTGTTCGCGCGCTTTGGAAACAAATTTGTCGAAGTCTTCAAACGTGCCAAGGTCGGGATGGATGGCATCATGTCCGCCTTCTGGAGCGCCAATTCCGTATGGCGATCCCGGGTCCATCGGACCGGCTTCGAGGGTGTTGTTGCGTCCCTTCCTAAAGGTGGTGCCGATGGGGTGGATAGGGGTCAGGTAGATTACGCTGAAGCCCATGTTCGCAATGCGGGGAATCTGCTGGGCTGCTCCTGCTAGCGTGCCGGACACCCAGTCGCCATTCTCGTCGCGGTGTGCGCCGTAGGAGCGAGGGAAGATCTCATACCAGGAGGAAAACAGCGCGGCCTTGCGGTCTACCTTCAGCGGGTAGGTGCGTGTGCGCGTCCACAGCTCCCGCAGTGGGAAGTGGCGGAACACGTTACGCACTCTCGACGATAGGCCTGCGGATAGCCGCGTTTGGGGCGAGGCGCTTTCGTCGCGTAGTAATTTGGCCGCCTCTAATAGCACTGCCTTGCCGGCCTTGTCCGGTCCTTTTTGTTTGCGGCTACCCTTGGGGCGGGGGCGTCCATCGGCGGCGCGTTCCATAAGGCGGGCGCCTTCTTCAAGCATGAGCTCAACGTCCGTGTCGGCCGCTACTTTGATAGCGGCGTCATGTGCCCAGGAGGTGTATGGGTCGGACCAGGTGTCGATGCGGAACTGCCACGCGCCGGGGCGGTCAGGCATGAGCCACGCCTCATAGCGGTCAAGGCCCGGAGCGATGTCATGCATGTAGGCACGCATGTGCTCGTTGCCTTCCGGGTCTATCAGAACGGCTTCTACACCGAGCGCGTCGTGTCCTTCACGGAACACGGTTGCGCGCACGGGGAAGGATTCACCTTCCGTTGCTTTTGCCGGCCAAAGTCCCTGTTCGATTACCGGGAACACCTCGGTTGCAGGGATGCGCGTTATCCGCGCTCGAGGGGGAACTGGATTCTTCATGGTCGAAGTGGTGTTCTTCGCTTTGGCTACTGACATCGGTCCGGCTCCTTAGACTCGTCGAAGGCTTTGTGAATTGTTTTAGTAGTACTTCATATTCATAGCGGTTAGGACGTCACTTAGTGTCTCGTTTGCAACTTCGTTTGCACGTTCGTTGCCTTTTCGCAGGACTTCAAGCAGGTAGTCCTCGTTTTCAGAAAGCTCAGCGCGACGCGCCCTGATGGGGGCGAGCATGGTATTGAGGTCTTCGGTTACGCGGGCCTTGAGGGCGCCACCACCGCCGTCTCCGATCTGATCGGCAATGGCTTCGGGACTTTCCCCGCAGGCCATGGATGCCATCAGCAGAAGGTTGGAAACTTCGGGCCGGTTTTCCGGGTCATAGGTGATGACACGATCGGCGTCCGTTTTCGCCTTCTTGAGACGTTTTGCGGTTTCGTCGGCACTCATTCGCAGCTCAATGGTGTTGCCGCGAGACTTGGACATCTTTTCGCCGTCGAGACCGAGGACGTGCGAAGCATTGGACAGTAGAGCTTCGGGACGCCTAAAGACAGGCTTGTTCTTGTCTGCGCGGCCGTAGCGACGGTCAAAGCGGTTCGCAATGACACGCGCTTGTTCGAGGTGCGGCAACTGGTCTTGCCCAACGGGAACGATGTTTGCGCGGCAGAAGAGAATGTCGGCTGCCTGGTGAACCGGGTAGGTGAGGAGGAGCCCCGACATTGCTCGTCCGCCGGTGGCGTCAAGCTCAGCTTTGACAGTGGGGTTGCGGTGTAGTTCGGACTCGGTTACCAAAGACAGGAATGGGAGCATCAGCTGGTTCAGGGCAGGTACAGCGGAGTGCGTGAAGATAGTTGCGCGCTCGGGGTCCATTCCAGCTGCAATGTAGTCGGTAAGTAACGACAGCACGCGTTCGCGTAGCGGGCCAACGCCGTCGCGGTCGGTAATCACCTGGTAGTCAGCAATTAGCTGCCAGGTTTCAATACCGCGCTGCTGCTGCTCAATGCGGTTCTTAATGGTCCCAAAGTAGTGGCCGAGGTGCAGGTGGCCGGTTGGACGGTCACCGGTTAGCATGCGGAATCGGCTTGGGTCCTTGTCGATCTCTTTGTTGAGTTCGGCGGAACGCTCCACAGCGCGGGCCAAAGACGCGGAATCTGTACTCTTACTTAAGGTTTCTTCAGCTTTGTTGCTCACGCGCCTCATCCTATCGCACTACTCGGACAGATAAATCTGCAGGGATTGCGGCTCTATGTGCACCATGGACCCGGGCTTTGCAATATCGCAGCCACTGTGGTCAGAAGCGGTAATAACCCCGCCCTCGCTCGGGTTGGTCCAAGACGAATCAAAAACAAGACGGTAGTTGTGTCCCCGGCCCTTGGCAAGCATGACCGTTTTTGAGTTCAGCGTCGCATTGAAAACCACGAGCATGTCAGAATCGTTACAGGGCGCGCCTGAGCGCAACATTTGCAAAGTGCGGTGCTTTACCTTATGCCAGTCTTCCGGCTTGAACTTGCGATCATTAGCCGTGTACCAAGACAGGTCGGCGATTTGGTCGCCGCACCTCGTGCTCCCGGAGGCAAACGAGTTTGGTCGCATAACCGGATGATTAGCGCGCAGGGCAATCAGGTAACGCACTGATTCAAAGAGGTCGTGCTGCCAAGAATCCATGTCCCAGTTGACCCACGAGATGGCGTTGTCCTGGCAGTAGGCGTTGTTGTTGCCCTGCTGGGTGCGCCCAATCTCGTCTCCGGCCGTGATCATGGGGGTGCCGGCCGAAATAAGGAGCGTAGCCATGAGGTTACGCATGGAGCGCTCGCGGGCGTAGAACACGGAATCCAGCATGCCCAGGGGAGTGTCTTGTTCCACGTCAGAGGGACGCGGAATGCGGTTCATGTGGCCTTCAACCCCATGGTTCCACGAGAGGTTTTGGGACGTGCCGTCCATGTTGCCTTCGAGGTTGTTGAAGTTGTTCTTGTGGTTGTATGCGGTGAGGTCAGCCAGGGTGAAACCGTCGTGCGCGGTAATGAAGTTTACGGAGGAGCGAACGGGGCGCAGCCTGCCGAGCGTTTCGCCAAACAGGTCGGCCGAACCGGAGATGCGGGTTGCAAGCTCGTTGGGGCCTTGGCTTTGGCGGCCGGCTTCAAGGTTTGCAAAGTCGGCTAGCCAGAATGAGCGGATGGTGTCGCGGTAGCGGTCGTTCCATTCGGACCAGGGTAGGGGGAAGTTTCCGGTTTGCCAGCCTCCCGGGCCAATGTCCCACGGTTCGGCAATAATCTTTTGCTTATTGAGGACGGGGTCAGCTGCAAGGGCCATGAAGAACGGGTGATTGGAGGCAAAGCCGTGCGCGTGGCGGCCGAGCGTTGGAGCAAGATCGAAGCGGAACCCGTCAACTCCTACTTCTTCGGACCAGTATCGCAGGGAGTCGAGAGTGTGTTGGATGACGAGGGATTCGTCGAAGTTCACGGTGTTGCCACAACCCGTGTCATCAATCATCTGCGCGGGGCGTTCGTTGGTGTGGCGGTAGTACAGTTGCTGGCCGAACCCGCGCCAGGAGATCATCTGGCCGGGAAGCCCGCCCTCGCAGGTGTGGTTGTAGACCACGTCTAGGAGCACTTCGATGCCGTGTTCATGCAGGATTGAGACCATGCCGCGCACTTCATCTAGTACGGCTTGGGCGCCAAGCTGGCGCGCTTGTTTGGTGGCGTAGCGAGGTTCGGGGGAGAAGTAGGAAAGAGTGGAGTATCCCCAGTAGTTGGAAAGCCCCTTGCCTTGGAGGAAGGGCTCGTTCCAGGAAGCGTGGATGGGAAGTAGTTCAACTGCGGTGACACCGAGCGCTTTGAGGTGCGCAATGGCGGCGGGATGGGCAAGGCCTGCGTAGGTGCCGCGAAGTTCGGCGGGGACGGCCTGCATTTGCTTAGTGAAGCCTTTGACGTGCAGCTCGTAGATGACGGATTCGTTCCACGGTGTGCGCGGTTTTGCAGATACCGCGAACTCGTTGGTTTGCACCACTATAGAACGCGCCATGTAGGTAGCCGAGTCGGTTTTTGACTGCTTGTAGGGGGTAGAGGACGGAAACATGTTGTCGTCTACTTCGTGTGCATGGATGGCGGGGCTCAGCACCACTTCGCCTTCGATGCCTTTGCCGTAGGGGTCCAGCAAAAGCTTGTTGGGGTTGAAAGTAGAGCCGCTTTCTGGATCCCACTTGCCGTCAACGCGGTATCCGTACACAGTGCCAACGCCGGCGCCCGGTAGGTGCGCGGACCAGATGCCACCTTCGTGGGGCGTCATGTCGTAGCGGGTTTCTTTGCTGTGGCGGGAGGCGTCAGCAAAAATGCATAGCTCAACGTTCTTCGCATCGGGAGCGGCTACGGCAAAATCGACGCCGCCTGCCACGGGTGTGGCTCCGAGGTTGGTGGGGTGCTGAATTGAGGGGGCGAGATCGCCCCTGCGCCCACAGTTTTCTCGGGCTGCGTGCGTTTGTTGCTGCGCCATTGTGATCCAACGTCTCCTTGTGAGTGGCTCTTAGCTTAGTTGCCACCTATTTCATATACCGCAAAGATGATACCCGCTCGCGGATAAACCTGCTCTTTCGTAGTGTTTGCACGCCCTTAAGGTTGGTCACAAGTGCATTTTGGATACGGCAACGTAGGGAAAATTGTGGCACTGTATTGGGTATGAGAGTTTTGGTCAGTATTAAGCATGTCCCCGATGTCATGTCTGAGCGCCGAATTGAAAATGGGCGTCTGGTTCGTGGCGAGGACGACACTCTAAATGAGCTTGATGAAAATGCGATCGAGGCGGCCGTAGCTGCTGTAGAAGAGCTTGGTGGCGAGGTCATTGCTGTGACTATGGGGCCAGAGGATGCCGAGGATTCGGCGATGCTTGCACTGCAAAAAGGTGCGGATCGCGCGATTGTTGTAACTGATGATCGTTTGGCTGGTTCTGATGCGATTGGTACCGCACAGGTTCTTGCGGCTGTGGCCCGCAAGCTCGCACAGGAGGAACCGATTGACCTCTTTATTACGGGTATGGCTAGCTTGGACGGTATGACGTCGATGGTTCCAGCGGCTGTGGCTGCTGGTTTAGGTTGGCCCTATATTTCGCTTGCGTCTGAGCTTTCTATTGAAGAGGGCGCCGTGCAGGCTGTTCGCCACGCGGATGGTTTCACGGACACGTTGCGCTGTGGTTTGCCTGCTGTGGTTTCGGTGACGGACCAGGTAAATGAGCCGCGTTTCCCGAATTTCAAGGACATGCGCGCGGCGCGGAAGAAGCCGTTGGACGTGTGGTCGCTTGATGATATTGACGATGTAGCTGATCCGGATGCCATGGTGATCGGCAAGCAGGGTGCGGGCACGATGGTGCTGGAGGCTAGTGAACAGTCAGAGCGCGCGGCCGGCGAGGTTGTGTCTGGCGTAGGTGGCGGCCTAAAGCTGGCTGAGTACATTGAGAAGGTGTTGAAGTAGTGGAGAAGATTTCAGCTCCGATCCTGGTGATCACGGATCATACGGGGAACATTGATGAAGGTTTTGTACTGACGGAACCGTCTAAGCAGTTGCTTACGTTGGCGGGTTCGCTCACTTCTGGTCGTATTGACGCGATTGCGCTCAATCCTGCTCCGCAGGTCTCTGAGCTTGGTAAGTATGGCGTGGCGCGCGTCTTTACCCCTGATTTGGAGGGCTTTTCGCCGCGCGTAGCAGCAGTTGTGACGGATGCAGCGTTTGAGGTGGCGCGCCAGGAGGCCCAGTACGCTGCGGTGCTTAACGTTTCGAATTATCGCGGCCGGGAAGTAGCGGCAGCTCTAGCGGTTCGCTTGGGATCGGGCGCGGTTGTAGACGTGACATCTTGCGGCATTGTGGATGGTCAGATTGAGGCGCAAAAGAGCGTCCTGGCCGGCACGTGGTCTACGAAGTTCAAGGTTACGCGAGGCACTCCTGTTATCGGTTTGCGCCCGTCCGCGGTGGAGGCCCAGGAAGTTGGCACTGCCACTGAACCTGAAATTGTTCCTATCAAGGTCGCGTACTCACAGCCTGCTGTTGGCGTTAAGGTCGTGGATTCGATTGAGGAGGGCGGCCAGGGCCGCGTGTCTTTGACAGAGGCCCCGATTGTGGTTTGTGGCGGTCGCGGCACAGACGGCGATTTCTCGCTGGTGAATGAGCTTGCGGATGCACTTGACGCGGCGGTGGGTTCCACCCGCGTGGCGGCGGATGAAGGGTGGATCGATCGCTCCACGCAGATTGGTCAAACAGGCGTGAGCGTTGCTCCTAACTTGTACATCGGCCTCGGCGTTTCCGGAGCGGTGCACCACGCGTGCGGTATCCAGGCATCCCGTCATATCGTGGCGGTCTGTGATGATCCGGATGCCCCGATTTTCGAGATTGCCGATTTCGGTGTTGTGGGTGACATTAATGAGGTTGTGCCCGAGGCGCTTGCTGCGCTGAGGCAGAAGGGTTTGTAGGCGCGTATGAAGGTTATTGCAGCGCTTTCTGGCGGTGTTGATTCGGCTGTTGCTGCCGCGCGTGCGGTAGAAGCGGGCTATGACGTCACCGGCGTGCATATGGCTTTGAAAACCGAGGGGGATAGCTGCGCTGGCTCGCGTGGTTGCGCTAACCCGCAAGATCGTGCGGATGCGGCAAGGACGTGCGAGTTGCTGGGGATCCCGTTCGAGGTTTGGGACCTGGCCGACGAGTTTGAAGAGAACGTGATTTCAGATTTCGTAGAGCAATACCGCATTGGCCGCACACCTAACCCGTGCGTGCGTTGCAACGAGTTTGTGAAGTTCCGTGAGCTCACGGTCCGCGCCCGCGAGCGGGGTTACGACGCGGTTGTGACGGGCCACTATGCGCGTGCGGAGAAGCACGGAGATCACTATGAATTGTTGCGAGCGCGGGACGTGTCAAAGGATCAGTCTTACGTTCTTGCAGTGATGGGAGAAGAAGAGATCTCGCGCGTCATCTTTCCCTTGGGGGAGATGCCTTCCAAGGCGGCAGTGAGGGCGGAAGCGCAGGCACGCGGCCTGGAAGTGTCTAATAAGCCGGACTCGTTTGATATTTGTTTCATTCCCGATGGTGATACGCAGGGATTTTTGCGCCGTCGCCTTGGTGAATCTGCGGGCGAGATTGTGGATACGGACGGGAATGTGCTCGGTGAGCACCGTGGCTACTTTGAGTACACGGTTGGCCAGCGTAAGGGGCTTGGTATTGATCGGCCGGCTGTGGATGGACGTCCCCGTTACGTTTTGGGAACGCGTCCGGACGTGAATCAGGTTGTGGTGGGCCCGTCGGAGTTGCTGAGTGTAGACGTTGTTATCACTACCGATTTGACCTGGGATGCTAGCGACGATGAGGGTGACGTGCGCACAACTCAAGCGCAGCCCCTCGGTACGGATGATGACGAGTGTCTTTACGCACAGATGCGCGCGCATGGCAGGCCTGCTCCAATTCAGAGGTTGGAGCGTTTCGAAGACGGGTTGCGGGTGACGCTCGCGGAGTCTGTGCGCGGTATTGCGCCGGGACAGACGCTGGTGCTCTATCGCGGTAATCGGGTGCTTGCGCAGTCGATTATTGATGGAACGCAGCGCCTGGATAGACCCGCTGTGGCAGCGGGTTAACGCGGACTTCGCGCGGCTGAAATGCCGCGCTTTGAACGACGCGGCGGGAAGAGCAAGCTGCGGGGTGTAGATCACGTTGGCTTGATTTGACGAGTCTGGCCTCACGCCTGGTATGCTTTTTCCTGTTGCCCGAGTGGCGGAATTGGTAGACGCGCCAGATTTAGGTTCTGGTGTCCTAGCGACGTGGGGGTTCAAGTCCCTTCTCGGGCACGTTTCAGCTCCGGCTTATGTCCGGGGCTTTTCTTTTCCCCGCCACCTTGTAACCGGGTGGCTACCCAACCATGTAGCCTGTGTGGGTAGGAGCTGCTACGGATGGGGGAGTTACGTGGAACGCGTCGTTTTTAAGCCGGAAGATGAAGCGCCGGTTGATGGCTATAAGCTTGCAATGAGTTTAGTTGTTCCGCGCCCTATCGCGTGGGTGGCAACGTTTAACGAGGATGGGTCTGCAAACCTCGCCCCGTATGCTCTATTTTCTGTGGTTTGTACGGATCCTTTGATGTTCCAGTTCACTTCGCGCGCTCCGAAGGATTCCTATCGCAACGCCAAGCGCGAGGGGGCTTTCACGGTGCATATTGCGAGTGTGGATCACAAGCCACAGGTTGCGATGACGTCCAAGGAGTTGCCCGCCGGGGTATCTGAGGCAGACGCGGTGGGTATGACGTGGAAGAAGGCTCCGAACGTGAACGCGCCAATGCTGGATGACGCGCGCGTTGCAGTTGAGTGCGAGGTCCACTCATTCGTAGAGGTAGAAACGGCGATTCTTACCGTTGGCAAGGTGAAGGCGATTCATACGGACAGTCAAATTATGGCCGAGGACGGCATGGTTGCTTTCGCGAAGTTGAACCCGCTGTCTAAGCTGGGCCGGGCCCAGTGGGGACGTACTGAGGATTTCGTATAGCGGCCAGATCTGGCTTTCAACGCGCTCGTTGCGCTGGCTTTGTGCACAATGGAGGCATGACACGTTTTGAGGTGGGCCAGGTGGCCCCAGATTTTGAACTTGATTCGACCGAAGGCACAATCAGCCTGTACGACCAGCTTGAAAAGGCCGCAAAGGGCGTAGTCGTCTACTTTTATCCGCGCGCTTCCACGCCGGGCTGTACCACGCAGGCCTGCGATTTTCGCGATAGCCTGTCTTCTTTGAAGTCTTGTGGTTACACGGTGATTGGCGTGAGCCCGGATAAGATGCCGGCCCTGGAGAAGTTCCGCGATAAGCAAGGATTGAACTTCCCGTTGGCGTCGGACCCTGACAAGAGCGTCATGGAGCCGTGGGGTGCATTTGGAGAGAAGAAGAACTACGGCAAGCTAGTGCGCGGCGTTATCCGTTCCACCGTGGTGATTGGCAAGGATAAGAAGGTTACTCACGCGATGTATAACGTTCGCGCGAAGGGTCACGTGGCTCGTCTGCGCAGCGAACTTGGCTGTGAGTAGTTTGCTGTAGGAGTTGCCGGGCTACCTAGCGGTGCTTGCGGGCGAGGAGTTCGGCAACTCGTACGGCGCTTCGTACCTCGCGCCCCTGCTGCAACCATTTGGCGGGGGAGAGCCCCTCTAGCTCGGGGTGTGCGGATATGAACCAGCGGCCGATCTCAACGGTGCTGATGGCTCCATCAAGGCGGCCCAGAACCTCGGGTAGGCCGTTTACGATTTGGAAGTTAGACGTGAGTTGCCAGGTGGGGTACATCCACGAGCCGTTGCCCTCGCGGACACCAAAAATGCGGCACTCTTTAACGGCTTTGTTTACGGCTTGACGCGAAATGCCCATCCAATCAACGAGGTCTGCCGTGGAGCACACGGGGCCAACCGCGTCGGTGATCGATTTGCGGGGGCCGGTGAGAGATTTTACGAGGCGGGTTACTTGCTCGATAACCTCGTCGTTAATCTGGGTTTTCTTTCGCGAGGCTAGTTGCGCACGAACAGCATTAATCAGGCGCTCTTCATCGGATGTTAAACGACGCACCATAGATTGCTCTCAGTGAAGACGGAAATGCTGATGGGGATATGTAAAGTGCGCCGTGAGGGAATCGAACCCCCAACCCGCTGGTTAAGAGCCAGCTGCTCTGCCAATTGAGCTAACGGCGCATGTTGCCAAGAACGCTCTTGAATGCAACTTGAAAATCATAACACTGGCGAAGTTGAAAATACAAACGCGCAAAGTGCGATCTTGGGAACACCGCCAAACGAAAAACTGCGCAAAATAACTCAAAATATGAACTGGAGAAGTTTGAAGTGTAAGACGAAGTCGCGCGGCTTGGCTACTTTGAAGGGGTTATTTTATGCCCGCTAAGTTGGATATAATCACTTAGTCGTTAGTGTTTTCTGCGATGAGTTGAAGGGAAGCTGTGTTGAGGCAGGGTGAAAACAGGTTAGAAACAGCAACTACAACTTTTATGGGACTTAACTGGGATTCCGGTGAAAAGTTCTGGTGGCGAGGATTCGATTCAGAAAAGATTGCCACTGTGCTTGCTGTCTTGGCCTTTGTTTTTATTACTGCCGTGTGGGGCTCTACTTTCTTCCTGATTAAGGATCTTGTGAGCGCTGTTCCGCCGCTGGATTTTCTGGGAACGCGTTTCGTTATTGCCGCAGTTGTGGTATTGGCGGTGCGCTATCGTGCTCTGAAAAAGGTCTCGAAGGATCTTTGGGGCAAGGGAATGTTGCTTGGAGCGATCTTCATGCTTGGCCAGTTGTTCCAGGTGGTTGGTCTGCAGTACACGGACGCCTCTGTGTCTGGATTTATTACCGGCATGTATGTGGTTCTTACTCCCGTCGTTTTGATGCTCATGTTTGGGGTGCAGATCCCTCGGGCAACGTGGGGGTGCATTGCGATCGCCACGGGTGGTTTGATGGTGCTGACGTTGGATGGTCTGGCGGTTGGCTTTGGCGAGCTTTTGACGTTGCTCGGCGCTCTCATGTTCACCCTCCACATCGTGGTGTTAGGACACTGGACCAGTAAGGAGAACGCACTCGACCTGACGGTGATTCAGCTGATTAGTATGGGCGCCCTCGGGTTCCTATTTGCTTTGCCCGGTGGTGTTACGTTGCCTTCTACTGCGGGACAGTGGGCTTCGCTGCTTTATATGGCGTTTGTGGCAAGCTTGCTTGCGTTGTTCTTGCAAACTTGGGCGCAGGCGCATATTAATCCAACCTCAACCGCGATTATCTTCACGTTGGAACCGTTGTTCGCCGCAGCCTTCGCGGTGGCGTTCGGCGGCGAAAGCCTGACCTTCCGGTTGATCTTGGGTGGGACCTTGATTGTTGCGGCTATGGCTGGAGCTGAACTATTGCCGCTACGCATCCAGCGCAGACGCGAGGCTGCTCTGGTAGCGGCTTAACCGGTTAAGGACGGAAGTGTAGGTTCACTGCGCCGGCGATAACTTTGGCCAGTGTCTACGTAACTTCTAGAGGGTGATTTCGATGTGCTCGCCCAGGAACTTGCTTGTGATCTCTGCGCACGTTTTCCCTGCTTCGTCGAGAAAAGAGGTCTCAAGAGCTAGCAGGGGCGCTGGTTCGGCGATATGTAGTTGTTCAGCTTCAAGTTTGTTAGACATGGTTGCACGAATGGTCTGCGACGTTGTTATCTCTCGTTTAGGTTCCCAATGGTCGCTTAAAAGAAGCTCGCTGAGGTTTTGAGATAGATCGAGTCCGAGTATGCCTGGGAAGACGTCGCCTCTAACAATTCCAACCTCTATGCCCACGAGTTTTGTATGGTTCTCGTCAAGGTAGTGGGAGCGCTGGATGCGCGCAATAAAAGGTTCTTCAGTGGTATTCAAGAGCTTCCGTTCAGTGTCGTCCGCCTTCTGTAGTAGTGCGGAGACGAGTCTGGGATAAGTGAGGAGTGTAGCTGAAGCATTCCAACTGTTCTCCGCGGCCAGAGGAGACGTGTTGGGCGTTGATTTGGGGTCTGTTACGAAGGTGCCCCGTCCGGGAATGCCAACTGTTAAACCGTCTTGATTAAGCAGCATGAGCGCGCGACGGACGGTCATTGGGGAAACGTTGAATGAAGAGGCGAGCTTGACTTCGCTGTCCAATCGCTCGCCAGGGTTCATCTTTGCGATGCGCTCCAATAGAGCGTCGTAGACCTTCGCGTATTTTGGTTCCATTAGGAGGCCTCCGATAAATCAGTGCTTGACAGCCAGTATACAGCGCCCTAGGGTGGTTTGTGTCACCCTAGGGCGCTGGTGCCCTTGTTTCTCGATTAAGGAAATCTTGATGGCTAATCACGGAATATCGTATTCGGTATCGGGCCGCGAGGTTAAGGGCGTTATCGTCGCTTTGCATGGCGTGACCGATAACGCCGCGTCTTTGTCCGACATTTCTCAGCATTGGAAAGACGAGTGGAAAATATACCTGCTTGACACCCTTGGACATGGTTTATCGCGACATTTCTTCGATGCCGAACTGGCTGATCCTTTTAAGGCCATCGTCGCTGAAATTCGTTCAGTTGTAGTGGAGGCAGCCAGGCAGAGCACAAGTCGCAAGGTCGTGCTCATGGGGCACTCTCTAGGCGGGGCGGTTGCTTCCGTGATCGCTCGTGATGTTCCAGAAATAGTCCAGGCGCTAGTGCTCGAGGATCCCGCGCTTCTAACGGACGAGCAGTGGGAGCTGTACCGTAAGGCAGCAGATGGGTTGGTTAAACGTCAAGAATTGGTCACGGAGCACGTCGGTGAGGCCATCACTGAACTCATGAAGGTGTATACGGCGTGGCCGGCGTCAGAATATGGTGCGTGGGCTCAAGGGAAGACACAGGTGGATCGCCGTTTTGCCGCCACCGGTGTCGTTGGAATGCGCGGTCGCGACGTGCTTAAGGAACTCAAGGTTCCCACGCTTTTGGTTACGGGAGATAAAGATGATGTGCTCTTCGGCAAAGAGGGGCTTTCAGAGCTTGAGAACCTGGGAAGCTCTCAGATCAGCTCGGTGCTGATTTCCGACGCTTCACATACTGTTCGTAGGGATCAACCTGAAGAGTTTTATCGCCTTGTGGGCTCATTCCTCGATCGCTACGCAAAGTCCGGGCCTCTGCCTGAGCCCTACATTGCGCCGGAACTGCGAGATGTTATTGAAGCGACCCCGAAGCAAAATACTGATGACTATCTGACCATGCGTCAACGCGGCGAAGAGCTTTTGTCTGACGTGTCTCCTGCGGAAGGTGTTGAAGTCGATGAGGTTGTGCTCGACAGTGGGGAGCAGACAGATAATGACAGTTTCGTGTTGCGATGTCTGAGACGTGCGGGTAATCCGCGATCTGTTGTTCTCTCAATTCATGGCGGTGGGTACATAGCTGGGGCTGCCCGTTACGATGATGCTCGCAATAGTGAGCTGATTGATGTATTTGATGGTGCGGTTGTCGCTAGCCCGGACTATCGCTTGGCGCCAGAGCACCCATGGCCGGCTGCGGCTCTAGATTGCCTCAGTTCTTTGCGCTATCTTGCGCAAACCTATCCGAAAATACCGCTCTATGTTTACGGCGATTCGGCCGGCGCAGGTTTGGCGCAGCAGGCTCTAGCACTGGGGGCAGAACAGGGGATGGTCGCGAATGTCGATCGAATTGTTTTGCTAGAGCCGTGCCTCGAACCGGGTATGGTTACGAAGTCTTTCGACACCTATCAGGATGGTCCAATCTGGACACGCGCTGCTTCAACGTCAGCATGGCGTCATTATCTGGGTGATCCGACCACCGTCCCGCCTTATGTGCCTTCGCGGGAAGTAGCAGCGAAGATGCCTCCGGCTCTCATCGTTGTCAATCCTGCCGATCCTCTTCGGGACGAAGGCGTGCGTTTCGCCCAGGATTTAGCCGATGCGGGCATTCCCGTGGAGTTGCATATGTTCCCGGGTACTTTTCATGGTGCGCTCTCCGTGCCAAACACCGTTACGTGGACGCGGGTTAAGGAAACAATACGTTCTTTTCTTGCCACACCAATTAGCTCACACTCAAGCCTTTGAAAGGAACTCTTATGAGCAAGAACAATAGACTCCTGCAGATTGCTGGAGCGGCCGCGCTCGGCGGCTTCTTATTCGGCTTTGACGTAGCCGTTATTAATGGGGCGATAGGATCCGTTTCGGGAGCCGACACCGGGTTCTCTCTAGCGTCGTGGCAGACGGGCTTAGTTGTCTCAATCGTGAGCTTGGGCGCTGCCGTTGGTGCTGCTATCGCGGGCGGAATTGCGAACCGCATCGGGCGTGTCAAAGTCATGGTTACCGCAGCGGTTCTGTTCGCTATCTCTGCTCTAATGAGTGGTTTGTCGTTCAGCTTCGAAGCATTGACGTGGTGGCGCCTATTGGGTGGCCTGGGTGTGGGTATCTCGGCGGTAATCGCTCCTGCGTACATTGCTGAAATCGCACCTGCGGATAAGCGTGGAAGGCTTGGAACATTACAGCAGCTGGCAATCGCTTTCGGTATCTTCGGTGCTTTTATTACGAATTTCATTTTGGTTAAAGTGACCGGTTCGGCCGACGCAGTTGCTTGGTTTGGGCTACATACTTGGAGATGGATGTTCATCAGTGAGCTAATTCCTGCTTTGCTGTATGGCTTCTTCGTTCTTTCGTTGCCGGAATCTCCGCGTTATCTCGTCTCAATCGGAGAAGAAGACCACGCCGAAAAGATAATCGCTTCGGTTGGTTCAGATTCGGACCCCAAGGGGCGCATCGCTGAGATTCGTGCTTCGCTTTCGGGTCACCGGCCGAGGTTTGCTGACCTACGTGACGACAAATATGGCCTGCGCCCCGTGGTTTGGATCGCACTCGCTTTTGCGTTCCTAATTCAGATGGCTGGAATCAATAACGTTTTGCTCTATGCAACAGACCTGTGGACGACTGTAGGGTTCACTGGAAATCTATCTGTCTTTATTCCTGTCCTGACCTCAGTCATTGGCATCATTATGACCTTGATTGGCATGGCGGTGATTGACAGGATCGGACGTCGTCCGCTTTTGCTCTGGGGAGCGGTTGGCATGTTCGTTTCCATGCTCGTAGCTGCTATCACCTTCACTCAGGGAACCACCACCGACACGGGCGCACTCAACCTGACGGGAGCTTGGGCATTCGTCGCCCTTGTTAGTGTTCATCTCGTTTACATCATTTTCTGTGGTACCTGGGGCGTGGTCCTCTGGGTGTTCCTCGGAGAGATCTTCCCGAACCAGATTCGAACCGCTGGCTTGGGACTGGCAACCGCAGGAAACTGGATTGGTGGAACACTAATCACCTTCCTGTTCCCGGTCACCAAGGAATACATCGGCCTATCCGGTACTTACTTCTCGTATGCAGTCGTGGGCGCGATCTTGATCTGGCTGGTGGTTAAACATATTCCAGAAACGAAGGGTGTCGAACTCGAAGACATGACCTACAACTTGAAGTAGCTAATGGCTCTCGAGTGTTGAGCTACTATCTGGGCCGGTCTTGGCGTTTTACGAAGACCGGCCCAGATAAGTTTCGACAGCGGGCAGTAAAAAAACCCCGACCGGAGTCGGGGAAATTTGGTGCGCCGTGAGGGAATCGAACCCCCAACCCGCTGGTTAAGAGCCAGCTGCTCTGCCAATTGAGCTAACGGCGCCTGCAGATAAAAACCTTACGCGTTTCTTAATAAGACTGCAAAATCATCCAATGCGGTCTTAGACACATCAGCCGTTTGGTACAAAAGAAGCGAGGGGAGCGTCCTATCTCGTAGTATTTGGGAGTCGAGGTAAGGAAATCACGTGGATAAAGCGGTTGTTAAAGATTCCGTTCCGGTTGGCTTCATAAACACTGCTGTAGTTGTTTTGGGTGCGGCAATGGGATTGCTCGCTTCCCTTGGGCTACTTGAAACAGAGCTGGGTCACTTGCGAGACCCGGACGGCGCGCTCGGGTGTGACCTGAATTCGCTGATCAGTTGCGGCAGTTCCCTGATGTCGCCGCAGGCGCACCTGCTCACTGTGCCCAATTCCGCGCTCGGAATCGCGGCTTTTGGTGCACTGGTTGCAATCGGCGCGGTGATGCTACTCGGCACTCGCCTGAGCAAACCGGCAACAATGCTACTGGGTTTAGGATCGGCCTGCGGCCTTGTTTTTGTGGGCTACTTCTTGTACCAGTCGGCAACAAACTTTTTTGCGCTTTGCCCGTACTGCATGGTGGTGTGGTCGGCAACGATTATCGTGAGCGCGGTACTCATACCCGCGGCTCTGACCGCATTCGAGGGTACACGCGCAACGGGCAAAACGATGCTGCGCTACTCGTGGGCAACAATCGTATGCTTGCACCTAGTGGTGTTTATCGTCGTGCTGTTTACAATGACTGAACAAATCGGAGGCCTCCTGTGACCGGAAAGCGTGAGCTGTCAACCGTTAGGGAAGACTACCTGCGGGCCGTTTATTCGGTAGAGGAGTGGGACGATGAGGGCGTTAGCGTAACTGAACTAGCTGCGATTATGGAGGTTGTTCCTTCCACAGCCTCAGAAAACGTGCGCAAGCTGAGGGATGCTGGCCTGTTGGATCACCAGCCGTATCAAAAGGTCAGGCTCACCGAAGCAGGTCGCAAAGAAGCCATTGAGATGGTGCGTCGCCACCGTATTTTAGAAACTTTCTTGTACAAGTCCCTCGGCTATTCCTGGGACGAGTTACATTTTGAGGCACACGAGCTTGAACACGCGGTTTCTGACCGGTTCATAGACAAGCTTGATGAGGCTCTGGGCTTCCCCCGTTTTGACCCGCACGGGGATCCGATTCCCGGTAAGGACGGCTCTGTACACAGGTGTTCGTGCTTCACATTGCCTGCCGCGCCGTTGGATGAGGTCGTGCAGATTGTGCGTATTCGTGACGGGGAGCCCGAAGTACTGCGCTACTTTGAGCAGCGCGACATCTTGCCCGGAGCGAAGCTGCGCGTAGTCGAGCGCGCGGATATTGCTGGCCAGGTAACTGTGGAACTGGAGGGCACCCGGCTCGATATTTCCACGGCTCTGGCCGCGCGCATCAAAGTAACGCCGGAACGGGCTGAGTCAGCCTAAGCAGTTTGAAACAGTTCGGCCGGTCGGGAACATTCCGACCGGCCGAATCGTTTGAATTGGCTAAGGCTTAGGCAAGTTCTGCGCTGTCAATGCGCGGGGGAACATTGTTTCCATACCCGAGGGCGCGAAGAGCCTCGCGCAGAGCTTCGGTGCTCTCGGTCAGTTCCTCATTCGTCGCCTGCTTCGCGTTTGCCGGGTTCATATCCGCCTCGCTTCGCAGGGGAACGACGTGCAGGTGCGTGTGGGGAACTTCAAAGCCGAGGATGGACAGGCCGGCTCGCTCCACACCAAAGGCCTTCTTTTGCGCTTCTCCAATGCGCTTGGCCACGTTAAACAGGTGCGCGGCTACCTCGTCGGAAAGGGAAGTCCACTCACTGATCGCCTCACGCGGAACCACGAGTGCGTGGCCGGGGCGAACGGGGGAGATGTCAGCAAAAACAACGCAAATTTCGTCGGAGTAGATGAACTTGCCGGGAATGTCGCCGGAAATAATTTTTTCAAAAATTGTCATACTTCCATTGTGGTACAAGCTTGCCCATTTTTCGCCCCACCCGATTCTAAAGAACCCCCATTAGTGGGGTAGTGTAAATGTCGGATTGACAGATGAAACGAGGTCAAATTGAGCATGCAAACCGCAGGGGATAATCCTTACCGCTACGACGCGGCGCTCGCGGCCAAAATTGAGGCCCGCTGGCAGCAGTACTGGCAGGAGAATCAGACGTTCGCGGCTGATAACCCAGAAGGCGATCTTGAAGGTTCGCTAGCCCAGAAGGAAAAGTTCTATCTGCTAGACATGTTCCCGTACCCGTCGGGTGCAGGTCTGCATGTGGGCCACCCCCTCGGCTACATCGCCACGGACACGGTTGCGCGCTACAAGCGCATGCAGGATAAGAACGTGTTGTACACGCTTGGCTTCGACTCGTTTGGTTTGCCAGCTGAGCAGTACGCCGTGCAGACGGGCCAGCATCCACGTATCACTACCGAGAACAATATTGCGAACATGCGCCGCCAGCTCGCCCGCATTGGCCTGTCGCATGATAAGCGTCGTTCGATTTCAACAACCGATGACGAGTTTGTGCGCTGGACGCAGTGGATCTTCTTGCAGATTTACAACTCGTGGTATGACCCGCAGGCTAAGCGTCGTGATGGCAAGGTAGGTTCGGCTCGCCCCATTAGCGAGCTCGTTGCAGAGTTCGAATCCGGCAAATGCGAAACGCCGCACAAGCCGTGGGCGCAGATGAGCGAGGGGGAGCGTAGCGACCTTCTGGACGAGTACCGCCTGGCATACGTGGCGTACTCCCCGGTTAACTGGTGCCCGGGCCTCGGAACTGTTTTGGCAGATGAAGAGGTAACTGCCGATGGCCGCTCCGAGCGCGGCAACTACCCGGTTTTCAAGTCGCGTCTGCGTCAGTGGATGATGCGTATCACCGCTTATGCTGATCGCTTGGCCGAGGATTTGGATACGGTTGATTGGCCCCACAAGGTGGTGGCGCAGCAGCGCAACTGGATTGGTCGCTCCACTGGCGCAACCGTGCATTTTGAGGTTGAGGAAGGCCAGGTCACTGAATCCACCCAGCTGACGGTGTTCACCACGCGCCCCGATACCTTGTTTGGTGCAACTTTCATGGTGGTTGCTCCCGAGCATGAGCTGGTGGGCGGCGAAGACGCGCCGGCACAAGAACTTACGGTTCCAAGCCAGTGGCCGGCAGGCACGCGCGAAGAGTGGACGGGCGGCTATGCCTCCCCGCGCGAGGCCGTGGCGGCGTATCGTTCGTGGGCGAAGTCCCGCACCGATGATGAGCGCCTCGCGGAGGGTACTGAAAAGACGGGTGTGTTCACCGGTATTTTTGGTACCAACCCGGTTAATGGAAATAAGATCCCGGTGTTCGTTGCGGACTACGTGCTGATGGGTTACGGCACGGGCGCGATTATGGCTGTGCCGGCCCACGATGATCGTGACTTTGCGTTCGCGCAGCGTTTCAACATTGACGTGGTGACCACTATCCAGCCGGATGAGGATTTTGACGGTGAGGGCGCTTGGACTGGCGATGGTCTGATTGTTAACTCGCAAAACGATGAAATCTCGCTCAACGGCCTGAACAAGGCTGACGCGATCGCTCGTATCACGAAATGGTTGGAAGAAAAGGGCGTTGGCCACTCGACGGTTACGTATCGCCTGCGTGACTGGTTGTTCTCTCGCCAGCGCTACTGGGGCGAACCCTTCCCGGTTGTGTATGACGAGGAGGGGCGCGTGCATGCTCTTCCAGAGTCGATGCTGCCGGTGCAGCTACCGGAGTTGGATAACTTCCAGCCCCGCACTTTCGATCCTAATGATGCGGATACCACGCCGGAGGCAGCGCTTTCGCGCGCAACGGATTGGATTGAGGTGGAGCTGGACCTTGGCGACGGTTTGAAGAAGTACCACCGTGATACGAACACGATGCCAAACTGGGCGGGTTCGTCTTGGTATGAGCTTCGCTATACGGATCCAAATAACACTGAGTATGCTTCGTCTGAGGCCAACGAGGCCTACTGGATGGGCCCGAAGGGCAAGGGCGAGTCGGGAGGCGCTGACCTCTACATCGGTGGCGTGGAGCACGCGGTGCTTCACTTGCTGTACGCGCGTTTTTGGCACAAGGTGCTGTTCGATCTGGGCCACGTGTCTTCGTCGGAACCGTTCCACAAGTTGTTTAACCAGGGTTACATCCAGGCTTACGCTTTCAAGGATGCCCGCGGTGAGTACGTGCCGGCCGATGAGGTCGAGGGCGATGAGGAAACCGGTTGGACCTATAAGGGTCGCGAGGTGTTCCGCGAGTACGGCAAGATGGGTAAGTCGCTTAAGAACATCGTGACGCCCGATGACATGTGTGAAGAGTACGGTGCGGACACGTTCCGCATGTACGAAATGTCTATGGGCCCCCTCGAGGTTTCGCGCCCGTGGGATACGCGCGCGGTGGTGGGCTCCTACCGCTTCTTGCAGCGCCTGTGGCGCAACGTGGTTGATGAGGAGACCGGTGCGGTTACCGTGACGGATGATCCTGCTGACCTCGAAACGAAGAAGCTGGTTGCCCGCACCATTGCGGACGTTACCGAAGAGTACGAGAACATGCGGATGAACACCGCGGCTGCTCGCATGATCGTCCTCAATAATCACCTGACGGGTATTGACCGCGTGCCGCGCGAAGCCATTGAACCGCTGGTGCTGATGGCCTCGCCGCTCGCTCCGCACATCGCAGAGGAACTGTGGAACAAGCTGGGGCATGAGGGCACGCTTGCGCGCGAGCCGTTCCCGGTTGTAGAGGATGAGTCGCTACTTGAAGAAGAGAAGGTCACTTGCGTTGTCCAGATTGCCGGCAAGGTGAGGGCTCGTCTTGAGGTGGCGCCATCGATCAGTGCCGAAGATCTAGAGAAGTTGGCTTTGCAAACTGAAGCCGCGGTTAAAGCTCTGGATGGCCGTGATCCGCTGAAGGTGATTGTGCGGGCTCCGAAGCTCGTAAGTATCGTACTTCCGAAGTAAAGATCCGCGTCCCGGTGCCATGTTGCCCGGGGCGCTATATCTTATAAGCAACCAGTTAGGGGGAGCCGTGAGTAATATCGAGTTCGTTGAAATCCAGGCCGGGGAATCTACCGCAACATTTTGCACGCGCGGGGGGCTTATCACCTCGTGGGTGGTGCCCGCGGGTGAGCGGCGTTTCGATGTGATTGACGGATATCAAAACGCCGAAGAGGTTGAGGAGAGAAACGGTGCTCGCTCGGCGCTGCTGGCCCCGTGGTCTAACCGTATTAGA
This sequence comes from Gleimia europaea, assembly GCA_002871995.1. GTDB lineage: Bacteria > Actinomycetota > Actinomycetes > Actinomycetales > Actinomycetaceae > Gleimia > Gleimia europaea. The sequence goes on from PNHW01000001.1 coordinate 796,183, forward strand.
GACGCGAAGTATTCCTGGCAGGGAGAAAACTTTGACCTCGGCCCCGATAAGGACGGGATACGTGAAGGCTTGCACGGGCTGTTCCTGGATCGTACTTTTGAGGTGATTGGTACGGGCCCGGGCTGGATCACGATGTCAGCCGCAGTCCGGCAGGATGAGCTTGCAAACTCGTTTGAAGATGGCGTGGCCTACCCCTGCCCGGTGAGCCTGCAGGTGCGCTACGAGATCGCGCAAACGCCCGCTGGTTGGCAGCTGAATATGCGTCTTGCGGCAACTAACCGTGGAACCACTCCCGCTCCGATTGGACTCGGCTGGCACCCATACGTGCGCTACGACGGTGGGCGCGAGGGTGCTTACCTCACCATGCAGGCGCGCACGGAGATCATGACCAATGATGCTCTTATTCCGTTCGAGGGAGACGAGGCATTCGCTCCGGCGCCAACATTCGACCCGAACAAGGGAGTGTTGGTGCTAGATGATCTGAGCGGGATGGACAAGGCGTTTACTGACCTAACTGTTAGCACGGGTGGTGAAGCTACGTCGGTAGCCACCTTGCATCACCCGAGCGGCGCAACTACGCAACTCAAAGCTGCGGTTTCGGGATCAGGCGCGCGCGGTTTTGGTATCTTCCATTTGTTTACTGGTGAGGCGCTAAAGCACCGTCAGTGTGAGGCTCTTGCCTTGGAGTACTGCCAGTTCATGACCAACGCTTACAACCGGCCCGAGTTTGCTAAAGAGCTACTTGTCGAGCCGAACAAGTCCGCGGTCATGAATGTAAGTCTGATCCACACGCCCCATCAAAAATAGCGTAGGCGTTTGGGCGTAGTGCGTTGTTGTCAAACTGGCCGGCAATGGGCTCGCCGCACCCTTGTAATACTTCACTGCCGCGAGGTAACGAAGCGTCAGAAATGTTCAGCACAACCGTGATCGCCTGGTCGCCGTTGTAGCTGACAAAGCGCATCACCTCGTTCTCCAGGTGAACAACCTTGGTTCGCGCATGCCACAGCCAAGGGCGTTGGCGCCGCATCGCGCATAGTGAGGCGTACCAGTGGAAGAAGCGCTGCGCTCGCGGGTCTTGCATGGCCTGCTCGGGGGAGGCGGGCAGTGGCTGACGGATCGCATCATCGCCGCCCAGGCGTTCCTCTTTAAGGCCGGTAAAGCCCATTTCGTCCCCGTAGTAGATGGAAGGCACCCCGCCCACACTGAACAAGATGGCAGCTGCCACGCCAACCTGCTCCTCGTTTTCAAGTTGGGTAGCAATGCGCGTGACGTCGTGGTTTCCAATGAAGGTTTGGGGAACGAACGTGTCCAGCAGTTCATTGTGACGTCCCAGAGTCCAGTCAAGTTCGTAGAAGTTCGCGTCGTTTAACGCGGACCAGGTGGCTTTCCATAGCTCGTATTCAGTGAGGCAATCCCATCCTGATTCGCTGACCATGTCCGCGTATTCGCCGTGGATGACTTCGGCCACGATCCACGCGTCTGCATGGCGGCTTCGCACTTTTGGCAAAATGTCGGTCCAAACACTCGGAGCCATGGCGTACGCGGCGTCCAGCCGCCAGCCGTCAGCGCCCAGGTCTAGCCAGTGGTTCATCACGTTTGTAATGGCTTCGCGCACCCTCGGATTGGCGTGATTCAGTGTGGCGAGGCCGGTGTGGCCCTCAAAACAGTGGTAGGAGGGCAATTCTCCCTCAGCCCACCCATCCCAGTTGGGCAGAAGCATTTGCGCGTCCTCAGATGGGCCATTGCGCAGTCCCTCCACCAGAGGGTGGCGCGAGCCAACGTGGTTGAACACCCCGTCCAGCACGATTTTCACCCCGCGCGCATGAGCGGCCTCGACGAGTGATTTGAAGTCCGCAAGCGTGCCCAGGCGCGGATCAATTCGGTAGTAGTCAATCGTGTCGTATCCGTGCGAATAAGAGTGGAAGATGGGCCCTAAAGACAATACATTCGCGCCGATTCTGACCGCGTGATCCAGCCAGGGCTCAAGGTCGCGTAGTGTGCGCGGCGGCTGGTAATCCCGCCCCTCAACTTCCGGATTTGTACCCGGTGCGCCAAGAGCGCCGAGGGGAAATACCTGCCACAAAATTGCGCTACCACTAAAACTACTCATGTTTTAATCATCTCATTTTGTGCTCCCGTTTGAGCCGGGCTGATCCCCTTGATATCAATGTGTCATGCCTGAAGGACACGTTTTGCATCGTCTTGCCCGCCGCTTTTCCCACGATTTTGCGGGCCAAAGCTTGGTGGTGGAGTCACCGCAGGGGCGTTTCGAGGCCGGCGCAAACCTGGTGAATGGGAGCGAACTGGTTGGTGCGCGCGCACACGGCAAGCACCTGTTCTTAGAGTTCGAGGGGGAGCGCTTTGTCCATATCCACCTGGGGCTTTACGGCAAGTGGCGTTTTCGCGAGGTACATGGGAATCTGCCTGCGCCTATTGGTCAGGTGCGGTTGCGCATTGCATCTGCCGGTGAGGTTGCGGATCTGGCCGGACCGAATCGCTGCGCACTTGTATCAGCGGGCGAGGTCGAGGACGTGATTGCCCGCCTGGGGCCAGACCCGTTAGATCCCACGCCAAATGCGCGTAGCCAGTTCATCGCTAACGTGCGCGGGCGCAAGCGAGACATAGGGGAACTGGTGATGGACCAGTCGATAATCGCCGGGCCAGGCAATATTTATCGCGCCGAGTCGCTGTTTCGCGTGGGCATATCTCCGTTTCGCAAGGGCGTAAACACCTCGATAAAACGAATCGGTCAGCTGTGGGATGACCTTGTGATCCTCATGGAAGATGGCGTGCAAACGGGCATTATCACCACGGTCGATCCCAGCGATGCGCCAAATCCGCCCTTGGAAGCGGATCCAGAGGCCTCGCGCTTCTACGTTTATCACCGCACGGGCAAGCCTTGCTTGCACTGCGGGGCGCCCGTGCAAGAAAAGCGCGTTGCCACCAGGCGCCTGTTCTGGTGCCCCTCCTGCCAGCGGTAGGAGCGTGAGCCACGCCCAGCGTTTAGGCCTCTTGGAACCCCAAGTAGTCGTAGAGCCGGGTAGCGCTCGCGGCCTCGCGCATATCCAGTTGCAGGCACATGTCTTCGTATCCGGCAGCGGCCACGCGTCCGGCGGCCTCGCCGATAAGGGCGGTTGCGATGCCCCGTCCGCGATAGTCGGGGTGGACCATCAGGTCAAGGATGTATGGACTCTTATCGGCATCGTCCCAAGGCGTCCCGATTGTCACGAAGATCGCGCCAATGAGATCACCATCGGCCCAAGCGCCGATGAATGAATCGTCGAGGGGAGTGCCGAACTCTCCGCCAAAGCACATGCGCATCTGGTCGATTGACTCGTACAGGCTTTCCGCGGTCTCCGGCAGGTCATATGCAACCACGTTGAGGGCTGCGAGGGCCGGAATGTCATAGCGGGTTATGGTCGCTAGCTCAATTCCGGCCGGGCGTGCAAAGTCGGTTAGCGACTTCAGTCTGGCATTAAGTGTGAGCTGTGACATATCTATACTTTAGTTCCGTTTGCGTGATTTGTGGGTTAAAACCACTCGGGCAACACAAACGCGCACCCAAAAAGTTATGGATGCGCGTTTGATCAGCGGCGTAAAAGCGTAGCCGCTCAGATGTATAGTGTGGGATCCACAATCAGGTCGGCTTCGCGTGATTGGTCGCAAAGCGGCTGGTTATGCGCCGGGATGCCAACCGCTACGTGTTCGGTTGGAACCTCGCGCACCACTACCGCATTTGCGCCGATCTTGCTGTGATCACCAATCTTGATGGGGCCAAGCACTTTTGCGCCCGCGCCAATCATCACGTTTGACCCCACGGTTGGGTGTCGCTTGCCCTTCACCATGGCCACGCCGCCCAGGGTGACGCCGTGGAAGATCACCACGTTTTCACCAACACTCGTGGTCTCGCCAATCACTACGCCCGTGCCGTGGTCAATGAATACACGGCGGCCAATACGTGCACCGGGGTGAATGTCAATGCCGGTGAAGGACCTCGTGATCGATGAGAGTACGCGAGCGGGTAGGCGCGCTCCCGACCTCCACATCTTGTGTGCTACTCGGTGTGACCACATGGCGTGGACGCCGGGGTAGGCCAGTGCAACCTCAAGGTTGGACCTCGCGGCCGGATCACGCTGGCGCGCCGTCTCGAGGTCCTCGCGCAAGACGGAGGGCAGGGACGCTTTCTTAGACATGGCTCCTACTTCTTAATGTCCGCCCACAGGGGAGTGGAGAGGTAGCGCTCGCCCGTGTCAGGTAGAACCGTGACAATAGTTTTGCCTGCAAACTCGGGGCGCTTTGCAACCTCGAGGGCCGCCCAAAGGGCAGCGCCAGCGGAGATTCCTACAAATAGGCCTTCCTCGCTGGCTGCGCGGCGGGCGGTCTTCAGGGCGTCCTCGGTTTTCACCGTTACGACCTCGTCAACCACGCTGCGGTCAAGGTTGTCCGGTACGAAGTTCGCACCGATGCCCTGAATGCCGTGCGGTCCAGCAGTGCCCTCGGTAAGTAGGGGAGACTCAGCCGGCTCAACCGCAATGGCCTTGAGGTTCGGGTTCTTCTTCTTGAGGGCGCGCGTAACTCCAGAGATCGTGCCGCCCGTTCCCACGCCGGCTACAACCACGTCAACGTTTCCGTCGGTGTCTGCCCAAATCTCGGGCCCGGTGGTCTCTTCGTGCATCTGCACGTTAGCCGGGTTGGAGAACTGGGAGGCTAGGATCGAGCCGGGGCGCTCCGCAACGATCTTCTTCGCAGCCTCTACCGCGCCTGCCATGCCGGCCTTCGGGTCGGTAAGTACAAGCTCGGCGCCAAATGCGCGCATAAGCTTCTTGCGCTCGTCGCTCATTGAGGAGGGCATTGCGATGACTACCTTGTAGCCGCGCGCCGCGCCAACCATGGCAAGTGCGATACCAGTGTTTCCCGAGGTTGCTTCAACGATTGTGCCGCAAGGGGTGAGTTCCCCCGACTTCTCGGCGGCATCTACGATTGCCACGCCGATGCGGTCTTTAACTGATGATCCCGGGTTGAAGTATTCCAGTTTTGCCAGGACATTCGTGCTTTCCCCGGCCATACGGTTAATGCGAACGAGGGGAGTGCGTCCTACGGTTTCAGTGACATTGTTGGCAATGTTAGCCATGTGAAATCTCCTGTGTGTCTGTCTTCTAAAGTTTCAAATTTGTGAACTTAAGCTGGGTGCCGGCGCCGTCGATTTCCGGGCAAGCGGGCACCCTAAAGACACTGTGTGCACACAAAGGTGCTAGAAAGTCGCGTAAAAACAATTTTCTTAATGGTCACGTGCCCATAATAGTGGTGCTATCGTTACGCGTCGACTTCAACGGTTGTTGACTCGATCGCACGTGGGATTATTTCTCCGCCGGAAAGCTCGGCAACCAGGCTCGCAAACTCGCTTTCACGTGCGGGTTCTAGAGCGACGGTGATAGTTGCGAACTGTCCGTATTCCACGTCTATGATGTTGAAGTCGCGGGCGCGCAGGTCCGCTTCGATTCGTCCAGCGTAAGCGTGAGGAGCGTCCAGTTCAAAGCGGAGTACGTCCTTAAACTCAACGATTTGGGCAAGTTTTAACGCTTCGGAGACGGAGGATGAGTACGCCCGAATCAGGCCGCCCGCGCCCAGTAGCACGCCGCCAAAATAGCGGGTCACAACGGCGGTTACGCCCACCAGGTTTTCGCGTAGAAACACCTCGAGCATGGGAGCGCCAGCCGTTCCAGAGGGTTCGCCGTCGTCATTCGAGTGCCCGATTTCATTAGAGCCTTCAGGTCTGACAACAAAAGCAGAGCAGTTGTGCGTAGCGTCAGGGAACTCCTCGCGGATGCTGGCAATGAAAGCGCGTGCATCTTCTTCGGTAGCTGTCTGTGCCAAAGTAGTGATGAACTCAGACCGCTGGATTTCTAACCGGTTGCGAACCCAGGTTCCCGTCTTAACGCCGCGCATGTGCCCTCCTTACCTCCTATTGTATGCAGGGCGTTGCAGATATCTGGCACAGCGGCGGTGCCCAACTCAAGATGCGCGAGATTGCGCACGTTCTTTGGTGGCTGGGGGCGAATTTGCTAAGCTAGAACAGTTGCCAACGCGCCTATCACGCGAATCACACTGTTTACAGTGGTGTTTTAGGCGCGATTCGTGGCAAAGTGTACCTTGGTAATTGATCGATTCTTTTTGATTGTGAAGGAGCGGGCGGGCTATGGCAGTACCTAAGCGCAAGATGTCCCGGTCGAACACTCGCACTCGCCGGTCGTCGTGGAAGGCTAAGCTCCCTGAGCTTCAGACTATCCGTGTGCAGGGCCGCGAAGTCCGAGTGCCTCGTCACCTTGTAAAGGCTTACAAGGCTGGTGCCATCGAGATTGAGGACTAGTCTTAGATAGTTAAAGAACGAGCCTGGGTTTTCCCAGGCTCGTTTTGTATTCTCATTTTCTACGCACCCCCGACAGGATTCGAACCTGCGACCAATTGCTTAGAAGGCAACTGCTCTATCCACTGAGCTACGGAGGCTCTTGGCGCTTTCGCGCCTGTTTGCACGCCTATTCTAGGTGCTTCACCGAAGTGAGCCAAATGCGTTAAATGAGCAGTCGGAATATTTCTGAATCTAGAGGCACCGGCTCAACGTGCAGGGGCGAGGATGCCATCCTGCGTCGCAACTGATGAATGTCTGCGGCGCGACCAAGGTCGATGCCTACGAGTGCTGGGCCCGTGTCACGGTTGTTTTTCTTGGTGTACTCGAAGTGGATGATGTCTTGATCTTCAGCGAGTACATCGCGAACGAATCCGAGGAGGGCGCCCGGCTCTTGGGGAAAGGTCACCAGGAAGTAGTGACGCAACCCCTCATGACGCAGGGACCGTTCCTGCACTTCAGCGTAGCGAGACAGGTCATTGTTGCCTCCGGAAACCATGGCTACAACAGGTCCGTTGGGAATGTGGGGGAGGTATCGGCGTGCAGCAGCGGAGGCGAGAGCGCCGGCCGGCTCGGCAATAATGCCTTCGGAATGGTACAGGTCAAGCATTTCAGAGCACACTGCGCCTTCGGGAATAACGATTACGTCGCCAAGGCATTCGCGCAGGATCGGGAATGTAACGTCACCAACGCGTCCCACGGCTGTGCCATCCACGAAGTTATCAACCTGGTCTAGTGATACGGGTTTGCCCGCGCGCAATGCTGCTTTGATGGAGGCAGCCCCTTCGGGCTCTACGCCAATCACTTTGATGGAGGGGCGCATAGTTTTAAGCCACAGCGCGATTCCGGCAGCGAGGCCTCCGCCTCCCATTGGAAGCAGAACACAGTCGGTATCTGCAGGAATTTGCTCGGCTAGCTCCACGGCGATGGTGCCCTGGCCAGCGATAACCATCGGATCATTGTAGGCGGGAACAAACACTAGGTTTTCTCGCTCAGATACTTCCATAGCCTGCGCGTTCGCGGCGTCAAACGTGCCGTCAACTATGATCTGCTCAACCCATCCGTCACCGATGGTGGCAATGCGATCGCGTTTTTGCCGCGGAGTGTTGGAAGGCAGGAAGATCTTGCCGCGGATCTTCAACGTCGCACACGCATATGCCACGCCCTGAGCGTGGTTTCCAGCGGACGCAGCTACAACACCTCGTGCCGCCTCGCTATCGCTGAGGGACGCAATCTTGTTGTATGCCCCGCGAACCTTGAACGAGCGGCACAGCTGAATGTCTTCGCGCTTCAAATAAACCGGTACGCCCACTTCCTCGCTGAGCCTGGGGGAGTATTCCAAAGGTGTTTTCTTTGCCACTTTGGCCAGGCGCTGCGCAGCCTCGTCAATATCTTTTGCACTGAGTTGAAAATCGGATTCCATGGCCCACATCTTATGGAAATATACGAATACGTAGTCTTGCCGTCCCACATGTGAACGCCGGCAATAACCAGGCGCGTATCTCCCACGGTAGTAACGACGGTAAAAAGTTTGCCTAAAAATCACTAGAGTAGAAGGCATGAGTAAAAAACCACGCCGTCCGCTCGTGTGGATTGACTGCGAAATGACCGGCCTTGATCTTGACAAAGATGGGCTTGTTGAAGTAGCTGTCGTGATCACTGACGAGCAGCTAAACGTTGTAGACCCCGGAATAGACATTGTCATTAGGCCTTCGCAAGAAGCGCTGGACAACATGGGGGATTTTGTACGCAACATGCACACCGAATCCGGCCTGATCGACGAGTTTGAAACCGGTGTTTCACTTGAGGAAGCCCAGCGCGAGGTTTTGGACTACGTAAAGAAATTTGTACCGCAGCCACGCCAGGCGCTCCTTGCCGGTAACTCGATTGGGACCGACAAGGCGTTCTTAGAGCGCGACATGCCCGAGCTCATCGACTACTTGCACTATCGGGTAGTCGACGTGTCTTCCATCAAAGAGCTCGCCAAACGCTGGTATCACCGCACGTTTGAGGAAGCCCCGGCTAAGCACGGTGGCCATCGCGCTCTTGCGGACATCCTCGAATCCATCCAAGAACTCGTCTACTATCGTCGCGTTCTCTTCCCGCAGGGGGAGGGGCCCAGCAGACAAGAGGCCAGGCAGGTTGCCGCCGAGGTTGTAGCCCTTGGCATTCCAAACATCGAGTAAGGCAACCTCGAGACGTAGCTCTTAACGCCTACTTTGCGCGGTTTCCACAAGGAGGCCGCGCAAAGCTGTATCCACAGCCAAAACCTCGCGGTGTTTCCAGCGTGGTTTGCGCTTCGCATCATGAAGTCACCCACCTAGTTGAGAGGACTTCATATGAAAACTGGAACGCGCCGAATCCTAGCGGCCTCAACGGCTCTGTTTGCGACACTAACCCTAAGTGCGCCGGCGGCGCTCGCGGCGGAAGAACCGTGGCAACTGCTCGGACAGGGGCAACTATTCGTTGCTAAATCAGGAGATTATTACGGGGTGTGTGCCGGCGATGATCAGCTTCGTAAAGGCGCTCCGGTAGCGCCAAAAGACGCTGCGTTCAAGACCTATCAGGTTGGTCAAGCAACCCCGCGAAATACCGCAACATCCATTGGCAATACCGATATTAAGACGGTGATGAGCGCGGATAAGACTTGGGTAGTTGCCGCGCTCTACCACCTTTATGCAAAGGACGTTACCAAGAGCGGGCATCACGCGAAGTCGTTTAGCTTTGCGGTGCAGAGCCAGCTTTCAACCTATGGCAGGTTTCCCATGGAGAACCTTGACGACGGTGGCGCGCTTGCTCGCCAGATGGTTGCCGAGGCCGAAAAGATTGCTGGCCCATACACGCTAAAACCGTGGGTTTCATACAAGGACGGCGTGGTTACTATCGAAAACCTAGGGGTCAAGGGCAAATCTGGGTGGATCAAGGGGCTACCCATGGAAGTGACTTTCACACACGCAAGTGCCGGCGAGGTGAAGAAGACCCTTACAAGCGCCGCAGAGCCTATCAGTGCCCAGGCAGAATATTCGGATCCTGGCGAGGTGTCGGTTCGCGTTAAGGTCAGTGGCTTGCCCGCGGACAAAATCAACATTTGGGAACACCCTGAACACCAGGATCTGGTGGTAGTGCCGTGGGGTAAAAGCTCACTTGAGGCGAGCGGAACCGTGAGCGTTCCGCCTCCTCCCACGCAGCCAACCACGCAGCCAACAGAGCCGGAAACCGAGCCCACAACTCAGCCGACTACCGAACCGTCACAGCCGGAAACTGAGCCCACTACTCAGCCCGAAACTGAGCCAACTACCACGCCAACTACAGCCACTGTCGACCAGCCGCCAACACTTGCAAAAACCGGAGCTACCAGCCTGTTCTTGCCCGCGTTTGGCCTTGCATCCCTAGGCAGCGGATTCCTGCTGTTTAGGCGCAGCGGTGGCGAAGCATAGGAGAGATCATGGAAGAAACTTGGAACACCGATACCGTGGTTGCAGATAGCAACACCACAACTGCAACTGTTGCAGTGCCAACCTCGTCGAGGTTGAAGACGTTCTCAGCAGACGCAGTGACCATTACCGTTCGTGGCCGCCTCGGGTCGCACATTGATCTGAAAACCCTGCCGTCAGGATCAAAGCTGGCGAGGGCGCGTATGGCCGTAACCAGACGCGGGCGTGATGATGCCGGGAACTGGCATGATGCGTCTACGGCCTGGTACACGGTCAAAATGTGGGGTCAGCTAGCCGAGAACGCGGCCCAGTCTTTACAAAAGGGACAGCCGGTGATTGTAACTGGTCGGCTCGAAGTCAACGAGTGGTCCAACCCGCAGAGTGGAAGCAGAGGGACAGAGCTGGTCATAACCGCTACGACCATCGGACACGACCTCGGGTATGGCACGGCCGCATACAGCCGTCCCGTGAAGGAACTAGCTACCCGCTAAACCGTGAAAATCCGCCGGCCCGCGTTGGATCGGGCCGGCGGTTCACGTACACTAGGCTCGACTAAGCCTAGTTAAACGTGAAGGTATGGCATGGCTGAATACATCTACCAAATGATTCGTGCGCGCAAGACGCACGGAGACAAAGTAATTCTTGATGACGTGACGATGGCGTTCTTCCCGGGCGCTAAGATCGGCATGGTTGGCCCCAACGGTGCCGGCAAATCCTCGATTTTGAAAATCATGGCCGGCCTGGACGAGCCGTCAAACGGTGAAGCTCGTCTGTCACCCGGATACACGGTTGGTATCTTGCAGCAGGAGCCCCCGCTGGATGAGGACAAAACTGTTCTTGAAAACGTGGAGCTTGGTGTTGGTGATACGGTAGCGAAACTGAAGCGCTACAACGAGGTTTCGGAAGAGATGGCTAATCCGGATGCGGATTTTGATGCCCTCATGGAAGAGATGGGCAAGCTACAAACCGAGATCGACGCGGTGAATGGTTGGGATCTTGAGTCGCAGCTCAACCAGGCAATGGATGCGCTCCGTTGCCCGCCGCCAGACACGCCCGTGAATGTGCTGTCCGGTGGTGAGCGTCGCCGCGTGGCGCTGTGCCGTCTACTTCTCGAGGCCCCGGACCTGCTCCTGCTGGACGAGCCTACTAACCACCTTGACGCTGAGTCCGTACTGTGGTTGGAACAGCACCTGGCGTCCTATCAGGGTGCGGTTATTGCAGTAACTCACGACCGCTACTTCCTAGATCATGTGGCCCAGTGGATTGCTGAGGTTGACCGTGGGCGTTTGTACCCGTACGAGGGTAACTACACCACCTACCTCGAAACTAAGAAGGAACGTCTTCAGATTCAGGGCAAGAAGGACGCCAAGCTCGCGAAGCGTTTGAAGGACGAGCTCGAGTGGGTTCGCACTTCTGCGAAGGGTAGGCAGGCTAAGCAAAAGGCCCGTCTGGCTCGCTATGAAGAGATGGCTGAAGAGGCCGAGCGCACCCGCAAACTGGACTTTGAAGAGATCCAGATTCCGCCGGGCCCGCGCCTCGGTAACGTCGTTATCGACGCTTCGAACCTGCAAAAGGGCTTCGGGGATCGCAAGCTCATTGACGGCCTGTCATTCTCGCTACCGCGTAATGGCATCGTTGGTGTGATTGGCCCCAACGGTGTTGGTAAGACCACGCTGTTCAAGACGATCGTTGGGCTTGAACCACTCGATGGTGGCGATCTGAAGATCGGCGAGACGGTCAAGATTTCTTACGTGGATCAAACCCGTGCAGGCATTGACCCGAACAAGACGCTGTGGGAAGTCGTGTCTGATGGCCTCGACTACTTGGAGGTTGGCAACGTTGAGGTTCCCTCACGCGCATACGTGTCTGCGTTCGGATTCAAGGGTGCCGACCAGCAAAAGCCCGCGGGCGTGCTTTCCGGTGGTGAGCGCAACCGTCTGAACCTGGCCCTAACGCTCAAACAGGGCGGCAACTTGCTTCTATTGGACGAGCCAACTAACGACCTCGACGTTGAAACCTTGGCGTCCCTAGAAAACGCTCTCCTGGAGTTCCCCGGCTGTGCTGTTGTGGTTACTCACGACCGTTGGTTCCTTGACCGCGTAGCCAGCCACATTCTTGCCTGGGAAGGCACCGAAGAGAACCCCGCAAACTGGTACTGGTTTGAAGGTAACTTCGAAGCTTACGAGAAGAACAAGATTGAGCGCCTCGGCCCAGAAGCCGCGCGCCCACACCGCGTAACGCACCGTCGCCTAACCCGCGACTAAACGGTTTCGCCTCGCGCGGCGCTAACCTACTTCAAGTAGATATAGTTTTGGCCCGGATGTTTCAAACATCCGGGCCAAAACCTTATCTGTAGCTAGTTCAGCTAGATGAGCCTACGCCTGCTTGCGGCGAAGCGCTAGCATCGTGCCACCTGCGAACAGAAGGGCAAGTGCGCCAGCAGCCGTGCCAAGCACGGAGACACCGGTCTTAGCCAGTGGTTTGCTTACACCCGTGTTGCACTTGTCGTTCATCATTGCGGTCCAAGACCATTCGGTCTTAGCGTTTGGTGCGAACGTGAATCCGTCCACCGGCTCGGCCTTGACGATGATCGTCTTGCCGTAGGGGTAGACGAACTTGCCCTCGGCGTTGGCCTTGAGTTCCTTGCCGTCCACGGTGACCGTGTACTTCACGCCCTCCATGTCCTTAACCGTTGCGTAAGGCTTTACCGTGCACGAGGCCGGATCAGAGGCAGACGGATTGATGAACTCCGGCGCAGCTGGGGTCACAACCATGCCCTCACCGGGCTCTTCACCAGCCGGACCACAGTCTACCGTGAGGGTCAGGCCAGAGGCTTGCGAGATGAGTTCCGGCGCGTCAGCGCTCTGCTCATCGGCGGTGCCGGCCTTAACCGTTAGCGGCAGGTTCACGGTTCCCGAGCGGTCCTCGCAAACCCCCGTGACGCTGAACTCAATCGGAGCGTCCGTGTAGCCAACGCCGTCAGCAGTTACGATTGCGTTTGCGTTCGCTGCATTTGCGTCTTCCAGCGTGTTGTTGACCGCGCCGGTTGCCACGTTCTTGCCATCAACATAAAGCGTGACGTTCTTCGGCGCTGCTTCGCCCGGTCCGGAGAACGAGAGACCGCGTAGTGCCAGCGTGCCGGAGACAACCGGCTTGCCGTCTACACTCTCTTCACTCTGAGTTAGCGTGGCGCCAACGGAGGAAACTGCTGCGCGAGGAGCAACCTTCGGGTTATCTTCTAGGTACTTTTGGATCCACTCGCGGTCCAAACCATCCGGGATGGTCGTAAGCGTGGCCTTGATCGAGTCTTCTTTAAGGACGTCAAATGAGTCGCCACCAGCAAGGAGGAAGGTTACCGAACCTACCGAGTAGGTAGCCTGCGGATCAATCGGCTGGCCATCGAGCAGGATCGAAGTAATACGATCGCCCATCGGGCGAGCTGGATCGTACGTGTACTTCACGTTCTCAGACAGGCCGAGCTTCAGCATGGGACGCGTGGAGTTTTCGCCAATTTCCTTCCACTGCTGTTCAAGCAGCGTCTTGAACTGTGCTCCGGTCATCTCAACGTAGCCAACTTCGTTGGAGAACGGCGCTACCGCAAAAACGTCGCCAACGGTGAGCTTGCCGTCCTTTGGAACGAGGTCTGCGCGCAGGCCACCAGCGTTGATGATGCCAATGTCGATCGGCTTGCCATCAAGCTTGGTGAAGGAACCCTTCATCGCGTCAGCAACAAGGCTACCCAGGGTGGATTCGGTACCACGGTTTTCACCGGATGCCTGCTTGCCGCGGTAGAAAGCGCTGTCGGTTTCTAAAACGACCTTCTCCTTGGCTTCTTTAGCCTTGGTTACGGCCTCGTCTACAACGCCCTTCACGTCGGCGTCTTCGCCACAAGCTACAACGTCGGCTGCGGGGATCTGGACAGCCTTGGCTTCTACGATCTTCTTCTCGACCTTGTTGTACTTCACCTCAACGTTTGCGAGGTTGTCCGTGAAGCTACCCGACGCAGTGGTAGCAACGATCGGCTTACCGTCCTTGTTCGTAAGAGCGTTATCGCCAGAGAAGTAGTACGGCTTGTGCGTATCGCCACCCATGAGGATGTCAACATCACTGGAGAGGCGCGGGGCGGAGATCAGAACGTCGTTGTCGTACAGTGCAACGACGATGTCGGCCTCACCGTTCCCCTCTTGACCGTCCTTGAGGATTGCGGCGTACTTGTTTACTGTCTCAGCTGCCGGCAGGAAGTTAACTTCGTCAAAAGTGCCGGGTGCTACCTTAGTGGGCGCATCCTCTTCAATGGCGGCGATGAAGCCTACCTTCACACCAGAGGGAGACTCCCAGATCTTGAACGGATCAAACAGGGTTTCACCGGTGGCCTTGGAAACAATGTTGGCGGCCAGGTAGGGGAACCCGATCTTGATGTATCCGCCTTCACCGTTCACGCGCTTCATGAGCACGTCGAGGCCCTTATCGAACTCGTGGTTACCAATCGCTGAAGCGAAAACGGCCGAATGGTTCAGTGCTGCAATGGTTGGGTTGTCGTCTTGCGAGCCCGAAGTGAACGGGGAAGCACCGATGTTGTCGCCAAGAAGGGTGAACACAGAGTTCTCGTTCTTGGCTTTCTCGTTCTTCACGTAGCAGGCGGTGGAAGCCAGACCGGCCTCGGTCACCTTGCGCTTGTATTCCGACTTTTCAATGTGACCGTGGATGTCGGTCATATTGAAAAGGTTCATTGTGACAACGTCACCTTCCGCGCCACTTCCGGATTCGCTGACGGGATCCTCAGCAAATGCGGCGAGTGGAGAGACAACTAGTGCGGCGGTTGCGATTGCGCCTGCGACTAGGGTCTTCACAGATCTCCTCATTAAAACTTCTCCTTTTGGGATGAAACGCAAAATCGTTGCACTTCATTTTAAGGGGCAGAGGAAACCGCTGTACAGAAAACAAAAGTTTGGACGCGCAAACTTCGTTGCTCGTTTACTGTGGTGAAACACTTATGAAACGGGTGGGACTTCAAAACCCCAGCTTGAGGGCGCGCAACCTTCTTCGGGAAGGCGAAGCATTGCCTCTTGCATGGCCTCAGCAACAAGCTCGCCGCTCTCGGTAAACACGCGCACATGTCCCGTGGCACGCGCGCCGTTTGCGGACGGGGATTCTTGGTCGTAAAGCAGCCACTGGTTGATGTCGAAATCTTGGTGGAACCACATTGCGTGGTCGAGGCTGGCTAGCGCGAGGCCGGGAGTGAGCCACGATAGGCCGTGGGTGCGCAGTGCGGGTTCCATCATGACTTGGTCTATAACGTAGGCCAGCAGAGCGCGCGAGATCAGGGGAGTGGTACCAGTTATTTCGGCGCGCGGTTTCATCCAGAGCTGTTGGCAGCGGCTCTTGTTGGGCGAGGCGTTGATATACAGGTTCTCTTGGACGTGTCGCACGTCAAACGCGGCGGTTTTACCCAGGAACTTGCCAACCGGGTGGTTAAGGGAGCGGAAGTATTCGAGGGCGGAGATAAGCTCTTCCGGGCCGGGAACATCCGGGATTTGCGAGGAGTGTTCAACGCCGGATTGGCGTAGCTGAAAACTGGCCATGAGGGTGAGCAGGTCGCGCCCGTCTTGCGTGGCGCTCACCTGCCTGGAGGTGAATGAGCGTCCGTCATGGGTGCGCGCCACATCGAAACTGATCGGGCAGGCTGGATCGCCGCCGCGCAGGAAGTACGCGTGTAGTGAGTGGGGTGGTCGCTCGTTGTTATCTTCGATTGTTGCGGCCGCGGCCAGCAGGGCCTGGGAGAGCACTTGCCCGCCGTACACTCGATTCATCTGCGGCAGTGAATCAGCTTCGAAGCGATCTTTATCGCCGCCGCGTAGCTGTAGAACTCGCAGAACGGAGGCGAGGGGTTCGCTGGTGATAGTGGGAACGCCAATCGGAGCAGTCATAGCCCTTATTCTCCCGTGAATCGACGCGGTCTGCACGCCGGCTGGTACTTTTGCCACTTCCAATTTGTAATCTGAGACACTATCATGTGAGTCGGGTTACATGTGTGGAGGAGTGAAAGTGACGATTGCAGAGAAACTCGTTGAAGGGCTCGGGGGCGCTCAAAATATTGAGGACCTTGAGTCTTGCATCGTGCGTATCCGCGCCATCGTTTCGGAGCCGGCACTTGTTAGTGAAGCCGTCATTCGTGAGACCAGCCCGATTGGCGTTGTGTCGTCGGGCCGCTACGTGCAGATTATTGTGGGACCGTCTTCTGATGTCCTCGTGGCTGAAATGAACGAGACCATTAAAGCAACAGTGTTTTGCTAGACGTTTCGCACACTTACCTTCCCGAGGGGAGTAGGTGCGCAATAATTTTGGGCCTGAGCGTTATCAGACTAAAATTGGTGTGATACCCACCGCACCGGGAGTTTTCAATGACGCAGCTTTCATTCGATGTAGCCAATATGGGCCGTTTGCAGCACCTTGCTCAGCTAAATGGCGTATCTACTAGTTTTTGGGATTGGCACGGCAACCTGCTGGATGTGAGTGCAGAAACGTTGATTACAACGTTGCAGGTGCTGGGCGTGGGCATATCGGACGCTCCGGATGCGACTGAGTTGGATCGCTGCATTGCGGGTTTTGAAGATGACAAGTGGCTGACGGTTTTGCCACCCACTACCGTGCTGCGCGGCGGAAATTATGGCGAGCTACTGGTGCACGTTCCCGATGGGGAGAGCGTAAGTGTTTCGGTGGCATTTGAGGACGGCTCGGTGCGTGAGCTTCGCCAGGTGGACAACTGGGATCCTCCTCGTGAAGTGAATGGAGCTATGCGGGGCCGGGCAGCGTTTGCTTTGGAGACGGATTTTCCACTGGGTTATCACAAGCTTTACGCGCATTTAGGCAGTGGTGAAGAGGTCGAATCTCACCTCATTGTGGTTCCGAGCGCGCTCAATCTGGATGAGAAGCTCGCGGGTAAGAAGTGGGGCATTTCTAGCCAGCTGTACTCGGTTCGAGCTAACGATAGTTGGGGCATGGGTGATGCTCGGGTTCTGGCGGCAATGAACCGCACGTTTGCGCAGATTGGCGCGGATTTCCATTTGATCAACCCGTTGCACGCGTCGGCTCCGGTGGTGCCGATTGAGGCCTCCCCGTATCTGCCGGTTACTCGCCAGTTCATTTCCCCTCTTTACATTGCACCGCGCCTGGTTGCTGAGTATGCGGATCTTACCGATACCGCGAAGGCGTATGTGGAGGAGCTCAACGAGGCCTCGCGCACGGAAGATTCGGACCACATTGGTCTGATTGATCGGGACTCGTCATGGTCGGCAAAGGTCCGGGCGCTGTGGGAGATTTTCACGATTGGGCGCAGCGCGCAGCGTGAAGCCGAGTTCAATAGTTTCATTGCTGAGGGCGGTCCGGCGCTGTACAAGTTTGCCGTGTGGTGTGCGCTGGTGGAGCGTTACGGGCTGCATTTGCCCGAAAAGTACGCGGATTCAGATTCTCTTGCGGTTGCCGCGTATGCGGAGGCGAACAACAAGCAGGTGCGCTTCCACATGTGGATGCAGTGGATTGCTCGAAATCAGCTGGATAATGCGCAGGAGGTCGCTCTTGGCGATGGCATGAGTGTTGGCATCATGTCGGACCTCGCGGTTGGCGTGCACCCGTATGGGTCCGAAACCTGGTCGCAGCCCGAATTGTTTGCGCGCGGCATGACGGTTGGTGCGCCGCCGGATATGTATTCCCAACTGGGCCAGGATTGGTCACAGCCACCGTGGAATCCGCGATCGCTTGCGCAGGCTGGTTATGAGCCGCTGCGCCTGATGATTCGCGCGGCCGCGCGGTTCTCTGGCGCGATCCGTATCGACCACATTTTGGGCCTGTTCCGCCTGTGGTGGATTCCTAACGGTAAGACCGCGAATTTTGGCACGTACGTGAATTACGATCATGAAGCGATGGTTGGCGTCCTCCTGCTGGAGGCCTACCGGAATAACTCGATCGTGATTGGAGAGGACCTGGGCACGGTCGAACCGTGGGTTCGTGGGTACTTGAATGATCGCGGAGTGCTCGGCACGTCAATCCTGTGGTTTGAGCGTGAGGATGACGGTTCGCCGCGGCGTCCGGAGAACTATCGCCGCGACGTTCTCGCTGCTGTAAACACGCATGATCTTCCGCCAACGGCAGGATATTTGGAGGGTATCCAAACGTCGATCCGCGAGGAGCTTGGACTTCTTGTGGAGCCGGTGGAAGTGGTGCGTGCAGCTGATAGTGCGGAGCTGGAAATGTTCACCTCACGCATGATCGAGTACGGCCTGTTGGATGAGGAGCGCCGCTACGACGAACAGCCCCTGATCGACGCGTTGCACCGCTATATTGCTATGACGCCCTCACGCCTGCTGGTGGTGTCTTTGGTTGATATTGTGCGCGAGCGCCGCCCGCAGAACTTCCCGGGCACGAGCACGCAGTATCCGAACTGGCAGATTCCGCTGGGCGATGAGAGCGGCCGGGAGATCCTGGTGGAGCAACTAACGCCCGCCGCGCTGGCGCGGTTCGCGGATGTAATGAATGAGGCCGTCCATAGCTGAGTTTGATTAGTTTCTGAATTGTTTGATCCCACGCAACGCGTGGGATCAAACAATTTGCCAGAGCCTAAAGCGGGCCTCGGGTCGCTTTAGTCGCGGTTAGTTGCCGCTATCCGCTCTTGACGGTGTAAAGGTGATCCTCCCGGGCGATACTGTTGCCGGGTGAGGTGTGCATGGTCAGCATTTCTGCGGGCAGATCGCATGCGATGACGGATACGGAGGTGGACAGGCCGGCTTCTTTCGCAACGGCGGAGTCCCACCTGACAATGGCTTCACCCTTGTGCACGGTATCGCCCTCGGCTCTTAGAACTTCGAAGCCTTTGCCGCGCAACTTGACGGTGTCGATGCCAAGGTGCACGAGGATTCCAATGCCGGAGGGGCAAAACACGATGAAGGCGTGCGGGTGGACTTTGAGCAGCTTGCCATCAGTGGGGCAGACCACGTCGTGCCAGCGTTCTTCCACCGGAGCTACGGCTATTCCTGATCCAACGATGCCCTGGGCGAGGACGGGATCATCAACGTCCTCGAGTGCGATTATGGTTCCGCTTAGGGGCGAGCAGACTTCCAGCATTACGGTAGTTGTCCGATTTCGTCGGCGATTTCGTCTGCTTCTGGGCCCACTACTACCTGGATGACAGTACCAACTTTGACGACTCCGAAAGCACCCGCAGATTTAAGGGCGTCATCGTCTACCAGGGCGCGGTCGCGAACCTGTACGCGTAGGCGCGTGATGCAGGCTTCGAAAAATTCGATGTTTTCTTTCCCGCCAAGACCGGCAACGATGGCTTCAGCCTGAGTCGCGTGTTGGTCGCTCATTTCCACTCCTATGCTTTGCGTCTCTATTTAGGATACTACGCGTCATCTTGCTGGATTGCTCGATTGGCGGGCGTGGCACAAAGCGGGCCCGCTCGATCAAGCGGGCCCGCGGTTGTCAGTGTTTACCTGGTGTCACAGCTGCTGGATAGCTACGGCTCGTTGCGCCTCTGAAATGCTTTCGGAGAGTAGGCGGACGAGGCCGGCGGGCGCATCCTTGTGTTCTTCAAGCCACTGCTCGCCAATGGCTACGACATCTACATCGTCGAGGCGGCCAGCAAGCGGCGTGGGGAAGCCCAGTGCCATGATGGACTGCGCGGTGTGTGGCGTGTTGGTGTTCCACACGTCCAGGGCGGTGTCGAAGAACTTCTTGGCGCCAGTGGCAAACAGCTCGGGCTTTGTGGAAGCTCCGGCCCAGTACCCACGGCCTGCGGCTATGCGCATGTCGTTGGAAAGGTCGGGGTTGTACATGAAGTTTTCGAACGCGGCGTCCTTGACGGCCTGGTCCGTTTTGGCGGCGCGGGCTTGAGTGGCCTTCTGCTCGCCGGTCATGGTGGCGTCTTCGGCCAGCATCTGGTCAATCTGGAGGTCCCCAGCAATACCGGCAGTAACGGAGGCGGTAAGGAATGCCCAACGTAGTTCTACATCTAGGTCAAGTCCCATCAGAGTATCTTCGCTGCTCCGCAGGTGCTCGATCGCTTCGCTCTGCTCTTGCGTTGTTGCGCGCCGGGCAGCGGCGAAGGCAAGGAGCCTCTGCTGGTCCGAGCCAGACGAGGCTGCGCGCAGAAGTAGCAGCAACCTGCCTGCGACGCGCTCCAAAACCTCGCGGCGCTCCTCGTTTGACGTGTAGTAGGCAGCTGCGGTGTCCAGTTGACGCAGCCATAGGCCCATAACCGTGATGTCTTGTTCAACGGGTAGGGCAGCCATGACCAGGTCAATGAACTTGCGGGCCGGCATTTGCGCGTCGCGAACCATGTCCCAAGCGGAGGCGATAATGATCGACCTCGTCAAGGAATCTTCAAACTTATCGATGTTCGCGGTTGCGAACCGCAGGGAGTCTTCGTCCATGCGAATCTTCGCGTAAGCGAGGTCGCCATCATTCACCAGGATCAGCGCGGGGCGCTTGATTCCACGGGCGCTTTCAACGATGGTGCGTTCGCCTGCAACGTCGAGTTCTTCGTGGAACGTGCGTTCAATACGGCCATCCACGAGGTCGTAGCCGGCCACTGCCAGGCGGTGTGGGCGCAGGGAGGAGCCGGGGGTGAAGGTTTCTTGCACAACGGCAAGTTCGCCCAAGGTGCCGTCCTCGTTCAAGTTGAAATCAGGGCGAAGCAGGGTGACGCCGGCTTCTTCCAGCCAGACTTTAGACCAGGCTTCAAGGTCACGCCCCGAGGCCGCTTCAAGCTCACCCATGAGGTCGGGCAGGGTGGTGTTTTGCCAAGCGTGCTTTTCAAAGTATTTGCCGAGAGCGGCAAAGAAGTTGTCACGGCCAACGTAGGACACCAGCTGGCGAAGCACGGCCGCGCCCTTAGCATAGGTGATGCCGTCGAAGTTTACTTCCACGTCTGCCAGGTCGCGGATGGGAGCGACGATGGGGTGCGTGGTGGGCATTTGGTCTTGTCTCATGCCCCAGTCTTTGCGGGCCATGAAGCCGATCCACGCGTTCTTCCATTCCTCGGTGCCTTCGGCTAGGCACAGGTGAGACATGAACTCGGCAAAGGACTCGTTGAGCCACAGGTCGTTCCACCAGCGCATCGTGACCAGGTCGCCAAACCACATGTGGGCAAGCTCGTGCAGGATCGTGTTGGCTAGGCCCTCGAGCTCGGCTGCGGTGGGCTTAGCGCGGAAGATGTACTGGTCGCGGAAGGTTACGCACCCGGCATTCTCCATTGCGCCCGCGTTGTATTCGGGCACGAAAATCTGGTCGTACTTGCGGAACGGGTAGGGGCGGCCATATTCCTTTTCGAAGAAGGCAAAGCCCTTACGGGTTACGTCCATGACCCAGTCGGCATCAAGGTATGACTCAAGGGACTGACGGCAGTACACGCCGAGGGGGATTTCTCGCCCGTCGGTTGATACAAGCGATCCGGTTTTGCCAACGTACGGGCCGGCAATGATCGCGGTGATGTAGGAGGAGATTTGTTCGGTGGGGGTGAAGTCCCACCTCTTCAGCCCGTCCACGTCGTTAGGTACAGGCGTGGGGGAGTTGGAGAACACTACCCAGTCGGCGGGCGTGATCACGTGGAAGGTGAACTGTGCCTTCATGTCGGGCTGTTCGAACACGGCAAAAACGCGGCGCGAGTCTGGTACTTCGAACTGGGAGTAGCAGTAGGACTTGCCATCGGCCGGGTCGGTAAAGCGGTGTAGGCCCTCGCCGGTGTGCATGTAGCGGCATTTGGCTACCACGGTCACGCGGTTGCGGTCTTTTAGGCCGTCCAGGTGGATACGCGAGTCTTGGAATGCGGCGGTGTCTCTTTGCTCCCCATTTACTTCCAGCGAGTAGACCTCGTCGGCAATCAGGTCCAGGAAGGTTTCAGCGCCTTCGTGCGCGTCGAAGTCCACCACGGTTTTGGAGGTGAAGGTCTCGTCATTCTCAGCCAGGTTCAGTTCCACGTCGTAGTGGTAGACGGTTGCAATTTTTGATCTTTCTTCAGCTTCAGCGCGCGTCAGGTTTTGCCCTGGCATGTTGCCTCCTGTGTCCTGTTGGTTTGCAAAATCTGCGTGATGGATATTTATCACGTGTTCTACACAATTCTTACACTTTTTTACAAAATTTGCCCCGCCGAACATGTGTTTAGTGTTCAGCGGGGCAAATTTCGTGAGTTATGCGCGCTCCATCTGTGTGAGAATGAGACAGTGGGCGCGGGTCTGTTACCAGATTTCCACGCGTTCGCTGGGGTCTAGCCACATGCCGTCGCCAGGCTGGGTGTGGAACGTTTCGTGGAAGGCATCCACGTTGCGTAGCACGCCATTGCAGCGGAATTCCGAGGGGGAGTGCGGGTCGATGGCCAGCAGTTGCAACGCCCACTCGTCACGTGACTTGGAGCGCCAGATACGCGCCCACGAGTAGAAGAACTGCTGGGCGGCGGTCAGGCCGCCGCGCTCCTCATCGGCTTCGGTGCGCCCGGATTCTTCGAGGGCAATGTGGTAGGCCTTCCACGCGATGCCAAGGCCGCCAAGGTCACCAATGTTCTCACCGATTGTGAGCTTGCCGTTCACCTTGTGTGAATCGTCAAGCTGTTCGGGGGAGAACGCATCGTATTGGGCAATGAGGCTTGACGTGCGCTCTTCGAAAGCCTTGCG
Organism: Gleimia europaea; assembly: GCA_002871995.1. GTDB lineage: Bacteria > Actinomycetota > Actinomycetes > Actinomycetales > Actinomycetaceae > Gleimia > Gleimia europaea. The sequence continues at coordinate 818,682 of PNHW01000001.1, forward strand.
ATCTTGCTCGGTCCACCAGTTGTTGAGTTTGCCTTCACCGTCATAGTGCGAGCCTTGGTCGTCAAAACCGTGGCCGATCTCGTGGCCAATAACGGCGCCGATCGCTGCGAAGTTAACCGCGTCAGTCTCGCTTGGATCAAAGAACGGGTTTTGCAAAATGGCAGCGGGGAACACGATCTCGTTCATCGTGGGGTGGTAGTAGGCGTTGACCGTTTGCGGGGTCATGAACCATTCCTTCTTGTTGACCGGGCCAGACAGCTTGCCGGCCTCCTCGTCAACGTGGAACTGTGCAACCGCGCGCACGGACTCAACCAGGGTGGCGCCAGGCGTGAGCTTTGAGTAGTCCTTCCACTCGTCCGGGTAGCCAACCTTGGGGGTGAATCCCGCTAGCTTTTGAAGGGCGCGCTCGCGGGTTTCCTCACCCATCCACTCCAGCTGCGAAATGGAGCGACGGTAGGCCTGAAGCAAGTGCTCTACCAGTTTGTTCATCTGCTGTTTGTATTCGGGTGGGAAGTGCTTGGCAACGTACTTCTTGCCCAGCGCCTCGCCCATGGCTCCTTCAACAAATGAAACGCCGCGCTTCCAGCGGGGGCGCTGCTCGGTGGCGCCGGTGAGTAGGCGGTTGAACTCGAACCCATTGTCAACAAACGCCTTAGAAAGGTATGCCGAACGCGCCTGGATGACTTTCGCGTACGCCCACTTCTTCAGCGTTTCCAAGGCGGTGTCATTCCAGAGGGAGGGGACCGCCTCAACGTAGGAGGGCTGGCGCACGTTAACGGACGTGTCACCGGCGGTGGGTAGGCCGGTGGCTTCCCACCAGGTGGCCCAAGGGTAGTTGCCCGAGCTTTCAGCGAACTTGCTGAACGTAGTGGGGTTGTTGGAAGCCACGGCGTCGCGGGTCTTCACATTGTCCCAGTGGTGGGACGCAACTTTGGTTTCGAATGCCAGCACGTCTGCGCCAAACGCTTCGCCCACAGCGCTAGCCCAGTCCTCAAACTGCGCATCGGCGGAGATGATCTCATGGGCCTTATTCAGGTAGGTGACCAGGCCTTGGCGTACGGTTTCGTACTGATCTTCGCGGTAGTAGGCCTCGTCGGGTAGCGAGATACCGCTCTGGTAAGTGAACACCGTGTAGCGAGCCGGATCATTCATATCCGCGTCGATGATGGCCTCGAGAATTCCTCCAACGCCCGTGGTAGCAAGCTTGCCCATCGTGACGGCAAGCTCCGCGTGAGTTTCTGCCTGATCAATGAGGGCAAAGTCGGGGGCCAGGGGCTTTGCGCCGAGTGCCTCCACGGCCTCCTCGTCCATAAACTGGCTATAGAGAGCGGCGAGTTTCTGTTCTTCTGCGTCCGCGCTGGCCGGGTCTAGGGCCTCGACGATGGTGTGAATGTGCTCTTCGGCTTCGTCACGTAGCTTGTAAAACGCGCCATCACTGGGACGGTCGGAGGGAATCTCATGTTCCTTTAACCACGTTCCGTTGGCGTGACGGTAGAAGTCTTCGGTCGGTTTGATGGACTGATCCATGATCTTCGGATCAGTCAGTGAGTCTGAATAAGAAATTGTCATAACTCAACTTTAACGAAAGTGGACGGCTGGTGAATTCTGGCTCTGCCTGCCCGTGATCAACTGGTGAGGATTTAAGGCGTCGGCACACGAATCCGAACTCAGGCTCACAGCTGAATAATCGCACAAGTGAAGCGAGGCTCTAAACCGGTGACTAAATTTGAAAGCGAAAAAGAACACGCGTTTTTAGGAGGCCACGATGGGTAGCAAACTTGCGATCGTTACGGGCGCGTCAACAGGCATTGGGCGCGCAACGGCAGTGAAATTGGCCGGCCAAGGTTGGAAAGTCATTGCGGTGGCTCGACGTGAAGAAAGGCTCCGTGAACTCGCCGAACAGGTGGGGTGCTACACGTTCACCGCAGACCTAACGAGTGAAAAACGCATTCGAGAACTCGTTGCATACGTCGCAACAATCGGGCACGTAGACGCCCTAGTAAACGTTGCGGGTGGCGCTCGCGGTGTGGACGCTGTGGCGGATGCCCAGATTGATCGCTGGAAAACGATGTATGAGATAAACGTGATTACAGCGCTTCGCATGACGCGGGCGTTTTTGCCGCAGATGCGTACGGGCGGCGGAACGCTCGTGTTTGTGACATCGACGGCTGCGCATGACACGTATCCGGGCGGAGGAGGATATGTTGCCGCTAAGCACGCGGAGCGCATGATCCCACTTACATTACGTCAGGAGCTGGTTGGAGAGCCGGTGCGGGTGATCGAGATTGCTCCTGGAATGGTGCGCACAGAAGAATTCTCGCTGAACCGGCTGGGCAGTCGAGATGCTGCCGATGCGGTGTATGCGGGTATTGAGAAGCCGTTGGTTGGCGAAGACGTGGCGGAGGCGATTGTCTGGACGATGAACCTTCCGGAGCACGTGAACATTGATTCAATGATTATTCGCCCGGTTGAGCAGGGGACTAACACCCTGACACGCCGTATGGGGAGCTCTAGCGAGTAGCGAGTATCAGGAACCAGATGCGCGTCCGCGACTAGTAGCAAACGAACAGGGGCTGACAGAACAATCTGTCAGCCCCTGCGTCAGTCCGGTTCGTCTAGCCGGCTTTAATCAGCCTTTTGTGCTGGTGTGTGGCCTATGGACGGGTTACTTGCCTCGGTGGCGTAGTTAGTTGTCTTTTACCTCTACAACAGAGCCGGACTGGTAGTCTAGGCGGACCTTCTTGTAGTCCTTGGCGTTAGCGTCGTCAAAGTCTATTTGCCAGGTGACAGTGCCGTTGTCTTCATCAAGCTCTACCTCGTCGATGTAGCCGTCTGGGACGTCCGCTAAGGCCTTTTCGATCGCGTCGATCATGGGTAGGGCCTGCGCAACGTATTTCTTGTCATCGCCATCAGCGTTGTCAGTTTCGTGTTTAGTGACCTTACCGGCCGCATCAGCGTAGTATTCGATTTCGTTTTCGCCGTGAATAACGGTGACTTTCCACAGGCTCTTGGAGTCTTCACGGTCTAGGCTCACAGCCTTTCCACCAGATTCAGCTTCAACGGCCTTGATCGCGTCGATAGCGGCCTGGTTGTCGGCGAACGGGATGATATCGGAGGATGAATCGCCCGTAGTTTCAGATGTCTCCTGCGCCTGGGTGGCTGTTTGCGATGGGGCCGTTGTGTGCGCTTCTTCATTCGAGCTGGCAGTGCAACCGGTTAGGCCAAATGCGAGAGCGCTGGCAGATACTAGTGCGATGTACTTTGTTTTAATCATGCCAATAGTCTTTCGAACATATTGGGGTAGCGCATCTTGAGGGTGGTGAAATGAGGAAGGTCCTCAGCGGTTTGCTGAGGACCCAACTGTCGGGGTGGCGGGATTTGAACCCACGACCTTCCGCTCCCAAAGCGGACGCGCTACCAAGCTGCGCCACACCCCGTGCCAAGAGACAATCATAGCGGGTAACTGCCCGCATTTCACAACTCGGAGGTTTTCCGGTAACATTTCCATTTGTCGAAGCGGTGAATGCCAGCTTCGCCGCGCGAGTGTAGCTCAATGGTAGAGCCTCTGCCTTCCAAGCAGATAGTGCGGGTTCGATTCCCGTCACTCGCTCCACTTGGACGTCGAAAATGATAAGTAGGCGTTTGCGTTAGCGCGTACGCCCCAAGGGGGTCAAGAAAATCGCTTGCGTTAGCGAGTGTGTAGCGCGTTTGCCCTGACCTGCGGAAATGCTTCCTGAGCACTATCGCTTCCCCTGTTGCCATGATTTCTGGGCATGAGAAAAGCCCGTCCGCGCTCATGCACGAACGGGCCAGAATCTTCATCTCAAATCTAAAGCTGAACCCTCACTACCTCACCAACTCGGAATACGAACCGGATCGTATCTTCGCCTACGATGGCGTGGTCGATGAGTGCGCTCCATTGTGCGGGGTGAAACTCGCTCACCGGTTCCCCTGTCAGATCATTCAGGGTTGTGGTGATGGCGGCGTGCTTGGCGGTGTTCGCTGCGATATCTGCCTCTAGGCTCGCTTTGCGTGCGAGCGTCTTACGGTAGGCAGTATCGAGCTCTGTGTAGTGGGCTTGGTAGGCGTCTTGGTCGAGCGCGCGTTGCTGGTTTTCCGCAATCAGTGCTTCGATCTGCTCGGTCAGCTCCACGATTTTCGCCTGGCAGGCGGCGGCTTGTTCTTCCAAACGGCTCGTATCGAACATGTCGCCAAGCACCTGCGGTAGGTGGCTTTCGTACCGGTGGCGGGCGATCAGTTGGTTGAGCGCTTGCACGAAAGAATCCTTGATCTGCTCGTCTTTCACTGTCGCGCTGCTGCAAGGGTGCTGCCCTGCGTATTTGTGGTTGCATTGCCAGACTGTGTACTTGTATTTCGTGTTCGATGCCCACGTTTTACGCCCATACCACGCACCACACTGAAAGCATTTGAGCCGGGTGGAGAACAACCCGACTTTCGCTGATGATATGTTGCCATGTCTGGTGGAGAGTTCGTATTGCACCTGATCCCAGATATGCGGAGCAATAATCGGCTCGTGATTGCCTGTTACGTAGTATTGGGGTACTTCGCCTTCGTTGACCTTCATCTTTTTAGTAAGGAAATCGGTGGTGAACGTCTTTTGGAGAAGAGCGTCGCCTTTGTATTTTTCGTTGGATAGAATGGAGCGCACTGTCGATGTTGACCATACTTCTTTCCCGCGCGGGGTGAGAATCTTGCGGGCAGCGAGTTCGGTTTTAATCTCACTGATCGCCATCCCGTCAAGGAACAGCTGGTAGATCAGCCTGACGGTCGGTGCCTGGGTTTCGTCGATGACGAGACTGCCGTCCGCTCCTTTCTTATATCCGAGTAGTGATGCGTAGGGAACCATAATCTTCCCATCGGCAAAACGTTTCCTGTGTCCCCAGGTGACGTTTTCGGAGATCGAGCGGGATTCTTCTTGCGCCAGACTCGACATGATCGTGATGAGTAATTCGCCTTTGGTGTCAAAGGTGTAAATATTTTCCTTCTGAAAATAGACCTCGACGCCTGCGTCTTTGAGCTTGCGCACGGTGGTCAAGGAGTCGACGGTGTTGCGTGCGAACCGGGAGACGCTTTTGGTGAGGATGAGATCGATTTTGCCTGCCAGGGCGTCATCGATCATGGTTTGGAATCCCTCACGGTGCTTCATAGAGGTGCCAGAGATACCTTCGTCGCAGTACATGCCCGCGAACTGCCAATCATTACGGGAATGAATGTAGGTGGTGTAGTAGTCGATCTGAGCCTCATACGAGGAGGTTTGTTCTTCCATCTCGGTAGAGACGCGAGCGTAGGCAGCGACCCGTCTGCGTGCCGGTGCGCCAGATGAGGCTGTGGCAGATCGAAGCTTCTTTGTTGCGGGTATCGCTGTGACGGTGCGGCTCATGCCAGCCTCCCCTCACTGGTTAACCCCACTGGTGCAATGGTTCCATCCGCGAGGTGGAAGGTGAGCTGATGCTCGAAGGCCTCAATCATCACGACCTGCTCAGCAACCGCAGCGGGGTCGAAACTTTGGGTGCCGAGCATGTCTGCGCAGGCTTGTTCGAGGAGTGTTTCGCGCAGGTTGTGCCCCCTACAGGGGTTGCCATTCCCGGTGCAGGCACTCCAGCACCGCCAAAACTTATACGAGGTTCCAGACTTGTAGGTGCGGGTTTTGCGTTGATAGTTCTTCCCGCACGCCGCGCAGCAGATCCGCCCGGTGAATACGCCCGTGTTCTTCGACGGGGTCGCAGCCGGGCCCACCTCACGCCTGTACGCGATTTCTGCTTGCACCGCGTCAAACATCGCCTCGTCAATGATTGGCGGGAGGGCTTGCTCGACCCAGTAGCGTGGCAGCTCCCCGTTGTTGAGGGAGCATGTGGGTGCTTGGATTGTGGGGCGGTACATTTTCTGTAGCATTTGGCAGCCCTTGTAGCGCTCGTTTTCGAGCATGCGACGAAACACTGACCCGTAGAACCGTCCCCCTCCCCGAGAGCGTTTACCTTCAGCATTGAGCATCGTCGCGGTTTTCTCCGGGCTAATCCCATCGAGATAATTGGCAAACAGTAAGCGCACAATCTTGGCTTCTTCGTCAATGATGGTGAACTCGCCGTCTGTCCAGTGGTAGCCATAGACAACGAAGGAGTTCGTGCCCCCGTTCTTGTATCGGTTGCGGATCGCCCATTTCACGTTGTGGGATAGCGAGCGGGATTCTTCCTGGGCGAACGACGCCAACAAAGTCAGCAACAGTTCCCCGTCAGCGCTAAGGGTGTCGATGCGTTCGCGTTCGAACCGTACGGCCACGCCAAGGTCTTTGAGCTCACGGACCGTAGCCAGTAGATCGACAGTGTTGCGGGCCAGGCGTGAGATTGATTTACACAACACAATATCGACACCCCCGCGCCTGGCTGCGTCCATCAGGTCTGCCAGGCCTTGTCGGGATTTTGTTGACGTGCCGGTGATACCCTCGTCGGTAAACACCCCGACATAGGCCCATCCGGGTGTGGACTGGATCAGGCGCGAGTAATACGACACTTGCGCCGATAGGGATGCTAACTGCTCTGTGCCGTTCGTTGAGACCCTCGCGTATGCCGCCACGTTGACCAGTTTTGGGGTCGGCGGCCGAACTGGTGTCACCACACTGATGTGTGCCACGTTTTCTCCTTTCGCGTTAGGTCTATACACGCTCTAAAGGCGGTGTTTATCCAGTCGTTTTGCCCACAATCTGTGGTTGATAGATCGGGCTCCACGCCTGGAACAACAACCGGTGAGCACGCTGATGCTCTGCGGGTGTGAGCACGCCCCGACCTGCCAGCATGCTCAAGATGTGAGCGTCCGTGATGAAGGCGAGTTCTCGGGCGAACACGTCAGGTTGGGCCAGTTGATCAACAGGAGCGGCGAGCGTGTTCATGGTCGTCCGCCCCTGGTGCCGAAGCGAGCACGTACATAGCAGGCGTGACAGCAAAACTTTTGACCTGGCTTGTCCACGATCGCGAAGCAGCGTCCGCAGTGCGTACAGGTCTGCTCGCGCATAGGCTCAGTTTTCTGTCGATGCCGCCAAGCTTTATGCCTGCAGGCGGGCGAGCAAAACCGAGCCCGAGCTGCTCCCTGTATAGGGTTGGCACACCACTGGCACACGTGCTCGACCATCACCGGAGCAGCGTCAAGGTTTCGGGTTGTGCAGTACGAGCGGATCTGGTCACGAGTCAGGGCGCAAAACTCGGCAATCGCTTTATACCCCCAGCCCGCCGTGCGCAGGTTACGGATACGTTGTTCATCAAGATCATTCACAGTGGGGTCACTCCCTTCACCCCACTGCCGACGAACCCCCGTTTGTTAAATCCATCCATGAAACGACGAAAAGCCCCGCCACCACCGGCTCCCCGAGGATTGGGAAGTCACAGTGGTGACGGGGCTCGTATGAGCAGATAGATAACTGCCCGAAAAAAGGACATAAAAAAATCCCTCCAAATTTAAAAACAAATTCAGAGGGTAATTTAGGGTATAACAAAATAACCCACCCGAATATCGTTTTTTTTATTTGGTGAGTTTGTTCTTTCAAATACGAAACAAAAAGAGCCGATGATTCGTGAATTGTTCCACAATTTCATCGGCTCTGCGTCTTAAGCGTCTGGCTCTTTGATGACAGTTATCTTCAAGTTGTCAACTTTAATCAATCTTTCTTGTCTGCATTTTGGACAATAAAGGGGATAATTCTCCAAAACAGTGTCCTTCCTAATTTTATTACGGGTTTTGCTCCCACAAACAGGACACAATATCCATTCGCATTTCATCATAATTAGTCTCTAATCCTTTCAAATCTCATTTTATATGACTTTTGCAAGCTGTTAAGCTAACTTGTGGAACATATGCCGAACCTTATCTATACGGCTATTCGGGCGGCGGGGTTGGCAAATAAATTTACCAATAGCTGGATGGTATCCTTTTAACTCTGTCAAGCAGACTCCCTGCCCATTTGTGAAATAAGTTAAATCGTTCCTGTATTCTTGAATACATCTAGCAGGGATTTCTCCTTTCAGAATGACCTCGTCATTCTTTATCTGAGTACTTACAATATCTGCACAATACCTTGGAGCATCATGATACGCCCGTGAGAGATATTCCTGCGGTGCATAAATTTCAAAGTGGAGATATGGCTCTAATAGTTCTGTCCCTGCTTTTTTTAAAGCCTGCTCCAATACGATAGGGGAAAGCAGCCGAAAGTCTGCGGGGGTACTTACAGGACTATAATACAATCCATATTCAAAACAGATTTTACAGTCTGTCACTTTCCATCCATACAGCCCCTGCTCGCAGCCATAAAGAACCCCCTCCATAACCGCATTTTGGAACGATTGATTTAAATATCCAAGTGAAACTCTGCTTTCATACTGCACTCCGCTTCCAATAGGGAGCGGCTCTATGGACAACCCGACAGAAGCCCAGAAAGGATTTGGCGGGACTTCTATGTGGATGGTATATTCTGCTTTTCTAAGCGGTCTTTCCATATATATAACAGTAGGCTCTTTTATTTCTGCCTCCACATGATATTTTTCCTCAAGGATGGCACAAATGACTTCCATTTGCACATTCCCCAAAAAAGAAAGTATAATCTCATGCGTTGTAGTATCCACATAATATTTTAAAAGAGGGTCGCCATCTGAAATTTCTGTAAGTGCCCCAAGCAATATTTCCCGCTGTTCAGATTTCTTTACTGCAATCGTTGTTTGGAGCATAGGGAGAGGATTTTCAATAAATTTTCTCTGCGGCAACAGTATTTCGTTCCCCAAAATACTGTTTAGCTGCAAAACATCATTTGGTAAAATTACAATATCACCAGAGCAGGCTGTATCGGATGAATATAATTCACCGTTTGTCGGAACACACATCTCTGTGATTTTTATTTTCTCTTTTTCAGATATTCTAATAACATCCCTCAAATGCAATGTTCCGCTATATATACGCACATAAACAAAACGCCGCCTTTTCTCTGAATATTCAATCTTAAAAACCTGCCCGCATAGTTCAGATTGACCTTCAGGCGTTGATGAATAAAATTTACTGGCAATTACTTCTATAAGCTGCCGAATCCCCAGATTGTTTTTAGCGCTTCCGTGATAAACGGGAAATAACGTTCCGTTTTGGAATCTCCTGTTTTCTTCCTGTTCCAGTTCTGACATTTTAAACGGTTTCCCTGACATATATTTCTCTAATAGTTCATCGTTTCCCATAATTACCGCATCCCACTGTTCCATATCGTCATTGTCCGTTACATTTATATGGGGATGCTGCCCAACCTTTTGCTTCACTATAATTTCCGAAGAAAGCTTTGCTTTCATTTCCCGATATACCATTGGCAAATCAATCCCCTCTTGGTCAATTTTATTGATGAAAAAAATTGTCGGAATCTTCATTATCTGTAGTGCATGAAACAGTATACGGGTCTGTGCCTGTATGCCATCCTTTGCAGAAACTAATAATACTGCTCCGTCTAATACGGATAAAGAACGGTATACTTCCGCCAAAAAATCCATATGGCCTGGCGTATCTATAATGTTGACTTTTACATCCTCCCACTGAAAAGATGTCACTGCTGTCTGGATAGTGATTCCCCTTTGACGCTCCAAATTCATTGTATCTGTCCTTGTTGTGCCTTCATCTACGCTCCCTAGTTCTGCAATTGCACCACTGGTATACAATAAACTTTCCGTTAATGTTGTCTTTCCTGCGTCAACGTGAGCCAGAATGCCTAAGTTAATTATTTTCATGTGATTTTCCTCCTATCAACACCCAAAAAAGGGCATAAAAATACCCAGTGATAAATACTCCTATCACTGGGTAAATAACTCCAATAGCCCCAAAACACTTATATGTTTTCGGGCATATAAAATTACATGATAAAAGTATTCTTAAACTGGGTACAAAAAACTAAGCCCCATATTAAAAGTGAAACGGGACTGCTACTTTTTGTTCCCACTATCAAATTGACAGTTTATTTAAGAATACCTTGCCGCATATTTATTAACTCCTTGTATAATACTGAATCTAATTATATTCCTTAACCCTTTATTTGTCAAGCTGACAAACTAAAGCAGAAAAAGCGGCAGGATTTCCCCCTGCCACTAATCATCTGTTTATGCAAAAATAATTTCCTTTTCCACAATCTCCCTCGCACAAGCCCTTATGTTATTGAGGCATCCTGTCCATTCTAAGGCGTTTTCTGCCTTTAGCTGTTCCGTTATGCCCTGTGCCTGTTTCATACCCTCTATGAGCCTTTCAAAGCGTTCCTGTGCCTGTCTGTTGATGTCGGCAAGGTAGGCGTTTAGCCTGCCGCTTGTAAGAAGATTGGTGTATGTAACTTTACGGTACTGTTTTAGATAATCTAAATGCCGTTGCCCCCAGATGCCTATTGCCTGTTCTTCTTCGGCGGGTACAGTTAAGCACGGTATCAAATAATCCCCTTGCCTTTCGTATTTGCCGCCCAGTTCCTCAAATAATGATTTTGCCATTGTCTGTTACCTCCACATTCTTTTTTATTTTGAATGTCCGCAAAATCCGTCCTACATCAGTCGCTCCGACGTGGCGCGGATGTTTAGTAGCCGAGCTTGGCATTCACGCGCGCCTGAACAGCGGCGTAGAGGTTGCCCAAGCGGCGCTTACGCTCCTCACCATTGCCATAGTCGCCACGGATCACGGCGTCGGCAAGCGCGTCGATGTTGGGCCCTGCTGGCTTCGTCGGCGTGTTGCCAGAGAGCTTCTCGTTCACTCGCTGCTGGACAGCCGCGTAGTTGGCTCCGAGGCGGAGCTTACGCTCCTCCCCGTTCCCGTAATCACCGCGAATGACAGCGTCAGCCAATGCGTCGATGTTCGGTGCTGCAGGAGCGGGTGCTGGTGCGCTACCGCTCATCTGGTCATACCAAGACTGTGCGCGGGACATGTAGGCGGCATGCTGGGAACCAGCAAGAGAAGCCGGGCAAGCCGTGGCAGAGAAGTCTTTGTGCCCGAACACGTTCTTGCCCCACTGGGGTCGGCCAAGGCCGTAGAACTTGCAGATCGCGGCGACGAGGTGTGCTCCGTTATCGAGGCACGCCTCCGACACAGCCCACGGGCTGGAGCTCACGTCGGCGTGTTCGATGCCGATACTGGTGGTGTTGGCTGCAAAGTTGCCTGCATGCCAGGCGGTATCGCGATCCCATACGAGCTGGCCAATTGTGCCGTCGGTTTGGACTTGGTAGTGGGCCGATGCAGGACGGGTTTGCCACACGTCGTAACAGCCCCTAATGGTGAGGTTTCCGGCGTTGTGGTGAATGATGACCTTATCGATCCGCCTGCCGTTGCGGCCGGGTGTGTAGTGTGTGTTCATGATGAGGTCGATGTCGGCCTCAAGCGTGTTCCAATTCTTCATGACTGGTTCTCCTTTGTGTTTTCAGTGGTCGTTTCGGTCAGTGAGGGCCTGGTTTCGGCGCGGTTGGCGATCGCATCGAGCGCCCCACGCATCTGGGATGGGACAGGCAGTCCCAAGCGGGTGGCGTTCTCCACCAGCGAGATGCCTTCGTTGGACAGGTAGAAGAAAATGACCGCCGCGCGTAGCACGCCGGGTGCTCCGAGAATATGGACGTCGATGAGGTGGGCCAGGCCGACGAGAGTGAAGATGAGGATCTTTCGGCTGATACCCCTAAAACCGACGGATGAGCTGAGGCGGCGCTCGTTGATGGCGGCCAGCACCCCGGTGATGTAGTCGGCGATAGCGAAGACGATCAGCGCATAGACGAGGCCGTCGAGGCCTCCAAGATAAGCGGCGAGCCAGGCACCAATACCAGCGATCCCGGTTTGGATGGCGTGCCAGATGGCGTGAAGAGACATGGGAATGATTCCTTTCGTGGGCATAAAAAATTGCCCACACCCATCTGGGGTGAAGGCATCTAAAAATTGGTGTAGTACTGGGCTACATGGTCGGGTCGGTGAGGACCTCGAGAATTGGCAGGCTCAAGTCGAAGGACGCCGCCTTGGGCGCTGGGAGTTCTTGGGCTTCGATGGTCTCTGCTGGTGGTGAGGGCGTGGCATCGGATTCGACCGGGACGATGGGTAGCTGCACTTCTTCGCTAGGCGTTGACTCATTGCCGTTGGGCTCAATCAGCTCCGTGTTCGTTTCTTCCTCGGTGGTCATTGGCCACCCTTGGTGATCGCGTCGTAAAGGACGTCATAGGCCTCGGCCGCTTCGCCAGAAAGCTCACCCTCATAGCCATCAAGAAATGCTTTCACGTCCTTGTCGTGGCCGTCGTAGGTTGGCCCCGATACTTCAGCGATCGACGCGAGCAGGGCTTGACGGGCTTCGAGGAATTCACTGGCCTTGTCAGGGTCGGCGAGGACGAACGTGCCATCGTCGGCGAACACTGGGCGACCCTGATCGTCAAGTGTTGCGAATTGGGCGACGAGGTCGTATTCATCTTCCCCGAATCGCGCAATCGCTTCCTTCACTAGCGTGAGGAGTTTCGAGCGGGCACGGGACTGCGCCGCCTTGAGCGGCATATTGGTGAGTAGGTCTGCGATGGGTTGCAAATACTGGTTTGCGAGCATGATCTTCATCAGTGTTTCCTTTTACTTATGCGAGGTTGGTGGACATGGCCGACAGGCCAGTGTTGGAGAAGTACCGCCAGGTGATGTTCGACCCGGTTCCGGAGATGGATGTGATCCAGCCTTGATTGAGTAAGCTCAGGATTGCGTTCATTCGCGACATCAAATCCTTGGTGCGGTCGAATAGGCGGGTCATGTTGTAATACGACCCATTGGTGACCACCATCAGGTCGTAGGTGTGAAACACGATCTTCGACAGCCCGCTTTGCCCCACCCAGCCCGAATAGGTTCCCTTGCCCGTCAGCGTGCAGTCCTGCAAGGTCACATATCGTGAGCCCGTCGTGTAGAACTTGTAGCCACCTGTTCGCAGATCGGAGCCGAGGTGGATACCTGCCTGCCCGTAAAACAGGCCTTTCGGGTCAAGGGTGAGACAGGTGTAGTAGGTGCCGCCGTCTGCCTTCTGGTAGGTCCAGGCGACGTAGTCGCCTTTGTAAGCAAGTTGGTTGACGATGCCTTGCACATTCGGCTTGTCCTTATGAGCCCGCCGAGCAAACTCACCGATATAGCGGGTTCCGTACCAAAACTGCATCCCAGCGCTCGTGATCTTGCCTTCCAGGGTGGTCCCGTCATACCAGGCGATCTGCGTGGGCGTAATGCGGATCGATTGCGTCCAGTCTGCCAGGCCTACTTGGATGGCGTTGGTCGCGAGCTTGTCGGCCGTAATCGACCGCGCCCCAATCCGAGCGGCGTTCAGATACCCGGTGGTGATCTTCCCAGCATCCAGCGAAGCAATCTTGGCCGATGTGACCGCAGCGTCCTTGATCATCGTGGACTGGATAAAACCGTTAGCGATCGTCAACTTGTCCGAGGTAATCGAACCGGCAGCGATCCGTGCCGCCGACAAGGTACCGGTCGTAATCTTCGACGCCGATAGACTGCCAACCTTTGCGTCCGTGATCGCGGCGTTGGCAATCATTGCGGTGGTGATGAACCCACTCGCGATGGTCAGCTTGTCGGAGGTAATACTTCCCGTGGCGATACGGTCAGCCGCCAAGAACCCAGCCGTGATTTTGGCTGCCGACAGTGAACTGATTTTCGCGTCGGTGATAGCGGCATCAGCGATGTGTGCGGTGCCGATGGCGGCATCTGCGATGTGTGCTTGGCTGATCGCTTTCGGCCCGATCATCGCGGCACCGACCGGTGTTTGTTCCCATTGGTTGTTGGTGAGGAGATATTGGCGGGCGATCACTCCGTCTACGCGCACTTGCCACAGCGCACCCTCCGGTCGGCCAGCCGCATCCGCTACGCTAGGATCAACAACGGCAACCGTGAGCCGCCCATCCGAGGTTACCGCGATGTCGTGGGCATCCTGCGCCAACTGGGTAGCACCAGCGGCTGCGGTCTTGGCCTGGTCAATCTCCACCTGCGCCGACGCCATCTGAGTGGCGACAGCATCGGCGGCGGTTTGTGCATCCTGGGCCGCAAGCAGGGCGTGGCCGACTTGTGTGCGGACGGCATCGAGTTCCGCACCGAGCTGGGCATGATTCAGATCAGTAGCGAGTGCCACCCAGCCGGGCTGCCCGGTATCAGTGAGCTGGTAGATCCAGATCTCGACCTGTTCGCCATTTTGCCGGAACCACGTGTCACCCAGCTTGGCCTTGGCGGGCTGGATGCTGCCGTAGTGGTTGGTGTTCTTCCCATCCGCTGAAGCGAGTGCGAATCCTGCCGCATCCGACGCAGCCACCGCCGTATTGACGGCGGTTTTGACCTGCCGGGTGACAGACGTGAACTTCCGAGCAGTAGAACCCAGCTCAACGGAGATGTACTGGAGCGTGAGCGGGTTGTATTCGTAAGCGACCACCCGTGCCGTGAGCGCAATCCCAAGATCAGCGTGACGGACGGTCACGGTGTCGCCAATTTCGACGGTTTCCAGGCGTGCAAGATCAGCGTATTCACGGGTGGTGGCGAGATCGACGAACCGCACCTTATACGAGCCCGACGGCTCATCGACATGTCTTGCGCTGAATTCTGCTGCAGCTAGTCGGCGCAGCTCAGAGTGGGCTTGGTCGAGTGGGAGTTCACCCTCACGCGGGTTGTCTTTGTCGGTGATGGCTTTGACTTGTCCGTAGCGGATGACGCGGATACGCGGCACCACATAATCACCCAACTTCGGACTATCGACATACAGTTCAGGCAGGAGTAGGCCGTCGTATCCGACTGGCAGAATCCGCGTCACCACCGTCGAAAAATCAATGGATGATTCGAAGCCAGTGAGGTTCTTCCGATCACGAATGACCACCCCATGGTTGGCTCCGCGCATGGGCGCGTGATGGATATGGAAATTATCGCGGGCCAGTTCGCCGCCCCAACGCGAGATGAGCGTGTTGTCCTCGCCCGCGTCCATGAGCGCAGCGGTGATGGGCATGCGCACCATCCGCGCCGACGAGCGCGTCACCGTATCCGACGAGGTAGCAGTAAACCCGTGGCTCGTGTTCGCCGCCCCAAGGATCTGGGTCAGTGCGCCTTTCGCGGTTTTGTTGACCACGTAGGTGTCGGCGATGAGATTCCCCGCCAGATCATAGAACACGTGAAACGCCGTCACTTCGAGCATGCCGTCAAGCGTGGTGACAACCTCGCTGATGCGGAACCCCTGACGTTGCTCCAGCCCTGGCACGGGCGCTGCCACAATGTTCTCAAGCGTCAGGTGCGTGGCTGCTGGACCGTCTGCCGGGTAGGTGAAGGTTAGTGAGAATTCGCCACCTAGTTCCTCGACCACGATCGGATTGATGATCTCCCGATCCAAGACTCCTAGCCCGGTGGTGGTGAATGTCGTGGCGGTGCGGTCGTGAACCGTAATCATGAGGAGCCTTCCAAAGACAACAGTGGCCACCCCACGAAGGGATGGCCGTCAGAGAATGTAGTGAGTTGGGTGTTAGGGGTTGCGCCAGTTCGGCGTGATCACGATCTTCGAAATACCCGCGCCGAGCGTGAGGCGATTGATCCCAGGCTTGAAGGTCGGGAAGGCGTCGGTGAGCGCATCGGTCTGGACTTTCCCGTGGGCGTGAGCGACGAGACGTTCGCTGTCGAGCGTGACGGAACCTGCTGGCGAATTCACGTGATAAATGCTCGTATTGATCGTCAGCGAGAGCGCCCCGGTGCCGGTGACTGTGATGATCGGATCAGCTTCCAGTAGGCCGGGGTTCGTGATCGTCCCAGATGCAGTGAGCGTTACCGGATTCAATCCCTCGGTCAGGTACGTGAAGGGCTGGCAGGTCAGGCGCGCGGTGAAGAACCCCCACCCCGACAGCTCCCGGCGCAGTTCGCTCACTTCGCAGTGCTTAACCTTGCGGTAAACACCAGGCTCGGCAGTCAACGCAATCGTCGAAGAGCCCGTCAGCTCGTGAGCAGCCTGCCGATACTGGTCGAGCCCGTCACGAACAGGCACCGCGAGGTCGAGATCGATCTCGGTGTCCTCCCAGCCCGTGAAGCGCGTGAGGGTTCCGGCGCGTCCTTTGACCTCAATATCATCAGCCCTGCGCACCGACGCTGGGATCGCAACGGGTGCCGTGAGTCGCAGACCCAGCGAAGCAGAAGACACCTGGTTATTGAGGGTGAAGCCGAACATGGTTAGTATCCTCCTGCCATCACGGTCTGCCGCCGATCAAGGCGGGCAAGTTGTTTATCGAGGGCGGGTGCGAGTTTGCCCACCAGCGTCCCATCCGACAACGTCACCGAAATATCCAAAGACCCGAGGATACGCTTTGCAGTCGCATCCACGATCCCAGCGACATCCACACGCTCTGCCGCTTCATCAGTACTTCGCTGAGATACAGTCACGGGTTGTGGGGTGAGGTCAACGCTCGGCACTTGCAGGTCTGCCACCGCCTCGATCGGCACGGCCAGCCCGTCCTCAAGGTCGGCGAAGGCGTCTATCGTGTTGCGCGCGAGCCCTGAAGCTGCGGTGACAGCCTTGTTGCCGTCCGTGCGGATGGAGCCTGCGAGGCCTTCGACAAGCATCCGTCCTGCCCAGGCCATCTTGCGTGACGGTGAGTGGATGCCGAAGAAGCCAGTGATGGAGTCCCAAATACCTGATGCCCAGTTCGAGACCGAATTCCACAGCCACCCCGCTAAGGATTGGATACCGTTCCACAGGCCGTAGACGAGGTTTTTGCCCGCCTGGGCCATCGCTGAGACGCCCTGACCAACAGCAGACACAATCCCAGAAATAATCGATGGGATTGCTGCGACGATTGTGGAAATAATCTGCGGCAGGTTTCGTACCAACGCGGTCAAGAGTTGGATGCCTGCTTGGACGAGTTGCGGGATCGCCCCACCAATCGCCGACACAATAGCTCCGATAATCTGCGGGAGCGCGGCCACGATAGTTGTAATGATTTGCGGCAACGCCCCAATCAAAGCCGTCAACAACTGAATGCCTGCTTGGATCAGTTGTGGGATAGCACCAACCACGCCGTCCACGATTGCAGTAATAATCTGCGGGAGTGCTGCGACAATCGCTGTGATGATCTGAGGCAGCGCCCCGATCAAGGCGGTGAGTAGTTGGATTCCTGCTTCGATGATCTGCGGGATCGCCCCCACAAGGAACGTGACAATCCCGGTGATGATCTGTGGGAGGGCTTCGATGATCACGGGAATGGCAGCGATCAAGCCTTCGGTAAGTCCGGTGATGAGCTGCAACGCCGCATCAAGAAGCAACGGGAGGTTGTCGACCAGACCCTGTACCAAAGCCATGAGCATCTCCACCGCCGCAGGAACCAGTTCCGGTAGTGCTTCGCCGATACCAGAGACCAGTGTGGCGATGATCTGTATCGCCGCCTCCAACAGGGACGGCAACGCTTCGATGATTGTCTCGACCAGAGCGATAATCAACGTCACGGCTGTTTCTGCTACTTGTGGCAACACCTTGATAATGCCTTCAAGGAGCGCGGTCAAAATGCTCATGCCGGTCTCGACCACCATCGGTAGCTGCTCGGCAATAAATGCGAGAGCTTCCTGTAAGACGGTGCCGAGGGTGTCGATGAGGGCGGGTGTTCCGCCTTCTTCGAACGCTGCCGTGAGTTCGTCGATCCACCCGTTCAGCATCGGCAACACCGAACCCGCCAACGCCTCCGACAGACCACCAGCCAACAACCCCTTGAGATTTTCAACCCCATCCTGCATCGTCGCCAACTGGCCCGAAAAGGTTTGGGATTGGGCGTCCATGGCCCCGTAGAAACGCCCGCCTTCAGCAGTAGCACTGGCGAATGCGTCAGCGACCATGTCAGCCGAAATAGCACCCTTGGCCATATCCTCCTTGAGCTCACCAATGCTTTTGCCGGTCTTGCGGCTGATCTCTTCGAGCGGGTTGAATCCGGCGTTGATCATCTGCAGCAAGTCCTGACCCGTGAGCTTGCCGGTCGAAGACATTTGGGCGAAGGCGAGCGTGAGCGATTCCATCTTCACCGCATCACCTTGGGAGATGTCGCCGATTTCGTTCAGGTGCTTTTTCGCATCCTCAAGGCTCATGCCAAAGCTCAGGAGGGTTTGCATGTTGCCCGCGAGTTCTTCCATACCAAACGGAGTCTTCGCCGCTTGAACTTTCAGATCGTTGACGAGCTGTTGGGCTTTTGCTTGGTCGCTGAGCATCGTCGTGAAGCTTGTGGAGTATTGCTCCATGCGAGCGTTGTACTCCACGCCCTCTTTCAACGCGCCTACCATGCCGCGACCAATACTGGCGATCGCATGCCCGATGCCTTTGACTCCGGCGATGATGGCTTCGGAGGCGAGGTTGGCTTTCAACACGTCGCCGAAAATGCGGGTCTTGGAACTGGTGGTGTCCATCTCGTCACCGAGATCATCCACCGCGCCCTCAAGACGTCCTGCGTCCTTGGCGGCGTCTTTAGCATCGTCGCCCGCACCGTCTGCCTCGTTCCCGAAATCAGAGAGGGCGTCGTTGTTGGCTTTGAGTTCGCCTTCGAGCCGGTTGAGCTCCGCGCCTGCGTTGTTGAGCTGGATCTGCCAGTTCTTCGTCCGACTATCGTTCTCACCAAAGCTCGTAGCGGAGTTTTCGAGTGCGGCGCGTAGGGTCTCGATCTTGGCTTTCTGCACCTCAATCTCTTTGCCCAGCACTTGGTTACGGGCCGTGAAGGCTTCGGCAGACTTGTCGTTCTTATCAAACGAGGACGCCACGAGCTTCATCTCACTGCCAAGCACACGCATCTCACGGTTAATATCCGTAATCGCGCGCTTAAACTCCCGCTCGCCCTCAAGCCCAATCTTCAAACCAAAACTGGAGTCGGCCATGGCAAAGTCACCTCCTCGAAGGGATAATGAAAAGGGATCAAATTGCTAAACGAAGGGGAAACCTATGGGAATGAGTGCAGAAGATTTCGGAGCTGTGCTTGCTGAGCTAAATGGACCTACGCCGCTTGCTGATGCTTTCGAGACGTGTTTCCCTCAACAAGACGACAACCGCTGGTGGTTCTCGATCCGGACTCACGCTACGTCAGTTTTTCTATCGAAGGAATACTTTGATTTTGAAACTGCAAGGAGAAACAAAGCAAAGCGAAGCTATAAGGAACTCTTGGCTCGAAAGGTTTGGGAAAGCCATTCGTTCACTCGTCGACCTGAGCTTCGCCTATGGATCCTCGAAGCGTTGGGACTCCTAAAAAACGACAAGGAAGTATTGAAAACCATGCTTGAGATGGAGACGAATACTTCTCGCTGCACGTACCTCAAGGATTTGTTTACTTGGGACGAAATCGAAGATGCAGCACGTAAGGAATTCCATCGTCTCGTGAACGAATCACCCATGACTCATCGAAATTACTAAATCCCTGGCGGGATGACGTCGTCGATGAACCATTGACGCAGCGGCTCAGCTCGTCCGGTTTCGATGCGCCAGCAGTCCACGAGGTCGAGGAGTTCTCCGAAGACAGTCAGACCCACTTCCACGCGTGATAGGTGAAGGTGGGCCATTCCAATGTAGGTCAGCCGCGTGAACACAGCCTGATCGGTCTCGACTATTCGTCCGTCGGTGGTGCTTTTGGGGCTGGCTCGGTAAGGATGTCTCGTCGTGTTCCGCGCTGGAGGGCTTCGGCGATCGCGCCGCGATAGTCCGCCAGATCAGCGGGAACGGTGAGTAGTTCAACCTCGTCCTCGCTCAGCTCTGGGCGCTTGTCGTCTGGGTGGCGCAGGTTGTGGATCTGGATGGACTGGTTGACCAGCAGCGTGATTAGCCAAATCACCTCACCCAATGTTTTGCCCAGATCGTCGGAAGTTTCGAGGGCGTTGCCCAGATGTTCGAGCCCGCCGTATCGCTCGGCGATCAGACGCGTGGCTTTCGTCGTCAAGACAAGCTCGCAGTCGGTACCGCCGATGCTGACAGTGGCGGAGCGCCCTGGGTCAACAACTGATTCAGTTTTCTTCTTGGTTGTCATGGCTCATGCTCCTTAGGCTTCAGATGTGGTGCTGGCGGGTTCGTAAACCTGTGCATACCAGTTCGTGATCGTCTCGGGCTTGACGCCGGTTGTGCCTTCGGTGACTTCGGCCTTCCACGGATGCCGCCCCTTACTATCGGGTTTGTTACGCCGCAAAATCGTGCCCTCAATTGAAGGGGTGGAGAACGTGATGGAGTCGGCTTTAGTTGCCAGGGTTTCGGTGGGCAGGGCGAACTTGACCCGGTACAGCCAGAAATACTGATACTTCCCCGTAGAGCGTGCGGCTCGGAAACCGATCGCCACCGGAGCCCCGCCGTCCTCGGAAGCTGAAATGAGCACCCCGTTGGAATCCACGGTCGCACCCGTCAAGGCTGCGGCTGCTTCACCACCCAGGTCGTCGATACCCAAAGTCAGGGTGCCGGATTTGAATTCCTTGACGATCTCACTCGGCCCGTCATCGGCATACAGAATCGCTTCAGCGACCTCAACACTGAGTTCTGCGGAGATGGCTTTGGCGAGGGGTTTGGGTTTGGCGTAGGTTTCCTCACCCGTGTCGGGGTTTTCAGTGATGGTGGCGTAGTAGAGCTTGTCTAAACCAATAGTCGCCATGAGTAATGCTCCTTCATGTGTAGGTGTGGTGGGTTGCGACATCTATCGCGTAATGATGAAATCCGGTATCCGCTTCGAAGCCGACATAGGTACGGGCAGTGATCGTCAGTCCAGTGTCGAGCAGGGCGCGGGTAATGCGGCTACGCAGGTCGAGATAGTTTCCGCGAGTGAAGAGTGCGAGGCGGACTTCCTCAACCTCAACGCTGGGTTGGTTATCGGCGAACACGTCCAACACGTCCGTCAGCGGGGTTGCCACCAGATACGTCTGCGGCGCAGGCGTAGCCGTATAGAGACCGACCTCGAACGGCAATCCGAGCTTGTCAGCAATCTCCATGAGTTGTTCGAGTAGCGGTGTCATGGCCCCACCTGCTCAATCCGCGCCGTCAGCGCCGCCTTCATGGCCTCGATTGCACCACGCCGTGTTTGCGACCGTGTGGGTGCAAGGAACGGGCGTGCGGGCTGGTTGGACCGGCCATGTTCGAGGACGTTGGCGATCAACGCATTCGCTCTGCCGTCGCGGCGGTTCTCAGCGAAGCCGACCTTAATGTTGTGATCGCCTCGGCTATTGACTTTCACCGAGGTCGTACCAAGCGCGCTGAGTAGTTGCCCTGTTGACCGCGAGGGCTGATTGGTGGCACGTCCGATCACGCCCGTGAGGTTGGCTCGCATACGCGGCTCAACCACCGCGGCTCCCGCCTCAAGCACCTCATCCGCCGATGTTTCTAGCACACGGCTGGCAGCATCAAGAGAATCAATAAACGCGTTCGGCAGACGAATCTGAACTCTAGCCATGGGCGTCTCCTTCGGGCGTGGTCTGGTGGGCAAGAATCTCAACATACCTGCCGATCACCCCAACTGCGTCAATCACATACCGCCCATCCGGGCCACTGATCTCCATATCAGTGGTCACGGACAGTCCGGGAAAAGATCTGATGCGGAAGAGGACGTCGGCCTTTGAGTACGCTGCCCGGTTCACCCACGCGCTCGATGCGTGCCGCACCTCGATCTGCGCCCGCACCGTCGCCTTCACTTCATCGCGCGTGGTGGTGAACCCCGCCTTATCCCGAACAACCGTCGGCTGGATGAGGTCGATGGTGGTGCGCATGGATCCCAAAGAAGCCATTGGTCTACACCTTCCAATCCCGGTCCAGGCGCAGCAGATTGTTCACCGCGTTCCATACCGCCCGAGCCGCATCTGGCTTATCTGCCCAGAACCCTGCCGTGGAACCATCACGCGACTCATAAAAATGGGAGGCGAGCATGACAACGCCCTGCCTGGTTGCCCCAGACATGTCGTGTGTCTCGTAGTAGCCCTCATCAAGGTGTTGGTAGGAGCAGGCGTAGGAGGTGGCCGCGTTGATCAGCGCGCCGATCAATTGATCGTCATCGTCAAAGGTGATGAGCAGATTCGCCTTCACCTGATCGATAAGCTCAGTCGTGGTCATTGCGGCCACCTCCTCTCAGTGTGTAGAACCGCTGGTTATGCGGATGCCTTTTGGGTGAGCAGCTTGACTGCTTCGGGTAGGACGAGCTTGCCGTCCAGTCGCTGGGATGCGAGGAATCCGACCTGTCCGGTGGTGGCGAACAGTTCGTTGAGCCGCTTAAAGGAGCGGCCCTGTCGGTCGGCGATCCAGTAATACGACAAGTCACCGAAAGCAACCGTCGACGCACCAGCCTTGATCTCCGGCACAAACGTCGACGTGTGGACCGGGCGGCCAAGAACCAGATCCGGCGTTCCTGCGGTCAGGGCAGGTTGCCACAAGTACTGGCCGTTACCATCCTTGAGCTTACGGATGGTTTTCACAGTGGAATCGTTCATCAGCCACACCGCGTTCTTCCGATACGGGCCGCGCAGGGCGTAGTGCAGGTCGATGAGCTCATCAGCGGTAATGTCGGTGGCCTTGCCCGTGGTCACCGCCTTCTCGCCACCGCCAGATGCAGTGAAGATGCCGGTGGGTTTGCCCTTGCCGTCTCCGGTGAGGAAGGCTTCTTCTTCAGCCGCGCCGATACGGCGAGCAAACTCAGCTGCTAGGTACTGCTCGACATTAAACGCGCTGTCATTGAGTAGCTCTTCGCTGATTTTGAGGAAGGTGCCGAGCTTAAACGCCGACAAAGTGACCTGCGTGAAGGTTTCATCGGATTCGGTGTACGGCTTGCCTTCATCGAGCCACCCGGCAGTGCCATGCGTGGAGACGACTGGGATCTTCCGATCCCCGCTGGTGGTTTGAATGACCTTGGCCAGGCCGCGCATGATGTTCTGATCTTCAAGTGAGGAGATCAGCGTGCGTTCGAACTCGTCGGGCACCAGATAGCCGCCTTCAGTATCAACACCCTCGCTAAGGGCGTTGCGCACCTCCATCGGAGAAGCGTTGAGCCGCATGGCATCCCAGAAGGCTCGCTTATAGGAGGATGTAGCGCGTGGGGTTGTGTGCTTGACCTCGTCATTGTCGGGGTTGATGCCGGGCATGGAGGTGAGCGGTGTGTTGGTTGCCTTAGCGAGGTCGGCGTCGCGGCGCAGGGCACGTTCAGAACGGGCAATCTCGTTGGTGAGACGATCGATTTCGGCTTCCATCTTCGCGTAAGCCTGATCATCTTCAGCAGACAGGCAACCGGTTGTGGTGTCGCGGCGCTCGTCAAGGAATGCCTTCGCCTTCTCCCAAGCATCTGCGCGCTTGGTGCGAAGGTCAGAAACAGTCATAGGGGTTGTCATGGGTGTTGGTCCTTTCAGTGGGGTTGGTTCGCTAGTTCGGCGTACAAATCGAGAACCCGCCGACCAACAGGCACGGCGGGTTGAATGGTTGGGAGTGGTGGACGCACTCGCTTCGACGGAGGTGGCGGTGATGTGGCGGTCAGGTGTGCGACGAGCTTTTGTTCGGAGGCGCGGCGGGAAAACACCGTGCCTTGTCCCGCGTTCTTGGGTGGAAACGGCAGGCGCTTCGGATCTTCATCCTCGTCGTCTTCGTCGGGTTCGTCTGGTGACTCGGCCTCGTCCTCATCGTCATCCGGCTCGTTGTCCGGCTCAATCGCAAACATTGGGTCGCGTTGGTTGGTGAGGAGTTCGTCGGCGAAACCCATGTCGATCGCAGCCCGCGCATCCATCCACGTCTCAGCGTCCATGAGCTTGGACAGCTTCGCCCGACTCAGGTTCGTCTTCTCCTGATATGCATTCAGAATCGATTCTTTGACCGAATCAAGCATGCTCATCGCACGTGCGAGTTCGTCCTTATCGCCAACCGCCATGGTGGCCGGGTTATGAATCATCAACATCGACACCGGGCTCATGGCAACCTTCGTGGCGGCCATCGCGATCACAGACGCGGCCGATGCGGCGATACCGTCGATATTGACGGTCACCTCGCCTGGGTAGTCGATGAGCATGTTGTAGATCTGCGCCGCAGCCACCACATCACCACCCGGGCTGTTGAGCCAGATCGTCACCGGCCCCGACCCAGCGTTCAACTCGCTGGCGAAGATGCTGGGTGTGATGTCGTCATCGAACCAGGATTCTTCAGCGATCGTGCCGCTAATGCGCAAAACCCGGACTGCATCTGCGTCCGGGTCAGTTGATGGCTCTGGTGTGAGCCAGTTCCAAAAACGTCTCATATCCTCCTCCTTACAGAAGATTCACTCATAGGTTCCTCAGCCGGTTCAGGCTCCGATTCAGACCCGGTTGTCTGCGCGTATGCACCTGCGAGACTGAGCGGGAGCATGTTCCCGTTGACGAGGTAGAGGTCGCCGCCAGCCTCGGGACTGATGCGATCGAGGTTTTCTAGTTCGCGGATATCGTTGGCGCTCATCCAGCCGTTTTGCCTTGCCACCGCATAACCATTCATTCGGGATTCGTAATCCCCACGTAGCAAGCCTTCGAGGTTGAACTTCACATACACGCCAGGTTTTTCACGCGAGCTGAGGAGTGTTTTGGTGATGGCCTGTTCCCACCGGATCACCCACGGGTCCAACGTGTACTTCACAAACTCCAACGACTGCTGCTCAATATTGGAAAACGAGGATTTTTCGAGGTCGCCGATCATGTGCGGGGGTATGCGGAAGATTCGAGCAATTTCGTTGATCTGAAACTTCCTCGTTTCAAGGAATTGAGCTTGTTCTGGGCTGACGGAGATGGGCGTGTATTTCATGCCTTCCTCGAGCACAGCGATCTTGTTCCCGTTGCGGGCTCCGCCGAACGTGGACTGCCAGGACTCCCTAACGCGCGCGGGGTCTTTGATCGTTCCCGGATGCTCCAACACACCACCAGGTGCAGCACCGTTAGCAAAAAACGATGCGCCGTAGTCTTCTGTTGCTTGGGCGAGGCCGATGGCATTCTTTGCCATCGCAATCGGGCTATAACCAACCAGCCCGTCAAAGCCCAACCCTGGAATGTGCAGCACCTCGCGCGCCGAGAGTCGCACCGTGTCGAAGCGTCCAGCTGGTTCGTCCCAGGTGCGCTGATACTCGTAATAGAGTCGCCCAGCCTCGTCGCGCCCCACCATCATCCGGTTCGGCATCAACGGATACAAACCAATCACTTCATCTTTACCGTTGCGCAGCACTTGGGCGAACGCATTACCCCAAAGAAGCAAATGCGTCATCAGAGTTTCCCTAAAGACAAAGGATGTCATTTCAGGGTTCGGCTCATCATGCAACAGCCGGTATAAGGGATGGTCGAGCGCCTTCACCTTCGCCCCATCACTGCTCTGCTGGTAAACATGCAACGGCAGACCCGCGATAGCTTCAGCCAAAATCCGCACGCATGAGTAGACGGCGGTCATTTGCATCGCGCTGCGTTCTGTCACCGGACGGCCAGAGCTCGTTGCCCCGAAGAAAAAGCTGTAGCCAGAGCTGATCGCGTGATCGTCAGCGGAGCGGGTGGTGTCGCCACGCAGCCAATTCAGAAAACTCATGCGGTGTCCTTTCACATGTAGAATTGGAATATGAAAGCGCCCTCAAAACAGTCGTGGGCACTGATGAGTGTCCTGCTAGCGGCATTTTGGTTGTTGCCGCTCATTTCCATGTGGATCAGCAGGCTGAGCGATCCCAACGCCAAGTGGTTCATCGCGTTGCTCTTCCTCGCGTTTCCACTACTCACCATCGTTTTGAGCGTTATCGATGGGGCACGCCACGGGTTCGGCTGGTGGTGGCTACTGGCCCCGTTCGCAGGGTTCTTGACCACACTGTTCGTGTACTACAACGATTCAGCCCTCATCTACGGCGTCGCCTACTCGATCTTGGGACTGATCGGCGCAGGCATCGGCGCGTTCATCCATGAGCGTGCTCACAGCACGAGTAGGCCGCGTTCGTCATAAACACTGCCGCTGACGTGCCCGGTGCCGTTTCGGATGGCGCGGTCGAGGGCCATGATTGTTGCGACGACGCCGTCGATCTTCTCGGTGCTCTTTTGTTTGTCGGGTTTGATGTTTCCTGCTGGGTCGGTGCGGACGTGAATGTTGTCTACCATCCACGAAAGCACTGGATGCCCGCCATGTGCCAGTTTTCCCTCTAAAGCGAGTTTCATGAGTTCTTTGGATGGTGGGCTCATGTCTTTGAAGCCTTGCCCAAACGGAACAACCGTGAAACCTGCTTCGTCAAGGTTTTGGCTCATTTGGACTGCGCCCCACCGGTCGAATGCGATCTCGCGGATATCGAAGCGTTCACCGAGTTGCTCGATGAAGGCTTCAATTGCGCCGTAGTGGACGACGTTGCCCTCAGTGGTTTGTAGGAAGCCTTGCTGTTGCCACAGGTCGTAGGGCACGTGATCACGGGCAACCCTTAGTTTGAGGTTGTCTTCGGGTATCCAAAACCATGGCGCGACCGTATATTTGTCATCGTCCCCGTAGGGTGGGAATACGAGAACGAAAGCAGTGATGTCCGTCGTGGAAGCCAAGTCGAGGCCGCCGTAACACACGCGTCCTTCCAAATCTGACAGGTCGACGGGTGCTGAGTTTTGGTTCCAGATGTGCATGGGCATCCACCGCACGCTTTGTTTGACCCATTGGTTGAGGCGAAGTTGGCGGAATGTGTTTTCTTCGGCTGGGTTTTGTTTCGCGCTCGTGCAGGCTTGGCGGACTTTCTCGATCGGGACAGTGATCCCTAAGCTCGGGTTAGCCTTATGCCACACGTCCTCGTCGGTCCAATCATCATCTTGCGCCGCCCCATAGATCACCGGGTAGAACGTGGGGTCGTGCTTTTTGCCATCTAGGATGTCTTGGGCTTTTTGGTGTTGCTCATAACAAATGCTATGCGTGTCGGTACCCGCTGTCGTGATGAGGAAGTACAGGGGTTGGGTGCGCGCGTCGCCTGATCCTTTCGTCATGACGTCGAACAAGGCACGGTTGGGTTGGGTGTGGAGTTCGTCGAAGACAACGCCGGAGATGTTGAACCCGTGCTTCGAATACGCCTCCGCGCTCAGCACCTGGTAGAAGGAGTTGGTGGGCTTGTAGATGATCCGCTTCTGCGAGGCAAGAATCTTGACGCGTTTGGACAGCGCTGGACTCATGCGAATCATGTCCGCTGCGACCTCAAACACAATGGATGCTTGCTGGCGATCAGCCGCGCACCCATACACTTCAGCGCGTTCTTCACCATCCCCGCAGGTGAGTAGTAGCGCAATTGCGGCGGCGAGCTCACTTTTGCCCATCTTTTTGGGTATCTCGACGTAGGCGGTGGTGAATTGGCGGTAGCCGTCTTCTTTGACAGTGCCGAACAGGTCGCGGATGATTTGCTCTTGCCAGTCGATGAGCTGGAAGGGCTTGCCTGACCAGCGGCCTTTGGTGTGCTTTAAGGCTTGGATGAACGCGACCGCGAAGTCGGCTTTACGCTTGTCGTAGCGTGAGCCTGTGGCCATGAATCGGGTCGGCGTGTAGGTGTCGAGAGTGCGCATCACGCCCTTCAGGCTCCTTCCTGTGCTGGTTAGTTGGTGTGGGCAAGCGCCCAGGCGATGGCGTGGCCGGCGTCTTCGAACAGTTCCTCAGCCTCAGCAACCAGGGCGAGTTCGCATTCAATGAAACTGCGGGCGTCCGATCCCCAGCCAGGGATGGGCTGCTCGGCGAGTTTGTAGACGCGGGCGTCGTTTCCGATCCGGCCTTTGCCCAGGTGCCGGTATGCCGAGGCGAGGACGAAGTCTCCGTAGGCGATAACCGTGCCGTAGCTGTCGGTCGCGATCTGCAGCTGCTCCATCGTGACCTTGCTGGTATTCATGACCTCGCTCCTTTATTTCTTGTTCGATCATGTACATACAGCCATAGGTGTGCGCGGTTATCCAGTCGCTTTTCGCCGGTTCTCCGCAAGGAACTCAGTGGTCGGATTTGGGCAGGGTTTTCCATGCTGCGTTGCCTTCCAGATTCGCTAGCAGGACTCGGCGCACGTGCTTGTAGTTGTCGCCGATCATGCCCAGGCGCAGCAACCAGCAGCGCATCGCATACTTGTCATTTCCACCTGTCTTGGCAGGCTTCGCGGAGACTCTCGTGGCGGTTTTCGCGTGCTCGATCATGAGCTGAATCAGCACGCTGACCGCTTCAATCACCTCCGCATCTGGGAGCTGGTCAAACCAGGCAAACTCAACGGTCCCTTCCGCCTCATCGATCGCCATGGGCGTAGCAGGAATAACCAGTGCCTTAGCGATGAGTGCTCCCTTGGAGGCGAGCAGGGCGTCGAGCTTCGCGCCTGTGGCCTCGTCCCACCTGGTCGTGGGGAATGTGAGCGTGAGTCCGTAAACCTCACCCGCAGGCGCAAACCCGGCCGCGCTCGCGGCGTCGGTTATCGCGTCGCCGTCTGCGTTGTCTGGGAGGTGGAGCACCCAGTCCCGATCCAACCGCGCCTCACCAATCAGATAGTCAAAGGTGGGCATGCCAGCATACCTGGCTTTCACGCCAAGATGTTCCGCGATGACTTCGGCGAGTTTCTTACGCCCAGCCTTGTTCGGGGTAAACTCGATCGTGGTCATCGGGTCACCTGTTCAAACCAAGAATCAACCAGTCGCAGATAGCCATGCGGGTCGTGTTCGATCGCACCGGCAACCAGGGAGAAGTTCCACTTTCGTGCAATGTCGAGGGCTTCTTCAATGTCCCAGATGTTGATGCCTGCCTCCAGCATCTCGCTGATCTCGATATGTAGATCACTCATGACCATCCTCCATCTCATGTTTCCCCCTTGTCGGGGTTTGTTTGGTCATGTACATACAGCCATAGGTGCGAGTGCTTATCCAGTCCCTGCGCGAGCAAAATTCTTCAGTCTTTCAAGGACGTGGCGAGCAACGGGCAAAGCGATCGCGTTACCCCACAACTTGTACTGGGCACTATCACTGGTTGGATTCTCCAACCAAGTAGTGACTTGGCGTGCGGTTCGTGGTTTCACGCCGCGCGCCAAGTTCCAGGTAGCCCAAATGCCCGTCCAATACTCGATGTCCTCGCTTGTCGGATCCTCGATAGCAAGACCGTCACACCAATCGTCAGGAAACCCCTGCAACCGGGCACACTCGACCGGCGTCAACCGCCTGGGGCACAGCGACGAGCTGGCGACCATGGGCGGATCGGTGTAATCCGTGGCCAGCAGCGCACCTGCCTGATCCTTGGTGACGCGGGTGAAATAGTCGGCCTTGGATGCGGCATAGACGGGCTCCAAGATGACCATGCCGCCCTGATTGCAGGTCGGCTCCCCGCCTTTCAAGTCGAGGGTTTTCGACACTTCCGCTTCGTAGCCGTAGTGGCCGCCACCGCTGCGGGACTGGTGGATCGAATTCAGGCCAAACACCCTGCGTTCTTCTGGGGCGTCGAGGAGGATGGGGACGTTGGTGGGTGAGTTGCCCATCCGGGCAGTCAGCGTCTGCACCACCCCCGAGGAGTTAACGGTCAACCTCGAGTCCTGCGGATGATGATCCAACAACATCACCGAGCTGCTACGGCCTCCAAGGCTTGCTTCAGGGGTGTGGGCATGGTCTTGTTCTTGCGTGCCGCACGATTCAGGATTCCTTGGCAAGCTCGCGGGCTCAAAAAGAATCTCGGGTGCGGATCGGCCTGCAAAATCTGCGACAAGGTAGATGCGGCGGCGTCGTTGGGCGAGGCCGAAATGTTGCGCATCGAGTACACGCCATGCCAGTGAGAATCCCTCACCCATGACACATCCCGCGTACGGCCATCCACCCTCAGGGACAGGCATATCAGGCGTGCTCGGGTCGACGATGCGCGTGAGCGTGGTAAGGACGGTGGCGAAATCGGATCCTTTGTGTGAGGAGAACGCGCCAGGGACATTCTCCCAGATCGCGTAGCGTGGAAACATTCCATGGGTTGCTTTCCTCATCTGGTCAATAATTCGTACAGCATGAAAGAACAGACCCGAGCGTTCACCCGCCAGGCCTGCTTGTTTACCTGCAACGGATAGGTCTTGGCAGGGAGAACCAAACGTGATCACATCCACCGCATCAACATCAGCCCCGTTGACCGTGGTCACATCACCCACATGAGTGAGCTGCGGCAGACGGCGGGTCGTAACGAGAATCGGGAATGGCTCGATTTCACTCGCCCACACAGGACGAATACCCGCCTGAATACCTGCGAGAGGGAAACCACCCGAGCCATCAAACAAGGAACCCAACGTCAACTCACTCACGGTTCACCCCCCTCAACATCGCGCACCAAATCCAAATACGCGTATTCCTTGCCGCCTCGCAGGCAAGTAATCCCGGCAGCGTCCCCTGTATGTTCGGCATAACGGCGCAAAATAACGCTCGCGTATTTCTCATCAAGCTCCATGCAATAGCAGATGCGGTCGGTTGCCTCAGCTGCCATGAGTGTGGAGCCTGAGCCTGCGAAGGTGTCGAGCACGATCGCGTTGGCCTGCGTGGAGTTCCCGATCGGATACGCCAACAAATCCAGCGGCTTGCTGGTCGGGTGGTCAGCATTACGGCGGGGCTTGGCGAAGTTCCAGATCGTGGTTTGTTTCCGGTCGGCGTACCACTTGTGCTTACCCGTCTTCACCCACCCGAATAGCACCGGCTCGTGCTGCCACTGATACGGGGAACGTCCCAATACGAGGGAATCTTTAACCCAAATACAACAGCCCGACAGGTAAAAGCCTGCCTCAACGAAGGCGCGGCGGAAGTTCAAGCCTTCAGTGTCAGCGTGGAACACATACGCGGACGCGCCCTTCTCACACACGCCCACCATGTTCGAAAACGCTGATAGCAGGAAATCGTAGAACTTATCGCCATCCATCTTGTCGTTCTTGATGGACAATCCGGATCCTGATTCGAAGGCGACGTTATATGGCGGATCAGTCAACACAAGATTCGCACGTTTACCATCCATCAACAACTCGACGTCCTCGACGCTGGTGGCGTCGCCGCACACGAGTCGGTGACGGCCAAGCGTCCAGATATCCCCACGCTCCACGAACGCGGATGCTTCGAGTGCGGCGGTAAGGTCGAAGTCGTCGTCCTCAACCTCGTTCTCATCCAAGGAGCCGATCAACTGCTGGATTTCGGCGTCGTCGAAACCGGTGAGTTCAGCATCGAAATCCGAAGCATCGAGGTCGGCGATGAGGAGGGCAAGTCTGTCGTTGTCCCATTCGCCGCTGATCTTGTTGAGCGCGATGTTGAGTGCTTTCTCGCGGGTCTCATCGAGCTCAACAACGATCACGTCCACGTCCGTGTGGCCGAGATCTTCGAGCACCTTCAAACGCTGGTGTCCACCGACGATGTTGCCAGTGGTGGAGTTCCAGATGACGGGTTCGACGTAGCCGAACTCGGTCAAGGATCGCTTGAGCTTCTCGTATTCGGCATCGCCAGGCTGGAGGTCTTTACGCGGATTGTAGTCAGCGGGCTTGAGTTCACTGATGGGCATTGGTTTCATGAGCATGTGTGGTCACCGCCTTCTTTAATGCGTCGACGTGAGCGAACGAGTTCTCCCAGTGCAAACCGGCATGGCCGAAGTGTCCGTAGGTCGAGTAGCGGGTGTAGCCGGGTGCTCGCAACCCCAAAGCGTCAATGATCGCTCCTGGGCGTAGCGGAAACACCTCACGCGCAGCCTCGGTCAGGATCTTGTCGGAGTATTCACCACTGCCGAGCGTGTCGATGGTGAAGGCGACCGGATCAGCCTTCCCAATCGCATAGGAAATCGCGACCTGGCATTCCTGCGCAAGACCGGAGTCGACGATAGTCTTGGCTATCAGACGCGCCATATACGCACCCGAGCGGTCAACCTTGGACGCGTCCTTACCCGAGAACGCCCCACCACCATGTGGGGCGAGACCGCCGTAAGTGTCGACCATCAGCTTGCGACCAGTGAGCCCCGTGTCTGCCTTTGAACCACCCACCGTAAACAAGCCCGAGGGATTCACCAGAATCTCGGTGTCAGCGCTAATTGGCAGATACGGCTTACACGCGGGTGCGACGATCAGTGTTTTGACCTCAGCCGCAAGCTCGTCCAGAGTCTTCGTAGCGTCGTGTTGGATCGACACCACCACGGTTTCGACTGCTACGGGTTGTCCGGCGGCGTCGTAGCGAACCGTCACCTGCGCCTTACCATCGGACTTGATACCGCTGATCGTGCCGTCCTTGCGGGCGTCATCAAGACGCCCACAGATCTCATGCGAGAGTACGAGCGGCAATGGCAAACGCTGCGGGGTTTCGTTGGTGGCGTATCCGTAGACGGTGCCTTGATCGCCAGCGCCCTGCAACGCAAACTCACTCGTGTCTCCGAAGCGAGCCTCCAAGGACTTGGAAACTCCTGCGTTGATGTCTGGGGATTGGCGGCGTGTCCAGACGAAAACGAGGAACTTCCACGGCACATAACCCGCCTTCACCAGCGCGTAACGCACCGACTCACGAATACGCGGACGAACCTTCGAAGTGATCTCGCCAGTCACAATGATCCTGCGGCCAGATGCCATCACTTCTACTGCAACGCGGGCAGCAGGATCCTCGTAGAGGATATCGTCAAGGATCGTGTCAGCGATCAAATCACAGAGCTTATCGGGATGGCCGATACACACGGCCTCAGCAGTCTTCGTAACAGACATACACACTCACTTTCCAAAGAATCGGGACATAGAAAAGTGCCCACCCATCTCGGGCAGGCACACGAGAATCAAAGGGGTGTTAGGAGCGGGCTTGCAGCAGGCGCTCCATCACGT
This sequence comes from Gleimia europaea, assembly GCA_002871995.1. GTDB lineage: Bacteria > Actinomycetota > Actinomycetes > Actinomycetales > Actinomycetaceae > Gleimia > Gleimia europaea. The sequence goes on from PNHW01000001.1 coordinate 851,420, forward strand.
CATCACCCGGCGCCGAACCTGAGTAGTCGCTGGTGCAGGTGGCGCGCACTATCTCGTAAATCTCGTACCAGTACACGTTCGCTTGCTTCCCGAAAGACTGGGACATAGCAACGAAAGGGGATGCGATCGCAGCCCCTGTGGTTGGGTGTTTGCCGAGCAAGCCGAACTTGGAGATCGCCTGTTCACACTGCACATAACGCGCGAACGCCTGCGCATAGGATTCGATCAAGCGCGGTGCGACGAACTGGGAACAGCCACGTTGATCGAGCCATTGCCATGTTTCTCGGTAGACGAGGTCAGCGCCGAGGGGTTTACCATCACGCTGAATCTCCGACAGATACTCGGCAGGCTCCGGCATCACCTCACCAGCAAGCACCGCACCATCCCCGATATCTGAGCCTTCAAAGTCAAACGGCTCACCCAGCGGATCATCAAGCCGCGTGGCTGGGCGGCCAGCTGCGAGCTTCGCATTCAGCGGATCGGGTTTCGCACCTGCCCGCACACGGCGGCCACCCCGGTTCGTTCCGTCTTTCGCCATAGGTTTTCATCTGCTTTCCTGCTGTGAGACAATTAGTGGCGTGCCGAGACCGAAGACGAAAACTGAACTATTGGATGCCGCCGAGGCGCAGTATGCGAAACTGGACAGCCTCATTGAGGGCATGAGTTCCGACGATCAGCATACGAATTTTGATCCCAGCATCACTCAAATCGGTAAAGAAGCCCACTGGGCGCGGGACAAAAACCTGCGCGACGTCCTTGCCCACCTGCACGAGTGGCAGCGCATGTTGCTTGGCTTCGTCGACGCCAACCGCCAGGGTCAGCCTCGACCGTTTCTTCCGTTTCCTCACACGTGGCGAACCACGCCAACGCTCAACCAAGAGATTTGGACTCAATATCAGGGCACTGAGCTTGAGGCTATCCGCGAGAACCTCGCTGACAGCCACACCGCAGTAGTGGCTCTCATCGGCGAGTTCACCAACGAGGAGTTATTCACCAAGGCGCATTTCCCGTGGACGGGCACAACCTCGCTCGGCTCCTACTGCGTGTCAGCCACATCAAGCCACTACGAATGGGCAATCAAAAAGCTCCGTGCATTCACCAGAAAGCCGCCAGAACAACCCCATAACCAAGCCGCCCCCCAGTAGCTTCTTACCACGCTGTACACCACAGACAGATACTCGGGAGCCTCTGGTATAGGCGCTCCCGTGCGCCTTTTCGTGACTGTCGGGTTCAACGCACCAGGCCTCGTGCCTGCATTCACGCAACATCCGCCCGATCAGCGCTATCCTTAGCAATGCAGGGAAACCCTTCTTGTAGAATGAGAACTTATTGGGGCATACAACTCCTGATGCCGTTGCCGTATCAAAATGTGTAGCGAAAAGTTGAAGGGACTGGTCATCAAAAAAATATCTGTGTTTCTTGTATCCGCTCTGGCATATTTTGTCGGCGCGTGGCTTTTCGCCGCCATCTTTCTACGGTGCAAGGATCAGGATCAGAGATTTTTTGTGGTCTTCTTATTGATGCCACTCATGTATGTGTGTTTCACGATTCTTCTTCTGCTTTTTAATAAGCATTTCATCGGTATTCAATCTGCCCGCGCGTTGCAACTTTCAGCAGGAGCCTTTATCGGACTCTCAGCTTTTCTCTTTTCACTCGATGGTGTCGGCTCGTTAGTTCATAGTGATTCTTTTTCTCAACTGCTGAGCCAGTTTTCCGTTCCCGCCATCGGCGCTCTTGTTGCTGGTGGTGTAGCGCTTGGGTTTAGCGTTTTTACCCAAGCGCCACACCAAGGAAAAGACCAAATCAATTATCGGTAGATGAATTCAGCTAGCTTTCGGCAAGCTGTCAAACGAATCTCTTCCTTGACGTATCCAGCCAGGAACCATCCTAAAACGGCGCTATCCAAGTCGGCATATTCACTTATTTTCTGATATGCCTCAGTGGAATTATTCGCCCCCAAGCTCCAGCCAATCTGCTTGAATCTGTTGGCAAGTTTGCTGGAATTGTTGTAGTACTCTCGCAATGTTGCTGACAGAAGATGAGCGTTGGAGTCGTTGCCGTTTTCTAGCGTGTTAGCGATAACGATGGCATCTCCGTCACAGCAGAGATCGTCACGGTTACAGTTGTTTCCTACCGATTCCCATTTTCCCTTGTCGTTTTTCTTGTCAAGTACTAGCCCCTTCAAGCCAGGATGCTGACGGTAATCGTTACCTTGACCGATTAGAGCTGTGGCCACCTGATCCAGGTTCGCACTGGGATTCCACTCAAGTGTTTTCTGAATATTCTCCATGGCAGTAGCTAGGTCTCCGGCCCAGCCAGTCCACGCATCAGGGATAACATTCCAGTTGGTGTATCCAAGTGTTGTTGCCGCCAGATGCGCCAGATCAACCGATTCTCCGGTCTTGTCGGTCATGGATTGCCGCCACGTGTTATCAATATAGCGATTCAAGGCAGCGATGATCTTCTTGCCTACAGCGTCCTTCTCGAGTACGCTCGCGTCAGCACTCCTGAAACTTTCGGCAGACACGGACCAATTCACCGCAGATCCACTACCACCGTCACGCAGGTAGGCTTTTGCTAAATAGTTGAGGATGCAACGCCAAGTCGGAACGGCAATCCGCGTTCCCGCACCATGAGAACCCGCAACGTAGTCTTTTCCAACCTTGCCACTGGCACGAAGTTCTTCGAAGCGTTTCTCTAAATGCCAGATCAGATCAATCGGAGCCAGCTTGGTGTAATCAATGCTGGTGTCGGGCGCAGCGCCACCGGCACTCGAAGGAGCAACATGATCAACTGCCGCTGCTTGTCCTGAATAGGCGACCCTGTCTAGGTCAAAACCAGCACCCTTGTAGTCACTGATTTCAGTGAACTGGTCATAGTTCCAATCGTCAGGAATAGGGAAGCCAAGGTTGCCAGAAAATCCTGTAGACATGTCCGAGACGAACGCGCTTCCAGCGTAGCCGGCTTTAATGATGCGGCTACAAATGTTACGCGAGGCGTAGATGCCTACTTTGTATCCGCCTCCCAGGCTTCCACGCACACCCTGGAAATACGGAAGAATGTGACTTGTGACCTCGGGGTCGGTCGCGTCGAAATCAACTGCGAAATAGATATACGTTCCCGGAATGCCAAGTCTTTGGGCTGCTTGCCTTGCGAGCGTCGCGTGCCGAGCGCCGTTTTCCCGCGTGAAATGTCGAAGCTTGGTTGAGTACTCCTGGAAAATCGGGAAGAACTTCATTCCTCCGTTGGTGATGCGTTCAAGTTCTCCGGGGCGAATTGCTTTGAAATAGTCAGACGGATCTTTTGAATCCTGATTCGGCTCAGTCAGGTAACGCCCCACAATCTCATAGCCGTTCGCCTTAAGTAGGTTGAGTCGCTCAGCCGTAATCTCGAAGCGTGTATCGCATGCTTTGCAGGCGCGATTCGGATCACCTTTCGAGGTCAACAGGCTCATCCATGTAGTCGAGTCGACCACCCCGCTTCGTGGGAGCTGATACTTTGCTTGGAATTGCGGAACGAACGTTGACAGTGCGGTTTGTGCAGAAGGATAGATATCGGGAGAAATCCGGTTACACACTAGAGCAACCTGAGCTAGCCAAGCCCACTTCGGTAAACTTGCCGCATTGCTGGGTGTAACTATTGTTAGACGCGCTTTGGTGCCATTGCCGAAATTACCTGTGGCTTCCGCAGGGCTAAATCCTTCAATGGCTTGCAAGACCTGAATCAGAGCAGTGTTCATTTCCCGACCGTAGAGTCCATCGGTTGGGATGATTCCGGTATAAGCGCGATACTGTTGGTTGATTTGTTGCTGTGCTTGCCGAATCGCTGAAATGCCCCCATAAGAGCGAAGCAGGACGAATTGCTGCATTGACAACAGCGCTTTCATGACGTCGAGCGTCACAGTGGAATCTCCACCAATGCCCATGTCGCTCTTAAGCTGTTTGATGGCCTTTCCAGTTCCGCTATAGAAATGCGTAGTGATATCGCTGGCACCAGCAGAATATCCCTTACACCACAAAGCACCTTGGATAATGCCGTACACATTAGAAGTCTCCTGCGCACCGTCATCCTGCTGGTGGATGCCGTTAGGCCACCGAGACTGGAAGCGACTGATAGTTCCCGGTCCGAAATTGTTCGCCGTTGTCGTAATACCCAGCTCGATTTGCAGGGCCCGAATCAAAGCGTTGACCGTGCCCCAGCCGGTATATCCGTCCTCTACGACTGAACCGAATCCAGCCTTGCTCCTATAGGTGCGATTGAGCCATTGCTGTGTTTTTAGCACCATTTGATCTGTCATGATTCCTCCTTTTTAGAAACCAGTTTGTTAACTCAAGACAGGCGAACACCTGCCAGAGAGGGATCCAGAACACCGGATGAGAAGCTCCGAGTTTTTTGCCCTCACCTGTACGTCCCTGGGAAACCCAAATCCGGACGGACAAAGCGCAAGAAAACCGAGCAACACTCAGCGGGATTTCACCCCTCACTGGTACTGCCGACGAAGCCCGAAGTGTTAATACCTTGTTTGATTCGGGGACTTTGCGCACGGTTGGCCCCGCCCGCTGACCTGTGCCAAGGCTGTAGAGATTCGACGGCCCTACCCCTCGTCAGGCTTTCGACGGTGGCTCGTGTTCGGCAAACGCCAGGCGGGTAGGCAACTTTGAAGTGCGTGACGACAACCGCGACAGGGCGGAACGTGGCGAAGAATTCAGTAGGTGTAGACCCGAGGTTGTTGCCTCCACCGGTCGTCATCCAGCGCGCTCTGGCGCGAGTGGCAGGGCTTGCACAGCGAACGGAGGTTGTCGAAGTTGTGGGTGCCGCCGTGTTCGAGCGGGAGCACGTGGTGGACTTCCTGTGCGGGCGTGTACTTGCCTTGTTCGAGGCAGTCTTCGCAGAGCGGGTGGGCTGCGATGTAGGCGGCGCGGATCTTGCGCCACCGCGCGCCGTAGCGGCGGTTGATCTTCGGATCACGCTGATACTTCCGATACCGGGCGTCTTCTGCCTTCGCGTGGGCCTCGCAGTAGCGTTCACGGGTGAGCTCAGGGCAGCCGGGGTGGGAGCACGGGCGGGCTGGTTTGACCGGCATCGCTGGCTCCTTCCCCCTGGATGTGGTGAAGCCCCAAGTTCCCGTGTGGGTTCTTGGGGCTTCTCCTAGTTTTCAACCACTTACATGTTCTCACACCGATATGCGGTTTTCTATCGCATGTTTCGGATACCGGCTAACGCTAGAGCTGTCCGTATAAGGCGGTGGCGAACCTGTCGAGGGCCCGGTTCTTGCGCCGATAGACCGTGTCACGCTCGACGTAGAAGTGATCGGCGATCATCGATACCTTCTCATCTTGTGTCCCCTCGCTGAGGAAGAAGCCTTCGAGGATGAAGCGGTCGTCTTCAGCGATGACTTCCCACGCAGGTAAGAACCAGTCCATGTACTGGCGGGCCTGTAGGTAGCGAGCCTTGTAGGCGTCGATTCGCTCAATGCTCGCCACGATCCGATTCTCCGAAGCGCGGAGATCGCCAGAAGGTGGTGTGCCGTCCATGCGTGGGGATGCTGGGCTTGCCGCGTCAGCGTAAGCCGTCTTGATCTGCTCGTCGGTACTCTCGATGATCTGTTCCATCACCGCATAATCCTGTAGCGCTGCGATCGCGGCTTTCCTTGTGTCGAGGTATTTGGTCATCACATGCATGAGCTTGTCCTTTCAGTGGTTGTAATTTCTGCTGTGACCGCGTCAATCAACGCAGCCTGAGTAGCGTCTTTCGCATCAAGAGCTTTGAGAACGGTTTCATCGAGCGTCCCTTCCGCAACAAGATGCGTGATCGTCACAGGTTCGGATTGTCCTTGCCGATAAAGCCGTGCGTTGGTCTGCTGGTAAAGCTCCAAGCTCCACGTGAGCGAGAACCACACCAGCAGGTGCCCGCCTGATTGGAGGTTCAGTCCATGACCGGCCGATGCGGGGTGGATCAGCCCGAGGGTTATCTCGCCTCTGTTCCATGCCTCGATATCCGCGCTCGTTTTGAGTTCGCGAGCCTGCGGGAAGCGGGCGGTGATACGTTCGCGGTCGTGAGTGAACCAGTAGGCCACGAGCAGTGGATTGCCGTTGGCAGCCTCGACGAGGTCTTCGAGGACGTCGAGCTTCCGCTCGTGAACCGCCGTCCACTGACCATCACCGGTGTAGATCGCGCCCGACGCTAACTGCAGCAACTTGCCCGACAACGCAGCAGCATTCGCAGCATCAACCGTCGCCCCATCAAGGTCGAGGACGAGGTCAGCTTTGAGCTGCTCGTAGACCTTGCGTTCTTTCGGCTCCAACGTGACGGGCGTGGTTGTCACCGTCAATTCCGGTAATTGCAGGTGGTCGGTGGTTCTCATCGACAACGTCATGTCACCAATCGCCCCATAGATCTCATCCTCAGCACCCGCGCGGGGCTTATAGGTGAACACCTGCATCCCGTTGCGCTTATCCGGAACGAACCAACGATCGCGATAACGAGTGATAAACCTGCCCAAACGCTCGCCGCCGTCAAGCAGACGGAATTGCGCCCACACATCCATCAGCCCGTTCGACGCGGGCGTGCCGGTCAGGCCAACCCAGCGCTTAACGTGCGGCCGCATTTTCACCAACGCCGTGAACCGCTTCGCACGATGGTTTTTGAAGCTGGAGAGTTCGTCGATGATAACCATGTCGAACGGCCACGCGCTCCCAAGCTGGCTAATGAGCCATGGGATGTTTTCACGGTTGATGACGGTAACCATCGCAGACGCCGCGAGAGCGTTCAGCCGGTCTTGCTTGGTGCCAACAGCGACCGCGACGGTGAGCCCATCAAGGTGATCCCACTTCGCTATTTCGGCGGGCCAGGTATCACGGGCTACCCGCAGTGGTGCGATGACGAGGACTCGGTGGATGGTGAAGTAGTCGAGCATGAGCTGCCAGATCGCCGTCAACGTGATCACCGATTTGCCCAAACCCATCCCAAGGAAGATCGCGGCCTCGTGATGGTCGATGATGAACTGGGTCGCCTGCCGCTGGTAGTTATGCGGCTGATAGTGCATCAAGCACCTCCTGTATGCCGTCAACCGAATCAACGACCAAAGCGGTGAAACCTTGGTAGCGGAGTTGATTCATCCGGCGCACCTGGATTGGCCTGGGTTTCTGTCCTGGTGCTTTGAGCTCAACGAAAACTACGCGGTTTCTCATCAGGCATATCCGGTCAGGTACACCCGTGGTTCCAGGGCAGACAAGCTTCCAGCACAAGCCGCCAGAGGCTTCAACGGCTTTCTTCAGTTGGTGTTCTATGGTGCGTTCGTTCATGGTCACTCCTTGAATGGTTTCTCAAGGGGTGCAGAGTGGTGCAGGGTATTTCCTAACCTTTTACATAGAGAAAAACACCATGTAATTTCACATGCGTAAGGTAGGAAAACGGGTTGCACCGGTCTGCACCCTCATAACTTTCAGCTGTTGAATTCACTGGTCAGGGCCAGCCCGTAGACGCGGATACCGGACTTGGTTTTCTTGCGCTCGAATCCTGCTTGTTCGCATGCGGCGTTGAAGTCGACCATCGGGCGCGCCCATCCTGAGGTGTTTTGCGCCCACGCCCGATACGTCTGATAGAGGTCACCAGCCCTCTCCGATAATCCGTCCTCGACGTCGCACGAGTCCTCAAGGAACTGCGAGAACCAGTCGTTATCCTCCTTATATGCTTGCGAGGCTTGAACCACCTGAGGCGGCGGAGTGAGCTTGTAGCCCTCACTGTGAATGAGGCGCGCTCCCTCCATGATCCAGGAAAGGATTGCTCCGCCAGCGTGTTCGTAGAGGTGGTCGGCATAGTTCTTCACATCCGTATCGCCTTCGATGGTGGCGTTGAACGGGATGACGATCAGACGCCGCCAGATGCCTGCGTCCATGGCTCCCACACGCGGCAAATGGTTCGTGTACAAGACCAGCGTGTGGGAGGGGGTGAAGGCGAAGGGGTCCTTGAACTTTTTCTCTGCCGAGATCTGATCGGTCGAAGCCAGCTGTTTGACGTTCGAGGTTGATAGGCGCATGCCTTCTTCGGTTTCAGCCGCGATCAAGAGACGTTTGCCTCTGGCTTCTGCGAGTTCGGGTTTGACGTTGCGGCGCACCCCGACCGTGAGCGCATCTGCTGAGATCGTGCCCGAATACGTCCCCAACACGCGGGCGATCGTGTTCCAAAACGTGGATTTGCCGTTTCGCCCGTCCCCGTAAGCGATGACGAGCGCTTCGACGAAAACCTGACCGATAGCCGCCAACCCCACAATGCGCTGCACATAACCAATCAACTCAGGATCTCCTTGGAAGAACACGTCGAGCGCGTCGGCCCAAATCTGTGCACCCTCATCGCTGGGGCCGACAGCGGTCTGCTTGGTCAATAGATCGACAGGGTTGTGCTCGTGGCTACTACCGTCGCGCAGATCCCAGGTACCTGCCGGGGTGTTGAGCAGGTAGGGGTCGACGTCAAGGTCACGGATACGCACCTGCAAGATCGGCCCGGCTTCTTTCAACGTGGCCGTGATATTGCGTGACAAACGCCGAGATAGAACAAACTTGTGGTAGTTCTTTGCCTCATCCCACGCTCGAAACGCGGTCGCTTGCACAGGCGTGAGCTTCGCGATGCCGCGGGCTTTCGACGAGGCGGAGGCCATCACGAGATCTGCGCCGGTTGCCGTCATGGTCTCCCACGTCGATGCGATCAGACGGTCGGCTTCTTCCAGCTGGCGGGAAGTCAATTCCTGAACCACGCCCTGTGCGGATAAGTCGTTCTCATCCCACACGCCATGGTCGTAGACAAGCCACTTGGTAGCCAGTGAGTAGCGGATCTTGTTCGCATACTCGCCAGCCAATGTGTCTGCCTGACCGACATCGGAAAAATCATCCGGACGCAAACCCGCCAACGCCTCATACGCCTCAGGCGGCAGATAGCCTGGATCAGCAGCAACCTTCGAAGCAAACCTGCACGCGCTATTCCAAATCGTCTGTAATTCGCCCTCGCTGAGCGGTGGCTCGCAGAGGTTGGCTTTGCGGTCGAACAAGTCACGCGCCTGGTCTGTATCGCCGTAGCGGATGAGGACCCTGCCTGCGAAGCGAGAGAGTGTAGCGTTACGTGAGCCCTCACCAATGACCAAAGTGCTTTGATCGAAGGCGGCGAACACGTCGATCTCGTCAGCCGCATCAAGCCATGCATCGAGGAGCTGATCACCTTCATGCACCGTCACTACCGCGTTCGACGCCCCGTAGATGAAACGTCCTGCATCCAAAGCATTACGGTCGAAGAAGGAGAACCGTGATGCGAGGCGGTGCTTGAGCCCCGCATAGTCGTCTGCGTCGCGTATTTCATGTATTGGGAAGTAGACGTGGAAACGCGGCCTGGCCGACACCACGCCCTTCGGTTTCTGGTGATTACGAGACGTGGCGGTCATGAACTCCACACCCGCCATCACCTCGCCAAGCTTCTCAGGCGTGACCCACTCGGCCGGAGTTTCGGTGTGATCGTTATCGATATCCATCACCACGCAATCCGAAGACATGAAGGCTGCAGTTGAGCGGCGATCATTCACATACGTGGCAGCCACGTGATCAAAACCCGCGACCGCGCTCAGCGAGGCCGCGTCAGCGACGATGTGCTGGTTCGGGTAGTGGTTATTGTTCTGCACACCTGTAACCGCGGCAGCGAACAAGGTGAAAGGCGTGGTCATGGCGTGACCTCCTTGAAATCAGAATCGAAAAACTTAATCGGCAACTCGAGGTCTCGCGCCCAGCCGATCTCCAGGCGCATACCAGGGCTGACGTGTCCGACGTATGCCCACAGGGCTTCGCATTTAGCGAGCAACACCCTGTTGAAAAACATCGCCAACTCACGCTGATCAGGATCAGCGTCGTCCATGAACTGGGGATAGTGCAGATGCGGAGCGAACGGGATCTTGCCTGCCGCTACTGCAAGCTCGCAGAATTGGCGGGCGAGCTCAACGTTCGCTTGCACGTCGCCCGAATACGGTGAGCAGATATAAACCAAGGGCCGGTAACCGAACTGTTCGCGCTGAAGCTTCTTGAGCGCGTGGTAGCTCGTTAAGTCCAGATAGCCTTCGGTGTTTTTCTTCGAAAACCCAATATCGAGTGTCGTGGCGCTCATGCTTGCACCTGACCCTCACGCTCAATCACCGGGAGGATGCCGAGCTGGTTCTTGAGCAGGTCGTAGATGAACAGACGTCCCTTCTGGGTCCAGTACATGTGGGTGCGGGTCTGGCCTTCGCCGTATTCGTGAGTCTTGGACTGGGTGTAGCCCTGCTCGGCGAAGCGGGCGTAGAGGAACCACCGGCCAGACTGATGGAACTGCACGTGAGCATCACGCAGAATCCGGTTGAGCTTCTTCGCGGAAAGTCCGTAGTCCTTCGCAATCGCCGTCGTCGTCAACAACGAATCCGATTGCAACACAACGTCGTAGTACGAGACTTTCGGTGCCGCTTCAAGCAAGGCTTGCTCTGCTGCCAGGCGCTTGGCCCGCTCGGCCCGCAGCGTGGCGATGGCATGCTCGAGGAACTCATCGTCAGCGAGGAGTTCGTCGTATGCGTACATGCCGTGGCGGCGAATCGTCGGCAACACCTCATCGAACACCCAGGCTTCGAACTTCTGTGCTGCCGGGAGCTTTGAAGAGATGATGAGGCGGTAGAGGTCGCCTTCGGTAATGAAGCGGACCTGCTGGAGTCCGCCAGCGGTCTCAAGGGGGTGGTAATTTGCCACCCCCTTGCAGTGCAGCTTCACCGCGTTCGTCGGATCCTGGTAGCCGAGCGCGGTGGCGACGTCCTTGCCGCAGAAAAGGATCTGACCATCAGTGGTGATGGTGCGAATGGTGCCGAACACGTCGTTGGTAAATGTTTGAATCTGGTTTCCCATGGCGGGGTTCCTTCCCGAGACCCCGTCGAGAAAAAGTCGTGCCGGTCGACACAAGGAGTTAAGGGCCTCACCCCACTGCCGACGAACCCGAAAGTGTTAAATCACGGGTACTCAATCGCTTCTCGTTCTGGCACGATTGGTGTTGAAGCCCCGGTGGAGCGCTATCTGTTAGAGCCATCTGCAGGTATTCTCGCCGGGGCATAGACAAATTTCTCGAGTGCTCTGTGTGGAAGAACCATCGTTCTCTTGCTACAGCGGTGCCGACACGGTGGTCTTTTAGACAACATGACCGGTTCCGCTGCCCGCTTCGGTGGGAGCACAGGTCGGTTCTCGTTTCTTAGCGGTCTTGGATAAGCTTTCTTTTCTGATGGTGGTACTTCGCCGAGTTCTTGATTCTGTCGCTGTTTTCGCGGTATAGTGATTACCACTAGTACCGGCTCGCTTGTATCGGTTTCCGAGACAGGTCAGAGCCGGTCTTCATGTTTTTGGAAGCGGGTGGGCTGGTGGTCGATAAACCGTGGGCCAGTATCGATGAGCAGATTAATATCCTCACTCGTCGTGGCCTATTGGATGCCGGTGATTACCGCCGCGAGTTATCTACTGTCGGCTATTACCGGCTTTCGGGATACTCCTACCCGTTGCGCCAGTCAGCTCCCGAAGGCTCACCTCGGCGGCGTTTAGATCGTTTCGTTCCCGGCACACGTATGCATCACGCGGTTGAGCTGTACGAGTTTGACGAACAGCTGCGTCTTGCTGTGTGGCGGGCGCTATGCAAGCTGGAGGTGTGCCTGCGAGTTGACGTGGGGCACGTGCTGGGTGAGATCGATCCGTTCATTCACCTCGACCTCGAACGGATTTGGCCGTCAGGCGCAATGCATCGCCGTGCAGTACTGTTTACGCAGAAGCTAGCCCAAACGCAGTCGCGCTCTACAGAAGATTTCGTCATGCATTACAACCAGACCCACGATGGGCGTTTGCCGGTGTGGGTGGCCACCGAGATCCTCGAATTCGGACAACTCGTGACCCTGTTTTCGTTGGCTCCCTTCGAACAGCGTCGTCGCATTGCTGACAAGTACTTGGCACGTGCCGACGAGTTGGAATCATGGATGCGCACTGCGAATTTCATTCGTAACGTATGCGCCCATCACGCCAGACTATGGAACAAGCGACTCGTCATCCGTCCACTGGTCAAACACCGCCGCAGCGACCAAACGCTATCGGCCGTGACACATTCTTCAGGACGTATATACACCGCGTTGGTGCTCACCGCATTCCTCTTGAGACGAGGAAATTTCACCGCTGAAATACAGGCCATCAGCGACGTCCTAGACAGTTTCCCCACCGAAATTCCTGGCGTCGATCTAACGCACATAGGTGCCAGCCCCAGCTGGAAACAAGATCCCATCTGGACAATCAACAGCTAATCCTTACGGTAATAGGCGCACTCATACCCATCCGCATCCAACGGCAAACCTTCGACCCATGCTGGGAGCGTGGACATCAGCTCGCACGCGTCAGCAACGGTGAAGCCCGAGCCCAAGGGCTCGTCGATAACGATCTCGTCGTGAACATGCATCACAATCCGATGCTCGGCTTTGGCGACTGCGTGCATGCCGGTGACGAGCAGATCACGAGCGATCGCCTGCACGATATTCTCGACAAGTTTTCCACCGTAGGTTTCGAGCTGTCCCCAACGTCTGGCTGCGGTGGTGCCGGTGTAGGTGATGGAGGTGCCGCCCCACCTGTTCTCACCCAGACGCGGCTGGACGTAGGCAAGCCGTCTACCGGAGGGCAGTTCGATGAAGAGAATCCCAGACTCAACGCTAAAGCGCAGGTTCCGCAGGCGAAGCGGCTGGCGCGACATGATCGCAGCAATCACGGCTTCTTCAACATCTGCCCAGAGTTGGACGATGTGTGGGTTAGCTTGCCGCCATGCGTCAACGATGGGTTTGAGCTCGTGTTCGGCGAGTCCCATGGTGAGTGCTCCCATGGCTTTGAGAGCGCCGACGGAGCCGCCATAACCACAGGCGAGCACCGCAATCTTCCCCTTCTGACGAAGCTCACCATTAACGCCGTGCTTCTCTACTGGGACGCCGAACATGCGGGAAGCGGTTTCGCAGTAGAGGTCTTTACCTTCACGGAAGGCGTCCAGGGTGGTTGTTTCTCCTGCGAGCCAGGCGATGACGCGCGCCTCAATCGCAGAAAAGTCCGCCACAATAAACCGGCACCCAGGGCTGGGAATGAACGCCGTGCGAATCAACTGACTCAAGGTGTCTGGTACAGATTCGTAGAGCAGCTCAAGTGCGTCGAGGTTGCCTGTTCTGACGAGCGTTCGTGCTTGGTCGAGGTCAGATAGATAGTTTCTTGGGAGGTTTTGGACTTGGACGAGGCGTCCGGCGAAACGTCCGGTGCGTCCTGCTCCGTAGAACTGGATAAGACCGCGCGCACGGCCATCGGTTCCGGCGACGTTTTGCATCGCCTGGTATTTCTTCACGCTCGATTTCGCCAAGTCGCCGCGCAGTTCGAGGACTTCTTTCACCTCGCCAGTGGCGGTATCGAGGGCGGCATGGACGTCGGCTTTCGCTAGTGATTCGAGTTCGCAGCCGTGACCACGGAGCCATTGTTTGAGCTGGATGGGCGAGTTCGGATTCTCCAACCCAGTCAATGTCTGTGCCCGAGCGAGTGTCGCGTTGCGGTGGTGCTCGTCCACGGCAACGGCATTATCAACCAGCGTGTGGTCGAGAAGAATCCCAACATCATTAATGCGTTGGTCAAGAGCGTAGGTGTCCCATTCGGACTCCGGCATCGGAAAAGACGCCAGTCTGTCGTGGATGGCGAGTTCGACTTCGACGTCACGACGGTTGTAATCGATAAACCTCGCCCACCCGGTCGGGTCAGCTGATGGTGGGTTCCTGCGTTTGCCGCCGTTCAGGACTGAGGGTGTGGCTGGGGTACAGAACTGCTTGATCAGCTTCTTGCCTACTGTGTCTTTTTGGACGTCAAGCTTCAAAACTGTGGCTACTGCATCGAGGCTCATCGGCAAACCAAGGTAGGCCGACCAGATCATGGTGCAACGCCACTGCCTTGGGCCAAGAAACCCATCAGCGAGAAGCTCGGGATGATGCGCTCGTAGCCAAGCGGACAAGCAGACTCGCTCGAAGGCGGCGTTATGCGCCCACTTGACCACACCCGAATCCACCAAAGCCGCCAGCACCTCGTCGGGCATTGATTGTCCGCCTGCGAGATCCACTATTTCGACCGGGCCTCCGTCAATCGAATAGCCGAACAGGAGCAGCTCGAAGTCTGGGTGCTCGGCATACGGGTAAACACCCGTCTTAGCGAGCTGAACTGGACTGAAAGTCTCAATATCGATAGAGAGCATGCGCATGACGAGGTTCCTTTCACATAGAGGAAAAGTGGAGGGAACCAACAAGATGTGCTGATTCCCTCCACGAGTGGGGATGGTTAGTTCAGGAAATCGTCATCAGCGGCGAAGACACCGAAGTCAGTCTCAGCGCTCACGCGCCCACCGCCAAGGCTCTCGCCGTCACGGGTCTTTTGGATATTGCCCAGTCCGCAGGCAATACCACGGTTGCCGTTCGTATTGAACGCATAGAAGGACAGGGATACGCGTGCGTAGCAGCCCGAGTACACTTCGGCGCGGTCCAGGATCGGGGCGACGCTCTGATCGACGATCTGCGGAGCGGTCAGCGAGTTAGCGTTGAGGAAGTAGGCGCCCTTGTAGGCTTCGTCGTCACGCTCAATATCCCCATCACGCAACGGAAGCTTCAAGGCGGCCTTGTTAGGGCGCTTGCCACCAAACTTGGCCGTCCCGGCGTCGATCGCCGCATCCACGGCCTTCTCGATCGCCGCAATCGTGGCAGTATCGGACTTCGGGATAATTAGGGAGACGGAGTACTTGGGCTTGCCGCCCTGGATGGAGTTCGGCTCCCACACGTGCGCGTAACTGAGGCGTACTTCTCCGGTGACAATACGGGTCGGATTAGTCGTTGTCATAATCTTTTCTTCTTTCTACTCGTTACTTGTTGGGTTGAAAATCGGTGGCCGCACTCACCAGATCAAGCGCTGGCCTCTTGTCGGATGCAGGAACCAACGTGGGTTTGCCTGCAGGTTTGATCACGAGATCGCCAAGGATCTCGTTGAAGGCGGGTTTACCCATGAGGCGTTCCATCGCTGTGAGGGTGATGAGCTTGCGATCCCAGATGTCCCTATAACCAGCCGCCTCAGCCGCCTCAGCGACATCGGTTTCGGAGGTGTATTTGCGTACCGACCTGCCTGCGACGAGCTTGAACCCCTCAAAGACCACACCCTGATTGACAGCCTTGGAAAGCGCGTAGGCTTCCACGTCGGATGCCCACGTTTTGAGCTGCGGAATCCTCGTGAGCACGTCAGCAATCTCCGCATCACTCAGCTCGGCCGGTGGGACGAACTCGAGCTTGGCAAGTTGAAGGTTGGCTTCGGCTCGTGCTCGACACGTTGGCGCGATACGACAGAACTGACACCACGAGCCCGGACAAAACTCACCCTCACCAGCCGAGGCCAGCTCAGCTTTCGGTTTCACCTCGGTTTCAGCCCACTGTTCGAGCTCGGCAACAGAGATTTCCCAGGTGTCGACGTTCGCCCGGCGCGGCTGATAGATCGTCACTGATACCGTCTCGATGTCGTACAGGCTCCCGAAAGCGTGGAGCGCACCGAGCGCATACAGCATCAACTGCGGGTTGTTCACGGCTTCAACCAACACGCCTTGCCCGTATTTGAGATCAATGATCTGCAAGGTGGGTTCGGCGATGATCACGCAATCCCCGGTGCCAAAACTGCCAGGAACAATGTGGGAGAAGTCCAGGCGCTGTTCGATCAGCACCTGCGGATCGCCACAGGTCTCTTGGGCGATGGAGATGTGTTCTTGGACGTAAGCGACGTAGTCGTCTGTCAAGGTTTCCATCTCGTCATCAATCCAGGCCGAGACCGGACGCTTCGAGCGCTGCTTGAGAGCCCTGCGGAGTTTGTGCTCCGCCAAGGCATGAGCGGCGGTTCCTTGCTCAGCAGCAGCAGACGTTGACTCCGGCTCATCCGATTCGAGCCGAGCTGAAGGTGTGCAGTTGAGCCACCTGTGTGCCCCAGATGCCGAGAGGAGGGCGTGGTCAGACGGTGTCATTAGCAATCTCCTTCGCCTGTTCGAGCAGCCAGCCGAACTTCGACGGATCCACCGCTGAGAGCTTGTCCGCACCAGCCTCGACGATCAGCTCACGAACCTTTGCCGTGTGACCTTGCGCTGAGAGCTCGGAAAGAAAAGCACGTACTTCTTCGAGCGCCACTACCGGTTCAGGTTCAACCTCCGGCTCGTCCGCGAGTAGTTCTGGCTGGCTGTGCACAGCTGGGATGGTTTCGAAGGGTTCCTTGATCTGCAGGGCAAGCTCTGGGCGTTCACCAGGCATTCCTGCGTGGTCTTCGAAACTCTCCTCAACGATCTGCTGAGCCCGCGCAAGCAAATCGGCGAGCGACCGCAGCGCCTGGTTCCCATCACGAATAAAGGCATTGAGCTGTGACATCATCATTTGGACTCACCCGTCTTGAGAGCATCAGCCAATGCCATGAGGTCGTCATCGGTGTTTTCGGTGATGTCGATCTGCTTGACCGAATCACCAGGAACAAGAATCATGACTTTGCGCGGGCTACCAAGCAGTAGGCGCATGAACCGTTCACGCAGCGTCACGTTCTTAGTTGCGACGATTCCGGGGTCGTCAGGGATACGCCGGGCAATATGAAGCTTGAGACTATGTCGAGCCATCGGGCTTACCTTTCTTCCTCATTTGTGGGAGTAGCCCGGTTGGCTTCTCCCTTTCACCCCACTGCCGACACCACCGAAAGTGTTAAATCGGGCATCCTCAACCGCCTGTCGAATCAGCGGTTTTACCTCTGCCACTAGCTGCGATACCCGAGCACGGGTCAACCCCATATCGCGTGCCACCTGCGCCTGATTGAGCTTGTCGGTTGCAAGAAGGCGCGTCATCACCTCATGATGCTGAGGATCCAAACCAGCGATGACGCCACGCATAGCCTCGAGCTCACGGGTGTGCTCGACGCTGTCCTCGCGTTCGATGACCTGGTCTTCAGCGCTGATACCCGGTGAAGCTGGATCAAGGTCGATGTCGAGCATCTGCTCATACGAAAACGGCTTGTTATTCGGGACGCGGCATCCACGTCGAGGACCGCACTCAGCCCCGCACGTGCATGTCTTCTTACCCTTGCCGCGATCGGCGCGAACCGCCTTATGCGTGGCCGCTTCTTCTGCGTTCCACAACTCGTCGAGAATCTTCTGCGGTGTGCGGGGCTTGACCTGGTTGAGTGGAACACCAGTTGTGGCGGCGCGTTGCTGGCGGTCGGTTGCGATCATGAGAGCGAACTCGCCAGGGTCAATGTCGAAAGTGTCAGTGATGGACTCGTTCTTGTTGTTATCTGCTTCGTGCTTGAAGGTGACCTTCATCGAAGGATCTCCATTTCTCCGGGAATCCCGGTGATGTGGAGACCTGATCTGCTTGGCTCAGATCACTGGTGAGAACTACTTGGAAGACGACAAAGGCGAGCCACCCCACCCGCCCCTCCGCAAAGAGGGGTTGGGTGAGGTGACCCGCCGAGCGCTCCCAGAGCAGGCCTCACTAGTGAATAAAGTTGTCTACAACCACAGCCAGCACTCGCTGTGGAGGTCGCTCATCCGCCAGATGAGCTCCCGAACAATCACGCTCAGGCTTGGAGAACGTCAGTACCGGTGGCCACCAGCACTACCGTCCCCACCCACCCGGTCCGAACTGTGTCGAAACCGAGTGGGCTGTGTACGACTACTTGCCGCGCTTGGACGGCTTAGTCTGCGCTAATGCCGAGGCGGCAACGGACTTGGTCCGCGCCGAAGAACGGCCATCGCGCAGCACAGCTGATGCCTTGCGTGCCACAGCACGCGATGTCTGCTTACGGTTCCTACCCACGCTCTTCACCTCCTTCGCTCTCGCTACGACACCCACCACCACTTGGTGCGTGTTCATGAGCGTTCACGCGAGTCGGCGTGCGATAATGAGATGACAGTTGCTCGTCTCGTCGGCTCGTGTTTTGCTCACATACTCATCAAACGCTGTGGTTTTGGGACTTCAGATCGGTGAGGGAAGCAAAAACTGGGACTTCTGGGACTAGTTTTGGGACTCGGCATAGAGGAGCGTGACGCATATGGGTTTGCCCGAGTTTTGTCGCGCTGTTTATAAGCGGAAGAGTCCCATCACTAACCAGGCAAAATTCGTCCAAGCCGTATTCCAACACGCTGGCAGCGCAGAGCGGTTAGATGACGAGTACGCACGCAAGATCTTCACCGGAGCAAAACCGATCTCCGAACCGCAATACGAATCATTTTCAACGCCGGTGAACAAGAAATCTTTGCATGATTTCCTTCTTAGCCACCTGAGGCCCCTCCCAAGCACGAAGCGCACGTTGGATGATCGTTGCCAAGAAGTCGGCAAAGACGCCGGGCTGCCCTCAACCCTCACTATCGAACCAGAAGCGTTCATTTGGGCACTCACAGATTGGTTCGACGCGATCATCCACGATCCAAACCATTGCGATGTCCTCGAACACTGCTACCGACTTCGCCTTGAAGGCCAGGAACCAGACGAGATCAACCCTGCACCGCAGCCGCTCTATCAAGGAGATCGCGTCGACGTGACGGAACCGCCCGCACTGCAAAAACACAAGCCAGGATTTTGGGCCGAGTTCACTCACACATGGACACTGCGCAACGTTGGCAGCATCGACTGGACCAGTCGGACACTCGTCTGTACGAATCCAACAGACCCGCGAATACGACCCGTCGGCACCAAACAAATCGCCATTCCTGAAAGCCCACCAGCGACAAGAAAGTTCATCAAGATTTCTTGCACGTTTCGGGCGCAAGGCTACGAAGGAGCAGCCTCAAGCCACTGGGAAATGCGCAACCAGGAAGGCGAGAACTGCTTCCCTCAAGCGACTACAACATTCAATGTCGATGCCACAGTTATTAACCCGGATCTTCACTCGACAAGGTAGGGATGATGAGCGAAGCTGAATTAGAAAACTGGGTCACCATGAAAGAAGCACAAGCTCACCTCGGTGTGCGCCGGGAAACCATCACGAAATGGATCGTGACGCACAATCTTCCCGCCTACAAGGTCGGCAGGGTGTGGAAGTTCAAACTCTCAGAAATCGACGAATGGGTCCGCACCGGTCAAGCCGCAGAAGAACCACATCCCAACAACCCTCACGAGCCTAAGGAGGAACGCTAATGCCAGAACTGAACTGGGTCGGCAAAGACAAGGTGATCACCCACCACCTCGACGTTCCCTACCGCGTCCTCGACCGCTAATACTCATATGACGAGCACGGCCAACACGATGCGGACAACGGCTCACAGAACATGATCATTCATGGCGACAACCTCGAAGCCCTCAAAGCTCTACTACCAAAATACGAAGGCAAGGTTGACTGCATTTATATCGATCCTCCCTATAACACAGGCAACGAAGGCTGGATCTACAACGACGCCGTCAACGACCCACGAATCAAGAAATGGCTTGGCGAAGTCGTCGGCAAAGAAGGCGAAGACCTCTCACGCCACGACAAATGGCTATGCATGATGTATCCGCGCCTGCGCCTGCTGCAGCGGCTGCTTGCGCCGACTGGTGCTATTTTCATTTCGATCGATGATAATGAAGCAGCCAACCTCCGCCTCATCTGCGACGAGATCTTTGGCCTCGCATGCTTTGTTGCCGATATAGCCGTGGTGAACAACTGGAAGGGTCGTAGCGACGCTAAGTATGTCGCTACCGCCCATGAACACCTTTTCGTTTATCGCGGGTCAGAATTTGTGTCAAACGGTATCCCTCTCCCAGAGGAATACCTCAAGGACTACAAATTGGAAGACGCTGTCGGGAAATATCGACTGCTCGGATTAAGGAAACGTGGGGCTAATTCAAGGAGAGAAGACCGGCCGAACCTGTTCTACCCGTTTTCGTATAACGAACGCACAGACGAGTTGAGGGTCGGATCACCAGCAGACTCGAGTGAGATAGAAATCTTGCCTCACCTTTCAGATGGGTCTGAGGGAAATTGGCGTTGGGGTCAGGAAACTGCCCGAGCTCGGATTAGCGAATTGGCGATAAAAAAGGTCCGAGGTCGTGATGAGTACGATATTTATCAGAAGGATTATCTTGACCTTGGCGGGATCAGACGTGCGAAACCTAAATCCGTCTGGACAGGCTCCGAGTTTTCAGCGGAGGCCGGCACGCTTCAAGTCAAAAAGATATTTGGGCGGCGTGATTTTGACACACCTAAGCCAACTGAGCTGATTCAGCTTTGCCTCGAACAGGCAACAAACAAAGATTCCATAGTCTTGGATTCCTTTGCTGGATCGGGAACAACCGCCCATGCAGTGCTTGCCACAAATCAAGCAGACAATGGAAGCCGAAAGTTTATTCTGGTCGAACTTGGAGACTACGCAAACGAAGTCACAGCTGAACGCGTAAAGCGAGCCATCGAGGGGTACGGCTCTGGCAAGAATAGGATAGAAGGCACAGGCGGCGACTTCTCCTTCTATGAGCTTGGCGCGCCGCTTCTTATTGAGGGCGATTTGAATCCCGATGTTCCTCTTGAGCGGGTCCGTGAGTACGTGTGGTTCACCGAGACAGGACAGGCGTTCTCGAATCCGACCAGTGCTCATCCGTATTTCTTAGGACGGCATGAGGATGCGTCGTTGTTTTTCGTGTATGAGCCGGATCGGGCAACGGTTTTGGATCGTGACTATCTGGCTTCGATCCCTCCTGAGTGCGCCGCCGGTTCGTATGTGATTTATGCCGATACCTGTTTGTTGTCTGATGAGGAGCTGCGCGCTCTGAATATCACGTTCAAGAAGATCCCTCGGGATATCACCCGTCTCTAAGGAGTTTGGTCATGGAGTTGAAGAAGTATCAAAACCGGGTGATCGCCGATCTGGAGGATTTCCTGACGCAGGTTAACGAGCAGCCCACTCTGAGCGAAGCTTTCAAGATGTTTTGGGAGTCTCGCCAGATTGAGGTTGGCACCCCGCAGATGCCTGGCTACCAGAATGTGATCGATGGCGTCCCGCACGTGTGTTACAAGGTCCCAACTGGCGGTGGAAAGACGTTCTTGGCTTGTGCGTCGGTGAAGCCGATTTTCGAGGCTTTGCCGCCAACGCGGAAACAGGCTGTGGTGTGGCTGGTGCCCTCGGATTCGATTTTGACGCAGACATTGGCTGCGTTGAAGAATCCCTCGCACCCGTATAGACAGAAGCTGAATACTGATTTCGGTGGCCGGGTTGAGGTGTATTCGAAAGAAGAACTGCTGGCGGGGCAGAATTTCAGTCCGTCGACGGTGGCTGAGCAGCTGTCAGTGATGGTGCTCTCGTATGATTCGTTCCGCTCACGAACAAAGGACGGACGCAAGGCATACCAAGCTAATGGGAATCTCGCCTCGTTCGCGACCGCGTTTGGTGCCCCGGAGCAGCCGATCGAGAACGCGGATGAAACTGCACTGTTCCAGGTGATTAACCAGTTGAATCCGGTTGTGATCGTGGATGAGTCGCATCACGCGACGAGCACGTTGAGCCAGGAGATGCTCACGAATTTCAACCCTGCATTCATCCTTGATCTAACCGCAACCCCGAAGCGGCAAGCGAACGTGATCTCGTATGTGGATGCGCTCTCACTTAAGAACGAGAGCATGGTCAAACTTCCGGTCATCGCATATAATCGGGCGTCGCAAAAGGATGTTGTTACGGATGCGATTGATCTTCGCCGTTCTCTAGAAGTCGCTGCTACACAGCAGTATGAGAATGATGGCTCTTATATTCGACCGATCGTGTTGTTTCAGGCTCAGCCGAAGACGAGCGAGGACGCTACCTCGTTTGAGCGGCTGCGTGACAAGCTCGTCAAGGCGGGTATTCCTGCCGAGCAGATCGCGATCAAGACCGCCGACGTAAACGAGCTTAAGGGCGTTGACCTGCTCAGCAAGGAGTGCCCGATCAGGTTCATCATCACCGTGAACGCGTTGAAGGAGGGCTGGGACTGCCCCTTCGCTTACATTCTGGCGTCGTTGGCGAACAAGACCAGCCAGGTCGATGTTGAACAGATCCTTGGCCGTGTTCTGCGCCAACCCCACGCCAGGAAGCAGCCGAACACGTTGTTGAACATGAGTTACGTGTTGACCTCTTCAAACGATTTCGGGACCACGCTCAATCAGATCGTTGCGGGGCTCAACAGTGCAGGATTCTCCAAGCGTGACTTCCGCGCAGCCGATCAAGTCGCTTTCGACTTCACTGGCACGAACCAGCCAAGCAAACCCGCCCCAATGTCCCCAGTCGCAGGGGAAGGTATGGACGTTGAAGAGTTCCTGGAGTTCGATGAAGAACAGGTTGCGGCGGATTTAGATGCGCGAGAAGAATCCGCTAGTTCACCAGAGCCTTCGGCGGATCCGACGGTTGCTTCGATGATCGAGCAGGCGGCTCAGCAAGGTGCGGACTATGAGCAGGAGGCCGAAGAAGCCGCACAGATGGGTGAGGGCTTCGTGCCCTCAGATTTGGAGTATGCTGTGGACACGAGCTTCGTCAACCCCGAATTCGCTGACGAGATCGAAACCCTTCGCCTTCCCCAATTCGTCATCCAAGAACCCGGATCAGCATTGTTCCCGACCGCTCATGAGGGATACAACGAACTTAAGCACGAGGCACTAGCCGGTGACTTTGACTTAAAGACGAAAGACATCGACATTGACCTGTCGACGGCAGACGAGCAGATGTACAAGATCGACGTGCGAAAAGACTCCGAGATTCCTAAAGCCTTCCGGATGTCGAGCACCGATCAGAAATTCATGCGCGAACACTTCTCGAAACTGAGCGTCGAAGGACAAAAACGCAACACGGCAATCGCCATCTACGATCGGATTAAACCGATCAATTCGATCACTGACTCTGACCTGCGCGCATACATCGTGCGGATGGTTGAAACCTTCGGCACCGAGCAACTGCTGACCTATCAAGAACACCCACATGCGGTAGCAAGCAAGGTCAAACAGAAAATTGACGGCCTTTTAGAAGCGCACAAAATCAAGAGATTCTATGAGGATATCGAGACCCGCCGCGTTGATGTTCAACAACTCTATGCGTTCCCGAAAGCGATCCAGCCCATTCATGCCTCCTCCCTCATTGGTGGCTCCCTGTATGAGGCCGAAGACAAGATGAACGGCTTTGAGCTCGAACTCGCTGGTCGCTTCTCCGGCATGAACAACGTTCGCTGGTGGCACCGCGTCATTGAACGCAAGGGCTTTTGCCTCAACGGTCCGTTCAACCACTACCCAGATTTCGTCGTGATGACCACCAGCGGCACCATCGTGGTTGTCGAGTCCAAGGGCGAGCATTTGAAGAACGACGATTCTAACCGCAAGATCAGGCTCGGGCGGGCGTGGGCGAACATGTCCGGCAATGACTACCGCTACTACATGGTCTTCGAAGATGGCGTCACTCCACCTGACGGGGCGGTCACTTTGTCGGAGCTCGTACGTATCCTCGAAAAGCTGTAGGCGGGAAGGACACCTCTTGGGAGAAGACGAGATGGCACAGGCAACGATCACGCCAACGCTGCGCGGCGACACATTCGCGTCCACGTTCACCGAAGTGGCCCATTCGAACACGTTAGGTCTTCGAAACGACGAACAGTTACGCCTGTTCCATCTGTCTATCCAAAACAACCGCTTCGACCACACAGCCCTCATCAAGTTCCTCAAACGCAACGTTGGACGCTACGTCTTCTCCCGCGCCGAATACGAAGGCTACAAACAGCGAGACGATCTCGAAGAAGTTGCTCTCGACGCGGTAAACCGGATGCGTTCACAACAAGACGGCATGGGGTTAGGTGAAATCTTGCTCTACGTCCTGCTCGAACAAATCCTCGAAGCACCCAAAGTGATGAGCAAGATCGAGCTCAACCAGGCCCGAGGCCAGATCCACAGCCGCTGTGACGCCATCCACCTACTCACACCAGACGGTCAGCGAACCACCAGCAGCATCGTGTTTGGAACCTCCAGCGTTGTGGGCAACATTGGGGATGCCATCACTGCAGCATTCGACCGTGTTGTAGATATAGAACAGAATCGCTCAGACGAGGTTCAGCTCGCCGAGCAAACTGTGTTCACCAAGACCCTCGACCCAGCAACAGCAAACTACGTCAAAGATCTGCTAATCCCGAAGCCGGGTGGGGCACCCGAGTTTGATACCGCTTATTCGATGTTTCTGGGCTATGACATCGGTCTCGATCCGAAGAACTACAGCAACCAGCAGTATCGGTCTGCGCTCGATCAGAAAATGCAGGGTGATATCGCCGCGCACGCCCAAATGATCGCCAACGAGATCAACACCCGAAACTTGGATAACTACTCGTTCTACATTTACGTTTTGCCCCTCAATGAAGTAGACGTTGACGCGGTCGCAATCATGGATGGGCTCGTGGGCGAGCCAGGTGGTAGCCATGTCTGACAAGCAAGTAACAGTCGGCGATCTCGTATTTGCCGATATCGACTCCAACGAATTCCTCAAACAGCTGTACGCAAACCTGCTCTACAACTACGGCTTACATCGATTAGGGCTGGCGAATCGTCAACCATACGACGTGGATCTTGAAGCCGCCCTGCGGTTCGCAGACCTGCTCTCGAAATCAACCCACCCCACCAACCGTGACCAGCATAGGGTATGGGCGCAAGAAATCGCACTCCTCTGCCACATCCTCTACCCACAAGATGCACAAACGAAAGCATACGTTCCTGCAATCTTCACCACACTAGGCAACTACCCAGGCCTGAAGCAGTTGGGCGTGACTTCCGATGCAGGCATCCTCGACGCCGCATTCAACGCCTACCAAGCCGAATACCTCACCGTGCCCGGTGACAAAACGATGAAGTTCTTCGCGCCGCAAAAGAAAATCTACGACCGCCTCACCGACGGCAAGTTTTCCTTCTCAGCCCCAACATCCTTGGGCAAGTCCTTCATCATGCGCACCTTCATCACCAACCAGATCAAATCCGGGGTGACAGCCAACTTTGCGATCATCGTGCCGTCAAAAGCGCTGATTAACGAGACCCGATCGAAACTGATCGCTGACCTTGGCGAAGACCTAGAACGACACAACTACCGAATCGTCAGTGCCGCCGGTGACATCGTGCTCGAAGGCGATCACAACTTCATCTTCGTACTCACCCCAGAACGTCTGCTTTACCTTCTGATCGGCAAACCTGCGATCGAATTCGAGTACGTCTTTTTCGACGAATCACACAAACTCTCATGCAAGAACAGCCGCGCCCCGTTCTACTACCAAACCGTGACAATCCTTCAACACCGCCACAGGCCACCGCACTTCGTCTTCGCTTCACCCAACATTCCCAACCCAGAGGTATTCCTAAGGCTGGTTGATCCTAACTCTGACGAGAATGAGACCAACGCGGTCGCAACGCAGTATTCGCCAGTCGCGCAGTTCAAATACCTCGTCAACCTGCACGAGAACACCATTTCCAGTTACAACGACCACACCCAAGAATTCACGCACCTAGCCTCGCTTCAAGCTCAGGACGCTACCGCACAGGATGTAACCCGATTTGTTAGTGAATCATCACGAGGTTCAGATCATCGTGGGCAAACCATCGTGTTTCATGCTGCCCGACATCACGCAGTGCAAGCGGCGCGTGACTATGCCCAGGGTTTGGCAGACCTCAACGATAAAGACTTGGACGCTCTCGCAAAAGATATAGAACGCGACGTCCACGAGGACTACTACCTTAGCGGTCTCATCCGTAGAGGCGTCAGCTACCATATCGGCTACCTTCCACCAGCAATCCGCGAACGCATCGAAGGTCTGTTCCGCGAAGGCAAAATCTCGACACTATTTTGTACCAGCACGCTCCTCGAAGGAGTCAACCTGCCCGCCGACAACCTCGTCATCACAACCAACAAAATCGGCAGAGCAGGAATGACGGCAGTCGACTTCAAGAATCTGATCGGACGAGTTGGGCGTATCGAGTTCAACCTCTACGGCAACGTATTCATCATCGTGGGCAACCAACTTGCATCCGAACAAAAAGCCAAGGAACTCCTGCAAGCGAATGTTCCTGCACAGAAGCTATCTGTGCAAACTGACTCACAAATTATCAGCAAGAAAATGAAGCAAGGAGTCGTTGCTGATCTTCAAGAAGGACAGATCGAGTTCGCCAAGGGAGATGAAAGCTACGAACGCTACAACATGAAGCGCAAATTCGGCCTCATGCTCTTGCGCGACATCACCACAGGACGTCAAAGCCTGGTGCGTGAAGAATTCTCCGACTACCTCGACGACCAAACCGTCAGCCGAATCCGAGAGTCTTTCGCGCAACGAGAAGGGCAACAAGACGACGACATCAACGTATCTGTTGACCAAGCAGAATCCTTAACTCAAGCTGTCCGAGCCGGGCTCAAATACCCGCACATCTCTCCAGACGGGAAGTTCAACTACGACGAAACTCTCGCGTTTCTCGAAAGGCTCGCCTCAATCTTCAAATGGCGCGTCTACGACCCCGAAACACTCGGAAAAACAGATAGGTACGGCAACCAGCTCACGATGCTGCGCTGGTACACCGTATTGCTTACACAGTGGATGGAAGGTCACGGACTCCGTTCCATTATGAACCGTGCCCTCGGGTACCGCCTGCAGCAAGGGACGCTCTACATCAAAGGGCAAGGAGAGATCCGTTACGAGAACACGCTCCAGCACCGCAACATCGTCATCAGTGAAATCCTGAAAGTTCTTGAAGACGTCATCCTCTTCAGCCTGTCGAACTACTTCCTCAAATTCTCCAACGAATACAAGAAGGTCCACGGAGTAGAGCAGTTCGACAACGACTGGTACGAGTACATCGAGTACGGCACGACAAAGCAGGAAACCATCCTTCTCCAACGGCTGGGATTCACCCGCGAGAGCGCCACCTACATTCGAACCAACGTTTCCAATGCGATCTTCTTTCGCGAAGGAAAGCCCTACCTGAACCCGATTCTCCTCGAAAGCTCGAACATCAACGTCCGCAAAGAAGCCAACGAAATCAGATACAACGTACCAGAAGCCTTCTCGATGCCTCTAACACCCTCGTCTGATACCCGCTAACGCAAGCACTCGCGCAGACCCCCTCAACCAGAAACGTGCACCTGTCGCGCGGACGTCATGGCGACGAGCACCAGATCACCGGACCTCCAGCGAGCCAACGAACAACCCCATAAACAACAAAACCCCTGCTCAACAGGGGTTCAAGGGCTCAAGCGGCTTTTATCATTTTCGACGTCTTAATATCCACTTAGACGTCGGATTTGATAAGTACCCTTTTGCGTTAGCGAGTATCGCTTAGGGGGCAAAATCGCTTGCGTTAGCGGGTTTGGGTTTTGCGTTACCTAGTATCGCGTTTTCCCTGTTCGGGTGGGATTTTGGGGTTTAACTCGCTAACGGAGATTAAAAATGTGTCTTTCTGACTCGCAAATAACGCTTCACAGACTAGGGATTCTGATCTTGGGGCGGATGCCCAGAGTCAAAGTTAAACTATTTAGACTGGTACTTTTCTAATGTCACCGAATTCGATGACATTAGATTAGAGCTGTTTGGAGTCTGCTAGATCGATCCATAGCGGCCGGTAGTGGGGTCATAGGTTAGAACCGGGATGCGACCGGATACTTCGACGGTGCCGTCGATGAAATAATGCGAGGAACCGTCAAAGTAGATGTCATGGAAATTTGGGTCACCAGCTAAAGCGTAGGTGCCGATATGACCGGCAATAATATCGATGGGGAACGGCCCGGTGGTGGCGGGGAATTTGTTTAGCATGACGTCTTCGGAAGTTCCTTGCTCCCAGTATTCCTGCGCGTCCTCATCAATGCCGGCGTGAACAAACACCTGGATGGGGGTTTTCCAGTAGGTCGGCAAGTTTTTCAGCCAGCGCACCAACTGGGGGTGATCGGCGATGATCTGGCCGCGGATCGCCTGCAGGGCTGCCTCGGGATCCCTGGACGAGAGTTCGGTTTTTGCCGCTTCGCGGTCTGTCCCGTCTAAAAAGCTCAGTAGGGTTTCTGGGATATAGGTGGTTGTCGCCAGGGAGTCCCGGGTAGTCAGGAACTCGATAAACCATTCGTCATGATTCCCTTTGATGACCACCACATTGTTGGGGTGGGTAGTTTGCAGGTCGAAAATGCGCTGCAATACTTCGCGGCTGTGGGGCCCTTGATCAACATAATCGCCAAGAAAAATCAGCCTGTGTGTTTCGGGGTCACCAGTTAAGGTTGCCTCCAAATCGGGAATACGCCTCAGCGCGTCTTCCAGGGCGTCCAAGAATCCATGTATGTCACTCATCGCGTAAAACATGGTTTTCTCCTTGGCAATATCTTACTGGGAAAATGATACTGCTCGCGGTTTTTGCGGTGACGAACAATAGATTTCCTTCTATAAGGATAGTAGGAGCCGGATAGTGCTAATGGTAAGTGAGAAACAGTAAAGCGGAAGTAATCTGCCGCATTATTTCCTTAGCTTATAAGCTAAGGGAACATCATTTGCAGCTAGCTTTTTGGAGGAGTCATGGGCGAGGTAACCGCAGTTGTTGGTATCGGGGGAATGGGCACCACGGTTCTTGAGGTTTTCACTCAGAAGTTTGCGAAGGAAGCCGCAGCAACTGGAATCTCCATGCGAACCGTGGCCGTGAATCGGCCGCAGGACAGTTTAGATCAGGCGCAGGCTCAAAAAAAGATTGCGTTAACCAGCCTCGATATCGACGGAGTCTCCGAGGTCGACGACGATCAGTGGCAAGAAGTCCTTGACTTGCATGCGGGTGAGATTCACAAGGCAGTTGAGGGCACCAGCGCTGTCGTAGTTCTCTCAGGATTGGGGGGCTTTACCGGCTCTAGCGTGGCACCTTTTGTAGCCGAAATCGGCAAGCAACTAGGGGCTCAGGTTTCTGCCTTGGTAACCATGCCTATTCCTTTCGAAGGGGAAAAACGTGCTCAAAAAGCGGCAGTGGCACACGCAGAACTTTCAAAATTTGCGGATCAAGTGGTGACCGTATCTGGTGCAGAGCTGCTGGATAAGGCAGATTTGGGTGCTTCCTTAGATCAGGCTTTCGGGAAATTTGATGAAGAGCTCGCCGCTAAGGCGGCCGAACTGATCGAGGAAGCTTAGTCCTGCTTAAAATTTCTTCCTAGCTACTGCCGTTAGTTGGTGCGCCTATGGTCGTATCCAGCGGCTCTAGGAGGTCTTCGCCAATCTTAGGCGCCTGTCTGCCAAGCAACTAATTTTCTATTGGCTCTCGGAATTGCCTGCCGGAAGACCACGGAATTGTTACAGCTAATGCGGAAAAACTCTTCCGGTTTTATCGCGAATGAATTAACCTTAGGTTATGGTCAACAGCAAATCGAAAAAGTCTCAGGCACAGACGCAACGAGCTCACGCGCTCGCTATTTTAAAGTATTTGCTGGAAAACACCAGTCCTAATCAGGGAGTGACGGCGCTCCGCCTGGCCCAAGACTTCGCCAGCGGGGATCTGGAATGGAACCCTCCTGAAATCTCGGAGAGAACCGCACGCGAATATCTGCATTACCTCAAATCTTTAGGGAACCGGTTGCCGTTCGGAGTTCGGGTTCAACAGTTCGCTGAATTAGAGGACGAAACTAAGGTACCCCCAGGGGGAAGGCGCACCGACTGGTTTGCCACCGCCATTATTAGCCCTGCCCAAATGCGAGTGCTTGCCGATGCGCTGCAGATGTCACGATTTTACCCGGATGACGTCGCCGACTTGCGCAGCCTTCTGGCGTCACTGGCGGGTGTAAAGCCAGAACACCTCGAAAGCGGGCAAATACTTTTCCCAGATCGCCCCATGTTCAGCGGGGTGCCAGCTACTCTGCTTGAGCTTGATAGCGCTATAAGTGAGGGGCAAAAAATTCGCTTCTCCTATAAGCACGTGGTGTTGCTGTCAGAGGCAGAGGATCGCCAGGCTCCAGGGAAATACGGGAAAAAGCACGAGTACTATCCCTACACCACGGTTTTTAAAAGAGGGGACTACTATCTGCTTGCGGGCAAAGATCCGCACCCGAACGAAAATACCCGGATATATCATTTCGTTATCGACAGAATCAGAGACATCGAGATTTTGGAGGGCACTGCCCACAGTACCGATAGCACAGCTTTTGATTTCGTTAGGTACGTAAACGAGAGACCCTACTTTTATAGTGGGCAGGCAGTTGACATCGAATATCGGGTAACCGGCGGGCTTGACGGCACTTTTTCATGGTTCCCCGAGGTACAACAGGTTAAGCGTGAAGGCAAGGATTGCTACCGGGTGCGGGTCAGAGCTCAGCCAGATGCCATGGTGTGGTGGGCCTTGCAGTATGCCGGTTCGGTAGAAGTGCTTTCCCCGCCAGAGCTGCGGGATAAAATCATTAAAACATTGGAAGAAACCTTACAGAAATACCGGGAGAAAAAATGAGTAATCTTGACGAACCTGACCGCAACTGGTTAAGAAAAATACTACTCACCCCCATTAAGCTTGAGGGAAGTAAAGTCTTAGAAATTGACGATAAAAATAATGTCATCTTGAGTAGCGGTAACCGTTACAACACGGTGGATCCGGATATGAGCGACCTCGCGATTGCCTTTTATAAAATTCTTTATGGCAAGGAAATGCTTAAAAGCGATGGAAAATTTTGTTGTCATGAATTCGCTGGCGATACTATGAACTCCTTCAAGTCGGTGGCCAACCAGTTCTTTGACGGAAGTACTAAGCGTTGTGCGAAGCGGAAAAAAGTTGAAGAAAGCGGGGAACTTCCTACCTGGCTTCAAGAATACTTTGAGGGCTACCACTGCCTGGCAAATTTTTGGGCTATCCCCGAAGAAATTGGTCGTAGGTCCAAGAAGGGTGACCGCTATGATTTTGCTTTCTGCTATATAGAAGAGAACCTGAATAATCCGGATGATCCGCGATTCCTTGATAGACACTGCGTTCGTTGCTATACAAAGATAGAGGAAGACGATTCCAATCCCCAGAAATGCGTTGAGCGGGTAATAGAGAAGCCCGACTATAACAATCCCTACAAATGCGTTGAGCGGGTAAAGGAATTGTGGAAAGCTCGAGCAGACGAGATTATAAATTCTTCTAAAGCTGAGCAGTTATTTAAATGCTTTAAAGATCTCAGCTCGGGTCAATCTACTTGCCAGTGAATCCTATTCTCTGCTTGGCAGCTAGCTGATCCGTTTTCATAACTAGATCTTCTGGCAGGAGCATCTCAAGCGCTTGCGTGTTCAGGGCGCGTCCCTGGTCGCTAATTTTCTTTAGCCGCTCTGCCTGATAGAGCTTCGCTTCTTCCAATAACTGGCGTGCGAAGCGCCCATTACCGCTACGTATGCGGGATCCCATGGCGCGGAAAATTTCTGCGGCTTTAGCAGAAGTTGCAGGATCAAGGGTGTATCCGTCCTCTTCGGTGAGGAAGGTGAAGATGCTGGTGAGATCCTCAGGCGAATAATCAGGAAACTCGATCGTGGTGCGCACGCGCGAGCGGAATCCGGTATTAGCAGCTAGGAATTCCCGCATTTCATCCGTGTATCCCGCCATAATCACGATGATTTCCTCGCGCATGTCCTCCATCAGCTTCACCATCGCGTCCACTGCGTCTTTTCCTGCTGCGCCATCCCCCAGGGAATAGGCTTCGTCAATAAAGAGCACTGACCCGCGAGCTTGTTCAAAAACCTGGCTGACGAGTTGGGCCGTGGTTCCCGGTATCGGGGATATCAGCTGTGCCTTCGAAACCTCAAAAAAATCACCCACGGATAAAATTCCACGTTCGTGGGCTATTTTTCCGACTAAACGCGCCACTTCGGTTTTCCCAGTTCCGGGATTCCCGATGAATACCATGTGCATGGGATTGAAACGAGTAGAAAGCTTAACTTCGCGTCGAAGTTTTTGAATCTCAACGAAGTCGAGTTGGCGCTTAATCTCGGTTTTTACGTTTTGTAGACCTATGAGCCGATCTAATTGCTCGGTGGCAGGAATCAGCTCTTTATCGGGCATGGGTACATCTTCCGCTGCAATGGTTTGCACCTGTTCCAGGGTTAGCTCAGGTTCTTTTGCAGCCTCTTCGCCAGAGTCATCGGAAGTGTTGGCGGTTACCCATAAGTCCAGTCGCTCTTGCTGGCGCTTGCGAATATCGGCTAACAAATTTCGCGCGAACCTAGCATTGCCCTGATCAATCCGCCTTCCGGCACCCGCAAGCCGATTATGTACCAGGTGGCGAGCTTCCTCGGTCAGCTTCAAGCTTTGCTGAGCAGCCATAAGATCAATAATTTCCAGGAGTTCGTCCGTGGTGTAATTGGGGAAATCGATTATGGATCCGATTCTCGAACGGAATCCCTCGTTCTGAGACAATAGTTTTTCCATCGCACCCCGGTAACCGGCCAGAATGACAACCGTGTCGGAGCGGTTATTTTCCATGCAAGCAATCAATTCAGGAATAAAGAGCGGTGATATCGCGTAGGCTTCGTCGATGAAAATAACTGATCCCTTCGCCCTCCGGAAGATGTCGGTCACGTCATATCCAGCCCCTCCAAGGCGAGGTCCCGAAACCTCCAGTATCCTGCCCTCAGACAGTACTCCTAAATCACGCAGAATTTCGCCGTAGACCCGGGCAACTTCGGTCTTACCAGTTCCGGGAGGACCTTGGAAGACACAGTGCAAAGAGGTGTCTGCGGGAGCCATACCCAGGCGGCGCGCGCGGACTTCACTGCGGTAACTGCGCACAATGCGCATAATTTCTTTCTTTACTTCCTCGAGCCCGATGAGTTCGTGGAGGCGCTCCAAGCCTGCAGGTTCACGCTTGAAAGGGTCTTTGGGCAGCAAAGCAGCATCAGCGTAACAGCTGTAGTTGGTGGCTAGGTTGTAGTCGTTTATCCACTGGTTTGCCAGGTCTTCAATGGTGCCGTTAAAAGAAGCATCAGAAAATGTCGTTTCCAACAAGTCCTCGAGCAGATCCCCTTCGGGAGAGTATCCGGCGGCATGTAGCCTTTGAACCAGCAAGCGACGAGCCTCATTTACGGTCAACTGGGATACTTTCGGGGTGGGATCCGGTTCTAGTAGAACAACCGGAAGCGGAGTGTGCTTGCTAAAGTTCTCAATCAGATTGGCACTGGGCTTGGATACTAGGAACACGATCTGTATTTCTCGAGCATGCGCAGCAATATGATTTAGTAACTGAGCCAGTACTTCATAAGCGCGGCTCTCTTGCCGAGAACCGTATTTGAGACGCGAATAATCGATAACCAAAGTGGAGTCGCAAAAAGCGTTAGCCAGGTTTTCGTTCACCGATTCTTTTTGCGAGCCAGTCCTGTCCGCGACCTCCAGTTGAAAAAAGTCAAAATTATAAACATAGCGACTGGCTGTCCGCCCGGCGCTTGCGAGTGCCTGGATTAAAATATCGCCAGCTTCGTGAGCATCCGCGGCATGGGCAACATCAAATACGTAATTTACAACCACAGATTGATTTGGTGGTGCTTGTCTGATCCTTTCGAGTTCAGCTCCAAGACTACGGTCGTAAGAGCTGGTGGCCGCCTGGTGTTGCAAGCTGGTTAGGTCGCTGTCTGCAGAGATGAGTCTGCTGGTTAGAGGATTTGATACAAAATGTCCTACATAGTGCAGTTCCCGCAATTCCTGCAAGTTTGCCCTTTGGAGAAGTCGTTCAGTACCTCGGCGGTAAATGGTAGCTAGCCGGTGATAGGTGACTTCCTCAATCTTGACTTCGAGATTACAATCGAATATTTCAAATTCTGCGTCTGGTTGATATTTGTGGGTTTCTGCAAGAAATTGGTTATTCAGCAAAAACTTAAGGGCGCTGATTTCCAGAGAATTATTTTTCGTCACTGCCCCTAAGGTTGCGCCGCTCTTAAAATTAAAATTTTCGTAGAGGTATTCGATGTAGACGTCCTCTACCACCAGACCCTCGCACATTTTCTGATAGTCAATGTGTTTGCAGCCCGAACAGGTGATCTCAAAAAATCTCATGGCGTCCTTTCTGGGAAATAAGCTGGCAGGTTAAACAAAAAATAGTTGTAGCGTGCTGTACGTATTATTAATTCATCCAATTCGTAAGCGGAAGATAGCTTCCGTTATCTGTCTGCCTAGCGCGCCTTCTGGGTCCCAAGGAGCTTTTTAAAAATTAGTAGAAGAGCTAAGCGCACTTTCATGCTAGGAATGAAAACAGAAGAGGTTTCAGAAGGAAATTGATGAAGATTTACGAATTTGAATGCTTGGATAGTCTCGCACGTGAGTTGTGCCGACAGTTACGCCCAGGTCGCAATGTTGTCGGTATAGTGGGTTCTCCCGGCTCTGGGAAATCTACGTTAACGCAAAAACTGGTTGATTATTTAGCGGAGGTTTTAAACATTCCTAGTGCATATTTGCCTATGGATGGATTTCATTTTTCAAATGAGATATTGCGGCAAAAACAGCTTCTAGATCGTAAAGGTGCGCCCGAAACCTTGATGCGAACGGATACCTAGGCTTGTTGCAACGGTTGCGGGCAAAGGTAAACTATTCGCTCTTTGCCCCTACCTACTCGCGGTTACATGGGTAAATGAAGTTGATTCGTCCAATGCAAATACTGTCCAAAAAACTAAGTCCGAGGCCGACGCCCTAGTCAGATTACTTTTTGATATTTCGGCAGAAAAAGCTAGTTTTCTTCCAGCCATTGACGAGTGCCGAAGGATTGAATCGGTAAAGCTGCAATCCTGGTCGCTTTGGAAAGCGCGGTTACAAAAGTATCAACAGAAAGCTTTTGCCTACCCAGGGCTTTTACAAAACCTCCATGAAAAGAAGTCCCCGGCACCCACCGCAGCGTTACGTACCCAACCTGAATTCGCGCTACTCCCTGAAGGTCAAAGCCAGCAGGTTTTCGGCGCATTAACGGTGATGGCGTATTTACTTCGGGTCACCTCTCCCGGGACTTCCTGGCCCGACAAAGTCACACGGCACATCAAAAACTCGTTCCTGCCCAACCCGCTGGTACGACCGGAAAGCTTAGGTATACCATCAACCTGGTTTCACTCGCTAACGGAGATGGAAAATGCGCTTCTGTGACCTGGCGTTAACGGTGGATCAGTGGTGTTGGTTCTAGGTCAGTAAACTTAGAATGATATTGTCTTATTTCTCCTTTTCCTTTTGAAACTCAACCGCTAACTGACCTTTTTCTGGAATGCATTTACAGCTCAGTCTTGCATCCTTAGAAACGGCGCTGTCAAACTCCGCTACCAGGAATAATGTGGTTCCGGAACTTGATGGAAGATTTAAATGTGAATCATGGGCGCTAAAGCTATCGCTGCCTAGTTTACATTGAGTGAAGTCATAGCCGGTCTCGAGCAAGTCTTGAGAAGCGAAAAGGTAGAGAGGCTCCTAAGCACGTCTAAGGCCTTGAAGCGCACGCCTCCAAGGCCTTAGAGTCAGAGATTTAAAAGGCAAAAATCCCCACGGCTTTAACCGTCAATTTGCGGAGACACATCAATAAATTCGGTTATAGGCACCGCCTGCTCACGTACCTTTTGAGCTTCGGCTTCGCTAACTATACCCTCCGCCTTTTCTTCGGCATCACACCGTGCCTTGTAGTTTTCTATCTCATGCGCCTTGGCCGCCTCGTCCCAGCCAAGAATATCCGCAGCTATTGTCGCAACCTCGTCAATAACAGCCAATCCGCGATCCCGATGCTCGTAACAGAGCCTGGTGCGGCGCGCCAGTAAGTCTTCCACATGCAAAGCACCCTCATGCAAAACACCGAACGCTATTTCTGCGCGCAGATACTCTTCAGCGCCCTTAAGCTCCTTCCCCAAAGAAGGATCTTTCTCAATCATTTTGAAAATCAGCTTAATGTCACTTCCGTACCTGTTTAACAGATCTTCTACGTGATCCACGCTCAAACCGTTTTTCTTTGCCAGCGCCTCACGCTGTTCCCACATAGCTTCATAGTCAACAGCTCCAGAAAGCGGAGTGCTTCTGGTAACGCACGATATTCGCTTAGCCAGCTCCTTACCCAAGGCAAAATCAACAGCATCTTCAGCCATCTGCCTGTAACTCGTAAGCTTCCCACCTGCTATAACAGTGAGCCCCGGAGCGGCTTCAGTAACTGTGTGCTCCCTGGAAACCTTGGTTGACTTGGCCTTATCTCCGTCCAAAGTTCCTGGCTGCAACAAAGGCCGTAGCCCAGCGAAAGCCCCAATGATGTCATCACGTGTTAGCGGGTTAGCCAGCACCGAGTTCGCATGCTCAAGCAAATAATCAATATCCTCAGAATCAGGTACCGGTTCCAACCTGTTTTCATGGTATTTGGTATCAGTAGTTCCTATAACCCAATAACGCTTCCACGGGATTATAAACAACACAGACTTCTCTGTGCGCAAGAATAAACCAACTTTGGAATCAATCTTTTCCTTCGGCACAACAATATGAATGCCCTTGGAGGCCAAAACTTTCAAGCCACCCGTAGAACCGGAAAGAGACTGCGTTTTCTCAGTCCAAACCCCCGTTGCGTTAATGATGGATTTTGCCTTAACCACATGTTCAGCGCCTGTTTCCATGTCACGAAGTTTGGCGCCAACCACCTTGTTTCCATCCTTGAGCATTTCAACAACCTGGGTACGATTCGCAGCCAAAGCGCCAAACTGAGCGGCCGTGCGAACCAGATTCACCACCAGACGGGCGTCATCCACCCTGGCATCGTAGTAAACCAAAGAGCCAATAAGTGCGTCTTTTTTCAACGCAGGCGCAAGCTCCAATGACCCTTTCTTCGAGTAGTGCTTTTGAATGGGCACTGAACCCCTATGTGCAAACTGTGCGATGGCATCATACATTCCCACCCCAACAGCCGAATAAGCCCGCTCTATTACGCGCATTTTTATGGGCCACAAAAAAGGCTGTGCTTTCACCAAATGCGGAGCCGTGTGGGTAAGCAATAAGCCACGTTCCCTCAAAGACTCAGCAACCAAGGCAAAATTAAGTTGATAAAGGTATCGCAGACCACCGTGCACCAGCTTTGAAGATCGCGACGAAGTGCCGGAGGCCCAGTCTTGCGCCTCGACTATACCGACTCGCAAACCACGGCTTGCCGCATCCAGTGCGATCCCCGCTCCCGTAACACCTCCGCCAATCACTAAAATATCAAGCGGCTTTTCCTCCATATCGCGTAACGCCTCTTCGCGCTTGCTTGGCGATAACTGCGTTGTGAACATCATAGCTCCATTCGTATTAGTTGATTTAGAGCAACCGAAGCGGCCCTAAGGTTAGGCTAACCTAAGTAGGTGCTAATGGTCATCGCATTTGAACATTTTTTCACCGGCCTCTCGCCTTAGGACATAAAATCACGTATTTAACCCGTGAAAAATAACCCGGCCTTAAAATAAGTAGAAAGAATTGTGCCCTTTGAAAACTCCCCAGGCCCGCTAAAAGCCCTAAAACAGTAAATCCTTTGTTGGTTCCAACAAACAAGCAATCTTCGAATGGGGAGCAAAAACCTTAATCCTGCCTCCGCTCACCAGCGCAGGAATACTACTGACTGTGACGATCGTACTGACCGCAGTATCCCTTTCGACAAGTCGAAAGATCATGGCAGGTAAAGAATTCTAAGTTTTTAGAGCCCGATTTTGCATCAAAAGTTAGCGCCCTGCGTTCTTTTCAAAGCCTCACCGTGATTTCTTTCCCGGACTTATCTGTCCAGAGCAAGGTGCTTGTAAGGTGAATGACGGTGGGACCGTAGTGTTCATAGTTGATTTAGCATTCAAGCCCAAGCCAGAGTCTCCTGAAGAGTCACCAGTTGAGTAGCCAACATCTGAGGATGTCTACTTCTCCTTCTGGTGATGGTGATGGCTCGTCTAAGTCGTCAGCTACGCCAAAGGCTCAGCACGGTCACAATGGGCTAGTCAGGACAGGTTCAGCCTTGCCCCGGTTGAGTTGCGCCTGGTTGATGTTGGTGGAGCTAGTGAAACTCCTTACAAGCCAAGAATTATCCCGATGTAAAACCATAATTATTCCAGGTAGGACTTAAATCCAAGTCGCTTCAAAAATTTCGGGTAGACTAACAATATTGTTGGGACTACCGAAATTAGGAGTATAAATATGGATAAGATTGCCAAGATCCTCAGCAATGCCGGACTGGAAAACCCCGCAGTAGCTGAGTACGTAGCGTACTGGGCCGGAATTACCGAACCCGCTGCCATCGAAGTCATTTCCGCAAAGGATGACGACCGGCTCATCACTGAGGGCTTAACCACCGGTGAAATTGCACCTGCGGGCGATGGACTCTACTACTCCCGCTCCTACTACAAGGACACGGCGCGCAGCGAGGAACGCACCGTCGTCGCCACCCACAATCCGCAAGAAGCCGGAATCTACAACAACTGGCACGACGCCACGGAAGTAACTGCCCGGCAGCTGGAAAGTATGAAGGGCGCCTCCCGGGGTAAAACCATGTACGTGGTGCCCTACTTGATGGCACCGCCGAAATCGCCGCTAGAAAAGTGGGCTCGCGGGGTGGAACTTACCGACAACCTCACAGTGGTTCTTCACATGATCCGCATGGCCCGGGTTGGTGTAGAACATCTGAACAATTTAAAAAATCCGGCAGAATTCGTGCGCGCAGTGCACGTGACCGGCGACCTGGAGAACTTGGGTCAGGGCACCGATAAGGACAAGCGCCTGTTTGCCACGGTAGCCGACGAACGCACAATTTTGCACTTCGGTTCCTCCTACGGCGGCAACGCGCTACTCGGGAAGATCGCCCACGGTCTGCGCCAAGCCTCTTACGACGGCTGGGCTTCCGGGGAATTCCTTTCCGAACAGTTCATGCTGATCGGGATCAAGGATAAGTTCGAGGATCGTACCTACTACGTGTGCGGCGGCTTCCCCTCAGCTTCCGGTAAAACCAATCTCGCTATGATGCTAGCTCCCGACGCTTTGGGTGAGCGCTACGAAGTTTACTTCTACGGCGATGACATCGTGTGGCTGCACGTTGGCGAAGACGGCAAGCTTTACGGCATGAACCCAGAATACGGCGCGTTCGGCGTGGCAAAGGACACTAACTGGCAGTCTAATCCCACCGCCATGGACGCCATCAAAGAAGGCTCTAAGACGCTCTTCACCAACGTCGCTTACAACCCTGAAACCCAAGAACTGTGGTGGGAAGGTAAGACCCCGGATCACCCGGAAGATGTTACCGGCTGGCTGGATTGGAAGGGCGAAAAGATTTCCGACCGCCCGGCCGATCGGCAGCGTTCCGAGGCCAAAGGCGACGAGTGGGCACACCCCAATTCTCGCTTCACCACGTCTTTGGATAACGTGCCCAACGTGGCCCCCGACTACGAAGAACCGCAAGGGGTGCCAATCGACGCCATCATCTTTGGCGGGCGAGTAAAGGACCGGGAGCCGCTTATCCGGGCAATCACCGACCTGACTGAGGGCGTTTACGACGGTTTGACCCTGGGCGCCCAGGCTACTTTCGCGGCTGAGGGCAAGGAGGGCGTGCTGCGTTACGATCCGATGTCGATGCGCCCCTTCATGTCCTACCCCGAAGGGGACTATGCGGCCCACTGGTTGAAGATAATTGGTTCCGCGAAGGAACAGCCCATTTTTGCGCACGTTAACTGGTTCCAACGCGATCCGGAAGACGGCCACTTCCTCTGGCCTGGCTACCGCGATAATCTGCGGGCGCTGCTTTGGTTGCTAGATGTTAAGGAAGGACGCGCTGAGGGCGTACAAACGCCGGTAGGTATTTTGCCGAAGAAGGAAGAGCTGAATCTGGATGGTTTCGAAGGTGACGACGCCGATATGGATAAGCTTCTTTCTATAGACACTGAACTGTGGAAGAAGGAGATGGGCTACCGCCGCGAACACCTTGCACAGTTCAAGAATCTTCCCGAGCAGATCTGGGCTGCGCACGAGCGCATAGAGCAGGCGTTTAACGCCTAAACGGCCACCTGGTTTTGCACTAGCGACGGGTGGATTTTCTTCAGGCGGGTTAATTCCTGCGGGTGGCTAAGGCTCCTGTTGGGATTAACCCGCCACTTTTGTGATAGTCGACCCTAAACGGATATTTCGTTTAACTAACTTTTAGCGAGTACGCCAGTTTCACGGCAGCTACCGCCCGATTGCTGCCCATAGCGTTGTGAGCATGAGTGTTCTTCATAGCCGTGTAGAGTGCTGTAAGTCCCTCTCTTTCGGTGATTAATTTGCATTCATACACGTACGCACGGTCAGGCGATGTCGAATGCCAGACCTTCTGGCCCTTAACCTTCACCGATGGCATGGAGAATTGACTGCAGCTGTGCAAACCGTCCTCAGAAATGCTGAAGCTGTTTTGCATAACGCTATTGACCAACAGCTGCAAGCCTGGAACCACGCGCAAAATGCAGGAACAGACAGTTGGTTGTTACAAGTTTTCGTGAGTGGTTTTCTGTGAAGTGCGGCAATCGCACAATATTTAAGCAGGTTTTGAAACCTGCTTGGCGGGTTGCAATTGTGTGTATAGTGCCTTCAAATACTGGAGTTGTTTGGTTTATCTAGCGTCGTAGAGGTGGAACAAGATGGATCGCAATTCTCAAAGTGCTTCGCGCACGCCTTTGGATGAACTTGAAACGATGTCGCTTGCCAAGATTGGTGCGGGCGCGAATGAGGTACCCTCTGAACTCAAATACGCGCGGTTTCCAGTGGGAGAACTGGATTCCGTATCAGCCCTTATCCCGCATAACCGGCGAGGAATTTACGTGCTCGAGTTTTCTAACGGCGAGTTCTATGTTGGGCAGGCAAAGAATGTGGTGACGCGTTTTGCTCAGCATCGGCACGGCAACACTAATCATGTGGATCCGTGGACTGATGTGGAGAAACTGTGGTTCATGCCGGTGCCTGAGGCGATGAGTTTGGATTCGATTGAATATCAAGAGATCCAACGATTCCGGGCGAGCGGTAGACGTTTGCGTAACCGTATGTGGAATGTTGGGCATGACCAACCGTCTGGGTTGGATTTGGTGATTCCGGTTGAGGATCAGCAGGCGTGGGCCCTTGGTGATGGTCCTTATGATTTGCGAGGGGCACAGCAGCATTTGGAAGACTTTGGGAGTGAACCCACGAAGTTTGCAAGGTTGGTTCCCAAGGAGTATCAAGAACTGATTTTGCGTGATCTTGCTTTTGCGTTGAAGGAGCTGGTTCCAAGTGCGGTTGAGCTTGAGGGGAAGTACTGGACTCTTACAGATTGCCCAAGCACCAGTGGAGGCCGTTGGGCTACGTTGAGTACGGGCTTTATTGAGCTTTTGTTCTTCCCTCGCGCCTGTGAGATTCCAGATGAGAAGGCGACAAAGCTAGAACTAGTTGAGGGTGTCGGCTGGTTGAACACTGTTCCAGGAACTCTTTTGCAAGGCAAGACAAATGATCTCTGGGGATTTGAATATGAATCTTCGTATGGAGGGTTCTTGGATGCTTGGGCATTCACCGTTACGTATCCGTCAGCGCATTCCGATGCGATTAACTACGCGGTAGGAGACCTCGAACAGTTCTGTAACCAATATCCCGAGGTTCTTGAAGGCGGCAGAAAATTCGCGTTGCAAGCTATGCGGCAAAACACTTCAGGAATGTTCAAGCGCTGGCATTCTAAGCCGCTGGTTCGCGATGTTTACCAGTACGCGATTAATCAACAAAGTGGAGATTCGAGGGACAGCTAGCGCAGCGCTACTTATCTGTAGATGTTTCATGGGGCCAGCTCGCGTTGAACTGGCCCCATGAAAACTGCCGGTCTAGTCTGGGATTACCACTACTTTTACGCCGATGCGGTCGCGTAGAGCATCGTAAGCAGAATGTACGTCGCTGAGTGCAAACTCGTGAGTCACAATCGCGTCCACGTCAATCACGCCATCTTGTAGTAGCTCAATGGCTTTGGCTACGTCGCGCCGGCGAGCGTTCGAACCTCCCGTGACCTGCAGTTCCTTGTAGTGAATCAGGTTTGGTTCCATTGTGGAGGTAGAGCCCTTCGGGAATCCCGCAAAGTAGTTCACGCGGCCCCCGTCGGCAGCAATTTCTAGCGCCTGGTTGGCTAGTTCTGGCACGCCGATGCAAACGATGACTACGTCAGCGCCGCGCCCTGCCGTCATATCATTAACGGTTTGAACAAGGTCGTCAGAATGAACCGCAGTGACGCCCAGCTTGGTGGCGATCTCACGACGTCCCGCGCCGCGGTTAGAAACAATCACGTTTGCCGCACCCGCGTGCTTAGCTAGTTGCGCGTGCAGCAGGCCAATGGGGCCAGCGCCCATGATGACCACGGTGTCGGCCTGGTTGATACCGAAGTTAGCAATGCCGTTGAGGCAGCAGGAAACCGGCTCGGCCAGACACAGAGCTTTAGGGGAGAGCTCTTTTGTAACGGGCAAGAGGTTGCCGCGCGCAACTACGTTGGCGGGAACGAGCATGTATTCTTGCAGGCCGCCGTCGTAGCCGTAGCCAAACAGTTCGAGGTTTTCGCAAAGGTGTTCGCGGTCGTGCAGGCAGTTGCGGCAGGCACCGCAGGATACGACGATCGAGACGGTGGCCTGTTGCCCCACTTTGAGGTCCGGGTAGTAGGCGTCTACGCCTTCGCCGATTTGGTGTACGCGGCCGGCGATTTCGTGGCCGGGAACAACGCCGGGGCGAACGCCCGCGGTTTTTGCACCGGTGTAGAGCCGGTAGTCGGTACCGCAAAGGGTGTTCGCTTCAATCTTGAGGACAACTTCGCCTGGGCCGGCTACGGGAACGTCTTTTTCGGTTAGTTGTAGGTCTTGGGGGGCGTTGAGAACGGCAGCTCGCATTGATCTTTTCCTAACGTCTGGCGTGTTACTTACAACACAGTTTAGTATAAGGGGCGTCAGTAGTCATTCGAGGAGGAATACAGATGACACGTCTAGTTAATAACCCCGAGGAGTTCCCGGCCGAATCTATTGAGGGCTTTGCTGACGCGTTCAGCAACTGGGTTAAACCTGTTTATGGCGGTGTGGTGCGCAGTACTAAAACCCCGGACGGCAAGGTTGCCATCGTAGTTGGTGGAGGTAGTGGCCACTACCCGGCGTTTGCTGGTTGGGTTGGCCCGGGCATGGCTGATGGCGCTGTGGCCGGCAATATTTTCTCGTCCCCTTCGGGAGCCCAAGCGTATTCGGTGGCGAAGGCTGCTGAGCGTGGCGGCGGTGTGCTGATTGGGTTTGGTAACTATGCGGGTGACGTCCTGCATTTCGGTCAAGCAGTTGAGCGTTTGCGCAGTGAGGGCATTGATGCTCGCACCCTGGTAGTTACAGATGATGTGGCCTCGGCTAGTGAAGAGGACCATCTGAAGCGTCGCGGTATTGCTGGCGACCTGCCCACGTTCAAGATCGCGGGCGCAGCGGCGGAGGCCGGCTTGGATATTGATGAGGTTGTGCGCGTTTTTGATAAGGCAAATGATCGCACGCGTTCGTTTGGCGTGGCGTTTAGCGGCTGTACGCTACCGGGCGCGAAGGAACCGCTGTTCCACCTGGAGCCGGGCCGTATGGGCGTTGGCATGGGTATTCACGGCGAGCCGGGTGTGCGTGAGGACGAGATCGGCACGTCGGATGAAATTGCGCAGCTCCTGGTTGACGGCTTGATTAATGAGCGTCCGGAGGGCTCGGATAACCGCGTTGTAGCGATTGTGAACGGCCTGGGCGATACCAAGTATGAGGAGATGTTCGTCCTGTGGAGGGACATCGCAAAGCGTCTTCGCGCAGCCGGTCTTGAGCTGGTTGGTAAGGAAGTTGGCGAGTTTGTGACCTCCCTCGATATGGCTGGCGTGTCCCTAACGCTGGTGTGGGTTGATGACGAACTGCTCAAGTTCTGGCAGGCGCCTGCGGATACGCCGGCTTTCCGGGTGGGCAATATGGCTCCGGCGGAGGTCGATGACCGTGAGCTGAATGTGACTGCGGAGGAGGTTCGCGTTGAGCAGCCTGGCAGTGAGGAGTCGCAGAAGCTGGCTGGCGAGGTTGT
Source organism: Gleimia europaea (assembly GCA_002871995.1). Lineage (GTDB taxonomy): Bacteria > Actinomycetota > Actinomycetes > Actinomycetales > Actinomycetaceae > Gleimia > Gleimia europaea. The sequence continues at coordinate 895,447 of PNHW01000001.1, forward strand.
GAGCGTTTTGGAGCGGATCGCTGATCTGCTTCACGAGAAGGAACCCGAGCTAGGTAAGATCGACGCGGTTGCGGGCGATGGTGACCACGGTATTGGCATGGCTCGCGGGTCGAAGGCAGCTTTGGAGACGGCACGCCGTTTGGCTAGTGAAGGCGGTGGCGCGGCCACTGTGCTTGCGGGTGCGGGTGATTCTTGGTCCGCTTCGGCGGGTGGCACGTCGGGCGCCCTGTGGGGTGCGTTGCTCACGGCGTTTGGTCGCGTGCTTGGCGACGAGGCTGGAGACGCGAATCTGGTGGACGCGACGGCTGCCGGCCTTGAAGCGGTGACTCGTTTGGGTGGCGCTCACGTGGGCGACAAGACGATGGTTGACGCGTTTGTTCCTGCCGTTCAGGCTCTGCAGGAGCAGGGCGACTGGCGCGCGGCTACGGATGCTGCCCGTAAGGGCGCTGAGTCCACTAAGGATTTGGTGGCGAAGGTTGGTAGGGCCCGCCCGCTGGGGGAGAAGAGCCTGGGAACGCCAGATGCGGGCGCAACCTCGTTGGCAATGATTTTCGAGGTAATCACCGAATACTTGGAGAAGTAGAACAGTGCCCTAAGGGGCGTTGAATGCTGAGGGTGTGGCCGCTGGAAAACCAGCGGCCACACCTTTTAATCAGTCCTCAAAGTCGCTGCGCAGAAGTGGGCGGAAGCGGTCTACAAACTCTTGCAGTTTGGCATAGACGCGTTGCATGGTTTCTCCGCGCGCGTTGTCTGGGCGGAAGCGGGAGATGGGCGGCAGAACACTTGCCACGGATTGCCCTGCGGTAGGCACGTGACCCGAGCGTAGCGCGTTTGCGACAAGCTGTTCGGCCTTGTCTCGGTTGAGCCGCTCCTCGTTGATGATTGTGGAGAGCTCTTCTTCACGCTTGCCGTTTACGTATTCGCGCCATTCATCTTGCACGCTGGTGTTGATAGACACGGTGTCTACGAACTCTTCAATGAGCTTGCGTTTTGGACGCAGGGAGGGTGAGGATGAGAGCGCTCTATCAATCTTCGCGCGTATCTCTTTGTCTTCGCTGTCTGTGCCGGCTTCGTGGCGTTGCTCAACGAGCATGAGGATGTAGTCCACGTTGATTTCAACCTGTTTGACGAGTTCGATTTCAAACAGCACGTCTTGGCGAATGTCTTCACGGTCGCTATCTGTGCGTGGCTTCCACTGGTCGTATAGGTCCATGTAGCGTGACTTGTAGTCCTGCAGTTCGCGCTCGCTGAACTGGTTGTCACCTTCAAAGTCATCGAATGAGGACAGAATGTTTTGCAGTCGCAGCACTGCGCCAAATATGTTGATGAATTCTTTTTGCGCGGTTTCGCTCGCGGGTATGGGACTTGTGGGGTCGGCGTAAACGCCCCGAAGCTCGTCTAGCTTGGACTTGTACTCGTCCAGATACTCCTGGTAGGGGCGCAACATGACGATGCCGGATGCGTCTTTGTTGCCAAATAGTGCGATGGCGTCTTGCGTTTGTTGCTCAAGGTTTCTAAACGAAACGATGTTCCCGTATGTTTTGACGGTGTTGAGGATGCGGTTTGTGCGCGAGTAGGCCTGGATGAGGCCGTGTGAGCGCAGGTTTTTGTCTACGAACAGGGTGTTTAGTGTTGGCGCGTCAAAGCCGGTTAGGAACATGTTGACCACGATCACGAGGTCAAGTTCGCGGTCTTTGAGCTGTTTCGATAGGTGTTCGTAGTAGTCCTGGAAGCTGGAGCCGGAGGTGTCGAAGTTGGTTGAGAACATGTCGTTGTAATCGTTGATTACGTCCTCAAGGTATCCGCGGTCTGATTCGGATAGTTTTTCGGCGTCGAAGCTTTCATCTTCGATGATCCCGTCTTCTGGCTGGTCGTTAGCTCCGTAGGAGTAGATCATGCCGATCTTGAGCTTTTTCGCCTCGGGCACGTTCAACTGTAGTTTGCTGAACATGCCGTAGTAGGCGCGGGCTGCTTCGATAGAGGAAGTGGCAAAGAGGGCGTTGAATCCTTGTTTGCGTTTGCCACCCACCATGTAAACGGAGTTTCGTTTCGTTTTCTGGTCAAAGTGGTCGAGGATGTATTGCGCTACTTGCCGGATGCGTTCGGGGTGCATCATGGCGCTTTCCACGTCGATGGCGCGCACGTCCTTATCTTTGAAGCTACCTTCTTCGATAGTGTTGATGTAGTCGATGCGGAAGGGCAACACGTTTTTGTCGGTGATGGCGTCCACGATCGTGTAGGTGTGGAGTTTTTCGCCGAACGCTTGCGCCGTGGTTTTGAGGTTTACGTGTTTTCCAGAGCCCGCGTTTTCGGCGAATATGGGTGTTCCGGTGAATCCGAAGAGGTTGTATTTCTTGAAGGCTCGTTTGATGGCTACGTGCATGTCACCAAATTGGGAGCGGTGGCATTCGTCGAAGATGAGGACTACGTGTCCGTTGTATACGGTGTGGCCCTGGTTGGCTTTGATGAATGTTGCAAGTTTTTGAATGGTGGTGACGATGATTTTCTTGGCTGGATCAGCGCTTTCAAGTTGTCGTTTGAGTTGTGCGGTTGACGTGTTGCCGTTGGCCGCGCCTTTTTGGAAGCGGTCGTATTCGAGTTTGGTTTGATAGTCGAGGTCTTTGCGGTCTACTACGAAGAGTACTTTTTCAACGCCTTCAACTTTGGTGGCTAGTTGAGCGGTTTTGAATGAGGTGAGGGTTTTGCCCGATCCGGTGGTGTGCCAAATGTAGCCTCCGGCTGCTGTGGTGCCGAGTGTGCCTGCATTGGTGGAGGTGAGTATGCGGGTGAGGATTCGTTCGGTGGCCACGATTTGGTAGGGCCGCATTACTAGCAGTTGGCGGTTTTCGGTGTAGACGCAGTACTTGGTGAGGATGTTGAGGATGGTGCGTTTGGCGAAGAATGTTTTTGCAAAGGCGATGAGGTCTTCGATGGGCTGGTTTTGCGCGTCGGCCCAGTAGGAGGTGAAGACGAATGATTTTTTGTCTTTTTTGTTGGTTTCGTTGACGTGGGCTAGGCGCGTGGTGTTGGAGTAGTACTTGGTGCTGGTGCCGTTGGAGATGACGAAGATTTGGGCGTAGTCGAATAGGGCTGCGCCGGTGCTGAAGCTTTCGTCGCGGTAGCGGTTGATTTGGTTGAAGGCTTCGCGTAGGGGTACGCCGCGTCGTTTTAGTTCAATGTGTGCCAGGGGGAGTCCGTTGACGAGGATGGTGACGTCGTACCTGTTGGAGTGTTTCGCTCCGTCTATTTTGTCTACGGCGTATTGGTTTATGACTTGTAGGTGGTTGTTGTGAATGTTGTCTTTGTCGATTAGGCGAATGTTTTTGGTGGTGCCGTCTTCGCGCTCTAGTAGTTGAATGTGGTCTTCTTGGATGCGCGTGGTTTTGTCTTCTACGGTGTCGCTGGTGTTGGCGATGTTGGTTTTGTAGAAGCGGTTCCATTCAGCGTCTGTGAAGTGGACGTCGTTGAGCTTTGATAGTTGGGCGCGCAGGTTCGTTTCGAGGTGTTTTTCGTCTCGAATCTCAGCGTATTCGTAGCCTTGTGCTTGTAACTGGCGGATAAACTCGGCTTCTAGTTGAGCTTCGGACTGGTAGCCGGTGGCATCATTATCATCGGGTACGTACTCGGCCACGACGGTTGATTGCGATGACAGGGCTACGGGGTCAAACTTGCGCGTCTCCACGGTTAGGAAGCTTTCTCTTTGAACGTCAGCAACTTATCTCGATAGTACTCATACTGTTTACGCCGAGCCTCAATCTCAGCCGGCAAACCAGAAGAAATATCGTTGACTAGCGAGTACAGTGTCATGAGCTTCTTTCTGATTTCTACTTGCTTGGGTTTTGGCGGCACTGGAACTTTTATTTTCTCGAGAGACCTTTGTGAGATGGTCCGAACTTTTGTCCCGTATATGTAGCGCCGTTTCTGGCGTTGGAAGCCTGCTGAACTGAAAAACAGTGAAAGATATTCGGGATCCAAGTCATGTTTGAGAATGAAAGTGTGGTTGCTGACTGCAACGTCGTTGGCTCCAATCCAGGCCACTGCCTTTGCAAGGTCTTCGTCATTTTCTGAGGTGTCGGTGACTATGAGGTCGCCAGGTGACGCGGTTTTTGATTTTGCGAAAATGGTGCCGTCAATGAAGCTTTTGGTTTCATTTCCGGAGATACCGTAATGCGTGTATATCTGCCCGTAATGAATGCAGGGATGCCCAGCTTCGAGAAAATCTTTCTTTTGTGGTCCATTTCCACGTGTAATGTCCGCGAATTCACTTATGCTCTTCCAATCTACCCCCCCCTCAGGGAAGGTCAGGAGTTGGTCGCGGTAGTACTCGTATTGTTTTTTCCTAGCTTCCAGCTCCGCTTCCAGCTCCGCTTCCAGCTCTGTAAATGCATCAAGAATCCGAACAATCTCCATTTGTACATCTAGGGGAGGCAGAGGAATGGAGAAACGTTTGAGAGCACGGTCGGAAATAGCAGGGTAATTGCCCTCGGTCTGATTATTCTTCAGGAACTGAAACGTGCGCTGGGTTCGCATAATATGAAACAGCCATCTTGGGGTCACCCGTGTAGACTTTGGGCGCAAAACGCAGTATCCCGTAGAACAAACGGCACCATCAAAGTCCAGCGGAACTTCGAACACTCTCATTTGCGTTGGTCGGGTCGTAGCGAACAAAATATCGTCTACTTTGACTAGTTGTCTTGCTCGTGAAGGCGCATTCGAAGCATCAACTAAGTGTGTATCCGTGATACGGCCGGATCGGATATCCACCGAACTGAGGTCTATGTATTTCCTTGCGGAATCGGTGCTGGACCACCTGATGTTGCTAACCTTTTCGATCACGTCGCCCACCGGCACGAACGGAATCCCGTCTGGACACAGTTCTTCAATCAGGTCATCGATGCGGCTCATTTTGTGGCCTCCAGGTCGGCTACGATCTGGTCGATCTGTGCGCGTAGTTCCTGCTGGCGGGCCACGATCTTCACCAGGTTGGCGTTCAGCTCCTCAATGTTGATGATTTCGCGAGTGTCCTCCGGCTCAACATAGGAAGACACCGAGAGGTTGTAGTCGTTCTCCGCAATCTCCTCATACTTCACTAGGCGTGCGAAATGATCCACATCCTTGCGGGCAGTGAACGCCTCCAGAATCTTCTCGCGATGCTGATCCAACAGTTGATTCTTAGTGCTACGCCGCTCAAACTCGGCGGAAGCATCAATGAATAGAATCGAAGGATCCTGCTTCGACTTCTTCAACACCATGATGCACGTGGAAATCGTTGTGCCAAAGAACAAGTCCGCCGGTAGTTGAATAATCGCATCAACAAAGTTGTTGTCCACCAAGTACTTGCGGATCTTGCCCTCAGCGCCCCCTCGATACAAAACACCCGGAAACGTAACGATTGCCGCAACACCGTCCTCTGCAAGCCAATGCAAAATATGCATCGTGAACGCCAGGTCCGCCTTTGACGGGGGAGCCAGTACGCCCGCCGGAGCGAAACGTTCATCATTTACCAAAATCGCAGAATTCTTACCCTCCCACCTCGTGGAATACGGAGGGTTAGACACGATCGCTTCAAACGGCTCATCATCCCAATGCTTCGGATCAGTAAGAGTATCGCCCAGAGCAATACTGAAGTCCTCAAATCCGACGCCGTGCAAGAACATGTTGATGCGCGCAAGGTTGTAGGTGGTTAGGTTGATCTCCTGGCCAAAGTAGCCGCGATCAATGTTTTCTTGCCCGATAATCTTGGCAAACCGAAGCAGAAGCGAACCAGAACCACAAGCTGGGTCATACACACCGTTCACCTTGGTTTTACCCACCAAAGTTAGGCGCGCAAGTAGTTCAGAAACGTCCTGCGGGGTGAAGAACTCGCCACCGGACTTGCCTGCTGAAGATGCGTACATTGTCATCAAGAACTCGTAAGCATCACCGAACATGTCAATGGAATGAGAGCTGAAATCACCGAGGGGCAGATTGCCGATCTCATTCAAAATGCGCACCAGCTTCGTGTTACGAGCCGCTACGGTATTACCGAGCTTCGCGCTGTTCACATCGAGATCATCGAACAATCCTTTAATGTCGCCCTCTGACTGGGAGCCAACAGCCGAGCCCTCAATATTGCGAAAAACCTGCTCAAGCCGCTCATTCAAATCCGGGTCAGCCGCCGCGTTCTTACGCACGTTCTCAAAAAGCTCGGACGGGCGAATGAAAAAGCCTAGCTCTGCAACCGAACTATCGCGACCGTACTCCGCTAGATCGTCGGGAAGCTGAACGTAGTCAAAATCAGGATCCGTTTCACGCTCCAGCCGGTTCACGTGCTGAACAAAACGCTCAGAAATGAAACGGTAAAACAGCATCCCGAGCACGTACTGTTTGAAATCCCAACCATCTACCGACCCGCGTAGATCATTAGCAATACGCCAGATAGTCCGATGTAGCTCTTGTCTTTGAGCGTCACTACCCACAACAAACTCCCGATACCACTAACCAGTTTTAACGCCGCAAAAGGCCGCTTTCATAAGGATAACGGGGGAGTAGGCCAAAGATTGGGCGCAACATGCACTAAAGCAGTTTGGCCGGCCACACCCTTTTGAATACTGCTTAAAGTCAACGCGCAGGCACAGACGGGCGTGCGCGGGGTCTGATCCAGTTCTACGGCGCGGGGGCGTACCGGACGATTCGCCGGACGCCTCGTCCAGGTGCAGAACCTACCGCGTAACTATCTGCCTGACCTCGACCAGGCACGCACCCTCACCCGGCAACGCAACCTCGACGCGCTCGAACTGCTCTACGACTCCGTGCCCGACACGCTCTCGCAGTTGAGTTGATCCGCACCGCGTTCATCCCCAGCGCCGGATGCCGATTCATCGTTGCTGACTACTTCGCGATTGAAGCCCTTGTCATCGTCTGGCTCGCCGGAGAAGCATTAACTCTGGCAGCGTTTGAACAAGGCAAGGATCTGTACTGCGAGACCACGGCGTCTAAATATAAAAGCTGCCCCTCCGAGTTGAAGTGCGGAGGAGCAGCTTCATGGAGCCAAGGCTCCAATTATGTTGCTGGAAAGGTTTAGCAGGCGGCAATCTCTTCCCGCAGCTGATGCTTGAGCGTCGGGGTGGCCCACGAAATATCCACCGCATTCAGGCAGAGCTGCTTGAGGAAGTCCTCGTCTGCGTCCAACTCATCGGCAACTAGCTGCAGATTCTCGCCGATGTAGCCGCCGAAGTATGCAGGGTCGTCGGAATTGATGCAGATCTTAACTCCCTTGTCAGATAACTGCTTGATCAGCTGAGTCTTGGAGCCGTCCGAAACCCAGGTGTTGGAAATAGGGCAGCTGGTCAGGCCGATCTTGTTGTCCACCAGATACTGCACATAGTCGTGGTTCTCGCTGACGTTAGTGCCGTGGTCGATGCGGTCAACCTTGATCTCCTCGATCAGCTGGCGGATGTGCTCGATCGAGTTCTTAATGTCGACGTCTGCGTGCATGGTCAGCAGGAAGCCCTCCTTGCGAGCGCGAGCGAAGACCTCGGCGAACTTCTCGGGCGCGTTGCCAGTCTCGTCAGAGTCCAGCCCGACGCCGATGATCCAGTGCTTGTAATCCAGGGCCTGGGTCAGCGTGGCCATCGCGTACTCGGCCTGGAAGTCGCGCAGGAAGCACATGATCAGAGCCGACTTGATGCCCAACTTCTTCTCGGCCTCGACCTGGGCGCGGTGCAGGCCATGGATGACGGTGTGGAACGAGACGCCACGGCAGGTGTGCGCCTGGGGGTCGAAGAACATTTCCACGTAGCGCACGTTCTGTTCGGCTGCCCTGCTCAGGTATGCCATGGCTAGATCGTAAAAATCCTCGGCGGTCAGCAGCACGTTCATGCCGTCGTAGTACGCAGCCAGGAAGGACGCCAGATCGTCGAAATCGTATGATTCGCGAACCTGCTCGGGGGTTTCCTCGGCGAGCTTGATGCCATTGCGCTCGGCGAGCTTGAACTTCAGCTCCGGCTCGAGCGTGCCCTCGATGTGTAGGTGCAGCTCAACCTTGGGCAGTTTCTGAACGAAGGGTGAAATCTTCACTTTGACTCCTAGTTGCTGGAAATTACGGGATCGGTGACGACGAACTTGACGCAGTCGATCAGGCCCAGATCGGTGATCGCCCACTCCGGGATTGCGGTGATCGACAGGAACAACAGCTGGCCGAACGGCGACGGCAGGTCGCTGCCCAACTCCTCGCGGGCGATGCGATCCATCTCCTGTTCGGCAGCGGCCATCTCCTCGGCTGGAATGTCAGCTACGATGCCGGCTACCGGCAGTGGCAGCCTGCCGATGACCTCGCCATCGGCAACAGCCACCTGGCCACCTCCAAGCCTAGTCACCTCGTTGATGGCGAGGGCCATGTCTGCCGCATTGGTTCCGGCCACCACGACGTTGTTGTCATCTGGCGAGTTGGAGGTCGCAATCGCACCCTTCTTGATACCGAAACCGTTAATGAAGGCAACCGGCAGGTTGTCGGTCTTGCCGTAGCGCTCGGCGACGGCAACCATGATTGCGTCCTTTTCGATGCAGGGCTGAACCACGCCGTCGATGATGTCCAGCTCGATCTCCGCGCCGGGACGGCGGAATGCCACGTCCTTGCTGAGCACTATCGCCTGAACGACTGCCTTGGAGCCCTCGGCCTCGACCTTGATTCGGCTTGCGTCCACTTCCTTCAGCTTGAAGGTGTCGGCGACAACCGAGGTGCGCTCGGGTGCCACCGGAGCTACGACCGGCTTGCCGTTCTCGGCGACGATGCGGCCAGCGGTCATCACGCGTGCGGGTCGGAAGTCATTCAGGTCGTCCACGAACAAGATGTCGGCGAAGCGGCCGGGCGCGATCGAGCCGATCTTGTGATCGAGCTTGTACATGCGGGCGGTGTTGATCGAACCCATCTGAATTGCCTGCATCGGGGTCACGCCGCACTCGATGGCCAGGCGAACCACGTAGTCAAGATGGCCACGGCCAAGCACATCGCTCGAGGTTATGTCGTCGGTGCAGAAACCGACACGGTCGCTCGGGGCGCCCATCTCGGTGACCAGCTTGATATTCTCGCGCAGCATCGGGGCCGCGGTCGACTCCCTGATGATGATGTCGATGCCGTTGCGCATCTTCTCCAGCTCTTCCTCAGGCGAGTAAGACTCGTGACATAGGACGACTCCGGAAGAGGCGTATCCAGCCACCCTGCGGGCGTCCACCAGAGGCGCGCAGCCGAAGGCGTGCAGTCGGTTCTTCTCCGCCATGTCCATCGCGGCCAGAACGTCCTCGTCGCCGTCCTCAACCATCTCCTGAACCGTCTCCCAGAGGCCGACGCACTCGGGCATCTCCTGGGCTATCTTGTGGTCCTCGGCCTTGAACGCATAACCGACGTTGGACTCGGGGATGGTGTAGGGCGCCTTAGCCGGTGCTCCCCACCAGACGTGTACCGACGAGTCGGCGGCCTCCGCCAGGAACTCCTTGACGCCGTCAATGCCTGCGGCGACCAACACCTGATCGAGTCCGGAGATGACCGAGGTGGTGCCATAACGTGCGACCATGTCGGCGAGCATCGTCACAGAGAGCTTCGAGCACTCGATGTGCAAGTGACCGTCGATCAGACCCGGGGTCAGGTAGCGGCCCTCGGCGTCGATGATCTCGGTATTGGGGCCCTTCTGCGCAGACACATCGCCGACGGCAGCCACACGGCCGTCCACGATGGCCACGTCTGCTGGATAGATCTCGCCAGTTAGGACGTTAACCAGCTTGCCGTTTTCGATGATCTTGTCAGCATGTGCCCTGCCGTAGGCCACATCCATTACGCGCCGGTTAGGCATTTTTACTCCTTAGTTTTACGGGCGCGCGGTCACGCGATCCCTAAGTTCTTCTTCTTATTGGTGATTGTGAGTGCTATGAACAGGACGCCGCTGACCACTATCCCGGCGGGAATCGCCAAGTCAGGGGCATATTCCGGGTGTTGCGGCGAGATCGCAGCTGCAATCGGGCCGATGAAATATCCGGTGTTGGCAAATAGCGCGGAACCGATCATTCCGGCAATCAGCGAGACGAATCCGGGCAGTTTCACGCCCCCGACGCCCCAGTAGACCCCGCCCTTGTCGTTCATCAGGCCAGCGAGATCGTAATTGCCGCGTCTCATGACCCAATCGACGAGATAGATCGTGATCCAAGGTGCTAGCCAGATGCTCAGCGAGCCGACGAAGGCGCTCAGCAGCGCGTAGAACGACGACTGGGCGACTGCGAAGATAGTGATCAAGATGCAAATGATCGAGTCAGTGACGACAACCACCGGGCGCTTTGCGGGGATGCCGGCGGTCTGCAGGTTAAGTGACGACGAATAAAGGTTGGTGCCGTTTTGTACCATCAGGCCGATGCCAACTAGAAGCAGAAACGGCACAGAGAACCCCGCAGGCAAGATCGCGGGAACGGCTAGCGGGTCGGAGAGGTCAACGTCGGGGCCGACTGCGACCGTAGCCATGGCGGCGCCTAGGCTCTGCAGCAAGAGGTACGGCACGAAACCGCCCAGCGCGGCCCAGGTGCCAACCGATAATGGGCTGGTTTCTTTGGGCAAATACCGTGAGAAGTTCGAGCCGGAGCATGCCCAACTCAGGCCGCCGGAGACCACTACTAGACTGATCGCGCTGATCATCGCGTTGATGTCGGCGCCTACCTCGCCCGTCGCTATGTTTACCTTGGGCAGGATCAGTACTGCCAGGATTACGAACGCGCAGGCGAAAATGATCGTGGCGAATTTCTGCGCTGCCATCAGGAAGTTGTAGCCGATCAGCGGCAGCAGCATTTGGATAAGGCCGAGCACCACGATGAGCACGACCTGCGTAACGCCCGAGATATCGACGCCGAAAATGCCTAGTAGCGCGGCAATCGCGTAATAAACGAGCACCAGACCGGCAGCTTCGAAGCCGAGCAACATCAGCCACGAGAACAGGCCATTTGCTCGTCCGCCTTGAGGACCGAGGCTAGAGCGGCTGATCGTCATGTTGGTCGTGCCGGTCTTGGGGCCCTGCAACGAGGCCAGCGCCAGCAGCGGGTAGGCGATTAGGTTGCCGACGACAATCGCCGCGATAGCCTGCCAGAAACTGAGGCCGAAAAGAATCACCAGTAGCGCGCCGTAAGAGACGGTGAAGATGTTCGTGGTTGTGCCGGCCCAGAGGAAGAATAAGTCGATAGCTTTTCCGTGTCGACGATTTGTTGGGACGAGATCAATGCCCTGTTGATCGATACCTGAAGAGGTTTCAAGAGCCGCTGGATCTGACAAATTGTCTCCTTAGTTTTCAAGGTGCCCAGCCGAACTGGGTTAGGATCCGATCCTGAGTTTATAAAACCGCCTAGGTCGATTCAACTTGCGGGTAAGCGATTTCTGGTTTAATGCCGTCCCTAAAGAAATAGAACTGTCACACGTTCCCGCCGCGAGCGCGAGTGTGCCGCCAATTTGTATCCAACTCGACCGGAAAGCTTCATACACGCCTTTCACTCAGTCCTTAACATCAATGGGTTGCGCGCGTGCTACTTCGCAAAAACTGCATAATTTGCAAAATTGGGTTTAAGTGGATTGCAAAGCGAAAGATAGTTGCCGATGCTGTATGCAGAATGCCTATCCGAGGCAACGATAGTTGAACAGGGAGCAGAGAATGATTGGCGCGATTATTGGTGACATCGTGGGCTCAGACTATGAGTTCCAACCCGTTGATACCTACGACTTTGAGCTGTTTCCCCAATCAGCGGACTTCACTGATGACTCCTTGATGACCATCGCGGTTGCCATGGCCATCAACGACTACCAAGCACTCGATGAGCAAGTCAGATCGGAGCAGAACCTGCACGGCCTCCTCGTATCTCACATGCAAACGATGGGGCGGAGGTTTCCAGACCCGAAAGGCGCATACGGCGGCAGTTTTGGGATGTGGCTAGGTGAGGAGAATCCAGAGCCTTACAACTCGTGGGGCAACGGTAGTGCGATGCGGGTTTGCGCAGCGGCAGAACTTGCCACCAGCCTTGATGAGGCTTTGTGTTTAGCGAAGGCCAGTGCGGAAGTCACACACAATCATCCCGAAGGGATTAAAGGCGCGCAGGCTGTAGCCGGCGCGATCTACCTAGCGCAAACAGGTAAAACACAGCAACAGATAGCAGGCCACATTCGCGAAAACTTCTACGACCTCGACCTCACCATCGAACAAATCAAACCCACCTACGGATTTTACGAATCCTGCCAGAAAACCGTGCCGCAGGCGATCCAGGCATTCCTCGAATCGGAAAGCTTTGAGCAGGCAATCCGCAACACCATCTGGCTGGGTGGTGACGCCGACACCATGGGGGCCATCACCGGTTCGATCGCCTGGGCGTATTACAAGCGCAACGGGGGAGTAGACCCCCAAATGCGATTGATGTCCGATACCGCCCTCGAATACCTTCCCCAAGACCTTCGCGAGTTTGTGATTGCCTACGAGGCCGGTCTAGCCGCGCTTTAGGCGAGCTTGCTGCTATTGTGAGCCGTCACGGTCCCGCAGAGCTTTGCGCTGTACGGGAGTAGAGCAAAGATTATGCGCAACGTTCCTTAAACGAGTTTGGCCGGTCACTTCACTTGAAGTGGCCGGCCAAACTATTACGGGCTATGCACTACCCGGTTTATTGGGCTACGCATTTGGTGTGTTATGCCCGGTTGCGCCTTACTAGCACTACGCCGCCGCCAAGCAGGGCGAGTGCGAGGGCAATAGCGGAGCCAATCTCAACACCTGTGTGCGGCATCGGCTCACGCGGCTTCTCGGGCTTGTGCGGGGTAGGCCCTGGCGTTGTTTCTGGAGTAGGCCCCGGTGTTGGTGTTGTCTCGGGGGTTGGCTCTGGAGTGGTCTCCGTCGGCGGGTTCTGCACGTTAGTGATGGTGAAACCATCCTTCGCATCGCCTGAAACCGTAGAGGTGAAGCCATCAACTGAAAGCTCTTCAACCGAGTACTCGATCTCCACCTGTTCGCCGTCAATGGTCTTGGTCTTGGGCAGGTCCTTGAACGTATGCGTCCACTCGTTGTCAGCATTCAGCTCTGCCGGCTGGCCAACGTTGAACTTCTCCTCGCCAACTGCTCCCACCAGCTGTACCTTGACTGCAACCTTAGACGCTTCGTCAAGGTTGTTGCCCTCAGAGTCCTTCCACGCCTTGGAAACTTTTACCTCGGTCGTTTCGGGGGTTCCAAACTCAAGGCCACCGTTTGAGCCAATACCGCCACCACGTGGAGCCTGATTCTTCGTGATGATCAACCTTGCCCAGGACTTCGCGTTGTCCTTCGCGTTCTGATCAGTGATCGTCTTTAGGCCCGCATTGTGAAGCGAGGTTCGGTAATCACTGGTTTCGTCGGATTCCCTCTCCTCACCGTCGAATACCTGCTTCTTACCAGGATTCTCGGCATCGAAACGAGGCTGGTTGTATCCGCCGTCCTTGTAGAGGGTAGGTTCACCGCCACCTAGCATGCGCGAATCGATAAGCATGCGTGCGGAAGTAGAGCCTCCATAGGCGTCATGCGCAACGTCGTCGCCCCAGTGATGATCCGCAGCAGTCTTTAAGGCCTCGTTGTCGAAAACTGCTACGCCGTTCGTTACATGTATCAGCATGCTACCGGTGGGGCAGAGCCAAATACCTCCGCCGACTGCAACAAAATCTCCATTGGTTGTGTTGTTCTCGGTGATGAGGGTGTCCATGAAGTGAGCGGTATACGACTTCGTTGCGACGTAGATGCCGCCACCCTGCTGGTCCGCGCTATTTCCTTCAATCAAACCAGCATTTAGGTTCACTGCGTTCGAGATCACGTTTATGCCGCCGCCGGTGCGAGTAGCGCTGTTGCGCACCACGCTACCGCCGTTCATGACGAACCGAGCAGGAGAAATCTTGGTCCACTCTTCAGGCTTAGCCTCGCCGAAGTGTTTTTTGGTCCATCGGCTACCGTCCGAATCGATCTCTTTGTAACTGCGCGCGTCGCCTTGAATATACATATCCATAGCATTTACGCCACCGCCGTTTGCCGCCTGGTTGTCTGCGATGGTGCCACCATTCATCGTGACGTCAGCATTTCCGAAAATGTCAATGCCGCCACCGGCAAAGGCCGCTTTGCCCTTCGAGATCTCACCGTCGTTGAACACTAGTGTTGAGCGAGTGTCTGACGTGTCATCACCGGGCTTAATGCTGTCTTCATTCATTAGCCAATTGCTTACATTGATATTGCCGGCCCAGCCCGTGTTTTCAGTCAGCGTGCCGCCGTTGATAGTTAGGTGTGCGCCACTAAAGACGCCGATGCCGCCAGCTTCACCGTATGCGTATGGGCTGTAGTCGGATTGACCCTTTGAGATCTCGCCGCCGTTCATCACCATTGTGGCGCCGTTAGTCAATGCCACGTTCGCCGCACCAAACTGGCCGCCTTTTCGCTGATTGTCGGTAATCTTACCGTCGTTTAGGGTGAACCTTGCATCCCTACCCGTGACGGTAACTGCGCCCTCGCCGCCGCTACTCATCTTGCGTGCACCCGTAATGGTGCCAGCGTTCATCACCAGTTCGCCCTCCACGAGGATGGTGGGGGAGAAGCTCGATCCTTTTACAACATTTTCGTATTGTGCGCGCGAGTCAATAGTGATGCCCTCGCCTTTTCCGGTGCCATCAGAGAGCGTGAGCTTTGCGCCCTTCTCAACCTTTAGCAGACTTCCGGTGAAATCGCCGTCATCACGAATGATCCTGGTTCCTGATGACCACGCAACTATGTCTGTGTCCACTAGCTCAATATCTGCGCCAGCGGGAATGACAATAGTCTTCGTCAGCAGGGTTTCGGTACCGTTACCAATCTCAATCCTGGTCGGAGTTGTTCCCGCCTGCGCGATGAGTTCTTCCAGATGGTCCGGCTCGCAGTACAGAATGCGTCCCTCTTCATAGCACTTCAGAACTTGCCGGTCCGGGGACTCTGGCGCGGCCTCGGCAACCGGAGGAAGGCCAGTGCCCATTACCACTAGAAATACTGTTAGACATGCTGCCCACAAGGCTGGGAGAAACCTGTAGCGCTTTATGCTTTTCACTTTTCCACTTTCTTTAGAGTGCAACAAGAGCCTCGGAAAACGGCCGGGGAACTTATAGGACTAAAGCCATACTGTCAGAGGAATCGCGAAGAAACAAGATGCAACTTTACGTAGACAAATAAGCGCAACGTGAGTCCGCGCAGAGCATGATCGGCGTATACGATTTTGCGTGTCGTGCAGCGTGAAAAGTGGCTGACAACATAAGAGATTTTGTTAACCCAATTTGTTAACCCAAAAGGTTGCGAAGGGCTTGGGAATTGGGTCCTAAATGTGAAAGACTCGAAGTAACGTTGCGCGTAATCTGGCCCGTTGTTTAGCAGACCAGAGGTCGCTCTTGTGAGAGGAGTAAATGATGGGCCGTTGGGTGCGGTCTTTGGGAATTTTGCTGGCCACAGTGCTGGCAACAGTGGGATTGTCTGCGGGAGTAGCTCAGGCATCCGATATTAATTCCTGGGACGACGTTATTGCTGCGGTTAATGGTCTTGGTGACGGAGAGTCAACAGAACTCTCAATCGCATCAGAAATAACTGTGGAGGATGGAGCGCAGCCGCTGGTTGTGCCCGCGGGGAAGCAGGTTACCCTCACGGGTAGTGGAAAGATCAACGGAAATGGATCCCCACTGTTTACGGTCGAAGAGGGTGGAGCGCTAACCCTATCCGGCCCGACTTTTACCAACGCGCAGTTTAGCGTCGCGGGAGATATGAGTCTTGTGGGCGGCGCGATCCGCGACACTGCCGTAACGGGCCCGGTCATTTTTGTTAACGGAGGAACTCTGACGATCGGTGGAGACGCCGAGTTCTCAGGCAACAACGTTTCGGGTGAGTCCGGCGAACTTCGCCCGGCAGGGGTTGAAAAAGAAAACTACTCGCCAATCACGGCCTACAACGGCACTGTTCGAGTAGAGGGTGGAACGGTAAGTGGTAACAACGGTTTGCGTTACGGCGGCGCGATTGGCCTATGGTCGCGTGACGGCGGACAGCCAACTTTCGAGATGGCGGATGGAACGTTAACCGGAAATGTTATCAGCCACCCCAAATACAATGGCCGAGGCGGTGCAGTTTACGGTGAGGGAGCCTCAGTGAATATCACTGGAGGCACCTTGAACGAGAACACCACGGAACACGGAGCGGCACTGGCCTTTGTCAATAGTGACGTTTCGCTATCAGGCGGCGTTGCTGTTCAAGGCAACGACAATGGGGATTATAAAGGTGTTGGCGGCGGCCTGTATCAAAGTGGAGGCACGCTCAACATCAGCGGCGCAACGTTTACCGAGAACGCATCCACTGGTTCCGGCGGTGCGATCTACACAGAGGGTGATGCAAAGGTAGATATTGCCGGCGCCGAGATAACTTCTAACCGCGCTGCCAGGTCTGGTGGAGGCATCTCCTTCGGTGGGACCACAAAAGCCGTGATCCACGCCGCAGTTTTGAGCGACAACACCTCGCAAGGCTTCTGGGGTGGCGGAGCAATGTACAGCGACACCAAAGCCGAGGTGACGATTTACAACGGTCTTATTCGTGACAACGTCATTGAGCCCGGTTTTCTAATTCAAGCCGGCAATCACCCTGTGAGTGCTCAGGGCGGCGGTGTGTGGAACTGTCCCACGGGTTCAACCGTTATGCACGTAACACGTGGCGTGGCGATTTTTGACAATGTGGCACCCAATGTTTTCAAGGGGCAAAACGCCGGTGCCGGCGATGATTTCGCCAGCATTATCAAGCACGTATTTGATGAGCCAAAGGAAGGCAAACCGGTCGTTGTCACCGAACGCATGCTTGGTGGAAGTCCTCGCGCTTGGTACCAGGACGGTTCGATTTACGGCATTCACGGTAACTGGTCTGCTGAGGGAAAGGTTCCGCGCTACTCCGCCGATGGAGAGAACACGCCAATCGAACCAAATGTGACGGTCTCAAACAACATTGCCTTCAAATCTGTTCCAACTAAGGATGCTAAGGCGATTGCAGAGACTCTCGCGACTGTGAAGATCACCAATAACGTGGCCACCGGCACTGGTATTTCCGGAGCTGGCATCGCGAACAACGGTACTTTAACCTTCGGCGATCCTGATCCGTGGAAACTGAAGTTGGTTAAGAAGTGGGCTAATGATGATCCAGCGGATCGCCCCGAGAGCATTTTGGTGGACGTGAAACTTAGTGACAAGACACTGGAGACCATCGAACTCACAGAAGACAACGGTTGGAAGGCTGAACGAACCAACTATCCAGATCCACGCACGCTCATTGACGCCGCGACAGGAGAGCGACTCCAGCTGACCTTCGTCGAGCACGAGGTCGATGGCTACATGTCTCACGGCGCAGTGACAAAGGAAAACGAGGAAGATAAGACCATCGAGGTCGAGATAGTTAACGAACCTCCCACGTCGATTGATGTTGAAAAACAGTGGTCTGGTGATGCGGAGGCTGACCGTCCTGACTCTGTGACTATCAAGCTGTTGGCTGATGGTAAGGAGACGGATAAGTCTTTGGAGCTGACCGCTGAGAACGAGTGGAAGGGCACCTTCAAGGACCTGCCGAAGTATGTAACGGTTGATGGTGAAAAGACTGAGATCGTTTACACGGTTGTTGAGGTAGAAGTTCCTGGCTACAC
>PNHW01000010.1 GCA_002871995.1 Gleimia europaea
AAGAATGATAGCGGTGGTTTCCTACTCTCCCACACCCTACCGGGTGCAGTACCATCGGCGTTCACGGGCTTAGCTTCCAGGTTCGGAATGGGATTCTGGGCGTTTCCCCGTGGCTATGACCACCGCAAAACTATTGCCAACACAGCAAAACACGCTAGTAACGACCAAAATGGTTTACCAGCAGTGTTTGCCTGCACACACACTCACCTTTGGGGTGTTGTGTGTGGGGTTGGTAGTGGTTTGCATAGTAGTTACGAGCAAACAGGATTCCTGCTTGTCATGTTGTTTGGTTGTTTTTAGTTGTTGACTATTAGTACCAGTAAGCTAAACACGTTACCATGCTTACACGCCTGGCCTATCAACCCAATCATCTATTGGGAGTCTCTCCCCCCCCC
>PNHW01000002.1:0-23330 GCA_002871995.1 Gleimia europaea
ACGAGTCAACGTAGATCTCGGATGCATACAAATCCCCCGGAAGAAAAACTGAATAAATCAGTCCAACTTCCGGGGGACAGTTCAAATCGGGGCCGCGTCCTATTTCAACTAGGCGTTAGGTTACACCTGAGTTTGCCGGGCTAGTCCTTGTCGCGCGCGGGCTGCTTGCCGTAGTCGGCCATGCCAACTCCCGCATCGTGCATCTGCTTCTCAGAGAGCAGCGCCACGGGCAGACCCGTTGAGAGTGCGCGCAACTGAATCTCGCAAATGTATTCGAGTAGCGGCAGACCGTTTACGGCCTTCTTCAAGCTAGGGCCAATGGTGATAGCGCCGTGGTTCTTCATGAGCGCTGCAGTGCGACCTTCAAGTGCCTTGGTTACGTTGATTGCCAAGTCATCAGAGCCGAAGCCCGCGTAGGGAGCCACACGGATCGGGCCGCCAAACATCGCACTGTAGTAGTGCGAGGTGGGGATTTCATCGACCACCAAGCCGAGCGCAGTCGAAGCCGGAGCGTGGTTGTGCGTGACAGCCAGCGCATCCGTGGACTTGTAAATGTTGAGGTGAAGGGGCAGTTCCGAGGACGGCTTGAGCTTGCCATCTACGATATTACCCTCCATGTCCGTAACCACCACGTCCTCGGCGGTCATTTCTTCATAAGGAACGCCCGAGGGAGAGATGGCAACGAGGTCATCTACGCGCACAGACACATTGCCAGCGGTGCCGACAATGAGCTTCTCGGCCTGCATGAACAGGCATGTTTCAACGATTTCTTTGCGTACTTCTTCTAGAAGCATGATTTCCTACTTTCTGAGAACATCCGGGTTGGCAACGTGGGCGGGAGTTTCACCGCGAGCGAATGCGGCGATGTCTGCCGCGCCGATCTTGGCGGCAAGAATGGAAGCATTCTTGGAAGCGCCCGCTAGGTGCGGGGTAAACGTGATTCCAGGCGTCTTGAGCAGCCTGTGGTCTGTAGGCATGGGCTCTTCTGGCAAGCAGTCCAGTGCCGCGGCAAACAGGTGACCAGAATCAAGCGCATCCGCGAGGTCGTCGTAATCAACCAGCGTTCCGCGGGCAGCATTGATGAAGATCGAGCTTTCCGGCATGAGGGCAAACTTTTCCGCGTTCATCATGCGCGTATTTTCCTTTGATTCGCGCACGTGAAGCGTGACGATATTGGAGGCCCCCAGCAGGTCCTCGAGATCGTCTACGAACTCAATGTTGTCCGCCCCGCTGCGATCCTTGGTCCACGGATCGTAAACCAGCACCTTGCCACCGAATGCGGCAATAATGTTGGCCACTCGCCTACCGACGTTGCCGTAACCAATGACACCAACGGTTGAAGATCCGATCTCGGGCCCCACGTTGTCGAAGATGTAGTAGTCCGACCTCCACTGGCCGCCCACAACCTCCATGTGGCGCTGCGCGATCTGACGAGCAGCAGCCAGAATCAGGGCGACAGTGTGCTCCGCGGTTGCTACCGCGTTGCGGCCCGGTGCGTAACTGACGAGCACCCCGTGTTTGGTTGCGGCATCAATGTTTACGTTTACTGGCCCCCCTCGGCAAATGGTGATCATCTTCAAGTCCGGGCAAGAAGAAACCACTTTTTCGGTAAACGGGAAGGTGTGCGAGAACGCCACGTCAACGCCTTGGAGTGCTTCGATTAGTTCGTCCTCATCACCGAGGGCCTCGCGAACCTCACCCACGTTATGGAATGGGGGCACGGGCCAGGTGGAGGCAATCGAAGAAACTTCCGCGTCGGGAAGCTCTTTCAGTAGCGCCTCCTTCAAAATGTCGTCCCTTAAAAACTGGTCTGATGCGAGTAGAACTTTCACGCCTCGCTCCTTTCACCATTGTTACGACGCAACTCGCGCATTGCAGGCCACACCGGCTGCAGAGCCTGGCGCGTCTTCACGAATACTTCATGCGACTTCTTGTACGCCTCGTACTTTGCCGGGTCCGGCTCGAAGGTCTCTAGCGAGGTGCGCAGAGCCTCCGATGCCTCCTCCACAGTGTCAAAGCGGCCTGCGGAAACCAGCGCCAAAACTGCGGCTCCGCGAGCGCCAGCCTCGGGCGCGTCTTGGCGCACAACTGTCTGCCCGGTGGCGTCCGCCAGGATCTCGCAAATGAGGTCGGAGCGGAAGCCGCCGCCAGAGACCACCAGGTCAGAGTGGATCTGCAGTGTGTTAATGCACTCGACCAGAGAGAACGCCACACCCTCGTACACGGAACGCAAAATGTCTTCAGTACTGGACGTGAGCGACATTCCCGCCCACGAGGCCGACGCGTTGGTGTCGAGGAAGGGGGCGCGCTCGCCGCCGGGTGAAGCGTAGGGCAAGTACACCACGCCGGAAGCGCCCGGCTTCGACATGCGGGCAAGTTTTTCAAGTTCGGTCCAGCTATTTTCTTCCAGGCCCAAAACCTTGCGAATCCAGTCGAGGTTGGGCGTGCCCGTCATGGGAGCCATGAACTCGAGCACCTGCTTGCCGTTGCCAGTAGCAAGCACCATCGACAGGTCGGAGCGGCGCTCACTAACCGATGGCAACAGCGTTCCCACAAAAGCGGTGGTGCCAAGAATCAGCCACGAATCACCATTTTCGAGGGCGCCCAGGCCCATGCCGGTTACCGCAACGTCGATCATGCCCACGCCAACCGGAGTGCCCGCGGGAATACCGGTTTCACGCGCCGCCTCTTCACTGAGGGGCACCGCCTTGCCGTCCGCGCGGTGAATCTCGGGGAGCAGCCTTGCGTATTCCTCAAGACCTAGATCTTTAGCAAGTTCTGCGCTGAACCCGTCGGTTGTACGCACGTCCAAGAACGAGCGCGAGGCCTCCGTGTAGTCGGTTAAACGCTCACCGGTGAGCTTAAACCGGATCCAGTCCTTACAGTTCAAATGCGTAGTTGCGCGGGCCACCACATCGGGCTGCGTAGCCGCCAGCTCCTCGATCAGCACCGGGAACAGGCCGCCAAACGTAGTTGTACCCGTAACCTCTAGTACCTTTGCAGCGCGGCCGTCCTCGTCCCACTGCTTCACACGCTCTGCTGCGCGTCCATCCAACCAGTTCGCGGCCGGACGCACCGGCTCGCCGGCCTCATCAATCAGCCAGGCGCCATCGCCCTGGCCGGTAAGACCGATACCAACAATCTTGGAGTCCTTGACCTCGCTTGCAACTTCGCGCAAGCAGGTGGCCACAGCCTCCCAAATCTGATTCATGTCCTGCTCAGCTTCACCGTTGTCCCCGTATTGAACCGGAACAGCCTCGTGATGCGTTGCCAAAATCTTTCCGTGCAGATCAAATGCCACAGCCTTTACTGCTGTAGTGCCGCCATCCACGCCGATAACAACTTCTTGCACAGCTTTCCTCCCTAAACCGAGCAACCCCAGTGTCGCTCACCACAGTCAGAGTAGAATGAAAGCCGTTTTTTATCAATACATTTGCGGTTTTTCTCAAAATAATGAGAAAACAATGCAAAGTCAGCTCAGATTTTAGATATTCTTAAGTCAAGTCACATCATTTTTCGCAAGGATTGTCGCATGCCTTCAGATGCAAAACCTACTCTGGCCCCCACAAAATCCGACTGGTCAGACCCACCCAGCCGGCGCGAGTGGATAACCGACACACTTTTTGAGCTGGGCGAACTGCACATCGAGCAGATTGCGAACGCCCTCCACGTATCTACCGCCACCGCATACCGAGACGCGCAAACCTTGGAAAATCAAGGAATCGTCATCCGTTCAAAAGGATTCTTGCGCGCGATCGCCCCGTCCACTGCCGAACTTCCCGCAGCCGTGCGGGCCAAACGTCAGTTGGACGAGAAGCGCACCCTTGCACATGCGGCAGCAAAACTTGTTTCACCCGGCGACGTAATTATCCTCGACGATTCCACAACCAACGTGCCCCTGATACCGATCTTGAAACACATAAAGTCACTCACCATCATCACTAACTCGCTTTATGTGGCGCGCGAATTTAGCGAAGTGCACTCGATCCAGCTAATCCTGCTGGGTGGCAACTACATGAACTGGGCCGACTCGTTCTATGGAACACATGCTACCGAGATGGTTAAAGACTTCCGCGCCGACATCTCATTCATGTCAGATGCCGCTGTTTGGGCAGGCGCGATCTACAACCCGAAAGACTTCGTGGTCAACATGAAGCGGGCAATACTGGGGGCTTCACACCGCAAGGTGTTGATGCTTGATCACAACAAGTTCTCGCGCGCCGCCTGGCAACGCACCGCATCACTCGAGGAGTTCACAACCATTTTCACCACCACTCGCGCATCTTCCAAGGACGTTGAGAACCTGCGCAAGTACTGTAGCGACGTGCGGGTAGTTTAGCCCGCTACAGGACGGGCGTTGCTCCCCCATCAAGGCGAACAGCGGTGCCCGTAATGTAAGCCGCCTGCTGCGAAGCGAGGAACGCGACCGCGGCGCCCAGCTCGGCCGGATCTCCCAGGCGTTTCACCGGAATGGTCTGTTCAAACCGCTCGCGAACATCTGCGGCGCTCACGCCCTCGCGGGTAGCGGCGTCTTGGTCAAGCTGGTCGATACGCGGCGTCAAGATGCGGCCTGGATGAACCATGTTCACCGTGACGCCATCCCCGCCCACCTCTTGGGACAGAGCCTTCAAGTATCCCGCCAACCCTTGGCGGCCAATAGTTGAGAGCACCAGCTGCTGAGAGGGGGTAACCACCGCGGTGGATCCGATTGCAATAATCCTGCCCCAACCGCGCTCACGCATTCCGGGCAAAACCCGATTAACCATGCGCACGTGCGGTTCAATAAGACGCGCAGCGGCTCCAGCAACATCCTCACTCGTGATCGTTGAGGGCGAAGCTGGCTTCGGCCCCGGCCCATTCAACACCAGGATGCTAACCGGCCCCAGCTCGCGCTCGCACGTGCTGATGGCCTGTTCAATGGAGGTGGCATCCTCAACATCTAGCGGCACCTCTAGTGCAACTCCGCCGGCCTCGCGAATCTGCTTAACAACTTCCTCGCGAGCCTTTGCAGTGCGGCCCGTAACGCAAACATGCGCGCCTTCCGCAGCAAGCGCCAGTGTGCTCGCCCTACCCAGCCCGGACGTCGAGGCCGCAACGAACGCAACTTTCCCACTGATTTGCAGATCCATGGATTTCTCCTAACCGTTTTAATACCAGCCTAATCGCGCTGGCATCGCACGGCTAGGCAGGTTCACTTTGGTTACCCTTATTAGCCGGCCTCAGCCAGGTTTCATAAGGTGGAAGCCGAGCGAGGAAGGTGGCACGTGGCAGAAGATGAAAAGACCGAAAGGTCCAACGTAAACAGGTTCATTGGCGCGAACGCCCTGCAAAATATTGGCGACCAGGTTATCGCCGCAAAAACTGTTTTGCCGTGGATACTGCAGGCCGGCGGAGCGCCCGGCTTTGCAATCGCCATGCTCGTACCCGTGCGCGAATCCCTCTCCATGCTCCCTCAGGCCGCGTTCACCCCGTGGGTTATCGGACACAAGCGGCGCAAGAGCATCTGGGTGATTGGAGCGATCGGCCAGGGCGTAGCCGCCCTGCTCATGGCAGTTGCCGCGGCGTTCCTCGAAGGCTTAGCTCTTGGCCTCGCCTTCCTCCTACTACTCGCTGTCTTCGCTACTTTCCGTTCCCTTTGCTCGATCGCTTCAAAGGACGTGCAGGGCCGGATCGTGGACAAGGGCAAACGCGGACTCATCACCGGACGCTCAGCCGCTATCGGCGGCCTCGTCTCGCTCGTGATTGGCCTTAGCATCTCCCTCACGCCAGCGTTACAAAAGCCTAGCTCCCTCGTAATTCTCATTCTGCTTTCCGGACTCATCTGGTTCCTGGCCGCCCTGGTGTTCAACAAGATTGATGAGCCAATCGATCCGGATGCCGATGGAGGGGGCCTCGACAAAGCGTGGTGGAAAGACACCTGGGAACTGTTCCGCGACCAAAAGGACTTCCGCAACTTCGTGATTGTGCGTTCACTGCTGCTCGTATCGGCGCTTTCAACAGCTTTTATCGTCCTGCTCTCGCAAGAGGTGGGCAGCGACATCACAGGGCTTGGCCTGTTCCTGGTTGCGTCCGGACTTTCCGCACTTCTTGGCGGGCGAATTTCCGGCAAATTTTCTGACAAGTCCTCAAAGAACACCATGTCCATTGGAGCGGGGGCGGCCTCCGCAATCATTTTGCTCACCCTCGCTGCAGTTCATTTTGGGCCCCAAACTGCCCTAACGTGGATCCTGCCGACCTCGTTCTTTGCCCTCAACCTCGCTCATATTTTGGTGCGAGTGGCGCGCAAGACCTACATCGTTGACATGGCCGAGTCGGACGTGCGGACACGGTACGTGGGAGCCGCGAACACACTCATGGGCATCATCTTACTTCTAGTGGGTTTGGTCTCAGGCGCGCTCACAATGTGGGGTGCTTCGCCTGCACTGATTTTCCTGGCACTCGTTGGTTTTGCGGGAGTGTTTGCAGCTTCTCGCCTACCCGAGGTTTCAAAACCAGCGGCGGATTAAGCAAACGCGATCTCGAGGTTGTTGGACGGGCCTGCGGCCAAAACGGTTTGCCCCGCAACCAGCCTGGTGTCAGGCGAAACCTGCTCCCACGTCCCATCCTCTTGCCGAATGCCAATCAAGGTGACTCCGTGCCCGGACCTGAAACGTGTTTCGCTCACCAGTTTCCCGCCCACTTTTTCGGGGACAGTAGCCGTTGCCAGAGCAAACCCATTTCCGAGGTCAAAAAAGTCTGAAAGCCTGCGCGTAATCAGGTGTGCGGCCCTCTGCCCCATGTTCTTCTCCGGCTCAAAAACATGTTTTATTCCCAGCTGCCGGAAGATCTCCGCCTGTTGCGCAGTTGCCGCCTTCGCCCAAATTTCTGGCCCATCCAGCTGCAACAATGCGGATGCGACGAGGATGGAGGATGCCAAGTTCTCTCCGATTGCAACCACGGCAGTTTGGAACTCATCGACGCCCAGTTGCTGTAGCGCCTCAACACTGGACGCGTCAGCTTTCACCACCTGTGTGAAACGCCCCCTCATTGCCTGGACTACGTCCGTATCCTTGTCTATTCCAAGCACCTGCACGCCAGATGCAACGAGCTCCTCACCCATTGCCGTTCCAAAGCGTCCCAGGCCGATGATGGCAACATCGCCAGCTTCTCCTGCACGAACTCGCGGGAGGAATGAAAAACTAACCAATGATTGGCCTTTCCTTAGGAAGCTCATAAAGCTTCGTATCGGGTCGAATAGTTAAGACTGTTGCAACTGCCACGGGCCCCACTCGCCCAAAGAACATGAGCGCGCAAATAATCAGTTGCGCCGCAATAGGCAACTGCGGAGTGATCCCTGTTGTTAGGCCCACCGTGCTCAGCGCGGATATGACTTCATACAACACCGGATCCATTCCCCAGGGCGTGAGCACCATGATTATGGCGGTAGCTCCTACAACTAGGCTAAACGCAATCATCAGCACCGTAATCGCTGCACGCTGAGTGGAGCGGCCGATGCGCGAGCCAAACAATTGCACGGCCTGGCCTGCCCTAATTTCGGTCAGAACTAAAAAGACGAGCACCAGCATGGTCGTAATCTTCACGCCACCTGCGGTTCCAGCCGGGCCTGCCCCAATAAACATGAGAATGTCGGTGACCAGCCAGGTGACGTCACTTTGCGTCGCTATATCCATCGAGTTGAAGCCGGCTGTGCGCGGCGAGATTGCCGTGAACAGGGTGATGAGAAGCCTATCTGCAACGCTGTACTGGCCCGTTTGTGAAAGGTTGTTCCACTCAAGTAGCGTGATAAGTAGCCAACCGGTAAGAATGAGGCCAATAGTTCCGTGCACCACTAGGCGCGCGTTAAGAGACCACGGCCATCTCCTCTTCCTCCTCGTTTTGCATGCGTGCACAATTTCAGCCAGAACCGGGAATCCGAGGCCTCCAATCACAATCAGAATTGAGATTGGCAAGATTATGAACGGGTCTGTAGCAAACGGGATCAAACTGTCGGTTTCCAAAGAGAAGCCGGCATTATTGAACGCAGAAATTGAGAAGAACGTGCCCCACTGCAAGGCTTCACCCAGCGATTTGGAGCGCGCGTAGAAGTCGATTACCAGCGGGATCGCGAAAACTAGCTGCACGATGAGGGCCATGCGCACAATGCGTTTCACGAATCCACGCATGTCTGACATTGTGAGGGCGCCGGTGATTTGAGCGACCACGAGGCGCTGGCTCAAACTCAGGCGGTGCGCTACGTATACGGCGAGGAGGGCGGCGAAGGTCATCGCCCCCAGCCCGCCGATCTCAATGAGTATTGCGATCACCGCGTGGCCGAATGTGCTCCAGTATGTGGCCGTGTCCACCACGATAAGACCAGTTACACAGGTGGCCGAGGTTGCGGTGAATAGAGCCACAGACAGCGGTGCCCCTCCTGCAATGGAGGGGCCGGCAACTGCCACCGGCACGTTTCCTGGCCACATGGGAGCACCAGACCTTGCCACGGGGAGCATTAGCAGTACGGTTCCAACCGAAATCGCTATGCCCAGCCCTAGCAGGGCCATTCGCGCCGGGTAAAATCCTGCGCTTCGCGCTTGCACGCGTCTTTGCTTACGAGCTTTCTGCTCGCCTAACATCTTGGCTTTGATACCAAGCATTGTAGTGCTCTGGCCAATGAAAACGTTATGCCGATTGTGTATGAGCTAACTTACAGTCAGTTCTCGATTCGCTTTACTAGCGGGAACGTGATGGTTTCGCGGATTCCGTAACCAGTTAGTGCCATCAGCAGGCGGTCGAGGCCCATGCCCATACCGCCCGTGGGCGGCATGCCCTGTTCCATGGCCTGCAGGAAGTCTTCGTCTAGAACCATCGCTTCCGGATCCCCATTTGCCGCGGCAAGAGCTTGGGCTTCAAAGCGCTCACGCTGAATAACCGGGTCAACCAGCTCGGAGTAGGCGGTGGCTAGCTCAAAACCGCGAACGTACAGGTCCCACTTCTCCACGCGGCCAGGCAGGCTGCGGTGCTGGCGGACCAGCGGGGACGTATCCACCGGGTAGTCGCGCACAAACGTCGGTGCCCACAAATGATCGCCAACTTCGTGCTCGAAGATCTCTTCCACAACCTTGCCCGCAACAGCGTGATCCGGAACAGCAATTCCGCGTTCCTCTGCCAGCTTCACAAGGCGGGAAAGCTCGGTTTCCGGCGTGATTTCTTCCTTTACGGCTTCCGATACCACCTCATAAAGCGAAATCTCATCCCACTGTCCAGAAAGGTCGTACTCGGAGCCGTCGGCAAGCGTTACCTTCTCGGTACCAAATACGTCCCGCGCGGCCTTCTGAATGAAGTCACGAGTGCGGGCAGCCATCGTGTTGTACGTGCCGTAGGCCTCGTAGGCTTCAAGCATGGTGAACTCCGGAGAGTGCGAAGAGTCCGCGCCCTCATTTCGGAAGTTACGATTGATTTCAAAAACCTTTTCCACGCCGCCAACCACTGCGCGCTTCAAGAACAGTTCCGGCGCAATACGCAAGTAAAGCTCCGTGTCGTAGGCGTTCATGTGGGTTTGGAACGGGCGGGCGGCCGCACCACCGTGAATGTTTTGGAGCATCGGCGTTTCGATCTCCAAGAATCCCTCGCAGTGGAAGTAGTCACGTAGCGACCACACAACGTCCGCGCGCGTGCGAACCATCTCGCGAGCAGCCGGACGCAAAATCATGTCGAGGTGACGCTGGCGGATACGAGCCTCTTCCGAAAGGCTCATCTCTTCGCCGGCATCCGTCGTGAACGTCTTCGGCAGCGGACGTAGCGCCTTCGAGGTGATGCGCCACGCGGGAGCGTCCTCACTCGGCTGGGCGAAAATGGAAAGCTCGCCGCGGCGCGAACGCATTGCCGGCCCGTGCACAAACAGGTGATCGCCAAGATCTACGTTTGCCTTGAATTCCTTTAGCGAGTCGCTACCCACCTCTTTAGCGGAGAGCATCACCTGAATGCGGTTGCCCTCGCCATCTTGGATGACAACGAACTGGAGTTTACCGGAGCCGCGAATAAACATGACGCGGCCAGCGACGCCTACGGGCGCGGGTGACTGCTCGTCAATTTCGAGGTGGTCGAACTCCTCACGCACCTTCTTGATGGTGCTGGTGATGGGCAGTTCTACCGGATAGGGATCGGTTCCCTCTGCGAGCATGCGCGCACGTTTTTCGGCGCGAACACGAAACTGCTCGGGGGCTTCTTGAATTTCAGACGACTCGTTGTTCTTTTCCACGCCCCCCATCGTACTAAAGGGGCGCTACATGCGGGAAATAGTGGGCTAATATCACGTTCCACGCACTCGCGAACGCCCAAGCTAGAAGGGCGTCGAGCGCTACTAGGGCGGACGACTTATCTACGTTTCAGAGCAGGCTGGTTAGCCGCGGTTTGGGGCCGCGAGCGGACCTTCCCCACCGGAAGCGTTTTCAAGGCCGGTGGGCACACCCGCGGGGTCTGACCCGAGGTTGATGATCCGGTTGTCTTTGTCGACCAACACAACCTTGCCTTTGAAGCCGCGTGCCATGGATTCGGGCACGGACTGGTAAGCGATGATGATGACGATGTCGCCGGGGTCGGTCAGGTGCGCGGCGGCGCCGTTTAGCTGGATGATTCCCGATCCGGCCTCGCCATTAATGGTGTAGGTGGAAAGGCGGTTTCCGTTGGTCACATTCACAATGTCAACGCGTTCGCCTTCAAGTATCCCGGCTGCTTCCAACAGGGTTTTGTCGACGGTGATGGATCCAACGTAGTTGAGGTCCGCGCCCGTCACGGTGGCACGGTGAATCTTGCCGCTCATTAGCGTGCGATAGATTTCGTTAGCCATTAGAGGCCTCCCCAATCTTCAAGATCGCGTTGTCAATCAGGCGCGTGTTTCCAACGTAAGCGGCGAGGGCCAGCACGACTTCCCCAGCCTCTACAGATTGGAAGGTGGTTGGGTCAACCAGCTCTACATAGTCGATTCTTACGCCCACGTTTTCGAGGACAGAGCGGGCAGCCTGCTTGATTTGGCTTGCGCTCGCCCCACTGTTACTGGCTTGTTTGCCGGCTTTGAGGGCGCCGCTGAGGGCCAGCGCCTGCTGGTGCTCCACATCGGAGAGGTAGGCGTTGCGCGAGGAAAGGGCTAGGCCGTCCTCCCCGCGCACGATGGGCGCGCCAACGATTTGGATGGGCATGTCGAGGTCGCGAACCATCTGGCGAATGAGTGCCAGCTGCTGTGCATCCTTTTGACCGAATACGGCAACATCCGCACCGGTGAGGTTGAACATTTTGTGCACTACCAGCAGTACGCCCGCAAAATGTGTGGGCCGCGTTTTACCTTCCAGAACCGTTGCGGTGGGACCCGGGTTGATAGTGACGGCGGCTTCACCCGGATACATTTCGTTAGCGGCCGGCGCAAACACTAGGTCCGCGCCCACTTTCGCAACTGCTTTGAGGTCAGCATCGAGGTCGCGCGGATACTTGTCGAAGTCTTCACCGGGCGCGAACTGAGTGGGGTTCACAAACACCGTGACCATGACGTGGTCAGCGTGTTTCTTGGCCTCTTTAACGAGGCTGAGATGCCCGTCGTGTAGCGCGCCCATGGTCATGACCAGGCCGAGCCTTCCAGGCAGTTTCGCTAGTGCGGCTCGTAGTTCTTCGCGGGTCTTTACGACTTGTGGTTCCAAGATGCCTCCTTTGCGACTATTGTGCTCCTTTGGGCGCGCTAGGCGCGAATCCGGAGGGCCACTTGTGGCCAACTTGCCACTTTTATCCCTCACCTAGGGCCCGCAGGACGGCTTGCACCTGATTTTCGCTGAGTAGCAGGTTGTCGCCGGCCAGGTGAGCGGTTGCGCGCGCCATATTCTTGTAGCTCTCTAAGATCGAGTCCAAACCGGCCTCAGTTAATGCCTTCTGGTGATCTTTGAGGGTGCCGGCGTCCGCGCGGCGTACGGGCCCTGTCAGGCCGTGCACGCCTTCGGAGAGCGCACGATCTAAGGCGGCATTTAGGAGCGGGCGAATATAGAGTTCAGGGTTTTCGATGCCGGCGGCCTCAAGGATAGAAAGGGCCTCGTTAACAAGGGTGACGAGATGGTTGGCGCCGTGAGTAAGGCCCGCGTGGTAGAGCGTGCGGTCTTCCTCTTCAACCACGCACGGCTCCATACCCATTTCCATCGCGAGGGCAGATGCGATGGGTTGGGCAACCGCGGTTGCGGTGATGGCCGCCGGGCACATCTGCAGGCGCTCAACGTCCAAGCTCGTGCCGGTAAATGTCATCGCGGGGTGCAGGGCGATGGGCAGGGCCCCAGCGGCTTGCGCGGCTTCGAGCACGTCTATGCCGTGCACGCCGCTCGTGTGCATAACGACTTGGCCGGGACGGAAGCAACCTAGTTTCGCTAAGCCTTGCACGAGAGGTTTGATCTGGTCGTCGGGAATAGCTATGACTACTAGCTCCGCCTGGCACGCTTCATCCGGTTCAATTACGGTAGCGCCTAGGATCGCTTCAACGGCATCGTTGCGCTGCGAGTTTGAGGAGCGGGTGATGCCGATGATTTCGTGGCCCACGAGTTGCAGGGCACGTCCAATCACTGGCCCTACCCGGCCAGCCCCAATAACGCCTACGCGAAAACGCCCCGCTTTCACTGATGCTCTCCCCCATTTTGCTCGAGGCTACCCGGCTCGCCATCAGCCGCGCTGCTTTCGTAAGCACTGTGAGTCTGGCGGGCACCGGGAACGGCTCTAGCGGCCCAGGCTTCCTGGCTCTCCTTTTGGCGGCTGATGGTGGCGCGGCGCGTTATTTCAGTGTAGAGACTGGATGCAAGCGCGCTGTCCAGGTGCTCAATGTATAAACCAGATTCAACCAGGTGGAAGTGAATACCAGCAAGGTCTTTCTTGCGGTCCCACGGGCCTTGGCTGATTAGCGTGGACTGCAAGCGGTCATAGGTCAGGACCGAGAATGATCGGGTTAAGAAACCGTCGCGCAGCAGGATCGCCACATCGGTTAGTTTGATTGAGCGGCGGCGCCAAACCAGCGGGTCGAACAGGCGTGAGCGTTGCGGGTTTTGGCTGAATCCAAGCATCTCACCTTCGCCCTCAATGCCGTACATGATTGTTTCAATTGGGTTAGAAACACCAAGGTCGGGGTAGACCATCCATAGGGCTTGGAGCATTTCTTCACGCGTACCGACGGGGAGCAGCACGTCGTGTTCCACTTTGTCTTGGGAGTTCGCCGCGAAACCGGCCTGCACGATTTTGACTCGGTACCAGCCAAAAAAGCGCCAGAAGAATGGCTGGGAAACCGTCACTGCGTGAATGCGTTGCACCGGAATGGTTTGCGCGCGGGTAGATAGAAGGCCTGAGCGGACGCGAATACCATCATGGGTTACAAATGCGGTGAATCCGAAGTTGTTTGCAAACTGGTTGAACGGGTAGGCAAACAAGGCGAACCCACCAACAAGCACGGGAATCATTGCGGCAAAAGAAGCGCCCTCAACCAAAGTGCCGATTATGGAACCCGCGGCGATGGCCAACCCCACGAGAATAGAGAAGATAATCCCCATGTTGAGCGCCAGTGACGCGGCAAGACGGCCTGCCGGAACCTTGTAGATGATCTGCTCAAGATCGTCTACCGGCGCGCCAAGGCCTTGGGCCTGATCGATTCCTGCCTGACCATTTTCCAAGGCGGTCGAGACTACACCGGCCTCGCTTCCGAGAACACCGGCTGCTGTATCAGCATCTAGCTTCCCTGCTTTACGTAGTTTCGCAGTGCGCGACTCGGACAGCACTTCGCGGCGAACGTCCTCTAACTGCCGCG
Organism: Gleimia europaea; assembly: GCA_002871995.1. Taxonomy (GTDB): domain Bacteria; phylum Actinomycetota; class Actinomycetes; order Actinomycetales; family Actinomycetaceae; genus Gleimia; species Gleimia europaea. Next base: position 13,793 of record PNHW01000002.1, read on the forward strand.
TTTTAAGTAGTCCCAGCTGGAAGTTAGAGTCCGTGCCGCCAGCAACCTCAATATCTATACGCCCCAAGCCAAGAATGCGGCCAATCAACGGGTGCGTGATGTTTACAGCCTGAATTCGGTCTAGTCGCGCATGGCGTTGACTGCGAAAGAGGATTCCTTCGCGGTAGTACACGGCGTCATGAGTGATTGCGAATCCCATTTTCCGCCAGGCAATCCAAGAGTAGATGCCTGCCGCGATGACGATCACGAGGATGCCTGCCGCGATCACGAGGAACACCACCGCCGGCCCGTAGGTTTCGAGTAAACCTAGCGTGGTGAGCTCTTTAAGCACGTCGGCAAACTGGTAGAAGACAAAAGCGAAGAAGGCTGCGAATACGGCCCAGGTTTTCGCTAGGGGCGTGACGGGGTGCAGCGACCTCCACTCGGATTCTGCAACGCCGCTTTCAACGGCAGTTTCTTTGCGTTCCTTTGCCATTTAGAGTCCTGCCAGTTCAGATTCGCCGCGCTCGGCAAGACTCGTGCGCAGGCGCGCTGCTTCTTTTGCGGACAGACCGGTGATAGATGCGTCCGTGGATGCCGAGGCCGTGTGCAGCTGCACTGTAGCGATGCCGAAGGCGCGCGCGATGGGCCCCTCAGATACGTCTACGTATTGCAGGCGTCCGTAAGGCACAACGGTTAGTTGTTTCCACATGATTCCCGAGCGGATAAGCAGGTCAGATTCGGCTTCTGCGTATCCGATGGCGCGCACCTGCCGGGGAACAAGCCACAAAAGCCACGCGAAAAGGGCAACGACGGCCAGAACGTAAAGCCAGATCCACTTAGTTAAAAGAATGGCCATGACGATGCCGGGAATAACCATGATGGCAAACGTAATGAGCAGGCTTACAACCCGCACTTTTACGAGAGCAGGAGAAACACCGTAGAACTGCACGTCTGCGGGCAAGAAGGGGCTCTCACCAACCACCTCGGTGTTGCCACTGAGGGTTTTGGGAGGTTGGAAGGGGAACACTCCCTGAGGTAGTTGCCCTGTATTTTGCGCTTCGCTCATCTGTTTCACCTGTCTGTGCCGTGCAGCGTTTTCAGGTTCAAGGTTACAGGTTCTGGCATTTTGGTTGCTACATGGCTACGCTCGCGGGGCTTTTTACATGTGCTGTTCAGATATTCTTAAGGCAACAGGTATGTGATGGAGAAATGGGTTTGAAGATGAGTGTGGATGACACGGGCGCAGAAGCGCGTCTGCTGGTGGTTGATGACGAGCCAAATATTCTTGATCTGTTGGCGTCATCGTTGCGGTTTGCCGGTTTTGAGGTGCTCACAGCCTCGGATGGAAAGTCCGCATTCCATTTGGCCACTACGGAAAATCCGGATCTGATCGTGCTTGACGTGATGCTTCCAGATATGAATGGTTTTACGGTGACGAGGCGTCTTCGCGAGTCTGGTTCACGCACTCCCGTGCTGTTCTTGACGGCTCGTGATCAGATGGATGACAAGATCGAGGGCCTCACGGTTGGCGGCGATGACTATGTGACAAAACCGTTTGGTCTTGAGGAGGTTGTGGCTCGCATTCGCGCAATCTTGCGCCGAACGAAGGCGGGCGATGACGACAACGTGCTTCGCATTGCGGACCTGGAGCTGGATGAGGGCGCGCACGAGGTGCGGCGCGCGGGTCAAGAGATTGACCTATCCCCCACCGAGTTCAAGCTTTTGCGCTACCTGATGATCAATGAGGGCCGCGTGGTGTCAAAAATGCAGATTTTGGATCACGTGTGGGAGTACGACTGGGATGGCGAAGCCGCGATTGTGGAATCTTATATTTCGTACCTGCGCCGTAAGCTTGCCGTTCCGGGTAGTTCTGGCGATTTGATCCATACGCGCCGAGGCGTTGGGTACATGTTGAGGCCTGAGAACGCCTAATATGAGGTCGTGCGAATCACGTAGGACCCTGCGGGAGGTTTGGTTCTCGGCAACCCTAAGAGCAAGACTCGTAATCTTGTTCACCTCGCTACTCACTGTTGCCCTCACGATTGCGGGAGCCGTGATGGTTGGCATCGTGCAGGCGCATTTGGTGAACCAGGTGGACCGCGAGCTGGAGAGCACGGGTAAGCAGCTGGCCGTCTCTACCGTTCGTTCGGTGATTGCCAGCGTGCCGGCCGATGTGCCTTCCAACTATTACATTCGGTTTACGTCAACCGATGGGGTAAGTCAGGTGGCTATTGCTACCGATACGTCGCAGCGTTACGGAATGCCAAATCCAGGGACGCTTTTGGCGCTTGATTCGGTTGTGCCGCCTAACGCGGTGACTAAGCCGGTGAATGTGCCCTCTTCGAAGCGTGATTCGTATTGGCGTGCGGTTGCCGTGCCCGTGTCGGTTGGCGATAAGCCTTACGGAGTGGTCACTGTTGCACTCCCCCTTGCTAACACAACTGAGACGATTCTGAACTCGGCCCAATACTTTTCTCTACTTGGCTTGCTGATCGTGGTGGTGGGCGCGATGGCCTCGTACTATTTGATTCGCAGGTCTTTGTTCCCGCTTCGCCGCATCGAGTACGTGGCCGGACAGATTGCTGAGGGCGATTTAACTCAACGTGTTGCCCCCGAGCCGGAATCGACGGAGGTTGGCTCGCTGGCGAAGAGTTTGAACGTGATGCTTGCGCAGATTGAGAATTCGTTTGCTCAGCAGCAGCGTTCAGAAGAGCGCATGCGTCGCTTCGTTTCAGACGCGTCCCACGAGTTGCGCACTCCCCTCTCCGCTTTGCGCGGTTATGGCGAGCTCTACCGCATGGGTGGCGTGCCAGATGAGCGCGTTCCAGAGGTCATGCAGCGCATCGAGAACGAGTCAGTTCGCATGGGCAAGCTGGTTGAAGACCTGTTGACCCTGGCCCGGCTGGATGAGGTGCCGGAAATTCACCCGGAGCCGGTTGACCTCGTAAAACTGGCTCACGATTCGTTGTTTGACGTGAGCGCGTTGGACGCGTCGCGCGTTGTGAGCGTGATTAGCATAAACGAGGGCGAGCCTGCTCCTAGCAGTCTCATTATTGAGGCTGACAAGGACCAGATCACGCAGGTATTCACCAACCTGATTGGCAACATCATTCGGTACACGCCTAAGGGTTCTCCGGTAGAGATTGCGATTGGCCAGCAAGAAGTTAATGCGATCGTGGAGGTTCGTGACCACGGGCCGGGCATTTCGGCGCCTGACCGAGACCGCGTGTTCGAGCGTTTCTTCCGCACGGATGTGTCCCGCTCGCGCGCTTCGGGTGGTTCTGGCCTTGGCCTGTCCATTATTGCTTCGATTCTGGCTTTACATTCGGGGCAGGCAACACTCGATAAGACCGAAGGTGGAGGCTTAACGGTTCGTCTGGTGCTTCCTTTGAAGCAAGAGAAGACGGCTTCGTCTACCACAAAACCGCAGTAGCAGCGCACGAAGACGAGTGATTCTTAGAGGGGCTTCTTTGCCTATGTCTCGCGATGGACTTAGCATAGGTCTGTGGCTGAAATAGGTCAGGATTTGCCTGCGAGCGCACCGGTTCCACCGTGGCTTCCACGCACGTTTGTGAGCGCGGTGCTCGCGTGCGGCGTTGAGCCTTCGCAGCAGGTGATCGATGAAGAGGTGCACGGTCTGCTCGCAGTTTGGCAGGCCGCGGATCGCCCGTATCACAATGTTGCCTATCTGAGCCGCGTGATTGCCGCGTTTGATCAGTTAGCGGCCGCCGCTCACACCCCGGAGCTGCTACAGATTGCGGCTTGGTATGCGGGTTTGGTTCCGCCCGAAGTCGTCAAGTGCGACACTGTGGATTCGGCTGAGTTTAAGGCGTCATGTTCGCACCGGATCTCGGATTCTTTGACGCGGCTTGGATTCTCGCCTGCAGTTTGTAAGCGAGTTTGTGAGCTGATCCGCGTGGTGGTTACCCACCGCGCGCCCGCTGAGGACGTGGATGCGACGACCTTGCTAGATGCGACGCAACGCGACCTGTCTGCAACTCCGCAGGAATACAAGCAGTATCGCGGCCTGCTTCGCCAGGAGTTCCCTAACTTGTCGGACCTGCAGTTTTGGAATGCAAGGCGCCGCTTTGTGAGCTCTATGCTTTCTCGCCCGCAGATTTATCTATCACCGGGAGGAGCAGCCTGGGAGGTTTCTGCGCGGCAAAATCTTGAAGCCGAGCTGGCTAATCTTGACACGCTGATCGCTCAGGCTGATCCAAATGCGTGTTTTGAGGATCAGCCTGAGCAGGAGTTTAACCCGCTCACTACGACCTCCACGATGATAATTAAGAAGATCGGGGCGAAGAATGACCCGATCATTATGCGCAAAGACGATTTTGAGGAAGAGATCAGCGCGGAGCGTCCCGAAGCTACTCCCCCGGTGGAAGATGCACCGGAGCCTGAACAAGACGATGCATCGTCTCTAGAAGATGACGGGGCTTCGTCCTTGGAGGATGAACCGGATGTGATTGCCCGTCCCGTGCAACGCAGTGTACGCAGGCTGTCTGCAAAAGAGCTGGCTCGCCTTGCACGCACGCGGGCCGAGCAAGTCCACGAGGACGCGTTCACCGCTGAGGATGCCAGCCGCTTGCGCGAGCGGCTCGACAAGACCGTTGCGGACGGGGGTAAGCTCCGCGAGCGCATTCAGGAAAAACGCGAGGACATAAGCAGGCTTCGCCAGCGGCTTTCGGATCGAGACCAGTAGCCCGTATCTGCCACGCGCCCAGTTCCTTCCACGCAGTTTCTTCCACACCCCGGCTTGGCCTTCGCCTGCCCACACCCAAAGCGGCGCGCCGCGCATGCCTTTCCAGCGCCCTGCGACGATGGCGTTGCATGGCCGGCTGATAAGAAAGGAATGGCGATGACGGTTTTTCATGTGGATCCGGCGCAGGTGGCGCAGGCTTCGGCAATGGTGCGTGCAAGCGCAGAGACGATCCGCGCTCAGGTGCAGGCAATGATGGGGCATTTGGATGCGCTGCAGGGGTCTTGGTCTGGCGCGGCGTCAGCCCAGTTTGAGGCGGCGGCGCAAAGTTGGCGTTCAACGCAGGTGATTGTTGAGCAGTCTCTGGATGAGATCGGGATTCAACTTGCCGCAGCAGCAAGCACGTATTCGGATGCCGAGGCCGGCGCGGCCGCCTTATTCGCAAGGTAGATAAACGAAACCCACCCGGATTCGCAACGGCCCTGCTTTGAGGCAAAGAATACGGGTGGGTATGACTGTGGGCGCGGGAAACCCGCGCCCACAGCTCGCCTATTGCTGGTTTAGTACATGCCAGCCATTTCGTCGGCACCCGGAGCGGCCGGTGCCGGCGGCTCGGGCTTGTCAGCCACGATTGCCTCGGTGGTGAGGAACATGCCGGCGATGGATGCCGCGTTCTGCAGTGCAGAGCGGGTTACCTTTACCGGGTCGGCGATGCCGGCCTTGAGCATGTCTTCGTATTCACCGGTTGCAGCGTTGAGGCCTTCACCTGCGGGCAGGTGCTTGACCTTGTCTACAACTACGCCGCCTTCTAGGCCTGCGTTTACCGAGATCTGCTTGAGCGGCGCTTCAACCGCTACGCGAACGATGTTCGCGCCGGTGAGCTCATCGCCTTCGAGGTCAAGATCGGCAAGCTTCTGAGCGGCCTGAATGAGGGCCACGCCACCACCGGCGACGATGCCTTCTTCTGCAGCCGCCTTCGCGTTGCGCACAGCATCCTCAATGCGGTGCTTACGCTCCTTCAGCTCAACCTCGGTTGCAGCACCGGACTTGATGACGGCTACGCCACCAGCGAGCTTGGCAAGGCGCTCGTTGAGCTTCTCCTTGTCGTACTCGGAATCCGAGTTCTTGATCTCAGCGCGAATCTGCGCAACGCGGCCGTCAATGGCCTCCTTGGTGCCTGCGCCCTCAACGATCGTGGTTTCATCCTTGGTGACAACGATCTTGCGAGCCTGGCCCAGGACGTCGAGATCAGCGGTTTCAAGCGAAAGACCAACGGTTTCCGAAATGACCTGGCCTCCGGTCAGGATAGCCATATCCTGCAGCATGGCCTTGCGACGGTCGCCAAAGCCCGGGGCCTTAACAGCAACGGACTTGAACAGGCCGCGGATCTTGTTCACAACGAGGGTTGCAAGAGCCTCGCCCTCAACGTCGTCAGCGATGATCAGTAGCGGCTTACCCGCCTGCATGACCTTCTCCAGCAGCGGGAGCAGGTCCTTAACGTTAGAGATCTTGCCTTCAACGAGCAGAACGTAGGCGTCCTCGAACACGGCTTCCTGACGCTCCGCGTCGGTTACGAAGTACGGGGAGAGGAAGCCCTTTTCGAAGCGCATGCCCTCAGTGGTTTCGAGGGTAGTTTCGAACGAGTTGGTCTCTTCAACCGTGATAACGCCTTCACGGCCAACCTTGTCCATGGCCTGCGCGATAAGGCGGCCAATCTCAGCATCATTTGCCGAGATGGATGCGGTTGCTGCGATCTGGTCTACGGTTTCGATTTCCTTCGCGTCGGCGTGGAGGTTCTCCACTACCTTCGCAACGGCGGTGTCGATGCCGCGCTTAAGAGCGATCGGGTTTGCACCTGCGGCAACGTTGCGTAGGCCCTCACCTACGAGTGCCTGGGCCAAAACGGTTGCGGTGGTGGTGCCGTCACCCGCGACGTCGTCGGTCTTCTTTGCAACTTCCTTGACGAGCTCGGCGCCGATCTTTTCGAGCGGATCCTCTAGCTCAACTTCCTTTGCAACAGAAACACCGTCCTTCGTGATGGTGGGGGCGCCCCACTTCTTATCGAGGACGACGTTACGGCCCTTGGGGCCTAGCGTTACCTTTACGGTGTCGGCGAGGGTGTTAAGCCCGCGCTCCATGGCGCGGCGTGCTTCCTCGTCAAACGCAATCAACTTGGACATGTTTTTCCTCCGCTGTAGCGGTTGTTGGCTACGAGGTGCCCGCGACGGACGGCCAGCCGGGTTTGCGTTTCTGTCTCGCAAATGGTGGCCTCACCCGGTAACCCTTGCTTTATCACTCAACGCTTGTGAGTGCTAATAAGCATTTTGGCACTCTAACGAGCAGAGTGCAAGACGAGTCAGCTAATAGCTCAAAAAGTTGAGGCGACCAGACTCAAGTCTGGCCGCCTTTGCGAGTTTGCATTTTGGACTCCCGCGCCACGCGGACCTCGCGCAACGCGGGGAGTTACGGGAAGTTTTAGTAGTCGCCCTTTAGAACTATCACGTAGTCGGAGTTACCCAGATCCGTGCTGTTCTCAGAGAGGTTGCTAATGCCGAGGATTTCACCAATCGCTTCAGCTCCCGCGCGCGTTCCGGGCGCGTAGTAGATGGTGGTGGCTTCAGTGAGCCAGCCCGAAGCGTTGGAAGCACTCACGTACTGGTATCCGTCCGCCTGCAGTTTGCCGACGGCCTCGGCAGCTAGACCATTGATCCGCGTGCCGTTGAGGATTTGAATGGCGACGTCTTTAGAGACGGCAGGTTCGGTCTCGGTGGGCTCTTCCGTTGGCTTTTGCGTGGTAGCTTCCGTGGTGGCCTCGGCATTGGTGGGCGCTTCCGTGGTTTCGGTGGGCGCCTGCGTTGCGACTGTGGTCGACTGCGTTTCAGCCGTTTGATTGTCGCTGCGACTGGTGATGAATGACACCGCGCCCCATGCGAGCACGGGGACGATGATTAGAACGAGCAGGAAGGGCAGCACGGTTTTCCAGCGAGATGGCTTCTCGCGGAACAGGCCCACGGGGCCTTCGGCGCCTGCCTGGTCGAATTCGTCTTCAGGATATTGATGCAAACTCACGGTTTCAGCGTACCGGTTTTCTACTTTCATCTGCTCATCCACGCCGATATTGGCTGATTGGGTGCGGCGTTGCCGCGTAGGATGAGGGCGTGACTGCTTTGCCTTTATCCGATTTGATTGACGAGGGGTGGGCCCAGGCTTTGGGCCCACTGGAGCCGGAGATTCACCGGCTTGGCAACATGCTGCGTGAGGAGAACCGCCTGGGTAACGGCTACCTGCCGGCAGGCACGGACGTGTTGCGAGCGTTCACGTACCCGTTTGAGGACGTGAAGGTGCTCATTATTGGGCAGGACCCCTACCCCACGCCAGGGCATGCAATGGGTCTGTCGTTTTCGGTGCGCCCGGGAGTGGCTCCGCCGCGCTCGCTAGTAAATATTTTCAACGAGTTGCATGAGGATTTGGGTGTGCCGGTGCCAACGTCGGGAGATTTAACCCCGTGGGCGCGCGAAGGTGTGTGTTTGATGAATCGCGTACTCACAGTGCGTCCGGGCGCCCCGGGTTCACACAGGGGCCGGGGTTGGGAGGCCGTAACCGAGGCCGCTATTCGCGCCCTGGTAGCTCGCGACCTGCCGTTGGTGGCTATTTTGTGGGGACGCGATGCGAGGTCGGTAAAGCCTCTGCTGGGGAACACGCCGGTGATTGAATCTGCACACCCCTCTCCCCTGTCAGCCCGCCGAGGGTTCTTCGGGTCCAGACCATTTTCGCGAGCAAATGAGCAGCTGATCCAAATGGGCGCTACGCCTGTGAACTGGGATTTGACGGCAGGGGCTTAGGTAAACATTTCACTAACGAGCACGCAACGGGGTGCGAATTTTTCGTGCTTAATTCAGTTTTGGCGTCCTCAAGGTGCCTGCCACGGGCATTCGCGTAAGGATAGCGTTACCTGGTTTTCTGGAAACTAATGCAAGCTTCAAGCAGAGAACCGAAAGAAATGTTGAACCGATTTTGACGATAGGAGCCAGGAATGACTCGTTCAACTGGTAGACACGCGCTTTTGAAGACCTCTGTAGCTGTTGGAGTTGCGGTACTTGCCCTGTCAGCGTGTAGCGGTGGAGACACCGATGCGCAGCCTTCCGAGGCATCCTCCACGCAGGCGGCTACAACCGCGACCTCAGCAACCGCCCAGACACCAGGCGCCAAGAGCGAGGCCGAGTATGCGGCGGCTCTAAACGGCCTCACTTATCATGGGGAGCCGTTGGAGCTGGGGACTCGTGAACAGTTGGAAGAGAACTGGTCTGGCGAAATGCTTGCCGCTAACCAGGAGGGCGTTGTTTACGAGCCTTCCAAGTGTGGAGATCTGTTTAAGGCCAACATGGGACGTTTGGACGCATTGACGGCTGATGCATCTAAGGCTGTGTTTGCGCAGGGCTACATTGAAAACCTCAGTATGACTGCACAGATTTGGCCGGGCGGTGCCAGCAAGGTTGATCTGGAGGAGAACCGCGAGTTGGTGCAAAACTGTCCGTCAATGACGATGGCGGATGAGGAAACGAATCTTGGCATCTCGCTCGCATCATTCCCGGTGGATGTTCCTGGCGTGGACACTCATGGGGAGATCATGACGATGGTGACATCAGCTGGTACAGCAATGTTGTACACGGCCTATGCGACGCATGGTGATGATGTGATTTTGGTTGGCTCGGGTATTCGCTCTACGGACACGACCGAGCTGGAAGCCATGGTCAAGCAAGTTGTGGAGAACCTGCAGTAGCTTGGTTACCTTCTTGCGCTACTAGGCATGGGCCTGGCCGCGGAAAGTAACGAGCAAAATAAAAATATGGCGGG
>PNHW01000002.1:23590-205211 GCA_002871995.1 Gleimia europaea
AGCGCCCGATTTAGCAGACTTGCTGGGGTCAGTTTCAGCGCCCGGAGTACTCGGCTTATCGCTGGACGTCGTGCCCGGAGTTGTCTCACCTGGCTGCGTCGGATCCGTTGGATCGGACGGGTTTGCCGGGTCCGTTGGCTCGGTCGGATCGGTAGGATCAGTCGGCTCACCCGGCTGCGTCGGCTCCGTCGGATCGGTAGGATCCGTTGGATCCGTCGGGTCAGACGGGTTAGCTGGATCTGTTGGGTCCGTCGGATCGGTAGGATCAGTCGGCTCACCCGGCTCCGTTGGCTCAGTTGGATCCGTTGGCTCGGTCGGCTCAGTAGATTCCGTCGGATCCTCGCAGTTGCACTTGGCACCTACGCGCACCTTGCGTGGCTGCGGTTCCTTGATGACCTTCTCGGATGTTTCCGGATCGCCTACTGGCTCGCCATTCTCGAGCTGCCAAGTCTTGGTGATTTCCTTTTCACCGTAGGCACCTGGCTGGTCCTCAACGATCTTGCCAACTTCGAGGTTCGGATCGAACTCAATCACAGTGTCATACGGAGTTTTCTCCGTGTGCTTGTCCGTCAACGTTGTCTGAGTCTTGGAAGGGCCAACCTCAACGATGTGCTTAACCGGATCGCTGATCTTCTCGGAGGAATTCTCCTTGGAGACCTCCCCGTTCTCAACATTCACCGTGACGGTGTGCTTGATCTCGCCCTGCTCGCCTTCCTGAACAACCTTGGTTTCACCAGGCTTCAGTTCAGGATTGACACGCACCTCGACCTCGAACGGAGTCTTTTCCGTCCACTCAACCGTGGTTGAGGCAGGCTTGCCCTTGGTGCCGACCTTGATGATCTTCTTGACCGGCTCCGCCACGCGCTTGGTTTCGGTCTTGGTGTCCACAACCTGCGAGTTCTCAATGGTCTGGGTAGTGGTTACCTTGTCCTTGCCAAGAACACCTTCCTGCACGGTTTCCTGCTTGCCAGCATCCATCGTGTCATCAAACTGAATCTCAGTCTCAAATGGCACGTCTACCTCGTATTCGGAGGTCTTGGTACCGGTGGTCTTGGTGCCAACGCGAATGATCTGCTTCTTCGGCTCCTTGGTACGATCAGTGGTCACGGTCGGGTCGCCGTCTGGCTTGCCGTCCTTGATCTTCTGAGTCGAGGTCACAACCTCGGTACCAAGCTCACCCTGCTGGTCAACAACCTGCTTGCCCTTTTCCAAGGTGTCATCGAAGACGATCTCGGTTTCGAACGGAACAGGCTTCTCAACCTTGGTCACCACAGAGGTGTCTTCAGCCTTCGGACCGTACTCAATGATCTCATTGACCGGATCCTTAGTCTGCTTCTCTTCAGGCGTAACCGTTGCCTGATCACCCTTCGCGGCGAAGTCAGCCGTGTAGGTCTTTTCACCCGGGACGCCCTTTTGGACGACCTTGATCTCACCTGGCTTCAACTCCGGGTTCGGACGAGTCTCAACCTCGAATGGAACCTGGGCAGTCCACGTAACCTTCTCAGATGCCTCAGACGGCTTGGTGCCGACCTTGATCACCTGGTCTACAGGCTTCTCAGTGATCTCCTCGGAGATCTTCGGATCACCCGGAATAGAGTTGACGATTTCACGTTCGATCGTGACCTTCTTCTTACCAGGCTTACCCTCGGTAACCGTCTCAGAGGTACCCGCAGGCATGTTCGGATCAAACTCGATCTTCACGCCGAATGGAACCTCAGACTCAGCCGTTTCGGTGTTGGTACCGGTGGTCTTGGTGCCAACGCGAATGATCTGCTTGACCGGCTCTGCAGTGCGTTTGGTGTCGACCACTGGATCGCCGTTCGGCTTTCCATCAACAAGCTTCTGCGTCGAGGTTACGGTGTCCTCGCCAAGCTTTCCTTCCTGGTCAACGTTCTGTTCACCAGCTGCCAGAGTGTCGTCGAAGACAACTTCAGTCTCAAACGGGACAGGCTTCTTCACCGTGGTGACCAGTTCGCTAGCACCCAAGCGTGGACCGTACTCGACGATACGAGGCTTCGGCTCCTTAGTGGTTTCTTCCTCTGCAACCTGAGCCTCGGAACCCTTAGCGGTGAACTTAGCGGTGTAGGTCTTCTCGCCGTTCTCACCTTCCTGGACAACCCTTGTCTCACCAGGGGCTAGATCCGGGTTTTCGCGAACCTCGGTTGGGTACGGGATCGGAACCGTCCAGGTCACGTCCTTAGCGCTCTCAGCCGGCTTGGTACCGACCAGGACAACCTCATTCTTGGGTTCCTGGGTACGCTCCCACTCGCCGTCCTTCGTCATCTTTTCCTTGCCAGGCTCGCCCTTGGTTTCAACCTTGTACTCACCGGCAGGGATAGAAGAATCGAACTTGTATTCGACCTCGAACGGGACTTCGCGCTCCGGAGCCTTAACGACGTTGACCACAGCGGAGGTGGCGTCCTTAGAACCGTCCTCATAGGTCACGGTTACGGGAACCTTAACCTGGTCGCCCGGCTTCGCGGTCTTAGGCGCGGTGGAGATGACGTGGCCATCTTTATCCAGGCTAACGATCCAGTCGCCGTTATCAGTCTTCAGCGTGTAGGTCGGGTTGCCAAACTCATTCGTGTCGCCGGTCGGAGTGATGTGCTCCGGTAACGGAGCAATCTCGTAAGGCTTGTTCTCAGCAACCTTGATGCCTTCCGGCTTTTCGATTGCCAGGGGCGATGTCACCGTGTCGCCGGGGTACACCGTCTTCGGCGGGATAACCGGGTTCGACTCCCAGTTGTTCATCAACTTCACCACTGTAGTTACAGGAACCTCGGTGGTCAGACCGCCAGGCGCATTCACCTTGACAGTAACGGTGTTCTTGTCACCCGGCTTCGCGTTAGCCGGTGGTGTGGAAGACACAACGCCAGTCTTTGGATCGATAGTGTACTTCCAGCCGTTGTCAGTGGTCTGCGTCAGCACGGGCTTGCCGTCCGTGTAGCCGAACGAGAACGTGGAGCCGTCTGGAGCGCCATCAACATGGTGGTCGACGGCCTGATTCGGCCCGGTCACCTGGACGTCGTATGACGCTTTCAAGTCACCCTTGATGACGACGACAGTGCCTATAACCGTCTGCGGCTTCTGCTTGCCTTCCTCACTGTAGTGGGCCTGGACGGGAACGTTCAGGATGTCGCCTTCCTGCGCTCCCTTCGGAATCGTGGTTGTGATCTCGCCAGTCTTCTCGTCGACGTAAACGGTCCATGTCTTACCGTCCTTGCTGGTAAGAGTGGTTTTGTTCGTGCCGTCTTCGAAGGTGTAGCGCTGCGGCGCCTCGTCTGACGTGTTACCACTCAGACCGCGCTCCGGGATTTCCGGAATAAGGCTGACACTCGCGTTTGGCTGCCCCGTAACCGTGTCATAGTTCGGGATCTTGATGTCTGCGATCGCCTGGAACTGAACCTCGATATCATCCGTGGTCTGGTCCGGGTAGGTGGCCTTCACCTTCGGGGTGATGATCGTACCCGGTGCAACGGTGTCATCTGCCTTCGCGGTGACCTTGCCGGTCTCATCAACTGTGACGGTCCAGCCAGCAGGAACAGTGGACTCGTCGATTTCGAACTTGGCTGGGTGAACAGGCTTGTGGCCCTTCATGATGGACCTAGTGCCCACCTGGGACGTGATTTCCTGGTTGAGTTTGCCTTTGGACAGGCCCGGGCGTACCAGGTCGGTCACCTGAGTGTTGTTCGGATCAACAACTACCATAAGCTGTAGCACGTCAGTGGAGCCGTTAGAGTACTCCACCGTGATCTTCGGCTGCGCGAAAGCACCCGGTTTCGGGTTCTCTGGAGCAGTGACGGTGACGTTGTAGTCACCGTCCATCTCAACGGTCCAGCCCTCGTAGACGTACTTCTCGTCCAGCTCTAGCTTCGCCTCAAAGCCGCCCTCGGTCTTTTTCTTTGCCAGCTCCTTGATCAAGTCAGCGGTCTGAGTGAAGGTGACCTTTTGCGGCTCGGTAGCCAGCGGGCCTGTTGGGCTATCTACACCTGAAATAATCGAGGCATCAGTCTTGTCGTACTGCGGATTGTGGTATTCGGTGTCGTCCAGGGAGAACGCCTTGGAGTCGATGACGTTCGCCTTGTTGTAACGGGTCAGCGAGTTAGAGCTGTCGAACGCCTTTGGCTCGCCATACAGATCGTTGTTTTCTCCGGTAGCCTGAAGCTGCTCTACTGTACGCGGCTTCGCGATTACCGAAAAGTTCACGTTCTTGTCAGTAGCCAGGTCGGTGCCGCGGTACTCCGGCCACGTGAAGTAGATGTCGCCGGTCGTTTCGTCGATACGCAGGTTCTGAGTACCACCGGATGCCTCCGTGTCCGAGGTGCCGATAAATTTGCCGTTGCCGTCGTAGGCCTCCACGACCATACGGGACATCGAGTCATCCGTACCTTGGCCGCTCACAGCCGGGATGTTGATCTTACCGACCTTGGTTTCGCCCTCGGGTCCAGGGACGATGACGTGCTTTTCGAAGTTCTCCCACGACACCGTGATCGGGTTACATTCGATGTTCTCGCTCGGCCAGGGGTTCACGATGGCCGTAAAGGTTGCGCTGCCTCCCTGGGTGGCTCTTGGTCCTTGAGGATTGTCCTGCTTATAGTCGCCCTGCCAGGCGTAACGTACCGGGTTAGCGGCTGTGGCCTCAGCGAACTGCTTGACTTTCGCATCGGTCAGTTCTGCGCCAAGGTTCAGGTTTCGTTGTTGCCTACTACCATCAATTACGAGGATTTCGTCGGCCTTGTGAGTGACAATCTTGTCAACAAGGGCCTGACCGGGATCCATAGAGGAAATTGGAGCCGCATCGAGGTACTTCCCCATTAAGCCTGAATTGGTAAAGCTCCAATCAACGAACGTGCGGTCCTTCGAGTTATCAAAGGAGACGCTCAAGCCCCACCGGGTTTTCGAGGGGCTGGTAGCGCTTGGCTCCAGGGTGTTCCAGCTGAAACCAGCCTGGCTGCCTTGCTGAGAGTCGTCTGCCTGAACAACACACGAGCCAGCCGGCAAATCCGAGGCCAGCTGAGTGTCCTTCTCAACCGCGCCAGACTTGTCGCGAATGCCGCCGGTAAATGTTGCCGCGGTAGCTGACTGCGGGGCGATAAAGCTTGGTGCAACTCCAAGCGTGCTTCCTACCAAAGCTACGACTGATAGCGTAACCAAAGAAAAACGCAAAGCGCGTTTTGGTTCGGTGGCGGGTTGTGGCATACGCATGTATTTTCCTTACTCCAACTAGTCCTGGGACATTCTGGAAGTCTCAATGGCCCCAATGAAGTCAGTATCGTCTTGTGGGCGCCCATATACTCCGGCGCACTATGACTTCGTCCTACGTCCGCGGGGCGCCCATATACTATAGCATCCACGGGCGCTGGCTTTATAGGGGAGGTTCTGCACTCTGCAGGTGATATTACGCACTGTATGGGACGAATAGTCTATTGACTTCTGTGCCGCTAGCACGCCTGTGGTTTGAGGTTTTATGTGAGTACGGGGGTGAGACCGTTTGGGTCTCACCCCCGTACTGTTATGCCGGTGCTGCGTCGGCTAGGCGATTAGTTCTCTTCGCCTTCGCGACGGCGTCGCACGAACGCCAGGCCGAGGCCTGCTACGCCCATTGCGGCTGCAATACCAGCGAGTCCTGCTACCTGCACACCAGTGCGTGCAAGCTTAGGCTTCTGGACTACCTTCTCGGTCGTCTCACCAGTGTTATCATCAGCGGCAGGCTTCTCAACGGTGACCGTCACGCGATCAATCTCGTTGCCATCCTTGTCCTTGACGATGACAACGATCTTGTCACCAGGCTTAGCGTTGTCGTCGATGTCAACAACGAGGTTGCCGTCTCCATCGATTTCTGCCTTGCCCGGGCCATCGGTCTCGACCGTGGTGCCGTCATCAACAGGGCCGCCATCGTTCGGGATTACGACCTTGCCGCCAGGTTCACCCGAGCCGTCCTTCCAGTCCGGCGTCTTGGTGTCAGGCTCGCCGACCGTGACGGTGACGTCCACGTTGTCCTTGCTGCCATCCGGGTAGGTCACTACAACCGGAACGGTGATCTTGTCACCAGGCTTAGCATCCTCAGGAATGGTCACCTTGATCGAACCATCCTCGTTAACGGTCACACCATCAGGCGTGCCCTCACCAGGAGTGAACGTGGTGCCCTCCGGAGGCGTTACCTCGTTGCCGTCGCCGTCCTTAAAGACAGGCTTGTCAACCGTGACGTCATCACCAGGCTTGCCGGTGCCGTCCTCGTACTCAGGCTCGTACTTCTCGTTGTCCTTGGTTTCAGGAACGTTACAAACCTCGTTCTGCGCGGTCGTGTACGTCCACGTCGTCTGAGTGCCCTCCGGGAAGGTGTAGCCCTCAGCCGGGGTTGCTTCAACCTTGACGGTCTGGCCGTAGTCGTAGACGTACTTGCCTTCAGCGTCAGGCGTTAGCTCCTTACCATCGACGGTGATCTTGTATACAACACCCTCGGTCTTTCCGACAGTGACGAACGGAGGCATCTCACAGTCTGCCGGGTCATCCGCGGACGCGCCCAGAGACGGGTTCTGCTCAGTCGGCTCACCCGGCGTTACCGGAGTTGCGTCCTTCTCAGTCACGGTGATCGTGACGGTCACTTCGTCGGTCGAACCATCCGGGTAGGTAACTACAACCGGAACCTCGATCTTGCCACCAGGCGTAGCGTCCTCAGGAATAGTCACCTTGATCTCACCAGTGTTCTCATCAATGGTCACACCGTCAGGCGTGCCCTCACCAGGAGTGAACGTGGTGCCCTCCGGAGGCGTTACCTTGTTGCCGTCGCCGTCCTTGAAGATCGGCTTGTCGACCGTAACGTCGGTACCAGGCTCACCCGAACCGCCGTTGTACTCAGGCTCGTACTTCTCGTTGTCCTTCGCCTCAGGCTGGTCAGGCTGCTCAACCGTGACAGTTACGTCAACGTTGTCCTTGGTGCCATCCGGGTAGGTAACCACAACAGGAACAGTGATCTTGGTACCAGGCTCAGCGTCCTCAGGAATGGTCACCTTGATCTCACCAGTGTTCTCATCAATGGTCACACCATCAGGCACGTTCTCACCAGGAGTGAACTTGGTGCCCTCCGGAGGCGTTACCGTCTTACCATCCTTGTCCTTAAACTCAGGAGCAGGAACCGTTACATCCTCACCAGGCTTACCAGAACCATCCTCATAGCCAGGCTCAAAGATCGTGTTCTGGTTCGGAACCTTCGGGTTGGAGTCATCCTCATCCGGGATGCCATCGTTATCGTCATCAGGATCAGTCACATCAGGATCACCATCACCATCAGTATCCAGCTTAAAGTTAGCCTTCACCTCATCAGTGCTGCCATCCTTATAAGTCACCGTAACAGGAACATCAAACTCCTCAACAGTGTCCTTATTCAACTTCGACCCATCCGGGAACGTAACAGTGATCCCACCAGTGTTCTCATCAATCGTAACTACATAACCCTCAGGAGCCTTGTAATCACCAATCGAGAACTTCGAACCCTCAGGAACATCTACACCCTTACCATCCTTATCAGTAAAGGAAGGAGAAGACTTCGTCTCCTGACCAGGAACAACCAACTTACCCTCATACTCAGGCTCGTAGTCGTCGGCGTCCTTAGTTACCAGAACAGTCCAAGCGGCAACGTCGCTAATACCCGAGACCACAACAACGCTGAAGACATCACCCTTCTTGGCGTCTTTAGGAATGTCAAAGGTGCAAGCTGAAACCTGCGCCTTGGTGCCCTTCGATTGGTCAAGATCGCAGGTCTTGACAACCTTGCCCTTGCCATCGCGCCATTCAATCTTGGATGGTAGGGGGGGACAGCGTTCCGTGGAACTCCGGGGTCACGGTTGTGCCCGGCGCGGCAGGCTTGTCAGTCGCGTTGTAGTCAGCCGTGATCGTCACCGGAGCGTACGGAATAAGCGCATGCCGGACGTTGTAAATCTTGTTCAGCGGCTTCCCGTAACGCGGATTGCCTATATCTGAAACAAGAGCAGTTTTAACCTGGTTTTCAGCAGGAACCGCATCCGCTGGCCTGAAGTTACCACCACCGTTGAAACGTTGGAAGATTGGAGTGTGGAAGCCGGTGTAACCGGTCTGAACCACGCCATCCTTGTTCTCGACCCACACGAACACGTGATCCGGGTTGAGGAAATCCTCACGCGTCTGGTTAGCGTCCGTGTAGTCACCGAAGCGAAGCGAGTAATTGCCTTCGGCATCGGTCTTGCCGTAGACCGTCTTAAGAATGTACTCGGGGTTATCCTCGAGCATCTTCTTAGTCGCTTCGGCAAGCTTATTCGGGTCGTCCTTGTATTGCGCGTGCAGGGCAGCGTTCGCCGCAGCACCTTCCCTCGTTAGGGTAGACGCAAAAACGGTGTAACCAGCAGCGCCAGGGTCTTTGGACTCCTTCTTCGGACCAGTTGCGGGGAATCCCCAATCCGGACTACCACCGGTCTCAAGCCATACCTGGCCAGAAAGCATGTTCGACTCGGGCCCCTGGAGTGCCGCAGCCTTGTCGGGACCCTTAGGGTCTTCAACGAGTTTATCGCCCTTAGCCGCCATCCAGCTGGTCTCATGGCTCGGTGGAATTTCGCGCAAGAACGCGGCCATCAGCTGCATGTTGCCGTCAGCTGCAACAAAGGAGCCCATGGGACCCTCGACCACACCATTGAAGGAGCCAGGAGTCCAACCATTGGCCTGGCGGAACATCTCAACACGGCTACCACGATCATTGATGAAGGGTTCTACCCAGATACGGTGCTTCTGGTCGGTACGGGCAGCCCAGGTGTGCTTACGTCCGAGTTTATCGGTCCATGTAATACCCTTATCACCCGTACCGAAAGCAAAGGTACCCTGGCCACCATTACCACCGAGTACGTCGGGAAGGGTGTGGGTCTTAGCGCTGAAAATCGGCGAGTAGGAGCCATCCTTGTCACGGAACTGCGCGTAGACGGTAATGTCATCTAGCTTAATATTACCGTTGTCGTAAGCAGCGCCCGGGTTACCATTCGGGCCGGTCAGGTACACGTGGCCCGAAATTAGACCCTTGCCTACACCGTGGGCGTCGGTCAGGTTGGCGGCCTTAGTGACACGACCACTGGCGATCATGTCCGCGTCAATGACCTGCGTCGTAGGGTCGGAAACCTGAGCCGGGACTACTGGCTGAGCAACCGCATGATCAAGGCCACCCAAGAAGTAACCTGGAGTCATGCTAGCGGCCACCGCTATAGCCAAAGCGGCTGAACCTACGCGCACGGAATCTCGACGAAGAATCCTATGCGTCTTTCGTTTCACCATGAGTTAAGAGATCCTCTCGTGTTTTACTCAAAGGCTTTGGAACTGAAATTTCAGTCTCCAGTTACCCCAAACCGAGCGGAAGAGACAGTACGCCCCTCGCACTGACAGCCAATTAATGGGAATTAACTAGGACTAAACTCTCATCTGGAGCCTACAGTTTCGAATTGGGAAAGGCAAGACCATATTCGAAAAGATATTTTCTGGCACTTTCCCCGGCAGTGACAAGGCTTTCTCCCCGCCCTTCTGGAATTTTGTTTCGAGAAGCGCCTAACTGGCATGGCCGCAACTGCACGTTCGCTCAATTTAGGTAACGAACTCATGCTATTTCTCCCCGTAATGCGGAAAAGCCTAGGAATCCGCGCGCACTAGCATTACGGTGTTTTTAAGCCCCCTTTGCTCGATTTGGAGAAAGCCATGACGCCGGTAGCTGAAACCATCAATCCTCTCGTCGAAAAAGCACTCGCCGCACTTGAAGAATTCAAGAACTACGACCAATCAAGCGTTGACCTCATCGTCGAGGCCGCCGCCAAAGCAGCTCGCGACGCACACGCAAGCCTCGCCCAAATGGCCGTTGAAGAAACTAAACGCGGCAACTTCGAAGACAAGACCGTCAAGAACATTTTTGCCGCAGAGCACGTGACCGCCTACATGCGCGACCTAAAAACTGTGGGAGTCATATCGCAAAACCAGTTCACCGGAATCACCGAGATCGCGGAACCCGTCGGCGTGGTTGCCGGCATCACTCCCGTCACAAACCCCACCTCCACCACTATCTTCAAATCCCTCATGTGCCTTAAAACGCGCAACCCCATCATCTTCGCGTTCCACCCCGGCGCCCAACAGTGCTCCGCCCAAGCCGCCCGCATCGTCTACAACGCCGCGGTAAACGCCGGAGCTCCACAAGGCTGTATTCAATGGGTTGAAACCCCGTCCATGGAAGCAACCAACGCCCTCATGAATCACCAAGGCGTGTCCGTCATCCTCGCCACCGGCGGCAATGCGATGGTGCGCTCCGCATACTCATGTGGCAAACCCGCCCTTGGCGTTGGCGCCGGTAATGCTCCCGCCTACATACACTCATCAGCTAACCTCAACCGCGCCGTTTACGACGTGGTTGCCTCCAAAGCCTTCGACAACGGCATGATCTGCGCATCCGAGCAGGCCGTCATACTAGATGAAGCCATCAAAGCCGACGCCATCAAACAATTTCAAGACCTTGGCTGCCACATCGCCACCGAAGCCGAAAAAGCGAAGCTTGAAAAACTGCTCTTTGGTGCCACGGCCTTCACCGACGCCTGCCAAACCGCCAAGCTCAACCCCAGGATCGTTGGCCAATCCGCCCACGACATTGCCCACCAAGCAGGGTTTGAAGTGCCCGAAGGCACGCAAGCAATCCTCGCGCAATGCACAGAAGTGTCCTACTCAGAGCCCCTAACCCGCGAAAAGCTAAGCCCCGTACTTGCCGTACTTACCGCTAAAGACGCCAACCAAGGCATTGAACTGGCCGCCCAAATGGTAGAACAAGACGGCCTTGGCCACACCGCCGCAATCCACTGCCGCAACCAAGACGTCATCGCCAAGTTTGGGAACCGTGTGCGCGCCGTCCGGCTCGTTGAAAACGCGCCAACCTCACAAGGCGCAATCGGCGGCCTATTCAACAGCTTCATCCCATCACTCACACTCGGCTGCGGATCATACGGACACAACTCAGTATCAAACAACGTCAGCGCCATGAACCTCATCAACATCAAACGACTCGGGCGGAGGAACACCGTGATCAGCCCCTTCCAAGTTCCATCAAAAATATTCCAAGGCCCAGGCGCCATTCGCCAGCTCGCCACACTGCAAGACCTAGGCAAAATCACGATCTTCACCGACAAGGCCACTTTGAACTCCGGGGCAGTTGCCAACCTGCTAGCGCTACTGCACACACGCGACGAAGCCAGCTCCATCCAAATCATCGACGACATCCCGCGCACCCTCACCGTTGATTTTCTGCGCGAAGCCACCACCGAAACCGCAGGATTTGGCGCAGACACGCTACTAGCATTTGGCACAACCGCAACGATTAATGCCGCAAAGTTTGTGCGCGCAGGCCTTGCAATCCCCCAAGCAGACATGGCCGACATCTGCGCCGGCCGCATCGCCCTCCCCCCGCGCATCCTACAGCCGCGCCTAATCTGCGCGCCCACAACCTCCGGCGGACAAGCCGCGCTCTCGGCGAAAGCCTCGATGATCGACGCCGAAACTGGCCTCGAACGCCTCATCTCATCAGCCGCCTACCTGCCCTGCATCTCGTTCATGGACCCGCAACTGGCGCAATGGAAGCCAGACCTGCTTGCAGCCCGCGGATTCGAAACCATCGCACAAGCCACCGAAGCGCTCTTCTCAATCCACGCCACGGACTACACCGACGCGCTTGCACTGCACGGCCTTGAACTCGCATTCACAAACCTGCCCCGCGCCGTCGACGAGGCCGACCACAGCGCCGCACACGAAAGCAGCCGCGACAAGGTGGTTTCTGCTGGATCCCTAACCTCCACAGCCCTTGGCAACACCAGCCTGGGACTAGCCGACGCCATCGCGCGTGCCTTCGCCCAATACTCCGACACCCCGCGCCAAGACCTGCTACCCGCAATCCTTCCCAACGTGGTTCGATTCAACGGCTCGCAGCCACACAAACTCGTGGCCTGGCCCAACTATGAGACATTCCAAATGCCGCAACGGTGCGAAGAGATCACGCGACACCTCGACATCAAAGTCGGTAGCGAAGGAGCGGTGGAAGCCTACGCCACCGCCCTCGAAAACCTACGCGACCAAGTTGGGCTCACTTCCTTACTGCGCAACATGAACATGCCCGAATCCACGTTCAACCACAAACGCGCAGAGATCGCATCGCTCGCATTCGACTATCAGTCACACTCAGGCAACCCCCAAACCGCGCGTCTTGAAGACATCAAGGAGCTACTAACCGCCTGCTTCCGCGGCCAAAAATGGAGTCGCTAAACTAAAGTCCTGTTACCGCCCGAAGCGAAACAGGAGAACTTCCATGACCGGCCGATCCCCGCGCCCGCGCAAACGGATACGGCGCGCACAGCCCCGAGTTGTGAGCACCGAAACGCTTGAGGTCGCGGGGATCACCATTACTGTTCTACGCAAAACCGGCCTGAAAAATATGTATCTGCGGGTTAAGCCGCCGCTTGGCAACGTGGTTATCACCGCGCCGCGCGGCGTGCCCCAGCGGGCGCTACGCGACTTCGCATTGGCTCACCTTGACACCATCGAGCGCGGCCGCGAGCGCATTAAACGGCAAACGCGTGACGCGCTCTCCTACGCCACCGGCGAGACCCACTACCTGTGGGGGCGCCCCCTCACTCTTGAAGTGCGCGACGCCGCCCATGCAAGCGTACGCGCGTGCGGCGAAAGCTTGATTATGGCGCTGCCCGCAGGGTCCATGCAGGAAAAACGGGAGACTGTTTTAACCGAGTGGTACCGCGAGCAACTCAAACTGGCCCTTCCCGCAACCATTAGACGGTGCGAGGCCAGCACCGGACTGGCCGCCAACGAGTATCGAGTCAAGAAAATGCGGACCCGCTGGGGCACCTGCAATCCGCATGCAAAGCGAATCTGGCTGAGCATCAACCTTGCGAAGAAGCCCGAGCAGTGCTTGGACTACGTGCTCACCCACGAACTCGTGCACCTGGTTGAACGCGGACACACCCCGCGCTTTCACGCCCTAGTTGCCCGCTACTTCCCCGGGTATGAAGAAGCGGAACGACTGCTTAAATAAGGACTCCTTATATAAGGACGCATTAAACCAAACACGCCGCCCCCTTTTAGCAACAACTCTGGTGGCCTCCAGGATCAATTTGCCTACGCAAATTCGCTACATATAAAAGGTACGTCCTGTGTTAATCGGCAAAGAACTTCGTTTCAAACGAATACCTGGACGCCCTATAGATATGAGTACCGTAGTCGATTACTCTTCCCTTACCGTCATACGCGACACGCGTAGCCGTAAGTAGGGCAGCGCCGCGCTTCTCCCCCAACGCGTCAGCCTCCATAAGCGTCGCATTACGCGCCCCAATCACTTGAGTCGCGTACGACGGCACAACACCATCGGCACGAAGACAATTGTAAAGGCCGTTTTCCTCCAGCTCCTCACGGGTAGGAGCAATATCGCTTGGGATCAAGTTAGACATGAGCGCAATCGGATCCCCATCAGCCAAACGCAAACGCTGAATAAAAGTAACGGGAGCGCCAGACTCGATCTCTAAACGCTGCGCTTCATCCTCCGTGGCCCGATGAGTGTTATAAGCCATCACCCGAGTCTCAACCTCAAACCCGGCCTGCTCAAGGTCCGTCAGCAAACTCGACAGTTGCATGGGCCGGCGAACATGCGGCGAAGTGACAACCGTACCCGCTCCCCTGCGCCTCTTCACCAATCCTCGATCAGCCAAAGACTGCAAAGCCTGACGAGCCGTTGGGCGCGAAACATCCAAGCGCTTCGCCATCGACACCTCGTTTTCAAGACGAGTACCCGGCGCAATCTCACCACTCATAATCATCGCCGCCAAACCATCAGAGATCTGCACGTGGAGCGGCACGTCACTGTCATGCACAACCTCAATGTCCGGACTAAAAGGAGCGTTGGACATCATGAAATCCTAAATACTAAAACGGAGGCCTAAAAGCACTTTCAGGAAGATTATATAAATCGTACACGGCTTTTATAATCAACGGGCCGGTAACGCGAACATTAAAACACAAGCAATCTTTGTCATGACAAATGCTTGATGTTTGCTACACTCGTGGGCTATCGTTATAAGCAAGAGCTAACAAAAGAACATCGAAGTTCGCAAGCGAAATCACCCTTGGGCTTAGGAGAAAACATTGGCGCACACAAATTCAATCCCCTCGCTAGACGTACTAACAATAGGGCGTTGCGGCATTGACGTGTACCCCTTACAAACCGGAGTTGGCCTAGAAGCAGTTGAAACCTTCGGCAAATTCCTCGGCGGTAGCCCAACCAACGTCGCAGTAGCTGCCGCGCGCTACCGCCACCGCTCCGCAGTTATCACCGGCGTTGGCAACGACCCGTTTGGACGCTTCGTATGCACCGAGATGCGTCGCCTGGGCGTCTACGACAACTATGTCGTGACAAAGTCTGCTTTCAACACCCCCGTCACGTTCTGCGAGATCTTCCCGCCGGATGACTTTCCGCTCTACTTCTACCGTGAGCCATCCGCGCCTGACCTTGAACTCACTCTTCAAGACATTCCCACCGACGCCGTGCGAGATGCAAAAATCTTCTGGATCACCGCAACCGGCCTCTCCAAACAGCCATCACGCGATGCGCACCACGCGGCGCTCGACGCCCGCCATAAGAGCGGCCCAACCATCATCGACCTCGACTACCGGGCAGACTTCTGGGAATCTGAAGAAGAAGCACATCAGCACGTAAGCGAAGCCCTCTCTAAGGTGACCATCGCAATTGGTAACAAGGAAGAATGTCGCATCGCAGTTGGCGAAACCGAGCCTGACCGCGCCGCGGACGCCCTACTCGATGCCGGTGTAGAACTCGCCATCGTCAAACAAGGCCCCTACGGCACGCTTGCAAAGACCCGGGATGAGCGCATCGAGATGCCCGTCACCCCCACTCACACATTCAACGGCCTCGGCGCCGGCGACGCCTTCGGTGGCGCGGTTTGCCACGGTCTACTATCGGGATGGTCGCTCAAGAAGACCATTTACGCCGCTTCCACAGCCGGCGCTATCGTTGCTTCGCGCCTCGAATGCTCCACGGCAATGCCAACCGAGCCGGAGCTACTAGCCACCATGAGAATGCACAAGAACAACATCGTCCCAGAGCTAGAAGACTTCTAATCATGTCAAAGACTCCCCTAATCGACACCATCACCAACATCCGCGTGAATGAGCCCGAGCGCGTCCAAAGCGCCCTTACCGATAGGCCTCGCGGACAACAGCCAAACGGCGACAAGCCGCTAATGATCATTGCGTGCGACCACGCGGCCCGAGGAGCCCTCGCAGCCGGTGGTAATCCCATGGCTATGGGATCTCGCGAAGAACTACTACGCCGCTGCGTTGAAGCACTAACGCGGCCCGGCGTGGACGGCTTTCTTGGCACCGCAGACCTGATCGAAGACCTCGCGCTGCTAGGCGCCCTGGACAATAAGCTCGTCTACGGCTCCATGAACCGAGGCGGCCTAGCCGGAGCAACATTCGAAATGGATGACCGCTTCACCGGCTACACCTCGCACGGCATCGCCTCTGCCGGCCTTGACGGCGGCAAAATGCTACTGCGTATCAACTACGAAGACGCCGGAAGCGTGCAGACCCTAGAAAACTGCGCTCAGGCCGTTGAACAACTTGCCGAGCAAAAAGTTATGGCCATGGTTGAGCCCTTCATTTCCGAACGCAAAAATGGGCGTATCGTAAATGACCTCAGCCCCGAAGCCGTTATCAAATCGATGACAATCGCTTCTGGCCTTGCCTCCACCAGCGCCTACACATGGCTCAAACTACCCGTGGTTGAAGACATGGAACGAGTCATGGAAGCATCCACCCTTCCCGCCCTCATCCTGGGCGGCGAGGTACGAAAAGATGCTAAGGCCGCAATGGAAGGCTGGGGCAAAGCCCTAGAACTTCCAAACGTTAAGGGACTAGTCATTGGCCGCTCCCTACTATTCCCACCCGACGACGACGTCGCGGCAGCCGTCGACGCCACCGTGCAAATCTTGAACAACACCATTTAAAAGCACCCGCTTTTCCACGAGAGGTATCAACATGACAACCCAAACCCCACAAATTCCCGAAACCATGCGTGCCGCGGTACTACGCGACACCGAAGTTGGCCTACAGGTAGAAACCATCCGCACCCCGCGCCCGCGCGCCGGCGAAGTTCTGGTAAAAGTTGCGGCCTGCGGCATGTGCCACTCTGACCTGCACGTGATCGGAGGCGCAATCGCCTTCCCCCTCCCCGCAGTACTCGGCCACGAAATCGCCGGCACCATCGTTGAACTTGGCCCCGGCGTTGAGCACACCCGCCTCAAAGTCGGACAAAACGTTGCCGGCGGATTCCTAATGCCGTGTGGCCAATGCGAGGCGTGTTCCTCTGGACGCGACGAACTTTGCGCGCCATTCTTTGAACTGAACCGTTTGAAAGGTGTGCTCTACGACGGCGAAACCCGCCTGTCCACCCTCGAAGGCGAGCCCGTCTACATGTACTCCATGGGCGGCCTGGCAGAATACGCAGTTGTTCCCGCAACCGCAGTAGCCCCCACGCCGGACAACATCGACCTCGTCCCCGCCTCCATCCTGGGCTGTGCAGCCCTGACTGGCTACGGCGCAGTCCGACGTGGCGCAGACCTCCACTACGGCGAAACCGTAGCGGTTGTGGCCGTTGGCGGCGTTGGCACTAACATCGTGCAAATCGCCAGCGCATTCGGCGCAAAGCAAGTAATCGCCATCGACGTATCCGACGAAAAGCTAGCGCCTATGAAGGGTTATGGAGCTACCGCAACGATCAACTCCACCAAGACCGATGCACGCGAAGAAGTGCTACGTCTTACCGGCGGCAAGGGCGTTGACGTATCATTCGAAGCTCTTGGCATTCCCGCAACCTGGACCACCGCACTCGACGTCCTTGCAGACGGCGGCCGCATGGTGCCCATCGGCTTGGGCGCTGGCGTGCAGACCGCAGGAGTGGAGATTAACCGCACGGTACGCCGCTCCCAATCCATCCTCGGCTCCTACGGCGCACGCACCCGCCAAGACCTTCCCGCAGTGGTCGATCTGGCCTCTGAAGGCGTCATTAACTACAAGGAGATCGTCTCTAAGCACTTCTCACTTGAACAAGCTGACGAAGGCTACAAGGCGCTACGCGACCAAAAGATCCAAGGCCGCGCAGTTGTAGACATGAGCCTCTAGCTTCTCCACGCTTAATCACAGATTCGCTCCTCGTGGGTGGGCCACATAAGCCCAGCTCCGGGGAGCTTTTCTGTACCTCGACTCCATCTCCCAGGAGATCAACGAACTAGTTTCAACCCACACAAAAAGAGGGGCTTGTGGAGGATGGTCGGACCTCCACAAGCCCCTATAAAGCCCACTACAGGGCCGTATACTTTCGACAGTGTGCGAGTACTTTCGAAAGCATTAGCATCTACGCATTGAAGAGAGTCTTCTCAACGTAGTCACGAGCTTTAAGCGCATACTCATGCGGGTTTGCAACCGCTGGATCCTGCTCAGCTTCAACCAAGATCCACTCCTTGTAACCGTGATCTACAAGGAAACGGTACGGCTGCGTGAAATCAATCATGCCGTCGCCAGGAACAGTGAACATACCGTTTAGGAACGAGTCCAGGAACGAGCGATTCTGCTCGCGCGACTCTTGCAACTTCTCCTCACGAACGTCCTTGAAATGCACGTGACGCACGCGGTCAATCACGGCTTCCAGCAGTCCCATTACATCGCCATCACCCACGAATGCGTGGCCGGTGTCAAACAAAAGACTGACCTTTGCCGGATCAGTCATATCCATCAGGCGAATCGTCTCTTCCTTCGTCTGCACAACCGTGCCCAGGTGGTGGTGGTAGACAAGCTCAAGACCATACTCGTGCGCAATATCGCCAAGCACGTTCAGCCCCTCCGCCAGCTTTACCCATTCCTCGTCGTTCAGCACCGGCTTGTTTGTGAAGATGCAAACGTCCCGCACACCCTGCACCGAACCGGTCTGCTCAGACACCACAATCCGGGTAGCACCCAAGTACTGCAGGTATTTGCACTTCTCACGGAACTCCGGAATCACTGCCTCTACGCCATCACGAACAATGAACGAAGAGAACCACTGCGCCACAATCTTGATGCCGCGCGCCTCGGCGCGCTCCTTCACGACCTCCTTAGCTGGGAAGAAGCCCGCACACTCAGTGCCACGAAACCCCACATCAGCGAGGTCAAGCAGCATGTCCTCAAGCGTGTTGTACGCGCCAACCTCAGGTATGTCATCATTACGCCACGTAATAGGGTGCATCCCCCACATGATGCCATTCGGATCAGAAATTGCAGTTTTTGGATCAAGTTTGAAAGACATATTGCCTCCTTCGAGAAAGTAAAAGGACCGTTTTGAAAGTCTAAGACAAGAATTTGATGGGGAGGGAGGCTGACCTCCCTCCCCATCTGGTTTAGGAGTAGCGCTCTTCCATGTCGCGCTCAATCTGCTCAAGGGAACGGCCAGAGGTTTCCGGCATAACCTTGAACAAGATAACCGCAATCACCAAGTTGAGGGCACCGTACAGTGCGTATGTGCGTCCACCACCCAGCGATTCCATCATTGGCGGGAACGTCCAGGTAATGATTGCGTTAGTAATCCACATGCAGAAGATTGCAGTACCGTTCATGACGCCACGCACGTCTGCGGGGAACAGCTCGCCCATCATCGTCCAAACCACCGTGCCGTTTGAAGACTGCACAATCAGCATGAACAAGCCCATGAGGCCAAGAATCAGGAACGCAGCCCAGCTTGGCGGCGTTGTGCCATTAGCCATGTGGGGAGCGATAGCGAACTGGAATATGCCCGCGATGGCAAGTAGACAAATGCCCACGCCGATCACGTCCGCAATCAGGATTTGGCGGCGCCTAAACTTCATGATGAGCCAGATACCCAGTGCGGAACCGATCACACTCATAACACCATTAGCAACCTGCGCTGTAATCGAAGCAGAAGTGGACATACCCGCATATTCGAGGACCTTAGGCGCGTAGTACATAACGGTATTAACACCCGTAGTTTGGTTCACAATCGCAAGGAAAATACCTACCAGCATGAGCTTTCGCAGCCAGGGCACCGAGAATACGTACTTCAATCCCTTCTTCGACTGTTCAACCTCAGCCTCATGCTGACGAGCCTCGATCATTTCCATCAGCTCATCTTCAAGGGAACCATCACGCTCCGGGTCACGGATACGCTTCAGCGAAGCAATAGCGTCATACATGCGCATCTTAGATACGTACCAGCGCGAAGATTCCGGCATTAGGCGAATACCAATCCAAAGCGCAATAGCCGGGATCGAGCACAGAAGAAGCATGTAGCGCCACGCCGCACCGTTACCGGCCGAAACCACAAGCTGGTCGAGGAACGCGTGGTACTGGTCAGCGCTCATTGAGCCGCCCTTAGTGGCCTGGAACGCGGAAATCGTGTCGTAAGAGTAAACCCCCGGATTGAGATTGCCTGACGGATCACTCTCAATGTTCAGCTGCGGGCCACCGTGCATAGCGTTGATAACCGCGTTCATCGTGAAAGCCAGTAGCTGACCGGTAACAATCATCAGCTGGTCAATAGCAACAATAGAACCGCGAATCCTCTTTGGCGCCGTTTCAGCCAAGTAGACCGGAACCGTTGCCGAAGCGCCACCAACTGCGAAGCCCAGAACCAAACGGAACGGATACATCACCCACACGTTTGGAGCAAAAGCAGTTCCGAGAGCTCCAAACAGGAACAAAATAGCCAAAAGAGTAATGTTATGCCGGCGCCCGTAACGGTCCGAAAGCCTGGATCCAATCAGAGCGCCCAGGGCAGCACCAACCAAAAGAGTGCCACCAATAGCGCCCTCCTGGAATGCGGTTAGCTGCAGGCCATCTGCGCCAAACGGCATGTGCATGTAGGGCAACGCACCAGAAATGACGCCAGTATCATAACCAAACAGCAACGAACCGAGCGTAGCTACAGCAGCAATCGCAAAAATGCCGCGGTGTTTACCCGAAGGAGGGGTATCTTTAACAGCCTTCGCCAACTCGTCGCGGGTTATCCCTTGCATCGGGATTTCACGAGCATCCTCGCTCATGCGACTTCCTTTCCTAATCCTCAACACTGAGGGTGTAACTGTACTGAAGTGACAATTCGGCAGCTACGTGCCGTTTACAAATCAAAAGTGGTTTTGCCTTCAACCACTGGAACGTCATGCCACTGACCATCCGCAGCCGAAGCGACGATAGCTTCATCAACTTCTGCGGCGCACCAAGCATCCGCAGCTGATGGAGCGTGCTGTTCTCCCGTGAGAACTGACTTCAAGAACTGTGCGGCCTCAACGCACTTCATGTCGTCAAAGCCCATAGACGTGCCGATAGCCGGCTGGAAACGACTCCAGTTATCCCACTGCGGGCCCGCCATAGCGCGCGTGTAGCCATGCGTAGCGCCATTGTCTACGCCCAGGCAGACCTCCAGTT
The DNA here is from genome assembly GCA_002871995.1 of Gleimia europaea. GTDB lineage: Bacteria > Actinomycetota > Actinomycetes > Actinomycetales > Actinomycetaceae > Gleimia > Gleimia europaea. The sequence continues at coordinate 44,123 of PNHW01000002.1, forward strand.
CGTTAAGACGCTCAAAATTCCAGCGTGCCGAACCCTTAGTGCCATAAACTTCAACGACATATTCGGCACGAGGGCCAACGCTAACTCGTGACGATTCCATTGTGGCGACCACGCCGTTATCAAAACGGGCAAGCAAAGCCACATAGTCTTCATTCTCCACCGGGCCCATCTCATCTCCGACCTCAAAACCCGAGTGGCCAAAGCCCATCTTCGTCGGAATCGGGCGTTCCTTAATGAACGTGTCCGTCAGAGCAGAAACCGAACTAATGCGACCAATAATGTACTGCGCTAAATCTGCGCCATGGCTCATCAGATCAGGAACCACACCCGCACCGGCCTTTTCACGCGAAGCGCGCCACGTGAGCGGCCCCATCGGCGATGAGTTGTAATCGGCAATAAACCAAACACGCGCGTTTGTTACCCTGCCAAGCTCGCCGCTACGCACAAGGTGACGCATATATTCAATCGCTGGAGTATGGCGATAGTTGAAGCCAACTGCAGTGGGCAAATTCGCCTTGGTGGCTGCCTGCGCGACGGCCTTGGCCTGCTGGGCACTCACGCCCATCGGCTTTTCAATCCAGAACGGCTTGCCTGCCTCCACTGCTGCGAGTGCGATCTCTTCATGCAAGAAGTTTGGGGAACAGATCGAAACCACATCAACATCCGGATCTGCAAGCAGCTCACGGTAATCACCGTAAGCGCGCTCAAACCCCAGATCTTCAACAGCTGCCCGCTGAGCTTCCTCAACCGGATCCGCAGCGGCAACTAGCTTCACCTGAACTCCAAGTTCAGGAAAATGCTCGCTCACTGCCTTGTAGCTACGCGCATGGAGGCGCCCCATCCAGCCCAGGGAGATAACTCCAACGCCAATAGTCTTCTTGGTAGTCATTCGTTTCCTCCGAACATCCTCGTCCGTTTCTCGCGTCACCATCTTTGGCAACACCTTTTGAAACTTTGTACTGACAAATCTATCAGGGGGGTGCGATGCGGTCAAGACCCTAAACCAGAAAAGAGGAAGAAAACTGCCAATCAACGCGGGCTAAATCAACAAATACGCGGCCGAAACCACCGTCAAACCGGTAACCACAGGCTCAAAAACTTCCTGCGACATGTGCGCAGCCAAAACCCTGCCCAACAAAGCACCCAGCAATACTAGAGGCAAAAACGGAGCGGCCACCCGCAAAGATTCTCCACTCACACTGCCCAAAGCCACGGCAAACGGGAGCTTTGCTACGTTAACCAAAAAGTAGAACCAGGCCGTAGTACCCAAAAAAGTCTTAACCGGGAACTTTGCCGCCAAAAAATACATCGTTGTCACGGGACCGCCCGCATTCGCAGCCATTGTTGTAGCACCCGCAAGAGAACCGAAAAATGCCCTTGCCCAAGGTCCTTCTACGTTCAGGCGTTCATTCTTCTTTAAAAGAAAAGTTGTCACGGCAATTAGAGCGAGGATAACCAGACCAATACTCACGCGAATAACGCGATCAGAAGCCACATATAGGAACAACGCGCCCACAGCGAGTCCTACCAGAACTCCCGGCACGAGGCGCGCCAAAGTTGGCCAATGAGCTTTCTTGCGATACATAACTATCGCGATCACGTCACCCACGAGCAACATCAGCAACATAACGCCCGTGGATTGGAGAGCAGGCATCACTGCCGCCAGCAGAGCAACCGCGAGCGTGGCAGCACCCGGCAGTGCCGTTTTAGATATGCCCACTATAAATGCACACAACCCCAATACGATTAGCGCACCTGTTGTGAACCCAGCCATCTTGCCCTCACAAATAAAAAAGCACCGTTCCCCCCATTGGGACCGGCGCTTGCTAGTTGGCGGTCATTTTACAGCCTAACCAGAAGCTTACCTGCGATTCAGCTGTAGATGCAACTCAACAAAAACGCCGGCAATAGCTCCAAATACGGTTAGGAATCCTGCGAAAATGACCAGTGCGGTTAGATCAGTCGCAATACCGACAATCACCATGGAAGCGACAATCGCAGCAAAAACTGCGAGAACCAACTTGAACAGAGGACGAGCTTCTACGTTAATCGCGTGCGGAGCAGCGACAGTAAGCGCGTAAGTACCCAATGTAGATCTTCCTTTACGGTTCCTTGTGCGGAACCGTTTGGGAAAAGGTCCCGCACGGCTATGTGCTCGGCTTGCGCCGGCATCGACCACCCTTGTGATCGACGCTTACAGACTACTAAGAACCCCATAGTTTGTAAAGACAAAGATATGGGTCCGAGCATTAGCGTTCACATTTACTCACACGCAAGTTGCACGCGGTTTCGTGCATAAAGACGCGCATAATCACATCTCAACAACGACTTTGCGTGCCGGATAATAATGCTATATCCGGCACGCAAAGTGTTGAAACTAACAGCTAAAGCTGGACTACTACGCCTTCCTTAGCTGCTTTCTCAGCAGCTTCAGCCAAACGTAGAGCCTGTGCGCCATCCTCAATTCCTGGAGACGGGACCCGCCCATCGGTGATGGCGTCAATGAACGCGCTGAGCTCACGCGCATACGCGGCCTCGTAGCGCTCCAAGAAGAAGTCCAAATACGGGTCTTGAGCATCCGTCACTTGCTTGTTAGAGCGACGAACCGTGGTGGGACGAATATTCTCGGCGAAGAGCGCGCCTTCAGATCCGAACGCCTCAAGCCTCTGGTCATAGCCGGAAGCACAGTGGCGCGAGTTCGTAATCGTAGCGGAGCGGCCCGCTTCGTTCTGAAGAGTTACTACAACGCCATCAAAATCGCCGGTATCTGCTAGCTCAGGGTCAAGGTTTTGCCCCACCGCAGTAACCGTCTTGATGTCGCCCAGGAAGTGGCGGACCATGTCGAAATCATGGATCGTCATGTCCTTAAAGATTCCGCCCGAAACCGCAATGTATTCCTTTGGCGGAGCAGCCGGATCACGAGAGATGATCGTCAGCTGTTCAAGCTGCCCAATCTCGCCCGCCTCTACCGCCTCATGAATCGCACTGAATGACGGGTCAAAACGACGGTTGAATCCCAGCATCACCTGTGGATTGGGCGTGCCCTGGGCTTCTAGACGCTCGCGAATCTGGGCAACAGATTCACTATCCATAGCCAGCGGCTTCTCACACAAAGCCGGCTTACCGGCAGCCGCAGCGGCAACAATGTGATCGCCATGCAGCGGAGTTGGCGAGCAAATGATGATTGCATCAACATTGTCAGACGCGAAAACATCATTAGCTTCACTCGTGGCTTCCGCCCCGTACGCCTGCGCGACCTCTTTAGCAGAATCCAACATGGGATCGGCAATCAAAGTGAGCTTAGCCTGCGGGTGAGCCGCAACAGAGCGAGCGTGTACGCGGCCAATGCGGCCCGCGCCAATAATTCCAATTCGAAGCATATTTAACCTCTCGAGCGATGGGAATAAGGAGTTACGGAGCCGGAACGATGATGTCTCGAACTAGAGCATCAAGGTCAGCATCTGCCTGCAGGAACTGGCGAAGAGTCTTTCGAGTAGCGCCGAAGTCTTCGAACTCCTCTACCGTCATGCCATCCTCGTCATAAGCGCGGTGGAACTCGGGGATCAAGCGAAGCTGGTCGAGGTAGTACTCATCAACTGGAACATCGATGCGAGAAACCGGCTCGTAGTCGGAAGCGTTAATGATCTCCTGCCACTTAAACGGCGGTGAAACAACCATGTCAGCACCCTGGAACTCGCTCCACTGCAACACATTCCTGAATGCCGCAACCAGCGGACGGGCACGGAAACCGCGCTCCTGGAAGATCTTGTAAACCTTCTTCATCGCCGCGATACCAGCCCACTCAAGAGCAGATGGATCGATAAAGATACGATCGCGAGCAACAACGTTCTTCAACCAGTCATCCAGACGGCCAACCATAAGGGTAACTACCGGGCCCATCTGCGAAACGTCATGGCCTTCAGCCTCACGACGCTTCAGACCGCGCTCAATAGCTTCCCCTGCTTTAACGCACTGAGCAACAGTGAACGAAACAGTTACATTCATCGATACGCCGCGGTACGTGGCCTCTTCAATCGCCTCAAGACCAACCTTGGTTGCAGGAATCTTGACCACAATATTTGGAGCAAGGTTATGGAACTCTTCAGCCTGGTCAGCCAGGGCCTTAGCATCGCGGTGGAAACGCGGATCAGTCTGAACTGAAAGACGTCCGTTGCGCCCCTTGTGCTCCTCAAATGCTGGTTCCAGAAGCTTCGCAGCCTCAACAGACATGTCCTTAACTGCGCGCCAGCCGATCTCGGACTCGCCCCACGTCGGATTTGCGTCTGCAATCGCCTTAATACGATCGTTCCAAATCTCAGGGTGCTTAGAGATCGTGGTGTAAGCAATCACCGGGTTACAGGTAGCTCCAACACCGCCAAACGAAATCGACTGGCGAAGCTCTTCAAGATCCGACGAATCGTTCCAGAGCACCGTTGGGAATTTCTTAGTCGCCGTAAGCAAAGGCCCGGGGGTAAAATCAGCCACAGTTCCTCCTGTGAGAATCTTGGGGATGTCCGCCATTGGACATCCAACTTTCCATAGCCCTAAGTGAACTCCAAATCAGAACACATGTCAAGCGTTTGTAACGACAAAGAATCCTCTTTCTTAACTATTTCAGAGATAACAGCCTCCTAAAAACCCGCGCCACAGCTAACTAAACAGTCGACTATGCCAACAAAGCTTCCCATATATATCCACAAAACCCCGCACGCAAGAGCAAATTGAGCAAAACTCGCGTCCGGCACCACGCAACACAACCCATTTTCTAATATTGTCTTGACATTACTTGACGCGCGAAACAAAAAGACCGACAATTGCAAACAAGTGCTTTCTTAGCGCGAGCGACGAAGACGTTAGCTTCTGCGCGCCATAAGCTTTAAAGAGTGGAACCAATCGTGAATCCCAAGGAGTACCAATGACGGACAACAGCAAATACATTGTTCGCGCCGGCTCAACATCGCACGGCTCGTACGAAACCGACCTGGATCCAAAGCGGGCTGGCTGGGAATGGTCCTCGCTACGCGTGCTAAATCTTCCTGACGGCGAAACCATCACCGTCAAAGGCGACGAAACCGAATACCTCGTGCTTCCACTATCGGGCGGATGCACAGTCAAGGTAGAGAACGAAGAATACGAGATCAAGGGACGCGAATCCGTGTTTACCGACATCACGGACTACGCCTACATTCCGCGAAACCAGGACATCACGATCACCGCATCCGGACATGCCCGCATCGCCCTGCCTGGCGCCAAAGCCACCAAAGACCTCTCGCCGCGCTACTGCCCCCGCGAAGAAGTTGGCACCGGCCTTCGCGGCGCTGGCCCCTCTTCCCGGCAGGTCAACAACTACGCGCTTGGCAACACGGTTGAAACCTCGCACCTACTTGCATGCGAAGTTCTAACCCCCGGTGGCAACTGGTCTTCCTACCCTCCGCACAAGCACGACGAACACAACGAAGTCGAGCGGGAGCTTGAAGAGATCTACTACTACGAGATTCGCCGCGGAGACGGGGACCGCGAAGGCTTTGCCATTCAGAGGATCTACCCCTCCCCCGGACACGACATTGATGTCTGCACCGAAGTTCGCGACCGCGACATCGTGGTAATGCCGTACGGATACCACGGCCCCTCGATCGCAGCACCCGGTTATGACCTCTACTACCTAAACGTAATGGCAGGGCCGGCAGAAGACTCTGTGTGGCTAATGACCGACGACCCCCACCACACGTGGGTGCGTCAAACCTGGGAAACCCAAGAGGTTGACCCGCGCCTGCCGATGACCCCAATGAACCCCTCCGACTCTGAGTAATAACAGAAAGAACGCACCATGACCCACCAAGTCCAAACGATTCGACTCACGGTCGCACAAGCCACCATCCGTTTTCTGATCAACCAATACAGCGAACGCGACGGAGTCGAACAACGTTTCATAACCGGAGCCTTCGGCATTTTCGGACACGGCAATGTGGCCGGCATTGGCCAAGCACTGCTCCAAAACGAAATTGACCCCGAACCAGACGGCGGCGAAATGCCCTACTACATGCCGCGTAACGAGCAGGGGCAAGTCAATGCCGCCGCTGCCTACGCGAAGGCATCTGAGCGCATGCAGGCGATGATGTGTACCGCCTCCATTGGCCCCGGCTCTTTGAACATGGTTACCGGCGCAGCGCTGGCCACCACCAACCGCCTGCCCGTTCTTCTATTCCCCTCGGACCAGTTCGCAACCAGGACGCCTGACCCGGTACTACAGCAGGTCGAAAACCCGCAAACGTTGGACACCTCGGTCAACGACGCATTCCGTCCGGTTTGCACCTTTTTTGACCGTATTAACAGGCCCGAACAGCTGTTCCCCTCCCTCATGCAAGCCATGCGCACGCTAACCGACCCGGCCGACACGGGCGCAGTGGCACTCGCAATGCCCCAGGACGTGCAGGCAGAAGCGTACGACTTCCCCGTCGAGATGTTTGAAAAGCGCGTCTGGCACATTCGTCGTTCGCCAGCTGACGAGGCCTCGCTTGAACGCGCGGCACAGATGATTCGCAGTGCCAAGCGCCCCCTCCTGGTTGCAGGTGGCGGCGTCATCTACTCCCACGCCAGCGAAGAACTGCGCGAGTTCGCCAAAGTCACTGGCATTCCCGTATCTGACACGCAGGCCGGTAAAGGTGCAATCAACTTTGACCACCCGCAGTCCGTGGGCGGAGTTGGCTCCACCGGTTGCGACGCCGCAAACCACTTGGCCGACAAGGCCGACCTCGTGATCGGTGTAGGAACACGCTACTCAGACTTCACCACCGCCTCACGCACCCAGTTCAAGAACCCCGATGTGAGGTTCCTGAACATCAACGTCAAGGCATTCGATGCCGTTAAGAACAGCGGCGAAATGGTTATTGCCGATGCGCGCGAGGCACTGTCTGCCCTCACACAAAAACTTAGCGACTTCCACGTGGAGGCCGATTACGCTGAGGAAATCGCCACGGAAAAAGCCGCATGGGACAAGGTAGTTGACCATTTGACCAACCTTGGCCACGCCCCACTACCATCCCAGGTAGAGGTGTTTGGTGCCCTAAACGAAATGATGGGCGACAACGACGTAGTGATCAACGCAGCCGGATCAATGCCCGGCGACCTACAGGCCATGTGGCGTGCTCGCACACCCGTGCAGTACCACGTGGAATACGCGTTCTCTACCATGGGCTACGAGATTCCTGCTGCCCTCGGCGTGAAGATGGCACTACCTGATTCGCAGGTAGTTTCGATCGTTGGTGACGGCACCTACCAGATGCTTCCCATGGAACTTGCCACGATCGCGCAAGAAGGCATCAAAGTCATCTTCGTACTATTGCAAAACTACGGCTTCGCCTCCATTGGCGCGCTGTCCGAATCACGCGGTTCGCAAAGATTTGGCACCCGCTACCGTGCGGGCGGCGGCGCCAGCCACACTGAGGACGGCCGCAAACTGGACGTGGACCTAGCAGCAAATGCCCGTTCTTGGGGCATTGACGTGATCGAGGTGCGCACCATCGAGGAGTTCAAGGAAGCGTACCGCGTAGCCGAGAAGGCTGAGCGGACCACCATGATTCACATCGAGACCGACCTTTACGGACCAAACCCGCCTTCCAGCTCTTGGTGGGACGTCCCCGTATCGCAGGTATCTCGCATCGAATCCACACAAAAAGCGTATGAGGAATACCTGCGCGACCAGGAGCCTCAGCGCCAGTACACCAAGCCAGCTAAATAGCAGCCAATAGAACCCGGATCGGGTGGATCACGCCATTTTCTTCTCGGCGTATCCCACCCGATTCGTGTTTTCACGCGCACAAACAGCCAAACAATATCTTTGTCATGACAAATACCGTATATGGTTGTAGAATGTAACCGCTGACGGGATCACCTTCCCGCTTTTCAAATAGTGCACAAAGAGGTTCGCAGATGAAAACTATTAAGCATTGGGTCGACGGAAAGTACTACGAAGGCAACCCTATTGCCACGCTTGACGTTGAAAACCCAGCGACGGGTGAAGTTGAAGGCACCCTTCTGGAGGCATCCGGAGATGACCTTGACCACGCCGTAGAAATCGCCAAGAAGGCACAAAAAGAGTGGGCTAAAGTACCGCTGTCCAAGCGCACTGCAATCATGTTCCGCATGCGCCAACTGGTGCTCGACCACCAAGATGAGATGGCTCGCCTGATCGTTGCAGAGCACGGCAAGAACTACTCGGATGCAATCGGCGAGATTCAGCGCGGACGCGAAACCCTCGATTTTGCTACCTCTATCAACGTCGCCCTCAAGGGCGAGTACTCCTTTGACATCTCCACCGGCGTGGACATTCACAGCATCAGGCAGCCCGTTGGCGTTGTTGCCGGCATTTGTCCGTTCAATTTCCCGGCGATGGTTCCCATGTGGATGCACCCGCTGGCGATTGCCACCGGTAACGCATTCATTTTGAAGCCGTCCTCGGCCACCCCCTCCGCCGCGCTACTTACTGCGGAGCTGTACAAGGAAGCTGGCCTTCCTGACGGCGTATTCCAGGTGCTGTCTGGCGACCGCTCACTGGTGACGAACATTTTGGAACACCCCGGTATTGACGCCGTGTCGTTTGTTGGTTCAACGCCGGTTGCACACATCGTGCAGGACACGGCCACGAAGCACGGTAAGCGTGTTCAGGCACTTGGCGGGGCAAACAACCACGCCATTGTCATGCCGGACGCAGACCTAGATTTTGCTGCACAGCACATCTCTGCAGCTGCTTTCGGAGCCGCCGGCGAACGCTGCATGGCGCTGCCGGTAGTTGTAGCAGTTGGCGGGATCGGCGAAAAGCTCGCCGACCTCGTAAAGAAGCATGCCGAGAAGATCCACGTTGGCGAAGGCATGGGCGAAGGCGTCGAGATGGGCCCGGTCATCTCCGCAAAGGCTAAGAAACGCATCACCGGCCTCATTGACGACGCGGAAGAGCGCGGCGCTAAGGTCGTGCTAGACGGCCGCAAGCTAGTTGTTGAGGGCTACGAGAACGGCCACTTCCTCGCCCCAACCATCCTCGACGACGTTCCGTTGGACTCGCCGGCATACTACGAAGAAATCTTTGGCCCCGTTCTTGTAATCGTGCATGCAGACACGTATGACGAAGCCATCAAGATCGTAAACGCTGTAGAGTTCGGCAACGGTTCCGCAATCTTCACGAACGACGGCGGCGTTGCACGCCGCTTCAGCCTGGACGTGGAGGCCGGCATGGTTGGTATCAACGTGCCGATCCCAACCCCGGTGGCCTACTACTCGTTTGGCGGCTGGAAGCAGTCCCTACTTGGCGACATGCACATCCACGGCCCAGAAGGCGTGAAGTTCTACACCAGGGCAAAGGCAATCACCTCGCGCTGGCCGTCTGAACAGACCTACGAAGCAACCATGTCTTTCCAGCGCGAAAGCTAAAACGCCCCCTCGCGAATCTCGAGAAAACTGAGATAACCGAATACTGACACTGCCCTCGCCACCGGTAAGGTGACGAGGGCAGTTTTCTATGTCTTCACACAACAATCTTAAAATTGAGTATTGACATGCGCAGAACGCCTCACTACAGTGATGGTTAATTGTTTAACTAGTTAATGGATTAACGACGGAGTTGACCCCATGGCTATCACGATTGCAGACGTTGCCAAGAAGGCGGGCGTATCTACAGCGTCAGTCTCACTTGTGCTCTCTGGACAACACCAAGGACGTGTTTCCCAAAAGCGCACAGAGACCATCCTGGACGCCGCCAAAGAGCTGAACTATGTGGGCAATTCCCTCGCTGCCAGCCTACGGAAAAAGAAAACCAAGACCCTTGGGTTCGTCTCCGACGTCGTCGCCTCTACTCCCTACGCATACGCCATGGTTGCGGCTGCAAATCGCCGAGCGAACGAACTGGGCTACATGCTCCTCATCTCCGAAACCGGCGGCGATCCTAAAACCACGCAGGACGTGTTCGCAAACTTTATGTCCCACCAAGTCTCTGCAATCGCCTACGCATCCATGCACCATCACGCGATCGAACTTCCTCAGAGCCACCCAGAACACATAATCGTCCTTGACGGTTACGCAGCAAACGAAGACGCCATAGCAGTAGTGCCAAATGAGGTCCAAGGCGCATCCGTCGCTGTTCAACACCTACTCGATCTGGGGCACAAGAAAATCGGCTTCATCAACGATCGCCCGTCGAAGGACGCGGGTCCACTACGCCTGAAAGGTTATAGAACAACCCTGGAAAATGCTGGGATCACTGTAAACGACAATTACATCGCACACGTTGTTACCGGAACGCGCGAAGTTGATGAAGTAGCAGAGAAGATGCTGTCAATGCCTGACCGTCCCAGCGCCATCTTCTGCTACAACGACGAAACGGCCGCCGGCGTATATCGCGTGGCAAGGCGTCTAAATCTCCGTATACCCGAAGACCTTTCCGTAGTGGGATTCGACAACTTTCTCCCCATCGCCAAAAACCTAGCCCCCCAGCTAACCACCGTTCAACTTCCACACGAAGAAATGGCTACCTGGGTTATCGACTCCCTCGTGAAAATGTCCGATGAGTCGTTCAAAGAACCTGCAGAGCGACTCATCAAATTCAACTGTCCCCTAATCAAACGAGATTCAACACAACACATTTAGCTTCGTCACCGAAGACGAAAACGAAAGGAACACACATGTCTATTCGCAAGGCATCAGCGATCACCGCCACCGCAATGATCGCAACGCTAGCACTCGCTGGCTGCTCGTCACAGCAAGGCGGCGGATCCGATTCCGCTATCACTCTGTGGACCCACAACGGAGGAAACCCAGAAGAACTCGCCGTCGTCCAAGAAGCCGTTGACGATTTCAACTCAAGCCACCCGGACTCACAGATTGAACTAACCGCATTCCCGCAAGCGTCCTACAACGATTCGATCGTGTCCGCCGCCTCTTCCGGAGATCTACCCTGCATCCTGGACCTCGACGGCCCGATCATGCCTAACTGGGCCTGGTCTGGATACCTAAGCCCGCTCCAGCTGTCCGAAGAAACCACCTCGGGCCTACTCGACTCCACCAAGGGCATCTACAACGACCAGCTGTACTCGGTTGGCCCATACGACACCTCGCTCGCATTCCTGGCACGCCGCTCGGTACTCGAAGAGCACAACATTCGCATCCCGGACGCCGACAAGCCGTGGACGCTAGAAGAGTTCAACGCAGCACTCGAAGAGCTAAAGACCGACTCGAACTTTGACTACGCGATCGACATGTCCGTATGGGACAAGGCAGAGTGGTGGCCCTATGCATACGCTCCAATGTTGCAGTCCTTCGGTGGCGACCTCATCGACCGAAACGACTTCAGTACCGCTGAAGGCATCATCAACGGCCCCGAAGCCCTCAAGTTTGGCGAATGGTTCCAGTCAGTATTCACCAATGGCTGGGCTTCAAAGACCCCAACCGAGGGCGGATCTGACTTCATGCAGGGCAAGGTTCCATTGGTCTACGCAGGTGGATGGCGCGTGCTTGAAGCGCAGCAACAGTTTGGCAAGGATGAAATCCTGATTCTTCCTCCGGTCGACTTTGGTGCAGGAGCACACGTTGGCGGCGGCTCCTGGCAGTGGGGCATCTCCAGCGCATGTGGCAACCAGGCTGGTGCCAACGAATTCATCGACATGATCATGTCCGATGATTACCTCGTGAAGTACTCCAACGCGACCGGCAACTTCCCGGCTCGCGCATCCGCCCTTCCCAACACTGAAAACTACAAGGAAGGCGGCGCTCTCGAACCCCTCTTCGATATCTCCAAGAAGTTCGCTCTCCTACGCCCTGCCACCCCTGGATACGCAGTTATCTCCTCCGTATTCGATAAGGCAACCCGCGACATCATGAGTGGCGCAGACGTCAAGGCCACCCTAGACCAGGCAGCCAAGGATATCGACGCCGACATCACCGCAAACAACGGCTACAAACAGCCGTAAACCTTAGCGGGGCGGCGCGGCATCACGCGGCGCCGCCCCCCCCCATTTCTTCCGCGCTTCTTCGCGACTCAACACCGATCGCACTTCATCACAGCTCCTCCACACCTTGGAAGTTCAAAATGCAAGCACTCGAGGCCGCGCCTGTAACCTCACCGCGCGTTAAAGAACGTCAACGGACAAAGCGCCACAACACGCTAGTAGGCTGGCTATTTTCGTCACCGGCCCTAATACTTCTTCTACTATTCCTCGTCATCCCGATCTTCATCACGTTTGGCCTGTCATTCACGAATGCTCGCCTGATCTCCCCCACTCCTCCATCCTTTGTGGGAATCAGGAACTTCACGCGAGCCTTCACCTCAGACCCGACATTTGTGCGCTCGCTGCTCAACACGCTGCTATTCGCACTCGTAGTGGTACCAGTACAATCCGGTATTGCACTTGCCCTTGCAATCCTCATCAATCAAAAGGTCAAGGGTGTCACAGCATTCCGTACGATGATCTTCATGCCGGTTGTGACTTCGATGGTTGTGGTCTCGATCCTCTGGAGCTTCTTCTACCAGGAATACGGGCTTTTCAACTCCGTGCTTTCAACGCTCACCGGCGGCCTCTGGCCAATGGCTGCGTGGCTCACAAACCCATCGACCGCTATGCCGGCAATCATCATCTTGTCCGTCTGGCAAGCTGTAGGCCTCCACATGATGATCTGGCTATCCGGTCTCCAGCTGATAGACCCCTCGCTGTATGAGGCTGCCAAGCTTGACGGAGCCTCCGGATGGCAACAATTCCGTTACGTTACCTGGCCCGGCCTTCGAAACACCATGATCTTCATCCTGGTCACGATCACCATCGCGGCGCTCGGCCTGTTCGTACAGATTGACGTCATTACTCACGGCGGCCCGCAAGACGCTACATCAACCATCGTCTACCACGCGGTTCGCAAGGGATACCGAGAGCAGGACATGGGATACGGATCAGCGATTTCATTGATCTTCTTCCTGCTCGTCCTCGTTATTACCGCTATTCAACGCTTTGCTACGCGCGATAAGGACTAATGCAATGTCAACAAAACACAAAGACACCATGCGGGCATCTAACAAGCGCAGGCTAAACACTACGCTGATCTACATTCTGCTAGTCCTTGCAGCCGCAATCGCAGTCTTCCCGCTACTATTCATGGTTTCCTCCTCGCTAAAAGCGAGCGACCAGCAGATCTTTGCAGACCTGACGTCCTGGCGAGCGTTCTTCCCGGTTGGCGACCTAACGTTCGACAACTACGCGAACGTCAATAACCGCGTGCCAGCGTTCCGCTTCTTCTTCAACTCGGTACTGGTAACCGTTGCGATCGTCGTATTCGGGCTATTCGTAAACTCGCTAATTGCATTCGCCATTGCGCGTATTCGTTTCAAGGGCTACCAGGTTGTTCTTTCAATCGTTCTGGCCACGCTCATGGTCCCCTTCGAGACCATCGCGGTTCCTCTCATCTACTGGGTAAGCAAACTTCCTCTAGTCACGTGGGCTGGCGACGGCTTCCTTATCAGACAAGGATTGTTGAACACATACCAGGTGCAGATCCTGCCATTCATCGCCAATGCGCTTGCCATCTTCCTGTTTGTCCAACAATTTAAGTCCATACCGAAGGACTTTGACGAAGCTGCCCGCGTAGACGGAGCAGGATGGTTCACGATTTACCGCAAAATCATCGTACCCATGAGTCGCTCAACCTTTGCCACCGTCGCAATCATTACAATGTTGCCAGCATGGAACTCGTATCTTTGGCCACTCATGGCAGTTCAGAAGGAAAACCTGCGCCCGGTCTCAGTGGGCATGCAGTACTTCTTCCAACTAAACCCAGCCTGGGGCGAAATCATGGCGTACGCAACCCTAATCACGCTGCCAATGATCATCCTTTTCGTAATGTTCCAGCGCTCTTTTGTAACCTCACTATCATCATCGGGAGTTAAGGGATAAGCATGTCTTTAGCACTTGAAAACCACTGGGTTTGGGATCACTGGATTCTAAGATCCGAAGACCAACTTGACCTGTTCTACCTTCACGCACCAAAAAGCTTGGGCAACCCGTCGCTTCGACACGTCAATGCAGCCATCGGACATGCCGTTTCGAAAGACAATGGCAACCACTGGGAGGTACTTCCCGTAGCTGTGGCGCCGCGTAAAACACCCGACTTCGACGATCGCGCAATCTGGACAGGTAGCGCCATTCACCTTCCCAACGGAGGAATCCGCCTGTTCTACACCGCGATTTCACAAGGCGATGGCGGCAAGCTCGTTCAACGAATCGGCTGGGCCGACTCTGAGGACGGCGTTACGTTCATGCGCAAGCGCTCCTTCCACGATCCAAAGAACCCGCCCCTGCAAGCCGTTGCACCCTGGTATGAAACCCAAGAATCCACCGACGGCGACGTAGCTTGGCGAGATCCGTTTGTATTCCAAGAAGACGGCACGTGGCACATGATTGTCACCGCAACGCTTGCGCGAGAAAAAGGTGAGCAACAAGTGGGTGCCATTGGTCACCTCACCTCCGCCGACCTTGAAACGTGGGAGGCCCACCCTCCCATCGCTCACCACAGCCGTTTCGAAGAAATGGAATGCGCTCAAACGCGCCTCATCGACGGGAAAAACTGGCTTGTATTCTCGTGCACGCCCATGCGTCAAAACCCGCCGGCCGCCGGTTTCACCTGGATCGTACCGGGTGACGGACCGGTTGGCTCATTCGACTTCTCGCGAGCTATGTATCTCAAGAAGACAGATATCTACGCCTACCAGATCTTCGAAGATGTAGAGGGCAAATGGAAGATCACCGGCTTCCACTCCGGTGACGATGCCACTTTCACCGGCACGATTCCCGATCCGCTCGATTGGAGCCTCGACGAGTTCGAACTACTGAACTTGAACGAATAGAAAGCTTTATTCGTTCAGGTTCGCAAGCGAGCCTCGATCAATAAAACTTGGCTCGAACACCACACTATTTGGGAGGTCCTCAACGGACTTCGCGCGCGAGGCGCCAACCAGCAGATCCACGCATTGGCGCCCCATCTGCTCGCGGTCCGTTGAGACCTCCGACAAATCAAACGCCGTATCAGCCGTATAACCGATCTGACCGCCCAGCGTCATAATCGAGTAGTCGCGAGCAAGCTCAAGCCCGTAATCCGTAGCAAAACCGATCACGCCCTCCGCAACCGGCATGTTGTCGGTAATAATCACCGGGTGCTCATCCGCATTGTCGTGCATTAGAGGAATGACCTGCTGAGCGGCAAGGAAGTTCACGGGTAGCAGCATCTGCTCCAGGTGAAAACCGCGTTCGCGTGCACGCCTTCGCGTAGCCCGATGGATTGCCTTGCCCACACGATCAGCCGGGTTAGCTTCGCGCGATTGTCTGCCAATCAGCACGGCGCGGCTATGCCCGCGAGCGATACACTCATTGACCGCAATCCGCCCTACGGCATCGAAGTCAGTCTCAACGTAAGGAACGCCGCCCTTCCTGCCTGAAAATCCTAAGGCCACCGCAGGCACCTTTTCAGAAAGCAGGACGTCCTCGCGCCAATCATCTTGCTCGACCTCCATGTAGATCACACCGTCAAGCAAACACGACCTCAAGAACCTGCGGAACGTGCCCTCATCATTGCCCACCGTGGTCGGCACCAACAGGGTGAGCCCCAGTTCAGTACAGCGCTGCATCATGCCCGTCACGTATTCAGCAGAGCTACGATCCAAGCCAGAGTTCGTAATATTCAGGTGGATACCAATAGTGCGCAAGTTTCGCGCCGCCAGATTCGCCGCATAGGCGTTAGGCACATAACCAAGCTGCTTGGCAACGCTCAGCACCTTCTGACGCGTCTCATCACCAATCGGACGCGCCCCCGAAAACACATAGGAGACCGTCGACGGTGACACACCGGCGCGCCTAGCAACGTCAGCCCGTGTAACGCCCATACAACCTCCCAAAAACAATAATGCATGTGCATAGAGGCACCCCTATGCACA
Source organism: Gleimia europaea (assembly GCA_002871995.1). Classification (GTDB taxonomy): domain Bacteria; phylum Actinomycetota; class Actinomycetes; order Actinomycetales; family Actinomycetaceae; genus Gleimia; species Gleimia europaea. Next base: position 60,078 of record PNHW01000002.1, read on the forward strand.
TGCATTACTTACCTATCGGAGCCACGCTCCACAATTTGCGGGCACAACAGCCTCGCCCTCATCGATAACAACATCGCAAGACGACGCTACCACGCTGGTAACGTCCTTGATTGTCACCGGCTGCGCAGTCATGTTCAACACGAGCAGCACGCCCTTATTGCGAATCGCGAGGACGTTCCGGTCCCCCAGATCAACCCACTCGACGCCGCCCTTCGCCAGCTCAAGCTCACGGCGGAGCTTCAGCACGCGCCGGTACAGGTTCAGCGTCGAGGCCGGGTCATCTTCCTGGATATCCGCCGCGAACTCGCCGAAGTAATCCGGCTGCGGCAGCCACGTGTCGCCTGTACCAAAACCAAAGTGCGGGGCGTCCGCCTCCCACGGAATCGGCACGCGACACCCATCGCGGCCTCGAACCTGGTGGCCAGTACGCAACCAAGTGGGATCCTGGCGGCTTTCATCCGGCAAGTCAGTGACCTCGGGAAGCCCAAGTTCCTCACCCTGATAGATATACATCGAGCCGGGCAACCCCATGGTGAACACAGCCATGCCCTTCGCGCGCGCAAGGCCCAGCTCGCGATCCGGCTGCGGATCATCAACACCAATACCTCGGCCGCAATCCATCTGCGGCTCATAACCGTAACGCGTTGTTGCGCGAACCACGTCGTGGTTACTCATGACCCAAGTGACCGGCGCGCCCACAACCCCATTAGCCTTAATCGGATCATCGATTGCCGCGCGCACACGCTCGGCGTTCCAGTTCGCCTCCAAATAATTGAAGTTGAACTGCTGGCTCATCTCGTCCTCACGCACGTAAAGAGCCTCGCGTTCAGGCGTCAGCCACGCTTCGGCAACCAGCACGCGATCGCGCCCATACTCATCTAGCACGCGGCGCCACTCGCGGTAAATGTCGTGTACGCCAGGCTGATCCCAGAACGGCCCCTCAGTCTGGGTATACTCGTCCGGATCAACGGCCCAACGATCCGGCCCAACCTTGTCATCAGGCAGGCCCTCTTCCTTCACGAGGCCGTGCGCCACGTCAACGCGGAAACCATCCACACCTCGATCTAGCCAAAAACGCAGGTAAGACCTGAAGAACTCGTGCACCTTCGGGTTCTCCCAGTTAAAGTCCGGCTGCTCCGGCGCAAACAGGTGCAAATACCACCAGTTACGATCCGCCTCATTATTTGTGAGGGGCTCAACCGCCGTCCACGCAGGACCGCCAAACAATGACCCCCAGTTGTTAGGACACTTCCCCTCGCTGTAACGGAACATGTACATGTCACGCTCCGGAGAGTTCGGGCCGGCCTCCAACGCGTCTTGGAACAGCTTCATCTGATCCGACGAGTGGTTAGGAACGATATCGATGATGATCTTAATATCGCGCTCATGGGCCTGCGCGATCAGCTCATCGAACTCCTCCAACGTGCCATATTCCGGGTTGACGTCGAAATAGTCCGCCACGTCATACCCCGCATCAGCCTGTGGCGACGGGTAGTGCGGAGACATCCAAATCGCATCAACACCAAGCTTCTGCAAATAATCCAGCCGGTTAATGACGCCCCGCACATCGCCCAGGCCATCATTGTTCGAATCACTGAAACTACGCGGATAAACCTGGTAAATCACAGCGGTTCGCCACCACTGATCCCAGTCGCTTCGTTGCACGTTGGTCAAAGAAATCTCCTCCTCTATTGCGAGATGCGGAACGTTACTGTTAAACACTTACGATTGCTGCGGGAACGCCACCTACTGTGCCACCATGGCGACTACTACTTTCATGAAGACTCCCTCGTCTTAGAAAACATTGCGTTGGTTGACACAAACACTGACTGATCGACGCGCGTCGATACTTTAAAAATTAGACACTCACATACGGATTGTCAAGCACTTTCAATCTCCCACAAATCGAAGCCCCTCCACGTGACTCAGCAGTACCTGCAAGCAGACAAGGACAGCGCGTCCATGCACTCTGCTTTACAAAGATAGAAAGTGGAGGCTGACCAGCCTTTTGGCTGACCAACCTCCACTTGTCATCCGGCAGTTGCGGTAGAGGGCGATCCCCCTTTGCCGGAGCTTTGCTAGCTACAACTTAAAAACTCAGTTGAGCTATACCGCTGTACCTTACCGGTTCAGCTTTGCAAGCGACGCCTTGGGATCTGCCCCATCAGCGATCTCTTGGAGCACAATGCCAAGATCATCCTGAAGCGACTCGCGTCCGGGCACCGACAGCTTGCGAGCGTACTTTGCGCCCGCGAGCGTCTCATCTACGAGCTTTAGCGATTCCTGGCCCAACTCGGGCTCGGCCGGATCTACCTGGACGCTAATGTCATTAGCAACCGGGAAGCCCTGAAGCGTGTTGACCCAAATCTGCTGGCCCTGACCAACAGCCATGAACTCCACAAACTTTGCAGCTGCCTCAAGCTTTGCGTCATCCAGCTCCGACGAAACAGCCAGAGCGAAGTCAACACCAGTGGTTGCAGTGCCCGGGTTAGGACCAATCTGCGGGAAGGCCGCCATGCCGACCTCGTCTGCCTCAATCGCAGAACCCGGCTGCTCCTGATCCGGCCCCTCTAGAGCCATACCAACGTGCCAAGATCCGGTAGGCATAGCAATTGCGCGACGAGCCAAGAAGTAGTCATCACGAGCCTGCGGGTACGTGTTAGTAGTCACCGCACCCTTTTGGAAAACGCCATCAGCAAACAGCTTCTGCCAATCCGTAGCAGCCGCTACCAAAGAATCCGAATCCCATGGAATATCTCCATTAGCGGCTTTGTAAATGTCATCGCCATTGCCGTACTGGTTGCTTAACCAGACGAAGAAGTCAGCCACGTGCCAAGTATCGCTAGCACCCATTGCGAATGGAGAATAACCCGCATCTGCCGCGGTCTTGCTGACCTGAACCAGCTCATCGTAGTTCTTCGGCAACTGCACGCCAATCTCATCCATCAAAGTCTTGTTGTACAGGTAAAACTCCATGCCAGCGTTCAGAATCGGAACCGCAGCCAGCGTGCCGTCTTCCGTCTTGGTCTCCTCAACGGCAACGTCGCTTACCTTATCGATCCAATCAGCAGCGTATTCATCTACCGGCTTCGCAAACTCAGCGTAGTCATCAAACGACGCACCAACCTGGATACCGTAAATGTCTGGGACTTCCCCTGCCAGAATCTCATTGTCAAGATTCGTGCGGAACTTGTCGTAGTCCTCTTCACGCGTGTAGTTGATCGTTACGTTCGGGTTTTCCTTCTCAAACGCCTCGATAATTTCAGGCCACTGCACCTGGGTGGGAAGCCAAGTATGGAAGTTCAACTCGACTTTGTCGCCAGTCGCGCCCTCGTCTTGGCTACCTGCACCGCCGCAGCCAGTCATGATGAGAGCAGAGCCAACCGCAATCGCTGCAAGCTTTGCAGACAATCCGTTTCTCATTTGTTTCTCCTTTGTTTTTGTACCTATGAAATCTTTGTTGCCAGGCATCTTGCGATACCGGACAAATCGCCTCGAATATGACTCGTAGCGAACGAACTAAAGTTCACCGTGAAGGTGATAACACTACGTTCTCGACCATTCACCACGCGGACATCGAGCTCTTCCCCATCACGCTGGATAAAGTCCGGAGCCTTACCGTTGAAATACAGCTCGACCTGCCATTCACTCTCAAGCGGAAGCGAAAGCTCATACACTCCCCCACCTGTCAGCGACGATTCAGCAGGACGCAGGTAACCATTTGACTCAAGCTCCGCGCGCGAGGCTTCAAACATCTGTGTTAACCGCCAGTATGACAACCGCGTTGCCCCGTCACTGATCTGAAGATCACAAGACTGGCCGGTCATGCAATCTGGCATGGAAAGAAGCTCCACCTCTCCTACTAGGAGGGATACACGCCCCCGCGAGCGCAAGATCCTGAAGGGTTGCCAAACACTCAAATCGATTTCAACGGGAACCGAAGAGTTTTCAACTCTTCCGTCACTGGTTGACCACTCAACCTCGGTATCGCGTACAGCAAACCGCGCCCAAGCGTCGTTTGCGCTTAGGCTAAATCCCACCTCGCGGAAATCGCCTGCCGTTTCGCTGGCCTCACTCTTCAAGTACAGTTCAGCAATAAAGTCACCCACAGATTTCGCGAGCGGTTTCCCACTCTCCGTCGGGCACCCCACTCCTGACAGCGTGGCCATATTAGGAGCGTCTTGCGCCTGACTTGTAGGCGCGTAGCAGAGCACCTCGTCGCCTGCAATGAAAATGCGATCCAGGTAGAACTGCCGCTGCTCAACCGAGAAGTCTCTTAACGTTTTGCGATCACGGCCGTGATAGCAAATCCACCTATCCAATAAATTCGGGCCTCTAACAATGGAATTATGTCCAGTGCCCTCAACCAGGTCAGACTGTCTGATCAGCGGCATATAAACATCATCGGAAGGTTGCTTAGTCCACTCCATCTGTGCGATTGCAGGCTTAACTTTCGCCCGCGTCACGCCAATGAAATAGTCGGGATTCTCGTACGCATTCCCCGAATAAGTTTGGTAGGCAAACTCGCCATCCGTGAAATAGGTGCTGCCCTCAATCGTGTACCAGTCTCGCCCATCACCAAACCGATTCGCCTCGAACATCTCTTCTTTAATGCTCGGGACAATCACAGGAACCGGCTTGCCTCTTAAAGTAAACGGCGTTGGCATCACGTCAACCACAACGCTGGTTCCAATCAGATCGCCGCATTGGCTCGTCAGCTCGTTAGAAGCGTAGAACATTACGGTCTCGCCATCATTGCCCGTAACGACGTCCGCATCTATCGCAAACTCATCCAGCATCTGGGAACGGAAAGTAAACGGGCCTTCAGGTGTTTCACTGGTTGCCACCCTCATTCGTTGAAAATGCGGATCCGTCTCGCCCGCAGGGCGGTTAGAAACATACATATAGAAAACGCCGTTTCTATAAACCACGCACGGAGCCCAGTAGGAATCCCGGCCATCTTCGCGATAGCAAAACCCCTTGTGCTCCCACGTCACGAGGTCTTTAGAAACGCTCAGGTTTACGCCATCGATCCCCGTGGAATAGCAAAAGTAGGTGCCCGCAAAGTTGATCACAAAAGGATCCGGGTTTGTATGCTGCGAACCATCGACATAGGGAACCGGATTCGTAAACTGCTTCATAGCCATTAGCTCTTCACCGCCCCGCTCGTCATGCCGGACTGCAAGAACCGTTGACTAAACAGATAAATGAGCAGGGTTGGCAAAGTCATCAAAATCAGCCCCGCATAAAGAACGGAGATGTCCTGCTGACTCATCCTGTCAAACTGGAGCAGTGAAATCGCTTTAGTTACCGGGAACTTAGTTGCAGATTTCATCAGCAGTTGCGGCAGTAAGTACTCGTTCCAGGTATAGACGAAAGATAGGACGCTAATAGTTGCTACGGAAGAGCCAGAAATTGGCATCAGGATCTTTCGGAAGATCTCAAACGGGCTCGCCCCATCAATAAGACCTGCCTCGATGATCTCGTTTGGCAACCCATCAAAATGTGTCTTCATAATCATCAGCATCATGATGGCGTTAAACGAGATCATAGGGATGATGACTCCCGTGTAAGAGTCTCGAAGCCCCAGCGAGTTAAAGACATAGAAAACCGGGGTAACCACGGACGCGATCGACACTGCAAGACATGCCATCAGCCCGGAGTAGAGGACTTTGCGGCCTCTAAATTCCATCTTCGAAAACGCGTAGCCACCGAGCGATGCGATTATCACAATCACGATCGTTGAGACCATCGCCATAAGAGCCGAGTTACCAATGGCCTGCCAGTAGTTGAAAGTATCGTGGCGCAATACTCGCGCGTAGTTTTCAAAACCTCCTACCGACACCGACTTGTAGATTGCCAATGCGATAGGGAACATCCAAATGACAAACAAGAACACCAGAGCGGCGTACTTGGCCAGGGTGGGAATTAGTCTGTGACGAGACATTGTTTACCTCGCATCCTTTCGCCGTGTCCACACCATTTGAGCCACGGACAAGACCAGGGCGATAACTAGCAGCACGGTACCGATTGCCGAGGCGTACCCGGCTTGACGGTTGGCCCTCTCCATGTACAAGAAGGTCGTGAGGAACTGGGTGGACACCCCAGGACCACCCGCAGTTGTCAGCCAGACAATGTCAAAGGTTTTCAAGGATCCGACAATGCCTAGAACTATCAACGTTGCGGTTACCCCGCGTAGCGAGGGGATCACCACGTGGAACAAGCGTTTCCACCATCCCGCTCCATCAAGTTCCGCAGCTTCGAATAGTTCGGCTGGGATCTGCATGATGCCTGCAAAATAGATCATCATCGAAAATCCCATCCACTGGAACACGTTGATAGCGACTATGCTCCATAGCCCTAGATCTGCGCCGAGCCACTGGATTACCTCCCCCTCACCAAGTAGGCCAAGCGAGCGCAGCGCTTCGTTCAACGTTCCGTAGTTTGTTTCGAGCATGTATTTGAAAACCGTTGAAACAATCGCCGGCGCCATCGAAATTGGCAGGAAGAATACCGCTTTGAAGAAGTTGGAACCCGGAAGTCTCTCAGCGCAGATTACTGCGACCACAAGACCAAGGAACGCTTGGATAAAAACTGTTACCACCATGAAGATGACGTTGTTTTTCAACGCCACCCAAAAGGTACTGTCACTAAAAAGCTCACGGTAATTGCTCAGACCAACAAAGTTCATCTTCGTTAGCCCATTCCAATCCGTGAAGGACGTGAACACCGTAAACGCAATAAAGAAGTAGATCAGCACGCCCGATATGAGGACTATCGGAGCCACGTACAGGTACGGCTTCAAACCGCGAGATAGCTCTCTCATTTTGCCGCCTTCTGGCATCGCTGGAGAATAAAACCTAACTAATGGTTCAACGTTGAACCGTCAAACTTTTTGACCGTTTATGACAGTCTGGAGTTTTAGTTCAACGATGAACTAGAGTTGGTCACAGATTATAGTAAGTGCGTGGGTTTCGCAATATCCCAATCAAATGGAGGACTACGCCTTGGGGGCAGAACGTAAGCGGGTCACTCTTCTGGACGTGGCAAGAGAGACGGGAGTCAGCGCAAAGACCGTCTCAAACGTTGTCAATAACAAAGGCAACGTCTCCGAGGCCGTGCGTGCAGAGATTCTACAAACCATAAAACGCCTGGATTATCGCCCAAACCTAGCAGCGCGACACCTGCGGCAAGGGTCTTCGAGGATGATCGCGCTTACCGTCCCAACGCTACGCGAACCATACTTCGCTGAACTAGCCTCATCCTTCGTTACCTGCGCACAAAAAATGAACGTGCTCGTACTGGTTACCGAAACGGGCGGCGAACGGGGCCGCGAGAAACTAGCGATTGAAGGACACAACCTCCCAGGCATCGACGCGATCATCTGCTCCCCGCTAGCCCTGACAGAGGCCGACCTGCGGAGCCGTAACTCTACACTCCCGCTTGTGCTTCTCGGAGAATACGCATCCGAGTTCAGCGGCCACGGCTACAACCTGCAAATCGGATTCAACAACATCGAAGCAGCCCGCGTGGCAACCGAGCACCTCCTAAAACAAGGCGCGCAGAAAATCGTCGTATTGGGCCACCAGGAAGATCGGACGCAGGCCACTTCAAGACTTCGCTTTCAAGGATACGAAGAAGCGTTAGCTGACGCCGGGATACCGCTGGATCCGAATTTGATTGGCACCGTGATTGACTTCAACCGCGGCGAAGCTGCACGCGCTTTACAGCGCATCATTGATTCAAACACTTATTTTGATGGCATCCTCTGTTTCTCCGACACACTCGCGTTAGGCGCTCTACCCGTTCTAGCTTCTAACGACTCAACTCGCGATAGAAGTATCCCCATCGTTGGGTTCGACAACATTGAAGAGGCTCAATTCGTCACCCCACCATTCGACACCATCGACCCACACATGGGGAGCATTGCGAGCACTGCCTTAAACCAACTATTTGGGCCAGCCTCCTCCCTCGAGGAAGGCCGCCAAAAACACGTCGTTACCGAGTTCGAATTAATAACTCGCAGGTAGACAGCACTCCCCCCTCCGGTTCGGCGGGGCACTGAGCAACCCGCTTTCAGCGCCGGCGGCACGCTTCAAATGTTCACAGGATGTTAATGTAGAATTCACTTTCATGATCGTTGCGTTGCAGCTACTGACCTGCCTTGCGGCTGGAGTCGGGGCCCTATATTTGTTTGGGATCTCTGCGGGATCCTTTATCCGCGGCACCCTCGTTGGCGTGACCGCTAATGCCCTGGCATTCTTCGCTTTAATACTCACCGGCCGCACCACCATTTATGGCGCCCCACATTCACCCAAGTTCTACGTTGGGTACCCCGCTATTATTCTCGGACTATGCGTGGTTGCTCTTCTATTCTTGAAAGTCCTCGCATCACGCGGGATTTTAGTCAAGAAGAGCAAGCCTTGGAATTGGCGCGGACTGTTCCCCACCTTCATAGGCGCCATTGTTGGACTACTCGCAGGCCTGTTCTTTTTCATTCCCAAATGGCTTGAAGACAGCGTTGGGGAAATCCCTCAAGACCCTAACTTCATCTTCATCTTGACTGCAGCTGGCGATGCCTCCACCGACGCACAAGATTTGGCACTTTTAAACGAAATCGTAGTCCCTGCCATCTTCCTTGCACTTCTAGGAGCAAGCATCGGTTTCATCCGCTCTGATCTTCACATCAAGATGCCAGCGGCTCGAACCTGGCGAATAACGCATGTGCGCGGCGTAGCCCTCGTGAGCATTGTTGCCCTCCTTGCAGGCTCTTTTGCCTACTCTTACGCGAGGCTACCTATGAAAGAAGCCGCGCAGTTATTCTTCACCACCTCCAGCTATTTGGAGGACAACTATGTTGCTCCCACCGCAGACAACGTGAAGCTACCCGCCCACAAGCGCAACCTGGTGCACATTTACATGGAGTCGGTTGAAAACTCCTACTATTCCAAAGATTTGGGCGGCTACATGGATCAAAATCTAATGCCCGAACTTGCGGCGCTTAGCGAGACGGGAATCTCCTGGTCAAACACCGACAAATTTGGAGGCCCTGACCAGCTGTACGCAACCGGCCACTCCGTGGCCGGCATGATCGCAATGCAAGCCGGCGTCCCCATGCTCGCGTCGGGAACAGCAGGTAGCGATTTCTCCTACCCAGATTTCACAACCATCGGCGACATCCTCAAAAAAGGTGGTTACAACACCACATTCATGCAAGCTTCAACGGCATCCTGGGGCGGACTGGACAGGTACTACCAGCGGCATGGAGGCTTTGATATTCACGACCGCGCCCGTTTTGTTGCCGACGGCAAGATCGAGCACGACTACTTCGTCTGGTGGGGCGTGGAGGATGACAAACTCTACGAATACACCAAGGAAGAACTGGCCAGACTGGGGAGCCAGGACAAACCGTTCTACATGATCGTCGAGAACGGTGATACGCACTTCCCAGACGGTTACGTGTCTGAGAACATGACTGAAGCGCCGTTCGCCTCCCAGTACGCGAACGTGATCCACTACTCGCAAGCCGAAACTGTGAAGCTGATTCGATGGATCCAAGAACAGCCTTGGGCATCCAACACCACCATTGTGGTCACTGGCGATCACCGGTCTATGGACAAAAAGTTCTTCGAAGGGTGGGACAAGAACTACCACCGTACTATCGTGAACTTGATTTTGAATCCCGTGCCTGGCACCGACTTCCCTGATTCGGTAACGAAGAACCGTGAGTTCTCTGCCTTCGACATGTTCCCAACAATCCTCACTGCTATCGGAGCCGAGGTTAAGGACGACCGGCTGGGCCTAGGCGTAAATATGTTCTCTGGCAAACAAACCCTGGTTGAGCGTGACGGCGCCGAGCTGATGAATGAGGAGTTCGCTAAACGCTCTCCCTTCTATGACTCTCACCGCGAAACGAGAGCAGGCAGAGCCGACCGCGAGCAAGACGAGAAATTATAAGTCGGCATCACCGGCCGGCCCTTCGGACACTGCCGGTAAATTGCGCGGGTTTTCTGCCGCGGTCCTAAATAGCCAACACCTGGCTACGTGACACCTGTAGTCGCGCCACATCTCTAGGAGAATATAGAAGCTCCGCCACCATTGTGTGGCGGAGCTTCCTATTGGAGCCACCTATCGGACTCGAACCGATGACCGTCCGCTTACAAGGCGGGTGCTCTACCAACTGAGCTAAGGTGGCGCGGCCACTAGTTTGCCATGAAGCGGCCCTCATTGTCACATACGCTTACTCGCCCTTAGCAGCAGTGAGAATACTATCCACCAGTTCATCAGCGGTCTGACCGCTAAGTTGCACGGCCTTACCACCGGTTACAAACTCAGGCGTGCCCAGCTTCTCGCGCCCCTCCACCTGCGAATCCTTCCACTCGGTGGTATTCGCCTCCAGAATGCCCTTCGCGCCGTCAAGACTAATCTTGTCCACCACGGCCTGGCTCACCCCCACCTGGGTAGCAAGCTCCTTAACCTTTGCCAGCGAGGCGGCCTCGTCCTGAATAACCGACCCGTCACCACCATCAAACTGACTCTTAAAGAACTCGTAGGAGGCATGGTGAAGCTGCTCAAATTTATCCGGCTCCTCCTGCGAAACGAGGTAGGAAGCACTTGCCATCGCGTAATGCCACGGCATGCGAACTACATCGACCGGAACAAGCTCAAGCGAAATCTCGCCATCCTTAACCGACTCCCACAGCTTCGAGCCCAGCAACACATCCACGTTTGCACAAGCGTGGCAGGAATAATCGAAGTACTCACGAACAACCGGAGCATTAGGGTCTGCAACCCCAACGCCCTTTGAAGAAACCACGATCGGCGTGAACTCGCCGGTCATAACCTGATTGTCCTCATTCGATCTTGCTGAGTTAACCACCCAAATGACCGCAATAATCGCAAGCGCCAGCAAAGTACCAACTACCGCGATAATAATCGCGCGAGTCTTGCGTTCCTTCTGCGCCTGCTGCTGGCGCAATTCCTGTGCTTTGATGCGAGCCGCGTCCTTAGATGACGGAGTTGTTGCCATTTCCCCTCGATTCAACGTTTGCTAAAAGAGTAACGGGAAGCACGCAAATGCGCACACCCGCTCGCCCCTAAAAGTGCATGATGGAGCGCACACTTTTAGTTTTACAATGCCACTCCGACGAGGAGGAACACAGCCACCACTGCAAGCACGGACAGAATGACCCTGCCAACCCGCGGTATCGCTCCGGCCGTCGCATAGGAGCCCTCCCGCAGGAAATTTCCGCCCGCTCCCACGCGGGCAAGCAAAATAGCGAACATGTTCGAACCCCACAACAGCGCTCCCAAAATAGGATCCGGCTCGCTTGGCACCCCCATTAGCATCGTCATATAAGGGTTTTCTAGCGGAGGAAGGCCGTTATTCACGCTGTAAAGCGCCCACGCCGCCCCGGCAATCAAGACTGCGAACGCAAGATTAAACGCGAGAGCACCAGCCGCAGGAATCCACTGCAATCCCCCATTCAAAGCGGCAAGCCAGTTGTCACCACTGCGCTTTCCACCCGCCCTAACGCGCCGCTTTTCACGCCACACCCGCGAGCGACCCACCGTTTCCATGATGAGGAGCACGCCCACGGCAAGTACGCCGCCAACGATGCCGAGCGAAACTGGCAGGGCGGCGAGGAAGCTTGCTACGCACAGGGAGAACACGAACGCGTTGGAGGGGGCTGCGTAGCTGTAGTACATCGCATCCCACCCCGCATTCGGATAGCCCGGGGCAAGCGGGTAGCCCTGGTGGGGCTGCGGGGACTGCGGATACGCGTGTTGTTCGGAAGGCAATGCTACCGGGTAGCCCGGCTGATACGGAGCTGGCACGCCATCGGGCTGCTCGGCTGCGTAGGTCACCACTGCCTCACCGGCGGCGGGATATGAAGCGGTTTGCTCTACGTCATCTTCATGGTCAGTGGGGAGCACGCTGGTGTGGTCCTGGGGCGGCGCGGACAGCAAGCTGGTTTCCTCGCTAGACTCGCCCGGTTCAACATTGGTCGGGGAAATAGCAGTGGGTTCCCTTTGGGAATCCTCATCCGTTGCGGGGGCGTTCAGTAGCGCCGTCTGTTCGATTCCCCCGCCATCCTCGCCGGTCCAAGATTGCACAACATCAGGGTCGAGGTCATCAAGACGCTGCAAGACTTCGGCCGGACTCGGGCGGTCAGCACGCTCCCCTAGGGCCGACTCCAGAATCTGCGCAAGAGGGGGGTACAAGCCGGCAAGATCCAGCTGGCCAGCCATTTGACGAGACAAAACTACGTCCTGGCTTCCCGCCCCATACGGGGCGCGACCCGTGAGCATATTCAGCAAGATAGCCGCCCAAGCCCACCAGTCAGACCCCTCGTCAGGCTCGCGCCCGCGCATCACCTCCGGAGCCACCCAGCCAACCGTGCCGGACACTAAGCCCGTAGAGGTAAGCCTCTCGTCCTCGTCCGCCTGGGCGATGCCAAAATCAATCAGAACCGGCTGCGTTGCACCCAAAATGATGTTCGACGGTTTCAAATCTCGGTGAATCACGCCCGCAGCGTGCACGGCGCTCAGCGTTTGCTGTAACGACCGGGCGATTTCTAGCGCGTCCGCAAATGCGAACGGCCCTCCAGCTCTGATCTCCTCGCGTAGATCCAGACCATCAACAAGCTCAGTCACTACAAAGGGCTGCGCCGCCTCCGTCTCTAGATCAACAACGTTCGCAACCCCGTCTGTACGGATACGGTTCAAAACCGCAGCCTCGCGCGCCAAACGCACCCTACTCGCCGGATCAGCGGCGATCGCGGGATGAAGTAGCTTCAGGGCAAACCTAGCGCCCTCACCATCTTTAACTTCCCACACAATTCCAGCGCCCCCCTTACCCAGGGGACGCACCAGTCGGTATCCACCGATGTCCTCGCCAGCTTTTGGAATTGCAACGTCCATCACCAAAACTCTACCCGCAATCAAATGCAATACACGAGGCACGACGAACCCCGCTACAACCAGCATTCGGAACCAGGTTTCCAAAACATAAAATCGAGACCCAATGTCCCTACTCATTTGCCCTTAGCTGTGCTAATGTCAGATTAGTTCTGGCTCAATAGGCGAGACAGAGCCGTGCTGGCAATGGTGTTAGCACCTCTTCACAACGGATCGTTCGGCACGTACCTGCCGATGGAGGACAATAAATATGGCAACCGTAACTTTTGATAAGGCAACCCGCATTTACCCGGGTATGGATCGTCCCGCAGTTGATGCATTCGACCTCAAGATTGAAGACGGCGAGTTTCTCGTCCTAGTAGGACCTTCCGGTTGCGGTAAGTCAACCACGCTACGCATGCTCGCTGGCCTGGAAGACGTTAACTCCGGCCGCATTTTCATTGGAGACCGCGACGTCACCGACATGCAGCCTAAGAACCGCGACATCGCAATGGTGTTCCAGAACTACGCTCTGTACCCGCACATGTCGGTTCGCGACAACATGGGCTTTGCGCTAAAGATCGCTGGCACCCCGAAGGAAGAAATCAACAAGCGCGTTGAAGAAGCCGCTGAGATTCTTGACCTCACCCCCTACCTAGACCGCAAGCCGAAGGCACTGTCTGGTGGCCAGCGTCAGCGTGTGGCAATGGGCCGCGCAATCGTTCGTAAGCCGCAGGTGTTCCTCATGGACGAGCCGCTATCGAACCTTGACGCGAAGCTGCGTGTTCAGACGCGTACCCAGATCGCCTCGCTACAGCGCTCTCTTGGCGTAACCACCGTTTACGTTACGCACGACCAAACTGAGGCCCTCACCATGGGTGACCGCATCGCAGTGCTGAAGGACGGCGTCCTCCAGCAGGTTGGCACCCCGCAGGAAATGTACGAGCAGCCCGCAAACGAGTTCGTTGCAGGCTTCATCGGCTCCCCCGCAATGAACCTCGGTACCTTCACCGTCAACCGCGAAGGCGGGTACGCGGAACTCGGCAAGGCGCACGTGAAGCTATCCGAAGCAACGATCGCGGCCCTGACGCCGGAAGACAACAACCAGGTTGTAGTTGGTTTCCGTCCCGAGGCACTAGAAATCGTTGAAGAGGGCGAGTACACCATTCCGGTTGAAATCGACCTTGTTGAGGAGCTCGGCTCTGACTCCTACATGTACGGCAAGCTCGTTGGTGGCGGCGGCCTTGGCTCCGGCACCGACGCCAACCCGGACGACGAAGCAACGGATCAGATCATCATCCGCACCGCTCCGCGCACGGCGCCCCCGAAGGGCTCCATCGTCCACGTCCGTATTCGCGAAGGCCAGCAGCACAACTTCTCTAAGTCCACTGGCATGCGTCTTCCCTCATAATCCGGACAACGATAAGTGAACATGACTGAGGGAGCTTCCCAACCGGAAGCTCCCTCAGTTTGTATTTCTTTTTAATCTGGCGCGCTTTTTGACAAAATATAACCATGCGACAATCCCTACAGATCACCGCTGCAAATCTGGATCCAGAACTACTTGACCTTCCTTGGGAAACTCCGCTGGAAGAGTGGCCCGAATCCGTACTTGCTGCACTCCCTCGAGGAATCTCCCGCCACGTCGTCCGATTCGTCAACCTCGGCGGGCGAGTAATCGCAGTTAAAGAGATCGGCGAAACCGTCGCCTACCACGAATACCAGTTGCTGCGAGACCTCAACCGACTGGGCGCACCCTCGGTAATCCCAACAGCGGTAATCACCGGACGCAAGTCGCCAGATGGCGAGGAGCTCACCCCCGCTCTCGTAACCGAACACCTGCAGTTCTCCCTGCCCTACCGCGCGGTAATCTCGCAATCCATGAGGCCCGAAACCGCTGAACGCCTCATCGACTCCATCGCAGTACTGCTAGTACGCCTGCACCTACTGGGCTTCTACTGGGGCGATGTCTCCCTTTCGAACACGCTGTTCCGCCGCGACGCAGACGCTTTCTCTGGATACCTCGTAGACGCAGAAACCGGCGAACTGCACCCCAGCCTCACTTCCGGCCAACGCAACTACGACGTGGACCTGGCCCGCACCAACATTATTGGTGAACTGATGGACCTGCAGGCTGGCGGAATGCTTGCCGAAGACTCCGACGCCATCGAAATCGGGGATCGCATTTACGAGCGCTACCACGAGCTTTGGAACCAGCTAACCGCAGAAGAGGTCTACTCTGACGACGAACGCTGGCGCATCACCAACCGGATCCGCAAACTCAACGACCTCGGATTCGATGTTGGCGAAGTGTCCATGAAGCAAACCCCGGACGGCACCAAAATCATCCTGCAACCAAAAGTTGTTGACGCCGGCCACCACCACCGCCAAATCATGCGCCTAACCGGCCTCGACGTGCAAGAACAGCAGGCTCGCAGGATGCTCAACGACCTGGCAACCTACCGTGCTGTCACCGGGCAGGAAAACCAACCCCTCGAACTCGTAGCCCACCGGTGGCTTACCGAAGTATTCGAGCCGACCGTACGCTCTGTTCCTCCCGAATACAGCGCTAAACTACAGCCGGCACAGATTTTCCACGAGATCCTCGAACACCGCTGGTTCCTTGCAGAGCAACGCGGCGCTGACGTGCCGCTCGAAGAAGCCACGCAGTCCTACATCGACAACATTCTTGCCACCAGGCGAGACGAGGCCCTACTGCTTGACCTTGACCCAAATGACGAACACACCCTAGAAGACTGAAAGAGGCAACGTGAACTATCCACCAGTAATCGCACACCGCGGAATGAGCTCACTGGCACCCGAAAACACGATGGCCGCATTCGTCAAATGCATCGACCACGGAGTGTCCTCGTTCGAATTCGACGTGGACGTAATCGCAGACGGCTCCGTCATAGTTATCCACGACAACCGCCTCGACCGCACTACCAACGGCAAAGGCGGATACTACAACCTACAGTTCAAAGACATCCGTAAACTGGATGCCGGCAAATGGTTCTCCCCCACCTACACGTTCGAACGTATCCCCGAACTTGTTACCGTAGTAGAACTGTTGAACAGCACGGGCATGGAAGCAAACCTAGAAATCAAGCCTTCCAAGGCCGGTTTCGAGCTACGCAACACCCTGATCGACGCCGTTATCGCGTCCCTTGCAAAGCTAGAGAATCCCGACTCGATCCTCGTCTCCAGCTTCGACATGGACCTACTCACTTCGCTAAAGGCGCGCGCACCGCAGTACCGTCGCGCCTGCCTCTTTGAGCCCTCCGACGCTCCCATCATGGAGCAGGTAGACAAATGGATAAAACAAGCTTGCAAACTCGAGGCGGTTGCCATCCACCCGTGTGAACGCGGCCTAACCGAAGAAGCCATGCGAGCCATGACCGAGGCCGGTTTCCAAGTGAACGTGTGGACCGTTAATGACCTGGAACGAGCTGCGCAGCTCGGCTCTTGGGGCGCGCATTCTGTGATTACCGACATTGCGCAAGACTTCCCACAAGAATCGCGCTCTGCCCGCCCAATCTCAAACCGTTAACCACCCAAACCACGACGTTTAAGGAGTCTCATGCGCTACGCCCTTGCCCTCGACGTTGGAGGAACAACAATAAAGTCTGGGATTGTTAGCGAAAACAGTTCCATATCGCACGCCGGATCCACGCCCACGCCCGCGAATCCCGAGAAGCTGATAGAGACGTCGGCGCAGATCGTAGCGGACTTGGACGCCCTTGTGCGTAGTGGAAACGCCATAGGCGAGAACGGGCCTATCAAACCCGAAGACGTGGTGGAGCCAATCGGATTTGACCTGCCCGGAATCGTGGACGAGGAAGCGGGCATGGCAGTTTTCTCGGCAAGCCTGGGGTGGAAAGACTTCCCGGCACGCGAAATGCTGACGCAAAGACTATCTCGCCCTGTGGGTTTTGGGCACGACGTGCGCACGGGTGCGCTTGCCGAAAGGGCGTGGGGCGTCAAACTGAAAGACTTCTACTACATTGCGATTGGCACGGGAATCGCAACCGTGCTAGTGCTGGATGGCAACGCGGTTGCAGTGTCGAGTTGGGCTGGCGAGCTCGGCCAAATACGCATTTCCGGCTGGAACGGCCAGCCTATCGCACTCGAGCGAGTGTGTTCCGCCTCCGGTATCGCGCGCCGCGGCGCCGCACTTGGCCTGATTGACGAGGCCGAGGGTGCAGCTGGCGTCTACCGCCTGCTAGATGAGGGAAACGCGCAGGCCGCCCAGATTGTTGAGTATGCACTCACTCAGCTTGCCCGCGCGGTAGCCCCGATCGTGGCATCGGCAGGAGCGGTTCCGATCGTGATTGGTGGAGGCCTCGCTAACCGCGGGCAGCAACTATTCGACCAGTTCCACACCCTTCTCAGCGACGTTCTCGGAATCGTGCCGAGCCCTCAGGTTTTGGGCGCAACACTGGGTTCGAACTCTCAACTGATGGGCGCTGGCCTACGCGCCTTCCAACTCGCTGACAGCCAACCAAGTCCGTTCTAACTCGTCGATTAACCGTCAATGAGGCTGTGCACTATCCCAAAACACTGTCGCAGACGCTCGTGTGCCAGGCTTATTACTCAAAAATGGTGGGGAGAACCAACCACTTCGCCCCACCATTTCGTATTCGTTACTCGCCCCTACGCTTCTTAGTGCGTTCAATCAGGTACTTCGAAAGCATGACCTCGGCAACCGAGTCGATTAGCATCATCGACCCCACAACGCCGCCGAGCTTCACCCAACCTGAACGCGGCTTTGCACTACGAAAAGCGTTTACCACCAGCGTGGCACCAATCGCGGCCTCAACACTGGCAATCACGCGCACAATACTGGGCTGTTCAACCGCGACCTTATGGTAGGTCTCCCAAACCGGGTTGCTTGCAGATTCTGGCTCCAGCAAAATCCTGTCCACGCTACGACCAATCGCATTCGAAATACCGCGCGCATAGTGCATTTCAAGGCCCGGAATATCATCAGCTGGCTCGTCTTCTACCAGGTAGGTTGCGATCTGCGATGGCACGCCAAGCGCCCTGACAAAACTGGCAACTGCACGCGACCCGCGCAACTGAGCGGTGCCCTCCGCCGCAGCCACGTCCGCACCCGGCACGGCCTCGGCAATCCGACGCAAGTCCGAAGTAGCTCCAACGAGCTCCTCCGCCTCAGCCCCAATCTTGTCGCCACTGTGGCCTGCCGCGAGCGTCCTCGTAGACATCGACCAGTTGTAAATCGTTTCCGTCTCGTCATCATCATCAACGGCGAGGCTGGCAAAGAACTCATCACCCGACGCCATTAGCGTCACGCGCGGAAACTCCCCAAAGTCGCCCACGTTCTGCGCATACTGCGCGTCATACGCCAAGGCCTGCCAGCCGTTATCAAGTTCAACAGAAGCAACATCAATGCCAAGGAGAGCGGCCGCAAGCGGGATGGAAGATTCGGGAATCTTCACCAGCTCTACGATCTTCATTGGCTCTTCGGCCAGCTCCGGCGCGTCTGAACCAACTTCGGCATCTTCGGGAAGAGCATCCGCGCTGACCTCATCGATCATCACTTCCGCATTGAACTCGTTGGCAAGATCAAGCGCGAAATCTTCAATCTCAACCACCGGAGCGATTTCGTTCGCATCGTTCACCGCGGCCAGGCGTCCGCCTTCTTCCGCGAGCGTTAGGCCCATCAAGTTCGGCGTGCGATCGTACCAGTCGATTGTCGCAACCACTTTGGTTTTTGTAATGAAGTCGGCAACCACCTTCGGATCCAGGTGTTCGGCAATAATAACGCCTTCAATTCGTGTCCAGTTGGGCAGTGTGTGTTCCAAAGCGGCCTCCTAAAATCTACTACCTACCATCACACCACGAACGTGGAAGTTTTAATAGGTATACCGCAAGTTTACTCGCGTATCTACGCGAAAATGGCAAGTAGCGTGGCGCTCAAGCTCGGTATACAAACCACTGCTAGCAGCGCTTTGCCCAATCTTTAGCATCAAAATCAGACGCATCAAAGCGGCGACGCTGCTGGCAGTAATAGCGGTGGTAATCGGCGTGACTACCCTTAAAATCGGCCGGAGGCTCTGTGAAATCACCCAGGCGATCGCGGTGTAGTGACTATGAACCGGCCTGGCCAAACGTTGTACGGATACCCCAGTGAATGATTACGCCGAGCTTGAGGTCGCGCCAATTCTCCAGGTTTTCAGCCACTTTCGGATCTTCCGGCCACGAATAGCCTGGGTCAAAAGTAGGAGTTAGGGCGCCTGCGGCCTCCAAATTATCGGGAGTGAAATCTGGTAACTCGACTGTTTCAGCCATTTAAGAATGCCCTTAAAATGTAAGACACAGCTGGACCTGGGCCTGCCCGGCTGGAACTATATTGTTAGAACCTCAAGCCACCGTCTTCAATGCCGTGGAAGAAGTACTTCTGCGACAAGAAGAACAATAGGAGGATCGGAATCAGCGTTGCGCCGGGGCCGGCGCTCATGACGTGGGCGTATTCGACCATCAGGCAGGGCATCGTACGCAGGTGGGCGCGAGTTTTTTGACGTCACTAACCGACGAAAATAAAACCTGACATACTTGGTGTATGCGCTCACTTCCGTACACCGTTGTCACTAAACCGACAGGTGCGGCTTGCAACTTGGACTGCACCTACTGTTTCTTCCTGTCCAAAGAGTTGCTGTACGACCACGGATCACAGATGATGAGCACCGAAACCCTTGAGACCTATTTAAAGGCGTATTTGGAGGGCCAGCCCGACGGGCCGGTTACAGTCATTTGGCAGGGCGGCGAACCCACCCTGCGGGGATTGGATTTCTATCGCCTGGCTGTGGAGCTGACTGAGAAGTATCGCCGTCCCACCCAGCAAGTATCGCATTCGATGCAGACTAACGGCACGTTGCTAAACGACGAGTGGTGCGAGTTCCTAAAGGAAAACAACTTCCTGGTTGGCATCTCCATTGACGGACCGAAAGACATTCACGATTCATTTCGCGTGAATAAGGCGGGACGCGGCAGCTTCAACCAGGTCGTGCGCGGATGGAACCTGTTGCAAAAGCACGGCGTAGACACGAATATTTTGTGCACCTTGCATGCCGCGAACGAGGGGCGTGGCGCGGAGGTATACCGCTTCTTCACCCGCGAACTGGGCGCCCAGTTCCTGCAGTTCATCCCCATCGTGGAGCGCGTCCCGGAACAATACCTGCCCCTGGCCGAGCAGGGGTGGTCGACCGAGCGCAAACGTCACCTGCTTTATAAGCAGGAGGGCGATGCTGTGACCTCGCGTTCCATAACACCGGCCGGTTTGGGCGAGTTTCTCCGTGACGTTTTCGACGAGTGGATTAAGGTCGACGTGGGACGCGTCTTCGTGCAACATTTCGATTCGATGCTGGGGAACCTGTTCAACCAGCCCAGCGTGTGCGTCCACTCCCCTACGTGCGGGATGGCGCTGGCCATTGAGCACAACGGCGACGTTTATTCTTGCGACCACTACGTCGAACCCGACTACCTGTTGGGCAACGTGACGCGCGGCGAAAAGTTCCAAGACATTTTGCGCTCCGATTTTCAGCGCCACTTCGGGGAATCCAAGTACACCTCCCTGCCCACCAAGTGCCTAAAGTGTCCGGTTCGGCGCTTCTGCCACGGAGGTTGCCCGAAAGACCGCTTCATCGAAGACGGCGATGGCGGTTACAACCTGAACTACCTGTGCGACGGTTACTTTGACTTCTTCACCTACGCGAAGCCCTGGATCATGGGCATGGGGCGCCTGCTTCGCATGGGTCGCGAAGCAAAAGACATTATGGACCCGCAGGTCGCAGGGCGCGTGGTTCCCAAGGTCAAATAACGGCCCTAATTTGGTTGAATTATACGAGAACGGAGCTTAGGCACGGTCTAACGCAACATCGTAATCAGAGTTAGCTGTTGAACCTAGGTTTACATCGATATCTGCCATGGCTCCCATCCATTTAGCAAAAACCGTATCCCCACGATCGACCAGGCGACGGTAAAGCTCCGTCTCCAACCTGCGCCTCACATTCTGGTATACAGGCGTGTCGTAGACATTAGTTAGTTCATACGGGTCCCGCTTCAGGTCATACAGCTCTGAACGAGATTCTGGGGAGAACACCAATTTGTAGTCCCGGGTCCGTAACGCTCGTTGCTGAAGTGGGAAGTGGTGACCGTGGAATTCGAGGACAATGTCCTCCCGCCAGGGTTCTAGATCCTCACCGCGTTCAAGCGCGACCAGATCGAGCAATGATCGTCCGTCCTCGACCTTCTTTGCGTCTAAACCTGCCAGGTCCATGATCGTGGCTGGAATATCCAGGATAGAAACGAATTCCACTGTCTGCCCGCTACGATCGATTCCTGGAATGTGCGCGAAAAAGGGAACGTTATAGATGTCTTCATACATCGCTGGCCCCTTATCGTTCATCCTATGAGCACCCGTAAACTCACCATGATCGGCAGTGAAGAAAATAGCGGTTTCATCTGCCAATCCCAGCTTCTGTAGCTCGTCCAAGATAAGACCGATTTCATGATCGATCATCGCAACGTAGCCCCAATAGATCGCGATTAGTTTTCGCCACTGTTCATTTGAGAACGACGATGTTGACCAGTAGGTCGCATAGTTCGCTTGGATGGGCGGTTTATTGGCGAAGTTTTCCGAAAACGATGGGGGCAACTCAACGATTTCTGGGTCTATGAGGTCAAAATACTCGTCCGGAATAATGTACGGAAGGTGTGGCCCAAAGTAATGAACATCGAGAGAAAACGGCTTGCCTGACTCCTTATAATCTGCGGCATATTCACGTAAACGTTCAATAGCCAACTCCGTCAAGAATCGTTCAAAAGTGGCTTCCAACGGCTGCTTTAATCGAGCAGCAATTGTATGACCGGGTTTGCCGCCCGGGAGGGTACCCTTCCACTCGTCTTCAATACGGACACCGGGCAGATTATTGTCCTTTAACCACTGTTGGTAACGATCGTTGAGGATTGGATTAATGGCTCCAATCATCGAATCGTCATCCATACCAAATGAGTCAGGCAAGTAGTTCTCTCCGGCATGGTATTTTCCAACGATCCCAACGTTGTACCCGTTATCTCTCAATTCCTGCGTGTAGGTCCACTGGTCTGGTGTCAGGTCCGCCTGATAACCGATATTCCACTCATGGTTCGCCAAAACCCGATGTTTGAAGGGATTCTTACCCGTCATAAGTGAGGCCCTAGCGGGAGTACAAATCGCAGTCGGCGTGTATGCAGATGTCGCCGCAAAACCATCGTTAGCAAGTTTGTCTAAGTTTGGCGTACGCGCATTTGGATTTCCCAGTGCACCAATAGTGTCAACGCGGTGCTGGTCGGTCATTATCACCAGCGCGTTCTTAACGTTCTCCATTTGAAAGTTCCTGTTCAATTCGTTTATCTACCAGCTGGAACGTTGCTGCTTGAACGACGTCCTCGAATTCGTAAATTCCGCCATCTATTCGCGACAGTATTTCAACCTCAAACGTTCTCCCATCAGGTAGTTCTACGACCTGCCGCTCTCCCAGAACCATCTGATTCATGGTTGCAATCAGCTCACCAAAATGTTCTTCGACGGCCTTTACATTTTCAGCATTTACGTCTAGTTCAAATGCAGCTCTAGCTCTTCCCTTTTCCCACGGGATTACTTGCGCTTTTATTTGATCTTGGCGTTGGAACTGATTTCGGTTTTGCTCGTAGTAGTCTCTTACTTCATCCAAAGTCACATCGTTACGGAATTTCTCTCTGAGTTGTGTTTCGAGCTGATTTAAGTGTTCGTTGTAGGCGTTCCAGATGGCCATTTCGTCACCTTCCGAAAGTCTCTTACCTTGATCCTGACTTAGAAGGTGGTTCACTGAAAAGCGCCTTGTAATCCCTTCATCGCCAGCCAGATCAATCAACGCCTTCTCACGTGCTTTGCGCTCAGCGTAGACCTGTTCATCATCTCGATGAGTAGTTTCGTAGACGGTGTCGACGAACTTCGAGTTCTCTGCGCTAGAGGTGGGTGCGCAACCTGCCACTGTGAGCAGGGCGATTAGCGCACCCACCGCCAGACTAATATGACGCAATTTCATTGCGATACCACTTGATTGCTACAGGTTCTTACGAACTCTAAGCAATGCCGCGCCAGTTCCTAAGAGCAGCAAACTTGCCAAAGCTATTACGCCAACACTTCCGGAGCCCGTAGTAGGGAGCCCTTCTCGGCTTGTGTCACTCGAGTCAGGGGTTGTAGTAATCTCTTCTCCCTCAGATGGATCCTGGGACGGATCATCTACAGGCTCCGTTGTGGGCTTCTCGCTCGGATCCTCCGACGGTTCTTCAGATTGAGCAACGCCTTGGATCGCACCAATAGTCAGGCCCCGGCTCACAGCTTCACCTGAACGGAACAGGGTTTTGCCCTGCGGTAGCGCGGTTCCCAAGAAATCTGAACCATAGCTCACACCGGCCACGCGTGGCAGGTACTCTCCCGCAACAAAGTCAATGCTTTTACCGCTTCTAGTTAGTTTATGAAGGGCATCTGGAGCCATATCTCGCCTATCGGTAACTGACCCACCGTAATGCTGCACCACTTCGTTCACCGTCATGCCGGCATTATGCAAGGGCGATTCTTCTGCTGGTACATAACCATCAAAGTGGTTTGCTACATTCCTACCAGTCTTAGGCTCTGTAGCGTTGGCATTGTCCGTTGGCGCAGAACCTACTGCGGGTAGCAGAGGATCTTCAGTTATGGCGTTTTCCTCCTCTTCCGGTGGCGTTATTCCACCGAAATACGCGTTATTAATTAACTTCGTCTTTCTCTTCATCTCATCTGGATCTCCCACATAGAAAGTTTGGCCTTCGGGATAGTGGAAGATGTTGTTGAACAGGTAGACATCACGGTTACCCGTCCCTGCCTTCCAGTTAGCGAGATCCAACACTCCTCCGCGACCGGTCAGAGCCACATCGGAATAGATGGTGTTGTTGTAAATCATTGTTCCCGCGGCAGTTCCTCGGGCAAACTCAAAGGTCTTATCCGCATCATTTTGACTTATGTTGTATCGGATAGTCGGAGCAGTATGGGGGAAACCGTTCATGATTAGCATGAATCCGCCCTCATTATTATGCGAGTAGTTGTACTGCATGACGCTGTAAGAGCTCACGTGGTCACAGTCAAAGCCCTGCCCATCCTGAACTCCATGAGTATTGGACACCTCGTTGTACTGGACAACAGTATTAGTCGCTTCAAACGGCCAGATACCTGCGTTATACCCAGTGTTCTGGTATCGAGAATGACGTGCCAAGTTGTATTCAACAAGTGCTCCGTCGGTATCGCGGACTGTGATCGCGTCTCCGCCCATGTAACGCAGCACGTTGCCACGCACTACAACGTTTGTAGAGGGATACCAATGCATCGGAACGTTGGGAGCATTTTCCAAGGACTGGTTAGCCCAATGAGAGCTGACGAGTTTAATGCCTGAACGATCTATTCGTTCCAACGTATTGTTTGCGATTAGAACGTCGTCGTATTTGGTCGGCACTCCATAAAGCTGACCGTCATTGATATCCGCTACAACATCGAAGAAAATACCGCCGTTCCACTTCGCCCTCAGATTGCCATTGATGTCGTGAATGAAGAGATTCTGTAAAGTAATGCCATTTACGACTCCAAAGTCTCGAGCAGAAACGTTGACCGCGCGGAGATTTATGGACGCGTTATTAGACTGATTGAGTCCAAAAGAAGAGGAATAGTCAGGATGCGTATTCGCAATATCCAGATTCTCAATCGTGATGAATTCCTGGTTATACAAGGAAACCACGTTCTCCAATATGCCCTCACCATTTAGTTTCGGCAAGGGGCCTTCGCCGTAATCGCTTACGGTAATTCGAGCATCCACAGTTCCTGATCCACCAAACTTTAGTAACGCATCCTCACCAGTAAACTCGCTGCCTCGTTTCAACAGGATCTTGTCACCCGGATTGAAAACACGATTCAGATTTTCAAAAGACTTCCATGCCTCATCAGGGGATATACCTGATCTAGAGTCATTCCCCTCTGTCGAATCGATGTAGTAGGTTTGGGCGTCTGCGTTTTTAGGTACGAAATTGGCGACTAGTACGAAATCTTCTTCCAGTCCAGCGGGTACCGTAAATTCATTACCCTCAATGGCTTCACCTTCATAAGAGATCGATTCCAGTTCGAAACCACCCTTTGGAAAAACCTTCAGCTCCAGCTTTTGCCCCGATACAACACGGTAACTATCAAGCGTCAATGTGCCACTCTTCAGGTCTGGGTCATCTACACCGTCATTGGTTTCCTTCACGTGCACGGTTACGATTACGGGCTTACGCACAACACGGAGGTTGTCGATTCCTACAGTGGCGTTTTCCGTCATGTTGATAATGCCTAGTGCCGGCTTGAGTGCGGACCAATTGGCAGAGTCGACGTCTGAGTCTTCATTCTTATAGCTCAAAATAGGCTTATTATTTGCCGATACCGACACCACATCATCATCAACATCGATGACAAGTTTCCGGGCTGTTTGATCAAATGAGTACGGTGTTCCTGCAACTTCGATGTTGGTTCCGTCAGTACCCAACTTACGAATCATCAGCTTGCTGCCGTTCAGTGCGACTACATACCGGTCACCAAGATCTCCCATTCGAAACGCGATTTGGACTGTGCCCGCAACCGGGTTTGCCTTTCGGATATCCATTTCAATCTGATAGTTCTTAGGCTCGAGCCATTCGGAGTTATCGACGACTAGAGCAGCCGGGGTTGAACCCGAATTCAAAAGCAATTCGCCGTTGTTGATTTCAGCTTGCTGCGCGTCGCTTAACGAATACTTTCCATGTTCATTAAAGTCACCTTCGAAATAATCCTTAAACAGGACGTTCGGGTCATCAGGCTCTGTAATGAATTTTGCGACTACAGTGACGCTTCCAGTCTTGTCGTTAAACGCGAACCTATTGTCCTTGATAGTCAACAGGCCATCGGTTGGTGTCCCGGTCTCAGTTACATAAGAATCGTAGCCATCGAACACGTAGCCCGGTTTTACATCATATGAAAGAGTAACTTCATCACCAGCGTCACCCGAGGTCCGATTTGCAGTAAGAGTTCCGCCAGCGGTATCCGCGTTAGTATCGATTTCCCCATCAGTCTGCGTCTTTAATGTCAGCTCATATTCGCCCGTCGCCTCAGGTTTCTCTGTCGAAACCCTAATATGATCGACCGCGTAGTGTTGTTTCGGGAACTGCGAAGCTACCAGCACTCGCCCCTGCGGCGCATCTTGAATGCCAGGTACTTCAACATCGATATATTCTGTTCCGTTTATTGATGCGGAAACACGGTCGTTGCTGACCGTTATTGACACCTCGTGTGGCTGGCCACCCATGTTAACAGGCATATCAACGTTCTTAACCTGCGTTAAAACAGTCGTTGAACCGCCAATTACTTGTTCGAGTTTAAGCAGTTTATTTGGCCCATCCCACGTCACCTGGTACCGATTAGTTGCATCTGCGTTACTGAGAAATCCAAACTTTAGTGCTGCGTTTGTATGTTCCGCACCAATAAAAACGTCGAGATCCAAGGTGAAAGTATCGGCCAGAATAGAGTCCTTAGACAGGATCCTATTTTCCGGCCCTCCACCTTTAACCGTCACCATATTCTGCTGGAACAGTATTTGGGTCGCTTGGTTTGCAGCAGTTGCAATCCAATTGGCGCCGTCATTACCCGTGAAGTCATCTTCGAAAACAACTCGGGCGTCGGTTTTTAGCATGCTCGGCATCAGACCGTTAGAACCTGAGGCGGAAGATATAGGCACAACTACCCCAAGCACTAATAAAACTAACGCCGCAAATGAAGATATCGCTTTGCGAACCATATTGCATCACCTTTGATGTTATTTTGTTACGTTACTAAACACTTTAGCAATTTTTTTGCTCACACTTTCACATTTCTGCGAAAATATATGACCCTCTGCTATTTGGGTGAACACTTTTGAAGTGCGTAGAGCGGAACTAATTAATCAGCAAAACCCCAGAACGTAACTTCAACTACGTACCTGGGGTTTCACTTTTAAACACGTTAAACGACCGAGAGCTCAGCCACAGAGCTAAAGGATCCCAGATTCTTGAATGACTCGATACTCCTCGGCTACACGCTTTTTCGCATCGTTAAGAATCTTCTCAGAAGTTAATCCTCCAGCTAGCTCTGAATCCGGATTCCATATTCGTTCTGCCACGGCCAGGAATCTTGGAAACATCATTGACATCAAGTCACTTTCATCCAAGATGAACTCTGACCACAGGCAGGTTTGGATTCCTTTAGCTTGTTGCTTGCTCACCATCGGTAGTGGCGCTGTCAAAATCTGGTCAACACTTATACCGGGTAGCATTCCTTTCTGCGGCACTTCACTATTGGGATCAACTCGGTTTAGGTAGAGGAAACGCGCGTCGGCACACACAAGCGGATTCTGTACTTTATCCATTCGGGCTTCCGCCCTATCCTCATCCCAGGCAATTATGAGAATCTCAGGATCATCGCTAATTTCCGCTACTTCATCCCAGGCAACCAGCTGCCGGCCACGTCCTCGGACTTCTTCTTTTGCGATCTCCATGAACCAATTTTGAAGACTCTCAACTTTGTCGACGTCACGACGCTCAAGCCAAGAATCTATGTTCGGATCCGACTCCCACTGCTTATAAGCGCACTCATCGCCACCGACATGAATCCACCGAGAAGGAAGCAGGTCCATGATCCTATTTAGGATAGTGCGAATGAACTGTGCAGCTTCATCGGTCGGCCACAACAAGTCATTCCTCGCTGGCCACCACATGTGCTCACGCATTGAACCCTCAGGTAGTGGCAATCCTTCTGGCCTCCCTAGACGCGGGTAGGCCCTGATTGCCGCCATCATGTGTCCAGGCAGATCAACTTCGGGGATGATTTCTATCCCAAGTTCTTCTGCCTTGGATCCTATGCGGCGGATCTCCTCGTCCGTGTAGTAGCCATTGCTCCATTTGTGAGGAGTCTGCTCCAACGCCTTGGCCAGCGTGTCATCGTACAGATTTGTGTAATCATCAAAACTGTTGCGAGGTAGATACGCTGAGACCTCGGTTAGCAACGGATACTCCGGCACATGGAACCGCCAACCGGCGTCGTTCGTCAGATGCCAATGGAACTTGTTGAAGCCATATCGACTAGCCAGTTCTAAGACTTTTATTATCGTTTCCGGTTCAAACCTCGTTCTGGCGGAGTCGATCATTAAACCACGCCATTCGCACTTTTGATTCCGCCCTTCGACAGGGCCAACCAAAGGCTTTGGCAGAGACTGAAACTGTTTACTCATCCCTTAACGGCTCCAGCCACCATGCCCTGCGAGATCTTGTTCTGAATCAAAACGAAGACAATGATCACGGGAATGGCAATCAAAGTTGCACCGGCCATCACGCCACCCCAGTCGGTTGCCTTGAGACCCTGCTGGAAAGACTGCAACCAAATCGGAAGCGTAACTGCAGAATCCTTGGACAACACGATAAGAGCCAGGGTGTATTCATTCCAAGCAAACAGGAAACCGAACACTGAGGTCGCCACAATACCCGGAACCAGTAGAGGCAGGGTGACGCGCCTGAAAGCTGCCAACCTGGTACAGCCGTCTACCATTGCAGCTTCTTCGAGGTCGATTGGAATACCGTCTACAAAGCCACGCATCATCCAGGTAATAAAGGGAACGATGGAACCAATGTAGAGAACCGATAGGCCAATGACTGAGTTCAACAGTCCCCAGCCGTCAAGCATGCGGTACTGCGAGATGAATAGAGCTTCTGCGGGGATCATTTGAACAATCAAAATCGAGATAATCATGATCGTTCTTCCGCGGAAACGGAATCGGGATAGGGCCATTGCGGCAAGAATTGCACCGGTCGATGCAAACAAAACGGTGAGGGTAGCTGCAATTGCAGATGCCTTTAGAGCACTGAAGAAGTTTGAGTCTAACGCGGTGACAAAGTTTTGCCAGGTGAACTCATGTGGCACCAAGTGAGGCGGCCAAGACATAAGCTCAGATTCGGATTGGAACGCTGAGTTCACCATCCAGTAGACCGGTACCAACCAGACTACAGCGACTATTATGGCTGCGATGTTTGACCAAGGGTGCTTACGGAAGCGGGTATCGGGGTTCATTATTCAACGCCTCCCTGACGGTACAGCATTTGTAGGTATTTGAACGTCATGGCAAGGGTTAGTAAGAGGATGACCATAGCTAGTGCCGAAGCAACGCCGTAGTTACCCTGCGCAATACCGGTTTGGTAGACGTAGGTGCCCAAGAGGTTGGTTTCGGATGCGATACCACCCGCTTGTTGAAGAACGTAGATTTGGGTAAATACTCGGAGGTCCCAAATAATCTGCAGGACACCAATCAACGCGATGACGGGCAGAATCATAGGTAGCTGAATACGCACGATCTGCTGACGCCAGGATGCGCCATCGATCTGTGCAGCTTCCAAGATTTCTCCGGGAACCTGAGCCAATGCCGCATAAATGGTGATAGTTACCAATGGCATTGACGCCCAGATAATGACTCCAGACGCGATCAGGTAGAAAGTCCAGAAGTTACCGCCCAGCCAGTTAAAGTTGTTAAAACTTTCTAGACCAAGCGAAGTCAACGTGTAGTTGAGCAGACCAGAGCGCGGGTCTACAAGCCATTGCCAAACGGTCAAAGATGCAAGCGCTGGCATAGCCCACACGATCACCAAGGTCGTGTTCAAAATAGTGCGGACCACTTTTGAAAGCCTGAGCATCAAGACTGCGAACAAGACGCCCAGCGCCATGGTGATTCCTGCTGTCCATAGACAGAACAAGACTGATTTTACGAAGACCGTCCAGAAGTAAGGATCAGTCAAGATCTCTTTGTAATTCGCCAGTCCGGCCCACTCCGCAGGAGCACCGAACTGTTGTGCCAGACCGAAATGCTGAAAGGACATTACAGCCTGACGAACCAACGGGTATCCCAGAGCTACCAGCACCATGATGATTGCAGGTGCAAGTAACAACCACGGGGCAACCGACCTTAACCGACGCTTTTTGATTGGACGTCGCGACGTTGCTGTCAACTCCTCTTTTTTCGGCGGGAGCGGCCGGACTGGCGCATTACTCATGATTAACCCCGCTGATTCACTTGTTCAGCACGGACTCGAGTTCATTGTCGAAGGAGGTTGCAACGTCGTTAACATTTTCTCCCTTGGCAATGCGAGTGTAGAACTCGTTTAGCTGCGTTGCGCCGAAGTTAACGCCCCACTCAGGGCTGTTCGGAGTCAGCTTAGAGTTATTAATAATGTCTGCTGCGATATCGCCGAAGGGGCCAGATACGGCCTCACCGTAAGCAGTGTTGCCGGGGACCCAACCGTCCTCTGCAATCTTGGTCTGGAACCCTTCGGAGAAAATGATTTCAAGAGCAGACTTAGCAAGTTCCGGGTAGGGCGAATTTGCAGCTAGAGCAATGTTTGAACCGCCTGCAAAAGTGGCTCCCGGTTCGCCCGGAGTCTTAGACGGGATAGCGAAGACGCCAACCTTACCGTCGTCCCATAGCTGTTGATCAATCTTGACGCCAACATTTCCGGTACCGATCAGCATGCCGACCTTGCCGTCGTTAAAGTAACGCTCGAAGGACTTCTGCCCCTGCTGCGAGTCAAGTGCGTACTGAGTACCCTTATCGAAAACTAGCTGCGCATTTTCCAAAGCCTTGATAGATTCCGGGGAGGAAGTTTTACCTACCCACTTATCTCCGTCTTGCTCGGCGTACTCAAAGCCCTGCGCGAAGAGGTAGGACTCAA
Source organism: Gleimia europaea (assembly GCA_002871995.1). Taxonomy (GTDB): domain Bacteria; phylum Actinomycetota; class Actinomycetes; order Actinomycetales; family Actinomycetaceae; genus Gleimia; species Gleimia europaea. The sequence goes on from PNHW01000002.1 coordinate 90,801, forward strand.
CACCGTGCGGATCAACGGCTGCTAGGTAAAGACCCGAGAAGTCATCGACGTTCTCCGGATTAGCTTCCTGCAGATCGATAGCAGCCTGGGTAAACTCATCAATGGTTTCAGGAACTTCGATTCCTGCCTGCTCGAATAGATCAGTGCGGTAGAAAACGCCACGAGCACCTGCATACAGCGGGTAGGCGTAGATCTTGCCATCAACGGTTGACGCATCAACGAAGGACGGAATCAGGTCATCTCCACCCAGCGTTTCCTTCATATCGGTGACGTCGGCAAATGCGCCGATCGTAGTGAAGGAAGTCGTCTGAGTGTTGCCGATCTCTACGAGGTCGGGGCTTTCATTCTTGGATGCAAGCGAGGTCTGTAGCTTAGAAACGATGCCGTCCCACTGCTGAATCTCGATAGCAATGTCGGCTTCGGGATTCTGTTTCTTAAACTCTTCGGCTAGGTAGTTTTGGGCATCTTCGGAGATCGAGCCCTCCATAAACCATACGCGCACAGTACCAGTCTGATCGCCAGCGCCTGCATCTGAGCCCTCCGAGTGAGTTCCTCCTGATCCACAAGCTGCAAGTGCAAATGTAGTTGCAATCGCGGCTAGGCCTGTAGCCATTTTCTTGATTTTCATTTTTCCTCCAGGAACATACATGACAGCTTCGTCATGCTGAGTCGGATGATTCGGTCCGACTTCTCTGCTTTGAGGTTTGGACCAATTCAAATATCCCGCAACAAAGCGATTCCGTCAAGCAATTAGACACATTTGTATGAAATCGTTATATTTCCACTCTCAGCAAGACGGTTTCCGTTAAGGAACTGTGCGGTGTAGCTCATATTTTCTCAATATCCAGGTAAGATTAGAGCCATGGCCACTCTTCCCCCTAATCTGTACAGGCTCTTGCGAAGGCTGATCAAAGACGGCCCTACTTTCCGTGCTGAGCTTGCAAGGTCCCTTTCCCTCTCCCGCACGACAGTCACAAACCTGGTTAATCAACTCGAAGAGATGGGATTCGTAGAAGAAGAGGATCACGCTGAGGGAAGCTTAAAGAACCGCATTTCCACCACCCGCAATTTGGGCGTAACTGCGGCTGTTGTCTTTCACATTTCAAAGTGCTCGGTAGCTATTGCAATCCCGGATGGGCGCATATTTGCCACAGAAACTGTGGCTCTAGACCTAAATCGTCCGGCAAAAGAACGAACATCGCAGGGTGTTCAACTTCTTGACAGAATGCTCAAGGATCATAAGGTCGACGACAAGCTTATTGCCATTCACCTTGCCGTGGATACGCAGATAGACGCCCGTAAAGGCCGCGTGTATCCGTCACTTGCTTCGGCTCGTTGGCTGGAGGCTAATCCGAAGCAACTTTTTGAAGAATCATTCGGAGTCAATGTCTATATCGAAAACACAGCTCGCCTCCGTGGACTTGCAGAATACCGTTGGGGCGCTGGTCGGGACCACGAAGACGTCTATTACGTTGAGCTCTCGCACGGCGTAACTTCAGCGCACATTACAGATGACACCATTCATTCCGGATATCGAGGTGGCGCAGGAGAACTTGGACATACCGTCTTCGACTGGAGCGGACCACTTTGCGAGTGCGGTAACTATGGCTGTCTGCAGCAGTATGTTTCGATCCCAGCTTTAGTTCGCGACGCAAAGATACTTAATCTGCCCGTAAACAACTTGCAGGACCTTCAGAAGTTAGTTTCGCAGGGCGATTCTAAAGCTAAAGAACTGATATCGAGAACGTCCAAAATATTAGCCCGTAGCCTGGTCAACATTGCTAACTTGCACGATCCTGAAGTCATAGTCTTAGCCGGTGAGGTTTGTGAGCTTGACGAATCCTTAGCCGAATCTGTTGAAAATATGCTCCGTCGCCTATCCCTTCCTTTGGTCGGTGAGAACATTCAAGTTCTAACCGCACACTTGGAAGACCCGCATGGCATGACGGTTCGCGCAGGAATCGAATCACTACATCTCAACGACGAGGTCATAGATCACGTCCTCGCCTTCTAATCTTCACTTAGCACACCGGGACCAACACGCTTTTCAAGTTTGCGTCCCATTAATAAATGTTGCGCTGCACAGTTCGGCTCTTGGAGCGCGCACTCCGTGATTACCGACATTGCGCAAGACTTCCCGCAAGAATCGCGCTCTGCCCAGCCCAATCTCAAACCGATAGGCCGGCCAACTTACGATCCTGCATCGCCAGAGTGAGTCCAATGAGGTTCGGAGTGCGCTCGTACCAGTCCATCGCAACAACGACCTTCGTGGAGTTGATGAAATCAGCAACTGCTTTTCGGGTCCAGGGGCTCGGCAACGATAATGCCTTCAGTGCGTGTCCATTGACGAATATCTTCCGCCATCATGGCTTCCTTATTAATTAGCTATATCCCTCTCACCATGAAATCGCCAAGTTGTCCGTCCAGATGGATATATTTTCTCTAACCAATCATGCGCACGCCCGTAGCCGCCGCGGTCGCAACACAAACCACGGCCAGCAGGACGCCAAAAATAATCGTGAGCTGGTGCGGCTTAGCCTTATTCGACAGCGGGCCGCCAATAACACCGCCACCCATCGAACCCAGCATGAAGCCGATTACGATCTTCCAGTCAATGTCGATGGACTGGCCGTAGCGCGAAGCTAAACCGGCTGCGGAAGCCATGATCATAACCAGCAGGGATGTGCCCGACGCTTCGCGCATTCCAAACGCCAGCACCAAAGTCAGCACGGGCACCACCATGAATCCCCCGCCGACACCAAAGAAGCCCGTCAAGAAGCCAGTAGCAGTTGCCGCCACAATCACCGCCAGAATCCCACGGGGCTTTCGGGCTGCGACCTCGTCGTCAGAAATCTTGCGCTCCTTCAAGCCCTTGTGGATCATCACGACGCTCATGATGGCAAGCATTACGGAGAAGAGGATCATCAGCACGTTGCCATCAACGTATGCCGAGAGTCGCGCACCAATGAATGAGCCCACGACCGAGATTCCACCGAAGATGAAACCTTCGCGCAGGCGCACGTTCTTGTGGCGAATTTTCTCCGGTAGAGCAGTCAGCGCGGTAGCCAAAACGATTACCAAAGATCCGGCAGCCGCCGCGTGAGGCGTTTGATGAAGCAGGTACGTGAGGGCGGGAACAGCCAAGATACCGCCACCGGCGCCAAGCGCTCCAACGACAACGCCAACGGCGACACCAATAATCACTGCGAAAGCTATTATGGCCACGATCTACCTTCCCTCCCCGACGATCGGGTTTCTAAACTCTAAATTTTGCCCATCTATACGTCTTCGTCAAACGACAAAAATGTTCCCGCACGGAAACCGTGCGGGAACATTCCTCTAAGTGACTAGAAGCGACTTACTTCATCTTGGTACCAACGGAGCCGAGGCGCTCACAAGCCTCAACAACGCGAGCAGCCATGCCAGCCTCAGCAGCCTTACCCCACGAACGCGGGTCGTAAGACTTCTTAACGCCGACCTCGCCGTCGATCTTCAGAACTTCGTCATACTTACGTAGCATCCACTCGGCAACCGGGCGAGTGAAGGCGTACTGGGTGTCGGTGTCAACGTTCATCTTGATAACACCGTTCTCAACAGCCGTGCGGATCTCCTCAGCAGACGAGCCCGAACCACCGTGCATAACCAGGTCGAACGGACGATCGCCAGCGTTGTACTTCGCGCCAACCTCTTCCTGAATGGTGCCCAGAATCTCCGGACGAAGCTTCACATGGCCAGGCTTGTAAACACCGTGGACGTTACCGAACGTAAGAGCAGTCAGGTAACGGCCCTTCTCGCCAAGGCCCAGAGCCTCAACCGTTGCAATACCATCCTCAGTGGTGGTGTAAAGCTTCTCGTTGATCTCACCAACAACGCCGTCTTCCTCGCCACCAACAACACCAATCTCAACCTCAAGAATGGTGTGCGACTTCTGAGCAAGATCAAGCATCTTCTGCGCGATCTCCAAGTTCTCCTTCAACGGCACAGCCGAACCATCCCACATATGGGACTGGAAGAACGGAAGGCGGCCAGCCTTAACCTCTTCAACCTCGAGCTCCATGATCGGAATAATCCAAGAATCAAGGTTCTGCTTTGCGCAGTGGTCCGTGTGAAGCGCAACCGTCACATCGTAGTTCTTAGCAATCTCACGAGCGTACGCAGCCATTGCAAGCGAGCCAGCTACGCGGTCCTTAACCGTGGCGCCAGACCAGTACTCGGCGCCACCAACCGAAACCTGGATAATACCGTCAGACTCGGCCTCGGCGAAGCCTTGAATAGCAGCCGTCAAGGTCTGCGAAGAAGTAACGTTGATCGCCGGGTAAGCGAACTTGCCTTCCTTCGCACGGTCCAGCATCTCGTTGTAAACTTCAGGGGTTGCGATAGGCATTAATTGCCTCCTTGCCTAGACATTTTGACTTCTCCATTATCCCACATTTAGGTTCGCAATGCTTTAGCGTCCAAAGTCTTGACAACCCTATTCGGCTTGCCCCCGCTACGCGCCTTCCGGATCGCTCCCGTGCTGGATAACCCACGCCCACATAGCGATAGCCGCAGCGTGCCCCACATTCATCGACCGGCTAGAACCATACTGCGTTATATGCAAAACAGATTCGCACGCCCGTGCCATATCCTCACTGAGCCCCGTGGATTCCTCCCCCATCACCAGCACGCACTTATCCGGAAGCTCCCGGCCCTCCAGCGGCCTGGACCCCTCGATATTGTCAATCCCAATCACGTGCAAGCCACGGGCACCCACATGGTCCAAGAACCCGTCGATCTCCCGGTGGTGTACAACTTCCAAATACCTGTCCGTCACCATCGCCCCGCGCCTATTCCACCTGCGACGCCCCACAATATGCACGCGGCGAACCCCCAAACAGTTTGCCGTGCGCACAATAGACCCAATATTGAAGTCATGCCCCAAGTTTTGCACCGCGACTTCAAGCCAATCCGGCCTGCCCACGCTGTCTAGGAAGCCCTTAATCGCCTCATTCGACCAATAGCGGAAGCGATCCGCCACATTGCGCGTATCACCCTCGCGAAGTAGCACCGGATCATACTGATCGCCCTGCGGCCAATTCTCTTCACCACCCGGCCACGGCCCCACGCCGCTACCAGGAACCGACCGCACCTCATTCTTGTCTATTTCTGCCACGCCCTCGAACATACAAACAACGCGGGAAACCGTCAAAGCCAGCCGCCCGCCATGAACGAGCGTGCACAAAACCCGCGATCATCTACCCCGCGATCATCTGGAACGATAGGCTAAAAGCAGTTACAGAAGGAGACAAATATGGAAACCACAACAAACTTTTCACTAGACGAAATGCCCCCAATCACCTCGTGGCTATCCGACATGGACGGCGTTCTCGTAAGCGAGGAACGCGCAATCGACGGGGCGCAAGAATTCATTGACACTATGCACGAGCTGAACATCCCGTTCCTCGTATTCACCAACAACTCGATCTACACGCCGCGAGACCTATCCGCTCGCCTCGATAACTCCGGTCTGCACGTGCCCGAAGAGCACATTTGGACGTCGGCGCTTGCAACCGCAGCGTTCCTGTCCCAGCAGTCGCCAAACTCGTCCGCATTTGTCATTGGCGAGGCCGGACTCACCACCGCCCTGCACAGCGCCGGCTACGTGATGACCGAGACCAACCCCGAATACGTTGTGCTTGGCGAAACTCGTAGCTACGACTTCAACGCCATCACTCGCGCCATTCGCTTCATCGAAGCTGGCGCCAAGTTCATCGCCACCAACCCGGACGTCACTGGCCCCTCCGACGAGGGCGTCCTGCCCGCAACCGGATCCGTGGCCGCAATGATCACCAAAGCAACCGGACGCAGGCCCTACTTTTTGGGCAAACCCAACTCGATGATGCTGCGCGCCGGCCTCAACAAGATTGGCGTCCACTCTGAAGTCACCGCCCTGATCGGTGACCGCATGGACACCGACGTGCAAGCCGGCATCGAAGCGGGCCTGCGCACCTTCCTCGTTCTCAGTGGTTCAACAAACGAAAGCGAGATTCAGAGCTTCCCGTTCCGTCCCTACCGCACCAAGAACTCGATTGCCGACATGATCGAGGTTGTGCGCGAAAACCACCGGCTAGCCAAAGAAGCAGGACTACTCGAAGAATCCGGCGAGTAGGACGTAGCGAACCCTCGCGAAGTGTTAAAAATTTGTACACGTTTGCGCGACGTGTACAAAATTCGCGAAATTTTTAAGACGTTATCGGGACGTGTACAAAATCTGTACACGTCCCGATTAGGCGAAAGTGAAGATGCTCAGATTAGGCGAGGCCGAGGTCTTCCAACCCCAAAGCGTTCAAATACTTGTAGCCAGCGCCCTCGATGACCTCGCGCGCCCCCGTATCGCGGTCCACAATCACCGCAACAGCTAGAACCTGCGCGCCCGCTGCCTCAAGCGCGCGAGCCGCCTGCATCGGAGAGCCACCAGTGGTCGAAGTATCCTCCAACACGATCACGCGCTTACCCTCAACAGAAGGCCCCTCAATCTGGCGCTTCATGCCATGATCCTTGGCCTCCTTGCGCACCACGAACGCATCAACCGACAGTCCCCGCGAGGCCGCAGCATGCAAAATCGCCGTCGCAACCGGATCCGCACCCATCGTGAGGCCACCCACGGCATCAAAATCATCCGGCGCGAAACCATTATCCTCAAGCATGTCGAGCATCACGTGCCCCACCAAAGGCGCCGCCTCATGATGAAGCGTTGCCCTGCGCATATCAACGTAAAAGTCAGACTCCTTACCCGAAGCCAACGTCACCTTCTGGTGAATGACAGCAAGCTCTTTAACAAGTTCGGCCAGGCGGGCCTTGCGCGGATCGTTAGTCATACCCCTATCGTAAGCGAAAGCCAGCGCCCCTCGAAAACCACGCGATTAACCTAACCCGCGCCCCGTTTCGTTACATGCGCAACGAAAATCCCCAAACCTGCGCAAACTCGGTAAAGTAAAAACACCGAGGCGTACCAGCCGCCAAATCTACACAGCTGGCACCAACATGAACCGGCAAGTAATAACCGTTGCGATGGCCTTCGTGGGCCTAGTAGTAGGCGCGGGATTCGCATCAGGTAAAGAAATCCTCCAATACTTCGTAGGATTTGGCGTCCAAGGAATGTGGGCGGTCACCCTCGCGCTTATAATCTTCGGAATCGCAGGATTCGCGATCCTCCAGCTCGGTTCCTTCTTCCTAGCCAGCGACCACAACCGCGTGCTAACTGAAGTTTCCCCGCCCATCACGTCCCGCTTCTTCGACATCCTCATCACCATCACGTTATTCAGCATGGGCTTTGTGATGATCGCCGGCGGAGGCGCCAGCCTGAACCAACAATTCGGGCTACCCGTCTGGGTGGGATCAGCCATCATCACCGTCCTGGTAATCCTGGTTGGAATGCTTGACGTAGACCGCGTGACCACAATCATCGGATCCATCACGCCGTTCATCATTGTGCTGATCGGTGGCGCGGCGATTTGGTCATACACGCACGTAGACTACTCATTCACGCAGCTGAACGACATGGCGCTTGAAATTGGATCAACCCTGCCAAACTGGTGGATTTCCGCCGCAAACTACGTGGCTCTGGCGCTCGCAATGGCCGTATCCATGTCAATCGTGATGGGAGGCCAAATCCGCGACCCCCGCGTAGCGGGACGCGGCGGCATGCTGGGCGGCATCATCTACGGCCTGTTGATCCTCATCTCGTCCTCCGCCCTGTTTGCACAAATCGACAAAGTGGGCCACTCTGACATGCCCACTCTCATGCTGCTCACCAGCATCCACCCCGCATTTGGCACCGTCATGGCGTTCGTGGTTTTCGGCATGATCTTCAACACCGCTATCGGCATGTACTACGCCCTTGCATCCAGGTTCTCGAAGGGCGACCCAAAGCGCTTCCGCATCTGGCTAATCTCGATGGCTCTGGTTGGCTTCGTGATCTCATTTGTTGGATTCGAAACATTTGTGAACTACCTGTATCCGGTGATCGGCTACGCGGGCATGCTACTGATTTTGCTGCTAGTAGTGCACTGGGTACGAAGCCGAGAAGACATTCGTGAGGAAATCGCACGCCGTATGGCCATCCGCAAACTCTTGCGCCGCCTCATGCGTAAAGACAAGCACTTCCACCAAGGACACGCAGACCAGCTTGCCGAGGCGATTGAGCAATCACCGGTTGAAAATTCAGACCTGCAAACCAGCTCCGTGCTTGAAGTGGTAGACGAGTTGGAAGATGAGGGCCTGGCCTACGACCATCCGACAACGATCGACTTCGAAGAGATCACCAACGTAGAGCTTGAAGAGGACGCCCTCGACGACTACGAAGAGCCCGAAACCGATCAGGTAGCCGAGGAAGTTGTCCAAGCGGAAGAAACGAACGAGGCTCGCCCCTCAGCGGAGGAAACTAACCCGCGAAAGCCACTCTAATCGTTAGCGCAGGTTTGCTCGTGCAGTGGAGAGCCACCTCTTTAATCTGACTTTCGAGCCGCGAACCAAACCATAATCGAACCCAACAAGCCAACTCCGAGGAAAGTTGCGGACACCCACAGGGATGACCGTGTTGCCTGCGCAAAACCGCCCACCAGATGACCCACCAGCTCAGAATCAGCACCTATCTGCTCACGCATTTGCAACAGATTTGAACCCGCCGAAGCTTTTGTAGCAGCGATCAGATCATCCAGCTTTGCGGCTGGAAAATTGAACGAGGACAGTGCGTCCGGCAACGAGCTGGCGAGCCCCACCGCGAGCGCCCCGCCCGAAAACGCTGTGCCAAGCGCCGAACCGACCTGACGAACCGTGGACTGGGTTGCCGAACCTTGGCCGGATTGTGTGACGGGGACGTCCCGCAAGATGGTGCCGGTCAGCTGCGCAGACGCGAGACCCAGGCCAAGACCGTACGCAAGAAGAGGGGCAACGAGGTAGGCCAGGGACTTGGCCGGATCCATGAAGTAGGCAAGAGCGGCAACTCCTGCAAGCTCCAGACCAAGCCCTAAAATGACTGTGCCTGCCGGGCCGAGCCTGGCTGCGATGTGGCGCGCAAGGCCTCCGGATATGAATGCCCCCAGAGCCATGGCTGCGAGAATCAGACCGGCATCGATCACGCTGGCCCCATACGCGTTGATGAGGTAGAGCGGAAGCACAAATAGCAGGGCGAACTCTCCGATTGCAACCGTTGCGGCCGTGAGATTGCCCCACGAGAACGTGCCGATTGTGAACATCGATAGGTCCAACAAAGGGCCGTTGGCGCGGTTAGCTAGATGCAACTCCCACCAGATGAACAGTGCGAGTGCGACCAGCGCGATCGCTAGTGAAATGGGTACCACCGAGATCGCTGAGGCCTGCGTCCATGTAAGACCGAGAAAGCTGAACTCTGAAGTGGGTTTCCACCATCCCACGTGCGGGCCCTCAATGATGGAGAACACGAGGCTACCGAGCGCTAGGCTGGAGAGCAAGAAGCCCAGCACGTCGAAACGCCCGCCGGCCTCGCCCCTGGTATGAGGGACAACCTTCAAAGCAAACAAAACCAGTAGCGCGCCCAGGGGCAAGTTCACGTAAAAGATCCAACGCCAGGAAACCCACTCGGTTAGCACTCCGCCCAGCAGTGGGCCTATCGCGGCGGCTCCGGAGATTACTGCACCCCAAATGCCGAACGCTGCTGCGCGGTATTTGCCGCGAAAGAGGGCGTTCACTGTTGAGAGCGTGGCCGGCATTATGCCCGCAGCACCTACTGCCTGCACCGCGCGGCCTGCCAGGAGCGCAGCAGCTGATCCGGCAACACCTGCGACCGCAGATCCCGCCATGAAAATGATCATGCCAATCACCAGTAACCTGCGCCGCCCAAGCCGGTCTGACGCAGAACCACTAGCAAGTAGCAGCGCGCCCACGATCACCGCATACAAGCTGTTCACCCACTGGGCATCCGCGAGCGTCAGTGTTAGGTCCCCAATGATTTTTGGCAGCGCCACGCCCACGATCGTGCCGTCTAACACGATCACTCCCAGCGAAGCGGCGAGCACCGCCAGCGCACCCCAATCTCGTTTTGAGGGCGCCTGCACTACACCCGTTTCACCGCTTGATTGCGCCCTTTGTGCGTCCTGCACTTTCCCTCCAACACTACGAAACTTCTACTTCCATAGTGGTGAGGCAAAGCGCGGGCCACATCAACCAAAAGGTTGAATTCGCCCTACTCCTCCAACAAGCCCGCGGATCGCGCTTTCGCCACGGCCGCGGTCCGTGAGTTCACCGCTAGTTTTTCAAACACGCGGTTCAGGTGAGTTTTAACCGTGGCTTCAGAAAGAAATAGGTGCCTGGCTATGGCCGCATTAGTTTTGCCTTGCGCCACAAGGCGAAGCACATCCAGTTCCCGGCCAGTAAGTTCGGGCAGTCCGCTGTGTTTGATTTGCGCTTGCACTCCCGAACCCAAGAACTGTTTGCCCCGCGCCGCAGTCTCAACCGCGCGTTGTAGTTCCGCAGTGTCCGCATCTTTCAGAACGTAGCCGGCCGCGCCCGCAGCTAGAGCGCCCAAGATTTCCGGTTCGGACCCGTATGTTGTGACAACGAGGACGGGCGGCCCGCCCATCTGCTTGATCTCTCGCACGGCACTGGTTCCACTCATTGCTCCAGGCTGTTTGAACCGCAGGTCCATGATCACGAGGTCTACCGGGTGGGCTCGAAGCCAGTTGATGGCATCCTCAGCTCGCGCAAAATCAGCGGCCACGCTAACGCCGCCTGCGTTTTCTAAAACCGCGCGCAGTCCCATCCGCACAACCGCGTGGTCATCGACAATTATGACTTTCACTCGGCTCCCACCGAACCTATCGGAACCGAGGCACGCACGAGTACACCGTCCTCGCTAAAGATCTCCAGAGTGCCACCTACTTCACTCATCCGCTCCCGCATGGCGGGAATACCAAAACCGCGTCCGTCTTCTGGCATGGACGTATCAAAACCCTGCCCGCGATCCTCAACCTCGAGCCGCACGGCTCCCTCATCTGCCTGCAGGCGAACGGCGGCGGCTGCGGTTCCCGAATGTTCCTTCACGTTCACGAGGGCGGATTTCGCCACGCGAAGCAGCGCCGCTTCCTGCCCCAGGTTGAGCGCAGACACTCCCTCATCAATATCAAAAGTGATATTTAGACCCAGCAGGACAGGCTCATTGGCGAGACCGCGCAGAGCAACCTCTAAGCGTCCACCCGAAAGCTCTTGCGGAGCCAGAGCCTTAGTTACCCGCCGGGCATCGGCAAGCGCCCCCTGCGCGGCCTGCAAAGACTGATCGATCAGCCGCGCAACCTCGTGCGGATCACGGCTTGTTTGCGCCACCTGCAACAGCATCGCCACCCCGGATAAATCCTGCGAAACCGTGTCGTGGATTTCGCCTGCCATGCGCGCCCGTTCGCGTTGCAAAATGCGTTCTTCCTCGGCCCGGTCTAGGAGCGTGCGCGTCTGACTCAGTTCACGAAGGGCTTTGCGCAGCGAAGCTGCCTCGGTAATCACGGTAACTCCCGCCCACGTTATTACCAGGGCAATGCCTACGCCCAGGAGTGGTCCCAAGATTGCGGCGCCAACCGGGTGATCTGCGGGTAGTCGCGCAACGGAAATTCCCACGGCGATTAGGCCCGTTATGCCTGCCGCTACCGAGCCCCACCAAGGGCCGAGCACCCCCACCTGGATGATTACCAGCGCGAATGCAAGCCAAATAGCCGTATCTGACACGGCCAGCAGCCCCACCCAAATCAAGGTGAGGACCAGCATCCACACGATTGTGTAACGCCCGTGCGAAACCCCCTGCCCTAAAGCGTCAGAGCTGGCGTGCGCACGATGCCCGAGCATCATTCCAGCCGCGTAGGCGCCCAAGAACGCGACCCCTAAAATGACACCTAGAACCGGGGAGCCACCCGTGAACGCTCCAGCCACGCCCACAACGGTTGTCAAGGCCAGCAGGAACGAGGCTGCAATAGCTAAAGCCCGCGAGTTCAAAGCACTCACATGTGGGGCAGACGCGAAGTGACCGCGCGAACCATCCAACGCGGCGACATCTTGGTGGCAAACATTGCTACCTTGTAACGCGCCGAGGGGGTCACCAGCACCTGACGGCGGCGAACCGCTGCGAGGGCCTGTTCCACTACCTGTGCCTCGCTGATCCACGAGATTTTTGGAACCTCCTCGGGAACAGTTTGCACCCTGTCGTGGAACGCCGTATTAACCATGCCTGGCATGACTGCCGTGACGCTCACGCCCGTTCCGCGCAACTCTTCAGCCACTCCCTCGGAAAACGCCTTCACCCACGCCTTGTGTGCGGAATACGTACCCATGCCCGTGTCTGCCGCAACGGAAGAAACGTTCAGAACTGCACCGTGACCGCGATCAAACATGGCGTTTACCGCCGCGTGCGTAAGCTCCATAACGGCCCGCACCATCACGTCCAATGCCTTCGTTTCAGCAGTCATGCTGTTCTCACGAAACGGCACGCCCAAACCAAAACCAGCATTGTTCACGAGCAGGCCAACGGGACGCTCATCTTGGCGGAGCCGCTCCACAACCGCCTTGCGCCCCCTCGCGGTGCTGAGGTCCGCCACGAGCACCTCGGTGTGCACGCCTGAGGCCGCCTCTATCTTCGCCGCGATCTCACGCAATTTATCCTCCCGGCGCGCAACCAGCACCAGATTGTGCCGCGCGGCCGCGAGCTGCCAACAAAACTCTTCCCCAAGGCCCGAAGAAGCCCCGGTAACCAAAGCAGTACCCATACAAATAGGTTAGGCGGCGTCCCCTCCCTTATGCCACATTTCGCGCCGGAAGGTAGGGTTAAACCATGCGACTAGCCACCTGGAATGTGAACTCCATCCGCGCGCGTCACGAGCGCGTCATCGATTTTCTGAACCGCGGTGACATTGACGTGCTTGCCATGCAAGAACTCAAATGCAAGCCCGACCAGTTCCCTCTGGAAGCGTTCAAAGAGGCCGACTACGAGGTGGAAATGGTGGGCTACAACCAGTGGAACGGTGTAGCCATCGCCTCGCGCATCGGAATTGACGAGGTTGAAACCAGCTTCCCTGGCCAGCCCACATTCCGCGACAAGATTGAGGCGCGCGCAATCGGCGCCACGTGCGGCCCTCTGCGCGTGTGGAGCACGTATATTCCTCACGGGCGCTCGCTTACCGACCCGCACTACCAGTACAAGCTTGAGTTCATGCGCGGCCTGGCCGACCACGCCGCCACGCAAATGGAAGGGCGCCAACTAGCGGTTGTGGGCGACTTCAACGTTGCCCCATTCGATGAGGACGTGTGGGACATTTCCGTTTTTGAGGGCGCAACCCACGTTTCAGAGCCCGAACGCGACGCATTCAACTACTTCGCGCAGCTCGGAATGGAAGAGGTCACGCGCGAGCGAGTCACCAACTACACGTACTGGGACTACCAAAAGCTCCGGTTCCCCAAGAATGAGGGCATGCGGATCGATTTCATTTACGCCTCCCCCGCCCTCGCCCGTGCGGTTACCGGCGCGCAGATTGACCGCGACGAGCGTAAAGGCAAGGGTGCTTCTGACCACGTGCCCGTCATCATCGACTTTTAGGAGGCCGAAATGCCTGACGGCCTACCCGACAATCTGCGGCCACCATTCGAGTATTCAATGGCTTTCATGGAGCCTGGTCGCGTCCTCGAATACGGTGACTCCATGCTGGTTTACCCCCTCATGTCGGTCACCAAACTGCTCTCTGCGATGGGGGTTCTTGTTGCCGCGCAGCGGGCCATGATCAGCCTCGATGATGAGGTGACCATTGCCGACGGCCAGCGGGTTGTGACGCTACGCCACCTGCTTGCCCACGCCTCCGGCCTTGCATTCAACGAGCCTGTGCTAGAGGCCGGCATAGCGGAAAAACGTATCTATTCGAACCGCGGTATTGAAGAGGCGTCGTGGGCGGTCGAGGCCGCCACGGGATTCACGTTCGAGGACTGGGTTGAGGCAACCGTTTTGGAACCGCTCGGCCTGATAGAGACACACATCGACGGGTCCGCAGCATACGCAGGGGCCGGATCCATTCGCGACCTCGTGGCCCTTGCCCGCGAGTTTCAAAACCCCACACTCATATCGCCTGAGTTGGCGCGAGAGGCAACCTCTGTTGCTTTCCCGGGTTTGAAGGGCGTCACGCCCGGTTACGGCGGATATTCGGACAACACGTGGGGTTTAGGTTTTGAAATCAAAGGAGCGAAAGTGCGCACCTGGTTCCCACGCACAGCCTCGGCTTCCGCGTTTGGCCACTTCGGCCAATCTGGCTCATTCCTTTGGGTAGACCCCGAATCTGTGCGCGCCATGGCCTTCCTCGGGGCCGAACCGTTCGGTGCCTGGCATCGCAAAAACTGGCAAGCCCTGGGCGACCACTTCCTCGAAATGGTCTGACGCGGTGTTTACTTTGGTGCTTAATTGGGGAGAAAATTAAGCGTAGATGTACGAATAGAGGGGCTAGCTCATTGAGCTAGCCCCTCTACCTTGGGCACAGATTAGGCGCTGGCCTCCAACTTCAGCTCATCACCGCTTACCTTCACGGTTACCGAGCCGCCGTCGTCGACCTCGCCTCCAATAATCATGCGGGCCAAGCGGTCTCCAATCTCACGCTGAATCAACCTACGCAACGGGCGCGCACCAAACGCGGGATCATACCCGTGCTCGGCCAGCCACGTCCTCGCGTCATCATCAACGTGCAGGGCAATCCGACGGCTGCGCAAACGCCCAGCCATCTGATCAACCTGAATGTCAACGATCTTCGACAGCTCATCTTTAGTTAGTGCCTTGAACACCAAGATCTCATCCAGACGGTTCAAGAACTCCGGTTTGAACGCCGCGCGAACCGTGTTCAACACGGCCTCACGCTGCTCATCCTCACTCATCGAAGAATCCACCAGGAACTGCGAACCAAGGTTGGAGGTTAGCACCAGGATCGTGTTGCGGAAATCAACCGTACGCCCCTGACCATCCGTCAACCTGCCATCGTCAAGCACCTGCAACAAGATGTTGAAAATCTCCGGATGAGCTTTCTCCACCTCGTCCAACAACACCACCGAGTAGGGGCGGCGACGCACGGCCTCAGTCAACTGGCCACCCTCGTCATAACCCACATACCCCGGAGGCGCGCCAACCAGGCGCGACACCGAATGCTTCTCCGAATACTCCGACATGTCGATGCGAACCATGGCGTGCTCGTCATCAAAGAGGAAGTCCGCGAGCGCCCTCGCAAGCTCCGTCTTACCCACACCAGTTGGGCCCAGGAACATGAACGAACCGGTTGGACGATTCGGGTCAGACACGCCAGCGCGAGAGCGGCGTACAGCGTCAGATACGGCGCGAACCGCGTCCACCTGCCCAATCAGGCGCTTACCGATGTAGGACTCCATGGAAAGCAGCTTCTCCATTTCGCCCTGCAGCAACCTGCCCGTGGGGATTCCCGTCCATGCCTCAACCACGGCTGCGATTTCAGCAGGACCAACCCGCTCGGGAATCATCGGCTCGCCCTCATCGGCGTGATCCTCAGCTTCCTCCGCCTTCGCAATCTGGGCCTCAACCTGGGGAATATCACCGTTTTGTAGGCGCCCTGCTTCTTCCCAACGGCCCTCACGCATTGCGAGTTCCAGCTCGGTACGAAGCTCATCGAGCTTCACGCGCAGATCACCAACCTTGTTACGGCCAGCCTTCTCGGCCTCCCACCTGGCGGTGAGCGCCGCAAGTTCCTCTCCAAGATCGGCAAGCTCCTCACGCACCTTCTCAAGCTGCGTAGCGGTCTGCTCGTCCTCGCCCTCAGGATCGGATTCGGTTAGGTAGGACTCCTCCATGCGAAGCCGGTCCACCTGGCGGCGAAGCTGGTCGATCTCCGTGGGGGACGAGTCAAGCTCCATGCGCAGGCGAGACGCCGCCTCGTCCACAAGGTCGATTGCCTTGTCCGGCAACTGCCGGCCGGTGATGTAGCGGTTGGACAGCTCCGCGGCCGCGAGTAGCGCACCGTCAGAGATGGTGACCTTGTGGTGGGCCTCGTACTTCGGCGCAATACCGCGCAAGATCGCAACCGTGTCATCTACGGAAGGCTCACCTACAAACACCTGCTGGAAACGACGCTCAAGCGCCGGATCCTTCTCGATGTTCTCGCGATATTCGTCGAGGGTGGTTGCACCAACCATGCGCAACTCTCCACGCGCAAGCATTGGCTTGAGCATATTGCCCGCGTCCATCGCCCCTTCGGAGCCGCCGCCCGCACCAACCATGGTATGGAGTTCGTCAATGAACGTGATGATCTCGCCGTTTGCAGACTTGATCTCGTTCAAAACGGCCTTCAAGCGTTCCTCGAACTCGCCGCGGTACTTCGCGCCCGCAACCATAGCGGACAGGTCAAGGGCGATCAGCCTCTTGTTGCGAAGCGATTCGGGCACATCACCGGCCACGATACGCTGCGCCAGACCCTCCACAACCGCGGTCTTGCCGACGCCCGGCTCACCAATCAGAACTGGGTTATTTTTTGTCCGGCGAGAAAGCACCTGCACGACGCGGCGAATCTCCTCGTCACGTCCGATCACAGGATCGAGTTTGCCTTCGCGCGCAACCTCTGTGAGGTCGCGCCCATACTTCTTGAGAGCTTCAAATGAGCCCTCCGGGTCAGCAGTCGTGATCGGCTCCTTCCTAAGTGCAGATAGTGTTGACTGCAAGGCGCTTGCACTAGCGCCCTCTTCGTTCAAAATGCGGCCCGCATCCGTGTCAGATTTTGCGAGCGCAATGAGCAGGTGCTCCGTGGAGGTGTACTCGTCCCCCATGGCACGCGCATCCGACTCCGCCTCCACCAAAATATTGCCGAACGCACGTGAGGCGGCCGGCTGTGAAACCGAGGTCCCCTGGGTTGACGGCATCTGAGTTAGCGCGGCGCGTACCTTCTGTCCCACACCCTTACGAGAAGCCCCCGCGGCCTCCAAAACTGAAATCGCGATACCTTCAGGCTGATCGAGCAACGCATGTAGCAAGTGCATGGGCTCAACTGAAGGATTGCCCGCAGCGCCAGCGGTTTGCACGGCTGCGCTGATCGCCTCTTGGGCCTTGGTTGTAAATTTATTGTCCACTTCAAATCATCCTTTCGCCCACTGGGCAAATGTCATCTATGAAGTACAACGCTTCTAAACTTGAGTCTATTCCACTCAACTTCACAATTTTTGAGAACCAGCTCACAGCTAGCGGCGAATTCTCGTGTTTCGAGGTAGTCGCAAGCCGCCCAGTGCCCGATACTTAAAATATGAATGAAAAGATCAACATCGAACTACTTGACGAGGTTCAAGGCGAAGAGGCCCTTGCCTGGGTAAACTGCCACAACAACCGCACGCTTAGCGCGCTGGAGACGAAGCGTTTTTTAGACATCGAAGAACAGATTAAGAACGTTTTAGACGATCCAGACCGCATCCCCTACGCCAGCATCAGAGGCGATTTTGCGTACAACTTCTGGGTTGATGAGAAGAACCCGCGCGGCCTTTGGCGCCGCCAACCGGCCTCGGCATACCTGCAAGGAGCGGACGACTGGTCGGTTCTGCTCGACATCGACGAGCTGGCCAAGAGCGAAGATAAAGCGTGGGTGTTCCACGGAGCCTCCCTCCTCTTCCCCGAATATTCGCGGGCGCTCATCGCGCTCTCCGATGGCGGCTGCGATGCGGACGTGATTCGCGAATTCGACGTTGACACGTGCACGTTCGTTGAAGACGGCTTCAACCTGCCCGAGTCAAAAGGCCAATGCAGCTGGATAACAGCGGACCAAATCCTGGTAAGCCGCGACTTTGGCCCAGACACAATGACCGATTCGGGCTATCCGCGTCAGGTTCGACTATGGAAGCGCGGACAAGACCTCGAGGACGCGCAGATCATTTTTGAGGGCGAAAAAAGCGACGTTGGTGTATTCCCCCACTTCGATTCGATGCCCGGCTGGCAGCGCGTAATGATTAGCCGACTCATCACGTTCTACGAATCAGAAACGTTCATTGCAGATCCAACGGCACAGTATGTTCTCAAGAAAGTTGAGGTCCCAACACACGTAGAGGCCGGACCCTGGCGCGACTGGATGCTCATGCGTCCAAAGAAAGACTGGACCGTAGGTGACAAGACCTTCAAAGCAGGATCCCTGGTTGCAACCCAGTTCGACAACGCCTTCGACGAGGACTTCGAAGCGCACAGCCTGTTTACACCGACGGACGCCTCTGCCCTAGAAGACGTCACAACTACCAGGCATCACGTTGTGGTGAACGTGCTCCACCACGTCTCCAACCGCCTGGGTATCCTCACCCCGCCCACCACCGAACACACGGGGTGGGACAGGCGCGACCTCAACTTGGCAACAGGCGGCAACGGGCAAGTTCCCGCGCACGCGACTCTCCAAGTGAGCGCGGTTGATAGCCGCACCAGCGACCAGTTGTGGCTGCACGCCACGGGATTCACCACTCCCATGACGCTCTCACTACTCGAACTATCCAAATCCGGAGAAACCCTGAGCGCCACCACGGTTCGCAAAGCCCCCGCAACATTCAACGTACAAAACGTGGAAGTGGGCCAGCACTTCGCCACCTCCGCAGATGGCACCAAAGTTCCCTACTTCCAGATCAGCACGCCGGGAACCGAACCCGCCCCAACCCTGCTATACGGGTACGGCGGATTCGAAGTCTCGCTGACCCCCTCCTACCTTGGTACGGCCGGCCCGGCCTGGGTTGAGCGCGGCGGCACCTACGTGGTTGCCAACATTCGCGGAGGCGGCGAGTACGGCCCCAAGTGGCACCAAGCCGCACTGCAAGCCAACCGCCACCGCGCCTATGAGGATTTCGTAGCAGTTGCCGACGACCTCGTAGCCCGCGGCGTAACCACAAAACAGCAGCTCGGCGCGCGAGGCGGATCCAACGGCGGCCTCCTAATGGGCATGATGCTCACCAAATACCCCGAACACTTCGGCGCCATCGTCTGCGAAGTTCCGCTACTAGACATGAGCCGCTTCCACACACTTTTGGCCGGAGCCTCCTGGATGGCAGAATACGGCGACCCATCCGACCCCAAGCAGTGGGAATTCATAAAGACATTCAGCCCCTACCACCTGTTCCAGCCGGGCCAGCAATACCCGCCGGTCCTATTCACCACCTCCACGCGCGACGACCGCGTGCACCCCGCACACGCGCGCACCATGGTTGCGAAAATGGATGAGGCGGACGCCGATGTACTCTTCTACGAAAACATTGAAGGAGGCCACGCCGGCGCGGCCGACAACAAACAGCGGGCAAAAATGAGTGCACTGGCCTGGGAATTCCTCTGGCAGCACCTCTGCGGCGAATAGCCACATCGGGCAGGTAACCGCACCAGCGTCAAGCGCTCACGCAACTTCGCGGGAGGGACGCAAGCCAAGCACGGTTAGGGCATAAAAAATGATCGGAGCATTTGTCGCTCCGATCATTTTTACTTAGCTACGCGGCTTACCAGCCCTGCATTCGCAGCTCAATAGCTCTACGCTCGCGGTTCACACCCGCAAGTTTGACGATACCCCAAATCAGCAGAGCCAAACCAGCAAATCCGACGATCGCCGAAATAATCATGCTTGGCCCGAACGAAGAGATCACGTCGTCAAAGAACTCGCCACCGAAAACGAGGATGTTCTGGCCATCCGCATTCTCGCACTTAAGCGTGTAAGTTCCGGCAGGCACATCGGTTGCCATCGCGCCTTCCCCATCGCCTACCGGCACCAGTGGATAGGTGTCATTTTGTCCAACCAAAGTACAAGATGGGGTTACCGCACCAACCTGCACATCTAGCCCACTAGACGCTCCATCAGATCCGGACATGTCGTTGGAATAAACAACCGTAACCACGCCCGTGCTTCCAACCTCTATGCTCCCGCCATTTTGAACCGGCTCAAAAGAAGACGTGTCCAAGGATTGAAGCGCACCTACCGCGAAACTCATCAAAAACGCTGCGGGAGCAATCACGAGCATCATGACCACACCAATCACGATCATCGCGATCGAGCCACCCCTACCTGGAAGCTGTATCGGCGCTCGACCACCACCCTGGTAGGCATTCTGGCCGTATGCGGGGCCGTAACCGGGCTGACCATAACCAGGTTGGCCATATCCCGGCTGACCATTAGACGGCTGCCCATAGGCCGGGCCATAACCCGGCTGATTGTAACCAGTTTGGCCATAACCGTCCGCGCCCTGCTGACTGCGGTTACCTGTTGCTCCATACCCGTAGTTGCCGTAAGTGGACTGGCTGTAGTCGGGTTGGCCGTAGTCGGGCTGACCGGTCTGATTATGACCGGGCTGCTCCCCGTTCAAACCACCGTAGCCCTGGCCATCACCTTGGCCGGACTGGCCATAACCCGGCTGACCATAGCCAGGCTCGTCCTCAATCCTGCGGCCAAACTGCGGCTGCTCGGGCACCTGCCCACTGTCTTGCGGCTCGTTGCGGTCAAAGTCTTGATTGTCGCTCATGTTAAATCCTTACGCTCGCGGCCTACATGTTCATACTACTTGGGCCTGTTATTTTCCTAAATGGATAGTGCGCAAAATCAGGGTTATTTGAGGGTAATTCCGGAGGCTTCTAGCCGCTGTTTACGCAGCAGAGCGGTTGCGGCAGTATCGATTGGGTTCAGATCTTTTTGGCCGGTTGCAAGACGGATAAGATAATCCGCCAGCTGTGGGTTTCGCGCAAGCACGGGTCCGTGCATGTAGGTTGCAAACACGCTTCCCTGCACCGCTCCGTCTACCCGCTGTCCCTCATCACTCAAATCTAGGGCATTTCCATGCCCGCGCAGGACAGCTCCAAGTGGTTGCGCATCAACCCCCAGCTCTGTAACCCCGAGGTGGTTCTCAAACCCGGTCAAGGGCTCGCCAACGCCCTGGAGCAAAGCCGTGGTTACAAGTTCACCCACACTACGCTCTGTCCCCCGCCGGGTTTGCGCATCGAGCAGCCCTAAGCCATCCACCTGGCGCCCATCCTCGTCCTCATAAGAAGCGCCAAGCACCTGCAAACCTGCACAGACCGCAAAAACTATGGCTCCTCGATCCGCGGCTCGGCGCACTGCTCCCGACTTTTCAAGGCGCTGCACCGCAACCTGCTGCGCGGCGTCCTCACTTCCTCCAAGAAGATAAAAATCGAGGCTATCCGGCACCTCATCCCCCACGTGCACGGTCACTATTTCAGCGTCAAAACCGCGTTTTTGCAGGCGCTTTTCAAGTACGAGGGCGTTGCCGCTATCACCGTACGCGCCCATCGTTTCGGGCATGATCAAACCGATTTGTAGGGCGCTCATTTGGCCTCCTCATACTCGCGGGAAATCCAATTGTTAAGTCCGTGCGCAGCCGTGTAGTTAGCTACCACGTCCACATTTCCTTGGGGCGCTCGTTCGAGGCCATCCTGCGGAGTTTCAACCAGCTCAAACTCGAAATCTGCATACTCGAGCCGCACGGCAAGATCTGCGCGACGCTCCCCGCACACGATGATCTTGCGGCCTTGCAGGGGCGCGAAATCCACGTCCCACAGCCAAGAAAGATCCTCACCGTCCCCAATCCGGCCATTCACCGCGAGGATAATGCAAGCATCCTCCTCAACCATGGAAAGCGATTCTTGCCATCCAGCCGGATTCTTTGCGAGGACGATACGGGTTAGACGGCCATCCAAGTTGCGACGGGCATAGCGCCCAGACACCTGCGTGACCTTATTGATCTGCGAGATGGCCTGATCGATATTGACCCCGAGGGCGTGGGCAGCTGCAACCGCCTGCGCGGCGTTGCCCTGGTTTGCCCTCCCAGGCAGAGCAAGAGCGAGGGGATGCGCGGCGCCCGCAAACACAACCGCACCATCTTCCACTGTCCACGCGGGTTCTGGCCGCGCGAATGAAGATCCGGGCACGTGCCAGGAATCGCCGGAGCGGACCACCGGAGTGTTAGTGCGAGGGAATGTCACCGAGTCGGCCGTCCTCGCAACTCCCGCAGACACCCAAATGGGGTTCTTCGCATCCCACGCGGCCGACACAATCAGCGGATCATCGCAGTTTGCCACCACAAACGCCTGCGGATTCTCATCAACAGCCTGGCGAATTCGCGCCTCCACAGCCCCGGCTTCACCCACTCGATCCAGCTGATCTCGCGACAGGTTAAGCAGCACAAAACCCGCTGGCTTCACCGCCCGCGCAACAGCCGGCACGTAGAGCTCATCAACTTCCAGGGCAGCAAACTCCGCCTCGCCCTCTTCAATCAACGCAGCGGCAACACCACCCGTCATGTTGTCACCAAGCACGTTGGATGCCACTCGTCCCTTAGTTTTCAAGGCTTCGCGCACCATCGAGGTGGTAGTCGATTTGCCGTTGGTACCCGTCACAATAACGATCTTCTTGCCGCGGCTAACCTTTTCTAAAACCTTGGGATCAAGAGCTAACGCAACCCGGCCACCAATCACTCCGCCCGACCCGCGACCACTTTTTTGCGACGCCCAGGCCGCGAAACGGCCCGCATTTTTTGCAAGGGACCCACGCAAACCAACCTGCATTGTCCGCACCTCTCGTTAAGATGAACAAAACTCAGTTTACAAATGTTTGGGGTCACCGAAATAATTTGGCTCTCAGTTTGGGCCGTTAGGAGTTAGCAATGAAGCGCCAAGTAGCACTGGCCGCGCTCGCATGTTCTGTAATGATTTTAGGAGCGTGTTCGTCTGATGAGGAGCTTCCCGGCCCTCCTCCCACGCCAATTCCCCTGACCGCCCCTTCTGAAACTAGCGTTGAGACCCCCACCTCGTCCGAGGATGCCTCCACGCAGGTTGATTCGGCGGCGTACGAGCTTGGCGCCAACACGGAACTAGCGCAGGCCGGTAATGCGGGCTACTGGTTTGCAAACAGTGACCACTCGGTTCTTTGCACCATTATTGTCGAGGGGGCAGCCTCCGCCCCTTACGTTCGGTGTGAAGCATTCCCTGCCTTCCCGGTGGAAGATACTCCATGTGACCAAGGCATTTTCATGGGGACTCAGGCCACACTCTTCGAAGATGGCGCCGAGTACGGCAGGTGCCAGTCAGATGTTCCACTGCAGCAAATGTGTCTGAGCGATCCGGCCTCGTTGGACGATTTTTCTGCCGAGTTTTGCGAAAACAATCTATTGTCAGCGCCCATCCTGAATGATGGTGAAGTCATCACCGCCAGCAAGTTCACGTGCACAATAAACGAGGGCGTGACTACGTGCACGCACGAAAATGGTCAGACCATGAGTTTTAGGCCCGGCGGAGCACTGGGGTAGGCAACGCAATACCTGGGCTGAACTGTTCGGGCAAACTGCTCGCGCTGAACCGTTCGAGGCGGACTGTCGCGCACACAAGCACGCGGCTTCTGGGGAGACCGGCAGACCAACTCGCGCGCACAAACCCGTCTTTAGTTAAAGCACAGAAAACTGGGGGCGAGAAAACTCACCCCCAGTTCCAGTGCCTTATGGTTTAGCGACGGAAAAGTACCAGCGCCCCTGATTTTGGATGACGCACCAGTTCATTACCAGAAACACGCACGCGCCTGCCGCGGCGAACCGTATGCACACTGCCATCTGGAGTGGCCGCAAAAACGCGTGAGCGTTTCTCGTTTTCCTCCCGCACCAGTGCGCGCAGTACTTCTAACTCTTCGCGCATTAGTTGCATTGCCTCTGCGCTCTCATCTAGACGTTGTTTCAGTTCTAGAATCTGGCGGATACCCTCCAGATTCACGCCCTCGTCCTGCGATAGGCGCTGAACTTCACGCAACCGCTCGACATCGCTTGCACTGTAGCGACGGCCCCGGCCCTTTGTGCGAGCCGGCGTAACTATGCCCAGGCGGTCATACTGGCGAAGCGTTTGCGGATGCATGCCCGCAAGTTCGGCAGCAACCGAAATAACGTAGGTTGTACCCCTCTTGTTCGCCATATGACCTCCCTCTACTTACGAGCGTTTGCTTCTAGACCTTGACGCGGATCGAAGTCAGCAGTCAGCTCACCGAGCTTCGCCACTGCCTCCTTTGCTTCCTTCGACATGTTCTTAGGCACAGCAACCTCGATTTCAATAATGAGGTCACCCTTCTTACGCCCCTTCTTCACGCCGCGGCCGCGGACCCGCAAAAGCGCTCCGGAGGACGTACCCTCCGGCACCTTCACGGTCACGGTTGAGCCATCGAGTAGCGGCACGGAAACACTTGCACCCAGCGCAGCCTCGGCAAACGAAACCGGCAACTTCATGCGCAAGTTCTGCCCGTCCAAGCTGAACACCGGATGCTTCTCAAGCGAGATCGCAACCACGAGGTCGCCCGCAGGCCCCCCGTTCACGCCCGGCCTACCTTTGCCGCGCAAACGAACCTTCTGTCCGTCCGTCACACCGGCGGGTATGCGCACCGTCATTGATCGCCCCTCGACGGTCATTTTCAGCGTCGCGCCCTCCACGGCCTGACGTAGCGTCAAAGTGGTAGCAGCCGACAGGTCAGCGCCCTTTTGCGCGGCCTGGCCAAACGCTCCCCTACCCGCGTAGTCCGAGAAATTCGGGTGACCACCCTGGCCGCCACCGGCAAACAGGTTCGAAAGGATATCTTCAAAACCCGCACCGGATGAGCCGCCAGAAGTGGAGAAGCGAACCCGAGAGCCGTTTCCTCCACCACCAAACATGGAGAAAACATCTTCAAACCCAGAGGCAGAACCGCCCGGCCCCGCAGAGAAGCGAGCCCCTCCGCCAGCCATCGCACGAATCGCGTCGTACTGCTTACGCTGCTTCGGATCAGACAAAACCTGGTAGGCCTCGCCAACCGCCTTAAACTTCTCCTCCGCATTCTTATCACCCGGATTCTGGTCAGGGTGATGCTTGCGCGCAAGCTTGCGGTAAGCCTTCTTAATCTCTGACTCCGACGCATCCTTAGACACGCCCAACGTCTTATAGAAGTCCTTCTCCATCCAATCTTGTCCAGCCACTACTTCTCACCTCCAAAGTTTTGTTGCAATTACTGCGGGTTTGCCACGATGACCTTCGCTGCACGCAGCACCTTGTCATCGATCTTGTAGCCCGCCTGGATTACCTGCGCAACCGTTTCCACCTGCACATCAGAAGATGGTTGCGCCATAACGGCCTCGTGAATCATTGGATCAAACTCATCACCAACTGCGCCGAAGCGCTCAATCCCAAACTGGGAAGCCAGCGTCTGCTCCAACTTGTTCGCAATCGATGCGAACGGACCGTCCTCTAGCGCGCCCGCATCACGAGCCGCAGCAATGTCGTCCAGCACCGGCATCAGCGCCTCCACGACCTCGCTCTGCCCGATTTTGCGAGCGTTAGACATGTCCGCCTTCGAGCGGCGCACATAGTTGTTGTGCGTTTGCGTGAGGTTGTAATGGTCAGCCCTCGCGCGCGCAAGCTCATCGCCCTGCTTCGCTAGTTCTTCGCGCAGCGCCGCCGGATCATCGACGTCCGCTTCCGCGTTGACATCTGCAAGCTGCTCCTCCAAATGCGAAATATCGTTCGGATCAGCTGGCTGGCCGGGGGATGATTGCGAGCCAGAGCCGGTGCGGGGGTCTTCCCCCGCACCTTCCTCACGGTCCTCGAAGGGATCGCGATTTTGCTCTTCACTCACTTGTTGTCCTCTTCTTCATCGACAACTTCCGCGTCGATGACGTCGTCTTCATTACCAGCGTCAGCGGCCTCACCTTCAGCCTGCTGGGCCTGCTCGGCCTGTGCAGCCTGGTAGACCTCCTGGCCGATCTTCATGCCGGACTCGTTCAGCGTCTCAAGAGCCTTCTTCACCGCTTCGGTGTCGTCACCCTCAAGAGCCTTCTTTACGGCCTCAACATCGGTCTTGACAGCATTCGCGGTCTCGTCCGAGATCTTGTCCGCCTCGTCCTTCAAGATCTTTTCCATCTGGTATACGGTCTGCTCCGCAAGGTTGCGAACCTCCGCGTCTTCACGACGCTTCTTGTCCTCTTCCGCGTGAGCTTCCGCTTCCTTAACCATGCGGTCAATCTCGTCCTTCGGAAGCGCAGAACCGCCGGTGATCGTCATCGACTGTTCCTTGCCTGTGCCGCGATCCTTAGCGGATACGTGCACAATGCCGTTCGCGTCAATGTCGAACGTGACCTCAATCTGCGGAATGCCGCGCGGAGCCGGCGCAATACCGGTCAGCTCGAAGGTTCCTAGCGGCTTGTTGTCGCGAGCGAACTCGCGCTCACCCTGGAACACCTGGATCAGAACCGAAGGCTGGTTATCTTCAGCAGTCGAGAAGATCTCCGTGGACTTCGTTGGGATCGCAGTGTTGCGGTCAATCAGCTTCGTCATGAAGCCACCCTTGGTTTCAATACCAAGCGAAAGCGGCGTCACGTCGATGAGGAGGACGTCCTTGCGGTCACCCTGCATCACACCCGCCTGGAGGGCAGCGCCAAGCGCAACAACCTCGTCCGGGTTAACAGACTTCGAGGGCTCCTTGCCACCCGTCATCTTCTTAACCGCCTCAGCAACGGCCGGCATACGGGTGGAGCCACCAACCAAGATCACGTGGTCGATGTCGTTCACCGAAATGCCCGCGTCACGGATCACAGCCTCGAACGGAGCGCGTGTGCGTTCAAGCAGGTCAGCCGTCATTTCCTCAAACTTTGCGCGGCTCAGCGACTCGTCGAGGTGGACGGGCACGCCGTCAACCATCGTGAGGTACTGAAGCGAAATGTTTGTGGAAGTTGCGGACGAAAGCTCCTTCTTTGCCTGCTCTGCCGCGTCACGCAAACGCTGCATTGCTACCGGATCCTTCGAAAGATCGTTACCGGTCTTGCTCTTTACCTGACTGACCAGCCAGTCCACGATTGCCTTATCCCAGTCGTCACCACCGAGGCGGTTGTCACCGGAAGTTGCGCGAACCTCGATCGTGGAGAACTCAGCGCCATCCTCGGTGTCCTTACCGATCTCGAGGAGCGAAACGTCAAACGTACCGCCACCGAGGTCGAATACGAGAATGAGCTCGTCTTCCTTACCCTTTTCGAGGCCGTATGCGAGAGCAGCCGCGGTGGGCTCGTTCACGATACGGGTTACGTTCATGCCGGCAATGCGGCCCGCGTCCTTCGTTGCCTGACGCTCAGCATCGTTGAAGTATGCGGGAACAGTGATTACTGCATCGGTGATCGGCTCACCGAGGTACTCCTCCGCGTCTCGCTTGAGCTTGCCGAGAATACGAGCGGAGATTTCCTGCGCCGTGTAAGCCTTATCGTCAATCTTCACTTCCCAGTCGGTGCCCATGTGGCGCTTAACCGACATGATGGTGCGATCAACGTTGGTCACTGCCTGGCGCTTAGCGATTTCACCTACCAGGACCTCGCCCGTTTTTGAGAATGCAACAACGGACGGGGTGGTACGCATACCTTCCGCGTTCGCGATGATTGTGGGCTCGCCACCTTCAAGCGTGGCGATTGCCGAGTTCGTGGTGCCAAGGTCGATACCTACTGCACGTGCCATATCCATGGCCTCCTTCATAAAATCAAGTTGAGTCTGTTGCACTCAAGTCTACCTTTCGCGGTTTTCCTGTCAACCCGAATGCTCCAAACTTGAGTCTACTAAGCTCAACCTTTGGGGCCCTTTATTTATTCCCGCCTACCACTCGTTTTAAGTGAACCGCGCCACACCGGACATTTTTCGACAAGAACTTGGACGTGCATTGGCAGATGCTAGGCCGCTAACATCGGGTACATGTCGAGCGAAAATCATGATGAGCGCGGCGAGACCGCACTGGACATATCCGAGGACGCCTTCGCCACCCTCGTGGAGGAGGTTCTTGCGCAGTTGCCTGAATCCATGCTCGAAAACATCGACAACGTAGCGATTTTCGTAGCCGAAGAACCTGAGGACGGCTCTGACCTGTTGGGGCTTTATGAGGGCGTTGACCTGACCGAGCGCGATGACTACGGATTTGGTGACTTGCCCGACCAGATAACACTGTTTCGCCTGCCGCTGTTGCGCATGTGCGCTGATATGGATGAGCTTCGGCGCGAGATTCAGGTGACAATCGTGCACGAGGTTGCCCACCATTTTGGCATCGACGATGATCAGTTGCACGAACTCGGGTGGGCGTAGTGACTGCATCTACTTGGCTTACGCTCTTAACGACGTTCACTCTGGCGGTTATTTCACCGGGCCCTGACTTTTTGGCAACGCTACGCATGACTCTTTCAAGGGGACGCAGCCGCGGAATAGCAACGGGTATCGGTATTGGCACGGGCACATCCCTGTGGGCGGTAGGAACAATGGCCGGGGTGATGGCCCTCATTTCACGCTCTGAAACTGCGTTTTTCGCGGTTCGCCTAGTAGGTGCAGTATTTCTTGCAGGCTACGGAATCCGCATTCTTGCCTCACTTATGCGTGCGAGGAATGACGTCCCCTCTGAAAGCACTAATGAGGAGCAGCTGGCACCCTCGAGCGAGCCCTACCCGGCATGGAAGGCATTCCGCCTCGGTTTCTTGACCACAACAGTTGGTAATCCGAAGGCAGTCATCTTTTTCACGACCCTGTTTGCTTCGATGTTGCCGCCCTCGATCACCTTTTTGGAAGGTGGGGCGCTGACCCTTGTGATGGTAGCGATTTCCAGCTGTTGGTTCACCGCGGTTGCCCTCGCCGCCTCAATGCCGGCTTTCGTGCGCGGGTACGAGCGCTTGCACAAACCGATCGATGCCGCACTCGGCGGACTATTCGTAGTTTTGGGCGCGGCCCTGATCCCGTGGGGAACGCTCTTCACCTAAGTGAACGAGCACCAGTGTTACCACACTGCGCGCCGAGACTTTAGCCGTCGACAACCTCGCGAATCAGAGCCTTCACCGCTTCAGGGTCATTGGGCAGGTCTACCACGTGCCGGCCGGCATTCATCACAGAAGCGAAACGCTCGGGCACTTCCGGCGTGATTCCCAAAGCCTCTTCAATGGTTTCAGCAAACTTCACTGGAAGAGCGGTTTCGAGGACAACGAGGGGCTGCTCCACTGCTCCCCCGCGCAGGGCATCGCGCGCGACCTTCCACGCATCTGCGGTGTGCGGATCAATGAGGACGTGGTCATGGCGGTACACCGACTGGATCGAGTCAATCCGGTCAGCGTGCGTTGAAGAGCCGGAGAGGAAGCCGAACTTGCGGCGCGCATCCTTGAACTCACGTGTTTCAGCCAGAGAGAACTCCCCGCGAGCGCCCAGCTGGTCCACAAACAGCTCACGCACACGCGCCTGGTCACGCTCAACCAGGTCAAACACGAAACGTTCGAAGTTGGACGCTTTCGAAATGTCCATCGACGGGCTTGAAGTTTTGAAAGTCTGCTCAGAGGAGCGAACGCGGTAAATGCCGGTTCGGTAGAACTCATCGAGCACATTGTTTTCATTGGTTGCAACAATTAGCCGGTCAATGGGCACGCCCATGCTACGCGCGACGTGGCCGGCAAAAACATCGCCAAAGTTGCCGGTTGGCACGGAGAATGAGACCTTATTGGCCGGCGTGCCACTAGCTTGGATCCATGCGGCTACGTAATACACCACTTGGGCGAGTAGACGGGCCCAGTTAATCGAGTTCACCGCTCCAATGCTGTAACGCGCTTTGAAGTCAGCGTCTGCCGAGATTGCCTTCACCACGTCTTGGCAATCATCAAAAACGCCGTCGAGGGCAATGTTGACAATCGCCGGGTCATCAATGCCGTACATTTGCGCCTGCTGGAATGGCGTCATCCGGCCGGCGGGAGTGAGCATAAAGACGCGGATTCCCGCCTTACCCAACATCGCGTACTCGGCCGAAGAGCCGGTATCCCCCGACGTTGCCCCTAGAATATTGAGCTCTGTTCCACTCTGGCCCAGCGCGTACTCAAAAAGCTGCCCCAGCATTTGCATCGCCATGTCTTTAAACGCGGCGGTTGGCCCGTTAGACAGGTGCAGTAGCCAAATGTGATCGGAGAGTTGCGTCATGGGCGCAACCTCGCGCGAACCGAAGTTTTCTACACTGTATGCGCGCTTGCACATTTCCCGCAGGTCCTCTTCGGGAATGTCATCAATGTAGAGGCGCATCACCTCGAAAGCGAGGGCCGCGTAGCCTTCTTCCCGAAAAATCTTGGACCATGTAAGCAACGTATCCGCATCTACTTGCGGATATTCGACGGGCATGTAGAGGCCACCATCGGGTGCGAGGCCAGCGAGGAGGATCTCGGTAAACGTGCGGGGCTGGTCGGTGGGCACTCCGCGGGTAGAAATGTAGCGCATGCGGTAAGCCTACCGATTTCACGCACCTGGTTCCGATCGTTCCAAAGTGTGGGGCAAAAGTTGCGCGCCACTTTATCCAGGTCTGCGTGCAGGCTGCCTCCTCGTTTTAGAATGAAGAAAATTATCAACCACAAGGGGGATACATCATGGCTATCAAGATTGTGAATGAGGCATCGAAGGCTGTTGTTGACGGCATGAACAAGCTACTGCCGCAGCTTTCATCGTCTGCTACTTCAATGAGCGAAGAGGACGTGGCACGCTTTTTGGACCAGCCTTCCACAACACTGTTTGTGTACACGCCAGATGATGATCCGGACAACATTTTGGGCATGCTAACGCTGGTGGTGTTTGAGATTCCGACGGGTATTCGGGCCTGGGTTGAGGACGTTGTGGTGGCCGAGGAGACTCGCGGTCAGGGTGCGGGCCGCCAGCTGGTGGACGCATCGGTTGAGTACGCGCACAAGATTGGTGCGAAAACCGTGGACTTGACGTCACGCCCCACCCGCGAGGCGGCGAATCGCCTGTACCGCCGAGCCGGTTTTAAGCAGCGCGAGACCAATGTTTACCGCTATAACTGCTAGTTTGGATACGTGAGTATTTTTAGTGATGCAGAAGTTAAGCAGGTAGAGGATTTTGGGAAGTTCATTGAGGCTTCCCCCTCTTCTTTTCACGCAGCACGAGAGATTGCCGCCAGGCTGAAAGCCCACGGGTATTCGCAGATGCTTGAATGCGACCCGGTGGATGTCACGCCTGGTGGCCATTTCTTTGTGCGCGATGGCGCGGTGATGGCATGGTTCGTTCCCGAGGAGGTAACCCAGCCGGCCTTCCGGATTGTTGGTTGCCACACGGATTCGCCAGGTTTGAAGGTAAAGCCGTCCGGCTCTTCGAAGTCACCCGACGGTTGGGGCCAGATTGACGTCGAGCTGTACGGCGGCCTGTTGCTGAACTCGTGGCTGGATCGCGAGATAGGGTTTGCCGGCCGAATTATGGACCGTCACGGCAACGAGCATTTGGTTAAGACAGGTCCGATTGCACGCGTTCCACAGCTGGCGATTCACTTGGATCGCGATATTAACTCAGGTTTCAAGCTGGACCGGCAAAAGCACATGCAACCGGTGTGGACGCTGGGCGATAAGTCGCTGTTTACACATTTGGCGCAACTCGCGGGCCTGGAATCAGAGCGAGACATTGCGGGCCACGACCTCGTGTCGTTTACGGCGCAAGCTCCGGCTCGTTTTGGTTTGGACGAGGAGTTCTTCGCAGCTGGCCGGCAAGACAACCTATCTTCAGTACACGCCGGCCTCACCGCATTAGAGCGCATGGAATCTTCCGATTTTGCTGATATTGCGGTGTTTGCTGCATTTGATCACGAGGAGATCGGGTCTTCCACCAGGTCGGGTGCGTCGGGCCCGATCCTTGAATCTACGCTACGCCGGATCGCAGCTGGCCTGGGCAAGGATGAGGACGGCCACCATCAGATGCTCGCGGGCACCACGTGCGTGTCTGCTGATGCCGGGCATTTTGTGCACCCGAACTACGCGGAGCGCCACGATCCGAACAACCATCCGATGCCCGGTAAGGGTCCGATGCTGAAACTGAACGCGAATCAGCATTACGCTTCCGACGCGGTGGGCGCGGCGCTTTGGACCCGCATGTGCGAAGCAGCGGGCGTGCCCGCGCAGGCGTTCGTATCCAATAACGCGGTGCCATGCGGCAATACCATTGGCCCGCTAACGGCAACGCGTTTGGGTATCACTACCGTCGATGTGGGCATTGGCCTGCTGTCGATGCACTCGGCTCGCGAAATGAGCCATGTGAGCGACCACTTGGCGATGTCGCGCGTGCTCGAAGAATACTGGAAGGGCGCATAAGCGCCCGCCTCGCGTAATCTAACGCAACAGCCCTTCGGTTCCGCTTAGGAAACGAAGGGCTGTTTGTTATGCCAAGAACGCGTAGATCGCTGGCACCAGAAGGATCTTAAACACGATCGAAGAAGCAAAGAGGGCGGCGTACGCCGACTCGATGCGCTCGTCCGCAACCTTCGCGGCAGCGGCCTGCATGATGGCGGGCTGGCCGAGGAAGCCGGCAACGCCACCTGCAGTACGAGGGCCGGACAGCTTCAGCAGACGGCCGGCAATGGCAAGCAGCGTTGCAGAAATCAAGGTGATTGAGGTGGCGAGGATCGCAGCCTTCCAACCGAGCGAGGTAACCACGACCTCCTTGAATGCGGGCCCGGCACCAAGACCGAGAGCCGCCAGGAAGAACAGGAGGCCAAGCTGGCGCACCGTGAGGTTCACGGATTCTGGCATGGACCAGATCAGGTTGCCGGTGCGGCGAAGCGCACCAAGCACCATGCCAACCACGAGCGGACCGGCCGCTGCGCCAAGCGAGAACATCGCGCCTCCGGGCATGGGAACAGACACAAGGCCAAGAAGCAGACCGAGCACCATGCCCAGGCCAAAGGTGAGGGCGTCCACCTCGGCGATACGACGATCCGAATCGCCAAAGAAACTACGCACCGCGCTCAGCTGCGAAGACGGGACGGAAACCGAAACTTCGTCGCCGGGTTGTAACGCCAGTTCGTCTTTAGCTAGCAGCTCTAGATCGCCGCGTGTAACGCGCGTAATGATGCCGCCAAACTTGACGGGAATGTTGAGCTCCGCGATGGTTCGTCCGGTCATGTCCGAGTTGGAGACGCGGATCTTTTCGAAGTCCACCGCTCGCCTGTCGTCTGCAATGTGAACGCTGGATTCGTATCCGAGGATATCGATGGTTTCGTGTACGCGATCTTCAATTCCAACTACGACAACGAGGTCATCCGGCTGGAGTTCTTCGCCGGGAACAACCACGCGGGTCTTGTCGCCGCGGCGAAGGTAGGACAGACGCACGTCCTGGCATGCCCACGGTTCGATTTGGCGCAGGTTGATGGTCTTTTGAACGTGCGCGGTGCGGGCTACAAGGCCGGCGCCAGCAAGTGAAGGCGTATCTTTTTCGCCCTTCCAGGGCCGCTCCACCACGATGGTGACGATGATGATGCCAACGATGACGCCAAACGGATAGCCCACGGCGTAGCCGGCACCCGGAGTTGCAGACCCGGTGACGCGCAGCGCGGAGTCGAGGGCCGGCGCGGAGGTGAGGGCGCCGGTAAACAGCCCGGTGGATAGCTCGGCGGGAATCTGGAGGAGTTTGCCTCCCACAACGGTGACGACGCCGGCAGCGAGGGTCATGAGGGCGGCCGCGCCGATCAGCGGAGCTTGGCTCTTCAACTGCTGCATGAAGGTGCTGCCAGCGGCCACACCTACCGTGTAGGTAAACATGGCGAGGCCGATGGACTGCAGTAGAGACATGTTTTGGCCGAGGTCAGGGTAGGCAGCGGACAGAGCCAGGCCCACGAAGAGGGCTCCTGCCGCACCGAACTTTAGGTGCCAAAACTTGATCTGGCCGAATGCGGCGCCTAGGGCCACTACCAGGAAGAAAGTGAGGATAGCGCTTTGGGATAGTATTTCGAACACGCTCTTAGCCTATGCCACGGCTCCTATAGCATGGGAATGTGAGTGATGAATCCGTCAGAGTAGACACGTGGCTTTGGAGCGTGCGGCAGTTGAAGTCGCGTTCTCAAGCTACCGCCGCGTGTAAGGCGGGGCACGTGAAGATCAATGGTTCTACCGTTAAACCGTCCCAAAAGGTGAGTGTGGGCGATACGGTGACGTATCGTTTTCAAGGTTTTGATCGCGTGTTAGAGGTAGTTCAGATTCTGCGTACGCGTGTGGGCGCTCCGATTGCTCAGAAGGCATATGTGGATCATTCAGAGCCGCGGCCTGAGGCTTACGTGATGATGGCGCTTCCTCGCCGCGAGCGCGGTTCAGGCAGGCCCACTAAGCGCGAGCGTCGCGAACTGGATCGCCTGCGTGGTCGCGATACAAACACCGGCCGCATTTGAGGCCCCGTTAAGCGTTTTCGAGGCCCTCCAACTGCTCTAGCGCCCGGTTCCAAGTTCCGTAGACCTGGCGAATGTTTGAGCCGGATGGGCGCCCATTTTCTTTAGCCCACCTGGCGTATCCGGCGTACGAGGAGCCGGTTTGCGTCCTCTCGCATTCCGCGAGGTAAGCGCGAATGGCGCGAATCCGATCAGCTTCACTAAACCGGGCGTTCCTTCGCCCAACTTTCCCGTCGCTAGACGCCGCGAGCCCACACGCTTTCATCGCGCCGGCCCACGTTCCGCCAAAACGCTGCATGATGGTTTGGTAAGTGGGTGGCCAGAGCCTCACTCCGCGCGCGGATTTAAGCCCCAGTTCAGGCAGGATCTCGGCCCTAATTTGGTCATACTTTTGTGCCGAAAGAGAGGAACCCTCCCCCTCGTCTGCCCGACGCTTAGAAGCGGCCGCAAGCGCAAGGATTTGCTCGGCTCTGCCCTCCGGATCAGCCACGCCAAGGCCGGCGAGGATAACGGCGAGCTCCTCGGAGTCCTCGTCTGTTTTAATCGGAGCGAGGCCGTGGGTGCGCGCAAATGCGTAGTGGATCGCGACTTTTAGCACACTGTCTGAGAAAGACTTAAGTTGGCTCATGTCTTAAAGTTACTATGGTCTACTGACCTGTTTTGCGCGCCTTAAAGGCTGGTTCTCATTCGGGTCAATGCTTGTTGGGAGTTTTCTTGCTTTTCAAATTGGCTTGGAAGTTTTTACACCGCCGCATTCCCACACTGCTTGGTATCTTTCTTTTGCAGATCGGGGCGACGGTAGCCGCTCTGTTTTTGCCTGACTTGAATGCTCGAATCATTAATGAGGGCGTCGCGGTTGGCGATACGGCAACGATCTGGCGCCTGGGCGGGTTGATGATCGCATTCACTGTGGTTCAGATCGTGTGCTCAACGCTGGCGATCATCTTGTCTGCCGTTGTGTCGATGAGGTTGGGACGCTGGCTGAGACGGAAACAGTTTGTGAATGCGCAAACGTTCTCCACGGATCAGCTAACCCACTTTGGGCCGCCGTCTTTGATTACGCGCACAACCAACGATGTGCAGCAGGTGCAGATGGTTACGTTCATGACACTAACCATGGCCGTGATGGCGCCACTGATGGGTGTGGGCGCGATTGTGATGGCGTTGCGCCAAAGCGTCCAAGTCTCGCAAATGCTACTGGTGGTTGTGCCCTTGATTGCGGCGGTAATCGGCCTGGTGATGTGGAAGATGGTGCCGCTGTTTAAGACGCAGCAAAAGCGCATTGACCGCATGAACACGGTGCTTCGCGAGCAGCTTTCAGGTATGCGCGTGATCCGCGCATTCGTGCGGCAGGAAACCGAGCGCGCCAAGTACGAGCAGGTCAATACTGAACTGCGCGGGGTAGCCATGAAGATTGGCGCTCTATTTGCGTTTATGTTCCCCGCCACGCAGCTGGTGATTTGGACCGCGCAGGTGCTGGTCATTTGGTTTGGCGGCCACCTGATTGCGGCGGGCAGCATGGAGGTTGGATCGCTGATCGCGTTCATCAACTACCTGATGCAGATCTTCATGTCGGTAATGATGGCCGGTTTCATTTTTGTTATGGTGCCGCGCGGCTCCGTGTCCGCTGAGCGCATCAATGAAGTGCTGGTAACCGAGTCCAACTTGCACGTTCCCAGCCACCCCAAGGCTCTGGCGGGCCCCGCTGAGTTCAGCTTGAACGATGTGACCATCAGTTATCCCGGGGCCGAGGCTCCCGTCCTCAAGAACCTGTCCGTGAACTTCCCGCGTGGGTCCGTAACCGGAGTGATTGGTCCAACGGCCTCGGGTAAATCTTCGTTAGTGAACGTGATTCCACGCCTGTTTGACGTGGTTGGCGGCGAAGTTCAAATGAACGGCGAAGACGTGCGCGACTACCGCCTGTCCGAGGTACGCCGCCGCATTTCGCTAGTGCCGCAAAAGGCGTACCTATTCTCAGGCACGATCGCTTCGACGGTTTCGGGCAGCTCGGATGAGAAGCTGATTGACCGTGACCGGGTTGAGTGGGCGCTTAAGGGAGCGCAGGCTTACGACTTCGTCTGCGCCCTCGATGAGGGGATCGATTCCGAGGTAGACACGGGCGGCCAGAACTTCTCGGGCGGCCAGAGGCAGAGGCTCGCGATTGCGCGCGCACTCTACCGCGACGCGGACCTGTACATTTTTGATGACTCTCTATCCGCCCTTGACGCAGCTACTGAAAAGAGGCTTCGCGATGGCCTGCCTGAGTATGTGGGCGAGGCCGCGGTGATCGTTGTTTCACAAAAGACGTCCTCGATTGTGGATGCAGATCAGATTCTGGTGCTTGGCGAAGGCCAAGCGCAGGGCCTTGGCACGCACTCGCAGTTGCTACGCGATTGCCCGCTATATGGCGAGATCGCAAGCTCGCAGGTTGGGGAGGCAAAATGAGTTCTCGCAGCGACGCTTACAAAAACGACACCAAAGACTTCCGGGGCTCTGTAAAGCGCTTGTTTGGCGAGCTTCGCCCGGAGCGCTTACGTATCTCGTTAACCGTACTGTTGACGGCCCTTGCGGTAGCCCTCACGGTTGCGGGCCCCAAGCTGCTGGGTGATGGCACAAACATCATTTTCAACGGAGTGGCCTCCAGTTTCATCCCCGAGGGCATGACGAAGGCCGAGTACGTGACCCAGCTACGCGCCGAGGGCAATAATCAGCTGGCGCAAATGCTGGAATCCATGAATCTCGCGCCCGGCTCAAGCGTGGATTTCGAGGCTCTTGCCCGCGTCCTCCTGCTTGCTTTCACGGTGTACGCATTGGCGTCTTTGGCCTATTTCAGCGTTGGCATGATTGTTCGCAAGATCGTGCAGAATACCGGCTTCACTCTTCGCAAGAAGGTGCAAGACAAGATCGATAAGCTCCCGCTTTCCTACATGGATTCACACAGGCGCGGCGACCTCATGTCACGCGTGACTAACGACGTCGATAACGTTACGCAGTCGCTCACGCAAATGATTCAGCAGGTGCTTGAAAGCTTCCTGACCATCATTGGCATTTTGTTCATGATGTTTTGGATTTCGTGGCGTCTGGCAATCCTCGCGATTATTGCGATCCCGCTCGGCGCTGTTGTGGCTGGCATGATTGCGAAGAAAGCACAGCCTTATTTCCGCCAGCAGTGGAAGGCCACGGGACAACTGGGCGGCATCGTGGAGGAGGCTTACACGGGCCACGAGGTCGTGCAGGCGTTCTCAATGAACGACGAGTTCCTCAGCCAGTTCGACGAGGCCAATGAGAGCCTGTACGGCTCTGCTGTGCGGGCACAGGCTATTTCTTCGCTCATGCAACCAGCGATGATGCTCACATCCAATCTTTCTTACATTCTGGTTGCGATTGCGGGTGGCCTGCAGGTAGCAGCCGGCGCGATTTCGCTGGGCGGCGTGCAGGCGTTCATCCAGTATTCGCGCCAGATTGGACATCCGATCTCCGCCCTTGCTTCGCTGGCTACGCTGGCGCAATCGATGGTTGCTTCCGCAGAACGCATTTTCGAGTTCCTCGATGCGCAGGAAATGGATCAGGATGCACCGAAGGAAAGCCCGATAGATTTGCGCGACGCGTCGATTACCTTTGAACGCGTGCGGTTTGGTTACGACCCGGAAAAGCCCGTTATTCGTGACCTCAGCTTGACGGTGGAGCCCGGCCACATGGTTGCTATCGTCGGCCCCACGGGCGCCGGCAAAACGACGCTCGTGAACCTGTTGATGCGGTTCTACGAGATTGATTCTGGCAAGATCGCGATTAATGGCCGCTCAATTGCAGATATCAATAAGGATGATTTGCGCGCGGGAATCGGCATGGTTTTGCAAGACACTTGGCTATTCGAAGGCACCATTGCTGAAAACATCGCTTACGGTGCGAGCCGCGACGTTTCAATGGACGAGGTAGTCGGCGCTGCGAAGAAGGCGCAGGCACACTCGTTTATTCGCCACCTGCCGCAAGGATACGACACGGTTGTGAAGGCCGAGGGTTCAAACCTTTCGCAGGGTGAACGCCAGTTGCTAACCATTGCGCGGGCCTTCATCTCTAGGCCGGACATCCTCATTTTGGATGAGGCTACTTCTTCTGTTGATACGCGCACGGAAGCTGTGATTCAAGAGGCGATGGAGCGGTTGCGCAAGGGCCGCACCTCGTTTGTGATTGCCCACCGGCTCTCCACAATCCGCTCGGCGGACGTGATTTTAGTTCTTGAAGATGGTGACGTGGTTGAGCAGGGCAGCCACGAAGAACTACTCGCCGCGCAAGGAGCTTACGCGAAGTTGCACGCGCTGCAGTTCGAAGAATAAACCTGGCGCTACATCTCACCCGGGCCGGCTTTCTCGGAAGAGCCCGCCCCGGTTATTTCGAGTGCACGGGCGGAGCGCTTAATGAGAATCAAGACATGAGACAGACACGCACAGAACGTATATTTTGCGTTACGGTGCCTACATGACAAGTTCACTATCTTTGGATCACATCCTTGCGAACATGGAGTTGAAGCCGCAGGGAATCTACGTTTTTGTAGCACTTGATGAGATTCCAGAAGGCGTTGAGCCCTTCGCAACCGTACGCGAATACGAGGGCCAAACAATCGTCATTTCTGAAGATCGTGCAATCGAAGCTGGACTGCCCACCGAAAAGCGCTTCACCCGAATTTCGCTCGACGTGCCTTCCTCGCTGGAAACCATTGGCATTACGGCAACGATCGCGCAGATTCTTGCGTCTCGATCAATCACCTGTAACTCGCTCGCCGGTTTCCATCGCGACCACCTGTTCGTTCAAGTAGATAAGGCAGACGAGGCTCTTGAGATTCTCCATGACCTCAAAGAGCAAGCCAAGGGCTGGCTCCCCCAGTAAGCCAACAAACTCCAGCGGCACGGACCGTGCAATGTAGCAAGTCCAACACCGCGCTTCACAAAACATTTTCAAGACTCATTCCGGTGCCCGCGCATAGCGTGGGCACATTCTTTTTCCGCTCATTTGGCCGCTTTGTTCTCCAATCGGCCCCTCATACCCACCCGGGCGGACTCAATCCATTACGCTTGGAGTATGTCCAAAGAGCAATCTGATGTAAAAGCAATCGAGCGTCTAGCCGATGGAACTGTTAAACAAACCAATATGCTCACTGGAACGGAAGTGTGGACCGTTCCCGGACGCGGACATCGTCCTCTAACCGTTCCCGCAACCACGCAGGCTCCAATAGATTTAGAGCGCCACGGAGAATACTGCGCATTTTGCGAGCACCGCTACCTTGAAACCCCTCCTGAAAAGGCTCGCGTAGTAAAGCACGAAGACGGAACTTGGCAAAAGCTTGAAAACCTGCGCGCTGAAGACCTGCGTGAAACCGTGGCGGAATTCCGCCGCGTACCCAACCTGTTTGAGATCGTTTCATACAAGTACTGGCACCTAAACCACGGGCACCTCCCCTCCGAAGCGCAGCACCGCAGGATGGCAGACTACCTGGCCAGCCCCGCGGGTTACGACCACGTTATGCGAGTGGTTAAAGCCCGCCTCATGGCATCGGGGCAAACCGCGGACGAGGTTGCGAGCCTGGACGATTCGCAACTGCTACCCGAAGCCTCTGGGTTTTTTAGCGGCGGTCACGACCTCATCGTCGCAAGACGCCACTACACGCAAGGCGCCAAGATGGACACGCAACTGGCGTCTTCGGGCACGTTAACGCCCGAGGAACACTACCAGTACATGAAGCTAACTACCGAGGCGATGGAGGACCTTTACCAGCTGAACGAGCACGTGGCATACGTGGCGTGCTTCCAGAACTGGCTCAAGCCCGCGGGAGCCTCCTTCGACCACCTGCACAAACAGTTAGTTGCAATCGATGAGCATTCGGTGCAAACCGAAGCTGAGCTCGGCCGGCTCCGCCGCGACCCCGACATTTACAAGAAGATCTTGCACACCGCCATCACGCGCGGCCTGCTGCTGGCTCAAAATGAGCATGCCATCGCCCTCGCCGGTATCGGACACCGCTACCCGTCCATCGCGATCTGGCCGCTCGGCAAAGCGCACAACCCCTGGGAAGCAAGCCCCGAGAAGTTGCGCGGCGTTTCCGACCTCGTACACGCAATGCACGCCGCCACCGGAGCCGAAGTTCCTTGCAACGAGGAGTGGTACCACCGCCCCGTTGACGTGCCTTCCCCTATGCGTTGGCGTCTGCTACTGAAGTGGCGCATATCGACTCTGGCCGGATTTGAGGGCGGCACGCGAATCTACCTGAACACGATAGACCCATGGGGTGTGCGCGACCGCGTGCTGCCCAAACTGGTTGAACTGCGTGAAGCGGGCAAGATTGCGCCTATGCAGATCGGCGACGAGTGCAAGGTAGACGTCAGCGCACTAGACGCTTAACGGCGTCGCGGCTCCTTGGATTCGCGCAGCTAGTTGTGGGTTGCGCCTGAGGTAACCTGCGCGCATTTTTCCGCATCCAGTTTGACGCGCACGGAGGGGTCGCTCACGCGGGCGTGGATTGGCAGGTTCACTCGGGCGATCTTGCCTGATTCCAGCTGCACGGTAACCTGTTTGGCGCCGCGAACCGCGTGGCTTTCCACTACCTGCACCGCGGCGCCCTCGCCGACCGTATCAGCCACGCTCCATGCCCCCGGGCCGCACGCAAGCTCCGAGCTGGGAGCCACGTCCACGCCGAAAGCCGCGGCCTCCTCGGCCCCTAAAATCGGGCTGTAACCCAAGAAGCTAGCCACCGACCTTGTGCGCGGATGCGCCCACACCTGCGCCGGCGTGCCCATGCGAGCAATCACACCGTCCTCCATGATCGCAACCTGGTCCGCCACGGTGAACGCCTCATCCTGATCGTGCGTCACATACACGGCCGTTGTGCCGGTTTCCTTCACAATGTTGCGGATTTCCACCGAAAGCTGTTCGCGCAACGCGCGATCCAACGCAGATAAGGGCTCATCAAGAAGTAGCAAACGAGGCCGCGGCGCCAAGGCCCGAGCCAACGCCACCCGCTGCTGTTGACCACCAGAGAGCGTAGTAACCAGACGACTCGTCGTCCCCGGAAGACCAACCGTTTCAAGGAGCTGCGTTGCCCGCTCCTCCCACTGTCTGCGCGGAATGCGGCCGCGCAATCCAAACGCCACGTTCTGCCCCACGTTCTGGTGTGGGAACAGCTGCCCATCTTGGAACATGAGGCCGAACCCACGCCTGTGCACGGGTAGACTCGATACGTCCTCACCGTCAAACATTACCTGGCCCGAGGAGGCCTCCAGCCCTGCAATGGCACGCAAAAGGGAGGACTTACCAGAACCGGAAGCGCCCAGTAGTGCCAGGATCTGCCCCGTCTCTAACTGCAAAGACACGTCTTTCACCGCGTGCACACTGCCGTAGAACACGTCGATGTTTTCCAGGCTTAAACCCATTGTTCCTCTTCCCTACATGCCTTCTACAAGCTTCACACTGGTACCGGTTCGAGACGAGCGGTCTGCTGCAGCCTCCACGATTGCCATCACAGACCCGGCTAGCACAGCCAACAAAACCGAGGCCGCGAGCGCCATGCCCTGCTCCGTTGCGCCCGGCTGCGAGATCAACCGGTAAATCGCCACGGGAAGCGTTGGATTAGCGGGGCGAGCCAAGAAGCTGGTGGCACCAAACTCGCCCAGCGACATTGAGAACGCGAACGCCGCAGCGATTGAAAGTGATCGAACAGCGTATGGGCCCTCAACTGCGAACAGGGTACGAAGCGGGCCGGCCCCAAGCACACCCGCCACCTCCTTTTGCCGCGGATCGATTGAGGCGAGGACGGGGCTTACTACTCGTACAACCAGCGGAATAGCCACCATTGCCTGCGCCATTGGGATCAGCCAGAACGAGCCGCGCAGATCCAGCGGCGGGCGATTCAATGTGATTAAAAAGCCGAATCCGACGGTCACTGCGGACACCCCAAGTGGAAGCATGAACAGGCCGTCCAGGAACTTCAATGCTCCCTTACCCGCGCGAGTTCTTGGCCTGCGGGTAATCACAATCGCTACCAGGCCACCGATCACTACAGCGGTCACCATGGCGATCAGCG
Source organism: Gleimia europaea (assembly GCA_002871995.1). Taxonomy (GTDB): domain Bacteria; phylum Actinomycetota; class Actinomycetes; order Actinomycetales; family Actinomycetaceae; genus Gleimia; species Gleimia europaea. Next base: position 133,059 of record PNHW01000002.1, read on the forward strand.
CGATTTCAACAGAGCGCACCGTTGAAGAAACCACCGACGTTTGCAAGAACTTTGTCGCATCCGCATTGAACAGGTCTTGATAGTTAGCGAGCGTGATCTGGCCAGAGCGATGCAAGGACCTCCACACCAGCATTCCCATGGGAGCTACCAGTAGCACCAGCACGGGCATCAAAGTTGCAACCAGAGCGGGAATGTCCGCTCGTTTAAGCGGCTGAGGAGCCAAGTCTGTGCGCATTTTTTGTGTAGCCGCACCGGCCCCGCGCGCAAGCGATCCCATCCACAGGGCTAAAGCAATTACGATCAGCTGCACGATTGAGAGCACTGACGCGGAGCGTAAATCAAGTAGCGAGCTGGTAAGGAAGTAAATCTCCGTCTCAACCGTTTGCGTTCGCGTACCACCCAGAATGAGGACGAGACCAAACGAGGTTGCGCAAAACAAGAAGATAACCGCTGCAGCGGACGCGAATGCGGGCATAAGCCGAGGCAGTGTCACGGTGAAGAACACTCGTAGCGGGCCTGCCCCAAGAGCAGCTGCGGCCTCCTCCATCTTCGGATCTAGACGCACCCACATGTTTCCGATTGTTCGCACCGCCAGCGAGTAGTTAAAAAACACCATGCCGATAATGATCGCCGTGTGGGTGCCGTCCAACCCCCACGAGCCGAGCGGCCCCGACTCAATAAACAGCGAGCGAAACGCCACGCCCACAACCACTGACGGCAACACAAACGGGACGGCCACGATCCCGCGAATCGCACCTCGCAGAGGAAAAACTCGGCGGTACAAAATCCACGCGGAAGGCAGGCTGATGGCCACTGACAAAACGGTTGCCGCCGCGGCCATCCACACGGTTTGCCACACCACTCGCCACGTGCGGGGCCTGCCCAAAACCTGCATAAATCCACTCAGATCCAGCGATCCTGCCGAATCCAAGAAGCCTCGCCCCACCAGGTTTGCCGTGGGAGCGAGGAAGAATATAGCTAAAAAGATGACGGGCACTCCCACCGCCACCACCGTCAGTGCCAGTGGTAGGGCGCGGTCTGGGAGTGCCCGCCTTAAATCAGCCATGGTCAGCCGGAATCCCGAATTACTGGCCCATCAGGTCAGACCACTCGCGCAGCCACTCCTGCTGGTTCTCCGCGATCGTCTTAGCATCCACCTGGTGCGGCTTATCGGCCATCTTGCCGAACTTTGCCAGCGCCTCCGGGGCCTTTGCCTCCGGGTTGATCGGATGCATGTAGTTGGACTCAGACACAACCTCTTGCTGAGGAACCTGCAACATGAAATCGATGAATGCCTTCGCGCCCTCAACGTTCTTCGCCCCGCTCAGAACGCCCATGTACTCCACCTGGTGGAAGCACGTGTCAAGCAGTGCGCCGGTGGTGGACTCGGTTAGATCATCGTTAGCCGTGTATGCCGGGGACGACGAATACGACGTCATCAGCGGACGCGGGCCAGCGCCCTCACCTGCCGAATAATCAACGCCAAAGGCGTCCGACCATCCCTTGGTTACCTTCACGCCATTGTCACGCAACTTCGTCCAGTAGTCCTTCCAACCGTCACCAAAAGCGCCAACCGTTGCTACAAACAGTGCCATACCCGGCGAGGACGAAGCGGGGTTCATCGTCACAAACATGTCCTTGTACTTCGGATCCGCGAGGTCCTCAAAAGTCGTCGGCTCCTCCAGCCCCTTTTCCTTAAACCACGCGTGGTCAATGTTCACGCAGACATCGCCCTGATCAAACGGCACCAAGCCAGGCGCGCCCTCGATCTGTTGCTTGGCGGCCCACTCGGGAACCTCACCCGCATCATCGGCAAACACTCCCTCGGCAACCGCACGATAAGCCGAAATGTTGTCCACTCCAAATGCGACGTCGCCAAGCGGCTCATCCTTGGTCAAAACCAGCTGGTTCACCATTTCGCCGCCCGAACCAACCTGAGAAACCTCTAGGTCGTAGCCCGTTTCTTCCTTGAACTTCGCAATCATCTCTTCGGGCAGATCCATCGAGTCATACGAAACAACCGTGACCTTGCCCGCACCGGCCTCCATGGCCTGCGAAGATTCTTCTGGCGATCCGCCCGTGGATGACGAGCATCCAGCCAAAACCAATGCCGTAGCAACTGCCACGCCAGCCCAAACACGCCTCATTAACTTCTCCTCACAAAATATGTACGGTTCAGTTGCGTGCAGGAGATTCGCACCCATAGTGCGTTTAGAGAACTCGACTTCCTACGCCGGTACTAACCGTCAGGTTCGAGGGTCTGCGCAACGCGCACTCTCAGCGGAATACCGCTCCCCTGTCGCACCTAAAAGCCTACCGTGCACACCGTGTGCAATCTAATTCTGACCCACCCAATGAACTCAAAATCTGGCGAGGCAGGCAAAAACTAGGCATGATGGATGTAGAAGTCATAGCTTTCAAGATTGGGGTAACAATCCGTGGACATTCCATACAAGCTTGCAACCGCTGGCGCGCTCGCACTATCCGGACTCGTAGCAAACAAAGTAGTTGACCAGGGGTGGAAGCTCGTCACCGGGCACCCCTCCCCGCAGGGCGAGGATGAAGACCAGGCTAAGTTTGCGGAACTCATCGCGTTTGCCGTCATCTCCGGCGTACTCGTTACAGTTACGCGCCGCTACGCACTAAAGAGCACCAAGAAGTTCTTTGCCCCGCGCATCGAAGCCGCACCCGACGCCTCCTAAAGCCCCAAGTTGGCCTTACCAAAGCACCAAAAAAGCCCGCAATTGCGGGCTTTTTACTTTCCGGTATCCGGTTTTACAGCGGCGTTATCGCCTGCTCAACAAGCTTCGAGACTTGCTTCACGGCCTCTTCATCTTCCGAAGAGATCACAACCTCGTCACCGTATTGAGCTCCCAAAGTCATGATCATCAGCCCGGATGTGGCCTCGACTGTTTCATCACCGAGGGTCACAAAAACCGCGGCCTCAAACTCTTGAGCCTTGCGCGCGATCAGAGCCGCTGGGCGGGCATGTAGTCCCACTTCGGAACCTACCCGTGCTGTCTGCGTGTACATTTCGCCTCCTCGCGAGCTCGCCTTCTATACATTCTCATAAAAACGGCGCTTTCTACCCACTCAACTCAGTGCGATTGCTTACAAATGAGCGCGAACATGAACGATCAGCGCCGCATAAGCCTCACTCGAGTATTGTTAAAATGTTGCGGATAATTAACAAAGGTGATCCTCGTGGAACAATCAATTGTTTATGGAACGCCCGTTGTAGACGGCATCGCATACGCCCCCGTGGTGTGGACGCGCAGGCCCAGTATTCCTGCCCTCAGCGCGCCGGACCTGCCCGAATACGAGCGTCCGGCGGCAATGGCGCAGTTTGAGGAAGCCGCCGATGCGGTAGTTGCCAACCTTCGCACGCGCGCCTCGAAAGCTACCGGCCACGCCTGCGCTCTGCTTGAGGTAAGTGCGTCCATGGCCAGTGACCCGGCCTGGCGCAAAGGCATCAAGAAACGCATTGCCCGCGGTATCCCACCTGTTCAAGCCACAACGGAAGCAACCGAAGAGTTCGTCGCCCTGTTCGAACGCCAGGGCGGCATCATGGCGCAACGCACCACGGATTTGCGCGATGTGCGCGACCGCGTGATCGCGCACCTCGAAGGCAGGCCCGAACCGGGGGTTCCCAAGCCGGATCACCCAGTTGTCCTCTTTGCCGATGACCTCAGTCCGGCTGACACGGCCGGACTCAACCCGGACATGTTCCTCGCCCTCGTCACCGAATTGGGCGGCCCCACCTCGCACACGTCAATCATCGCCCGCCAACTAGGGATTCCCTGCATCGTTGCAGCCCGACACATTTCCAGTATTTCCGAAGGCGAATACGTGCTGGTAGACGGCCGGGCTGGCACCATCCAAGTTGGGGTGACGGCCGAGGAAGCCAAGGGGCAGCTGGAGGAAGACCAGAAGCGACGCAAACTAATTGAGCAGTGGGAAGGCCCGGGGCGTCTTGCGGACGGCACGCGCATCGAGTTACTTGCCAACGTGCGCGACGGGGAGAGCGCTCAGGAGGCCGCCAGTTTGGGAGCCGAAGGAATTGGCTTACTCCGCACCGAACTGTGTTTCCTCGACTCGCAGTCCGAGCCATCCGTTGAAGCGCAGCGCGAGGTTTACGAGCCCGCTTTTGGGACGTTCCCAACCAGCAAGGTTGTGGTCCGCACGCTTGACGCCGGCTCGGACAAACCCGTCCCTTACGCAACTTTGCACGAAGAGGCCAACCCGGCCCTTGGCGTGCGCGGCCTGCGCACATCCGGACACTACCCGGATCTGCTTCCGCACCAGCTTGACGCCATCGCCGCCGCGGCGAAGAGTCACGGGCATGACAAAACGTGGGTTATGGCTCCCATGGTGTCCACCCTGCCCGAAGCAAAATGGTTTGCCAGCCTGGTGCGCGAACGCGGCATGATTCCCGGCATCATGATGGAAGTTCCATCCACCGCAATCCTGGCGGAGCAGTTCATGGAGTTAGTCGATTTCGTCTCCATTGGCACCAATGACCTCACGCAGTACACGATGGCGGCAGACAGGCTTTCACCCGACCTGGCCGAATACTCAGACCCGTGGCAACCGGCCGCTCTTGCCCTCATCAATCAAATTGCACAAGCAGGTAAAACGACGGGCACGCCCGTGAGTGTTTGTGGCGAGGCCGCAGCCGACCCACTACTTGCCGTTGTCCTGACCGGCATGGGGATCACTTCGCTTTCAATGTCGCCATCAGCATTACAAGCCGTTGGCGCGCAACTGTCGCAGTTCACCATGGAGCAATGCCAAGCAGCCGCCGAGGCGGTTCTGGGCGCGTGGGATCAGGGCGATGCTCGTTACCGCGTGCGCGAGGCGCTAGGAATCAACGGCTAGCCTGCTTTGCGCGTAGTAAAGCCGTATCCGCACCAGGTGAGCGGCCCACGATGCGCGCCCCCTTGGCCTGTGCGCGGAACTAGGACGGGGTGGTGACCTTAAAAACCAATCAGTGGGAAATGCGCCGACAGGTCCGCGCGCTGTCCCGAAGCCGCGATGTCCCCATTTTGGAGGGCCTCGCTCCACACCACTTTTCCAGTCACAAGTTCAAGCCAAATGCTGGCATTCATCTCCACTACCGCTGGCGGAGTTCCTCGCCGGTGCGTAGTTCCTCCCAGGATTTGCACCGCCCCGAACGGCGGCACGCGCACCTCTACCGCGTGGCCCGGAAGTAGCGTCTCTAGTTTGCCCAGGCTCCAGCGGACCGCAAGAGCCACAACCGGACGCGCAGCGTCGCCCTCCTGCCACTGCGTCACGGCCTCCAGCCCCTTCGCATCATCTATTTGGCGCATGCTTCCTCCAAAGTAAAAAGCGCGGCCAAAAGGCCACGCTTTTTAGCTTATCGAATCCGTTGAGCTACTTAGATTACGCCGTGCTGAAGCATTGCGTCCGCTACGCGCTCAAAACCGGTAATGTTCGCGCCCAGCACGTAGTCACCAGGCTGGCCATACTCTTCCGCGGTTGCAAGGCAGTCGTCATGGATCTTCTCCATGATCTTCGTAAGTTCATGCTCTGCTCGGTCAAAAGACCACTGCGCACGCGAAGCGTTCTGCTGCATTTCGAGGGCCGAAGTTGCTACGCCACCAGCGTTAGCGGCCTTGCCCGGGGCAAACAGAATGCGCGACTCCTGGAACAGCTCAATGGCCTCCGGGGTACACGGCATGTTCGCGCCTTCAGCAACAACCTTGCAGCCATTCTTGAGGAGCGTGCGTGCGTCCTCTTCCTTCAACTCGTTCTGGGTTGCACACGGTAGCGCAATGTCGCAGGCAACGTCCCACACGTAGCCTTCCTTATGGAACTCCGCGCCCTTCTTACGGTTCGCGTAATCGGACACGCGGCCACGCTCAACTTCCTTCACCTGACGCAGCAGCTCTACATCAATGCCCTCAGAGTCGTAAACCCAACCGGACGAGTCTGAGATGGTGACGGGGATTGCGCCAAGCTGCTCCGCCTTCTCTACCGCGTAGGTTGCCACGTTACCGGAGCCGGACACAACCACGCGCTGGCCGGCCAGCCCCTCGCCCTTGGTTTGCAACATCGACTGCGCAAACAAGACTGCGCCGTAACCGGTTGCTTCCGTACGCACCAGAGAACCGCCCCAACCCAGGGCCTTACCCGTAAGCACGCCGGCTTCAAAACGGTTAGTCAGGCGCTTGTACTGGCCAAACAGATAACCGATCTCTCGCGCACCTACACCAATATCACCGGCCGGCACGTCGGTTTGCGCACCAATATGGCGGTACAGCTCCGTCATAAATGACTGGCAAAAACGCATGACCTCATTATCGGACTTGCCGTGCGGGTCGAAGTCAGAGCCACCCTTGCCTCCACCGATTCCCTGACCGGTTAGGGCGTTCTTGAAGATCTGTTCAAAACCGAGGAACTTAATGATATTTCGGTTCACTGAATGGTGGAAACGCAGGCCGCCCTTGTAGGGGCCGAGCGCCGAGTTGAACTCAACGCGGTAGCCACGGTTCACCTGGACTTTGCCTTCGTCATCAATCCACGGAACTCGGAAAATAATCTGACGCTCCGGCTCAACCAGGCGCTCAAGGAGGGCGTAGTCCTGGTAGCGGCTGTGCTTCTTAATAGCGGGGGCGAGGGTTTCCAGCACTTCGTGTACTGCCTGGTGGAACTCGGGTTCTGCGGGATTTCGCTTTAGGACTTCCTCGTAGACCTCTTCGATTCTCTTCATTCTTGTCTCCCTCTTAACCTGCGCAGCCTTCCGCCACACACGGATAAATCTCCAAATAGGAAAAACTCAGTCATAAAACAGTAAACACCATCTAGACCTTCACTTAGAAACTTCTATGCTTCTCTTCTCATTTTCCGGTAGTGGTATGCGTTACCTCCGCGCACAAATCTTCCCTTTCTGATCCGACTCGCACGTATGGGCGCAATGCCCTGGCTCGTTACACTTTCTCAAAGTGACCGCGATCCTATGCGAAGTCGTACATGATGCCTTAGGCTCAGTGCGGAGGTTGAAATGACTAACGGTGCCGATACCAAGGTGGACATCAGGGCGTTGCGCGACGCGTTTGCCGCCTTTGCCTCGGGCGTCACCGTAGTTACGTACGAACACAAAGATCGCCCGCTTGGCCTTACGGTAAGCTCATTTACCTCTTTGTCGCTTGACCCAACGTTAGTACTGTTCAACATTCGCCGTGGATCAAAAGCTGCTCACGTTTTTAGTAGCAAGCCGTTTACGGTGAACGTGCTTAGCGAAAGCCAGCTACCCACCGCCATGCAGTTTGCAGGCGGATCGGATCAGGGTATTGTTGCGGACTGGAACACGTCTGGTATCGCGCCACGCCTAAACGATTCCCACGCCTACTTCACCGCCACGCCGTGGGCCACCTACGACGGCGGCGACCACATTATTGTGATTGGCGAGGTCACCGACTTCGACGTCGATCCGCACGCCAAGCCTCTTGTTTTTCACCAGTCACGCTTCAAAGAGATCCGCTGATCCAAGCTGCGGCTAAGTTAGCGCCTGCGCGTACCAAAAAGTGTACGGGTGATTTCTCTAGTTAGAGTGCGTCCGGCTGTTCGCATAAGGTCATCTGCAAACCGCTCGCGCCTCGCCTGCGCCGCGCGCTCTGCACGCTCCGCTTCACGCCGCGCTTTCTCATATTCTCGCTCTCGCTCTTTCGCTTGACGTTCCAGTTCTTTTTCCCGCTCTTTCGCCTGCCGGGCAAGCTCCTTTTCTAGCTCCTTAGCCTTAGCATCCAGCGCCTTTTGTTCTTCCATCCTTCGCTGTTCTTCTTCGCGGGCACGCGCTTCGGCTTCCAGGCGTTGTTCAAGAAGTTCAAAAGCGGATTCGGGGTCCACCGCATCCTTGTATTTCGCCAGATTTGGCGAGGAATCCACATGTTGCTGCACCACCGTCGCATCCGCCTCACCCATGTTCGCAGCCGGTGCGTACAGGCGCGTTGGAGCAACCGGAGTTGGTCGGCCCTTGCGGTCCAGCACGGTTACCACGGCCTCACCCGTACCCAGCGAAGTGAGAATCTGCCCCAGATCAAACGGGGAGGTAGGGAATGTGGAAACCGTCTCTTTTAGCTTCTTCGCATCCGTAGGCGTGAATGCGCGCAATGCGTGCTGCACGCGGGCCCCCAGCTGCGCCAGAACATCCTCGGGAACGTCCTTAGGGGTTTGAGTAACGAAGTAGATGCCCACGCCCTTTGAGCGGACCAATCGAACGGTTTTGACAACCTCTGCTAAGAATGCCTTTGAAGCGCCGTTAAACAGCAGGTGGGCCTCATCGAAGAAGAACACGAGCTTCGGTTTTTCCTGGTCCCCCACCTCCGGCAAAGTCTGAAACAGGGAGGCCAGTAACCACATCACAAACGTAGAGAACAATGCCGGCTGGTCGTGCACATTAGGTAGCTCCAACACAGAAATAACGCCCGCTCCGCCCCTGGTTTCCAACAGATCCGAGGTATCAAAAGCCGGCTCCCCAAAGAACACGTCACCGCCCTGAGCCTCCAGCGCAGCAACCTTGCGCAGGATTACCCCAGCGGTCGCAGCAGAAATACCACCAATCTCCTTGAGCTCGTCCTTGCCCTCCCCTGTCAAGTAACCCACAACGGAACGTAGGTCTTTCACATCAATGAGGGCCAAATGTTGCATATCTGCCCAGTGGAAGATCAGCTGTAGCGCGGACTCTTGCGTCTCATTCAAATCCAGCACGCGAGCCAAAAGCAGCGGCCCGAAGTCCGACAAAGACGTGCGGATTGGTATTCCAACCCCACCCTCGCCAAGCTTGTAAAGCTCTACGGGAAATGACTTTGCCTGCCACTCTTGGCCAAGACCACTCGTGCGTTCAAGGAGTTTTTCCGAGGAGGCCCCCGGTTCAAGCAGGCCCGTCAGATCGCCCTTGATGTCCATTACAAACGAGGGCACGCCCGCATCGGAAAGCCCCTCTGCCATCAGCTGCAGCGTTCTGGTTTTACCCGTACCAGTAGCGCCAGCAACGAGGCCGTGCCGATTCATCATCGCCAGCGGCAACCCCACTTTAGCGGCCGGCACCGGCTCGCCATCATCTAGCGCAACACCGAGCGGTAGGGTTTCACCCTCAAACCGGTATCCACTGGCAATCTGGCCGATAGCGGAATCATCCGAAGTGGCGGCTGTCATCGCGGCTTCAAGCGCAGCTTGGGCGGCAGCGGCCTGCTCTGCTGCTGCCTCAGCAGCCTTCTTCAACGCTTCCAGATCTGGCATGTCACTCATGCGTTCATAGTAGCGCCCAGCACGGACAGAAAGCTCGTTACCCGCGTAACTCGTGCGCTACACGCGAAAACACTTATAGATAGCGAAAATTTTGCACTCGGCGCCGCAGTCGTAAATACTTGAACTTAGGTTCGGGCCGCCGCGAAGAAAAGTTGTCAGCTTAGTTCTGCGGAACCGGTCGACCTAAGGGGGCCTGCGGCAAAAGCCACAGACCCCCTCTCTTGTAGGTTCAACGAGTTAGGCGAACAGGCCCGGAATCACCGCGCCCATCTGCTCGGCAAGTTCACGCACCCGGAACACGATCGGACCAGATTGGCCCACGCCGTCCGGAATGTCCTCACCTGAAACCTCAGCGAGCACCTGCGCATCAAAACCGCCCGCATCGCCCAACTGGTCAAAGCCAGCGATGGTGAGCAGCGTACCGCCCGACAGGCCTATGCGCGTGCAGCTGACGCCCTCGGCTTCAGCCGCGGCGGTGAGGGCCGGAACTGCCCCCTCGGGAAGCGCAACAACCATGCGGCCCGTCGACTCGGAGAACAGCGCTACAAAGTCGCTGATCTTCTGCGACTTTACGTACGCCGACAGGTCGATGCTGGCGCCAATTCCGCGACGCGTTGCCATCTCGATCAATGCTTGCGCTAGACCGCCTTCAGCCACGTCATGCGCGGCGTGAATCAGAGGCTGACCATCCGGACCGTCAGTGTTTACGAGGGCGTGGATTACACGACCAAGCGCCATCTCTGCGTCCAGATCCACCTTCGGAGGCAAACCGCCAAAGTGACCGTGCACGTCGCGTGCCCACGCCGAAGCGTCCAGCTCTTCCGCAGTATCGCCCAGCAGGTAGATTGCCATGCCTTGCTCGAACCAACCGGACGGGCGAGCGCGCTTAACATCGTCGATTACACCCAGCATGACAACCATTGGCGTGGGGTTGATAGACGAGTCCGGCTGGCTCATCTGCGTGCCCGAAGAGTTGTACAAAGACACGTTACCGCCGGTTACCGGAATGCTCATCTGCTTGCATCCATCGGCCAAACCGGTCATAGCCTGCACGAGCTGCCACATCGCATCCGGGTCCTCCGGGTTACCGAAGTTAAGGCCATCCGAGATTGCAATCGGGTTGGCTCCCACAGCCGCCACGTTGCGGTAAGCGGCTGCCAATGCGAGCTTTGCCCCCTCGTACGGGTCAAGCTTCGTGAACCAACCATTAGAATCGATCGCCATTGCGATACCGCGATCTGTGCTTGCATCCACCCGCACAACACCCGCATCATCGGGAGCCGCCATCGCGGTGTTGCCCAGCGTGTAGTGGTCAAACTGATCCGTCATCCACTTCTTCGAAGCGCCGTTAGCGGAAGTGATGATCGTCTTGATTTGCTCGGCGATTTCCTCACCCGAAGTCGGGCGAGCAAGATTTTCAGAAGTGTCCGCCTGCAGCGCATCCTGCCACTTGGGCCTCGCGTATGGACGGTCATAAACCGGGCTGTCGTGGGCAACCGTCTTGGGATCCACATCAACAATGCGGTGTCCAAAGTGGTCAATAATCAGGCGTCCCGTATCGGTGACCTCGCCAATTACCGAGCCTTCCACTCCCCACTTGGTTGCGATTCGCCAAAACTCATTCATGTTTTCCGGGGCAACGGTTGCCATCATGCGCTCTTGCGATTCAGACATGAGGATTTCCCCGGCCGTCAGCGTGGGGTCACGTAGCAGCACGTTCTCAAGATGAATGTGCATGCCCGTGCCGCCATTTGAAGACAGTTCCGAGGTGGCACAGGAAACTCCCGCCGCGCCCAGGTCCTGGATAGCTTCAATCACGCCTTCTTCGAACAGCTCCATCAAACATTCGATGATCTGCTTTTCCATGTACGGATCGCCAACTTGCACAGTGGGACGTGCAATCGACTCATCATCCTCGAATGATTCGGAAGCGAGGATCGACGCGCCGCCAATGCCATCTCCACCCGTGCGGGCGCCAAAGAGGACCACCATGTTGCCCGGCGTCTTCGCATCGGCAAGGCGCACATGTTCGTGGCGCACAGCTCCTGCACAAACCGCATTTACAAGCGGGTTGCCCTGGTAGGAGGAGTCAAACGTGGTCTCCCCACCAATGGCAGGAACACCCAGAACATTGCCGTAGCCAGCCAAGCCGTCAACCGCACCGCGGACCACGCGAGCTGTGTCGGGGTGGTTAGGATCGCCAACGTTAAGCCCATCCATAACCGCGATCGGGCGAGCACCCATAGAAATAATGTCTCGAACACAGCCGCCAATACCCGTTGCAGCGCCTTCGTAGGGCTCAACGTAAGACGGGTGGTTGTGCGACTCAACCTTGAATGTGACAGCCCAGCCGTCGCCGACATCAACAACGCCGGCGTTCTGGCCGATACCGACCAGGAGGTTCTTACCCATCTCCTCGGTGGTCTTAGAACCAAACTGTTCTTTCAGATGCTTTTTTGAGGACTTGTAGGAGCAGTGTTCGGACCACATAACCGAATACATGGAAAGCTCCGCGATCGTGGGGCGGCGCCCGAGTAGCTCGACGATCTTGTTGTACTCATCTTCTTTAAGACCAAGCGAGTGCCACGGCATTTCCTCGTTGGGAGTCGCTTTCGCGTTCTCAACCGTGTCGGGCACCCCACTTGGGCGGGGATTTTCAAAAATGACGTTAGAGATGGTCTGCGCGCCCATATTCTCTTCCTTGTTCACCATTGCCATTCCGTCTTGCCTATTACACATGTGTACAAACAAAACACGCCTCGTGATATCAGCCACTGTTTAACGCGATTGTTGTTATTTCCCGGTGGATTATCTGCGAGGTCAAATGCGTCCGCCGCATTGATCCACAGGTTATCCACCAAGTTGTCCACAGCTGTGTATTGAATTTTCAAGGTTTCCACGAACCTGTGGATAACCCGGGTTTGGAGCTGTTAAGAAAACGAGTTTTTCACAGCCTTATAGAAGCGAAATCTTCTCGACTTGAATCCCTCGCGTGTAACTCTTTGAGATTGGGCTACTTAGCGATAACCGAGGTAAAAATACGCAACCCGTCCGTGCCAGTTGCCGGCCCGGATGCAGTTTCTGGGCCAAAACCGGCCTCAACCGCGTTCTCGGGGCTTGCGATTACACCAACCACGTTCCCAGCCTCGTTCCGAATCCCCGCAATATCAGCGGCTGAACCAGTGGGGTTGTTGGCAAAACGAAGCACAACCAAGTTCTTCTCTTCCAGCTCCTCGAGAGCCTCGTCAGAAGCAACGTAAAGAGCCGTAGCCGTGCGTAGCGGAAGCGTGATTTCCTCGCCCTGTTCATACTTGGATGTCCAAGCAGAATCTGCGTTTACCTTGAACGACTCATCGCGGCAGATGTACCGGCCGTCCTCATTCCTTACAAAACCGCCCGGCAAAATGCCCGCCTCGCAAAGAATTTGGAACCCATTTCCAATACCGAGGACAGGTAGGCCCTGCTCGGCAGCCGCCGCAATGGAGGTCATGATGGGTGATAGCGCGGCGAGGCCACCGGGGCGAACGTAGTTGCCATAAGTAGCGCCGCCCGGCAAAATCACGGCGTCCACGCCGTGCAGGTCGCTATCAGCATGCCAAAGAGCTACCGGCTGCCCGCCCGCAAGTTCAACGGCACGAGTTGTAGCCGCCGAGTCGAGCGTGCCCGGGAAAGTTACAACACCAACCTTCACCGCTCGTCCTCCAACGCCTCAACGCTCACGACGTCCTCAATATTCGGATTAGACAAAACAGAAGTTGCAACTTCACGCGCAACTTCCAGATCAGCTTCGGTAACAGGGCCTTCAGTTTCAAGGTAGAACGTCTTCCCCTGACGGACAGATTTAAAGGCCGTGACATCGACGCGCGCAAGCGCGGCAATCACGGCCTTACCCTGACGATCCAGAATCTCGAACTTTGGCAGAATTTCGACTTTGATGCGTCCCATCACTTCTTCCTTCCCGACGTAAGTCGAAGCGGTTGACTTACAAATTAATGCTACAAGCGCCGCCCTTGGAAAACAGGGGACGAGCGGTATTTGGACGCTATTTTGAAGCGGCCAGGTTTTACGGCAAAATCTTGTAATTAGAATAAAAAGTGGCTCCGCTGCCTACCGGGCTTGCGGAGCCACTTATTTACTCTCTTATGCACGCTCTACGCGCTGAACTTCGTGCCGGTCAGCAACTCAAATGCTTCAATGTAACGCTCGCGCGTGCGATCCACGACTTCGCTTGGCAAAGCTGGCGGCTGTGCACCGCTCGCGCGGTCCCAACCCGAGGCGTCGGACGTCAACCAATCGCGTACATACTGTTTATCAAACGATGGAGTCACCCGACCCTCCACCCACTGGTCTGCCGGCCAAAAGCGAGAAGAATCCGGGGTGAGAACCTCGTCTGCAAGCACCAGGGAGCCATCCTCGCGCGCACCGAACTCAAACTTTGTGTCAGCCAAAATGATCCCGCGCTCCGCCGCAATCTCGGCCGCACGCGAGTAGATCATCAGCGTAGCGTCACGTAGCGCTGCCGCCACATCCTCGCCAACCATTTCCACAACCCGCTCAAACGGGACATTCTCGTCATGCTCACCAAGTTCCGCCTTGGCTGCCGGCGTGAAGATTGGCGAAGGCAGTTTGGAGGCCTCGGTAAGCCCCTCGGGAAGCACAATCCCTGTGACTTCACCGGTTTCGCGATATTCAGCGAGACCCGAGCCGGTCAGGTATCCGCGCGCAACGCACTCCACCGGGAACATGGTGAGGCGCTCACAGAGCATGCCGCGGCCAGAAACCTCGGCAGGCACGTCCATCGAAATCATGTGATTGTCAAAGCCCAACTGCTCAAACCACCATGCGGAAAGCTGCGTTAAGATCTTGCCCTTGTCGGGGATCGGTGTGGACAGCACGTAGTCGTAGGCGCTGATGCGGTCAGAGGCAACAACGAGAAGCTGATTCTCGTCGGCCTCACTTACGTAAAGGTCGCGAACCTTGCCCGACGAGACGTGTTTGAACCCGGCAATGTTTTGCACTACTGCTCCTTGTTCTTAGAAACCATCCGAATGTAAGCGTCATCTGCAACAAGTGACCACAGCGCCGTTGAGGCTGGAGCCCCGTCTATTAGGCCCACGGGGATTCCACATTCGAGCACCTGGCCGGGCTTTGTGGCCTCCCAAACATGAGTTAGGGCGATCATGCTAGCTTCAACCTCGCCCGGCAGGTCATTAACAGCCCGCGTCACATTAGCCATGTCGGATCGCGCATCTACAACCGCCCACACGGCCGCGAACTCAGTCGAAGAAATAATGCGAGACGCGTTGCGCTGATGCGATTCCACGGCCGAATTAACCGCCGAGAGGATCACTACCGCGTCCGGATTTTCCTCCCGAATCTGCGCGAATTCCTCAGCCGAACGAGCACGCGGTCCCGATCCGGGATTCACCGTTCGCGCACCCGCCAAAACAATCTCATAGGGGGCTCTCATGCGCGCACCCAGGCGGCTTGCCACGTCCAGAGCATCCTCGGGCCGACCATTTTGGCCAATCACCACCACTGCCTGGCCCGGTTTCACACTGAAACGCGGCAGTTCACCCACCGGCAAACCCTTTGTGAACCCCAGTTCGGAAAGCCCCAGCTTGCTAAGGCTCGCGCCCAAAAGCTGCGAACGCTCCCCCTCATCCACGCTCGCTTCTGGCGAATACTGAGTACCAATCCGACCACTGATACGGCCAGGAGATTCAAATTCCGAGGCCGCATCAGCAAACGGCAAGGGGGTTTCGGGGCTGGCAAGGCGCGCCACTGCCCGGCGGTGGTCAAGCTCAGCCGAACGCAGGCCTCCACGCAAGCGTCGCTCCATAGCCTCAACCTCAGAGTTTGGAAGTGCCTGAACTTCCCCAAACACTTCGGCATCTGCACTTGCTGCCGCCGCGTAGAGTCGGCGCCGCGTTTCGCGTAGCAACCTATCTAAGCTGCGCGAAGCGTTATCTGCATTTTCGCCCTGCTCACCAGAGCCATTCCATGTCATGTAGGCGCTCCCTTCCCCTGAACTCATTTAGCCTACCGCCTGTATGCTTTGGCACCTAAGTTCAGCTGGGAATACGGATCTGCTCGGCGCGAGCAGCAATGTCAGTGCGGTGGTGTGAACCGCGGATCGAGATCTTCGCTACCCCTTCGTACGCCCGTTCGCGAGCCTGCGCTATCGTACTGCCCGTGGCACTGACCATAAGCACGCGGCCACCACTCGTGACAAGGCCGCCCTCGACCTCACTCACGCCCGCAATGTATACGCAAGTATTCGGATCCGATTCAGCCTCGTCTCTCCCTTCCACGACGTCACCAAGCACCGGTGTTGCCGGATAGTTTTCGGCGCTCACAACCACGCCCACCCCGGCAGCCTCACTCCATCGCAGTGGTTCAAAGTCAGCCAAAGTGCCGGTAGCTGCGGCAAACAGTAACTGCGCTAGATCCGTTTCAAGTAGGGAGAGCACCACCTGCGTTTCAGGGTCACCAAAGCGCGCGTTGAACTCGATAACCCGCGTGCCGCGGCTCGTCACCACCAGGCCGCAGTACAACAAGCCCACAAACGGCGTGCCTCTGCGAGCCATCTCATCAACCACCGGTTGCGCTACCTTTGCGACAACCTCATCGGAAAATCCTTCCGGGAGCCACGGAAGCGGGCAATAGGCGCCCATTCCACCCGTGTTTGGACCTTCATCATTGTCGAGAGCACGTTTGAAATCCTGCGCGGGCAAAAGTGGCACCACAGTCTTGCCGTCAGTCACGCAAAATAGAGATACCTCGGGGCCGTCCATAAACTCTTCTACCAACAGCGCTCCGCCGGGTGCTTCCAAGCAACCTCGCGCGTGTGCTAGAGCGGCATCAATATCGGGAGTAACAATAACTCCCTTGCCGGCTACCAGCCCGTCGTTCTTCACCACGTACGGAGGCTCGAAGCGAGACAGCGCGACTTCGACCTCGCTCATTGTCTTGCACGCTACCGACGCAGCGGTATCAACACCTGCGCTTTCCATCACGTCTTTGGCAAACGCTTTTGATCCTTCCAGCATCGCTGCCGCCTGCGAAGGTCCAAAAACAGGCAGTCCTGCCGCTCGCACCGCGTCTGCCACACCTGCAACGAGGGGCGCTTCTGGACCGATCACCACAAGGTCAATGCCGTTACTGGTTGCCCACTTCGTAACTTCAGCCGGATCATTCGGGTTTATAGACACATTGGTACCAACGTGTTTGGTACCTGGATTTCCGGGAGCAATAAACAGGGTGTTGTTACGCGCGAGTCCAAGTGCCAGCGCGTGTTCGCGCCCACCGGATCCAAGCAGCAAGATATTCATGGTTTCGCCCTCATTGTTGCCGTGCAATACTCTTCCATTCTGCCAATTTTTGAAACTGAAATGGGTGGGCGCCCAAAAGACGGCCCCGATTGCACGCAAAAGTGAACGGGGGCCTGCGCAAAGCGCAGACCCCCGTTTAACTAAGTTGGATTACTTAGCAGCTTCGATACGAGCGTGGAACTTCTTGAGCTCCTCAACGACCGGTGCAGGAACCTTGTCGCCGAACTGCTCGAAGTACTTCTCCGTGTCAGCAAGCTCAGCTTCCCAAGCTACCGGATCGGTCTCGAACAGCTGTGCCCAAACGTTCTCGTCGATGTCGAGGCCCTCGAGGTTGAAGTCCTCGAACTTCGGGTAGTAGCCGGTGAGGCCCTCAATCGCCTCGACCTCGCCCGCACGACGGCGAACGATCCAGTCGAGAACGCGAGCGTTGTCACCGAAGCCCGGCCACATGAAGTTGCCGTCCTTGTCCTTACGGAACCAGTTGACCTGGTATACCTTCGGGAACTTGTCGCCAAGCTCCTTCTGCATCTCAATCCAGTGGCCCCAGTAGTCAGCCATGTTGTAGCCACAGAACGGGAGCATTGCGAACGGATCGTGACGCAGCGAGCCAACAGCACCCTCAGCCGCAGCGGTCTGCTCGGAAGCAACCGTTGCACCGATGAACACGCCGTGCTCCGGCGAGAACTGCTCGGCAACCAACGGAACGTTGGTAGCGCGGCGGCCACCGAAGAGGACTGCGTCTACCGGAACACCCTCAGGAGCTTCCCAGTCGGGGCAGATGATCGGGCACTGCGAAGCAGGCGTTGCGAAACGCGAGTTCGGGTGAGCAGCCTTTTCGCCGCTCTCCGGCGTCCAGTCATTGCCGTGCCAGTCGATCAGGTGTGCGGGAACGTCACCGTCGATGCCCTCCCACCAGACGTCGCCGTCATCGGTGAGTGCAACGTTCGTGAAGATCGTGTTCGCGCGCATGGTGTCCATAGCCATCGGGTTCGTCTTGTAAGACGTGCCCGGTGCAACACCGAAGAAGCCTGCCTCCGGGTTGATGGCGCGGAGCGTGCCATCCGGACCGGGGCGCATCCACGCGATGTCGTCGCCAACGGTCTCGACCTTGTAGCCGTCAATAGTCGGCTGAAGCATAGCGAGGTTGGTCTTACCACAAGCCGACGGGAATGCCGCGGTGATGTGGTACTGCTTGCCGGTCTCTTCGCGGGTGAGGCGCAGGATGAGCATGTGCTCAGCCATCCAGCCGTCACGGCGTGCCATGGTCGAAGCAATACGCAGGGCGTAGCACTTCTTACCGAGCAGTGCGTTACCGCCGTAGCCCGAGCCGAAGGACCAAATCTCGTTGGTCTCCGGGAAGTGGGTGATGTACTTCTCGTCGTTGCACGGCCAGGAGTCACCCTTCTCGCCGTCCTCTAGCGGAACGCCAACGGAGTGAACAGCCGGAACCCAAGGCTTGCCTTCAGCAATGAGGTCCATAGCAGCCTTGCCCATGCGAGTCATGATGCGCATGCTGACAACAACGTACGGGGAGTCCGTAAGCTCAATACCCAGCTGGGAGATCGGGCCACCGATCGGGCCCATCGAGAACGGAACTACGTAAAGAGTGCGGCCCTTCATAGCACCGGTGAATACGTGCTTCAGGGTCTCCTTCATCTCCTTCGGATCAGCCCAGTTGTTGGTCGGGCCTGCATCCTCTTCCTTTTCGGAGCAAATGAAGGTACGGGACTCAACGCGAGCCACGTCAGACGGCTTGGAGCGAGCAAGGAAAGAGTTTGGGCGCTTCTCCTCGTTCAGCTTCGTGAACATTCCGGACTCAACCATCTCGGAAGTGAGACGATCCCACTCTTCCTCGGATCCGTCACAGAAATAAACTGACTTTGGGGTGGTGAGCTCAGCGATCTCAGCAACCCACTTGATAACTTCTTCGGGAACATTAGCCGGGGCAGCCGACTTGATATCCTCAATCGTTACGGTCATACCTAAGCCTCCTGGGCGTTGTATTTCCTGGGTGCCGTATGCACCCAAAGGTATCGACTAGACCCCATTTAGGGGTCTTGGCCACTGCCTTTAATTATGGCTTATTTAACAAGATTTTGCACGTTCTGGACGAGCCAAATATGTCCGAAATAGCCATATACAAACGCATATTTGTGCAATATGCTGGTTTTTGCCGATCTGCAAATGCCGGTAAGACGATTTACGCCGGCCCAAGCGGACCGGCGTAAAAGCAAAGGCAGTTTTACCGCCTTGGTTTCACTTCGCGGCGAGGTCGTGGCGAACAATCGCCGCATCACGGCTCGGACCCACCCCGATCACCGACACGCGCACGCGAGAAAGCTCCTCAAGCCGCTCGATGTAACGCTGCGCATTGGCCGGCAGCTCTTCAAACGTGCGCGCACCACTGATGTCTTCACTCCAGCCGGGCATGTACTCGTAGATGGGCTTCGCGTGGTGGAAGTCGGACTGATTCATAGGCATCTCATCCATGCGTTTGCCATCCACCTCGTACGCAACACAGATAGGAATCTGCTCATATCCGGTGAGGACATCCAGCTTAGTCACAACCAGATCCGTCAAACCGTTCACGCGGGTTGCGTAGCGGCCCACCACGGCATCAAACCATCCGGTACGGCGAGGCCGTCCCGTGGTCACACCAAACTCACCGCCGCGTTCGCGTAGCTCGTCACCCTCGTCGCCAAAAAGCTCCGTGGGGAACGGGCCTTCGCCAACGCGCGTTGTGTAAGCCTTCGTAACGCCAACCACCGAAGTGATGCGCGTGGGGCCCACGCCAGCGCCCGTGCAGGCACCACCCGCAGTCGCGTTCGAGGATGTCACAAACGGGTAGGTGCCGTGGTCGATGTCCAGCATCGTTGCCTGACCCGCCTCAAACAGCACCGTCTTACCCTCATCCAGCGCGTCATTAACCAGCAGAGAGGCGTCTACAACCATCGGACGAACGCGATCAGCGTAAGACAGCAGCTCTGCCACCACCTCGTCAACATCAACAGGACGCTTGTTGAAAACCTTCACCAGCAGGTGATTCTTGTTCGCCAGCGCCCCCTCGACCTTCTGGCGCAGAATCGACTCGTCAAACAAATCTTGTACGCGCAGGCCGATGCGATTCATCTTGTCCGCATAGGTGGGACCAATACCGCGGCCCGTAGTGCCAATCTGCCGCTTGCCCAGGAACTTCTCAGTAGTGCGATCCATAAGGCGGTTATACGAGGGAATGATGTGCGCGTTCGAGGAAATGCGCAGGCGAGAGGTGTCTCGGCCGCGACTAGCCAGCTCATCCATCTCTTGGAACAAAACCTCAAGGTCCACCACCACGCCGTTGCCAATGATCGGCGTTACGCCCTCAGTGAGGATGCCCGCGGGAAGAAGGTGAAGTGCGTACTTCTCTCCATCAACCACTACAGTGTGGCCCGCATTGTTTCCACCGTTGAACTTAACAACCAGGTCAACCCCAGAGCCTAGCTGGTCGGTTGCTTTGCCTTTGCCCTCGTCGCCCCACTGCGTTCCGACGACTATTACCGCTGGCATTTTTACCCTCCATGCGAGGTCCTGCCCCTCGCACAACTCGTTTTTTCAAGGCTTTTGCCCTGAGCAGAATGGAGCTTCTACCTCCCAGAGTCTACGTGAAGTGTGGCAAAGACGATACTTTGCTCACAGTTCGTCCCACATTTGAGGACGGAGCCTCATGTGCACCCAACCCGCCTCGCCCTCAACGCAACTCAGCACAAAAATGGTGGGGCGCTCAACCAAGCGAGCGCCCCACCACAGGGAAACTTCTAACCCTTCACAGCGCCACCGGTCAGACCGGCAACAATGTACTTTTGCAAGAACAGGAACAGAAGCAAGATTGGGATAGCCGCAATCACAGCGCCGGATGCGAACCAATCCCAGTTCTTCTCATTGCCACCGACCCAAATGTTCATGCCGATCGCCAGCGTCCAGTTCTCTTGCGAGGTCAAGATCGTGCGCGCAAGCACGAAATCATTAAACGCCGAGATGAAGGACAACAGGCCCACTACCGCAAGGATCGGAATGACCAGCGGTAGAACAATGGTCCAGTAGATCTGAGCATGGGAAGCTCCATCGATCTTCGCGGCCTCGTCTAGATCCATCGGGATGGAGTTGAAGAAGCCGTACATGAGGAACGTATTGGCGCCTAGTGCGCCGCCCCAGTAAACGCAGATCAGCGCTATCTTCGAGTTAATACCGAGCGCCGGAATGACCTCACCCAGCGTGGTTAGAAGCAGGAAGATAGCTACGAACGTCAGCAGCTGCGGAAACATCTGGATGATCAGCAGGGCTTGAAGCGAAACCTTGCGGCCAGAGAAGCGGTAGCGCGAAAACGCGTAGGCCGCCGCAGCGCCCATCAATACGGTTCCAATCGATGTGGCCACGCCGATGATGATCGTGTTGCCAAACCAAGTCCAGAACATCGTGTCGGAAAGCTCCGTGAAGTTCTCGGTTGAAACCGATGAGAACAGCGAGTTCGCACCCGTGAGCGTTGTCTTAACGTTCGGGTTAAAAGCCGCTGAAATCACGTACAGGATGGGGAACGCCGCGTAGATCGCTGCGAGGATACCCACGACGTGACGGAAACCAATACCGCGGAACCACTTGCCAAACGGCATCCGATTCTTCGTTGCAGCCGGCTTCGCACTTGCAGTAACTGTTTGAGCACTCATCACGCCACTCCTTCCACGGCATTCGACTTCTTAAAGGAGTACATGGACACTGCGCCAACGATCAGGAAGATAACCAGTGACATGGCTGCGGCTAGACCGTAGTTTGGTAGCGCCTCGCCGGTTAGGCCAGCAATCTTGTAAACCATCGAAATCAAAATGTCCGTATGTCCAACCGGGACGGAAGCATCCGACATTGCCGGGCCGCCGCCATTCAACATGTAAATCAGGTTGAAGTTGTTGAAGTTGAACGCGAACGATGAAATAAGTAGCGGAGTGAGGGCAATCATGAGCTGCGGGAGCGTCACGTGACGCCACACTTCCATCGAGCTAGCACCGTCGATCTCTGCGGCCTCAATGAGGTCGTGAGGAATCGACTGGAGCGCGCCCGTAACAATCAAGAACATGTACGGGAAGCCCATCCACAAGTTCACCAGAAGCACCGAAACCTTAGCCATCGTCGGATCGGTGAGCCACGGGATGGAAGCTCCAAGCAACTGGTTAAAGAAGCCGTACTTTTCGTTCATCATGCCCGCAAACAAGAACGCGGTCATAAATGAAGGGAAAGCATACGGAAGTAGCATGATGGTTCGGTAAACCTTGCGCCCGCGCATGCGATCATCGTTCATCACGATCGCGAGGAACATGCCCAGCAAGAACGTGGTCAGCACGGACATGAACGCGAAGATCACGTTCCATACCAATACATTGAGGAATGGCTGCGCATAGCGTGCATCCGAGAACCCGTCGACGAAGTTCTTAAATCCAACGCCAACACGCCAGCCAACGCCCAGGGCGCTACCGTCCTCTGAAATGAACGAACCCACCGTGTCATCGGCCTTGTAAACGGTGCCGTTCTCAGTGTTCACCATCGTGTCGGTCTGCTGGTCATACTGGATGGTCGAGGTGAACTCGAAGCCTGTCATACCGTTTTGGGTACCGATTGCACCCTCGTTCAAGTCTTCAGATAGCGGCACCCGAAGCTGTGTTACTTCGCTTTGTCGCGCCCCCAGTTCCGCGATGGAAAGAACCTTCCACCCATCAACCTCGGTAATGCGCCCGTTGGAGACCTTCGCGCCCACCTTTTCAAGCGGTTGCTCGGCGCTACCTACCTTCACATCCGTCCCATCAAAAACGGCAAAACCTAGTTCGTTGCCCTGCTCCACAATGGCGAGCGGGTATTCGGGTGAACCCTCAACGCGCTTCGTGTTGTTTTGCAGAAGGATCGACTCGATTGCCGCTTCCTTCGTGAGTATGTGACCGTGACCGTAGTTAGTGAACGCGATGTAACCGGTGTAAACGATCGTGAACGCTTGAAAAATGATTAGGAAGACAAGGCCGGGAGCCAAGTACTTCGCAGGAATTAGACTGTCTCGCTTAGAGAAATAGATCCAGTCAACGGCAACAAGCAAGAGCAGCATTCCGATGCCGAGCACCATGGACCCGCCACTCAATGCGGTTGCGGCAATGTAAATGCCAAGCGCGTTAACAAGCGCCATGAGGATGAGCTTCACAATGGAGCCCGGCCCCCACGAGGTCGCCACAGAATCGCGCTTACGGCGTTCAGCGCGCCGTTCTTTCCTCCGACGTGTTGCGTCGGTTTCTTTCAACATTTGCGACATATCAGCATCGGTTCCTGTTATTAAAAAGGTGCGGCCGGAAGAATCAGCCGCACCTTTTTAAGTGAACTACTTGCCCAGCTCGGCCTGGATGTCAGAAATCATCTTGTTCCAGGTCTCAGCCGGATCGGATCCGTTTAGGATCTGTGCCTCAGTCTTGCCCCAGAAGGTCCAGACGGCACCCATTTCTGGAATGTTCGGCATCGGGAAGCCGCCCTCAGATGCTGCCTGGAAGCCAGCGATTAGCGGATCAGCCGCAGCCTTGTCAGCCGAAGCGGTCAGAGCCGGGAGGCGGTTACCGATTGCGAACAGTTCGTCCTGAACTTCCTGCGAACCTACGTAGTTAACGAGGAAGTCGTTAGCCAGCAGAGCATTTTCAGACTTAGCCGAGATGAAGCCACCCTGCACGCCGAGGAACGGGACACCCTTGTTCGGGCCTGCGGACGGAATCGGATCAACCGCGATGTTCATGCCCTCAAAGTCAGCGAGCATCCACGGGCCGCCGAGAATGTAAGGCGACTTGCCGTTCTTGAACGCATCAACAGCAACGTCGTAAGAAATGGAGGGGCTAATGACGCCCTCGTTGCCCTTCTCCTGCAGCCACTTAGCAAAGGCTTCACCCTCTGCGCCGCCAATGGAGAGATTCGAGGTGTAGGAACCGTCAGCGTTCTGCTCGAACACCGGGCCGGTGAAGGAAGACTGGAACGGGTACATGGTGTACGGGTCACCCTCGTCACCAACCTGGATGACGAACGGGTACTCGGCGCCCGCAGCCTTGCCCTTCTCAATCATTTCGTCAAAAGTAGCAGGCGTTGCATCAACGAGGTCGGCATTGCGAATGATTGCAAGGTTCTCAACCGCGTAAGGAACGCCGTAAACCTGGCCGTCAAACGTGAATGCTGCAACGGAGCCTTCCGAGAAGTCCCCTGCCTTGTCGCCAAGCTCAACGGGAGCTACGAGGCCGTTGTTCACAAACTCGCCGATCCAGTCGTTAGCGCCAAACGCAATGTCTGGGCCCTGACCGGTTGGAACCTGGGTGGAAAACTCGGTGCGCATCTGGTCGTTATCCTTAACAACCAGCTCAACGTTGTTACCAGTAGCGTTCTTGTATGCTTCCGCGGCCTTCTTAAACGCGGCCTCGCGGTTGGCATCAACCCAAACGGTTAGACCCTGGCCGGTGGACTCTGCCGCCGACCCGTCAGTTTCTACCTCTGTGGTACCTGAGCCGCCACATGCGGAAAGCCCAAGAACAGACAGAGCGCCAATTGTTGCTAGTGCAATGCCCCTTCGCATTCTTTACTCCTTGAGATTCAACCTAAAACTGTGTTCGTCATTGTCACACAAGCGATCTAGACACTCCTGATTGTAACGTGCTTTCAGGTTTTTGCAAGAGTTTTTAGAGATTTCTGTAAGGAATGTAATCAGATGTTTATAAAGAGGGGTTGAACAGGCGCATTTCCAGACAACCAGCTTAATCTTTTCTCATTTTTCCCATGCCTCATGTAGTGTTTTATGTAACCCGCAAATTTTTGCAAAACATTTTCAAACATGTACGTAAGAGCAGCCTACAAAGGAGTGGCGATGGCTGAGCGACTGCGCTTATCCGACCTTGCGCAACAAGCCGGTGTATCTACCGCAACGGTCTCAAGAGTGCTCAACGGGAAATCAGAGGTTGCCGAAGACACTCGCCAAGCGGTTCTGCGCGCCCTCGACCTCCTCGGATACGAACGCCCAGAAAAACTTCGAGCACGTTCCGGCGGGCTCATCGGATTGATCGTTCCAGAGCTCACCAACCCCATTTTCCCGCAGTTCGTGCAACACCTATCCACCGAAATGCTCCGGCAGGGCTACACCCCGCTGTTTGGAACCCAGTTTGCGGCCGGCTCAACCGAGGATTCCCTCGTAGAAGCCATTATGAGCCAAGGCGTTGCTGGCCTCGTCTTCGTTTCTGGCCTGCACGCCGACCTCACGGCAAACACGCAGCGCTATCAAAACTTAATCGAAAGCCACATCCCATTCGTCACAATCAATGGGGCCAACTCCAAGATTGATGCGCCTGACTTCTCCACCGACGACGCGGACGCCATCACTCAGGCCATGCGTCACCTGGTGGGCCTAGGACACAAACACATCGGATTTGTTTCCGGCCCGCTTCGTTTCAGTCCGGCACAGATCAAGTTCGAACGCTACCTCGAATGTGTGGAACAAATGCTTCCCGATTCCGCGCCCATCCATTCCGAAACGCTGTTCACCGTAGAGGGCGGGCAGGCGGCAGCGCAGGCCGTTCTCGATCAGGGCGCAACCGCAATCATCTGCACCTCCGACATCATGGCGCTTGGAACCATGCGCTACATCGTCGACCAGGGCATGAGCGTTCCCGAAGATGTCTCGATCATCGGCTTCGACGACTCCGCAATGATGCCCTTCCTCTCCCCCGCGCTCACGACCGTTCGCCAACCCGTGCGCGCCATCAGTGAGGCAGCGGTAACCACCCTCGTCTCTCGCATCAAACGAACACCAAACGAAATGACGCTCACAACGTTCAAACCAGAACTGGTGGTGCGTGAAACCACCGCTCCGGCCAAGCAGGCCACATCCTCATAAACGAATAGGGGCCCGCGAACCCATGCAGATTCTTCACCCGGCAAACACCTCACTCGAATGGTGGCGCGAGGCTGTCATCTACCAGATTTATCCCCGCTCCTTTGCTTCCAGCTCCGGATCGATCGGAGACCTCGCCGGAATCACTTCGCGCCTTGACCACATTGCGAATCTAGGCGCCCACGCCGTCTGGATTTCCCCGTTCTATGCGTCCCCGCAAAAGGATGGTGGCTACGATGTGTCCGATTACCGGGCTATCGACCCGCTGTTTGGAAACTTAGACGACGCTAGCGCCCTAATTTCGCGAGCCCACGAGCTTGGGCTTCGCGTAATCGTTGACCTCGTGCCTAACCACACCTCCGACCAACACGAATGGTTCCAAAAGGCTCTTGCGAGCGGACCGGATGCGCCAGAGCGTGACCTCTACTGGTTTCGCGAGAGCCCTCAAGAGCCCAACGACTGGCTTTCCGTTTTTGGTGGGAAGGCGTGGACGCGCGTGAAAGATCGCGCGGACGCTCCTGGCTCCGCTTGGGAAAACGATGAATCGTGGTACTTGCACCTGTTCGATTCCTCCCAGCCGGACCTCAACTGGGACAATCCGCGGGTGCGCGAAGAGTTCTGCAGCATCCTGCGGTTCTGGCTGGATCTAGGCGTGGACGGATTTCGCGTAGATGTGGCACACGGCCTCGTAAAAGATCCTGATCTGCCAAACTACCAGTACCACTGGGACATGGTTTCGGGTGGAAACATGCTACCCGAGGATGTTCCCGAACCTCCCCAGTGGAACCAGCCTGGCGTACACGACATCTACCGCGAATGGCGGCAGGTGTTGGACGAGTACGAAGGCGACCGGGCGCTGGTTGCCGAGGCGTGGCTAAACAGGCCCGAGGACGCGAAGCTTTACGTACGTGCCGACGAGATGAACCAAGCGTTCAACTTCGACTTCCTCACTTCACCTGTAGACGCCGAATCTTACCGTCGGGTTATCGCCCACTCTTTGCAAGAAATGGACACCGTGGGTGCTCCAACCACTTGGGTGCTTTCAAACCACGACGTGGTGCGTGCCGCCTCCCGATTTGGACTATCCAGGACGGGTAAGGGACCTAATGGCATCCGCCCATTTGAGGAGCAACCGGACGCCGAACTAGGTCGGCGCCGCGCCCTTGCCGCTCATGCCCTTCAAGCAGCACTGCCCGGCTCCATGTACATCTACCAGGGCGAAGAGCTGTCACTACCCGAACACATGGCCGTGCCCGACGAGCTGCGCGAGGACCCCGCCTTCTACCGCACTCAGGGGCGTGAAGCCGGCCGTGACGGCTGCCGTGTCCCCATGCCGTGGGAAGCGAACGCCCCGGGCTTTGGCTTCTCTCCCGGCGGCTCCACGTGGCTCCCCCAGCCTGCAAGTTGGAAGACATTTGCCGTGGACGTGCAGGAAGCCGAGGAGTCCTCATCCTTGAATTTCTTCAAGAAAATGTATCGCCTGCGTGAAGATCTGGGACTTGGCCGGGCTGAACTTCTGGACGCGCAGGAGGCCCATTTGCACTACATATCTCGGCTTCCTGGCCGCGCTGACGTGCACATTGTTATGGCATTTGATGAGGCCGTGGCGCTTCCCGAGGACGCACGCATCTTGCTGTCTACTGATGAGGTCGCTCCCGCGAATGTTTCGAGTAACGAGGCCGCGCCAAACTCGACGGTTTGGTACGCGCTATAAGCGTCTGATTTTATGCCAGAGCAAGAGTTTGGGCGATCACCCAAGAGGTGACCGCCCAAACTTCTAGCTAAACCGCTCGCCTACTACACCAGCACCTGGGTAGAGAGCGGGGTCTTGTTGCCGAACCGGTGGTTGGTGATCGAGACTGCCTGCTCGCGCACAAACGGCAGAATCTCCACGCGACCGCACGTAGTGACTGGCCCATCCCAAATGGCAACGTCAATCGATCCGTCTACTGCGCGTCGCAGCTCGTCGCCGTCCTCGCCAATCATGCGGATACGAATGTCGAGGTTCTCGCCGGCTTCCACCTCAGCTTGAACACGCTCAGCAAACTGGCGCTTGTTTTCAACGAGGATGTCAACGCCAAGATTGCCCAACATGATCGACGGATCGGTTGGGAGGAACGTTTCCGTTGACACCGTAAGGTCCATGCCTGTGTAAGCACCGGCTGGAAGTTCGCGGATAAACGAGGTCTCGTCATCCGGATCTACCTTCACGATCTCCCCCAGGGCGATACCTGCAGAGACCGCGCGAAACACCTCGTAGAGAGAGGCGTCCTTGCTCACTCGAATCTGGGCGCCAACGGGCAGATAGCGCAAGATGTTGCGTTCCACGCAGACCTTCGACGGGTCATGCAGACGGCCAAACTCGGTGTCGATCGCGTGCTGGTCAGACTCGACGGCAACCGCGAGGCGCGCGTAGTCCTCTTCTGACAGAAGGTGCTTTGCGGATTCTAGGAGCTCACGCAGTTGCGGGGCCTTCACGTTGGCTTCGTGTTCGACAGCCGGCGGGTACGCGGCGTCGCGCTCACCCTCCGGAGCCAGCTCAACTGGTTTGATATCGCCAAATCCGTAGAGGTAGTTCGGACCTCCCGCCTTGGTGGTTTCACCCACCGCGGAGCGCTTCCATCCGCCAAACGGCTGACGCTGCACGATTGCACCGGTAATACCGCGGTTAACGTACACGTTGCCCGCTTCTACGTTGTTGAGCCAGTAGTTGATCTCATCGGGATCAAGCGAGTGCAAGCCAGCGGTGAGGCCAAAGTCCACCATGTTCTGCGCTGCAATGGCCTCTTCAAGCGTGTCAACGCGCATTACGCCAAGGATCGGACCAAAGTATTCAACCATGTGATACTCAGATCCCGGCTCCACGCCCACGCGCACGCCTGGGCTCCAAAGCCTGTTCGTGTCGTCAAGGCGACGCGGCTTAAGCACCCACTTTTGTCCTTCATCAAGAGTCGTCAGGCCGGCCAGGAGCTTCTCTCCCGGCTCGGAAGACAAGGGCCCCATTTCTGCCGATAGATCGTCTCCCCAACCGATGTGCAGCGACTTCGCGGCGTCGACCAGCTGGTTACGCACGCGCTTGGAGAAGCCGGTTGATCCCACGAGAATCACATACGAGGCTGCCGAGCACTTCTGGCCCGCGTGACCGAAAGCGGAGTCGATAACGTCCTTCACAGCGAGGTCAAGGTCGGCTGACGGAGTGATCACGATAGCGTTCTTGCCCGAGGTTTCAGCCATGATGCGCAAGGTGGGATCCCAAGAGCGGAACATTTGCGCGGTCTCCACACCGCCCGTCAAAACGACGCGGCCAACGCGCTTGTCAGTAACTAGCTCGCGGCCCAGCTGACGTTCCCCAACGGAGGCAAGGATACATGCGGTTTCAGGGACGCCTGCAGCCCAGATGCATTCAGCCAACACTGCGCCGGTGCGACGCGCGATCGAGGCCGGCTTCAAAATGGCGGCGGATCCCGCTGCGAGCGCCGCGATGGTACCGCCCGCGGGGATAGCGATTGGGAAGTTCCACGGCGGAGTCACAAGGGTGACATCTACCGGTTCGAACTTAGCACCCTGGAGATTCTCGAGGTCAAGGGCACGTTCTGCGTAATAGTGGGCAAAGTCGATAGCTTCAGAGACTTCAACGTCAGCTTGCTGAAGCGATTTACCAAGTTCGGATGCAACCACCTCGATGAGCTCACCGCGGCGCTTGCCCAGTTCCACACCGACTTTGTGGAGAAGGTCGGAGCGTTCCTTAGCGCTGCGTGCCGCCCATTCGCGACCTCCTTCGACCGCCCGATCGAGCATTTCATTCAGTGCGTCTTCGGTGTCGATTACTGCGGCTTCGATAGTTTCGTTACCGAGCTTGGAGTCCTTGATGCGGGCCGCGATGTCGCGGGCCCACTGCAGGTTTTCGGGTAGCGACGGGTCAGAGTCCGGAGTGTTCTTGAACGTCCAGCCTCCCGCGGGAGTAGTCACGGGCTTCGCAATGTCTTCGGCCGTTTCCGTACTGCGATCCTGGTGGCGGTTCGCGCCCACGCGACGGTCACCTTCGCGCTCCATCTGCTCAACGGCCGCGAGGAAGCGCTTCTTCTCCTTGTCGAATGCGCCAAGGTCGGTGCCGATATCAAAAATGGAGGCCATGAAGTTTTCGTCCGCCGAGTTTTCCTCCAACCGGCGCACCAGGTAAGAGATTGCCACGTCGTACTCGTCGGGGCTTACAACCGGGACGTACAGCAGGAGGTTGCCTACGTCCTCGCGAACGGCTGAAGCCTGCTGGGTAGCCATGCCCGAGAGCATTTCGATTTCAATCTGGTCTTGCACGCCGCGCTCGAGGGCAAGCTCCCAAGCCGCTGCGATAGTGAACAGATTGTGTCCGGCAACGCCGAGCTTCACGTTTTGTAGATGCTCCGGGGTCATCGCCCAGTTGATGATGCGCAGGTAGTTCGCATCGGTGGCCTGCTTAGATTCCCAGGTGGTTAGTTCCCACCCTCGCATGGCGGCGTCAACGCGCTCCATGGCAAGGTTCGCGCCTTTCACCACGCGCACCTTGATGGGCGCTCCGCCATTTTCAACGCGCTTTGCGGCCCACTCCTGCAGGTCTTTCATAGCGTTGAGCGTGTCCGGCAGGTAGGCCTGCAGCACAATGCCTGCCGAGTAGTTCTTCATTTCCGGCTGGTCGAGGAGGCGCTTGAACACGTCAATGGTGAGGTGCAGGTCGCGGTACTCTTCCATATCCAGGTTGATGAACTTGCGGGCGGGGTGTGCGGCCGCGTACTTGTACAACGGCAGTAGTTCGGCGAACGCGTGATCAACAACGTCGTCGTAACCCCACGGGTTGTGCGGGCCGGTGACAGCTGAAACTTTCAGTGAAACGTAGTCGATGTCGTCACGCTCAAGCAGGCGCTTGGTGTCGGCTAGACGCTTCGCGGCTTCCTTGTCACCTAGAACGGCCTCGCCAAGAAGGTTTACGTTTAGCGAGGCGCCGTCGGCTTTGAGACGCTGGATTGCGGGGCCGAGCTTGTCATCAGTTACATCAACAACGAGGTCTCCCACCAACTGCCGGAATACGCGGCGTGCGGCCGGCACGGAAACCTCTGGAACAAACTTGCCAACGGTTCCACCAATGAGGGCGGGGGTGCGCAGGTACCAAGGGAGGAAATCCGGGTTCTTCTTACCTGTTTCAGCCAGGTGGTCTGCCGCCACCTGCTGATCTTCGGGCCTCACAACCCCGTCAACGAACGAGACGGTGTAGTCAAGGCCGCCCTCATCTTCGAGGACGTCTGCAAGGAGCTTTGCGGCCGGATCAATGGGGTATTTCGTTGATTCGTCTGCCCATTTGCGCGCCCGAATGAGCGCCCGTTCTGCGATTTGGGAAAAGTCCGTTACTTCCGGCGCAGTCATTTGATCTCCTTTGATTGACTTTACGCATGCGAGGCTATGCGAGGTTTTGCTCTAACTATATTGGGGAATTCTTCTAGTGCACAGGAAAAGCAATTTATATCTTTTACGCGAATTATTTCATCCGCTTTAACGTGCGATACCTGGTGCACACGTGAGCGCAGCTCTTGCACTTTGCAAGAGCTGCGCTACTTGTGTGGGTTAGTCTGCCGAGACCCCCGCGAGGGCGTCGTCAAACTCCTTATCGATCTCGTCGTTCGGCTTGTACGTCATGTTAGAAACAATGACCGCGAACAGCAGGTTCAGCAGGAAGCCGGGAAGGATTTCGTAAAGGTCGAAAATGCCACCCGAAACGTTGCCCCAGATACCAACCGTGACCGCTCCAGCGATCATGCCGGCGATGGCTCCCTGGTAGGTGAACTTGCGCCAGTAGAGCGAGAGCAGAACGGTGGGGCCAAACGAAGCTCCAAAGCCAGCCCACGCGAATGCAACGAGGGCAAGGATGGTGTCCGAGCGCGGCCAAGCGAGGGCACCAGCAAGGATCGCAATGACTGCCACAACGATACGGCCCGCGAGCACGCCGTCATTGCCCGATAGGTCGCGCTTAGTGAAAGCTCGGTAAATGTCTTCAACAACCGCAGAAGACGTGACCAGTAGCTGCGAAGAAATGGTAGACATGATGGCCGCGAGGATAGCGGCAAGCATGAAGCCTGCAACAAGCGGGTGCATGAGGAGCTGGCCCAGCGAGATAAATACCGACTCGGGGTTAGCGAGCTGAGCCTCATCATGCTTGTACATTGCTACACCCACGAGGGCAGTCATGCCGGCGCCGATAACCGCAAGTAGCATCCAGCCGATGCCAATGCGGCGAGCGGCGGCAGATTCTTTCGCGGAACGCAGGGCCATGAAGCGCACGATGATGTGGGGCTGACCGAAGTATCCGAGGCCCCAAGCAAGCGCGGAGATAATGCCCATCGCGGCCACGCCCGCAGCGGCACCACCGGAGAGGGAGAAGATGGTGGGATCAACCTCGTTGATGGCGCTAACCATGTTGGAGAAGCCGCCCACGTGCGCGATGCCAACGATTGGAACGAGGATGAGCGCGGTAACCATCATGAGGCCCTGCACCACGTCCGTCCACGACACGGCAAGGAAGCCACCGATTAGCGTGTAGAGCACAACGATTGCAGAAACAATGACGAGACCGAGGTGGTAGTTCATGCCAAACGACGCTTCGAAGAAGGCGCCGCCGGCCACCATGCCGGACGAGACGTAGAACGTGAAGAAGACGAAAATGATGATGCCCGCAACGATGCGGATCAGGTGCGAACGGTCGCGCAGACGCTGACCAAGGAATGAGGGAACGGTGATGGAATCGGACGCCACCTGCGAGTAGGAGCGTAGGCGCGGCGCCACGAACTTCCAGTTCAGCCAAGCGCCAATGGTTAGACCAACTGCGATCCAGCCTTCAATTAGACCGTTCAGGTAAATCGCTCCGGGAAGGCCCATGAGGAGCCAGCCGGACATGTCGGATGCGCCGGCGGATAGGGCCGCGGCTGTTGGGCCGAGCTTGCGACCGCCGAGCATGTAATCGTCAAAGTCACTCGTTCGGTTGTAGGCAAGCAGGCCGATCATAACCATGGCTACCAGGTAGATGATCATGGCGATTGCCTGATATGTCGTCGTCGACATGCGGGTATCCTCCTTCTGGGCAGTTTTCAGTGAACCTAACAATCCGCGACAAAGATCCTCGATGTCAAGGCTCGTTATCTTTTCGTGATATTTGACTCTCTGTTGATCTCACGTTTCGGTCACTTTTAAGAAATTGGCGCTATAACAGGACATTTGCCCACAAATGCGCTTGTAGGGCGCCGCGCGACGCTACGCGTCCATTATGAGATCGCGTGAAGTTGCTGTCCGTGTATGCACGTATGATGGACCCGTTCCAAGATCCCTACGTTCAGGAAACCCATGAAGCCCCTAATTTTGCAGTCTGACTTTGGATATTCAGATGGCGCTGTGTCAGCCATGCACGGCGTAGCGTACGGCGTGGACTCGAGTCTTCCTATCGAAGATCTAACTCACAACATTCCTCCTTACGATGTGTGGGAGGGATCTTGTAGGCTCGCGCAAACTCTTGTGTATTGGCCCGCGGGTTCGGTGTTTGTTTCGGTTGTTGACCCCGGCGTTGGCTCGGATCGCCTGTCCGTGGTGGCAAAAACCAAGTCTGGCCATTTCGTTGTAACGCCTGACAACGGGACACTGACTCATATTGCGGTTACGTACGGTTTAGATGAGCTTCGTGAGATTGACGAGTCCGTTAACCGACTGCCGGGTTCGGGTCACTCCTACACATTCCACGGGCGTGACATTTACGCATACACGGGTGCTCGGCTAGCATCCGGCAAGATCACTTTCGAGGAGGTCGGCCCCGCCCTCGATGTTGAGAAGGCCATCAAGCTACCCGTCATGGAGCCGAAAATTGAGCAGAACAAGGCTTTCGGCACTATTGACACGCACGACGTTCGATACGGGTCTCTTTGGACAAACATTCCGCGCGAACTGTTCCTTGAACTTGGTGTCGAAATGGGCGAGTACGTTCGCGTACACATCGAAAACCAGCACGGCGACGTCTATTCGGCACCGCTTAAGTACGTACGCTCGTTTGCGGACGTGTCGGTTGGTGAACCGCTCATTTATACGAACTCTTTGGACAACATGGCTATCGCAATTAACCGCGGTTCGTTCGCAATGGCCTACTCGGTTGGGCAGGGAACGCAGTGGAAGGTGGATTTTGAGTATCCACTAGATGACGCGCCCCTCGCCTAATCCCCCTCATCCCTTTCAGTACAAATTCAAGTAGAAGGAAAACAATGATTAATAAGACTTCGCCAACCACTGCCGTGGTAGCTACGGGTATTGGCGCGGCCCTCTTTTTTGTACTCGGCCGTTTTCTTGTAATCCCAACGCCGATTCCAAACACAACCATTAACATCCAGTACGCGCTGCTAGCCGTGTTCGCACTGCTTTACGGTCCGGTGGTTGCCGGCCTTATGGGGTTGATTGGTCACTTCCTGATCGACGCCACCTCCTACGGCCCCTGGTGGTCCTGGATCGTGGCTTCGGCTATTGCCGGCCTGATCATGGGCCTAATGACGCTGAAAGATAACGTGCAGGACGGCCCAATCAACAGTGGCGGCCTGGTACGTTTCAACGTTGCCGTGGTGGTAGCGCACGCTGTGTCGTGGGGCATCGCAGCCCCGCTTTTGGACATCCTGTTCTACTCTGAGCCCGCTTCGAAGGTGTTCACGCAGGGAGCGGTCGCTGGTGTTTCTAACATCCTCACCACCGCTATCATTGGCTCCTTGATTGTGATTGCCTACGCGAAGACCCGCACTTCTGCTGGCTCGCTTGAGGAAAAGGAATAGGCCAGCTGTGACTGAGTTTCATTCGAATGGGGCGAGCCCAAGCGCCGGCAGTGCGGCAAGTGCTGCGGGCATGCAGGCTCGCCCCGCGAATGACGCCCCCAACACGGGCACTGTACCTCGCTCGAGTTCGGAAGCCGCCCGGACACAGGACCAACCGAACTCATCAGGTACTGCGCCTGAACCCATCATTGAGTTTTGCGATTTCACTTTTCAATATCGCGCGCAATCGTCTCCCACTCTTCGGGGTATCAATCTGACGATCAACCGTGGCGAAAAAGTTGCGATTGTAGGCCAGTCTGGTTCTGGTAAGTCCACACTGGCACACGTCATCAACGGGCTCATCCCCTACCGCTTCCCCGGGGAACATTCCGGCACGGTGAAGGTTGCCGGCATTGACCCAACCCAAACTCCCCTGCACGAGCTTTCTAAAATCGTGGGCACTGTACTGCAGGATCCAGACGGCCAGTTCATTGGGCTGACAGTTGCAGAAGACATTGCTTTCTCGCTAGAAAACGACCTGGTGGAGCAAACCCAGATGCATTCGCGGGTGCAACAGGCAGCCTCCGTCGTTGGCATTGAGAACCGCCTAGAGGCATCCCCCCAAGACTTGTCAGGCGGCCAAAAACAGCGCGTATCCATGGCCGGCGTGATCGTAGACGACGTGCAGATTCTGCTTTTTGACGAGCCTCTTGCTTCCCTTGACCCCGCTTCTGGCCAGCAGGCCATTGAGACGATTGATGCGCTGCACCAGCGCCCGCCGGAGGGCGCAACCGTCATCATCATCGAACACCGTTTAGAGGACGTCCTGCACCGACACGTGGATCGCATCATCGTTGTAGATCGCGGCCAGATCGTAGCGGACGGTACGCCGAACGAAATTATTGCTTCGCGAGTATTGACCGATCACGGGATTCGCGAACCGCTCTACATTACGGCTCTGCGCATGGCCGGACACAACGTCACCGCGGCGGACGAACCCGAGTCGGTACACTCCGTCCACATTCCAGATAATGCGCGGGCCGAGCTCGTGCAGTGGGCGCGTGAACCACGCAAGACTCCACGCAAACCTGACCCGATTTTGAAGCTGGAAAACGTTAATTTCGGGATTAACGAGGTTGAAATCATAAAAGGGGTTTCAACCGAGATTTACCGCGGCGAGGTAGTTGCTATTTGCGGCACCAATGGGGCGGGCAAGTCCACTCTGGCCAAGCTCATTTGCGGTTTTGAAAAGCCAGATTCTGGTCGCATCTACCTAGATGGCGAGGACATCACTGACGCTCCCATCACCCGCCGCGGCCGCCGAATCGGGTTTGTCATTCAAAACCCCAATCAGATGATTTCGAAAACCCTGATCATTGAAGAGGTTTCCCTGGCCCTGCAAGGCCTCGATATTTCTGCCGAAGAGAAGAAGCGGCGCGTTGAGCAAGCGCTTCGCACGTGCGGCCTGTGGGCGTATCGGGAATGGCCTATATCTGCGCTATCCTACGGGCAGCGCAAGCGCGTCACGATAGCATCGGTGATGGTTACAACTCCAGAAATCATCATTTTAGATGAGCCCACAGCCGGACAAGACTGGGCGCACTACACCGAAATCATGGAGTTCCTAAAGGGTTTGAACAACTCTGGCATCACGGTTGTGTTGATTACCCACGACATGCACCTGGCGCTGGAATACACCGAACGCACACTCGTCATGTCTGATGGCAAGGTGATCGCCGCTCGCTCTTCCGCCTCCGTGCTAGCAGACCCTGAGCTAACCCACGCAGCGTCTCTGCGAACCACCTCGCTGTTTGACCTGGCTGTTCGAATCGGAGCACAGCAAGGCCTCCTCGATAATGGCAATGAGCACTCCAGCGCGAAGGCAGAAAGCATGCTGGACCCAACCGCGTTCATTGAGCAGTTCATTGTGCGCGAAAACGAGTGGCGTGAGGACGTCCTCGCTAAGCACTTGGGAACGGGGCGATAACAGTGGCTGAAAGAACTGCCGTTTTAGGCTATATCCCCCGCGAATCGTTTATGCATTCGCTAACGGGGACCACAAAACTCATCATGATGATCAACGCGTCTATCGCAGCAATGCTGGGATTTGACACGCGCTTCTTGGTTCTCATGGTCTTCGTGTCCGTGTTCTTGTGGGTCTCTTCAAAAATTGAGCTGTCAAAACTGAAGGTCGTGCTGTGGTTCATTTTTGTCCTTATGATTTTGAACAACATCATGATTTTCGTCTTCGCCCCGCAGTACGGCACCGAGATTTACGGGACCAGCACGCCGCTTTGGCATTTGACTAACCGCTACACGTTCACTACAGAGCAACTGTTCTACCAGTTGAACGTGACGCTGAAATATTTTGCGGTACTGCCCGTAGCCCTGCTATTCATTGTCACCACGTCCCCTTCCGAGTTCGCGTCTTCGCTCAACCGGATCGGAGTTCCCTATCGGGCCTCCTACTCGGTTGCATTAGCGCTTCGTTATATTCCGGACGTTCAGCGCGAATACCGCGAGATTTCTCAAGCACAGCAAGCTCGCGGGATCGACACGTCCAAAGATGTTTCGTTTGCCACGCGCGTCAAGAACAGCGCGTCCATCCTGTTCCCCCTGCTGCTGTCATCCCTGGAACGCATTGAAACGATTTCTACCGCAATGGAGCTACGCGGGTTTGGCAAGCACAAGACGCGCACGTGGTACACCACTCGCCCACTGCTTGCCCGCGATTGGGTAGCCATCGCGCTTTCGGTAGCCCTACTTGCGCTGGCTGCCTGGCTCATTACCGTTAATGGAGGACGGTTCTACAACCCGTTCATTTAGCGCCCGCCCACTAGGTTCCGAACTGTGATTAGCCCTGTGCGGCTCGTTTTTGTGAAATCTCGTAGAGAGCGATGCCGGTAGCAACAGCCGCGTTGAGGGATTCAACTGCAGAGCTGATTGGGATAGACACGATTTGGTCACAGGTTTCGCGCACTAGGCGGGAGAGTCCCTTACCTTCCGCTCCGGTAACTACAACGAGTGGTTCAGTTGCTAGTTCAACGTCGCGCAAGCTGACGTCCGCCCCACCATCAAGGCCGATGACGAAGCATCCTGACTCTTTTAATGCGCGTAGCGACCGCACGAGATTTGTTTCACGCGCAACGGGCACTCGCGAAACGGCGCCGGCAGACACTTTCCACACGGTTGCGTTAACCGAGGCACTACGCCTTTCAGTGATCAGCACGCCGGTAGCACCAAATGCGCCGCCCGAACGTAGCACGGCACCCAGGTTGTGCGGGTCGGTTACCTGATCAAGAGCAATGATCAGTGGAGTTTTGAAGTCGTCCTCGGCAATCTGAAGCAGGTCGGCGGCAGTTACGTACTCGTATTCGGGAACTTCAATGCCGATGCCCTGGTGTGCGGTTTCGCCCGACGCATTTTCGAGGTCCCGGCGCGTGCATTCCATGATGGAAGCGCCCTGGGTAGAGGCGGCGCGAAGAACGCTGGCCACGCGATCATCAGTGGGGTCACTGGCGATAAACACGCGCACGATTTCGATGCCCGACTCGACGGCCTCCCACACGGGGTTGCGTCCCACAATGAGTTCGTGGCCGCGAGCGATCTTGATGGAGGTGCGGTTTCGGTGTGCTTCGCGTTGGCGTTGCTTAGCCAGCTCGGCCTCGCGCTCCTGCTTGCGTTTGTACGCTACGTGGTATTCGCGGTCTTCTGCCTTCGGGGTTGGGCCTTTGCCGCGCAGTCCGCGCCGACGCTGACCGCCACTTCCCTTGGTTGGACCTTTGCCTGCACGCCTGCGCCCGCGAGCGCCGCCATCAACCGCCATGATTACCTGCCTTTGCTTGATTTACTGGCGCCTATTGTAGCGAAGATCTGAGCCATGACTTAATAGGGATTTGAAGGGCGCCGCGCGGCGTTTTCGGATCT
This sequence comes from Gleimia europaea, assembly GCA_002871995.1. Classification (GTDB taxonomy): domain Bacteria; phylum Actinomycetota; class Actinomycetes; order Actinomycetales; family Actinomycetaceae; genus Gleimia; species Gleimia europaea. The sequence goes on from PNHW01000002.1 coordinate 171,305, forward strand.
GGGTTCAACAACCTTCTCGGCTATTACCGCAACCACGATGCCGCCTACGAAACCACCAACGTGTGCCTGCCAGGACACTCCCCCAGATGGTAAGAAACCAACGAGAATGGTGGCGCTGTAGGCACTCAGAAGCATAATCGCAACCACGATCCGCACCAGTTTGACCCACGGGGTTCGCTCCACGAGGGCGGCCGCAAGAATGTATCCGAAGTAGCCAAACACGATTCCAGACGCACCAATAGTGAGGCCCACCGGCGTGAACGCGCTGATAAACAGGCCCGCCCCGATTGCAGACCCCACGAACACGGCCAGCCAGCGCCGCCTCCCCTCCAGCCCGATTAGGACCCCGAGGAGCGCAAGAAATGTGGTGTTACCACTTACATGCGCTACGGAGCCGTGCAGGAATATGGACGTAAAGTACGTCCACGGCCTCGTGAAATCATGTGCGGGAACGCCAAAGTTAAGCAGTAACTCCCGGCCTCCAAGCGGTTGCAGGATAAATGCCACCCACACGAGCAAGACCACGCCCAGCGGGCCGGCAAGACGCTCCAAAAGAGGGCCGCGCCCGCGAGGCACGACCTCTTGAACGCGCGGATCTAGCCGATATGCCATCTGGCGCCATCAGCTCCATCTTCAACAACAACGCCAGCGGCAGCCAGGCCATCTCGGATCGAATCGGCCGTAGCCCAGTCTTTCGCGGTACGCGCCTGCTCCCGCTGCTCAATCAAGTGATTCACAAGGACGTCCAGAGCCTTGTCTTTTCCACCGGCCTCCGCATCATCGCTGGCCCACTGCGGCGATGCCGGATCCAAGCCAAGAATGTCGAGCATTGCGCGCACATCCAGCAACGCCTCGCGCGCCTCCCCCTCGGAGCCATCCGTGAGGGCCTGATTACCGGCCTTCATGCGCTCATAAACCACGGCTAAGCCGCCCGCCACATTCAGATCATTGTCGAGGGCAGCCGCGAAGGCTTGCGGTACAGCTCGCTCGGCGACCTCGCTCACGGTCACACTCGCTACCTCACCGGCGCGCTGGACGAATCCGGAAATACGCTCCCAAGCGGCGGCTGCAGCGTGGATCGTTTCTTCGGAATACTCCACGGTAGAGCGGTGGTGCACCGTGCCTAGAGCGAAACGCAACACCGGTGCGGGCACGCGTTGCAAGATGTCTGCAACCGCCAGGGAGTTGCCGAGCGACTTCGACATCTTCTCCCCCTTCATCGTCACCCACGCGTTGTGCACCCACAGGCTTGCAAACGGCCAGTCAGCGCCATGGGACTGCGCCTGCTCGTTCTCGTGGTGGGGGAAACGCAGGTCGATGCCGCCTCCGTGAATATCGAACGCCTCCCCCAGGTAGCGGCGCGACATTGCGGAACACTCCAAGTGCCAGCCCGGACGGCCTAGCCCCCACGGGGACTGCCAGGAAGCAGTACTCGGCTCAGTCGGCTTAGCGGCCTTCCATAGGGCGAAGTCACGCGGGTCGCGCTTTCCAGCCTCGACACTAGAATCGATCTGCGACTCGTCTTCCGTGGTGCGCATTTGCGCTAAATCCTGGTGGGTTAACGAACCGTAGTCATCTAGCGAATGCACGTCGAAATAGACGTTGCCGGCCCCATCCGGGTATGCGTGTCCGCGATCGATGAGCCGTTGGACCAGCTGGACCTGGTCCAGGATGTGTGCGGTTGCGCGCGGCTCAAACGTGGGCGGAATAAGCCCAAGAGCGTCGTAAGCCTGGGCGAACTCGCGTTCAAACTTGGATGCCCATGCCCACCACGGCTGCCCGGCCTCGGCGGACTTGTTCAAGATTTTGTCATCAATATCCGTGATATTTCGGATGTAGGTGACCTTCATGCCGTTCTTCTTTAGCCAGCGGATCAGCGTGTCAAACGCTACCGCGGACCGCAAGTGCCCGATGTGGGGGCTACCCTGCACGGTGGCTCCGCACAGGTAGATGCCAACCTCGCCCTCGTGAACGGGTTTTAGTAGCTGGAGGGAACGGCTTTTGGTGTCATAAAGATGAAGATTCACGCCTTTAGCCTACCCAGCCTGCGCGCATGGGGCATAACGTTTTCAACGCGCGGCGTTAAACTGGCCCCATGACTTCGCTTTTACCTATTCGCACCGGTATTGGTTTTGACACGCACGCTTTTGCGCCCGCAGATTCGGGGCGGAAGATGATGATGGCGTGCCTTGAATGGCCCGGCGAGGTTGGTTTGGAAGGCCATTCCGATGCTGACGTTGCCGCGCACGCGTGCTGCGATGCTTTACTTGCGGCGACATGCCTGGGCGATCTGGGAACAAACTTTGGCACGTCAAGACCAGAGTGGTCGGGCGCGAGCGGCGAGGCGCTCCTACGCGAAACGGTACGCCTGGTAGAGCAGGCTGGTTACGCGATTGTGAACGTGTCCGTGCAAATCATCGGGGAGCGCCCGCGCATCGGGGAGCGCAGGAATGAGGCGGAGGCGCGCATGAGCGAGGTTGTGGGCGCGCCGGTCAGTTTTGCCGCTTCAACCACCGACAAGCTTGGTTTTGCCGGACGGAGCGAGGGAGTTGCGGGCATCGCGTCCGCGCTGGTGCAGCGGGTAGGTTAGCGCGCTCCGAGGGGCTTGACTCGCTTTAGCGCAAACGCCACGCCCAGACCGGCAAGCAGTAGCACCCCCGCCATGAGTACCACGCCCGGCCAGGCCTTCCAGTGCCAGAACGTACCCGCGAGCGCACCAAAAATGGATGAACCCAAGTAGTAGAAGAACATGTAGGCCGAGGAGGCTTGCCCTGTTGCTCCAACCCCGGCGCGGGCCCGGGCGGCCACCCATCCCGACGCGACGCCGTGGGTGGCGAAGAAGCCTGCGGTGAAGATGGCCAGGCCCATTATGATGACCCAGATTGGCGTGGCAAGCGTGAGCAGAAGGCCGCAGATCATCACCGTGATCGCGTAGGGTTCAACCTTGCGCTGACCCCATTTTTGTGCGAGTTTCCCAGCGTAAGCCGACGAGTAGGATCCGAGCGCGTACACCAAGAAGATCAGACCTACCACACCCACGGAGTAACCGTACGGGGCGGCCTCCAACCTAAAACCCATTATGTTGAAAACGCCAACGAATGAGCCCATGCCGGCTGCGGCAATGAAGAATAGGCCCAGTAGCACCCGATCGTGCATTATTGCGGAGGTTTGATGCGCAAGGTTGGCCAGCCCTGACTCTCCGGGAATAAACCCCTGAGACCGGGGCAGAAACCTCCATACCAGGACTGCACAAAGCAGTGCCACCGCTCCCATTGCGATGAGGCCACCTCGCCACCCCACCACCTCTGTGAGGGCGGATACGCCGAGGCGCCCCGTCATTCCTCCTAGCGCCGTACCCGCAATGTAGAGGCCGGCGGCGCGCGCCTGCGCAGACCTGTGCACTTCCTCGGTTAGGTATGCCATAGCTACCGCGGGTAGGCCCGCCACGGAAATTCCTTGTATGAGGCGAAGCAGAAGCATCAGCTCCCACGTTGGCGCCAGTCCTACGCAGATTGCCACCGCTCCTGCGGCAAACAGCGAAATGAAAATTACGCGGGTGCGGCCCCTCACTTCCGAAATTGGCCCCACAATCAGTAGCGCCAATGCCAGGCCAATAGTGGAGATGGACACGGACAGAGCCGCCTGATCGGGACGCAGCCCGTAATGCGCGCTGATTTGCGGCAAAACGGGCTGCGTGTCGTAAAGCAAAGCGAACGTTGCCAAGCCGGCTAGAAACAGGCTGATCGAGATCTTTCGATACTGCGGACTATGCAGATCGTGACCTTCGAAACGTGCCTGTCCTCTGTCGGGCTGCGGCTCGCTCATAGCGTTCAGTCCTCAAAGGCACCCAGATGTGCCTGCTCGGTCTTAACCGGCAGGATCAGCATGAGGCCCACAAACAGGATGAGGACAATGCCGAGGATGCCCCAGTACTGCGACGAGGCGCCCTCGGGAACGAAGTTGGATCCAAGCCGCACGGATAGGCCGAAGCACAGCGGCGCGAGGAAGGACACCGCGCGGCCGGTTGTGGCGTACAGGCCAAATACCTCTCCCTCGCGACCTTGTGGAATGAGACGGGCGAGGAAGGTGCGTGAAGCCGACTGGCAGGGGCCGACGAACACGGTGAGGATCAGGCCGAGCACCCAGAACGTGCCGGAGCCGGCGTCGTGGAGGATGAAGATCAAAATGCCATCTATCACCATTGCGATAAGCGAGATCAAGATGACGGCTTTCGGGCCGATCTTGTCGTCCAACGCGCCAAATCCGATAGTCGCGATGCCCGCTACAACGTTTGCCACGATGCCGAAAATCAGCACGTCACCGGCGCTGAATCCGAACGTGCCGGCCGCAATGATAGCGCCGAACGTGAACACGCCCGCAAGTCCATCACGGAAGATGGCCGACGCGATCAGGAAGAAGATTGTGTGCGGCGACGTGTTCCATAGGTCTTTTACGGTCTTAAACAAAAGCTTGTAGGAGTCGATGATCGACTCGTGTCCGGCCTCGTCAGCGCCTGCAACCTTACGGCCGGGAACCGCGATTAACACGGGGATTGTGGAAAGCCCGAACCAGAGCGCGGCAATCAGCATAGATACGCGAACGTTCAGGCCATTCTCGGCCGTTACACCGAACAGGCCCACCTCGGGGGCGATAAAACCGAAGTAGAGGATCAGGAGCAAAATGATGCCGCCCACGTAGCCAAGTCCCCAGCCAAGGCCAGACACACGGCCCATAGTCTTGGGCGTGGACACGCGCGCGAGCATCGCGTTGTAGTTCACGGACGCGAACTCAAAGAAAACGTTTCCGAAGCCAAGTAGCGCGATGCCAAGCCACATTGCGCCGAGCGGGCCAAACACCGACTCGGGGTGGACAAAAAACATCATGCCGGTCAGCATCACCACTACGTAAGTGTTGAAACCCAGCCAGAACGTGCCTTTACCGCGCCGGTCTGCACGCTGGCCGGTAATCGGCGCGAGGAGCGCGATCACAAAACCCGCGATAGTGAGGCCAAGGCTCAGCGACTCTGATGACTTATCCGTGTCGGCAAACATGCCGGAAGTCAAATAAACAGAAAATACGAATGTGGTGGCAACCGCGTTGAATGCGGCCGAACCCCAGTCCCAAAGCGACCATGCAAGAACGGTCTTATTTAGGATGCTTTCTTTTTTAGCGGGGGCCTCGTTGCCAAAGCTGTGATTAGTTGATGAAGTAGTCACGCTTCTGACTTTAACCCGAAATCAGAAAATTATGGATTTAAAGACCATTTAGTTTCGTTGGCGGTATGTTATTCCTCCAACAGGCTCTGATACCGGTCTGGCCGGGCCAGGATTTCTGCGGCAACCACCAGGTCTAGTTTGGTTGTAATCTTCATGGACAGCGCGCTACCCGGCGTCACATGCACATCCTCGCCAAGAGCTTCCACAAGCCCGGCATCGTCGGTTAGTTCCACACCTTGGGCCAGCAGTTCGCGGCCCGCCTCGTGTGCGCGCATAGCGGTTTCCCAGTGAAAACCTTGCGGGGTTTGAACTCCGCGCAGCTGCGCGCGATCAACTTGCCCAACGACTTTTTCAATTTTCGAGGAGGCCCCCACCGGCTCCACAACCATCTGTGTGTCGGTAACAGGAACCGCCGGAATGACAGCTTTTAACCCGCTCTCCAGCGCTTCAATGACGTCTCTAATGGCGCGCTTGGGGGTGAGGCATCGGGCGGCGTCGTGAATAAGCACGGGCGTGCGCTCATCCAATTCCTTGCCAATCCGTTTGGCGAGGCGCGGAATTTCGAGCAGGCCGTTATACACCGAATCCTGGCGGATGTTGCCGCCTGGAACCACAGCCACATCTGGTTCCTGAGCGAAAATCTGTTCGAACTCGCCCAAGTGAGTTGGCGGGGCAGTCACCACAACACCATCCACACCCGCAACGCGAATACCATCCACAGCTCGGCGCACCAAGGACACTCCAGCTAGCTGCACCAGCGCTTTCGGCGTGTCATGGCCAAGCCGCGATCCCGAACCTGCAGCCGTAACGACTGCAAAAACCGAACTACTCATCACGCCTCCTCGCACCGTGGCAACACTGCCCACTACTCAAAACCACCCGCACTAATCCTTGAGCCAGCCAGCCCATTTGGACACTCCAAAGCTTCTCACGCCGGCCCCGCATAAAGTTTGAGGCCGCAGGTGCGGCCTCAAAATCGCAGGATCAGTTTATTCTTCTTCCGCCTCGTCAATTCCCTCCGCGAGGATCTCATCCAGGCGATCGCTCGCTTCGTCCTCATCAACCTCACGCGAGAGAGCCAATTCGGAAGTCAGAATCTGGCGAGCCTTTGAGAGCATACGCTTCTCGCCGGCCGATAGGCCCTTCATGGCGTCGCGACGCGACAGGTCACGAACAACCTCTGCAACGCGAACAATATCGCCGGTCGCAATCTTTTCCTGGTTTGCCTTGTAACGGCGCGACCAGTTTGAAGGCTCCTCCGTGTTCTCCTCACGGAGCGTATCCATGACCTCTTCGAAACCCTCTTCGTCAACCACGTCACGAACCCCCACGAGCTCCACGTTCTCTGCAGGAACCTGAATAGTCAGATCCCCCGTAGTCACGCGAAGAGTAAGGTAAGTTCTTTCCTTGCCAGCAAATTTGCGCGTAGAAATCTCTTCGATTGTGGCAGCGCCGTGATGTGGGTACACAACGGTTTCGCCCACTTTGAATGTCATTGCTGTAAAACTCCTGATGTTAGCTCAACACCCCTATTTTACCAGCAATTACGTGCACTTACTCGAGGGGATCCACCATCTTGTATCCCAGTCCGCGCACAGTTTGCAACAGTTGCGGATTAGAAGGATCTGCTTCAATGCGCGAACGCAAGCGCTTTACATGCACGTCCAACGTCTTCGTGTCCCCCACGTAATCCGGGCCCCACACGATGTTGATAATCTGCGTCCTCGTAAGCACGCGATTCACGTTGCGCATCAAAAGCTCAAGCAGTTCAAACTCGCGAAGCGGCAAGTGAACCGGCTCTCCACCCACCTCAACTTCGTGTCGGTCAACGCGCACAAGCACATCACCAACAGTGAGGACATCTTCCTCGTCTCCGCTTTCAATTTCGGGTACGCGCCGGCGCAACACCGCACGAATGCGTGCAAGCAATTCGCGGTAAGAGTACGGCTTTGTCACATAATCATCCGCGCCGAGCTCCAAGCCCACCACGCGATCTACCACATCGTCTTTAGCCGTCACCATGATGATCGGCACCTTCGAAGTGCGGCGCACCTGGCGGCACACCTCCGTGCCCGAGATTCCTGGAAGCATCAGGTCAAGCAAGATCAGATCAGGAGTGGTGGCCTCCAAAGTTGCAAGAGCAACCTCGCCGCTTTCCGCCTCTAGCACCTCGTACCCGTCTCTGCGCAGACTGAAAGCAAGAGGAGTGCGCAACGATTCCTCATCCTCAACAACTAAAATCGTCGTCATTTAGCCTTCCTCGCTCTCTTCCAAATCCTCAGAATCCACATTCTCTTCGCCCTCGGCTTGCGGAATCACCAGTGTGAATGTGGAACCGTGGCCCTTCTTGGACCACACCGAAACAGTTCCACCATGATCTGCAGCAACGTGTTTCACAATAGACAAGCCCAAGCCCGATCCGCCAGTATTTCGCGACCTGCCCGGATCCACACGGTAAAACCTTTCAAAAACGCGTTCCTTTTCGGCCTCGTCCATACCGATTCCGGTGTCCACAACCGCCACGCGCACCAGGTCATCTACAACCGAGCTTTTAACGCTCACGCGCGTGTGCGGATCCGAGTAACGAATCGCGTTATCCACCAGGTTGCGAACGGCGGTGACAAGCAGGTTGTGGTCACCCCACACGATGCCACCAGAAGGCTCCCCCACCTCTATATCAATATTCGAGGCAGACGCCCGGTTGCTCTCCAGCTGAACGGCTTCCCACACAACCTCGTCAATGTTAATCCGCTGGGCCCGCATCAGAGGATCACCGGTTTCGAGGCGCGAAAGCTCAATCAGATCCTGCACGAGGGTGGATAGGCGCGCGGCCTCCGCTGCCATCTTGGGGGTGAACATGCGAACCACTTCGGGATCGTAGTCACTGTCTTGCAGAGTTTCAGCAATCAGACCGATCGCACCGATCGGGGTTTTCAACTCGTGGGACACGTTTACAGTGAAGTCACGGCGAACCGCGTCAACCCGTTTTTGCTTCGTCTCATCGTCGATCAAAATGAGCACGCGCCCGCCAAGGAGCGCCGCCACGCGAATATCTAGGTAAATGGGGGAATCCGACGAGTATCGCGAGCGAGGTAGCTGCATCTTCTTTCGCAGTGTCACCCCGTTTTTGCGCACGTCCTCAACCATTTCAAGCACTTGTTTGTGCGCGATCTCTTCGTCACGAACGAGGCCAAGGGTGTACGCCTGGGCGTCCGCCCGTACAACATGATTCTCACTGTCCACAATGACAGAGCTTGACGCCATAGCAGTGAGAGCCGACTTAAGCTCAGGATTCACAGGCGGCTCAAATTCCTCGTCCTGTGATGATTCACGAATCTGGGATTGCGATACGCGAAACGCAAGCCCCGCTCCGGCCCCCACGAATAGGCCAACGAGGGCCACCAAAATTAGCAAACTGGTCTCTACACCACCCACAATATAGACAATAGGGCCAAAACCTAGCGCTTGTCGTGATTACACTAAACATCCGGCATCCGTTAACCGTTCGTTAACCTGTTGCATCCAGCCGGGACACCCGCGCATGGTGTTATTACTTTCGGCTATAAGTAGGCCCTCCCTTTGGGCCTCAAGCACCACATTGGAGGAATAAGAATGCGGGAGATGTACACCCAGGAGCTCACCCAGCTCGGCAACCAACTTTCACGTATGGCGGGGCAGGTGTCACGAGCTGTTGGCCGCGCCTCACGCGCACTCGATGAGAATGACAGTGCACTGGCAGAACAGACTATCGATGCGGATGAGCGGATTGACGACCTCGCCTACATTATCGATGAGATGTGCACGCAGCTTCTGGCCCTGCAAGCTCCTGTTGCCCGCGATCTGCGACTGATCGTTACCGGCCTGCGCATGACCAAGACGCTAGAGCGCATGGGCGACCTTGCGCGCAACATTGCGGTTATTGCTCGCCAGCAGGCACACACCGACGCACTGCCGCCCGAGATCGCGGAGATTGTTACGAAGATGGGCGAACAGGCGCGAATCGCGGGCGAGAACACTGCGAAGCTGATGGAGGATCCCAACACCGACCTCGCAAATCAAATGCAGACCGATGATGACGTGATGGATGACCTGCACGTGCAGCTCCACCGCATGCTTTTGGATCCCAGCTTTGTGCTCACCCCCGCGCAGATCATTAACTTGACGCTGGTTGGCCGCTATTACGAGCGTTTTGGCGATCACGCCACCAATGTTGGCCGCAATGTCATGTACCTGATCGAGGGTGAACGCTTCCTCACTGACTAGGCTACGTGTCCCTGCTAGTTAGAGGCGCTCCCTACTGTTCTTAGCGCAAAGAAGGGGCGATGACCGTTGCGGTCATCGCCCCTTCTTGTAGTTTGCTTACTTACCCTGCGCGGCTACAGCAGCGATCTTCGCCTCAGCCTCGGGATCAAGGTAGGTGCCGCCCTTCTTGATGGGCTTGAGCGTTTCTTCGTCAAGCTCATAAAGTAGCGGAACGCCGGTGGGGATGTTCACTGCCGAGATGTCCTCGTCGGAAACATCATCAAGGTGCTTCACGATTGCGCGTAGCGAGTTGCCGTGCGCTGCAATCAGAACGGTCTTGCCGCTCTTGATGTCTGGAACAATCTGCTCATCCCAGTACGGAAGCAGACGCTCGAGGACGTCCTTTAGGCACTCGGTTGCCGGAATCGGCTCGCCCGCGTAACGCGGATCGCCATCCTGAGCAAACTCCGAACCAGCCTCGATTGCCGGTGGCGGTACGTCGTAGGAGCGGCGCCACTGCATGAACTGATCCTCGCCGTACTCGTCGCGGATCTCCTTCTTGTTCTTGCCCTGCAGCGCACCGTAGTGACGCTCGTTTAGACGCCAGGAACGCTTAACCGGAATCCAGTGGCGGTCAGCAGCGTCTAGCGCCAGGTTTGCCGTGTAGATTGCGCGGCGAAGTAGGGACGTGTAGAGGATGTCCGGCAGGACACCTTCCTTCTTAAGAAGCTCGCCGCCATGAACGGCCTCTTCCTTACCTAGTTCTGTCAGCGGAACGTCAACCCATCCAGTGAACAGGTTCTTTTCGTTCCAATCGCTTTGCCCGTGACGGAGCAGAATCAGTTTAAAAGCCATGGCTTCATTATCCCATGTCTGGCAGTCAATGTCTTTAGGTTAAGCCTGGTTTTGGTCAATAAACTTCCAACTCGTGGTTCGTTTCCCCCTATTTTCCGCCAATTGTTGCACGTCTTAAAGAGGGAACATTCTTTGGCGAGAAGCTTCGCTCAAATCGGTTTCGACATCGCGTACAGAAGCGGAATGATCGTTTCAACAATCGGCTTAGCGGGCGACTGCGCAATGGGAAGATGCTGTGGCACCGTGCGTTCAATCCGCGGCGGTGAAGCCGGGCCAACCACGCGGCTTCGAGCCTGGCTCTGGTGTTCCTTATAGCTCTCCACCAGGGCGTCAACCGCGGCAGCCCTCATAACAATCCCGATCACCGCGTGAGTGATCACGCGCATCGGCGCCTCGGGTTTACGCCTTGCGGCCTGGAGGATCGTTTCAAGAACTCCCCCCAAAGCGGTTAAAAATTCCTCATTGAGGTCGGCTAGGCGGGCGCCCCATTCCTGGTCTCGCACGGAACGGGCCTGCATTTCTGTGTGGAGGGCGTAAAGAGTGCGGTTAACCCCAATCGCGTCCATCGCGTCAAACAACAGGGAGTCGATTTGTGCTGGCTTTGCCGCGTCCACGCTGCGCCATTTTTCAACCTGCATGTCAAGACGCTCAATCAGATCCGCATACTCGTCCTCCGCGAGCGCCGCGAGCAACGATTCCTTTGTAGAAAAGTTTGAGTAGAACGCGCCCCGGGTAAAACCCGCGCGGCGGCACACATTATCGAGAGTGAAGCCCTCTACTCCCTCAAGAATTATGATCTCGCGCGTTGCATCAATGAGTCGCTGCTGGGTTTCAAACCTGCTACTCACGCCGCCTCCTCCCTGTCACGTGCGCCTTCAAGATTATATGCGGGTTTGGACAGCCTACCCGGTTTGTGGCGCTAGTTTAGGAAGCTACCGCCCGGGCGGACATGTAAAGGTCTGGGGGCAGCGGGTGGTCAAGCTCCCACGTGATCTGCATCGGCCGCGCCCCTTTGGCTTCAACCAGATGCGCAGGACCGGCGAATGTGTATGCCGCGCCCTCCCCCCAACGCGTCTTTCTTATGCTCTCTAATGAAGAGGGCGATGTTGGATTCCCCCTCCAGGTACCGCATGCCCGCCTTGGTGTGCGGCCCTGCACTAGACTGCGATTCCCAGTGAAATAGCGTGGGTGTAAGCGCGAAATCGCGGTACAGAGTGTTAGGTGAATAGTCAGCCTCCGACTTTACAAGTGTCACCAGCAAGGCTTCCGTGTTGGTGTACTCGCAGTACTTAACCCCCTCACGCACGCCGCCGGGCGCCTGGCCTTGAAACTCGTATCCAACGCCGATGCCAGCCAGCAGTTCTTCGCGCGTGTACACCGCGCCCACTTTAAGCGGTGACCACAGCCCCATTTCGCCAGAGGGCTGCTGGTATAGCTTCTTCGTACGATCACTAACAGCTACGAATATTTGCCTCAGTTCATCAACGAGGTCTGGTGTGGATCTCAAAACTTGCAAGGCGTAGTCGATGGACGCGATCTTTTTCTCGTCACGTTTACCGCTGGGCCAAAACGAGTACATGAGCATGTGCGCGTAGAACTTTTCGCGCGCCGTCATCGCCTCGTAACGGTAGTGTGGCGTGGAAAGAATCTTGAGGTAGGTTTCGATCCGCTCTGGGTCAGACACGTGCGCGAAAGCGCGCAGCCTGCGGCGAACGTCCTCATAAGCATCCGCGGCAAGATCGCTGCCCGTGGCCGCCACGTGCAGTAAACGCTTCCACGAAATGGGGCGCTTTCTGAAGTCTTTTCGACTGTAAATGTCTGCAATGTCGCGGTGGGAGTCTTTCAAATAATCCGTGAGTTGGTAGTCCTGCACGTCAACCCGCGCGGCAAGGGCGCCGCTTCTGATTTCGGCCGGTAGTTTCTGCGTGGATACGTTCAGATTGTTCTTTATTGATTGCAGGACTACCTTCTGCGACTTTTCTTCGAGGAAAATCTGCGATCCGGCAGGCAGATGGCTAAAGCCCTTCTCCACAGCTGCCATGAGTTTCTTGCGCGATGTCCCCGTTAGCGCCTGCAGCTTAAGGTCAAAGCGGAAGGCGTCGTTTTGGTTACCCACAAAATCTAAAACAGTGAGCACTGTCTTATTTTTCGACAGCCTCAAACCTCGACCTAGCTGCTGCAAGAACACCGTGGGCGACTGGGTTGGCCGTAGCATCAACACTGTGTCTACACTCGGCACGTCCACACCCTCGTTGAAAATATCTACTGAGCAAATGATCTGAATGTGGCCGCTAGCGAGGGCTCCAAGCGCCTTGTCACGCTCCATAGAGGATTCAGTGGAGGTGACATACTCAGCTTTAAGACCAAATTTTCTAAACGAGCGCGCCATGTATTTCGCATGATCAATGTCCACGCAAAAACAAAGTGCGCGCATTCCCTCTAGGTCCAGAATCTTGTCGCGCATGGCCTGCACGATCTGGCGCACACGCGCGTCATCGCCGGTCAAGACGTTCGACAGTTCGCTGGTTACGTAGTCACCGCGCACCATTTTTACGCCGGAAATATCCGTGTCGTCATATTGAATGAAGTAGTGAAAGGGACACAGCAGGCCCTCTTCTAGTGCGTCCCATAGCCGCAGTTCGCTTGCCACGCGCCCGTTGAAAAATTCGAGGGCAACGTTCACACCGTCGCCACGCTCAGGGGTTGCGGTTAGGCCCACCAACTCGCGCGCATTGAAGTGGCGCATCAGGCGCTGATAGCTGGCGGCTTGGGCGTGGTGGAACTCGTCGATAATGATGATGTCAAAGAAATCTGGCGGGATTTCCTTTAGCACGTCTGGGCGTAGTGACTGGATAGAGGCAAAGACGATGTTGTCGTAGCCGACCAGTGCCGCGTCACCCAGCTGCGCCAGGCTGTAGCCGTCGGAGGTCGACCAGATGATCTGCCGCGACTTCACTACATCGCGGAAGGTCCTCATAGATTGGTTCAAGATCTCGTTGCGGTGGGCCACAAACAGTGTTCGAGGGAGCCGCCCCAGTTCGCTGGCCATGCGTTCGCGTAGCGCTTTATAGTCGAGCGCCGCCACAACGGTTTTCCCCGTGCCCGTGGCAGCCACAACAAGGTTTTGGTGGCGCCCCATCGCTCGTTCATATTCGAGGTCATCCAGCATGATCTGCTGATAGGGGTAGGGCCGTATGTCGAGTGCGGTGAAGTCAATCTCGGTGTCAGATTTCTGCTCGAAACCACGCCCATCTTGGAGCGCCCGGTCAAGTTTTGCCGCGTCGCGATCTGGATCGTACATTTCAAACGAGGGCGAGGCCCAGTATGAGTCGAAGGTTGTTTCGAACTTTTCAAATACTGTGGGAGTATTATTTTTTGCCAGACGCACGTTCCATTCCAGGCCGTCCTGCATAGCGGCAGCCGACAGGTTGGAGGAGCCCACGAATGCGGTGTGATAGCCAGTGTTGCGGTGAATCAACCAGGCTTTTGCGTGCAGGCGCGTGGATTTGGTGTTGTAGTTGATCTTGATCTGAGCGCCGTAATCGCGAACGAGACGGTCAAGAGCTCTACGATCTGTAGCCCCCATGTACGTGGTGGTAATGATACGAATAGGAACCCCACGAGCTTTGAGATCAGCGAGTTCTTCAGCAATAGTGCGGATCCCCGTCCATTTAATGAATGCGATGAGGGCATCTACACGGTCCGCGGAACGAAACTCCTTCTTAAGCTCCGTTTGAATAGAGGGGTCATACTCGGCGTTGGTCAGTAGCGCCGCGTCAGTAAGCGGAGTATCGGGCCTAACGGTTTTGTCCGAGTTGTCAAAAGCTTTGATTTCCGTGAGTAGCTGCGCTCTGCCGTCCCTCAAGGCAATCGGTTTGTCTGCGCTGTTTCCGCCGTTAATGACCTCCAGAACTCGGTCTGTTAGGAGGAACCTCTCGCGTTGCCCTTTGGTTTTCAAGAGGGAGTTTTCAAATCGTTCCGCTATGTATTTGGATATGACGTAGGGGAAGTCCGCGTTGTCAATGGCTTCACTTACGACGCGCTGTCCATACTTGTGTAGGGCCGCTTCGAGACCGGCGTCAATAATCGTCTCGTATAGGCCGGGCGGCAGGTCGAAAGGCTCGTCCATCAAACACTTCCAGAAAACTACGCAGCTTATTCTTTGCTTTCATATTACGAAAGCGCAGCGCAAATTTTCTGTTGCTTATTCTTCTGGGAGAGCGCACACCGGCAGATGCAAAATGTCGACTCACTAAGCGGTTGCCAGCGCAGCCTGGCCTAGCGGATCGCGTGTTCGGTTTCAGCGTCGAAGAAGAGGATCTCATCTTCCTGTGGCCGCACGTAAACAATGTCGCCAGGCTGGGGGCGCGCCTTGCGGTGAAGCATTACCGCAACTCGTTCAGGAGCGGTAACAACACCGTTTGCATCTACCATTTCGCCGTAGAGGAAAGCTTGTGAGCCCAGGAGTTCAACGTGGCTGGTACGGATCGGAATTCCGCCTTCAGAGGGCGCAACCACGTCCCATGCTTCGGGGCGCACGCCAACGATTACCTGCGCTCCGGCGGCCTCGGCGACATTTCGCGGGATGTGCACGCCGTTGCTGCCCAGGAGGGCTCGGCCGTCATCCACGGTCGTGTTGAAAAGAGTGATTGCGGGCGAGCCGATGAATCCGGCGACGAAAGCATTGTTGGGGTTGGAGTAGAGGTGTTCGGGCGTATCAACCTGCTGGAGCTGGCCGTCCCGCATTACGGCAACGCGGTCTCCCATGGTCATGGCTTCCACCTGGTCGTGGGTCACGTATACCGTGTTTACGCCCAGGTTGCGCTGAAGGTTCGCGATCTCGCCGCGCATCGTGACGCGTAGTTTGGCGTCGAGGTTGGATAGTGGCTCGTCCATGCAGAACACGGTAGGTTTGCGCACGATTGCGCGCCCCATCGCCACACGCTGACGCTGACCTCCAGATAGTGCGGAGGGTTTGCGCTCCAACAGTTCATCGAGTTCTAGCATGCTGGCCGCCCACTGCACGCGTTCTTTAATTTCGCTCTTGGACACCTTCATGTTCTCTAGCGCAAACGCCATGTTTTGCGCCACGGTCATGTTGGGGTACAGAGCGTAAGACTGGAAAACCATGGCAACGTCGCGCGAACGAGGACGCACGCCGGTCATGTCTTTATCACCAATGAGAACACGGCCAGATGTGGTGGGCTCCAGGCCTGCAACCATGCGTAACGAGGTGGATTTCCCGCATCCGGAAGGCCCAACCAGTACAACGCATTCGCCGTCTTCTATTTGGAGGTTGAGCGAATCAACTGCGGGCTTGGAGGCGCCAGAGAAGACTCGGGTTGCGGATTCAAAAGTCACACTAGCCACGGTTTGTCCTTCAGTAGTTATCTAACTTGGATCTAGGTCCATATTGTTGGCCTCTTAGGGTGGCCGTGCCCCACTTGCACTCCCCGCCAAGTGGGGCACGGCCGCAGAGCTAAGCTCTGCTTATTGAAGAGGCCAAAATAGTTCGATTTACCAAGCCGCTACTTGAGCTTTGGCTTGATGTCGGAGTCGATGATTCCCTGCTGTTCCTCATCGATTTGCTTGAAGGTCTGCGCAACGTCAGCGCCCTGCGCGATCTTATCTAGCGCTGCACCAATACGCATACCACCGCCGGAAACGTAGACGCGTCCAGCATCCTGCTTCTGGGTGAACTCAAGCTGGTCTACAGCGGTCTTGAAGTTCGGGTTCTCCTCGAAGTACTTCTTTGCCTCATCGGTCTCCTTGGCGGAGATGCGTACCGGCATGTAGCCCGTGGACTGCGAGAACTTCACCGTGTTTTCCGTGTTGGTGAGGAAGGCGAGGAACTTAGCTGCGGCTTCCTTCTTCTCAGACTTGGCCGCGATACCAACGCCAGCACCACCGGTGGGACATCCGGGAACACCCTCGGGGGTGGGAAGGAAGGCAGTGCCTACGTTGATCTTGCCGTCCTCGCTCACTCCCTTAAGCGAACCGGTGGATTCGAGCATTGCCGCACCCTGACCGGATACGAACGGAGCGGTGGCTTCCTTAACCGCCTTGAAGTAGCCCTGGTCGAACTGCGACTTAAGGAATTCGCCGGCCTTCACAGATTCCGGCGAAGACATGGACATGGTGTAGTCCTTGGAGTAAGCACCACCCATTGACCAGATCATTCCCTGGAAGTACCAGTCCATGTAGGAGGAACCATCCGGAATCACCAGCGGAGCCACGTTCGGGTTGGCCTGCGCAAGCTTAGGAGCGAACTCGTCGTTCCATTCCTGCCAGGTGTTCGGGCCGCGGTCAGGCAGACCGGCTGCCTGCCACATATCCTTGTTGTAGTAGAACAGCGGCGTGGAGCGCGCGTAAGGTACGGCAAAGTGCTTGTCGTTTAGCACGTACTCGTCGTAGAGGCTGGGAACGTAGTCAGCGGTGTCTGCCGGGTCCAGTAGCTCATCTAGCGGAGCCAGCTGATCGTTCAACGCGAAGTTGAACCAGGTGACGTCGGATGCGACAACGAGGTCGGGCACCTGTCCACCCGATAGCGCGGCGTTAAACTTTTGGGCCACTTCCTCATAGTTCTTACCCGCGTCGGTCAGCTTAACCTTGATGTCCGGATTCTCAGCCTCGAAAGCTGCGATCATCTCTTCTTCAAGAGCCTTCGACGAGCCGGGATGGTTTGACCAGAACTCGATGGTGGTAACACCAGCTTGGTCAGCGCCGGAGTTGTCTGCACCGTTGTCAGTTGGGGCACTGCCTGTTCCGGCGCAACCTGCGAGGCCAAGCGCGACGGCCGCGAAGCCGGCGATGCCAATGCGTCGAATGTCCATTTTCTACCTTTCAGGTGATTGTTGTTTTGGGATGGATCAGATGTTGGTGGCGCGTTTTGGGATTACCCCTTGACGGCGCCGGATGTTAGCCCCTTGATCATGTTCTTCTGCAGAATCAGGAAGACGATGAGTACGGGGATGACAGCTAGTACGGTTCCGGCCATTACGGGCCCCCAGTTGGTCATACCTTCGTTGTTTTGGAGGAAGGTAAGACCGATTTGGAGGGGCGCAGTGGACTCGTCGTCCGACATGAGGAACGGCCAGAGGTATTCGTTCCAGTCATTGACGATAGTGATGAGGGCAAACGCAGACAGCGTGGGCCACGACATCGGAAGAACGATGCGGAACAGAAGTTTCATGGGACGCGCTCCGTCCATTCTTGCCGCCTCAATCACTTCGGTGGGTAGTGACATGAAGTGGTTGCGCATTAGGAATGTGCCAAACGCGGTGCCTGCAAGAGGCATGATTATGCCGATGAAGGTGTTGCGCAGACCCATGGTTGCGATGAGCGAGTAGTTGGAGATGACGGTGATCTGATTAGGCACCATCAAGGACGCGATCACAAACAGGAATACGAGGTTGCGCCCAGGGAAGCGCAAAAGTGCGAGGGCGTAGGCTGAGGCGACTCCCAGCGCAATCTTGATGGCCGAGAGAACCGCGGTAATGATGATTGAGTTGCGCAGGTATTTTCCGAACGCGAGGTCACTGCGAACCGTCTCAAAGTTGTCCAGCGTCCACGGGTTAGGCCAGTAATTGGCCGGATGGGTGTAAATATCACCCGGAGTTTTGAACGCAGCAATCACGATCCAGTAGATGGGCACGAGGATGATGGCTAGGGACAGGGCCATGGCCGCGTAGCCAAGGACTTTGAATCCCCAGTGCTGGCCCACGTAGTTGAGTTCTTCGTGAGAGTCACTGTTCTTCTTGTTCTTCCTTCGAAGAGGCATGCGTAGAGCGCTCACTTTTCACCTCGCTGCATGTAACGCACTTGAACCATGGTGACGACCAGCAGGATGAGGAACAGGATGGTTGCAACGGTTGCGCCGTATCCTGCACGAGAATTCACAAATGTTTCTTGGTAAACCTGGTAGACCATCGTGGTCGTTCCAGTGCCCTGCGGGCCACCCCGAGTCATCACGTTGATAATGTCGAAGACCTGCATCGAGTTGAGTAGCACGGTGATTGACAGAAAGAACGTTGTGGGGCGCAGTTGGGGCAGAAGCACGCGGGTGAGGCGCCTCCACGCAGAGGTTCCATCGATTTCTGCCGCTTCGTCCAAGTCTTTGCGCCGGCCTTGCAGGGCAGCAAGGTAGATTACGAAGCTGTAACCCAAGTTCTTCCAAATGTAAGTCAAGGTCACCATAAAGAGGGCCCAGCCGGGCCGTTGGTAAAAGTCCGGTGACTGGCTTCCTAGGCGAATAAAAACGTCTGCAATGAGGCCGAAGCTGGGGTCGAACACGAACTGGAAGGCAACGCCGATTGCAGCTCCAGAGATGATGTATGGCGCAAACACTACCGAGCGAACAAAATTTCGACCCTTTAGCTTTTGGTCGAGCACAAGGGCAAGGCCCAGGCCCAGTAGTAACGATCCGATCACGGTTGCCGCTGTGAAGACTACGGTGTTGGTGACCACTGTCCAAGTATTTGGATGGCTCCACCATTCTTTGTAGTTAGCAAATCCGATATATTCCGCAGTCGGTGAGGAGATGTTCCAGTTGGTGAACGATAGGCGGATATTATCGGCAAGGGGACGGTAGGTGAATACCGCGAGGAAAATCAGATTGGGAACAAGCAAGATTGCTGCTAGCCACCACTCGTTCCGGTCAGGCCGGTCTGAGCGTTTTTGCAGCGTGTCACGCCGTTCTTTGGCAGACGTAATCGACCACATGCGTGAAACTGTAGGGATCCAAAGTTAACGGCAGGTGTCGCGGCCAGGAACGATCCGTGTCGGACAAGTGAGCCCCAGGCCACTAAATTGCGCGGCCTCGCGAAACACGCGGATTCCAGTGTTGCCGCACCAAATTAGTTGTTAGGTTTTGCCTCTTAGCAAGGAAGCGCCTTGCTTACAGTTAAGGCTCAAGCGCAGCAACTGATGCTACGTTAACTCCGTCTTCTCGCCGATATGACAATCCGCTACCCGTGATCACGAGGGGAACCGTGGGCAAATCTATAAGCTCGCTGAATCGCAATAGGTTTTCAGCCGCCTGGTCTACGACTGCCGGATTATGCCCGAGTTTCATTTCAATCACTAGGACGGTTCCATCTATCTCAACGAGCGCGTCAACCTCCTGTTGGTTCTGAAGTCGAGCATGATAGACGAACCCTGGCGTCAAAGCTCGCAGTTCATGGACAACAAATGATTCAAAAAGCTGACCAGCGTATTTGAGGTCGCCCAGCAGAGCTTCGGGCCCTTTTCCGAGTGCGGCCATTGCCAACGCCGGGTCCGTCAGGTGACGTTTAGGAGCTTGTCGAAGAGGCACGCGCGAACGCAACTGTTGCGTCCAAGCAGGTTGATCTTCGCTAACGAAGATTCGAGCAAGAGAGTCCAGATAGTCGGATACAGTTTCCCGGGTCACCCCCGCGTCGTTTGCAATTGTGGTGACGCTCATTTCTGTTCCCACTCCCCTAGCCAAGGAACGGAGCACTGCCATCACCCGCACGGGGTCCCGACGCACACCATCAGGGGTATTAATGTCTACCTCGGCGATAGTGCGCAGGTAATCTTTGTTGTTCTCTTGTGCCTGTTTGATATTGAGGTCAAGGTTACCCGGCCACCCTCCCCGGCAAATACGCTCAAAGAGGTCATGAACCGTCCAGTCTTCTCCGGCGCTGGTAAAAGATTCACCCTTAGCGAGCTCCGATATAGACACGCCTCCAAATGCCTCTCCAGACTCAAACATGGTCATGGTGCGCATCGTTAACCGCGCAAACCTGCCCGCGCCAGAGTGCTTCGCTACCGATTCACTCGGTGCCGTAGAACCGGTGAGTATGAACTGCCCTTTGGCGCGGCGCTGGTCCACTATCCGACGAGCCGCATCCCAAAGCACCGGATGAATCTGCCATTCATCGATGAGGCGGGGCACAGCTCCTTCAAGCACAAGGGCGGGATCTAAATCAACTGCTATCGCCACGTTCGGATCCGTATCAACTTGGACTTCGCTCTTGGAAGCTTGACGGGAGGTTTCGGTTTTTCCACAACCTTTGGGCCCCTCAACGAGCACCGCGCCCGCACGTTGAAGTGCCTCCACGAGGTATTTATCAGCCACTCTAGGAATGTAATCAGCCATGCCAAAAACTCCTATCCGCCATTTTCAAGAGCTTTTATCCGCCATTTTCAAGCGCTTTTATCCGCCATTTTCAATCTATTTTAACCGACACTTTCAAGCATTCCTAGCCGACGTTTTCATTTTTATCCTCGAAATCCGCCGTTACATGACGAAACCTCCGCTTTCGCGGAGGTTTCGTTTCTGTGTGAGCTTAAACTAGTTGCACGCCCTCAGCCAATGACTTCAATTTCGCCCACGCGATCGAGGGATGAATACGTCCCCCGAAGCCGCAGTCTGTGGATGCCACCACCCGATCTGGGCCAACGATGTCCACGAATCTGGAAATGCGTTGAGCTACCAGCTCAGGGTGTTCCACAACGTTCGTAGAATGACTGACAACGCCAGGAACCAAAACCAGGTCCGAGGGCAGGTCGACTTCACGCCAAACCGTCCACTCATGTTCGTGCCGCGCATTGGCCCCCTCGAACGAAATGTATTTGGCATTGACGGTCAAAACGTTGTCCACGATTTCCTTCAACGGAATATCCGTGGTGTGCGGCCCGTGCCAAGAACCCCAGCAAAGATGTAGGCGCACCAGATCAGGATCAATCCCTTCTAGCGCGGTATTAATCGCATCAACACGCACCTGGATATAACGCCTGTAGTCATCAAAACTGGGCGCAGGATTGATTTGATCCCACGATTCTGCCAGTGACGGATCATCGATCTGCACGGTGAGGCCCGCGTCCGTAATGGCGCGATACTCTTCGCGAAGGGCTTGCGCCCACGCCTGCACGACCTCTTCATCATTGTCGTAGTAGGCGTTAGACAAGCGGGCTGCCGAGCCGGGAGAAACCGCAGCTATAAACCCGTCTTTGCGATCAATTCCGTTAGCCTCAAGAGCGGTGACCAGCGCATCAATATCCTGCTTTACAGCGTCATGACCGATGTATTCGATCGGACCGGTAATCGCAGGGAAGCCCTGCTTAGCTTGGTCATCTTCCGACAGCTGCTTCACGCCGGGTAGTACCGCGGCCTCCGGATCCGAATAAACGTCTTTAAACTTCACCCAGTCTCGGCGCTGCTCGAACTCCACCAACTGGATGTTGGATCCGGGTGCGGGTGGCGCAAGCGGGTACTCTTCGTCAGTCATTTCGAGCCCCGAAAAACGCGAGAACGAGTAGTACCACCACGGACCGAAATCGAGTTTTTCAGTCATTACGTGGCCGTACTCGCCGTCATTAACCCAGTCGATGCCGATCTCTTGCTGCCTTGCAACAACATCATTTACCGAAGACTGGAGGACCTGGGCGAACATGCGCTCTCCCATCTCCTTTCTCCTCAAATTTGCGTTGAGCAGTTCTTCGGTACGCGGCAGGGAGCCGACATGGGTGGTACGAATCGCCATCTTTCCTCCTTCAACAGTAAATCGACGATGGTGCTTTCCAAGATAACAATTTCAGGAGGAACGAGTTCGGGGCCGTCACAATCCGATCACCCGAGTAGACAGAGCACCACAATGTGCTAAGAACGCGTAACTCACGTTCGGCTTCGCAGGATATTTCGAACCAGGGCTACCCAATAAATCAAGCGGGCTACCAACCCTGGCTTCTGGTCGGTAGCCCACTTTTATACGCTCGCTTTCACAGCTTCAAAAGCCATGAGCGAACCAAATTAAGTACCCACTAGACGGGTTCGACGATCAGACGATTATGCACGGTTCGATGCACAGTTGGCCACGCAGCCAATACAGACCCTTTGTACCGTATGTCCATCGGAGTTCCATCAAGGCGCGTGACCGTGCCTCCGGCCTCTTGGCAGATTAGAGTTGCAGCGGCAATATCCCATGGCGAAACCCAAAGGTGAACAAAGGCTCCAGCACGCGAAGCCGCAACCTCAACGATCTCTAGTGCAGCCGAACCGTAACGCCGATGCCCGCGTGATTCGAGCAGAATTTGTTGCAACCTAGGCAAGGCATTAATTTCTTTGATATCCGTGATGATCACGGCATCTTGATACGTCCTCTCCGCGTCCACGAGAGCTAGCGGCTCTTCACCGCAAAAGGCGCCCTGGCCTTTAATCGCACTGTAGATCGCACCCTTCATTACGTCAGCAATGACCGCAACAACAGGCACTCCGTCTTCACATAGCGCGAGAGATATCGCAAAGTCCCGATGAGTTTCAACGTAATTCATCGTGCCGTCAATAGGATCAAGCACCCAAACACGTCCAGCAAAAGAGGAAACCGAATGCCGTTCTTCGCCGAGAAGCGCGTATCCAGTCTGCTGCGCAAGTACCTGCGCAATGTCCTCTTCTATCTTCTTGTCGATCGCTGTAACAAGATCATTGCGGTTGGTCTTGCACGAAATGCCCAAGTCGCTGGGCGGATTTTTTGCGGTTTCACACGCATCCTCCACTGCGGCTATGGCAATGTCACGCAGTTCTTCATGCGTTAATGATTCACGCGTCATCGCTAGTTTCTCCTAACTGTCCTACCGCTTCTTTTGCTTGTGCGGCCTGCTTGTCGCGTCGCAGGTTTCGTTCTTCAAAAACAGCAACCAGGACGAGACAGATTAAACCAACAAATGAGGAGATAAACAGCACGGTGAAGGTAGAACCCCATCCGTGGAGCACATGTCCGAAAATCTCAACGCCGTCCTTCGTCGGGTCAGCAATACGTCCCAGAAGAACCTTTGCCATCGAATCGCCGAATACGTAACCAAAAGCGCGAGGCACTGCGTTTACAACCACTGTTGCATTCTTTGGGGCAAACCCAATCACGCAAATGCCGATCAGGGTTACGGGGCCAAAGATTAGGAAACCAATGAAGAATAGCGAAACGTAAACCATTCCAACAGTTGTTGCCTGCGAGTACATCCAAATCGGTATTGTCACCAAGGCAATGCCGATAGCTGCGCTAAGCGCGCGCCTGCCGCCAAGCTTATCGGAGAAGTAACCCCACAATAGCGAGCCAAGAAGGCCGCCGGTTTCTAGTGCAAAGGTTGTGTTTACAGCGGTGTATTGAGAGAACCCTAGTTCGGTTTGAGAATAGAGGACGTTCCAGTTATCGATGCCAATACGGACGGTGTACGCCGCAACGTTAGCAATGCACAGTAGCCAAACCGCTGGGTTCTTTAGTACGTAATTGACCAGAATTTGTCGCTTGCTCAGATTGATGGAAGCAACGTCTACCTGAGCGGTAGGTTCATCAAAAATCTCCTCTGCAGTGTTCCACCCAAGTTCTGCCGGGTCATCTTTGCCGTAGAAGTAGCCCCAAATACCGATGGGGATTGCAACCAAGCCGGGCACGATGAACATGCCGGCTACGGATCCACCAAAGAACGTGTTTGCACCCCACACTGCGAGCAGACCCGCAAGCATGGCACCTAGGTTGTGCGAAGCATTCCACCAGCCGATGAAGCGGCCTCGCAATTGTCTTGGCGTCCAACGGTTCATCGTGGAGTTAGAACACGGGCCGCCTGGGGCTTGAAACAATCCATTTATGGACCATAGCAGAATCAAGAAGCCGTATGGGTGACGCATGGTCATCAGCACAAGGCCGATGATTACAGAAAGTATGCCCGCTGCCGTAACCAGGAAGCCGAGCGCTTTCTTAGTATTTCGACCGTCGAAGTAGAAACCAAGAAAGAGGCCACCGAACCCGTATGTTAGGGAGAATGCGAATCCGATAATACCTAGTTCTGTAGTTGAAAAACCTGCTTGGTTAATGAGCTCAGGCTGTGCTGCTTTGAAGTTTGTTCGCAGAAGGTAAAAGGCTCCGTAGCCAATGACCAGCACGGCATACACCTTCATAAATTCCAGTAGCCACCTTTTGCGCTGGTGACTGATCGGAATGCCACCCGGCGCGATTCTATTTATTGCAAAAAGTCCTCTGCGTTCCATTCGAGGATCCTCCTAGTTACTACGGCCTGCTCCTTTGCAGGCAAAAGCAAAAGAATTGTTCAATCCGTTTTGTAAGGACAATAGTATTCAAACGTTTGAACACACGTCAAGCTTTTCTTTCACAAAATAATTTTTCAGAAAACTAGGCCCCTTTTTTGGCGCTAAAACTAACGTTGCGTCGCTGGCGCGGTTGAGCTACGAACGACGAGGGTTGTGGGAACTTCACGCACTCTCGGGGACAGCTCCGGGTATTCATGACGCTCAATCGCCAAATTGATCGCCAGAGCTGACACTTCGTTCACTCCTCTGTCCACGCTCGTAAGATCAAATGCCTTTGACTGCGCGATAGAGGAGTTATCAAATCCTGCTACGGACACATCGTGAGGTACTGAAATACCAGATCTGTTCAACGCAATGATGGCGCCCTGCGCACATTGATCGTTGTAACACACCAGCGCGGTTGGACTATTTTGGGTTGAGGAAGTAGCTGCACTCCTAGGGACGAACAGGCCTCTTTCCACTAGTTCGTTGCCCACTCTAAAACCGTCATCCATCGTGTTACCTGACGGGACTACCGTCACTTCAACACCGCAGCGTGTGGCCGCATTGCGCATGGAATCGCGACGACATGGCGCGGAAATGCCTGCTGGGCCATCCAGATATAGAACCTGCCTGTGGCCCAGATTTACCAGGTGGTCAACGAGCTTTAACATGCCCTGCTCGTTAGATGAGCGCACGAGGTCTGCCCCGTCGAAGGGCGACGCCTGCCCTATTACAACTGAGGGAATGGCCGACGACACTTCTATGTCTAGAAAGCTAGGGTTGACCGCAATCAGATTACTGACCCGTAGTTGCATAAGTCGGTTGAACGCAGCTTCATAGCCGCCGTAAACGTTCGCATCTTGGGAGATTAGCTGGAAGCTTTCTTCGCTTGCAATTTCGTGCATCCGGGCAACATACTCCGAGTGCAGCTCCTGGTTTAACTGCCCAACAACCCCAATGATTCTGGCCTTATCCATCCGCAGCAAAGTGCCAGCGATATCACGCGAATATCCCATTTTGTTTGCAAGATCATGGATTTCTTTACGAGTTTCAGGCGTTATCCGCTCGTCATTACGCAATGCTAATGAAACGGTCGAGATAGAGACCCCCGCCTTCTCGGCGACATCTCGCATGGTCACTTTGCGCATGCTAGAACCTAACTGCAGTGCCGACAAACCACACAATACTGATCAGAGTTACACCAACGCCTGCACCCAATTATTCAGTAACCTTCGACCAAACAATCCAAGTGCGCCTGTAGCCATACTAAACGATGCAACGCCACCGCGGCCGACCACGTCAGCCCTTGGTTAAACAAGATGCACTATCTTTACGGCTTGAAACAAGCTAAACCCGCAGTTTCGCATACCCACAACAAAAGCTCAGACTGAAAACAACACTTCACTAATAGACACATGCTTTGTCCGGTGATGCCCCTGTCCGGCGCCTGCTGGGCACGGGAGAAAGCGCCCGCTACAGTAATCATTCTCTCGGACACGCGAAAGCCCCCGCTTTCGCGGGGGCCAGCTCAGAGCCGCCTGTGGGAATCGAACCCACGACCTATTCATTACAAGTTGGCCGAGCAATCCCATACATTCTCGGCTTCGTATCTGCACTGGCCCTGCCCTTCACTTTTCTTTTTAATCGTATTGCCAGCAACTATGGC
The DNA here is from genome assembly GCA_002871995.1 of Gleimia europaea. GTDB lineage: Bacteria > Actinomycetota > Actinomycetes > Actinomycetales > Actinomycetaceae > Gleimia > Gleimia europaea. The sequence goes on from PNHW01000002.1 coordinate 197,328, forward strand.
AATGCTGGCAACTATGGCATTGCCAGCAATGACGGCAATGCCAGCAATGCCCAGATTTTCAACAATTGGGCACGCTTGCCAACGTTAATGGCCGAAACTTTAGTCATGCTCAAAACTGTTATTCCCTTCGAACAACTAGCACGACTATGGACTGTAGAGATGTCTGCACGTTCTCTATCGCCCAGGACGATTGATGAACGATTGCGAGTTGTAGACCAATTCACTCGACAAACGGGGGTGAACGCTCAGGTAGCCAATTTCGACGACATTACTTTGTGGCTTGCCGCGTTACCGTCTGCGATCACCCGCCACGCATATTACGTGCATCTGCGAGCCTTCTACCAATGGCTAGTTATCAGTAATCACCGTGAGGACAATCCCATGTCCCGCGTCGCGTCACCCAAACGCCCTAAGTATCAACCGCGCCCTATCACGGATGAGCAGCTCCGAACGGTGCTCATGTCGCCTCTACGTCCTGCCACGCGCACCCGCATCATGTTAGCTGCCTTTGCCGGGCTGCGAGTCCACGAGATAGCAAAGATACGCGGACAAGACTTCGATCACTCAACCGGAATGATAACCGTGGTTGGAAAAGGCGATAAAACTGCCACGCTACCGGTGCACCCCATCATCTTGCATGAGGCTGAACAATACCCTCTACGTGGCTGGTGGTTCCCTTCTCCCACGTGCCCTAACACGCATGTAGAACGTCGGGCAGTTGGTTCAAGTATTTCTAACGCCTTCGCGCGAGCGGGTATAAAAATGACTTCCCACCAGCTGCGCCACTATTTCGCCACGGCACTACTCGAAGCAGGAGTAGACGCGCGCGTAGTTCAAACCCTTATGCGTCACGAAAACCTACAAACAACCGCGCTATACATGAACGTTTCGGTACGCCTACAACGTCAAGCTCTGGACCTACTACCAAACGTGTTCAACAACTATTTGTTCTAACTGCCAGCAATGCCGGCATTGCCAGCAACTATGGCAATGATGGCAACTAATAAACCTCTACGCCCAAGGAGACAATGATGCTCACCATCTCGCTTTGTAATCAAAAAGGTGGGGTAGGTAAATCCACTACCACCTATCACCTAGCCCGCGCCGCCGTGCTTGAAGGCATGCGCGTGCTAGTCGTAGACCTAGACCCACAAGGCAACATCACCAGTAGCCTCGCAAACCACCCAGTAGACGAGGACGCTACAGGGTTGGCCGACGTGCTCTCAAACCGAACACAACTACCCATAAACCAAGTCACCGTACCTGGCCTATGGGACGGGGTAGACCTAGTGCCCACCACGGGCGAGGCCCTACCAGTAGTAAGAGACGAGCTAGTAGTAGCAGGAGCCGGGCGTGAAAGCAGGCTACGCGCCGCCCTGAACGAAGTCGCACACCACTACGACTTGTGTCTCATCGACTGCCCACCATCACTCGACCAACTCACAATCAACGGTCTAACCGCCACTGATATTGCCCTTATCGTCACGCACTCCAAGCTGTGGAGCGCCAACGGACTAGCCCGACTACTTAGCTCCATCTACCAGATTCGCACCTACTACAACCCCGAACTCACAATCGGGGGAATCATCATTAACCAACACGAAGCACGCACCACCAGTGGCGAGCACTGGATGAGCGAGCTAACCCACGAAGTAGAACAACGCGGCCTGACAATCTTCAACCCGCCCATCCCCAAACGGGTAGCGATCGCAGACAGTGTGGAAGCCAGTAAGCCACTAGAACAATGGCCCACACAAGAAGCAGCAGAACTAGCCAACATCTACACCCAATACCTACACGCAATCCAAAACCACCAAGCAGGCAAACAATGAGTCGAATCAGTAACAAACAACTCTTAGCCTCATACAACCAGGCAAGCCTTGAAGATAAAGAAATCTACCTTAAGTTGCTCTACAACGACACGGTAAGAATATCTAACTTCCTCCAATACTGGATCGAACCAGAACGCATCGCGGCAGGGCCTTACACGTGGGCAGAGCAAGTCAAACAAGTGCTAGACACTAAAGACTTTGAACAAATACTCCAGCTCGAAACCCGCCTATCACAAACCGCGCAAGCCATAAACCGACTACGCAAACACATGCGAAAACTCGCAGAAAGACAAACCAATGACTAAGCCCCAGCCCAGACGCAGCGCCCTAGCTGGACAAAGCGTAATCAACCAGACCGTAGCAGAGCCGCAAGAAAACAGGCCCACACCAAGGCCACAGCAAGACCGCAACCAAAAGATCACTGTGCGCGTAAATGAAAAAGTAGCAGACGAAGCACGCGGCCTATTCATAGCCGACCTCGCCAACGATGGCCCAACCACATGGAGCAAATGGGTAGAACAAGCCCTCATCGCCTACAACACGCAAGCCCGAACAAGGCTACAAACACCAGTCCAACCACGCGGAGCCGGCACCCTACCAGTCGGACCACGCGGACCAATCAACTAGACTCGACACCAACACAGGTAAAGGAAAACACCATGAGCACCAACCAGCCCAACACTCCACCACAAGAAACAACCAATGCCGCGATAAGCGAGCCAGCCACTAGGGTTAAACCGGCTTGGTATAAGCGCCCGCCCATTATTGCCACCATCGCCGTAGCACTCATCGCCGTGCTAGTAGCGGTTGGGTTGGCATGGAAAACCCAGGCCGATACTAAGAACGCGCGCGAGCAATACCAAACAGCCCAGGCAGATTACCAGCAAACCCTAACCGAACTAGACCAGACCAAGACGCAGGCGGATGCGCTACTTGAACTCGCAGCGCAGCGCGCAAAAGACATCGACACTAAGACCCTTGCCGAAGCGGTAGAAGAAGCAGACGCACTTTCAAGCGTTGAGGCCCAGGATGCCTCCACGTTAGGACGGGAAAAAGCCAAGCAAGCCGCAAGCGCGGTTAAAGCCGCGCAAGAGCAGGCGCAAAGCGTACTCGACAAGCTCACCGCTTCATTCAAAGACGTGCGCGAAGAAGTCGCGGGCAAAGCCGCAACTGAGTTTGACCAGGCAGTAAAAAACCTTAACGAGGCAATCGAGACGGCCGGTAAAGCTAACCGTGAAGGCGTAGAAAAAGAAGCGACCGACAAGCTTGATGCTGCGCTAAAAGAAGCTAAAGCAATCGACCAAGCCAAACCAGAAACACTAGAGGCCGTGACCGACATTGAGACCGCGTTTACTCGCGCTGACGAGGCGAGTAAGAGTGCTAAAGCCTTGAACGAAGCAACCAAGGCCGTAAATGACGCAGCGAAAGCCAAAGCAGAAGCCCAACAAGCGCAACAAGAGCAAAGCTCAGGCGGCTACGAACAAACCTACGACGGCGGTTACAGCGGCAATGACTACAGCGGCGGCGGCTACAGCGACTGGAACACTGGCGGCAACGGCGGCTCCGGTAGTAACGACGTGTGCGGCGGCGGGCAATACTGCTACAACCCAAACTTCCCCGAATGGATACAAGCCACCGACGACGGAAGCTGGCACCACCAGGTGCAGCCAGATGAGAATGGAAATTGGACGAACGATCACGGATGTATCGCTGGATGTGACTAGCAACCTGCGAATCCGATGAGTCCAGGGGGCACCCGACCGGGTGCCCCCTTACTTTGTGCGCGCACACCCTACGTAATAGGTGAAGCCCCTGAATGGGTTTCGTGATCGATCATCAAACCTATATGAAAGTGGAGTAGTAATGAGTATTCCTATAACCACGCACGCTCAAGACGCGCCTCGCGCCACTAAGGGAGGACTGGCCTACCGGCTAGCTCTGGCTTTTACAGCGCTTGCGCTTGTCTTTGCAGGCTCTCTAAGTGCCCTACCGGCTCACGCGGCAGGCTCTTGGGTGCGCGGCGTGCCTATTGGAGGAAGTGTTGGCTGGCTTGGCACCTGGATTCCCTACCAAGGCCAGCCCGTGCCCGGTCTTTGTATCCAGGCCGACGCAGTAAACCCCTCGGCAGCAGTTGCCGTCACCCCCGGAGAATTGACTAGCCAGCCTAGTCTTAACCGTCCGGGCGATCTGAGCGTGAACATTGCTCAGATGGCGTACATCATGAAGAAATGGACCCCGAAGTCCCTAGAGTATTCCGATACTGACGTGGACGCGGCAGCTACCGGTTTCCTTGCACACGTGAACTTTGAAAGCTCACAGTTCGGCGCGGCCGCCTCTCAGCAGAACGTGAACGAGCTGCTCCAGCTAACGCCCGCGAACGTTCAAAACCGCGCCCGCCAAATGGTTGCAGAAGCCAAGGCTGCCGGTGTTGTTGGCTGGGAAGCGGGGGAAGCAACCACTGATAATGGCATGTACGGCACCATAGACGGGTTCGGCTTAAAGAACGCTAATGGTAGTTTTATCGCTGGATACCCGTACACCATTACGCTAAATGGTCCTGCGGTGTTCGATGCAACAGGCACTAATGTTTACAAAGGCACTACTCCTGGGCACCGCATTGACGGGATTAAGTGGCACTCAACCGGAAACGGCAAAGCAAATTACAACGTCGAGTACGGGAATATTCCTGCGCCTGTTCTTGGTAAAGCGTCGCCTGGTGGTGGTAACCAGGACGTAATTTACGACGTTTCGAAGGCGACTTCTAAGCGTGTTGAGTCTCCGACTTGGGATGTCATCTTCGATTTCCGCCCCCAAGGCCTCTCAAATGTGGATACCGCTAAGGTCATCGACAGTGGCGTTGAACTAACTGACACGTTCACTCCAAACGCTGACCCGAACTACGGGGACGGCAAGTGGCTCAACATCGATGGCACCAATGTGCCCGTGAACTACCGTGCAAGCGTCTACTACGTATCCGCACTAGCACCGGCAGAACAGAGCGATACCGTGCCGGAAGGCGCAGAGCTAATCAAGTCCGTCACCGTCAAGGCAGAAGGGCCTGAAACGGTGATTACCGCTAACGCAGGTGCCGCTCCCAAGGACGGCTTCTACACGTGGGTGTGGGAAGTAAAGGCCGATGACCAAGACGCTGATTGGTCTAAGTACATTAAGGCCGACTTTGTTGATGGTTACGGTCTAGCCGAGGAAACCACGTCGGTAAGGCACCCCGCCCAGATTGATTCTCAGCTGAGTGTGCGTGACACCAAGGCTGGTACTTACCTGGTAGATGACGTGTTTGTAACCGGCATGCCCAAGGATCACCCTAACTTTGAAGGCGCTGCCGGTTTTAAGGCAGACGAGAAAGAAATCTCTCACGAGGTGCTGTTCTTCCCCGCTGGACTTGAAGTAACGGAGGCGAACCGTGACAAGGCTGAAAAGATCGGTGAAACCGTCACCATTCCAGCCAAGAACGGCTTCTACCCCAGCATTGGTGATACTTCCTGGATCGCTAAGACTGGTGCGGACGGCAAGCTAGTAGCTGGCACCTACGTATTCATCTCTACCTTCGCTGGTGATGACCGCGTAGCCCCGCTAGCCACTTCTGTTGAGGACGTTACCGAGCAGTTCACTATCGCAGGTGAGCCTGGTATTCACACCACGCTCATGTACGAGAACAAGCGCGGCCCGGTCCCTGGATACGGCACACGCACCCTTACCGACGTGGTTACCTACACCAACCTTGAACCCGGTAAGGAATACGAAGTAGTTGGCACGCTCATGGATAAAGAAACCGGCAAGCCCATGCTTGACGGTGCGGGCAAGGAAATCACTTCGACCACGAAGTTCACGCCTGAAACCGCTAACGGTAGTGTCGAAGTCGCCTTTGAGGTAGACGCGGCCCTGTTTGCTGGTAAGACCACTGTTGCCTTCGAGGAACTATTCCATGAGGGCAAGTCCATCACTATCCATGCTGACATTACCGATGAGAACCAGACAATCACGTTTGAGCCTGGACCGAAGCTAAAGACCACTTTCACCGGAGAAAACGGTGAAAAGACGTTGAAGCCTGGCAAGGACACCAAGCTGATTGACAAGGTGTGTGACGCGAACGAAAAACTCGTTCCCGGCACCGAGTACACCCTCAAGCTCAAGATTCACAACAAGACCACCGGCAAGATGGTCAAGGTAGGCGGTAAGGAATACGAAGCAACCGCTAAGTTCACGCCACAAACCCCGCAAGACTGCGGGAAGGTAGTAGCCAACCTGGACACTACCGGCATGGCAAACACTGAACTCGTTGCCTTCGAATACGTCTACGACGTTGATGGAGAGCTAGTGGGCACCCACGAGGATGTAAACGACAAGGATCAGACCATTAAGCTCGCAGCCGCTGACAACTCTGGTGGCGGCTCGGCTTTGGCTAAGACCGGTGTGAACACCGCAGTGCTAGGCGGCGTTGCCGCGCTACTAGCCGCAGGTGGAGCAGCCGCCGTTGCATCTAAGCGACGCGAGAACTAACCCCGCGCCCTCTATTAACAGTTAAGGCCCACGCCAGAAGGTGTGGGCCTTAACTGTGCGCGCACGCTCTACGTAATAGGTGAAGTCCTAAACACGGACTGAAACAAACACCGGTTACGAACAGGAAAAACAGTGTCTAGACTCAAAACACTCATAAAAACTACGGCAATGACCTTCACGGCCGCCGCCGTACTAGCTACAAGCGCAGGACTCGCAGCTAACGCCCAACCACCCATGTTAAAAGGTGATCCGCTGGAAGAAGTTGGGCAAGGCTACCACCTACAAATCGATGACAATCTGGTGTGGTTTGGAGGATTGAAAAACCCAGACGGACATGACCCCCTCATCTGGTCCACCATCTTCACCAATAAAATCCCTTACAACTCGCAAGGCTACTTTCTTAACACAACCAACGTTGATAACCACCAAGACCCCCAACTCAGTGTGACGGGCACGCAAATGGGGTGGATTCTAGCCACCTACGAATCTGTTAATACCCCCGAGTCTCGCGCCGCCATATCACTACTTAACCGGCTCAACTTTGACGCTTCGGCATATGCGCTCGACCCTCGCCACGACCCGAACTCAGAATTGCTTCGGCCCGCGCGTGAGCGCGCCGCCAAGGCCACGGCCGCCATGCAGCAAGAACACCCCGATGTGGTGGAACTGGCCAAAAAATACGCTAACCAAGCAGTAAATGCATCGCCCGAAAAGTTCGGCTCGCCAACCGTCCAAGGCGCAGGCACGTCCGAGGGCACTATTAACCTGCGCTATATCAACGCCCTAGGCAAGGCCAGTCAAGGACTTAAAGCCACGGCCACACTAGATGGCCCGGCAGTATTCAAAGACAATGGCACTAAAACGTGGCAAGGCGAAAGCACAAGCGAAGGCTTCCAAATACCCTGGAAATCTACCGGAGTTGGCACTGTTAAAGCCGAAATTGAAATCATGACCGGCTATTACTCTCTCGTTATCCAAATCGATGCTAACGGGCTAACCTCGGTACGCACAGGCCCCGGCAAAGACACGAGTGAGGCAACCCGGAAACAGGAAATTGAGTTTGACACTACCCAGCCGGAGCCCACACCACCCGAAACCGAACCAACTACGGAAGCGACTACCGAGGCGACGACAGAAGCGACTACGGAAGTAACGACAGAAACTACAACTGAGGCGACCACAGAAGCGACTACAGAGGCGACGACAGAAGCTACAACTGAGGCGACGACCGAGGCAACTACCGAAGCGACTACTAAGGCCACAACCGAAGCAACGACTAAGGCGACTACTGAATCCACAACCGAGGCAACTACTGAGGCGACAACGGTTGATAGTGAGCCTTCAACTGAGGCGACCAGCGAGGCTACGACCATGCCGAGCGCGGTGGTAGAACCGGCCCAACCGGCCCAGTCACAAACCGCGACGGCCAGGCCGTCCACAACACCCACTACGACCAGTGGCACTACGAATAGCGCCACGTCCGCCCCGCTTGCCCAGACGGGCGCAAACACGGCAATGCTAGGCGGCGCGGCAG